>CAVPXQ010000006.1:0-150030 GCA_963709715.1 uncultured Gaiellaceae bacterium
GCAAAGGCGGGCGGCGGCGTGGTAGAGGGCTATCCGCAGGACACGCAGGGCAAGAGATCTCGGCCAAGTTTCTCGACACACCACGCGCAGCCTCTACGAGCAGACAGGCTTCACCTATCTGCGCCCCAAGGGCAAGAACCACTGCGTGATGCGCAGGACGGTGTCACTGGGGCCTGAGTGTCGTGACGGGCAGCGTCGGGTGAGACTCGCTTGCGCTGGCCCACGGCAGCGTCCAGACAAGTCAAGAGACACTCCCGCACGCTCGGACACTCGAACGACGTCACTCTCGAAAGCGGCTCTGCTCGTCGGTACACGAGAGCGTCGCGCCGGCCTAGTCCTCGCCTTCCCAGTACGTCTACCGCGTAGGGGTCCAGGCCTCGCGAACATGACGTCTTCGTCGTCGACGTCCTTTGCGAGAACCTTGCCGGTGTGCTCAGGTACTCGATGATCTCGCCCCGGATCATCGAGGAGAGCATGAGCACGCGGACAGGCGAGTCCGTTCGGTTGCTGATCTGGTGCGCACCGATCTTGCCGCGCGGAAAGCAGACGATGTCACCCTCCTCCAGAACATGCTCACCTTCGGGCGTGCGCAGCGTCGGCTCGCCGCGGAGCACGATCACCCATTCCTCGTTGAGGTAATGCGTGTGGTAGGGCCAGAGCCTGCTGCCAGGCTCGATCTGCGACATGGTCGCGCCCAGTAGCTCACCGCCGATCCGTTCGCCCACCAGCGTGCCGCTGCAGCGCCAGCCTTCGCGATCCCTCGTCGCGTCCCACTCGTCGCTATTCAGGTTGAAGGTCTTCATTCGGCGAACACTAGCCTGCGTCTCAAGGGACATTCCCGCACACTCGGGCATTCGGCCGTCTCCTCCTTCGAGGCAGCTGCGGCTTTCCCACACGCGACTCCGCACCCGACACCGATGCGCTGTTCCGGATGGCCAGGGATGCTGGCGGTGTATTCATGAAGGCAACAAGTACCCACGCTGCGCCCGACTCGAGTGGGGCTTTGACTACGCCGAGGTGCACTGGTTCGGCGATTGCGTGAGAAGGGAGGGGCTATGACTGTCGCCCCAATACCAGTCCACCCCGGACGCGAAAAGCACCGCTCTCGGTGGCTGCTCGCCGCGATCCTGGCCTTTCTCCTCGGCGGACTGACGGTTGCGCTCCTGTATCAGTTCGACGTGTTCGGAGGCTCATCTACCTCGAGCACTCAGGGATCCGGCGTGCCCGTGACCCAGACCCGTGACGTGGCCTCGTTCACGAGCGTCGAGCTCGCGGGGAGCAACGACGTCGTGGTTCGCGTCGGTGCGTCGCAGTCGGTCGTCGTGAAAGCCGATGACAACCTGATTGACCGCGTGACGACCGAGGTGAAGTCCGGCACGCTTGTGATCGGCAACACGCCCGGCAGTTTCTCGACGAAGAGCCCGATGAGCGTCGAGGTCACCGTCCCGACACTGAACGCGTTGACGCTCGCTGGTAGCGGCAACATCGTCGTAGACGACATCGAGGCCGAGAGCCTCGAGGTGGATTTGCCAGGTAGTGGCACGCTCACCGGGAACGGGACTGCGACGCGCCTCGATGTCACGGTCGGCGGCTCGGGAATTGTGCAGTTCACGCAGCTTGTCGCGAAGGACGTACGAGCAGCCGTGGCCGGCTCGGGAAGCATCTTCATCACTGTGACGAAGAGCCTCGATGCCTCCATATCGGGATCGGGCGCGATCGTTTACACGGGCAATCCGCAGGACGTTACGAGGAGCGTCACCGGATCGGGCGCGATCACCGGGGGCTAGCGAGACAAGACGAAGTGGGCGCGGCTCGCTTTCCAAAGGCGGGGGTCCGAGCCGCGCCCGAGAGACACGCGCGCACACTCGCGCACCCGGACGTTGTCTCCCTGGCGTGCGGTGCACTAGGGTCGTGGCCTTCTCGTGGTGCTAGGCGAGGGTGAGTTCGAAGGCGACGCATACGTCCTGTTCGGGCGCGGTACGAGTGACGACTTCGCGCTTCACGCGGTCGGAACAGAGCCAGGTCGAGATCGCGTCACGACGGGCGCGCACATCCCGTTCCGGGCGTCGGACACCGTCAGCGTCGAGCGCTGGCACGCAGCGGCGATCGACAACGGCGGCATCGACAACGGCGCGCCAGGAGTTCGCCCCGAGTACAGCGGCCGCTACTACGCCGCGTTCGCACTCGAACCGGACGGCAACAACGTTGAAGCTGTCTTCCGCACGCCGTCCCTGCCGTAGAGACTCACCGTCAGGGGACATTCCCGACTCAATGTCACGCTCCGGTGGTGGTGGCGTCTGATCGACGACGCAGACTCGGGTCGGCGGCGGCTGACTCTATTCCCGCATGTCGCCCCGTAGGTTGACTTGCCAGCGTTGTGTCGCCGCCGCCTTCCCGAGACCGCCGAGCGTGACCTGATAGGAGCGTGGCTGCTGCCTCGATTGAGGTCTGTCCGCTCGCCGGTCGCCCCCAACGTTGGAGGAGGCGATCTGAATGATCGTGATCGGAGTGGACGTGCACAAGCAGTCGCTGACGGCAGTCGCCGTCGACGAGGCCGGGCGCGCGCTGGCGGAGGTGACGGTCGCTGCTGCTCCAGAGTTGCTCGCCTGGTCGGCGTCGCTCGCACGTGAGCGGTTGTGGGCGCTCGAGGACTGCCGACAGCTGACCCGTGCGCTCGAGCGGACGCTCGTAGCGGCGGGCGAGAGGCTGGTGCGGGTGCCGCCGAAGCTGATGGCGCCGCAACGGCGTGCCGGCCGCACGCGCGGCAAGTCTGACCCGATCGACGCGCTCGCCGTCGCCAGGGCGGCGCTGCGCGAGCCGCGTCTCGACCATCCGCGGCCGGGTGAAAAGCGGTTGCGCGAGCTCAAGCTGCTGGTTGATCACCGCGACGACCTGATCGACGAGCGGCGGCGGGCTCAGCAGCGGCTGCGCTGGCATCTGCACGAGCTCGACCCGGAGTGGGCCGTCCCGCTCGGTGCGCTCGACCGTGGTGTCTGGCTCGATCGTCTCGGGCGCCGCCTCGCACGCCTCGAGCAGACAACGCAGGTACGGATCGCGCGAGAGCTCGTCGGCCGCTGCCGCAGCCTCACGCGCACGATCCTCGACCTCGATCGCGAGCTGCAGATAGCAGCCGCGCAGACCGCGCCCGCACTCTTGGCGCTACCCGGCTGTGGCGCCATCAGCGCCAGCAAGCTGCTCGGGGAGATCGGACCGATCGAGCGCTTCGAATCCGACGCGCAGCTTGCCCGCCACGCCGGCGTCGCACCGCTCGAAGCGAGCTCCGGCAAGCGCCGACGTCACCGGCTCGACCGCGGCGGCAACCGCCAACTCAACTGTGCGCTGCACCGGATCGCAGTCACGCAGGCGCGCGTCCACCCGCCCGCGCGTGCCTACCTCGAACGCAAGCAAGCCGAAGGCAAGAGCCGACGCGAAGCAATCCGCTGCCTGAAGCGGCAGCTCGCACGCACCGTCTACACCACCCTGAAGAACGCGCCGCTCTTGACATAGGAGCAACACTGGCACACGGCAGCGGAGCATCCCACCGGGCTAGGCTGGGCTTCGTGGTCGAACCGGCATACACGGTCAAGGCTCTCGATGAGTCGACGTGGCCGGCGTTCGCCGCGTTGGTGGAGCGCAACAACGGCATCTTCGGTGGCTGCTGGTGCATGGGGTTCCACGAAGACAACAAAGGCACGGTGCCCCCCAAGCGCGAGCGGAAGCTCGCTCGCGTGCGGGCAGGAACGGCTCACGCGGCGCTTGTCTTCGACGGGGCCGACTGTGTGGGCTGGTGTCAGTTCGGTGCACCCGAGGAAGTGCCGCGCATCAAGAACCGCGCGGCGTACGAAAAGGATCAGACGACCTCGCCGGACTGGCGGATCGCGTGTTGCTACGTCGGCAAGGGACACCGGCGTCAGGGCGTGGCCACCGCGGCGCTCGCCGGCGCGCTCGATCTCATCGCGGGCCTGGGCGGGGGAACCGTCGAGGGATATCCGGAGGACGCCGGTTCGGTGCCCGCCGGCTTCCTCTACCACGGTGCTCTATCGACCTACGAGAAGCTCGAGTTCATCCGGGACCGCAAGATCGGCAAGCACCGCTGGGTCGTGGCCAGGGTCGTCGAGCCGACTGTGTGACGAGCCACGTCAAGAGACATTCCTGAACACTCGCGCAGGCTAGTGTCGTCTAGTTGCCTACGGTCGGGTCGGGCATGAACTCCCGGACCTCCTGAGCACAGCGGCAGGCGACGGCGATCTTGGCAGCCCACTCCAGCGCCTCCTCGCGTGAGGGTACGTCGACGACGCAGAGTCCGCCGATGGCCTCCGGGTACGGGCCGTCGGTGACCGTTCCGTCGGTGGCCACGATGCTCGCCTTCTGGTTTTCCAGTCCGCCGCCGAAGACCCACACGCCGGCGTTGATGGCCTCCTGGACCACCGCGAGCGAGGCGTTGGTCACGGCGGGCATGTCCTCGTCGGGGATGTGGTCCATCGCGTGGGCATCGAACGAGATCAGGTACCGCGGCATCGCATGACTCCTCTCTCGGCGGCCTCCTCCGGCTGCACGTCGCTGTTGCTCTCGAGGGTAGACCGCTCCGCGACCCGTAGCTCATCGGCCTCGGCCCAGGCTGCGTCAGGGGACATTCCCGAACACTGGCCCATGCGACCGTGTTGTTCTTCGGCACTTCCTCCGACCGCTTTCACGTGGAGCCCTGTTGGGTGCGCGAATGATCGGAAGCGTCTCTCGACGTTGCTCGGTCGAGACTCCGCTGCTTCAGTAACCACACGACTGTTCTCGAGGATCTTGCAGGGCTGACTAAACACAGCGGCCGACTCCGCGCATCGAATGGCTGAGATGGTTGTAGGCGGAGCCAGGATCGAGGAGCTCGAGTCGCTCTACCGAGCCGAGTTGCCGCGCTTCGTGCGGGCAGCCGCGGCGATCGTCGGTGACGAAGCGGCAGGAAGGGACGCCGTACAGGAGGCGTTCGTTCACGCGGTCAGGAAGCGGGCGAGTTTCAAGTTCGAGTCGCCCCTCGAGGCGTGGGTGTGGCGGATCGTGATCAACGAGGCTCTCGCGTTGCGACGCAGGCGTGCGTCGGAGTTCGAGAGGGCCTCGGAGAGCGCGACCACTCAATCCGCAAATCACGTTCCCGAGCAGGACACCGCCGTGCGGGCCTGGGTCGCCGCCCTTCCCGAGCGCCAGCGCCTTGCCGTCTTTCTCCGGTACTTCGCGGATCTCGACTATCAGTCGATCGCAGTCGCGCTCGAGGTCGAGGTCGGAACAGTCTCGGCCACGCTCGCCACGGCGCACGCTGCGCTCCGGCGCTCATACGAGGAGGCAGTGCGATGACAGACGTTGAGCTGGAAGTTGCGGATTCGTTCGAACGGGTCTTTCCCGTTCCGACGGTCGTCGCCGACTGGGACGACGTGCTCGACCGCGCCGGGGCAAGGAGTGGAACTCACACTCGGCCGCCCTCGCGCTGGCGGGTCGTCGCCATCGCCGCAGCGATCGTCGCGGGTGCGGCCTTGCTCGCCACGCCGGCGCTCGGTCTCGGTGATCGCCTCCTGAGCCTGATCCAGGGCAAGCAGACCCCACTCGACGTGCAGGCTCCTGCCTGGTCGCCCGACGGACGGACGATCGTGTTCGTCAGCTGGCGCGACGGCAACGGCGAGGTCTACGCCATGGACGCCGACGGCAGCGGGCCTCGGAACCTCACGCAGCACCCGGCGAAGGATGTTCGCCCTGCCTGGTCGCCCGACGGGACGGAGGATCGCCTTCGTGAGCCGTCGCGACGGCCAGTCCGAGGTCTATGTCATGAACGCCGACGGGAGCGGGAAGCGGAACCTCACGCGGAATCGGGCGAGCGACGACTATCCAACCTGGTCACCCGACGGGCGGAGGCTCGCGTTCTTGCGCGGCCGCGACTTCTACAGCTACCAGCTGTATCTCGTGAACGCCGACGGCAGCGGGCTGCGCAGGCTGACACTCCGTGTGCCAGAGGGGACTCCTGAAACGACAGGACCTCGTCGCGGTGGTCAGCTGGTCTGGTCACCGGACGGACGGACGATCTACTTCGGGCGCTACCTCGTCAGCGACCGACGGGAGCGGAGCGCGGAGGCTCCCATACATCCCGTTGACCGCCGTCTGGTCGCCCGACGGGCGGCGGATCGCCTTCGGGCGCACACCGGACTGGTGCCGGACGGGGCCTCGTCCGTGCTATTCGTCGCACTCGGATATCTACGTCATGAACGCCGACGGGAGCGGAACCCGCAAGCTGACGCACAACGCACGCTATAACGCCGAACCTGCGTGGTCTCCGGATGGGCGAAAGATCGCTTTCCGGAGCACACGAAACGGCAACAGGGATATCTACGTCATGAACGCCGACGGAAGCGGAAAGCGGAACCTCACGCGGAACCCTGCGCGAGACGGCCGTCCTTCCTGGTCGCCGGACGGGCGGAGGATCGCCTTCGTCAGCGACCGCGACGGGCGTCTCGAGGCCCACGTCATGAACGCCGACGGGAGCGGTCAGCGGAGTCTGACGGTCCAGGACAGCTGAAGGTCGCTATGCGAGCTTGAGAGGTACTCGGAACTCAGAGTACGGCGATGATGTGCGGGAGGGTCGCGGGATGCCGAGCGAGCCGACCGCCCGGTTCAAATCGAAAGATCGCCGCCTGGACGAGCGCCCCTCGTTCGAAGGGCTCTGTCAGTGGAGCGATCGTCACACCATCGAGCACATCTCCACGCGGCGCGAACGCCACGTCCGAGGCGAAGCTGAAACGCTCCATGCCGACCTCCTGGTCGTCTTCGTTAGAGACGGGTGCGAGGGAGAGTGCCTGCCGAGCAAGCTCGGCCCGGTTGCGCTCATACGGGCGGACGGCAGCCTCCGCCTCCGGCGAATAGCACCGCCTTCGTAGTCGGCCTTCGAGGCCGCGAAATGGTCAGCGACGGTGCTAACGCGCATCGGACAAGATGAGACTGGTTTGGTGAGCGAAAGGCGCCTCAGAGTCGGACTCGTCATGGAGCCGACAGGCATCGACAACCCGTATTGCCGCGGGGCCTACCTCGGGCTCGAGCGGGCCGTCCGAGAGTTGGGGATCAGAGGGCGAGTGCTGACACCCGCCCCGAAGGAAGGCTACGTCCCGAGCCTCTCACTTCTCGCGCGACAGAAGTACGACCTCGTCATCGGAACGGGAATCTTTACGGCCCCCGCGATCGACAGCGTCGCCACCGGGTTTCCCGAAACGAGGTTCGCGATCATCGACTTCGCCCACGACGATCTGGCGCATCGCCCGAAGAACGTCCTGGACGTCTCCGTTCAGCCAAGAGCAAGCCGGTTATCTGGCCGGCCACCTGGCTGCGCTCGTGCTGACGCTCTCTCCCGGGGAGGAGGTGATCAGCTCGGTCGGCGGCCAGCGGGTGCCGTCGGTGGAGCGGTTCATTGCCGGCTACCAGGCAGGCGCGCGAGGAGCCAATCCTCGCGTCACGACGTTGAACAGCTACACCGACGACTTCCTCGACCCCGTGAAAGGGAGGTCGGTCGCCCTGAGCCAGATCGCGAAGGGCTCTCGAGTCGTGTTCCAGGTCGCCAGCGTCTGCGGACTCGGGGCACTGGAGGCGGCAAGCGAGCGTGGAATCTGGGGGATCGGAGTCGATGTCGACCAGTCCCACCTCGGCCCTCACATCCTGACGAGCGCGGTGATAGAGGATGGACGTGGCCGTGTTCGACACGATCGAAGAACTCGCGCGCGGGACGCTCGAGACCGGTCGCACTTCCCGCTTCTCCCTCCAGAACGGCGGTGTCGGCCTCGGCACGATCAGCGCGGGGGTGCCTCGCTCGTTCAAGGCCGAGATCGAGGACGTCAGCGCCGAGATCGTCGCCGGGAAGATCCCGATCGCGAGCTCGGTCACATAGCGCTCAACATCGCGCTCTCGCTCTGTATCGAAACCCAGACGGTCCCGTCCCAGGAGGCCACGTCGGTCGGCGCGTGGCCAACCGGAACGAGGCCTACAACCCGACCGTCCTGCGGATCGATCTGGACGACGGTGCCGTCGGCGTTGTTGGCTGCGAACACCGCTTCATCCGTCGCGCACAGGCCCACGAGCCCTCTGCCAACCGGGGTCGTCTGAGTCACCGTTCCCGTGTCCGGGTTGATGCGCCAGACCTGGCCTCGCGAGTCGGAGACCCAGACAGCCTGCTTCCCGGCCGTCAACGCGACGGGGTACCCGATGGGCACCTCGGTCGTGGCTGTGTTCGTGTGCGGCTCGATGCGCAGGGCCCGCTCGGCGGTCGTCACCACCCAGAGTGCCTCCTCGCCGAGTGCCACGCCTATCGGTACACGGCCGACGTCGATGATCGCATCGGGCTCGTTCGTCGCCGGGTCGATGCGGAGCACATGGTGAGTACCCGCGGCGATCCAGACGGAATCGTCATCGGCGTCGACCGCGTAGGTCGGGTTCCAGGCGAGTTCGCTCGAGCCCCTCAGGTCGATCGTCTCGACGACGGCGTCGGCGCTGGGATCGATGCGCGAGACTGTGCCGTCGCTCCCGTTGGCCACCCAGACCGCATCGGTGGCGACAGCGAGGTCTATCGCCGGTGCTCCGATTCCGATCGTCCTGATGACTTCGCGGCGATCCGGATGGATGCGAGAGACCGTTCCATCGTCTGCGTTGGCGACCCAGACCGAGCCGTGCCCGATCGCGACGGCGACAGGCCTTCGGCCCACGAGCACGTGGCCCACGACCCGGGAGCGCTGCGGGTCGATCACGGCGACCGAGTCGGGAGGAACCGGCGCCTCGGTATCGTGACGACGCTCGGCGACGCTGTGCGACAGAGGGTCGTTTGACCCCGGCGACTACCGGCGACTCGAGCGAAGGATCGTGGTTGAGGATGGCTCTCTCGAGGCGTTGGAGCTCATCGTCCGGCTTGAGCCCGAGCTCCTCGTCCAGCAACCGCCGGCCCGAGCGGTAGACCTCGAGCGCGTCTGCCTGGCGGCCGCAGCGATAGAGGGCCAGCATCAGCTGGCCGCGCAGACGTTCCCGCAGCGGCTGCTCGCGCACGAGCCCTTCGAGCTCGGGAACCAGCTCCGCGTGCCGCCCCAGCGCGAGCTCGGCCTCGATCCGCTGCTCGAGCGCCGCCAGCCGCTGCTCTTCCAGCCGCGCTCGCTCGGCGCGAGCGAAGGAGTCGCCCAGCTCGGCCAGAGGCGCTCCACGCCACAGGGCCAGCCCTTCCCGGAGCAGCCGGGCGGCCTGGGCGGGCTCCTCCGCGCGCGCCGTCGCCACCAGCCGCTCGAAGCGATGGAGGTCGAGCTCACCGTCGCTGACCCGGATGAGGTAGCCGGGGGGCTGCGTCACGATCAGATCCCGGCCGAGCGCCTTGCGCAGCTGGGAGACGTACACCTGGAGCGCCGTCGCGGGCGGTGTCGGGCGGTGAGCCACCCCAGAGCTCGTCGATCAGGCGGTCGCGGGAGACGACCTCGGTTGGGGTCGAGCAGCAGCAGCGCGAGCAGTGCGCGCTGCTTCGCGCCTCCGAGCGGCGAAGCTCGCGGCCCTCTTCGACGACCTGCGAGCGGGCCGAGGATCCGAAACTCCATGCGCTCTTGCCTTCCTTTAGCGCCGCTTTAGGACCCGGAAAGCGCTGCTTTTAGCCGCTTGTCGTCTCCTGTGCAAAGACCGCATGGGGCGGCCGCCGGAACGAAGGAGGAAGAAGTGAACGTCTCGCAGACCACGTTGAGGATCGGCGCCGTCCTCGCCACCATCGGCGCCATCGTCGTTCTCGCCGCCTCCGCGCAGGCGGCGACGTCGAAGCCCGCCGGGATGAGCCAGCCCGAGTACCGGGCGCTGATGATCCGCAGCAAGGCGCTGAACGAGCTTTACGGGAACGCGGTCACGCGCCTCTCGCCGCAGCAGTTCAAGGAGCTCTACCAGGCAGGCGCGAACCGGATGACGCCGCAGGAGTTCGCTGCGCTCGTCGCCCGCAGCGACGCTCTCAACCGCCGGTACGAGCTCGACTGGACGAGTCAGCCGACGAAGGTTGTGGAGCAGCCGACCGGCTCCGGCAACAGCTTCGGCTGGGGTGACTTCGGCATCGGAGCCGCCGCGATGCTGGGGCTCGTGCTGCTCAGCGGAGGGCTCCTGGCAGGCGCCTACTTCGGGCGCAGGATCGGCGTGCGTCCCCGCTCCGTCTCGTAGCACCGACAAGAATCCGGCCGGGGCGCTATCCCTTGTTGCCGCCCCGGCCGGCCGCATGCGCCGGAACGTGCGGTTCCCAACGGTGCTTGGAAGCTCGCTCCTTGGACGCGACTGGCGGGGAGTCGGATGGCCCCTCGCGGCGACGAGCGTGAGGCCCGAGAAACATTGGTGAACGCTGGCCCAGCGGGCGGTCTCGTGGCCTGAAGCAGCCTAGGTCACCGCGGGAGCGGGTTCGGGCCGGTGGCGGTGACGAGGCGCTGCGGCACCCAGTCGTCGACGTGGACGAAGCCTTCGAAGCGCCCTTCCTCGTCCTCGACGACGTCGAAGAAGGAGCGCCGGTAGAACTTCACGTGGGTGAAGTCCTCGAACAGCACGTAGACCGGCTCGACATCGGGACTCTGGAACTGCTGCCCGGTCAGCGCGGCCCGATGCACTCGCGAGAACTCGTCGAACTCCTCACCGACGACGACGCCGAGGTGCTCGAGGCCCATCCGGTAGACGCGCTGGTGAACGGGCGGGATGAGCTCGATGCGCGAGACCGGAGTCCCATCGAGGACATCGAGCGGCTCGGCGAGCACGATCAAGGAGATCGGACGCCCGTTCCAGACTTTCTCGCGGTTCGCACCTCGCATGGCGCTCGAGCAGCGTGCGCTGGTGGACGTACAGGTCCCAATCGGCGACGCGGACGGCGAGGTGGCTGAGCGGGTACGGTGCGATGTCGATGCCGCGGGCAGCAAGACGGTCGCGCTGCATCGCCGCGAAGGCTCGATAGTCCCCGATGATCTCGGCGATCGGATCAGACGTCGCCACGTGGCATCCTCCTCCGCCATCGTACGAGATGCACGGCCGGACACACGGTCCCGGGTTGGTCTGACGTAGGTAGTCAGCTCCTGGGCGCGACGCTCCTGAGGAAGCGCTCGAGCTCGGCATCAGGAGCGGAGCCGCTCGTCCTCGTCAAGCGACATTCGTGCACACTCGCCCAACGGAAAGACGCCACTCTCGATTGACCGAAGCTGCAACCGCTGCGACAGTCCTCTCATGTCCGCCACGGTCGACTCGCTGTTCGACGAGTACGCCAGCCGCTACTCGGACCGGGATGTCGAAGCGGTGACCGGTCTCTGCGTCTGGCCGTTTCTCGCGGTTCGGCGAGGAGAGGCGATCCACATGACAGACCGCGACGCGGTTCGAGATCACTTCGCCTCGGCGATCGCCGCCTACAAGTTCACGGGCGTCGTGACGTGGACGGCCGTCGAGATCGACGTTCGCCACCTCGGCGAGCATTCCGTCTTCGCGACTGCTCATTGGAACGCGGCCAACGCTGACGGCGAGGTGCTCCGAGACACCTGGACGAGCTACCAGCTGCTTACCACTCCGGACGGCTGGCGCTTCCTCTCGTACACGAATCACTTCTGAGCGCGCAGGCTTATCAAGCAACCCGTCAAGCGACATTCCCGCACACTCGGGCAGGTGAGCGCCTGCAGCCGGACTAGCACGGTGCGAACGCGAGCACTACGATCGCCATCCGGAAACGTCAGCGACCAGGATGCTTCGGTGGGCGTCGCCGAGAACAAGGCATTGGTACGACGGTTCTACGAAGAGGTGTGGAGCCATGGCAACGTTGCGTTTTCGCACGAGGTGTTTGCGGATGACTACGTCCGCCATGACCTGCGTCCCACCGAGGCTCTTCCCGGCGGGATGGGCATGGCGAAGATCGCGAGTGACTTCCGTCGCGCGTTCCCGGATGCCCACTGGCGCGTCGACCTCGTGCTTGGCGACGGCGACTTCGTCGCAGCACGTTGGACGGCGAGCGCGACGTCTCCGGGAACTGGGGTGATGTTACGCCGACGGGAAAGTCCGCCATCTTCTCGGGCGTGAACATCTTTCGGTTCGGCTCCGATGGGAAGGTGGCCGAGCTCTGGAACCACCGGGACGACTTCGGCTTCATGGAGCAGCTCGGGGCACCTGTCTACGCCGGCGCAGCTCCTACCGTGGAACCGGCCGAGAGCTGACAAACGTTCTCCGGCCCAAGCGACATTCCCGCACGCTCGCGCACCTGTCAGTGCTGTGCATGGAAAGCCAGCCGCTGACTCCGTCCCTACACAGGCAGCGCGTCCAGCTGCATCATCATCCCCAGGTCATCGCGGACAACCCAATGCTCCGCAAGCTGCTGATCCTCAACGCGGTAGATATGGATGTGCTCGACGGAGAAGCGCTTCCCTGACGGAGTGGCGACGCCACGGAAGATCGAGCCGCCCCACGTGCCGCTCCATCGGTTGTGGCACACGACAAGATCGCCGCTCGTGATGAGCTTGAGGAGCGTCCACTTCGAGTCCGGAACTGCCCCCATCACGCCCTCGATCGCATGCTGAAAGGCTTCGCGCCCCACCTCTGTCTCTCGCCCGGGCTGGTTGTTGGCGATCTTCGGGTGGACCAGACGCTCGAAGTCGATCGCCCCGGAGTTCCACTGCTCGTAGAACTCCTGCACCACGGATGCGCTCTCGTCAGGAGTCATCGCCTACCTTCCGCCGATCGATCGTAACGACCTTTGGCTGACCGTCGTGACGATCACGTCGTCAAGCGACATTCCCGCATCACTCGCACAGGTCAGCGAACTACTTCACGACCTTCCAGACGGTCTCAGCGCCCTTGCGCTTGCCCTTGCGCCAGGAGACCAGCCCCACCACGACGAGGCCGGCAGCGACGAACACAGCCAGGGAGCGGATCTCGGACTGCAAGTTGGACAGGTCCTCGTCGAGAGCCTGGCGCTCGGCCGCGATCTCCAGGCGGATCTGCTCGGGCGTCCGTTCAGACATGGCTTCGCAACGCCTCGACCGTCTGCTGCGCTTCCTCGATCGCCTGAGACGGCTTCGGTGGCGACGCCTTGCGCGCTGATCGTCGGGCGAGGAGTCCCGCGACCGCAGCG
This sequence comes from uncultured Gaiellaceae bacterium, assembly GCA_963709715.1. Taxonomy (GTDB): domain Bacteria; phylum Actinomycetota; class Thermoleophilia; order Gaiellales; family Gaiellaceae; genus GMQP-bins7. The sequence goes on from CAVPXQ010000006.1 coordinate 13,106, forward strand.
AGCACCAGGATGACCCCCGTGACGATGAGGAGCGACAGCCACAGGGGGAGGGCCTCGCTGAGCCCCGCTGCGGCCGTCGCAAAGGCGAACCCGATCCCGTAGACGACCAGGACTGCGGCCACCGCACCAAGCGCACCTGCCATCCCGAGCGCCGTCGCCTTCTGCTTCCCCTCGGCTTTCGCAAGCTCGATGTTGAGCTGAGCGAGAGATTGGATCCGCCGAGTGACGGCCTTCGTACGGGCGGCGAAGCCGAACATCGCGAGGACCCTACTCCGATGTCCGTGTGTTGAACAGAGTCGGGACCGCCACCGGCGGAATCGAGCTCAAGAGACATTCCCGCATACTCGCCGCGGACCTTCCTGGCATGCGAATGAACTTGCTTGGCGAAGCGGACGCAAACGATGGCGCCTCGCGACACGTGCGGGTCGAAGCGCGCCAGTGTGGCCCCCAGCGTTCGAGCTCGATCGCGCCACCATCAGAGAGCGGCGCGATCCGTGCGCCGCGTGGTGGGGCTCGTGGAACTCGCTTACCCCGGCACCGCGAAAACTAACTCGTCTTCTCGTCGTCGATCGTCCATTCGCCCCCTATCTCCCGCCGCAGGACCTCGCCACAGCTTGGACAGCGCCGCTTCGTTGCTTCACGGAGTGGCTCGTCGCCGGGAGCGCTGATCGCGGATTCCACGCGTGACCCGCAGTTCGGACAGGCGTCGTGCTCACTGTCCAAGTCGGACGTCGTCATACCTCGAAACGTAGCACTGGCCTAGATTGCCGCGAGTCTCGCGAAGCTCGAGGCGGGGGCCCCGACAAGGCTTCTCGCAATGCACGCGCCCGGACGCACGACTGGCTGCGATGATGGCTGCGAGGACTCAGCGCGAGAGCGAGTCGTGACGAGATGAGCGACCCTGGTCAAGGTTTCACCGGCGACGACAGCGGAGACAGGGAGACGTACGAGCGGAATCGTACGAAACGTCTCGATCGGCGTCGCCTCGTGGGATATGCATCGTGCATTGCCCTCTGGCTAGTCAGCGCCGTTCCACTTGCACGCTTGTCGAGCGACGAGGGAGGCGGTGCGGCTGTAGCCGCTGCCTACCTGGCAGCGGGTCTTGGGATTGCGCTTGTGAGCCGCGGCGTCTACACGCTGTTGACCAAGCGGCCGTTCTGGTCACCATGGTTGTTTGCGATCGCAGCCGTCCTCGCGATCGCAAGCTACGTACTCCAGACCGGCGGGGACAAAGTGATACCCCTCACACGCGCCGACGACATGGCGAGGACCGAATAGAAGGACCCGAACCGGAAGAGGATGGTGTTCGCGCGGCGCCTGGGCCACGTTGACGGCGATTGGATTCACCGCAGCTAGGGCGCGTGGTGTCATCGGACGAGTCGTCGCGACGCAAGCACGTCCGAGGTCTGGAAAGCAGCTACGCCGTCTTAGGTGCTCGCAGGAGTGTCGCCGGGCCAGGACGGGTAGTGGCCTTCCGCTGGCCAGGACGAGAGGATCATCACGATCCGACTACCGCTCGCGCTCGAGACCTTGTGTCGCTCGTCGGGCTCGAACGTCAGCAGCGTGCCCGATCCTGCCTCGACGACGTCGCCACCGGCCTCGATACGCGCCGATCCCTCGACAACCATCAGCCAGGCTCGCTCGCGCACCTGGTGCTCGCCGAGTTCCTCACCGGGCGCCAGGCGAATGACGATCGCTCGGGCCCCGTCGACGGTCTCGAGCGCTGCCGCCCGACGCGTCCCCTCGGGTGCGTCAATCTCCTTCACATCCCAGGATTGCACGGCGCTGATTCTAGGAGGAGTAGGATGGTTGGACTGGCCCTGCTGCCAGAACCCCGGCCGAAAGCCCGCAATCTCCCGACGCGCTACGGCGCGCGAGACGTAGGAGCTCAGGCGAACAGGATTCGACATGCGGGGCCAGCCTTGTGGTCGCGGAGGCTTCGACTCGAGCAGACGGCCTGGAGGGTCATGAGCAAGAGTTCCGACAAACCGAAGAAGCAGCAGAAGCAGAAGCCGCAGAAGACGCTCAAGGAGCGCCGCAGCGAGAAGCGCGCGGCCAAGAAGCTCGGTTCAGGCTCGTTTCTCCCGGCAGACAGCTAGCCCGCGTCGGGCTCGTTCACCTAGCCGCGGCGATCGGACCCCGGACTGCCCGAACGGCAGGCGTGCTGCGCTCAAGCTGGCAGGATCTTCGCCAGGTCCCAGACGCGCGGATCGGATGCGACCAGCCGGAGCAGGACTCCCGGCCTCGATCTGCGCTCGTCCGCAAATCGCTCGCCGTGACTCGCTCCGAGATAGCGCCCAGCGATGTCGGCCCGCACCAGAGTGACGTCGCACTCGACGAGTTCGGCCGCGCCGCGGACCTCGACGCCGCGGAAAGGTGGCACCGCCTCGAACACGAGGAGGGCGCACCGTGGGTCGCGCGCCAGGTGTCGGAGCTTGACGTCGCCTTCGGCAATGACGACCTCGAGCGCTTCCTCGACCCAACGGAACCACACCGGCGAAACGTTCGCACTGCCGTCCTTGCGGTAGGTCGTCAAGACCGCCGGCGAGGGAGCCTCGAGCAGCGAACGGACGCCTTCGATCCACCCCTCGGTCACGACGGCCAACCTACCGTGCCGTCACGAGACACTTCCGCCCATTGGCGACTGGGACGGTGTCTCGCTTGAAGTTGTCTCGCTTGAAAGGGGACGGCCGCCCGGCCGCCCCCTTCCCAGTTCTTCGACGGCGACTACTTGGACTGCACGCCGATCTGCTTCATGAGCGTCAGCGAGTCGAAGTATTGGCGCATCGACTTGATCTTGCTTCCTTCGAAGCTGTAGAAGACAGCGCCGGGTGTCTCCTGAATCTTGCCCGAGGCCGGGATTGTCCCTTCGGCGGTCGTGAGCGGGCCCGTGTGGGTGCCCTTCCAGGTCACCTCGAGGGCCGCCTTGCTGCCGCTGGCAAGGGAGCTTGTCACGGTGCCGACGACATCCGGGAACGCCGTCTTCCAGCCCTTGAAGAGCTCGACGATCTTCTCCGGGCCCTCGACCTTGCGCTCGGTTCCGAACTCCTCGTAGCGGACGTCAGAGGCGAGGACTCCTCGCAGGAGCTCCCAGTCGCCCTTGTTGAAGGCGTCGATCTGCTCGCGTGCGAGCTTGACCATCTCGTCGGACTTCTGGACCTCGGTGAGAATCGCGGTCATTTCGTACTCCTTCGCTCTATCAGGACAGGAGAGTCCGAACGAACTCCCTGCTGCGCCAGGTCGGTGCGACAGTCGAAGAGCAACGTGCGAAGCCTCGACGGCTTCAAAGACAACCAACGCGCGAATTCACCATAGCTGCGATACCAAGCGCGCCGTGTTGCGTCGCACAAGGACATCTTCGAGCGGCCCGAGCTGCGGTTAGGGCGACGCGCCGCCCTCGTCTTCCCACCCGTCGAGAGACAGGACTTCGGTCGAGATCGCATCACCCTTGAGATGGGTGGCTTCGTTCGCTGGCGAGCCGGCGTGGGGCGACCTCTTGTACGCGCCGTACGCCACGATGGCCTCGAAATTGTGTCGGCGACTGTCTGGGTAGTACAAGTCTCGAAAGCTCTCCCAGTCGAGCCCGTCTCGGTAGCTCCTCGTAGGACACGCTCTCTACTGGGTCTCTTGGAAGGTTCCATGCCACGCGATCGCGCTCCCAATGATCTGCCTTCAGGGCCGCCTGCTGCGACCTCCGGAAGCGGTTCGGTCAGCGACTGCACCATCACGCTCTCCTCTCTCATACGGCTCGGACCTGGCGCTACTCGGAGTGAGCGCAGCGGCGGAAGGAGGGAGCTGTGTCTGAACCACGGTAGCAGCGCTCCCGCCCGAGCTGACGTTCGGTTGACAGCGGCGTGATCATGTCCAGACGTGGATGACTACGAGGTAGTCGCCGAGGAGTTGAGCCAGCTCGCGGAAAACTCGCGCGACCTCGAGCAGCGCGTTGCCGAGGTCGAAAAGGTCAACGCACGACTCGAGGAAGCCGCCTTGACCACCGCCCGTGCCCTCGGTGAGGTCTCGCGTCACTGGGACGCGGTGTACGACGCCATGCGCCGTGCAGACAGAATCGACAAACAGATCTCGTCCGAACGCGACCACGATGCGGCCAGGGAGCGTCGCGACGAATCAGCGAATTAGAGGTCGCGACAGGAGGTGCGGGCCCGTTCAGAGGTTGTCAGCGCGGCCGGGTAATGCGCGGATCTCAGCGGATGGACACGCCGGCCGGGACGATGTCGGTTCCCTCGCGGTCACGAACGTAGTGACCGCCATGCGTTCCACGTAGGAAACGAAAGCCCGTGCGACGAGTGCTGCTCGTCCGGATATTGCCGGCGAGAAAGTCGCGCAGTTCATCGATCTCGACGTCGAGTAGTTGCGCCAACCGCTCCTCGATCTCCAGTGCCCGGTCGCCACTGATCATCGCGGGACGATTGAAGCGAACGCTCCGGACGAGCCGGCAACCGCTCAAGCGACATTCCTGCACGCTCACGCAGGCGAGGCTAGGTCCTGTGAGGCGAACAACCGCGCGTCAAACTGCGACCGGTCGGGTATCTCGTCGGCGAGCGAGTATCAGCCCCACGACGATCAGCCAGAGCGGAAGCAGGAAGAAGCCGAAGAATCCAAGTGGCGTCAGCAGAGAGGCGCCGATCGCGACCGACGCCCAAGCGAGGGGAGCAGGCAGCACTCCATTTCGGAGTGCGCCGAGCCCCGTTGCCAGCAGCACCGCCGCAAACGAGGCGTTCCACGCCAACCAGTCGTACGAGTGCAGTTGACTCAACGTGTACGTGGCACCGCGTTCGCCCTCGTGGGCAGCGTTCGTCGCGGCACCCTCGAGCATCCCAACGAGCGCGAAGGTCGCCGCTGCCAGGAGCGCGCCTCCGAAGGCGACCGATCCATGCCCGGCGTCCCGATCGTCTCGCAGGTGCCGCTTCAGTCCGGCTCCGAAGAAGACAAGGAGGAAGGCGATGAGCGGTGCGAGGAGCAAGCCGGAGATCTGGTGTTGCCCTCGATTGTCCGCCCAATAGGAATAGGTCTCGTCGAGCGCGGTCTCGCTGCTCGGGTCGCCCCAAGTCAAGGCGAGTCCCGCAATCAAGAAGAGTCCCGAAAGAACGCCGGCCAGCGGCTGGAACCGTTCGAAGCGCGTCATGGACATCGCACGCTCTTCTTGAAGAACCGACCCACTCCTGCGGGACGGCACGACTGTCAAGCGACATTCCCGCAGACTCGGGCAACGACACTCGCTGAGTGCCGTTTGCCGTCAAGGGACATTGCCACACACTTTCCCAGGCTGCGTTGTTCCCAGCGGCATTTCGCCGGCCGCTCGTCTCGACCCGAAACGCCGCTAGCCTGGCAGCTGGAGCGGCATGGGCCCGGTGGCCCAGCGGGTCTTCAAAACCCGTGCGGTCGTGCAGCCCACGGCTCGGTCGGTTCGACTCCGGCGCCGCTCCGCTGACCCGCGCCGCGAGCCGGCGAAGGCATTTCCCTCACCTGCAGATGGTGTCGCCCCGGTTGTCCGAGAAGACTCCGCCGCCGCCGACGGTCACCGGATCCTTCCATGGCGGACAGCCCTCGTTCTGTGCGGTCGCCGCGATGAGGAGGATCCCGGCGAACAGGCCCACGAGCACCAGGCCGATCAGGAACTTCTTCATGGTCTGAATGTAGTCCCCGCCGCGGCCGGATCCAGGGGTTTCCCGCACGCACTAGGGTCCGAGCGTGCTCACGTCGATCGCGATCGCGCCGGAAGAGCATCGCGCGCGCTGCGCTGCGCTCCTCGAGCTTGCGCAGGGCGGCGGACTCTCGGGCGTCGTGCTCTTCGACCCCTCGTACGTCCTCTACTGCGCGGGGTTCGCCTTCATTCCGACTGAGCGTCCCATCGCGTTCGTCCTCGGAGCGGACGGAACGCGCGCTCTCGTCGTTCCCCGTCTCGAGCTCGAGCACGCACGTGCGACCGCGGCACTCGACCGTGTCGAGCACTATCAGGAGTACCCCGGCGATCCACGGGCCGAGGAGGTGCTCGCGCGGACACTCGCCGACATGGGGCTGACCGGACGAATCGGCGCCGATCAGGACGGCTACCCGTGGATCCTCGGCTACCGCGGCCCGACGCTCACGGAGCTGTCGGGCGCGACCGTCGTCCGCGTCGCGGAGCAGCTCGAGAGCCAGATGGCCGTGAAGTCCCTCGCGGAGATCGCTCTGATTCGCGAGAGCGTTCGCTGGGGGAACCTCGCGCACCGCCTCCTCCAGCGCTATACGCGCGTCGGCGTCACTGAGACCGAGGCCTCTCAGCGCGCGAGCGACGAGGCGACGTTCGCGATGCTCGACGCGATCGGGGAGATCTACCGCGCGCAGAGCTTCGTCGCCAACGGGGCGCACGCCGGCTATCGGGGGCAGATCGGCCGCAACTCGGCCATTCCGCACGCACTCGCAGGAAATCTCGTCTTCCAGTCCGGCGACGTGCTCGTGACCGGCGCGAGTGCGCCGGTGTGGGGCTACCTCTCCGAGCTCGAGCGGACGATGTTCGTCGGGGACCCCACGCCGGAGCAGGAGAGCATGTTCGGGCACATGGTCGCGCTCCAGGATCTCGCACTCGCCGCGATCCGGCCCGGCCGGACGTGCTCGGAGGTCGACGGCGAGGTGCGGGCCTACTTCGAGGAGCACGGGCTCTGGGATCGCTGGCGCCACCATACGGGCCACGCGATCGGGCTTCGCTACCACGAAGGCCCGTTCCTCGACTCGGGCGATCACACGGAGATCCGTCCGGGCATGGTCCTTACGGTCGAGCCGGGCCTCTACTCACCCGAGCTCGGCGGCTTCCGGCACTCGGACACCGTCCTCGTGACGGAGTCGGGCAGCGAGATCCTGACCTACTACCCCCGAGATCTCGAGAGCCTGATCATCCCGGCCTGAGGGCGCTACGCTTGGCCCGACGAGCAGGCGGCGCAGGGAGGACGTGATGAGCGCAGCGGTGACGACGGAGCTACGGACGATCGGACACTGGATCGGCGGGAGAGCCGATTCGTGGCGCGTCTGGACGCACAGGGCCGGTCTATAACCCCGCAACCGGCGAGCAGACGGGCGAGGTGACGTTCGCGTCGACCGAGGAGATCGACCGCGCGGTCGCCACCGCGAAGGAGGCGTTCGCGACGTGGCGCACGTGGTCGCTCTCGAAGCGCGCCGAGCTCTTCTTCCGCATCTACCAGCTCTTCGACGAGCATCGAGACGACCTCGCGCGCTTGCTGACGGCCGAGCACGGCAAGGTGCTATCCGACGCGCATGGCGAGGTGCAGCGCGGGATCGAGGTCATCGAATACGTCTGCGGCATCCCGGAGCTCCTGAAAGGCAACTACTCGGAGCAGGCGTCGACCGGGATCGACGTGTACGCGATCCGCCAACCGCTCGGCGTCGTCGCGGGGATCACGCCCTTCAACTTCCCCGCGATGGTGCCCATGTGGATGTGGGCGCCCGCGATCGCGTGCGGGAACGCGTTCATCCTCAAGCCGTCGGAGAAGGATCCCTCGGCGTCGGTCCTGACCGCCGAGCTCCTCAAGGAGGCGGGCCTTCCCGACGGTGTCTTCAACGTCGTGCAGGGCGACAAGATCGCGGTCGACGCGATCCTCGAGCACCCTGGCATCGCCGCCGTCTCGTTCGTCGGCTCGACTCCGATCGCCCGCTACGTCTACGAGAACGGGACCGAAGGCACGGCAAGCGCGTGCAGGCCCTCGGCGGCGCGAAGAACCACATGATCGTCCTCCCGGACGCGGACATCGACATGGCCGCGGACGCCGCAGTGAGCGCCGGCTACGGCTCGGCCGGAGAGCGCTGCATGGCGATCTCCGTGGTCGTCGCCGTCGGCGACGCGGGCGACGAGCTCGTCGAGCGCGATCAAGGAGCGGCTGCCGAAGGTGAAGGTCGGCGACGGCCTCGATCCTGCCTCGGAGATGGGCCCGCTCGTCACGCGCGAGCACCGCGACAAGGTCGCGTCGTACCTCGAGAGCGGCGCCTGCGCAAGGGCGCGACCCTCGTCGCCGACGGCCGCGAGACGGCGCCCGACAACGGCGGCTTCTTCCTCGGCGTCTCGCTGCTCGACGACGTGACGCCCGAGATGGACGCCTACCGGGACGAGATCTTCGGGCCCGTGCTCTCGGTCGTCCGCGTCGCCGACGTACGACGAGGCGCTTCGGCTCGTGAACGACAACCCGTACGGGAACGGCGTCGCGCTCTTCACGCGAGACGGCGGCGTCGCGCGGCAGTTCCAGTTCGACGTCAACGTCGGCATGGTCGGCATCAACGTCCCGATCCCGGTGCCCGTGTCGCGTACTACTCGTTCGGCGGCTGGAAGAGCTCGCTCTTCGGCGACCGGCACATCTACGGGCCCGGAGGGGATCGACTTCTACACGCGCACGAAGGCGGTCACGAGCCGCTGGCCCGACCCGGCGACGAGCAAGGTCGACCTCGGGTTCCCGCAGACGCGCTGAGCTGTCGCGTGGCGATCCGACGTCGCTGGCCGCAGTCGTGCCTTACCATCATCCGGCCAGCGCACTGCGGCTTATCGACGAGGCGACGCGGACGGCCTCCTGAAGGAGGAGTACGACGCCGCGGTCGAGCGGGCCGGCAAGGTCTTCAACATCCTCAAGGCCATGAGCCTGAACCCGCCCGTGCTGCGGGCGTCGATCGAGCTCTACAGGGCGATCATGTTCGGCGAGTCGGGGCTCTCACGACAAGAGCGCGAGCTGCTCGCGACCGTCACCTCGGCCGAGCAGAGCTGCCACTACTGAACGGCGGCACATGCCGACGACCTCCGTGCAGAGGGCGCAGACGACGAGACCGCTCAGCACGCGATGCACGACTATCGCAAGGCCGACCTCTCTCCGCGCGAGCGGGCGCTCTGCGACTTCGCCGTGAAGCTGACGCACGCTCGCCGCCGAGGTCGACGAGGCCGACATCGACGTCCTCCGTGCGCAGGGCCTCACCGACACCGACGTCTCGGACGCGATCCAGGTCATCGGCTACTTCAACTACATCACTCGGGTCGCCGACGGCGTCGGCATCGAAGACGAGCCCGAGTGGAGCTAGGCACACGCTGCCGTCACTCAAGTGAGTGATGCGCGGCGCCGATGACCGCAGCATGGGCCGAAGCGAGGACGGGTTCACGCTGGTCGAGATGTTGGCCGTCGTGGTGGTGATGGGAATCCTGCTGGCAATCGCCGTCACCTCCTACATGGGAGCGCGGGTCCGCGCGAACGACGCAGCCGCGAAATCCAACATCGGCGTCGCCGGGCCTGCGTTCCAGGCCTACTACCTCGACAACGGCGGCACGTACATGGGGATGACGACCGCCAAGCTCCGAGCGACGTACAGCACCGGCATCCGGAACATCAGGATCATCTCAGTGAGCGCTACGACCTATTGCGTTCGAAGCCGGGTCAACGGCCAGAGTTGGTACAAGGTCGGCCCTTCGGGCGCGATCACGACGACTCCCTGTACCTGACCTCGCTCCGCGCGGCACGCCGCAGAACGCGTCGATCGTCGACACGCCGCGTGAGCCCGTCCGCGTCGAAGCGCTCGAGCAGCAGCTGTGCGTCTCGCCGCCCGGTTCCGACGAGGTCGCGAAAGCGGGCAAGCGTGATTCCACCCTCGGCGCGACACTCCGTGACGAGGACGTCCCTCGCGACCTCGAAGGGCTCCGCCCCGATCGCATAGCCGTCTCCGAGCCGCACGAGCCTTCCCGTCGACTCGAGGAAGCGAGCGAGCTCGTCGTCCGCGACCTTCGTCGCGCTCACGCCGGCGGCGGCGAGCTCCGCTTCGAGGGCATCCGCCTCCTCACGACGGCCGTCGAGCGTGGGGATCGCCCCCGGGAGGTAGAGCTTCGAGCCGCGTCGCTCGAACGGCAGGAGCGGCAGCACGTCCGACGCCCAGCGAGCGGCGGGCACAGCGATCCCGGGATCGAGCGCGATCCGCGGCCTCGATCCGCGCTCGCAGATCCGCCTCGTAGCGCTGCGAGCCACGTCGCCGAGAAGATCCACGGTCCGGCCTGCTCCACTCCCTCGAGCTCACCGTCGAGGACGAAGCGCAGCGAGTCGAGTCGAACGGGCGCGTGAACGGTCGCGGCGACGTCGCCGCGCTCGAGGAGCTCGAGCCTCGTCTCGTCCCGGTGCCGTGGAGGCATGGGATCGAGGACGAGCCCCCCGCCGAGCGTCGTCTCGCCGCGCAGGATCACGCGATCGCCGCGGGCCGCGACGACCGGCGCCGAGAGGCGGAGCTGCGCGAACCGCGTGCCCAGACGGACGACCCGTGCCGGTACGTGGGCCGTGCCGACGTGGACGTGCACGCGCGCGCCGTCGTCGATGATGGCAACCTCCTCGAGCACGACGTCGAGCCGGTACGACGTCGGATACGCGCGCGGCGCGACGAGCGCCTCGCCTCGCGTCACCTCGCGCCGGTCGACGCCCGGGAGGCTCACGGCGACACGTTGGCCGGGTCCAGCGCGCTCGACGTTCTCGTCGTGCACCTGGACGCTGCGGACGCGAACGTCCCGCCCCGACGGCTCGAGGCGGAGCTCGTCCCCGACGCCGACCGAGCCCGACCACAGCGTCCCCGTGACCACGGTGCCGAACCCCGGGATGGAGAACGACCGGTCGACATAGAGACGTGTCGGACGCTCGCCTCGCGCGTGTTCGACAGAGCTCGCGAGCCGCGCCAGCGCTGCGCGCAGCTCGTCGAGGCCCTTGCCCGTCTTCGCGCTGACCCGCACGACCTCGGCCCCGGGCACGAGCTCACGCGCCTCCTCCTCCGCGAGTGCGACCGTCTCGTCGTCGACCGCGTCGATCTTCGTCAGCGCGACGACGCCGCGGTCGATCCCGAGAAGGCGGAGAATGCCGAGGTGCTCGCGCGTCTGCGGGCGCGCGCCCTCGCCCGCGTCGATGACGAGGAGGAAGAGGTCGATCCCGGTCGCGCCGGCGACCATCGTCCGCACGAAGCGCTCGTGCCCGGGGACGTCGACAACCGAGAGCCGGCTGCCGTCCGCGAGCTCGAGCGGGGCATATCCCAGATCGATCGAGATCCCGCGCCGCTTCTCCTCGGGGAGCCGGTCGGTGTCCTTCCCCGTGAGCGCGCGGACGAGCCACGTCTTCCCGTGGTCGATGTGGCCGGCGGTCCCGACCGTCAGGCCCATCGCGCCTCGATCAGGCCGTCCTGGATCGCCACCGGCTCGAACCCGGCGCCTTCGAGCAGCCGGCGCCATTCATGCTCGGTCCGCTCACGACCCCCGGCGAGCACGAGCATCAGCAGGTCGAGCCACTTTGCGCCACTCGGCATCGTTTCCGGGGTCGAGGACCGTTTCGACGACGAAGAGCCGCGCACCGGGCGGAGCGGCCGTACGAATCGTGCGCAGGATCGCCGTTGCACTCTCGTCGTCCCAGTCGTGGAGGATCCCCGACAGGACGTAAGCGTCGCCGTTGGCACACGGTCGAAGAAGCTCCCGGGGACGAACTTGACGTTCTCCGGGAACGAGGCCTCGTCGCGGTCGGTCTCAGGCAAGTCGAACACGATCCCCCGCACTCCGGCCGGTCGCGGCGAGCACCGATCAGCAGAGCCCCGTTGCCACCACCGACGTCGACGACGGTATCGTCGTAGCCGCCACTCAAGTCCCCGGCCGCCCGAGACGGCGCTCGTCTCCTTCCCGTCGGCCATCGCCACGTCGAACGTGGCACGTTCGTCGGCGCGCGCGCCGAGCCACGGCCAGAACTCGTCGCCGAACCTGTCGGGGAAGGTCGCCGACCCCGAGCGCACCGCGCGGTCGAGGTCGGCGACAGCCTCGTAGAAGACGTCGCCGAAGAGGTGTGCGATCGCTTTCCAGCCGGGGCGCAGGAGGAGCTCTGAGCGCTCAGTGGCTCGGAAGACGCCGGGCTTCTCCTCCGCGAAGACACCGTCGCTCGCGAGCGCGCGCAGGATGCGATGGAGGGCGTCGGCGTCGACTCCCGCGTCCCGCGCGAGCTCGGCCACGGGCCGCGGGCCGTCAGAGAGCGCTTCCGCGATCCCGAGGTCGGCCACGATCCCCAGGGCCTTCGTCATCATCGCGCCACGGAGGAAGTCCCAGAGGGCCTGTTCCGGGGCGGGCTCGCTCATCGCTCTCGGGCAGAAGCCACGGCGGCGCGCGACCTCGTCCACGTCCGCGTCGGTGAGCGTTCGGCAGTCGAGGAGCGTTCGTCCGTCGCGCACCACGGCGACCACGGGCGGCTCACCGTGTCGAAGCCGCTCTGCGAGCTCTTCCTCGACGGCGCACGCGAACGAGGGAAGCTCCGCGAGCGGGAGCGCGCCGCCACCGACGCGCGCAACCGTCTCCTCGACCTCGCCGTCGACGAGCTCGGCGAGCCGCTCCGCCCGCGCGCGGACGACCTCCTCCGGTTCGTTGAGCATGCGCAACACCGGCACGTCGTCGCGCCTCGCCGGATCGAGCCCGAGTGCGAGCGTTCCCTCGAGTGCCGCCAGCGTCAGCTTGTCCGCGCGGAGCGCACGTTGAAGCGGATGACGCCGAAGGCGCTCGATCAAGCCTCGCTTGCCAACGACGACGCCCGCCTGCGGCCCGCCGAGGAGCTTGTCGCCCGAGAAGCAGACGAGATCTGCCCCCGCGGTCAGGCTCTCGGCCGGGGTCGGCTCGTCGCCGACGCTCCCGAGCGCACCTGAGCCCAGATCGTCCACGAGTGGAAGCTCGTGGCGCCGCGCGATCTCTGCGAGCTCCGTCAGCCGAGGGCGTTCGGCGAAGCCCACGACGCGGAAGTTCGACTGGTGGACGCGAAGGAGCACTGCGGTCTCGGCGCCGATGGCCCGCTCGTAGTCCTCGGCACGCGTTCGGTTTGTCGTCCCGACCTCCACGAGCCGTGCGCCGGACCGCGCCAGGACCTCGGGAATGCGGAAGCCGTCGCCGATCTCGATGAGCTCGCCCCTCGAGACGACGACCTCGCGCCCTTCGGCGATGGCGGCAAGCGTGAGCAGCACTGCTGCCGCGTTGTTGTTCACGACGAGCGCCGCCTCGGCTCCTGTGAGCCGCTCAAGCAGTGGCCCGAGGTGGTCCTGCCGCGAACCGCGCTCCCCCCGTTCGAGGTCGTACTCGAGGTTCGAGTACCCAGCGCCGACCTCGGCGACACGCTCGAGCGCTGCAGCTGCCAGCGGCGCGCGGCCGAGGTTCGTGTGCACGAGCACACCGGTCGCGTTCAGCACTCGCCGAAGCGATGGCCGGCGAGCTCGTTCGAGCTCCTCGAGCACAGCGTCGACGATCGGCTCGGGCTCTTGGCCGGCGCCGATCTGCTCGCGTGCCCTGCCCAGAACGCCGCGCGCCGCCGCGACCGCGAGCTCATGCGGCGCGGACGCGAGCCGCTCGTCGCGGAGCAGCTCGTCGACCGACGGAAGGTCGCAGAGCTTCACGCAGAGAGTGTAGGAAGGAGCTCTCGCAGGAGCGACGTAAGCGAGCCCGCCGCGCCGGCGCCGACCTCGAGCACGGCCTCGTGGTCGATCTTCTCCGGAAGAACACCGGCGGCCATGTTCGTGACCACCGAGATCGCGAGCACGCGAATCCCCATATGCCTCGCCGCGATGACCTCTGGCACAGTGGACATCCCGACGAGATCGCCTCCGATGGTACGGATGAACCGGATCTCGGCCGGCGTCTCGAACTGCGGTCCGAGCCAGGCGGCGTACACACCTTCGCCGAGCTCGATGCCTATTCGTGAGGCGGCTGCGCGCGCCTGCGCTCGCAGGTCGGGGTCGTACGCGTCGCTCATGTCGGGGAAGCGCGGACCGAGGGCGTCGTCGTTGGGGCCGACGAGCGGCGACGTTCCCTGCAGGTTGACGTGGTCCGAGATGAGCACGAGCTGACCCGGCCGCAGGTCGGGGTCGATCCCCCCTGCGGCGTTCGTCACCACGAGTGAGCCGATGCCGAGCCTGCCGAGCACGCGCACGCCGAACGCGGCCTGCTCGGCGCCGACGCCCTCGTACAGGTGTGTGCGTCCCCGCATGGCTGCGAGAGGGACGCCGTCCAGCGAACCGAGGACCAGGACGCCCGCGTGGCCGACCGCCGTCGACACGGGCCAGCCGGGGATCTCGCCGTAGGGGATCTCGACGCGCGACTCGAGCTCGTCCGCAATGCCGCCGAGCCCACTCCCGAGGACGACGCCGACGCGTGGCTCGACCTCGGCCTGCTCGCGAATTCGACGAACTGCGTCGTCGATCGTCACGTCGAGCCCTCCGCGACCCGCTGGTCATACCGCGAGACGACGAGCTCGACGACGGCGGCCGGCTCGTCCGCCCGCAACATTCCGCTGTAGTCATCGCGCGAGATGAGTCCGTCCTCGAGCATCTCGTCGTGGACCCAGTCGAGCAGCTCCCCCCAGTAGTCCGAGTCGAACAGCACGATCGGGAAGTCCCCGATCTTCCCCGTCTGGCGCAGCGTCAGGGCCTCCCACAGCTCGTCCTGCGTCCCGAAACCGCCCGGGAAGATAACGAACCCTTCGGCGGCCTTGACGAACATCACCTTGCGAACGTGGAAGTGGTCGAACGTCAGCGCAAGGTCGCACCAGGCATTGGCCTCCTGCTCGAACGGGAGCGCGATGTTGAACCCCACGGAGAGGCCGCCCGCCTCCTTGCACCCGCGGTTCGCGGCCTCCATCGCACCGGGTCCTCCGCCGGTCACCACGGCAAAGCCCGCCTCGGCGAAGGCACGGCCCGTCGCACGCGCTTGCTCGTAGGTCTGCGAGCCCTCGTGGATGCGCGCCGACCCGAAGATCGAGACGGCCGGGCGGTCGATCTTCTCCACGAGCTGAAAGCCGGCGAGGAACTCCGCTGCGATGAGCGAGACGTCGGCGGCGAGCGGCTCGGCGCTGTGCCGGAAGATCCGGCGCGGAACCCCCGCGCTGTTTGCCATCAGAAAGTGCGCTCGACGTGCGTGAGGGACATCGCGAGCCCGAGTGCGGCCACGAGCCCGAGGTACACGACGGCCACGGTCACGCGCTGTCCGACCGACAGCCGGTAGTAGTCGCCCGCATCACCACGGCTCCGCCATCGGCTCCAGAGATCCAGGCCGCCGAGGACGACGATCACGACGAGCAGCGGGTTCGGTCGCAACGCGACGAGCCCCACCATCATGAGCAGGCCAACGAACCACAGGGCAGGGTGCAGCGCCCCGGCGGCCCGCCCTCCGTCGAGGGGGACGATCGGGATGAGGTTGAAGAGGTTGAGGAAGAACCCGACGAACGCGAGCGCGACCAGGAGCTCCGATCCGGTCGCCTCACCGGCGATCCAGCACGCCGCGGCACCGATGGATCCGAGAATCGGCCCGGCAAGAGCGACACGTGCCTCCTTCCACGCGTCGTCCGGGAGCCCGCGCATCCCGACGACAGCCCCGACGAACGGAATGAACAGGGGAGCGCTCGCCGGCACGCCCTGGCGGCGGAGCTCGAGGACGTGGCCGAGCTCGTGGACGAAGATCAGCAGGACGAACCCGATCGCAAAGGGCAGGCCCCAGATCCAGGTGTAGGCAGCGATCGACACGAGCATCGACGCGCCCGTCGTGACGACCTTGAACTTGAGGAGGAGCCCGCCGAACTTGAGGACGAGGAGACCGAGCCCGATCAGTGGCGCGAAGAGCTTCCTCAGAAGATCTCCGACGCCCGACCGTGGCTTGATCGGCTCGTACCCTCGCTCGCCCCCGAGCTCGGGGTCCGGGGTCGGGAACATCGGAGCGTCCGGCACCTCGACCGGGTCGTACCGCGGATCCGGATCGCGCTCTACGACCCCTGGCCGATCCACTCGTCGCCTCCCACGTACGTCTCCTTCTTCCACAGCGGGACCGAGACCTTGAGCTCGTCGATCGCCTCTCGACACGCGGCGAGCGCCGCAGCTCGATGCGGCGCGGACACGGCGATCACGACGCTCGTCTCACCGATGTCGACCCGGCCCACCCGGTGGTGGATCGACACCTTGCAGAGCTCGTGCCGATCGACGAGCTGTGACGCGAGATCGGCCATGACCTGCTCCGCCATGCCCTCGTACGCCTCGTATTCGAGGTACAGCACGTCACGTCCGCGCGCCCGCGCCCGCGTCGTCCCGACGAACGTCGCGATCGCCCCGGCCTCGTGGTCGCGGACTTCTGCAACGGCTGCGTCGATCGAGAGCGCGTCCGCGGACAGTCGGAACGAACCCCCCGAGACCGGCGGGATCACCGCGACCTCGTCCCCGACCTGCAACGACTCCGTGCGCTCGACATAGGCCCGATTCCGCGCGTACAGCAGGCCCTGCGGCTCGTCGCCGAGTCCGAGCGCAGGCCAAACGTCGCCGATCGTGGCACCGTCGGCCATGTCGAGCTCGAGGGCCCCGGCACCGGCTCGTTCGCGCAGGGCCGCGAACAGTCTCACGCTGACCTT
This sequence comes from uncultured Gaiellaceae bacterium, assembly GCA_963709715.1. Classification (GTDB taxonomy): domain Bacteria; phylum Actinomycetota; class Thermoleophilia; order Gaiellales; family Gaiellaceae; genus GMQP-bins7. The sequence goes on from CAVPXQ010000006.1 coordinate 29,515, forward strand.
CACACTCGGAGCGTAGCCACCGGTTGCCTCGGTGCCCGTGACATGTTAGGTCCAGCACGATGTCCGAGACGCTGGTCGCGGCCAACCTCAATCAACGGGTCTACGACGAGCTTCGGACGCGCATCCTCACGCGGCAGGAGCCGGCCGGGGGAAAGCTGAGTCTGCACGCCCTCGCCGACGAGCTCGGCGTGTCGCGAAGCCCTGTCCACCATGCTCTCACGCGACTCGTCTCCGAGGGGCTGCTCACCGTGCGGCCGCGGCGCGGCTACTTCGTGGCTCCGGTGACGGCCCGCGCCGTCGCGGAGGGGTACGACGTGCGTCTTGCGCTCGAGCTGCTCGCAGCCGAGCGGTCCGTCGCGACCGTTGCCGAGAACCGGCTCAACCGCTTCTCCGAGCTGCTCGAGGCGACCGACGCGGCGATCTCCCACGACCAGTGGGACGTGGCGAACGCCGCGTTCCACGAGTTCCAGATCGACCTCGCGGGAAACGCGCTCCTCTCGCGCTTCTACCGCGAGCTCTCGGTCAATCTGATGATGCAGGTGATCCGTGGCGGACACGTCGAGGGCCATGCGAACCTCGTCACGGAGCACAGTCGCATCGTCGATGCGTTCTCCTCGCACGACCTCGCCACTGCTCGGGCCGCGATCCGGGAGCACATCGAGACCGGCCGCCGGATCGCCCTCGATGCGATCGAGCGCGCGGGCGGCGTCCTGTAGCTTGACAAAGTAGGGCGATATCGCCATAAATAGGGCGAGATCGCCCTATTTGGGAGGAACCATGCGCCTCGCCCTTGCGCTCGCGCTCACCGCTACTGCCGTGACGACGGCAGCCGCGGCGACACCTCCACGCGTCCAGCCCGTGTCCATCCCGCGTACGGCCGTCGTCGGAAATGCATGGCGTGCCGTGATCTCGATCCGACCAGCCGCGAAGGCAACGCTCGAGGCCCGTGGTCCGGAGACGATCCGCGCTCGCTTCCTGCGCACTGGCAAGGCCGGCAGGTACGCCGCGACGCTCCGCTTCCCGCACCCAGGGCGATTTGCACTCTGCGCATCGGCTGGTGGCCGCAGCACAGGTCTCGGATCGGTCGACGTCGACATCCTGCGCGACCCACTGCTGCTCGACCCGATCGCTCTCGCCGCCGAGCCCGGTGGAGCCCTCATCGTCGGTCAGCTCCGCGAGGGTGCGCTCCTACGGCTCACCGACGGGCGCGCCACGAGCATCTCTGGCGACTTCCCCGTCTTTCACGTCGCGGTTGCAGGCGGGAAGGCATATGCCGCCGCGCACGACGGTGCCGTCTACCGCGTTGACGGGTCGTCGTTGACCCGGATCTCGCCCGCGATGGACGCCAGCTCGGTCGCTGTCGACGAGCAGGGCAACCTCTACGTCACCGTGTACGTCGGCTGGATCAAGAAGGTCGCGCCAGACGGAACCGTGACCACCCTCGCCGGTGACGGCAACGAGGGATTCGCCGGCGACGGCGGTCCGGCGATCGCGGCGAAGCTCTTCCACCCGCACGCAGTGGTCATCGGCCGCGACGGCGCGCTCTACGTCGCCGACACCGAGAACCGTCGGATCCGGCGGATCGATCTGACGGCAGGAACGATCACGACGTTCGGGGGCGACGTGGGGATCACGACCTCGCTAGCCGCCGCGCCCGACGGGAGCATCTACTCGAGCGACGTCGTCCGCAATGGAGCGGGAGGGGGCATCGTCCGTGTCGCCGCCGACGGGTCGACGACGACGAGGATCCTGTCGCACCCGAACATCTCGAGCGTCGCCGTGGCTCCCGACGGCACGGTCTATGCGAATGCGTGGGAGTCGAAACGCATCCTCCGTGTGAACCCGGCCACACGGAAGACCGAGACGATCGCTCGCGGATAGCGCTCCTATCATCGGCCGATGCACGCGACCGAGCCGATCGTCCACGGCGCGATCCTCCAGGAGCTGCTCGTCGCGGCGCGCTACGGGCTCGAGATCGCGGACGCCGAGCTTCGCGCCGCCGGGGTCGATGCGCGCGAGTACGGCTCGCTCTCGTTCGTCGGGACGCTGCAACCCGTCACCAGATCGACACTCGCACGCGCCATGGGCGTCCGGCGCACGACCGTGCGCGACGTCGTGTCCCGACTAATCGAGCGGGGCCATGTGGACGAGCGCCCGAACCCGCGCGACGGCCGCTCGACGCTGCTCACCTTGACACCCGTCGGCCAGGACATCTTCGATCGGGGGCTCCCCGCGTTCCAACGGGTGTTGCAAGCCCTGGACGCGGCGCTCGACGGGAGGCTGGACGAGTACGAGGACAGCGTCCGTAGAGTCCGTCTCGCGCTCCAGGAGCTCGGTGCCCGCGACCCCCAGCGGGACGGGCCGCCGCGTCTTCCCGACTGAGGCACCCGTTCGGAGGGTCGCACCGAACCCGCCTTCCGACGCCGTACGATCCCAACCGTGACATCCGCGGACGACCGCCGGCTGACCGACTCCGGCATCGAGGTCAAGCCGGTCTACACGGCAGCGGATGTCGGCGCCCGGGAACTCGAGCTCCCGGGCGAGTACCCGTTCACTCGTGGCCCTCACCCCACGATGTACCGCGGCAGGCCGTGGACGATCCGCCAGTACGCGGGCTACGGCTCGGCCGAGGAGACGAACGCTCGCTTCCGCTACCTGCTGGAGCGCGGCCAGGCGGGGCTCTCGGTCGCGTTCGACCTCCCGACCCAGCTCGGGTACGACTCGGACGACCCGCTCGCCGAGGGCGAGGTAGGGCGCACCGGGGTTGCGATCGACTCGCTTGCGGACATGCAGACCCTGCTCGACGGGATCCCGCTCCACCGGGTCTCGACCTCGATGACGATCAACGCCCCCGCCGGATTACTCCTGCTCCTTTACGAGCTCGTCGCGGAGGGCCAGGGCGTTCCGAGCGACAAGCTTCGCGGCACGGTGCAGAACGACGTGCTCAAGGAGTACGTCGCCCGCGGCAACTACATCTTCCCGCCGCGCCCGTCGATGCGGCTCACAACCGACCTCTTCGCGTATTGCGCCGAGCGGCTGCCGGACTTCAACACGATCTCCATCTCCGGGTACCACATCCGCGAAGCCGGAGCGAGCGCCGCCCAGGAGCTCGCGTTCACGCTCGCGAACGGCATCGCCTACTGCGAGGCGGCGGTGGCAGCCGGACTGTCGCCCGACGAGTTCGGCGAACGGCTCTCGTTCTTCTTCAACGCCCACAACCACTTCTTCCAGGAGGTCGCGAAGTTCCGCGCGGCGCGGCGGCTATGGGCGGAGATCATGCGCGACCGCTTCCGCGTGACCAACACGCGCGCTCTCGCCCTCCGCTTCCACGCACAGACGGGCGGCTCGACGCTCACAGCGCAGCAGCCCGAGAACAACATCGTGCGTGTCGCCGTCCAGGCGCTGTCGGCCGTCGCAGGAGGCGCGCAGTCGCTCCACACGAACTCCTTCGACGAGGCGCTCGCGCTCCCGACCGAGCACGCCGCGACGATCGCGCTGCGGACGCAGCAGATCCTCGCGACCGAGGCAGGCACGACCGACACCGCCGACCCGCTCGGCGGCTCCTACTTCATCGAGGCGCTCACCGACGAGCTGACCGAGCGGGCGCGCGAGCTCATCGCGCGCGTCGACGAGCTCGGAGGCGCGGTGAGCGCAATCGAGCAAGGCTTCGTCCAGGCCGAGATCGAAGCTTCCGCATTCCGCTTTCAGAACGATGTCGAGAGCGGCGCCCGGACCGTGGTGGGCGTGAACGCCTTCACCGAGGATGGGGCCGAGGACGTCGAGCTCCTGCACGTGGATCCCGAGATCGAGCGCCGCCAGCGCGAGCGGACGGCACGGGTCCGCGCACAGCGTGACGCCGGCGCCGCCTCGGCGGCGCTGGAGGAGGTCGAGAGTACGGCACGGTCGGACGCGAACCTCCTCCCGGTCATGCGCGAGGCACTGAGGGCGCAGTGCACCGTGGGGGAGATCTGTGGCGTGCTGAGGACTCTTTGGGGTACATATGACGCCCAACATGCGTAACGGCTCGCGAATAGCAATCGGGACTGCAGCGCTGGTGGCGCTCGCCCTACCGCTCGCGGCACTCGCGACAGCCCGCGGTGGAGCGGGCTCCGCCGCGCCACCGAGCTTCACCCACCAGGTCGCACCGATCATCGCGGAGAAGTGCGCGGGCTGTCATCGGCCCGGAGGAATCGCGCCGTTCGCGCTCGTGACGGCGCGGCAGATACGGGCGAGTTCGCCCGCAATCGCAGCCGCGGTGCAGGCGCAGCTGATGCCCCCGTGGCCGCCCGGGAAGAGCTCACCGTCATACGTCGGCCAGGACACTCGGATCCTGAGCGCAGAGCAGCGCGCGACCATCCTCGCGTGGGCCAGGGCCGGAGCGCGAGTGGACGGGCCGGCTGCGAAGCCCGCGGCTCCGCAAAAGCCGGAGGTCCGGAACGGCGAGCGGCTCGTCGATCTCAAGATGGAGTCCGCGTACACACCGTCTGCGGCGAAGGGCGTAACGGACGACTACCGCTGCTTCCTCCTCGACCCGCAGCTGTCCGGCGACTCGTTCGTGACGTCCGCGCGGATCGAGCCCGGTCAGGCGAAGATCGTGCACCACGTCATCCTCTTCAAAGTCCCGGCCGCGCAGGTGGCGGACGCGAAGACACTCGATGCGGGTGACGCCGGCACGGGTTGGTCGTGCTTCGGTGGCACCGGGCTTCCCGCCGGGGAAAGCGGGATGGGACTGGGCGAGGCGCTGAACAACGCGAACTGGGTCGCGGCCTGGGCTCCCGGCTGGGGCGGCAACCGGCTTCCTGAGGGAACCGGCGTCACCCTGCCGGCAGGGAGCCGAATCGTGATGCAGGTCCACTACAACCTGCTGAACGGTCGAGCACCGGACCGATCCCACGCTCTCCTCACACTGGCGCCTGCCTCGACCGGTCTCGAGCCGCTGCAGACGATCCTCCTACCGGGACCCGTCGAGCTGGCGTGCGCGAAGGGCGAGCAGGGCAGATTGTGCAACCGGAACGAGGCCCTGTTCGATCTGACGCGGAAGTACGGCTCCGACGCCGCGTTCACCGCGGCCGGTCTCCTCATCCTGTGTCGCGGCAGCGCGGCGAACCCGCAGCCGAGCCCGATCTCGAGGTGCGATCGCAAGATCACGAAGCCGACCACGATCTACGTGGCCGCTGGACACATGCATCTCCTCGGGTCGTCGATCAAGCTCGAGCTCAACCCCGGCACTCCGCGGGCGAAGGTTCTGCTCGCCATCCCGAGCTGGAACTTCCACTGGCAGAACGCGTACACGCTCCAGCAGCCCGTCAAGGCCGAGCCTGGCGACGTCGTGCGGGTCACGTGCCGGCACGACGTCCGGAAGCGCACGCACGGCGGCCACGGAATCCCCAAGACCCCTCGCTACATCCTCTGGGGCGAAGGGACGACGGACGAGATGTGCCTCGGGATTCTGCAGGTGACGCGCGGGTAGCGCGCGCTACGACGCGCGCCTGCGCTGTTCGAGGTACTCGCGAATCTGACGCTGGTGTGCGCGGCGGACAACCTCGAGCACCTCGGGGTCCGGCTCACGAGACGGCTCGCGAGGGGCACGGAACCAGTAGAGAACACCCTTCTCGAGTACCCCGCGGCGTGGGAAGGGCTTCCTATCGATCGCCGGTCTCCTCGGGCATGGACCACTCAGAGTAGCGTCGCCAGCTGATCGCGAAGCTCCACCGCGACGACCGGGGTGACCACCGCTCGCGCCACGAGCGCACGACCGAGTGGCAGGGGTACGTTCCGAACGAAGTCGACCGTGAACTCGGTTTGTGCGCGATGAACACGCGTGCTGTCGGCCCACATGCCGACGAGCACGGTGAGGTCGAGGACGACATCGTCCTCTAAGCCGTCGTGCTCACTCATGACCAGAGGGTATGGGCCGAGGACAAACAGCTCAGCGCCGAAATCGTCACGATTGAGCAGCCAGATGCGCATCCTCCTCGTCTCCCAGATGTACCCGGGCCCGGACGATCCGGACCTCGGCGTCTTCGTTGCGAACCTCGAGCACGAGCTACTCGCGCGTGGGCACGAGATCGAGCGCGCGGTCGTCGACTCGCGCCGTGGAGGAAAGCGTCGGCACGCGAACCTCTTCCTCGGCACGCGACGCGCGGCACGCCGCTTCGAGCCGGACGTCGCCTATGCCCATTTTCTCGTCCCGGCCGGGCTCGCCGCCGCGCTCGCGACGCGAGTACCGCTCGTGGTCACCGCCCACGGTCAGGACGTCGCAAACGTCGGTTCGGTGCCGGGCATCCGTGCGGCGACCAGGCATGTCGTGCGCCGCGCCTCGACGGTCGTCGCCGTCTCGCGTTGGCTACGCGACCAGCTGGAGACGGCCGTGCCGGATGCACGTGGCAAGACCGAGGTGGTGGACTGCGGCGTCGACGTCGAGCGCTTTACGCTCTCGCGATGCCGACGAAGCACGCGCCGAGATCGGCTGGAACGACACGGGGACACACTTCCTCTGCCTCGGTGGGCTCAGTGAGCGAAAGAACGTCCTCCGTCTCGCGCGAGCATTCGAGCGCCGAGGCGAGGGCTCGCTCACCTTCGTCGGAGACGGGCCGCTCCGCCCCGCACTAACCGGCCGCGACGGGATCCACCTGGCCGGCCGCGTCAGCCACGACCGTGTCCCGAAGTGGATCGCAGCCGCCGACGTCGTCTGCCAGCCGAGCCTCACCGAGCCCTTCGGGCTCGCCACCCTCGAGGCACTGGCATCTGCGCGCTCGGTCGTCGCAACGTCTGTTGGAGGACCACCCGAGTTCGTGACGCCCGAGTCCGGAGTCCTCGTGGATCCGCTCGACGACGACGCCCTCCTGTCGGCGCTGACGCAGGCGGCTTCGCTCCCGCGCCCCAACCTCGCCGGGCGCGACGCGGCGGGTGACCACGACGTCAGACTGCAGGCGGGACGGGTGGAGGAGATTCTCCAGCGAGCCGCTCGAGATCGGCGAGCCTGACCTCGACGAGCGGCTCGACCGCGTCCTCGAGCCCGGCCTCTCGCGCGACCGCGAGCGCCTCCTCGTAGCTCGCCCGCACCTTCTCGGGTGCGACACCTTGCTTGAGGCGGTTGTCGCCCGTGACGAGCAGCTTCTGGATGCGCGCGCGGGCGTCGTCGGCCACGGGCGGAGCGTACCGCCGGTGCTACCCTGTCGCGCCCATGCCCTGGCTTCAGATCTCGGCCGTGATCCAGGTGCTCCTCTGCGCAGGGCTCATCACGCTCGTCCTCATGCATTCAGGGCGCGAGGCCGGCATGGGCGGCCTCGGATTCACGCCGCACTCGCAGGGCGGCACCCACGTCGTCGAGCGGAACCTCACGCGCCTGACGGTGGTCGTGGCGACGATCTTCGGGATCAACACGATCCTGCTGTTCCACCTTCTCTAGACTTCTCAGGCGCGCGCTGGTGGCGGAATTGGTAGACGCGCTAGGTTGAGGGCCTAGTGGCCACTTAGGCCGTGGAGGTTCAAGTCCTCTCCAGCGCATGAGGCGCATCTCGGGGTCAGACTTCGGTCTGGCCCCGATGCACATGTACTCCGATCTCGCGCCCTGGTTCCACCTGCTGACGCAGCCGTCGGACTACACCGACGAGGCCGCGTTCGTCACGCGCGTCGTCGACGAGATCGTCGGGCCCGATGCGCGGACGCTCCTCGAGCTCGGCTCCGGCGGTGGCAACAACGCGTCGCACCTCAAGGCGCGCTTCGAGTGCACGCTCACGGACCTCTCGCCCGACATGCTCGCGACGAGTCGGACGCTCAACCCCGAGTGCGAGCACCTCGAGGGCGACATGCGGACGCTCCGGCTCGGCCGCGCGTTCGACGTCGTCTTCATCCACGACGCGATCTCATACCTCCTGACCGAGGACGATCTCGGCGCGGCGATCGAGACGGCCGCGATCCACGCCCGGCTGGGCGGAGTCGTGATCCTGACCCCCGACGCGACGAACGAGATCTTCCAGCCGAAGACGGATCACGGCGGCCACGACGCCGACGACGGGCGCAGCCTCCGCTACCTCGAGTGGATTCACCCCGCGAACGGCTCGACGTACGACGTCGACTACGTGATCGTCACGCGTGGCCCAGGCGAGGAGTTTCAGGTCGTCCACGACCGGCACACCCTCGGCGTCTTTGCGGAGGCGACGTGGAAGCGCCTAATCGCCGAAGCGGGTCTCGAGCTCGTCGACACGACCGTCGAGAACCCGTACGAGCTCGAGCAAGCCGCTTTCGCAGCACGCAAGCCGACTTGACGTCGTCCGGGGAGGGATCTACCCTCCTGTGACGAACATACGTTCGTCCCCGAGACTGGAGATCCGATGCTGACGACACGACAACAGGAGATCTGGCAGTTCCTCGCCGAGTACGTGGACTCGCACGGCTATCCACCCACCGTCCGTGAGATCGGCGACGCCGTCGGGCTCGCCTCTCCGTCGACCGTGCACGCGCACCTCGCGAACCTCGAGCGCGCGGGGCTGCTGAAGCGCGACCCGACGAAGCCGCGAGCGATCGAGCTCGTGGGCCGTAAGCGCGAGGAGGCGCCGACCCGTCAGGCGTCGACGCCGACGCTCCCGCTCGTCGGACAGATCGCCGCCGGCGGCCCGCTGCTCGCAGAGGAGGCGATCGAGGACGAGATCGCGGTCCCCGAGCCACTCGGCCGCGACGCCGACTTCCTTCTCCGGGTGAAGGGCGACTCGATGATCGAGGCCGGGATCCTCGACGGCGACATCGTCGTCGTGCGAAAGCAGTCCGACGCGCGTGCCGGGGAGATCGTCGTCGCGCTCGTCGGAGACGACGAGTCGGCCGACGAGGCGACTGTCAAGACGTTCCATCGCGAGCGCGACGGACGCATTCGCCTCCAGCCCGAGAACGCGGCGCTCGAGCCGCTTTTCCCGGAGCACGTCGAGATCCTCGGCAAGGTGACAGGAGTGTTCAGGAGCCTCTGATGACCGTTGCGCCCCTCAACCGCTCGCTCGACCAGGAGCTCGCCGCGCTCATTCGGGGCGTGAGCCTCGAGTGCCTCGTGTGCGGGGAGTTCGTCATGCACGTGCGTGGCGCAAAGGCGTGCCCGGAGTGCAAGTCGATACTGGCCGAGTCGGAAGAACAGATCGCCGAGATCTCGTTACCATCAGCCGTGCAGGCCGGGTGACCGCGGGCTCCTGCTTCGGCGGAGAGCTCGAGGAAAGTCCGGACACCGCAGGGCAGGACGCTGGGGCGACCCAGGCGGCGAAAGCCGACGGAAAGTGGAACAGAAAGGAGACCGCCTGCCTCGGGCAACCGAGGTCGGTAAGGGTGAAAAGGTGGGGTAAGAGCCCACCAGCGGCCGGGGCGACACGGCCGGCTCGCCAAACCCCGTCCGGTGCAAGGTGAAGCAGGCTCCTGTGACGCGGCCCGCCGAGGAGCCGGGTGCACCGCCAAGAGAGATGGTCACCCTCGACAGAATCCGGCTTACAGGCCTGCTACGGCGAAGCCCCGCGAAAGCGGGGCTTCGCCATTTCGCCCCGATTCACCTCAGCGACTCTTGAGCCGCCCGGGCGTCCAGACGGGAGCGCCATCGGGCGCCAGGTTGTTCGTCACGTTCTGCGGCCGCGAAGGTCTCGGCAGTGAGGTCGAACGCCTCCTCGACCCCGACCACCCGACGTCGGAAGAACCCGAGCACCGAGGCAACGTGGCGCTCGTAGAAGACGCCGAACGGCTCAGACGACGTGCGTGCCGCAAGCAGCAGCTCCGTGTCCGAGCACTGCTCCCAGCTCTTCATGACTCCTATATGACAGTTCCGCGGTTCTTGTGACCGTGGCCGACAGGCGCGGAGTGCTTCTCGCCAGAGGCCTGCGACACGCGCGACGCCGACGCGAGCATCACCTGGAACGCGCCGTTGCGCCGTCGGTAGAGGTCCTCGAGGTCGGGGTCCAGTCACCCCTCTGACGCGGGAGGATGACCGATTTCTTCAGGTCACGCGATCAGGCGAGCGAGATTGCAACCTCCTCGGCAAGGTCGAGCGCGTCCTGCATGCCGTCCTCCATCCCCGACTCGATGTGCATGTCGCGCCCCTCCTTCGTCGGGTGGTCGACGAGCACGGTCATGAGCGTCCGACCGCCGCTCAACTCGGTCAGGGTCAGCGTGTCGACAGCGGCGTGGACATCGGCGTCGGGGATCCCTTCGTACGCCTCGGTCGAGACGAGCAGCTCGTGCGGAACGATCTCTCGATACTCGCCATGGAACCCGACCTCGAAGCCGTCGGGCGTCACCATCACGTAGCGCCAGGCTCCGCCGACCCGCAGGTCGATCTCGCAGAGCGTCATCGCGCCGCGGTTCGCGTGCCACCAGCGTCGTACGAGCTCTGGAGTGGTCCACGCCTTCCAGACGAGCGCTCTCGGAGCGTCGAACTCCCGCGTGATCAGGATCTGCGTGTCGCTCGGAAGCGTCACCGTCGCCTTCCGGCTACCCGTCACTGCCATCTCCTTCCTCCTTCGTCTTGAGTTCACCGAGCACCGCGTCCAGCTGCTCGAAACGCTCGGACCATGTCTGCTCGTACGCCTGCACCCAGTCGTGGATCGGCTTGAGCGCAGCGCCGTTCAGCCGGTACAGCCGACGACGACCGTCCTCGCGCATCCGGACGGCCCCGACCTCGCGAAGAACGCGCAGGTGCTTGGAGACCTGAGGCTGCGCGAGCCCGAGCTCGGAGACGAGATCGTTGACCGGTCGCTCGCCGCGGGCAAGCACGTCGAGGATCTGTCGCCGCCTCGGCTCTGCTACCGCGTTGAAGGCGTCGGCGGTCGTCGCTGCCCGTGCCATGCGGCAAATATATACCCATATCGGTATGTGTCAAGCCGCGTTACGATCCGGTCGTGGAGCGGGCTGTGCACGACCGGGGCGGGTGGCCGACCGACGCTCCCATCGACCGGAGCGAGCACGAGCTCGCCGACTGGGAGGTCCTCATGGACGCTCTTGTCGGGACACTGAGCGCTCGAGGCGTCATGAACGTGGACGAGCTTCGGCGGGGTATCGAGAGCATGGAGCCCGAGGCGTACGAGTCGGCGGCGTACTACGAACGCTGGCTCTTCTCGGTCGAGACCATCCTCACGGAGAAGGGCGTGCTCGCGCCGGGCGAGATCGACGAGAAGATCGGCAGCGGGTGAGCTTCGCGCCAGGAGACGTCGTTCGCGTGTCGCCCCGCCGCCACGAGGGGCACCACCGGACCCCCGGGTACCTCAAGGGCAACCTGGGGACCGTGGAGCGCTTACACGGCCGCTTCCGCAACCCGGAGACGCGTGCCTACGGGAGCGATGGGCTTCCCGAGCTCGAGCTCTACCTCGTTCGTTTCGACCTGCCGAGCGGGGATCGCGTCGTCGCCGACGTGTTCGAGCACTGGCTCGAGAGCGCAGCATGAGCCACGACCATGACCACGACCACGAGCCCGTCACGACGGCGGACGGGCCGCCGGCAGCAGCACGCGTGCGAGCTCTCGAGGACCTGCTCGTCGAAAAGGGCGTTCTCGCCCGTGAGGACATCCGCCAGAGAGTCGACTGGCTCGTCTCCCGAACGCCCGCCGACGGTGCACGCCTCGTCGCCCGTGCGTGGGTCGACGACGACTTCAAGGAGCGCCTGCTCGGCGATGCCCGGCTCGCCGCGCTCGATCTCGGCCTCGATCCCGGCGAGGCGCCCCGTGTCGTCGCGCTCGAGAACACGGACCGCGTCCACCACATGGTGGTCTGCACGCTCTGCTCCTGCTACCCGAAGGCGCTGCTGGGGCCGCCGCCCGACTGGTACAAGAGCCTGCCGTATCGATCCCGCGCCGTCTCGGACCCGAGAGGAGTGCTGCAGGAGTTCGGCCTGACGCTCGACGAGGGCATCGAGGTTCGCGTCGTGGATTCGACTGCGGACATGCGCTACCTCGTCGTTCCGCGCCGGCCGGAAGGGACGGACGAGCTGGACGAAGACGCCCTCGCCTCCCTCGTCACGCGTGACTCGATGATCGGGGTCGCACAGCCACTCACGCCGAGTTGACCGAGCGCTCCAACGAAGACCGCCTCCGGCTGCTCGTCGAGACCGGCATCGCGCTGAGCTCGGAGCTCTCGCTCGATGCGCTGCTCCAGCGGATCGTCGAGGCAGCGGCGGGGCTCACGGGTGCGCGCTACGCCGCGCTCGCGGTCGTCGATCCGTCGGGACGACGACTCGAGCGGTTTCACACCACTGGTGTCGACGACGCGACGCGCGCCGCGATCGGGGACGAGCCCGTCGGCCGCGGCATCCTGGGAGTGCTCATCCGCGACGCGAAGCCGCTCAGGCTGGCGGACCTCGCCAAGGACCCCCGCTCTGTCGGCTTTCCACCCAACCATCCGCCGATGGCGTCGTTCCTCGGGGTACCGGTGTTGTTGCGCGGCAGGGTCTACGGGAACCTCTATCTGACCGAGAAGATCGGGGCGGACGAGTTCACGGACGAGGACGAGGAGTTGACGCGCCTGCTCGCGGCGCAGGCCGCGGTCGCCGTCGAGAACGCCAGGCTCCACGAGTCCTCGACTCGCTGGCTTCGCCAGCTCGAGTCGCTCAACGAGATCGGCAATGCGCTGGCCGCCCAGATCGAGCTCGAGCCGCTCCTCGCAATCGTGGCCGCGCGCCTCCGTGACCTCGTCGGCGCACGCGCCGTGCTCGTCGCGCTCGCGGACCGGACGGGCTCGGTGCGAATTGCAGCTGCAAACGGATCGGGATCCGCGGCGATCGTCGGCCGTGAGCTCGAGCTCGACGCCTCGAAGGTCGGACGCGTCATGGAGCGCTCACGGAGCGAGCGCGTCGATTCGCTGATCGACGACCCGGAGGTCGACCACGAGGTCGTCCGTCGGATGGGCTTCACGACAGGTCTCTACGTCCCGCTGATCGTCGAGGGTCGCTCGATCGGCGTCATCGCGGCGCATGACCACCAAGGCGACGACCCGCGGTTCGGAGACGAGGACCTGAGGCTCGGCGAGTCGCTTGCCCAACGCGCTGCCATTGCTGTGGACCTCTCGCAACGCGTCGGGCGTGACGCCATGCGGCGCGTCGTCGAGGCGCAAGAGCTCGAGCGGTCGAGGCTCGCGCGAGAGCTGCACGACGAGACGGGTCAGGCGCTCACGTCGATCCTGCTCGGGCTGCGCTCACTCGAGCGAACGGTGCAGTCGGACGACGCACACGCGGCCCTCGATTCGGTGCGCGAGCTCGTGGTCTCGACGCTGCACGACGTCCGGCGGCTGGCCGTCGAGCTCCGGCCCGCCGCTCTGGACGACTTCGGTCTCGGGCCGGCGCTCGATCGCCTCATCGAGACGCATCGTCAGGACGCTTCGACGCAAGTCGACCTCGAGATACAGCTCGGCGACGAGCGCTTGCCGGCCGATGTCGAGACGACGATGTACCGGATCGTGCAGGAGGCGCTGACGAACATCGCGAAGCACGCCGACGCGACGAGAATCAGCGTGCTCGTGACGAGAACGTCGCACTCGGTCGTCCTTGTCGTCGAAGACGACGGATCTGGTTTCGACCCGGGCGGACCGACCGACGGTCTCGGGCTCGCGGGAATGCGCGAACGCGTCGCACTCGTGGGAGGACGACTGAAGGTCGAGACAAGCACCGACTCGGGCACGACGATCGCGGCGGACATCCCCCTCACATGACGATCCGCGTACTCGTCGTCGACGACCACGCAGTCGTGCGCGCCGGTCTTCGCCGCGTGCTCGACGCCGAGCCCGACATCGAGACGGTCGGAGAGGCTCCAAACGCAGAACGTGCTGTGTTCGAGGCGCTCGAGACCAAACCGGACGTCGTCCTCATGGACGTCGTCATGCCTGACAAGACGGGTATCGAGGGCATGCCTGCGCTCCTGCAGGCGCTGCCTGATGTGAGGGTCCTGATGCTGTCGATGCAAGACGATCCGCATTACGTGCGGGAGGCGTTCGAGGCGGGCGCGAGCGGATACGTGCTCAAGGAGGCGGCCGACACCGACGTCGTCGACGCGGTTCGCGCCGTCGCCGCGGGCGAGCGGTACGTCCACCCCGCCCTCGGCGCGCGCCTCGTCGCGGCCGAGTCGGAGGAGCGCAAGCGCACCGAGTCCGATCCCCTGTCCGAACGTGAGCGCGAGGTACTCAGGCTTCTGGCCCTGGGCCACACGAACCAGGAGATCGCAGCGCTGCTCTATATCTCGGTGCGCACTGCGGAGACGCACCGCGCGCACATCATGCAGAAGCTCGGGTTGTCGAGCCGCGCCGAGCTCGTTCGTTACGCGCTAGACCACGGGCTCGTCGAGCGCTAGCCGCTGCTCATCCCACGACGAGCACGTCGCAGTGAGCGCGGCGCACGACGTCGGCGCTGACCGAGCCGGGTGGGCCACCGTTCGACTCGTCCGGGCCACGGCGTCCGACGACGATGACGTCCGCCGCGACCTCCCTCGCGGCGTCGACGAGCTCGTCGGCGGGATCGCCGACCCGACGGACGTAGTTCGCCGTGACCAGCTGCGCGTGCAGCAGTCCGCGAGCCAGGTCAAGCGACTCCTGTTCAGCGGACTCGCCAACAGCCGTCGGACGACACTCACGACCGTCACCGTCGAGCCGTAGCCCATGAGCTGAGCCGCGGCGTCGAGCGCTCGCCGTGCTCCCTCGCTGCCGTCGAATCCGACGACGATCCGTCTCGGTTGTGCTGCCATTTGTGCATCGTCGGAGTCGGAGGCGAGCCGAACGTCCGAGAACAGCCGGATCCACGCGCGGAGAACTACGCAAGAACGACAAAGCGAAGAGGGCGGCTTGCGCCGCCCTCTTGCTCTCCGGGAGGTCGGAGCCCGTGCGACCCGGAGTCCTCCCGCTCTCTCCGGATCAGCTCGTGACGGGCGTCGCGGTGGGCCTTGCGACCGCGGTCTCCGCGACCTCCGCTGGCTTGCGGAAGACGGCGAACGCGAGGATCACGAGTCCGATGCCGGTCAGGAGCAGCGCGATTCCGACGACGAGCCCGAAGACGGAGAGCCTCTCCGCCATGTAGCTCATGTTCAGAGCCGTGGTCAGCGCCGTCTCCGTGACCCAGATGTTCCGAGCCCCGTTCGCGATCGGCTGTCCGCTGTCGTCCTTCGCAGCTGCAGCCTCGTCGCTCGTGCCCGCCGGGTCGTCCGGCTTCGCCGCGGACTGGAACCGCCCCATCGCGGCATACGCCAGGCCGCCGGTGCTCTCGAGCGTGTGCACGCGCATGACCTTCGCGAACGCGCGGGCCTGATCGCCCGTCGTGACCTGCTCGCCGGCCCACTGCTTCGCATACTTCGCGACCGCCGGATCATCCGCCGAGCCGAACGTGATGCCCTCTGCCTTGATGGAATCGCGGGTTGTGTTGTACCCGTTGACCCCCATGAAGATCGCGACGATGCCGAAGAGGATCAGCACGCCGCCGGCGATGAATCCGCCGATCTCCCAAAAACCTCTGCCCTTCATTCGCTCCACCTCCTGAGCGGTCGGATGTTGGGCTCAGACTGGAGCTCGAGAGGCTCGACGCCATCGGGGAAGCGCGACGGACGGCTACAGACAACCCACGTCGGACGTGCGGGAAAGTACGCAGCAGTGCGCGCTACCAGGTCTTCGCGCGCACCGTCTCCTCGTGGCGGCGCACACGGACGCGTGCGTCGACCGGCACGCACCGGTCCGGTAGCGCAAGCACGGGATTGAGATCGAGCTCCGCCACCGCCGGCAGCTCCTCTCCAAGCTTGGCGAGCCGATGGACGAGCTCTGTCAACGCACCGACATTCGCCGCGGGTGCACCCCGGAACCCGGCGACGAGCCGGCCGGCCTTCCCCGACGTCACGAGCTCGTATGCGTCGACGTCCGTCAGCGGCGCGATGCCGAACGTCGCTTCGCCGATCAGCTCCGCCTGAACTCCTCCGGGCCCGAACGCGACGAGCGGACCGAACACGGGATCCTGAACGACCCCGGCGAGAAGTTCGGCGCCACCCGCAACCATCGGTTGCACCACGACGGGGAGCCCGATCGCGCTCGACCGCCTCGCGGACCGCAGCCTCGTCGACGAGATCGAGTGCGATGCCGCCCGTCTCGGTCTTGTGCGCACCTGCCGCGGCGGTCTTGACGACCGCAGGGAAGCCGAGGTCTCGGGCCGCTTCGAGAGCCTCGTCCAGGGAGGTCGCCGTTTGCTCGCCGACGAGGGGGATCCCGTAGGCCGCGAGAAGCGCTCGCGTGTCTCCCGGCTCGAGCCAGGCGTCCTCCGACCTCGCAAGCGACCCATCCAGCACCTGCTGCGCCGCTGCGCGGTCGACTCCGTCGAGCTCGGGCACGGCTCCCTGAGGCCGTCGCAGCCAGTCGGCGCGCTCGGCGACCCGGCCGAGAGCACGCGCCGCAGACTCCGGGTACGCGAAAGCAGCGACGGCGGACGAGCCGCGTAACGGCTCAGGTACGCCCTCGGACGACATCACGACCGCCAGCGTCGGCTTGTCGGCCGCGAGCTCTCTGGCCGTGCGCTCGACCGCAGCCGCGACCTCCTCCGCCGTCGCGCTGACCGCCGGCACGAAGAGCACGACCACGGCCGCGACATGTGGATCGGCGAGGAGCAGAGGCAGCGCTTGCGCGTACGTCTGGGCGGTCGCTCCCCCGAGCATGTCCACGGGATTCGCGACGCTGGCCTCGACCGGGAGGAACGCGCGGAGCGCGGCAACGGTGTCCTCCCCGAGCGCGGGTACTTCGAGACCGACCGACTCGCACGCGTCCGCACACAGGATCCCGAGACCGCCCGCGTTGGTAAGGATCCCGACGGAGCGACCTCCGAGCCGCGGCTGGCTCGAGAACAGCGTCGCCGTGTCGATCAGCTCCTCGAGCGAGCTCGCGCGGATGACCCCGGCCTGCCGGAAGAGTGCGTCGACCGCCGCCTCGGCACCCGCGAGCGCCGCGGTGTGGGAGCTCGCAGCGCGCTGGCCGCTCTTGGACGTACCGCTCTTGAGCGCGAGGATCGGCTTGCGCCGAGCGACCCGACGGGCCAAGCGTCCGAAACGGCGTGGGTTTCCGAACGACTCGACGTACAGCAGGATCGCCTCGGTCGCCTCCTCGTCCTCCCACCACTCGAGCAGGTCGTTGGTCGACACGTCCGCCTTGTTGCCGATCGAGACGAACGCCGACAGTCCGAGGCCGCGCGTAACGGCGGCCTCGAGGAGCGCCAGCCCGAGCGCCCCGCTCTGCGACGAGAAGCCGATGTTGCCTGGAGGCGCGTTCCGGCCGGCGAAGGTCGCGTTGAGCCGAGAGCCCGCCACCGAGATGCCAAGGCAATTCGGCCCGATCATCCGCGCGCCGTGCGCGCGAACGAGCGCGAGCAGCCGATCCTGACGCTCCGCGCCTTCGGCTCCCGTCTCCGCGAACCCGGCAGAGATCACGACGAGCGCCCGCGTGCCGCGAGTGAGCGCCTGCTCCGCCGCCTCGAGTACCGACGCAGCGGGGACACAGAGGACGGCGAGGTCGACGTCCTCCGGAACGTCGGCGATGGTCGGGTACGCGCGAACGCCCGCGACCGCCGCCCCGTCGCGGTTGACCGGATACGCGGCGCCAACGAAGTCCGCCTCGAGCACGTTGCGGAAGAGCTCACCGCCGATCGAGCCACGCCGGCGCGATGCGCCGACCACGGCGACGCTTCGCGGCTCGAAGAACGGCCGCAGCGATGCAGTGACGGCGATGTGGTCGCGCTCGTCGACGCGCGCCTCGTACCGCTCCGTCGACGCGATGGGGAAGGCAATCTCGATCTCCCCGCCCGAGAGCTCGCGGGAGAGCTCGAACCCGAGCGCTTCGAACACGCCGAGCATGTCGCGGTTCTCCGCGAGGACCTCAGCGACGATACGCTCGATGCCCTGCCGGCCTGCTCGCTCGGCGAGCTGCTCGACGAGCCGTGTCCCTATGCCCCTTCGCTGGTACTCGTCGGCCACGGCAAAGGCCGCCTCGGCGAGCGCAGGATCTCGGAGTCGGACGTAGCTCGCGATGGCGACGACGCGCTCGCGGCCGTCCTCTGCAAACGTGCCGACGAGCGCCCCGCGCTCGCTCCAGTTCGGGTCGACGACCTGCTCGGCCACCTCCGGCCCGAGCCTGGGGAAGCCGTGGAAGCGGAGGTAGAGGCTCCTCCGTGAGAGAGCTTCGAAGAACGCGAGGATCTCCTCGGTATCGGCCCGCGTCGGCGCACGCAGCCGAAGGGTCTCTCCGCCACGGAGGATTACGTCGACGACGTCGGGGCTCATGGCCCGGATTCTCGCCGCAAAGCTGCCGAGCAGGCCGCAGTTAGTACCGATCTCGGATTGACGGGCCGATCGACGGAATCACGCAGGACGGAGGACGACCTCGATCGCCGTCCCGCGCCCCGGTCGCGAGCGCAGCGTGAGCGCGCCGTCGATCGCATCCGCGCGCGAGCGCATGTTCGCGACGCCCTGGCCCTCGACGCACGTCGGTCTCGTCGAAGCCGACGCCGTCGTCGGACACCGTGACGACACGTCGACCTGCGCGCTGTGCGATCGACACCTCAACGTGACGGGCTCCGGCATGCCGGCGCGCGTTGCCGAGACCCTCCTGCACGATCCTGAACACCTCGATCTGCTCGTCCGGCGCGAGTCTGACCTGAGGATCGACGTCCAGCTCGACGTCGAGCGCACCGTCGGCCGTCAGCACCTCGACGTACCGACGGAGCGCCGAGTCGAACCGCGCCGTTCCACCGGCCGACGACAGCGCGAGCACCGCGAACCGCGCCTCCTGCTGGGCTGAGGTCGACGCGCGCTTCAGCCGCGGAAGCACCTGCTCGAGAGGCGCACCGGCCTCGAGCATGCTGACCTGCGTCGAGATCGCGAACAGGTACTGGGCGAGACCGTCGTGGATGTCGCGCGCAACCCGTGCGCGCTCGTCGGCGACCGCCCGCCCGAACTCCGCTTCGCTGATCGCCCGCCAGACGCCGACGAGCAGCACGCCGTAGGCGACGACGCGGAGGAAGTCGCCCTGGAGCACGAGGTCGCTCGACACGACGGGGGTGAGCACGAGATGGAGGTCCGCGAAGACCGCGAGCGTCGCGGCGAGACACATCCAGCTGTCGAGGTCGCGCCCGTAGCGCCGGTAGCGAAGCGCGAAGCCGACGAGCGCGACGAGCCAGAGGACGTCGTGAGCAGCATTGCGGCGAGCCGCACGTAGGTTCCCTCGACGGCGCCGTTCGAGCGGATTCTGCGAGGCAGGCACGTTCATCGCCACCGCGGCGAGGACGAGGAGCACCGCGACCCCGACGCCGACCGAGAGCAGAGCGAGCGGCGCCGCGCCGCCATCCGGCCGTCGACGTACGGCGCGATCGCGATGAGACCGGCACCGAGGAGCCGCGCCCCGACGAGCTGCCACGCGGCAGACGGTGCGAGCGACCCGCCGCCGAAGACGGGCACGAGCCCGAACGCGACGGTCCCGAGCGCGATGCTCCAGAAGCCGGCGGCCAGCAGGAGGTCGAGCGTTCGCCCTTCGACGAGGAAGCGAACGCTCGTCAGCACGCAGACGAAGGTCGCGACGACTGCAACGGCGGTGTCGAACGCGAGCCGCGCGTCGTGCAGCTCGTACGCGGACTTCAGCGAGTCGCTGGCAGCGAAGAGCGCCGTTCCGGACGCGAGCAGGCAGACGAGCAGGATCTCGCCGAGGAGCCACGAGCGATAGGTCTGGGACCGAGCGATGGTCCACGGTTCACTTGTCGGCAGCGCGGCTCCTGCCGATAAGGGGAGCGTGACCGAACGCGTCCTCATCGTGGACGATCACCCGCTGACGCGCGACGCGCTCGCGGCGCTGCTCGCGCAGCAGGGTTTCGACGTCGTCGGCGAGGCCGAGGATGGCACCGCGGCGATCTCGGCGGCAGCGACGACTCCAGCCCGACATCGTGCTGCTCGACCTGACGATGCCGGGGATGGACGGACTCACCGCCCTCCCGCAGATCCGCGAGCAAGCGCGCCGTCCTCCGAGGTCGTCGTGCTGACCGCGTCCGACGCCGAGGAGAACCTCCTCGCCGCGATCCGAGCCGGTGCGTCCGGCTACCTCCTGAAGACCGAGCCCCCGGAGCAGATCGCGGCGTTTCTGCGCGGTGTCGCGCGTGGCGACGCGGCGCTTTCGGGCGGTGTCGCGCGACGGCTGCTCGACCGCGTCCGCGACGGAGGCCGGCTGAGCGGCGTCCCCGAGGAGGTCACACGCGTGCTCTCGGCACGCGAGGTCGAGGTCCTCCTGCTTCTCGACGAGCACCTCGGGACGGACGAGATCGCGCAGCGGCTCTTCATCTCCGAGCACACGGTGCGCTCGCACGTGAAGAGCCTGCTGAAGAAGCTCGGCGTCTCGTCGCGACGCGAGGCGCTCGAGCGGCTCGAGTCCGCGCGCGCGGCCTAGGAAGCTCTCTCGAATCCCTCGAGCGCGGCGGCCACGAGGTCCGGCAGCGTGTCGAGGTTGTAGCCACCTTCGAGCACCGCGGCGACACGTGGACGCGAGAGCGGCGGAGCGACGAGCGAGCTCCCGGAATCCCTCTGCGCTCAGCTGCATCTAGGCGAGCGGATCGTCGCGGTGCGCGTCGAAGCCGGCCGAGACGATGACGAGCTCCGGCTCGAACGCACGGACCGTCGGCTCGACAACCTCCTCGAAGGCACTGCGGTACTCCGCGTCTCCCGACCTGGCCGGGAGCGGGACGTTGACGACACCGTCGCGACTCGTTCCCGGCCCGCCGCTGCCGGGCCAGAACGGCCACTGATGGAGCGACACCGTCAGAACCGTCGGATCGTCGTCGAAGAGCACCTCCGTGCCGTTTCCGTGGTGGACGTCGAAGTCGACGATCGCGACTCGCTCGAGCCCGAGCTCGACCTGCGCGTAACGCGCCGCGATCGCGACGTTGCTGAAGATGCAGAAGCCCATCGCGTCGGCACGAAGCGCGTGGTGGCCGGGCGGGCGGACGAGCGCGAACCCGCCGCGTTCGACTGCTTCGATTGCGCACCCGGCAGCAAGGCGCGCTGCCTCCCAGGTCGAAGCGCTCGCGAACGTGTCGGGATCGAGCCAGGTGTCCTCGAGGATCGCGTCGATCGAGTCGACGTACGCCGGATCGTGGACCCGCGCGATCTGCTCGCGCTCCGCCGGGCGACCGTGCTCATACATCGGGAAGCGCTCGTGGAGGCGCACGAGCCGAAGCTGCGTCTCGGGATGCACGTGATGGCCGGTCGGATGGAGATGGGCCGAACGCGGGATGGCTGATCAGGTCCACGTCAGCGCCTCCTCGAAGCGACGGGCGATGCCCGCCGCGCCGAGCGCCCGCGCGTGAGCCGCGCCGGCGGCCCAGTCGGGCGAGACGTCGGGGAGCGGCGGCAGCGGCGCCGTCACGATCCATCGTCGCGATGCGCCGATAGAGGCGAAGCGCATCCGCCTCGGTCGCGAACCGTCCCTCCTCGAGCATCGCGTCGAGCGAGCCGTACTGCCGCAGCAGCTCCGCGCCACGCTTCTCGCCGATCCCCCGTGCGCCGGGGATCCGGTCGGACGGATCCCCCCGGAGCGCGATGAAGTCCGGGACCTGCGCAGGTTCGACGCCGTAGCGCTCCCGCACCTCGGCCGGCCCGATTCGCGCCGGTCCTCCACGCGCAGGCTGGAGGACGGTCACGCGCTCGGTCACGAGCTGGAATGCGTCCCGGTCGGAGGTCGCGACGAGCGCCGCTCCGCCGGCCGCTTCCTCGTGCGTCGCTGCGGCCGCGAGGAAGTCGTCCGCCTCGTACCCGCGACCTTCGCGCACGCGAACCCGATCGACTCCACGAACTCGGGAAGCAGATCGAGCTGCTCGAGAAGCTCGTCCTCGAACACCCTCCCGCTCTGATACGCGTCGAGTGCCTCGTGTCGATACGTCGGGACGTCGAGCGTGTCCCACGCGACGAGCACGGTTCGCGGCCGCTCTTCGCGCCAGAGGCGCAGGAGCATGTCCGTGAAGCCGGTGAGCGCGTTCGCCGGCCCGCCGTCCTCGCGGCGCATCGACTTCGGCAGCGCGTGGTACGCGCGGTGCGTGAACGAGTCGCCGTCCATGACGAGAAGCGGCGGTCTCACGCGAGGCTCCGCTCGAGCTCGAGGATCGCGTCGCGCAGCCGGTCGGTCGCGATCTGCGCGGCCTCGCCCGCGGGGAGCGACCGCACGATCGCTCGTGTCGATCGGCGGCCCGTAGGCGACACGCAGCGGCCCGAGCCGCGCCAGCCTCTCGGTGCCCGAGATCCCAGCCGGGACGAGCGGCACGTCGGCGGTGAGCGCGATCCGCGCCGCACCACTCCGCCAGCGCGCCTCGTGCCGCTTCCGCATCCCCTTCTGCCGCCGTGTCCCCTCCGGGAACATCACGACCGCATTCCCCTCGCGCGCGAGCTCGATCGCCGTCGCGATCGCCTCCTCGTCCTGCTCGCCGCGCCGGACCTTGAAGGCGCCGCCCGCTCGGACGATCGACCCGAGCGGGAACCAGAAGAGCTCTGCCTTCGCCATGAACCGGAAGAAGCGCCGCGGGAACAAGGGGATCGCGAGCGGCCAGGGATCGAGGTTCGACCAGTGGTTCGCCGCAAGAACGAATCCGCCCGTTCTGGGAACGTTCTCGACCCCGTCGCACGATGCCGAAACACGATCTTCACGACCGGCCAGCTCACGGCGCCGACCAGGAGGTAGAGCCAGCTCGGACGGGGCGGGTCGCCACACGGCGCAGTATCGCCGTCTAGGTGCTCGCGGAGACGCAAGCTAAGGTGTCGCGCCGATGGTACGGAGCCTCGTCATCGTCGAGTCACCCGCGAAGGCACGCACGATCGCGGGCTACCTCGGCGACGACTACACGGTCGGCTCCAGCGTCGGCCACGTCCGCGACCTGCCCGATCGCGCGAAGGACGTGCCGGAAGCCGAGCGGAAGCGGTTCGGCGCGCTCGGCGTGGACGTCGAGAACGGCTTCGAGCCCTACTACGTCGTCGACCCCGGGAAGAAGAAGATCATCGCCGACCTGAAGAAGCGGCTCGCCGACGCGGACGAGCTCCTGCTCGCGACGGACGAGGACCGCGAAGGCGAGGCGATCGCCTGGCATCTGGTGCGAGGTGCTGAAGCCGAAGGTCCCTGTGCGCCGGATGGTCTTCCACGAGATCACGAAGGACGCCATCACGCGCGCGCTCACGGAGACCCGGAACATCGACGATCGGCTCGTCGACGCGCAGGAGACCCGGCGCATCCTCGATCGCCTCTACGGCTACGAGGTGTCGCCCGTGCTCTGGAAGAAGGTCACGCGCGGGCTCTCGGCGGGACGCGTGCAGTCGGTCGCGACGCGACTCGTCGTCCAGCGCGAGCGCGAACGGATGGCCTTCCGATCAGCCGAATACTGGGATCTCGTTGCGACGTTCGATCCAGGCGCGTTCGACGCACGCCTCGTCTCGGTCGACGGTGCCCGGGTCGCGCAGGGAAAGGACTTCGAGCCGACGACAGGCGAGCTCCGCGAGCAGGGGATCGTTCACCTCGACGAGACGAGCGCGCGAGCGCTCGCCGAGCGGCTCGAGAGCGCGTCGTTCGCCGTGCGCTCGGTCGACGAACGGCCGTACCGGCGCAAGCCCGCAGCGCCGTTCCGGACCGCGACGCTGCAGCAGGAGGCGAGCAGGAAGCTCCGCTTCTCGGCACAGACGACGATGCGCATCGCGCAGCGCCTCTACGAGTCGGGCTACATCACGTACATGCGCACGGACTCGACGACACTGTCGGAGTCCGCGCATCGCAGCCGCCCGCTCGCACGTCCGGGACATGTTCGGCGCCGAGTTCGTCCCGGAGAAACCGCGTCTCTACGGTCGCGCGGTCGCGAACGCTCAGGAAGCGCACGAGGCGATCCGCCCCGCAGGCGACGTGTTCCGAGCGCCGCAGGAGTTCGAAGAGCGAGCTCGAGCCGCGACGAGCTTGCGCTCTACGACCTCGTCTGGAAGCGGACGCTCGCCTCGCAGATGGAGGACGCTCGCGGCCAGACGGTGTCCCTGCGCATCGGAGCGACGAGCACGAGCGGCGAGGACGTCGAGTTCGGCGCGTCCGGCACCGTCATCACGTTCCGCGGCTTCCTCGCCGCGTACGAGCCGGGCAAGGACGAGCCGACGGACGAGGACGAGGAACGCGTCCTCCCGCAGCTCACGGTCGGCCAGGAGGTAGCGCTGAAGGCGCTCGAGCCCGACGGCCACGCGACGGTGCCGCCCGCGCGGTACACGGAGCCGACCCTCGTTCGGGCGCTCGAGGAGCGCGGCATCGGACGTCCGTCCACGTACGCCGCGATCCTCTCGACGATCGTCGACCGCGGCTACGTGTTCAAGAAGGGGACGGCGCTCGTTCCCACCTTTGTCGCATTCGCGGTCGTGAACCTCCTCGAACGGCACTTCGAGCAGCTCGTCGACTTCGACTTCACTGCACGAATGGAGGACGATCTCGACCGAATCGCAGCCGGCGAGAAGGCACGCGAGGAATGGCTCGAGCGCTTCTACTTCGGGCGACGGAACCGATCCCGGGCTCCACCACCTCGTCACCGACCATCTCGACGAGATCGACGCGCGCGCCGTGAACTCGATCGCGATCCCGGGCTCGGAGGCAGTCGTGCGGGTCGGCCGCTACGGGCCCTACCTCGAGCGCGGCGAGCAACGCGCGAGCCTGCCGGCCGACCTCGCACCCGACGAGCTGTCACCGGAGCGGGTCGAAGAGCTGCTCTCACAGCCGGACAGCCGGTCGCTCGGGACGGACCCCGAGACGGGCACCGAGATCGTCGTTCGATCCGGCCGGTACGGGCCGTACGTCACCGAGGTGCTCGCGGACGGCGTGGACGAGAAGCCGCGAACGGCCTCGCTCTTCGCGTCGATGTCGCCCGAGACGGTCACGCTCGAGGACGCGTTACGCCTCCTCTCCCTCCCGCGCGTCGTCGGCGAGCTCGACGGCGACGACGTGACGCCCAGAACGGCCGCTACGGCCCGTACATCAAGAAGGCGGCCGAGTCACGCTCGCTCGAGACCGAGGAGCAGCTCTTCACGGTCACGATCGAGCAGGCGCAAGGCACTCCTCGCCGAGCCACCCCGACGCCGCGGGAGACCGAGGTGCCGCACGCGGCCCGCTCAAGGAGTTCGGCGCCGATCCGGCGAGCGGCAAGCCGATCGTGCTGCGAGACGGTCGTTTCGGCCCGTACGTCACGGACGGCGAGACGAACGCCAGCCTCCGCCGCGGGGACACCCCTGAAGCGGATCACGCTCGAACGAGCGGTCGAACTGCTCGCCGAAAGACGCGCTAAGAGCGAGTAAAGGCTCTCTGGGAGGGGGTTTACGCCGTCCGTTCGACCGGTCATGATCTAACTTGCCCGAGGCCCAGAGCGTCTCAGGTGAAGTGAGCCGATCAGGCTCCGAGACGTTCGCCCGTGAACCGCTGAGGCTTCAGCGGCGGAATAGCAGAGAAGGGCGTGAACGTTTACGAGCTTGTGACACTACCGCCGTCCGGTAACCCTGGAAATCGCCAAAAATCCGCCATAGACTCCGTAAGTTTGTCGCACTCGCAGACGGGAAGATCGAAAGGACTGAAACAGAACGTTGACGCAGAACCAGCTCATAGAGCTCTTCGAATCGGAGCACGTCAAGGCGCTCATCGAGCGCGCCGAGGAGCACGGAGGCCAGCTCGAGGCCCCCGAGCTCGAGGCGTTCGTGCTCGAGCACGACATCGGCGAGGAGGATGCCGAGCTGCTCCAGCGCGAGCTCGAGGCGCACAACATCGAGATCACGCAGCCCGACGCGGACGACGACAAGGAGGAGGCCGTCGCCGAGAAGCGCTACGAGGCCGGTCCGGTCTCGGGCGCGGCCGACAGCCTCCAGCTGTTCCTCGCGGACGTCGGCCGGCACAAGCTGCTCACGGCGGCCGAGGAGGTCGCGCTCGCGAAGCGCATCGAGCGCGGCGACCCGGTCGCGAAGCGCGTGATGATCGAGTCGAACCTCCGCCTGGTCGTGTCGATCGCCAAGGGCTATCGGGGACTCGGCGTGCCGTTCCTCGACCTCATCCAGGAGGGCACGCTGGGACTGAACCGCGCGGTCGAGAAGTTCGACTGGCGCCGCGGGTTTCAAGTTCTCGACGTACGCGACCTGGTGGATCCGCCAGTCGGTGCAGCGCGCCGTCGCGAACCACGCGCGGACGATCCGCGTGCCCGGTGCACGTCGTCGAGCGCCAGCAGAAGCTCTCTCGCGCCGCGCGCCGGCTCGAGGTGGAGCTCGGCCGCGAGGCGACGAAGGAGGAGCTCGCCGAGGCGACGGGTCTCCCGCTTCAGCACGTGGACGAGGCGCTCGGTGCTGCCCACGCGTCGGTCTCGCTGAACCAGACGGTCGGCGCGGACGACGAGGGCGAGCTCGGCGACCTCTTCGCGGATCGCGAGGCTGCGGATCCGTTCGACGAGGCCGAGGAGTCGCTCCGCCGGCAGAGCATCCGCCGTGCGCTCGACGCACTTCCGGAGCGTGAGCGGCGCATTCTCGAGCTCCGCTTCGGGTTCGAGGGCGAGCCGTGGACGCTCGAGGCGATCGGACACGAGCTCGATCTCACGCGCGAGCGCGTGCGGCAGCTCGAGGGCCAGGCGCTCAAGCGCCTCGAGGCGCTGCGCGACCTCGCGGGCCTCGCGGCCTGACACCCACTCGCCGCACGACGCTGTGACGAAGGGCCGTCCTCGGACGGCCCTTCGTCATGCTCGCGCGCGCTCGAGAGCCTCGGCCGCGTCCCGGGCATCCTCGTCGTAGAGGTTGCACTCGACCTGAACGCGGCCCACGGGCAGGAGCTTCGGTGAGTACGGGTCGTGCAGCTCGACCTCGACGTGACGGTCGGCGACGCGGATTGAGCGCACCCCACGCCAGAAGGGCTCGTCGGGGTCGTCCGCACGGATCCGCTCGAGCAGGTCCGCGACCTCATCGCCGCTGTGGCCCCCCGGCACGTCGAGCCGGAACGACGTGCTCGAGACGTCGAGGCGGGACAGATCGCCGACCATAGCCTGCTCGCTCTCGTACGCGTCTGCGGCCATCTGCGCCCAACGCGCCTCCAGGAGGTCGCGCAGATCGCGGCTCTCCCACCCACACACATCGAACGCCGCCGAGCAGCGTGGATGAAACGAGCAACCGAGCGGAGGTCGCGCGGCATCCGGGACCTCGCCGCGGGGGAGATCCCGCGGGACGCTCCGCCGAGGGTCAGGCTCCGGGATTGCCCTCAACAGCGCCTTCGTGTACGGATGCTTCGGATCTGCGTAGATCGCCTCCGAGGGACCGATCTCGACGACGCGACCGAGATACAGGATCGCGATCCGATCGCAGAAGAACTTCGCCGTCGCAAGGTCGTGCGTGATGTAGAGATAGGTGAACCCGAACTCGCGCTTGAGATCGAGCATGAGCTCGAGGATCTTCGCGCGGACGCTCATGTCGAGCATCGACACGGGCTCGTCCGCGACGAGCAGGACGGGGTTGAGGATGATCGCTCGGGCGATCACCGCCCGCTGCTTCTGGCCGCCGGAGAGATCCGACGGGTACTTGTCGATGAATTGCTCCGTCGGTGCGAGTCCGACAGTCTCCAGGACCTCTTCGACCCGGCGTCGGCGCTGAGCGCCCTTCGCGACACCGTGGATCTCCAGCGGGTGGCCGAC
This sequence comes from uncultured Gaiellaceae bacterium, assembly GCA_963709715.1. GTDB lineage: Bacteria > Actinomycetota > Thermoleophilia > Gaiellales > Gaiellaceae > GMQP-bins7. Next base: position 57,166 of record CAVPXQ010000006.1, read on the forward strand.
CGACTGCTCGATCGTCATCGCCGGGTTGAGCGATGCGTGGGGATCCTGGAAGACGATCTGCATGCGCCGGCGCAGCGCGCGTAGCTCGCGCTCCGACATACCGGTGATTTCCTCGCCCTCGAACTGCACGCTGCCGCTGGTTGCCGGAACGAGGCCGAGAAGCGTCCGGCCGAGCGTCGTCTTGCCGCTTCCCGACTCCCCGACGAGTCCGAGCACCTCACCCCGCCGGATGTCGAGGGTGACGTCGTCGACCGCGCGCACGCTGCCCACCTCCCGCCCCAGCAAGCGCTGGCGGAAGCTCCCGCTGATCCCGTAGTACGTCTTCAGATTGCGCACGGCGACGAGGACGCCGTCGGCAGTGGCCGGGACGGACACGGCTTAGGCTTCCTCCGCCACGGCCAGCTCCTGGCGCTCGAGCGGTCGTCGGTCGACGGGAGCGGCTGTCGTATCGGGCGTGTGCAGCCAGCAGAAGACGCGGCGTCCGCCGTCCAGCCCCTCCTCGGACGGAAACCCCGTCGCGCAGACCTGCATCGCGTCCGGACACCGAGGGTGGAACCGACAGCCCGTGGGCGGCGAGATGAGATTCGGCGGTGCCCCGGGGATCGAGTGGAGCTCCGTCGTGTCGAGCGAGATCGTCGAGCGCAGGAGCTCCCGCGTGTACGGGTGCGCCGGCTCGCTGAAGACGTCGCGTGCAGCGCCGTCCTCGACGATCTGACCCGCGTACATAACCGCGACCCGGTCGCACGCCTCGGCGACGATGCCCAGGTTGTGCGTGATGAGGAGGAGCGCCGTCCCGAAGTTGCGGCGCAGGTCGGCGAGGATGCTCAGGATCTGCGCCTCGACGATGACGTCGAGCGAGGTTGTCGGCTCGTCGGCGATCAGGAGCTTCGGCCGCAGCACGAGCGCGAGGGCGATCATGATCCGCTGCCGCATCCCACCCGAGAACTCGTGCGGGTACTGACTGAAGCGCGTCGGAGGGATGCCCATCCTCCCGAGTGTCTCGAGGGAGCGGCGTCGTATCTCCGCGTCCTTCAGACGGGGCTCGTGCTGCTTGAGCGTCTCCGCGAAATGCTGCTCGATGCGCATCAGCGGGTTGAGCCGCGTCATCGGCTCCTGGAAGATGAGCCCGAGCTCCGGGCCGCGCAGGCGGCGGAGCTCTCGATCCGTCATCTCGACGAGGTTCCGACCTCCGTAGAGAACCTCGCCGTCGGAGACCGCTCCTTCCGGAAGGAGCCCGAGGATTCCACGTCCGAGCGTGGACTTGCCGCAGCCGGACTCGCCGACCAGCCCCAGCACCTCGCCGGCACCGATCTCGAGCGTGACGCGGTCCACCGCCCGGACGGTCCCGCGCAGGGTGCCGTAGTAGACGCGCAGATCGCGCACCGAGACGACAGGTGCGGCGCTCATGGCTCTTCGATCCTGGGTGCAGCGACCGCCGCGTCGAGATCGACCGGAGCGATCGGCCGCTTCCGCAGTACCGGGTTGATGGTCTCGCCGAGCCCCTCCCCGAGCAACGTGAGCCCGACGACGAGCAACACGATCGCGAGGCCCGGGAACAGACCGGTCCACCAGATGCCCGAGGCCGCGTCCGAAACCGCACGGTTCACGTCGTAGCCCCACTCCGCGCCCTCCGTGGGTTGGATGCCGTAGCCGAGGAAGCCGAGTGCAGCGAGCGTGAGGATCGCGTCGGCCGCGTTCAGCGTCGCGAGCGGGGGGACGTTTTGCACGACGTTGAAGAAGACGTACTTTCGGATGATCGTCAGCGGTTTTGCTCCCAGCGCACGCGCCGCTTCGACGAACGGCTCCTCCTTGACGGAGATCGTGTGGTTTCGGACCACACGGAAGTAGAGGGGGATGTAGACGACGGTTATCGCAATCGCAGCCGTGAGGATTCCCTGACCGACCTTGTCGGCCAGTAGGAAGGCGATGACGATCGCCAGCAGGAGAAACGGAAAGACGAGTAGCGCGTCCATGATCAGCACGAGGACTCGATCGAGCTTCCCTCCGAAGTACCCGGAGAACAGTCCCAGCGGCACGCCGACGCCGATCGAGATGATGAGCGAGACGAGCACGACCTTGAGCTCCGTCTGCGTGCCCCATATGACCCTCGAAAGGACATCCGTCGACTGCACGTTCGTTCCCATCAAATGCTCGCGAGAGGGCGGTGTGAGCTGCGGGAAACGTCTGCCGTCTGCCCTGAACGTGTCGAAGTCGTATGGGGCGATGACTGGGGCGAGCAGAGCGATCAGCACGAATGCCAGGGTGATGCCGGCCCCGAGCCAGAGCATCGTCCGCGTCATCCCGCGTGCGTCCGCAACCGGGCCGAACGCGCGCCTGACCCCGCTCAGCCGACTCCGCTGTGGCAGGACGACGGTCTCCGTCGGCGTCGTCGCCTCCATCAGTAGCGGATCCTCGGATCGATGTACGCGTTGACGAAGTCGATGACCACACTGGCCACGACAACCACGAGTGCGAAGACGATGATGATTCCCTGCACCGCTGCGTAGTCACGGTTCTGGAGGTAGGTCAGGAGTGTGTGGCCAATGCCGGGCCAGTTGAAGGTCGTCTCGGTCAGGACGGCCCCGGAGAGCAGAAGAGCAACGGTGAGACCCACGATCGTGATCACCGGAACGAGCGCGTTTCGGAAGGCGTGGTGATACACGACCGAGCGCTCGTCGATCCCTCGCGCGCGCGCCGCCTCGATGTAGTCGTCCTTCATCGTCCGGATTACGTTGACCCGAATGAGCCGGATGAACACGCCGGCGGTGACGAGCCCCAGCGTGACCGCGGGCAGCACGAGGTGCTTGACCGAGTCGACGAACGCATCCCAGTCAAGGTTGATCAACGAGTCGACCGTGTACAGGCCCGTGTGGGTCTCCATGGTCGCCTGGACGATCGGGCTGGCTCGGTCGGAGGTCGGAAGCCAGCCGAGGTACGAGCCGAAGAAGAGCTGCGCCATGAGCCCGAGGAAGAACACGGGCATGGCATAGATGACGATCCCGAAGAGCCGTCCAGTGCCATCGATCCAGGTGTCGCGGAAGCGACCTGCGAGCAGGCCGAAGGTCACGCCGACGACCATCGCGACGATCATCGCGTAGAACGTCAGCTCGAGCGTCGCGGCCCCGTTGTCCCGAACGATGTCGGTCACCGGCCGCCGGTCGGTGATCGTCGTTCCGAGATCCCCGCGCGCGATCCCCCCGAGGTACTGGAGGTATTGCTTCCAGAGCGGCTCGTCGTAACCGAGCTCGGCCTTGATCTCGTCGATCTGGCTCTGCGGAGCGTGCCCACCGAGCGACGCCGAGATCGGATCTCCAGGCGCGACGCGCATGAGGAGAAAGACCATCGTGAGCAGGATGAACACCATCGGCACCACGAGGGCCAGACGGACGAGTGCGTACTTCCTGAGGGAGGTTCCCTTGCTGACCATTCCTACCGGATCGCTGCAGGCCCCTCGGCCATCGGCCTAGGGTAACCGCCGGCGAAAGAGCGGCGAAGGGGCGCCGGAGACGCCCCTTCGCACACTTTTCCGCTCCTACCTACGACTTCGACAGCAGCCAGAACCGCATGATGACCGTCGGGTCAAGCGTGGCGGGAATGCCGCGCACGTTGCTGCGACCCACGGCGAGCATCGACTGCTGCCAGTACGGAATGATCGGCACGTCCTTCGCCGCCAGCAGCTGCATCTGCTTGATGACCTTGATGCGCTGGGGAAGCGTCTTCGAGCCGAGCTCCTTCTTGATCAGCGCCTCCATGGCCGGGCTGTTGTAGCCGTCAGCGGTGAAGGTGTCGCTTCGATAGAAGGGAACGAGGTAGTTCTCGGCGTCCGGGTAGTCCGGGAACCAGCCGAGCTGGAACACGTTGTACTGGGTGCCGAGAACGCTCGAGTACTGCGCCCACTCGCTCGACTTCAGCGTCACGGCGAAGACGCCGTTGCGCTCGAGGCTGCGCTTGATTTCTGCATACTCGTCAGCCGACGCGTCACCGTAGTGCGTGGGCGTCCACCAGATCTCGATCGGGAACGGCGTGTCGAGGCCGGCCGACTGGAGGACTTGCTCGGCCTTTGCCGGATTCGGGCTCCGTCCGTAGACCGAGGCGAACGCGTCGATGTGACCCGGGTAGCCCGCAGGCACCATCGAGTAGAGCGGCTTCACCTGACCGTGGTAGATCCGGCTGGCAATGGTCTGGCGAGGCATGAGGTACGCCACCGCTCGCCGGACGGCGATGTTGTCCGCCGGCGGACGGGTCACGTTCATCACCAGGTAGCGGATGCGACCACCGGCGCCGTTGTAGACGCGGAGGCCCTTCTGCTTCTGCAGCGACGTGATCTCGTTCGGCGTGAACGACTGGTACGACATGTCGATCTCGCCACGCTGGATTGCGAGCTTCATCGTCGACGACTTCGAGTAGTAACGGATGATCAGGTTGTCGGTCTTCGCCGGCGTGCCCCAGTAGTCGTCGTTGCGAGTGAACACGGCCTGCTGCCCGGGCGAGTACTTCGTGAGCACGTACGGACCCGTGCCGATCTGCTCTTCCGTGTTGCCGCGCAGGTGGTTCGGCTCGTACGTGTCCGAGGGCAGGATGAAGCCGACCTGCGAAGCGAGGATCGACGGCCACGTCACCTGCGGGCCCTTGAGGTTGAACGTCACGGCGTACTTGCCGTTGGTCTTGACGCTCTTGAGGTTGCCGAGCAGCGACGACGGCGTGTTCGCCGCGGCCTCCTTGACGACCGTCTTATTCGTGACCCGGTCGAAGGAGAACTTCACGTCGGTCGAGTCGAACGCCGAGCCGTCGCTGAAGGTGACCCCCCGGCGAAGGTTGCAGCGCCACGTCTTCAGCGACCCGACGGAGAAGCACTTCGTCGCGAGCGAAGGCTCGAGCTTCGGACCGTGACTGAAGTCCAGGAGATGCTCGAAGACGTTCGCCTCGAGCGTAAACGTCCCGTAGTCGTATGAGCCTGCAGGGTCGATGTTCGTGACCGAGTCGGTCGTGCCGTCGATCAGCGTCGTCGCCGATGCGCTGCCGAAGGCGGACTGGCCCGCACCGGCACCGATCGCGATCACGACGAGAGCGATCACGGAGCTGAGAGCACCGATCCGCCAAGTCACCGGTCTTCCTTTCATGTAGTCCCCTTTCTCCAACCCATGAACGGGGTCGGAACGATCCGAGCCCCCCACCGATACGACGCTCGCGGGTGCCAAAAGTCGGCGCGAACATCCGCCAGACCGACGACGCCCGAGATCACGCACGCACCTCAGTGGCGCAGCCTACGTGATCCGTCACGCTCAAGTGGCGCCGTTTCCAGGTGACCCTCGTGCGAAGGCGCGCTCCCCCGTTCGAGCGAATGCACTCGCCGGATCTAAAGGGGTACGAGCGCAGCGCCGATACCGGATTCGTGGACGCTGCAGAGCGCCGGGAGATCCTGAACAGGTACCGCGACCACAGCCGCCGGTTCGAAGCCGCGGCTGCGCGACGCAGCTCAGGTCGCCGTGGCGCGGTCATTCCGTTCACGCCGCCGGCATCGCGCGAGGTCGGCCAGGATCCGACCGCCCGCGAGATCGAGGTTCTCCAACTCGTTGCGGACGGCCTCGTCAACCGCGAGATCGGCGAGCGGCTCTTCCTCTCGGAGGAGACCGTGAAGTCGCACGTCCGCCATCTGCTGGCGAAGCTTCAAGCGCGCAGCAGAGCCCACGCCGTAGCGGTTGGCTTCCGGCGTGGGCTCATCGCGTAATAACTCATCGGTCCGTCAGCAACCCCAATCTCCGTCCGAGCCTTGCCCTCGTTCGGCTACCCCGAAAGAGGGATGCCCACCCCCGGCGGAGAACCGAGGATGCGACGGACTTACCAGATCTTCGAGCCCCTGGCCATAGGCAATGACTCCTCGATTGGGAACTGACGGCAACGGCCATCGTATACCCCATTCGAGGGATAGTGCAAGGCGTACGCGATTGCTTGGCTCGCACAGCCGCGGACAGTCGCGTGTAGTCGCAGCGCTCGGCGTCGCGGCGCTGCGTTACCGCGCTGCTCCTCGTGGCGCCGGCTACGGCCTCGAGGCGCCGATCCTGTCGGTACTTGGCGATCGCCGCTGCCGCAGTCGCGAGCGCAGGAAACGTCCGGATCACCAAGACGATGGAGCTCTCGCTCTCGCAGTCCTCCAATGCTCGTTCGCTGCAGTGCTGTTCGGACCTCTTGCTGCCGGCGTGGTGGGCGCCGCATCGATGCTTGGCGATCCGGAACTCCTCGCGCCATGCGATCAGCGACAGCGATCCCCGACTGAAGTGGGCGACCTACACGAGCACTCGCTTCATCGGGGGCGCTGTGATGGGTCTCGCCGCGCAGAGCGACTATCTGGCACATCGTCCGAGTTCGGCGCCCTCGTTCTCGCGACCTTGGTTGGCGCCATCGTCGGTGAGATCATGGAGGTCTGCTATTCACCCTCCTGACGGCGACCGTTCGCGGGAAGCCCAGAGACGCTTCTGGGCATCCTGACGCCCGTCAGCATCCTCGCGCGCTCGTCTGTACGCACCACTCGTCGCGCATCCTCGCTACGTGTATCTCGAGGTCTCGCCGTGGACGCTTGTCCTCTTCCTCCTGCCTGCTCTGGCCGTTCAGCGTCTGTACGGGATGTACCAGGAGCAGCGTCGACTTGGCGCGCGACCTTTCGACTGCAAACGAGACGCTCGAGCGCGCCAACCTTGCAGTTCGCTGCAGCTCTCATCGCGACCCTCGACGCCCGAGATCGGTACACGGCCGGTCACTCCGCCGCAGTCGCGATCTACTCCCGCGACATCGCCGAGCGAATGGGACTCTCAGCCGAGGTTCGCGAGCAGGCATACCTCTGTGGCTCGTCCACGACATCGGAAAGATCGGCCTGCCCCCAGGGCTGCTCGAAAAGCCCGGCGCACTCACGCTCGACGAGCGACGCCTGATGCAGGAGCACTCGGCGATCGGCGAGCGAATCCTCGCCCACGTTGACGAGTACTCGGAGATCGCGAGGATCGTCCGCCATCACCACGAGCGAATCGACGGACAGGGCTATCCGGACGGTCTCGCCGACCGAGGACATCCCGCTTGTGTCGCGGATCATCGCTGTCGCCGACGCCTACAACGCGATGACGTCAGACCGCCCGTATCGCGACGCGATGCCGAGCCGCGTCGCACGACTTCGACTCGCCCAGGCCGTCGACAGCCAGTTCGATACGGCCGTTGTCGCAGCTTTCGAGGCCATTCTCGCCAGTGAGAATGAGGACTACAGACTCGCCCATCGTCACGACTTCGGTGAGTTCGCGCAGAGCGGCAAGTCAGACGATGCGGAGCCGCGCGTCGCCGCGGTTGCCTGATACCGGAGCGGAGTCCGCAAGCACCATATCCTCCGTAGCGGTAGCGTCGGTACCAGATGGCCATGAACCACTCGTCGGAGTCCGATCGTCCCTACGGGGACGAAACGCCTCGCCAGCGTTTGGCGACAATCCGTTCAGCGTTCAGTGAGATCATTGTCGACGACTCGACACGGCACGCTATCTCTGGTTTGGCTACTCGCGTCAGGCTGGAGTGCGTCTTGATCATGGCGAGTTCGACTTTCAGATGGCGCTCGCAAGCAGTCAGCGCTGCTTGGACCTAGCAGACCTCTACCACCCGCATCCGAAATCAATCCTGCACATTGGTCTCGGTGCGGGCAATGCGCCTATGCGGAACATGCTCCGGCACTCGCACGCGCAGGTCGAGGTCATCGAGATAGATCCGGTGGTATTGACGGTCGCCAGCAAGTGGTTCGGCTTCGAGCCCGAACGATGCCCTGTCCATGTAAGCGATGCACGGGCATTCCTGCAAGCAACGGATCTGCGTTGGGACCGAATCGTGTTCGACGCGTTTCTCAGCGCCGGAGGAACGTCGGAACTGAATGTGTTTCCGGCGTACATTTCAGAGCGCGCGTTCGTGGCGTTAGTCGCGGAGAGGATCCTGGGGATGGCGTGTTGGTGGCCAACCTGAACGGCGCCTTACGCGGCGCAGAGAGTGCGCCATTCGTCTCGCTGCTGGACATGATCGAGGGGGCTTTTGGCCACCTCGCGGTGCACTCAGTCGCTGACCGCACCAGTGATGGCGATCCGCTCTCGGAGCATCCCGATCTGGCCCTGGCTGACGAGCACTACATCGTGATCGCATCGCGTCAGCATTTGCCAGCTCCCGACGAACTAGTGCGTTTGGCGATGGCGGCCGAAGGTTCAGCGTTCGTCGATACGGAGATCGTGACCTTCGCTCGAAATCGGGTCGACCCTTGGCGTCCTCCCGCTTCCGAGGAACGGGCGAAAGCCCCAAGAACCACCTAGAAGTGAGATCTGGAACAGGCGTATGGCTGCGAACTAGACCGCGGAGGTCGCACCCAGCTCTGTGGCCAGCTCGATCATGGGTCGTGAAGCTACTCCCTCGAACGAGGGACGGCCATTCGTCAGGGGGTGTAAGGGTCGGTGTAACCGACTCGACTGGCTAGACGTGACCCGGCCAGAGCAGCGCGAACTGGAATGCGAGCATGGCCACGAAGGCGATCGACGCAGCGGCCGCGACGGTCTTCGGCGAGGCCTGCTCGAGCGCCTCGGGGATGAGCTCACGAGCGACCATCCACACCATCGCGCCCGCGGCGAAGCCGAGAGCGACAGGAAGAACCCCCTCGAAGGCATCGACGAACAGGAAAGCCGGAACGGCGAGGAGGGGCTGCGGAAGGCTCGAGAAGATGCTCCACCCGGCCGCGCCTCGCACGGAGGTGCCGCGAGGAACGAGCACGAGGCTGATCGCGAGGCCCTCCGGGATGTTGTGGACGGCAATTGCGATCGCGATCACGAGACCGAGCGTCTCACCATCCGCGAACGCAGCGCCGACACCCACGCCCTCGGCAACCGAGTGGACGGTCATGACTCCCACGATCAGGAGTCCCTTGATCGCATCGTCGCCGCGCAGCGACCCGAAGTCATGAGCGTGGTGCGGTGCGTGGAGGAGCGTCGAGATCAGGAGGATGAAGGCCACACCCGTGAGCGCACCAAGCACTGTGCGTCCGGGGCTTCTGTCGAGACCCTCGAGGACGAGACTGACGCTTGCGGCGATCATGACTCCACTCGCGGCGGCGTTCGCCATTCCGAGCGTGCGTGCGCCCGTCTCGCGTGTGAAGAGCAGCGGTAACGCACCTAGCCCTGTGGCCAACGCCGTGACGAGCGCTGCGACGAAGACCGTGCCGACGCTCACTTCAGTCACGCTCGGTGCACCCTAGCGACGAGGAAACGCCGAAGCACCGCTCGGCGCCGACGCCGATGTACGCACGCTGCGGCGGACCGACGATGCACGCAACGAAGGGAGGTCGCGCGAAGGTCCGTGAGGCCGGCGGACGCCACTTGGCATCGGCCCGGAGGCTCGTCCACGGGCACACTTCCGGGTGCACATGGCCGCAGTTCGCCCGAGCACGACGAAAGGTCCGTCGGGACGCAGCGTCGTCCTCGCGTTCGGCATTGCGATCGGCGCGGCGGTGGCGCTCGTCGCAGTCGCGCTGTTCTTCCGCAACGACTCGAGCGCTCCGTCGGCGATCGCCGACCCCGTCGTCGACCTCGACGGCATCCCGCAGGACGGACGCGTGCTGGGATCGCCGGACGCGAAGGTGACGCTCATCGAGTACGCCGATCAACAGTGCCCGGGCTGCCGCGCGTACACGCTGACGATCTTCCCGAGCGTCGTCGACGAGTACGTTCGTCCGGGCAAGGTGAACACGGAGTTTCGCGGATTCCCGTTCATCGGGGAGGACTCGGTGAAGGCGTATCGCTTCCTGCTAGCCGCCGCCGAGCAGAACAAGCTCTGGAACCTCCAGGAAGCGCTCTACCGGAATCAGGGCACTGAGAACAGCGGCTGGGTGACGGACGATTTGCTGCGACGCGTCGCCGGAGAGATCCCGGGCATCGACGTGAATCGACTGTTCGAGGACGCCGACCGCACTGACATCGCCGCCGAGGCTGAGCGCGCAGCGGCCGACGCGCACGCACTCGGCATCCCCGGCACGCCGACGTTCCTGGTGAAGATCGGTGAGGAGCAGCCCTACCTGATCCAGGTCGCATCGGTCGATCAGATGCGAGCGGCGCTCGACGACGCGCTCGCGGGTTGAGCGACCGCTCGCTGCGGATCGCTGCCGGGGTCGTCGCGCTCTCGGGAGTTGCGATCGCCGGTTATCTGACCTGGGTGCACTACGACGAGGCCGTACTCGTCTGCGTCGCGGGAGGCGGCTGTGAGACGGTGCAGCAATCCGCGTACGCCACGATCGCCGGAGTTCCGGTCGCCCTGCTCGGGCTCGTGAGCTATTCGATCGTCACCGGTCTCATCGCGTGGGACGCGCCGAGCGCACGCCTCGGCGCCGCCATGATCGCTTTCGTCGGCCTCGCCTTCAGCATGTACCTGCTGGTCCTGCAGCTGTTCGTGATCGACGCCGTCTGCGCCTGGTGTCTCGCGAACGACGTTGTGGTGGCACCGCTCCTCGCCCTCCTGACGGCGCTTCGCCTCAGGACATAGGCACCTGGCGCAGCACCTTCGGTGCGACGCGATCGAGGATCTCGGAGAGGCTGTCGCCCGTGCACGTGAGCCCGTGGTTGCGAAGGCCGATGACGGCGTGTGCGGGATCGGGTTCCGCGGCCACGAGATCGGCAACGGCGACGGCGAGCTGCTGCGTGCCGCACGGGTAGTTGACGTCGGTCGCCGCGATGCCCTCCATCCACGCGTGGACGTGGAGGATCGCACCGACGTCGGGATGCGCCTGGTAGATCATCCAGTGCTCGATCGCGTCGACCGACACGCGCCGCGGCTCGATGCCCGGCGGCACGCTCAGGACGATCACACCGCGCTCGTCGTCGAAGTCCTTGACCATGAGGATGTCCCGGCCGACCGACTCGAGCTTCGACTTGTCGACGCCGCTCGCGCTCATCCAGAAGCGGGTCTCGTCCTTGCGCGCCGAGAGGTTCCCGTACGAGAGGCCGCCGACCGAGTAGAGGCGCATGACGTGGCGCAGGTCGCGACCGGAGAGGTACTCCTCGACCGGGAACGGCGACGGGAGCAGGTCGAGCTCGTCGAGCCGTCGCCCCGCCTCGCTGAGGTCGGCGCTCACATCGTCGCCGTCCCAGAGCTCTGGCTCGAGGTCGGGGATCCACTCGTTGTCGATGACGAGGCGTGACGTCGCGAGGGGCTCGAGGCGGTCGTAGATCGTGGCGGGGTCCTCGGCCACGTGGTACGTCCCTTGCTCCATCGTCGTGAACCAGACGCCCTTCCCCTTCACACGGAGCAGGACGACGTTCGAAAGCGTCCGGACGAGCATCGGATAGCTCTCCTTGAGAGCGTTGTCCGGCGCCTCGTCTTGCTCGTAGAACGCAGCCGAGTACGTCCCGCGCGAGGCACGTCGGAATGCCTTTGGATCGGCCGCGTCGAACATGTTGAGGACGAAGTCGGCGTCGGCGATGTCGTCGACGAGAACGAAGTCGTCGGCCTCGAACTGCTTGCCGACGGCGCGTACCCACTCCTCGTGCTCGGGCGAGGTCGCGGTGCCCCAGATGGCGTACTTCCGCACGGCTCGAGTCTAGTCCGCGCTAACGAAACAGGTCTCGCTCGCGAGGCATGACGAGGTCGCTGCCACGACCGTCGCCGCGAATTGCCAGACCGCGCACGATCGCCGCCGGAACACCGTCGAGCTTCCCCATGACGAGCTGTGCGGCGCCGCGATCTCGTCGGCAACCGCGATCTGCGTCGCGTGGAGCTCGTAGCCGGCGTCGTCGAGCGCGCCGTCGAGGTCGAGGACGGCGGTGACACCCGCCACACCGAGCGCGACGTCGGTCGTTCCGAGGCGCCAGGCACGGCCGAACGAGTCCGAGACGATGACGCCGAGCTCGACTCCGACGAGCTCGCGAATCCGATCGCGCAGGCGTGTCGCCGAGGCGTCGGGATCGACGGGCAGCAGGACGAGCGTGTCGAGCCCCTTGGCGTTCGATGCGTCGACGCCGGCCGAAGCGCACACGAAGCCGTGCTGCGTCTCCGCGATGACCAGCGGTGGCCGGGTACGCACGACGGCTCGCGCCTCTTGCAGGATCACCTCGATCCGTCGCGGATCGGTATCGCCGGCGAGCTCGCGCGCTCGCTCGCGACGGCTCGACGTCTGCGAGCTGGACGACGCGACCTTCGACCTTGGAGACCGCCTTCTGCGCGACGACGAGCACGTCGTCGGGCTCGAGGCCCGCGGCGCGCGCTGACGCCTCGACGATGAACGCGGCGAGGTCGTCTCCCTCCTCGAGCTCCGGGATCCCGCGCAGCGGGATCACGCGCAGCTCTCCGGTCACGGGAGTCCCGTGACCCGGATGCCCGCGTGCCCCTTGTACGCGCGGTTCAGGTTCACGATCACCGCCGTCAGACCCTCGAGCGCGCGAGCGCTCGCGAGCGGGCCTGCGTCGAGCGCGTCGGCCGGTCGTAAGGCGCCCGGCGAGCGTCGAGACCCGAGCGCCTTCGCTTCCGGCGTCGTCGCCGCAGACGAACGCGTCCTCGTCGGGCGATGCTCGTGCACCGGCGAGCCTCGACGCCGCGAGCGAGTGGAGACCGGCGACGACCGGAGCCCTCGAGCTCGGCCTGGATGCGCTCGGCGAGCGACAGCGCGTCGGGCGACGGGAGGACGCCGCCCTTCGTGAAGCGCAGCTCGGACGCGACGGAGAGCACCGGTGTCTCGCCGATCGCGTCGCGGAGCTCGACGCGCGGTCTCGAGCGCAGCCTCGGCGTTGACGGCGAGCACGACGAAATCCGCATCGGCGACACGCGTCGCCGTTCGACTCGCCCGAGCAGTCGAGCTCGAGCGGCAGCTGGCAGCCGCACGCTCGGCGTCCCTCGAGCCGACGACGACGTCGAGCCCTGACTGCCTGAGCCGCGCGCAAGCGCTCGTCCCGAACGGCCCCGTTCCACCCACGACCGCTACGCGCACGCGGCCTCCAGGACGGTCTCGGCGAGCCGTCGCTCTGACGTCGTGCATCGCGCATGAGCGTCTGCGTGACGACGAGCTCGACGTCGGCCGTCGCCGGCGCGTCCGACTCGTCGATCACGAGGCGTCGATGAGACCCGTCGTGACAGTGCGCGACGTGCGCCGGTGACGTCCCACCTGCCATGCGCGTGAGCATACGGTCGAGCGGGACCGCTGACCGCCTTGCCGCCGACGAGCGGGCTGACCGCGACGCAGCGCACGCTCCGTTGCCTCGAGCGCTTCGCGGATCTCGGCGAATGGCGAGGATCGGCCCGATCGAGAGGTACGGGTTGCTCGGCGCGAAGAGGATCGCGTCGGCCGGCGGCGATCGCGTCGACGACACCGGGCGCAGGCTGCGCCCGCTCGGCGCCCTCGTACTCGACGGCGTCGACGTCGTCCGCGATGGCGACGACCGACGAACCACTCCTGGAAGCGCGAATCGTCCTGCCGGCGTCGACGACGTACGTTCGCAGCCGATCGTCCGTCGCCGGGACGATTCGCGACAGCACACCGCGCGCGTGCGACGAGCCGCGCGGTGACCTCGGACAGGGTCGTCCCGTCCCGCAGACGCCTCGGCGCGGACGAGGTGGAGCCCGATGTCGCGGTCACCGAGCCGGAACCAGTCCTCTCCTCCCCAGCTCGCCGGCCGACTCGAGCGCGTTCCAGCGTCTCGTCGGCATCGACCCCAGCCCTCGCTCGGTGTCGATGAGGCCGCCGAGCGTGTAGAGCAGGCTGTCGAGGTCGGGCGAGACGTGGAGCCCGAGGATCTCGACGTCGTCTCCGACGTTGCCGATGACCGTCAGCTCCCCGGGCTCGAGGACCGACGCGAGCCCACGCGCGAAGCGTGCGCCGCCGCCGCCGCCCGACAGCAGGACGATCTCTCACGCGGGAACGGCGAGGAGCGCGCGGGTGCGCGGACCGAGCGCGACGCCCAGGCGCTCGAGGTCGACGTCCGAGTCGACGTCGAGCTCGAGCTCGGGGATCCGACGACCGTCACGAACGGCGCGTGCGCGCGGAACCGGTCGCGCGCTCCCCGGCGCCGTAGAGCGGGCGAAGACGACGGATCCGGCAAGGAGAGCGCGTTCGTCGTGCCGTCGGACGCCTCGACGAGCGCGAGCCCGGCGTCGGCGAGACGGTCGAAGCGCATCCGGCGTCGCGGCGGGAAGGTCGGCGTTGACGACGAGCGCGTGCCCGTCGACCTGCGCGAGACCGGCGACGACCGCTGCGCCGAGGCCTCCGCCGGGATCCCTCACCACCTCGGCGCCGCTGGGCACGACGGCGCGTCATCGGTCACGACGAGCACGCGACCGACCTGCGCCGCAGCCTCGACGACGTCGCCGAGCATCGCGACCGCGACCGCCGCGCGCAGCGATCGGACGACAGCCGCCGCTTCGCGTCTCCGCGGTAGGGGATGACGATGGCCGGCACGCGGCGAAGCGTAGTCAGGGCGCCGCGGGCAGACAGACGCGGCGTTCGAGGAGCCGTTTGCGCCCGGACCGGACGTCGCCCACTCGCGGACGTCGAACCAGTGCGTGCCCGCGCAGCGCCTCGGCGACGTCGAGATCGGTGTGGCCCGGGTTGAAGACGTGGTGCTCGAGGTCGCAGCAGATCTCGACCTCGCTCAGCGAGACGTGCGAGATGCGCGAGAGCGACTCGGCGGGGAGCTGCGCCTCGGCGACGGTGTAGTGCTTGAACTGCAGGTCGGGGTCGAGCTCCATCAGCTCGGGCCAGTTCGGGCACGTGCGAGCGCTCATGTCGCCGGTGAGTTCTCCTCGAGCATCCACGTCCCTTCAAAGCGCACCACGCCGCGCACGTCATCCCCCGGATAGACGACGAACACGAGCGCGTCGTCGAGCCAGTGGTAGACGTGCTCGCCGGCCTCGTCCGTCAGGCCGAGGCGCAGGTGGAAGCGCCCGTCGGCGAGCGGGAGCGCGCCCATGTGGAAGCGAACGTCGCGGGCGCCGTTGCCGCTGCGCCCAGCCGATGCTGCGCAGGTCGACCGCGTGGCCGGCAACGAGCGTTCCCGCGTCGTCGCGGAGCTCGAGCTGCAGCCGAGGCGGTGGGATACCGTCCGCGGCGACGCTCGACGTGGAGCTCGAACGGCTCACCCGAGAGGAACTGCAGGCGGTCCTGGCCCTCGTGGCCGACGAGCGACGCGGATGCGATCGACGCCTCGCCCGAGCCCCACTCGCGGAGGCCGACTCCGCGCTCGGCCGGGTTCGCGTCGTCGGCGAGCGCACGTCGGTACCGCGTGACGGCCTCACGCGTCGGCCCGTCGAACGCGACCTTGCCGCCTTCGAGGAACACGGAGCGCTCGCACAGCCGCTCGACCGCGGAGGCGTCGTGCGAGACGAACACGATCGTCCCGCCCTTCTCCTTGAACGCGAAGATGCGGCCGAAGCACTTCCGCTGGAACGCCTCGTCGCCGACGGCGAAGACCTCGTCGAGGAGCAGGATGTCGGCGTCGAGGAACGCCGCGATCGCGAACCCGAGCCGCATCGTCATTCCGGACGAATACGTGCGAACGGGTCGGTCGATTGCGTTCTCGAGCTCCGCGAAGGCGACGATCTCGTCGAACCGACGCCTGATCTCGGCGCGCGGCAGTCCCTGGATCGCGCCGTTCAGGAAGACGTTCTCGCGTCCCGTGAAGTCCATGTGGAAGCCGGCGCCGAGCTCGAGCAGCGAGCCGATCCGGCCCTCGGTGCGAATGCGGCCCGCCGTCGGCTTGATGATCCCGGCGATCAGGCGCAGCAGCGTCGTCTTGCCGGAGCCGTTGCGGCCGATGAGACCGACGGCCTCACCACGCCCGACCCGAACGGAGACGTCGCGGAGCGCCCACACGTCGGTCGGGTTGCGCTCTGCCCTCGCTGGACGAAGAGATCCTTGAGCGTCCGCGCCTCGCGAGCGTGGACGCGAAAACGCCGCGCGACGCCATCGACGTCGATCTCGCCGACCTGCATGCGACCTAGAGTAGAGCGCAGCATGGAGCGCGTCGGCGAGCACCCCGTCCCCGCGGGGCCGCTCGCGGTTCGGTGGCTGGCGTACGAGCTCGTGGAGCAACGCGCCGGTGTGACGACGCAGGCGCGCATCCGCTTGCGGAACGCGGGCTCGGCGCCGTGGCGCTCACGCGGCCGGGAGGGTGTGCAGCTCGCCTACCACTGGCTCGACCCTCTCGGCAACGCGATCGTCTGGGACGGCAACCGCGCCGCATTTCGGGAAGCGGTCGGCCCCGGCGACGACGGTCGAGGTCGAGACCTCCGTTCTCGCTCCGCGACCTCCCGGCTCGTACCGCCTCGCCTTCGACCTCGTCGAGGAGTTCCGCTTCTGGTTCCAGGAGCTCGGTTCGGCACCGCTCGATCGTGCCGGTGACGGTACAGCCCAGGATCGACGACCGGCGGCTTGCGGTTCGCATGCACGGCGGGCCCGACCCCGAGGTCGACGCGGCGCTTGCCGCGCAGGATGAGCCGCATCGTGGACCGAGGATGCCGTCGCTCTCGCACACCTCGTCGCGGGAGCGCTTCCGGCGCCCGACTGGTCGCGCCTGCTCCTCGACGCGCATGCCGAGGGGTACGCGCAGTCGGTGGCGCGATCGAGGCGGAGTCGCGAAGGACCGCGGTCGACTCGCGGCCTGGGCGCCCGGCGGAGGGCGAAACCCGCGCTTCGGCGAGCCGCTTCTCCTCCCTTCGCTCCTCGACGGGATCGACGCCCGAGACCCACGCGGGCCTCCCGTCCTACGGCAGCCGGCGACGGCCTCTTCGAGGGACGCGCCGTCGTCAGACTTCGGTCGCGATCCGGTCGTCCGAGCGACTGAAGACGAACGCTCCGACCGCGAGCGCGACGCACGCCGCGACGACGGTGTAGATCGTGTTCGCCGCGCCCGGCGACTCGCCGTAGAAGATCACGGACCGCATCGCCTCGACTCGGCGGCGTGAGGAAGTTCACCCAGTGGAGGAAGAACTCCGCGGCCGGATACTCGTCCACGCCGGGGAGGTCGTTCAGGCTGTACAGGATCGGCGTGAGGAAGAACCACGGCAGCAGGAGCGCCTGCAGTAGGTGCTCGACGTCTCGGTAGAGGGCGTTGAGCGACGCAACCGCGAGCGCGAACCCCGCGACGATGCACGCAAAGAGCGCTCCCAGCGGAAACGCGAGCCACACGGTGTCGCGCGCCTCGGGGATCCGCCACAGGCTCAGTGCGACGACGACGCCGAGCATGACCCCGAACGAGACGAGGTTCGTGCCGACGATCGACAGCGGTACGAGCTGCCGCGGAAAGCGCACCTTGCGGATCAGGTTCGCGTTCTCGAGGAGGCTCCGCGACGCCGCCTGCGACGCAGTCGCGAAGAACACCCACGCCGGCAGCCCGCAGAGCAGGAAGAGCCAGTAGTCGTCACTCCCGACCTCGGCGACGCGCCAGAGCACCGAGAAGACGAGGAGGTAGACGAGCATGAGCACGAGCGGATGCAGCAGCGACCAGCCGAGCCCGAGCATGGAACCGCGGTACTTCGCCCGGATGTCACGCCGGAACAGGCTTCCGAAGAGCTCGCGATACCGAATTACGTCGGCGTAAACGGACATCGCGATCAGTCTAGGTCGGCGGGGCGGTGGACTACCCTTCTCCGATCGTGAATGCGATCGTCGCGATCGCCGCGTTCGGCGTTGCTGCCGCGGTCCTCTGGCTCCTCCTCCGCTCGCCCATCGGCGCGCGGTTCGTCGCCGTTCCCGCGGGCGAGCGCTGGCGTACTCAACCAACACCGTTGTTCGGCGGCGTCGGGATCTTCGCCGGCTTCGTCGCAGGCATCGCCGTAGCGCTGGCGGCCGGGATCATCTCGTGGAGCGGTGAGCTCGGCGGGATCATCGCCGGCGTCACGATCGTCTTCGTCGCGGGGCTCGTCGACGACATCCGGCACCTGAGCCCGATCGCGAAGCTCGCGGCGCAGCTCACCGCCGCCGTTGATCGTGCTCGCGAGCGGGCTCAACGTGGAGATCGTCGGGAACGACGTGCTCGCCTGGGCAATCGGCCTCCTCTGGCTGGTCGGCATCACCAACGCGTTCAACCTCCTCGACAACATGGACGGTCTTGCGGCAACGCTCGCGATCGTCTCGTGCGCGTACTTCGCGATCGACGCGTTGACAGAGCACGAGAACGAGACCGTGCTCGCCCTCTCCCTGGCGCTCGGGTTCGCGTGCGCAGCCTTCCTCCCGTTCAACCTCCGACCGCGACGCGGAGCGGCGGTCTTCATGGGCGACTCGGGCAGCCAGCTGATCGGCTTCGGCCTGGCATCGCTGGCGCTGGCGGCGAGCTGGACGGTCGCGGGAACGACGGTGGCCACGGTCCTGCTCCCGCTCCTCGTTCTCGCCATCCCGATCCTCGACACGACGCTCGTCACCATCGCGCGTCTCGTCGAGAAGCGGCCGGTCACGCAAGGCGGCCGCGACCATACGTCCCACCGGCTCGTCTACTACGGGCTCTCCGAGACCAAGGCGGTGCTCCTCCTCGCGATCGTCGCGTCGGCGATCGGCGCCACGGCGCTCGCCTACAACGTCCTCGACAACGGCAGGCTGACCGCCGTCGGCGTACTCGTGACGTTCGTGCTGCTCGTCCAGTTCGGGAGCTTCCTGAGCGACCTCGAAGAGCGGTCGCGCCGCGGCGTCGAAGGGCCCGAGCCCTCGCTCTGGCGTGCGCTGATCTTCGAACCACGGCGGCTTGTGGAGGTGTTCACGGACTTCGTCCTGATCTGCGCCTCGTTCCTCGTCGCCTACCTGCTCGCGGTCGGAGGAACCGGCACGGACTTCGAGCGCTCCGTCTACCTCTCCGCGCTGCCGATTCTCCTCGCGTCGCGCTACGTGTGCTTCGTCGCACTCGGCGTCTATCGGCGGGTCTGGCGATTTGCCACCGCCCGCGACGTCGTACCGATCGTCGTCGGGTGCGTCGTGTCGGCCGTCGCCGCATTCGTGATCCTGATCGCGCTGCGACCGATCGGCTCCTTCCCGGCGGCGCAGATATTCGCGATCGACGCGATCCTCTGCACCGTTCTCGTCGGGGCCTCGCGCCTCGCCCTGCGTCTGCTGCCCGAAACCGTCGGCTCGCGCGGGGGGCGGAGGCGCGTCCTGATCGTCGGCGCCGGCCGCGCAGGTCGGAGCCTCGCGCGCGAGCTCCGTGAGGGCCGAGATGCCCGCGTCGTGGGCTTCCTCGACGACAACCCGCGAGTCCGGCGGCGGCGGATCCTCGGTATCAGCGTCGTCGGCGGCCTCGACGAGTCCGATCGGGCGATCGCGAACGCCCGCGCGGACGAGGTGCTCGTGAGCATCCCCTCGGCACCGCAGGAGCGACTCGAGCACGTCCTGCATGCAGCGGAGAGCGCGGGAATTCCGTGTCGTCTCGTCCGACGCCACGTCGAGCTCAGCGCTTCCGAGACCTTCGAGGCCGCGCGGACGTGAGCGACCGCGAGCATGCGGGCGGCGAGCTCCGCCCGGACTTCCTTGCGCGCTTCCTGGCGGCAGTGCCCCTCCTCGTCCTCTACTTCGGGTTGGCCGCCCTCTACGCGTGGCAGGCCTCGCGTCGACCGGTTCCGACGATCTTCACCGACGAGCTCGAGCTGACACAGCTCGCGAGGGCGATCGCGCACACAGGAGAGCCGGCGCGGCGCGGAGTGCCGTACGACAGCATGGCGTCCCTCGCCGCGTACGTTCTCGCGCCCGTCTGGTGGCTCGGCTCGGCGACCTCCTCGTGGGCAGCGGCGAAGCTGATCCTCGTGCTCGCGATGACGGCGACCATCTTCCCCGCCTACGGCTTGGCGCGGATGGTCGTACCGAAGTGGTTCGCGCTCGGCGCAGCTGGCGCCGCAGTTGCCGTGCCGGCGCTCGCGTACTCGCCGATCCTCGTCGAGGAGCCCCTTGCCTACCCACTCGCGACGCTCGCACTGTGGATGATCGCCCGCACGCTCGAGCGACTCACGTGGGGACGCCTCGTCGCAGCCCTCGCGGTCGCAACGGTCGCAGCGTTCGCACGAACGCAGCTGGCCATCCTCGTCATGGTGCTTGCTATCGGCGTGCTTTGGCTCGCATGGCAGTCCGAGGTAGCGCGGAGATGGCGTACGCAATGGAGCGGCTGGGACTGGGTCGGGGCGGTCACGCTCGCCGTCGGTGTCGCGTTCGCATTCGCAGCCGCCATGGGACACGTGTCGACCGCATGGCGCGAGACCACCCTCCTCTGGAAGGACCGCATCCTCGAGCACGCGACCTGGGCGATCGGAGCGCTCGCGATCGGCGTTGGTGTGCTCCCCGTCCTCGCAGGCGTCTCAGCGCTCGCGCGGCCGGCCGGCGAGGAACGCGATCCGAAGACGCGTGCGTTCGTCGTCACGAGCATCACGGCGCTCGTCGTGTTCGTCGCATACGCCGGGGTGAAGGGCGCGTACATCTCGACGGTCTTCGGGACGTTCGTGGTCGAGCGGAACCTGATCTACCTGTGCCCGATCTTGTTCGCCGCGACCGCGCTCGCCTTCGTGCGGGGGATCGGACGCGCATGGGCGATCGCGGGCGCGGCGATCTTCACGATCTACGTGGTTACAGCTACCCCGCTGCACCTCGAGCAGTTCCCCTACTACGAAGCCCACGGGCTCTCAATCGCGGCGTTTGCAAACCGCAAGCTCGGCTGGTCGGAGGGGACGATCGAGGGCGTACTCGTCGCCGCATGTGTCGCGGCCCTGGTCGTCGTGATTGCACTCAAGCTCCTCCGGCCACGCTCCGTCGGCTTCGTCGCAGTCGCCGCGAGCGCCGCGGTCGTGGTCGTCGCCTGGGGCATCACGGGCCAGGTCTACGCGGCCGAGGGCGAGCGGTTGTTCTCGGACACGATCGACCGCAACGTCCCGCGGCCGTACGACTGGGTGCAGAAGACGACGGGCGGCGCGCCAGTCGTCGTCCTTGGCCAGCAGATCTCGGACCCGACAGGTATCTGGCTCACCGAGTTCTTCAACCCGGCCGTGGAGAAGATGTGGTCACTCGACGGAACGGCGAGCAAGGTCGGCGGCCCGATCCTCACTCCCGACCTCAATGCCGTCGATGGGACGCTCACGCCGGCCCCCGGGACAAAGTACGCCCTCGCCGTCAACGGAGTGAACCTCCAGGCTCCGGTCGTGGCGCGGCGGAAGGATGCAGTCCTGTACCGCATCGACGGAAAGCCGCTCAAGCTCCGGGACGCGCTCGTCGGACGTGAGACCGACGGCTGGATGATCGGGTCGAGCGAGGACAAGGTCGCCCGCGCGTCGTACACCCGCTACGACGTCTCGAAGGACAAGCCAGGGCTTGCGATCGTCCGCCTGACGAGAGTCGGCTGGTGCCCCAAGCCCTCGCTCCGAGGCGTGGGGAACGTGACGGTTCGCATCGGCCCGGTCGGCATCGGCCCGCAGCAGCCGCGCATCACGCGGGTCACGGAGACGCGCAGGTTCCGCGTCGCGGACTGTGTCGCGAACGGAGTGACCTTGACGCCGCCACCCGGTGTACCGTGGCGAATGGAGATCACCGTCTCGCCCACCTTCCGGCCGAGGGAGATCGACCCGTCGAAGAGCGACAATCGCGAGCTCGGCGCGGTGATCGCGCAGGCCGGGTTCCAGCCGCTCTTCGGCTAGCGCGACGCGGCGACGAGGTAGGTGAAGCGCGCACGGAGGGCCGCGCGCGCGATCGGACCGCTCCGCTCGAAGGCCCTCGCGACCGCGAGAGCGGCTCGCGGCAGCGAGACGGTCTGCGGCACGAAGAACGGCCGCAGCTCGACGTTCGGCCATCCGCTTGCGCGCAGCTCCGAGACGATCTCGTGGACGTCGTATTGCCTCGGGTTGAGGTCGAACACGAGCTTCATCTCCGTGTATTCGGCTATCCGACGAAAGAACGTCGCACGATCACGGGCGTAGTAGATGGCCCTGAACACGGTCGTCGCCGACACGGAGCCCGGCGGCGTGTAGTCGTTGAGATCACCAAGGTCGACCTGTGCGAGCTCGCCCAGCCGCTTCCGAGCGGCGACGACCATCTCCACAGTCGAGTCGACGCCGCGGTAGCGGATCCCACGACCGATGAGCGCCTCTCCGAGACCGCCGTCGCCGCAAGCGAGGTCGAGCACCTCGTCGCCCGACTCCAGCGACGGCCCCATCGAGACGATCAGCTCCGCACGGTGGTCGAGATACGCGCCGATGTCCGCGTATGCGCGGTCGCTCCAGTCCGCTGCCTGGCGCGCGTACTGGTCGTCCTTCCTCACAGCGCGAGCAGCCGCTCCGGATGCTTGCGAACGAAGCGCGCCATACCCCGGGCATGCCAGACCGTGTGCCGCGAGAGGAACCGTTGGTCGATCACGGCCGCGTATGCATGGGTGACGACCGCGTCGGGCACGTACCAGCGCTCCCACCCCATCCGCGCAGCCCGGTAGCAGAGGTCGATGTCCTCGCAGTAATGGCGGAAGCCTTCGTCCCAGCCGTGAAGCTCCTCGAGCATCGCCCGGCGCATGAGGAGGAACGCGCCGAGCATCCAGTCGGCCTCGACGGGCTCGGTCGGGCGCTCGTCGAGCGCGTAGTGGTCGCGCTGGCTCTCGTACGGCGGGCGCAGGCGCCGGAGCGGGGTACGGCGCACGATGGTTCCGCGGACGGTCGGGAACCGGCGCCGCGACGGCTGCCAGCTGCCGTCGGGCCACAGCATCCGGGGGCCGGCAATGCCGCACCTGGGATGCTCACGGGCGAAGGCAACGAGTGCTTCGACGGCACCCGGCTCTGCGATCGCATCCGGATTCACGGTCAGGACGAGCTGTCCCGTGGTCGCGGCGATCCCGATGTTGACGTTGGCTGCCAGCGGAAGCGGTCGCGGATTCTCGAGCACGCGAACGCCTTCCGGGACGTCCGCAGCGGAGCCGGGAAGGTTCGCGACGACGACCGTCTCGTCGACCTGCGGGACGAGCGGGGGAAGCGAGCGGGCGAGCTCGGCCGAGTGGCCGTGCGACACGACGACCGCCGAGACCTTCACGACCCGAGTATCTCCCGGTAGACGGCGAGCGTCCGGTCGGCACATTCCTTCCAAGAGAAGGCCGCCGCTCGCGCGAGCCCGGCGGGGACGAGCCGACCGCGGTCTGCGATGGCCGTGCGAATGCCCGCCGTGAGCTCGCCCTCCTCCACGAAGACGGCTGCGCCGCCGGCGACCTCGCGCAGCGCCGGATCCGGAACCGCGACGACGGGAGTTCCCGAGGCCATGGCCTCGACGACCGGCAGTCCGAAGCCCTCGTAGCGACTGGCTTGGATCAGGCACGCCGCACCCCGGTAGAGCTCGACCAGGCGCCCCGTGTCGACGTATCCCTCGACGCGCGCACCTCGGCGCCGGAGCTCTGCGGCGAGTTTGGCGTCCTTCTCCGGCCCGACGACCACGAGCGGACGCTCGGCAGCGATCGCCGCTTCGAGCGCGACGAGCTGGTTCTTCCGAGGCTGGATCGCGCCCACGGACAGCACATAGTCGTGTGCACCGGGACCGGGCGAGAAGGCGGGGTCGACGCCGTTCGGCGTGACGACGACTCGCTCCTCCGGTACCCCGAACAGCTCGACGACATCGGCTTTCGTTCGCTCGGAGACGGCGAAGACACGCACGGCGCCTCGCACAGCACGGGGCACGACCACGCGGAACGTCGTTCGGTCCTTCCAGCCCATCAGCCCGGGCTCGCGCGCGAACGAGATGTCGTGCACCGTCACCACGCACGGGCACGGCGGACGCAGCGGGAGAGCGTGCTGTGTGTGACAGAGATCGGCGCCGAGCCGCCGCAACGCCCGCGGAAGCGTCCATGCCATGCGAAGCTCTTGCGAGCGGGCAGGAAGCTCGAACGGCTCGACGCCTTCGGGTACGAGGTCCGGACGCCGTGTGACCGCGACGAGCCGGATCCCGGCTCCGGCGACGACCCCACCGAGCTCGCGCAAGAGATTGAGCGCGTAGGTCTCGTCGCCGGTCCGCCGGCGACCGAGGACGTCGGCGTCGAACGCGACGACCTTCACGCGACCTCGCTCCACAGCGCGGCGACCGAGTCGGCTGCGCGACTCCAGGTGAACTCGCTCGACCGCGCGAGTCCTGCGTGGACGAGCTCGTCTCTGCGAGCGATCGCATCCGCGATTCCTTCTGCGATCGCCAACGTGTCGAGAGGATCGACGAGGACCGCCGCGCCGCCTGCGACCTCCTCCATCGCCGTTCCCAGTGACGTCACCACGGGCGTGCCGCATGCCATCGCCTCGAGGACCGGGAGGCCGAAACCCTCGTAGAGGGAGGGATAGACGACACAGCGAGCCCCGCGGATGAGAGCAGCAAGCTCGGCGTCGGGTACCTCGCCGACCCAGCCCTCGACCTCGACACCGCCCCACCCGCGCGCTCCAACAACCCGGAGCTCGACACCGACCTGACGCGCAGCGTCGACGGTGCGAGCGAGATTCTTGCGCGGCTCGAGTGTCGCGACCGCCAGCACATACTCCCCCTCGGCGCGTGGACCGTCCGGCGTGAAGAGTGCGTCGACTCCGTTCGGGACCACCCGGACCCGGTCCTCCGGAACACCCGCGAGCTCCACGACCTCGCTCCGCGTGAACTCCGAGACCGCGACGATTGCGTCGGCCGCGCGCAAGACGCCTCTCAGACCCGCCCTCCCGTACAGCCGATGCCATCTCGGGAAGGCACCCGGTGCCCGCAGGATCGCGAGGTCGTGGACGGTGAGGATCGTCGGGACCGATGCCTCGACCGGCCCGCGAAATGTCGTGCAGTGGAGCACGTCGAAAGCCTTCGCGTGTCGTCGCAGCCCCAGGGGATACCAGAGGGCGTCACGGGTCACGCTGGAGATCCGCCCGGGCCCTCCGAACGAAAGGAGCTCGAGGTCGAGTCCGGGTCGGTCGCGCAACGCGCCGAGCAGCCCGCGGACGACACGGGCCGTGCCGGCTCGCGTCTGGACGAGCGGCGATACGTCGACGCCGACCTTCACGTCGCTTTCGCGCCCGCCCGCAGGGCGTCTCTTGCCGTCTGGTACGCCATGAGATCCATGGCCTCCTCGAGTCGGCACCAGCGATGCAGGTCGTGCTCGGCATCGAGCTCGGGCTCCCACCCTTCGGGAGCGTGGACGACGAATGCGTGGACGGTCACCTGCTCGACTCCCGGTGCGTAGCGCGCCCTGATCGGCGGCGGATCGTCCAGGAGCGAGTAGGAGAGCGTGATCGGCAGGGGACGGACGTCGGCCCGCAGGCCCGTCTCCTCGAGCAACTCACGCGCTGCGGCCTCGTGTGGCGACTCCTCCGGCTCGAGGCCGCCCGCGACGAGGCTCCAGTAGCCGAGCCGCTCGGGCGCTCGCCGGACCGCGAGGAACTCGTCGCCGCGGCGCACGACGACGACGACCTCCTGATCGCCTCTCACGCTCCCGCCTCCTCGAAGCCTCGGAGGAAGACTTCGCCCGCAGTGCGCCAGGAGAACCTGCGAGCGTGCTCGAGTCCTCGCGTGCTGAGACTCTCGCGTTCCGCGATCGCCAGCTCGATCGCCGCTGCGAAGGAGGCAGGATCCTCGGGATCGGCGCGGAGCGCGACGTCCCCGCACGCCTCGTCGAGTGACTCGTGTGACGACGCGACGACGGGCACCCCGCACGCCATGGCTTCGACGATCGGGATGCCGAAGCCCTCGAAGCGAGATGGGTACGCGACCACGGATGCTCCACGGTAGAGACGTGCGAGCTCGTCGTCCGGAACGAAGCCCACGCGACGGATACCCGGCCCGTCGAGGAGCGGCTGCTCCCCCCACCCTTCACCCCCTGCCACCGCGAGCTGCAACCCGCCGAGCAGCCGGTGTGCCTCGACCAGGACCTGGACGTTCTTCCGCGGCTCGAGCGTTGCGACGGTGAGGACGTACGGGCCCCCGAGATCCGCAGCCGGCCCGTCCACCTCGAACACGGCCTTCGGAGCAGGATGCGCAACCCGGACCCGGTCCGACGCCACCCCGAGCGTCGCCGTGACGTCGCGGCCCGTGTACGCGGAGTTCACGAACACGAGGTCGCACGTCGCGGCTGCATTGCGGTACTTCCGGCCGTGCATCGAGCGCGTCCGAGCGGTCGTCCACTCGGGGTTGTGCAGGGGCACGAGGTCATGGATCGTCGTCGCCCGAACTCCGGCGCGCTGCGGTGGGTACATCCAGTCGGAGAAGTGGAGCGCATCGAAGTCGCCGAGCAGCCGCTCGGCCACGGGATGACCCAACCCGCTCCACCCCGTGCGCACAGCGTGCGAGAACGGAAGCGGCCACGCTCGCAGCTCGACGTCGACTCCCTCGAGAGCAGCGCGTATCCGGTCCGGACCACGGATGCTCGTCGGCGCGAACGCCACGATCTCGTGCTCGCCGGCAGCAGCCTCCGCGAGCCCGCGAAGCGAGCCCTGTATGTATGTGCCGATGCCGAGCAGCGGGTGGCTCAGCGGGCTGACATCGAAAGCGATTCTCACGAGACTGGCCTGTACACGAACCGGTTGAAGTGAGCGCCGAGCACGCGGTCGTCATTCGAGCCGTCGATGATCTCCGACGGGACAGCGGTCGGGGTCACGGTGTAGACGACGCGGCAGTCGGTCGTCCCGCGCATCGGCTCGACGCGGACGCCGAGGAGTGCGCGGCCGTCGGGCCGCAGCCGCACACGACCGACGACCGACCCGTTCGAGCGCGCCACGATCGTCTGCGCCTTCGTGAAGAGACTCGGATCACTCGACAGGTCGACCGCCAGCCGTCCGGGCCGGCATCGACGCCGGACGTAGGTCACCTGCTCGCCCGACCACGTGTCGCCGGGATAGAGACCGTCGATGTCGACGGCGGAGACGAGCGGCGGCACGACGCGCCAGAGCGTTACACCCCAACCCTTGTCTCGAGCGACAGGCGTGCCGTCGGGCACGAACCACGAGTCGGTTAGCAGGAACTCATCGGTTACCGGCTTTCCGTTGAGCAGCGTTACGCGGCCTGTCTTCCGATCGATGCGCACGCGCATCTCCGGCAGGCCGCCGGGCGTCGGCGAGGTGACGTAGTACACGGGACCGACGCCTCTGTTGAAGAACTCGTTCTGGTTGACGGTGAGCCTGTCCGTCCGACCCGTCCACAGGAAGGCCGCCCGCTCTCCGGGGGAGAGAGCCTGGTCGACCCAGTCCCGATCGGCAGTCCGAATCCCCTGGAACAGCGCGCCTCTCGAGAAGCGCTCGAATCCGTGCGTCCCCCACCAGATCGGCCGGATCGCGAGGATCCAGAGCCCCAGCACGATCAGAGGCAAGACGACCGCGAGGCGCCTCGGCACGAACAGGAACGCCGCCGCGAGTGCGACTGCCAAGCCGAGGGCCGCGTACGTGATCCACTGGTCTCCGATCCGATCCTGGAGCGACCAGAACGGCAGCAGCATCAGTGTGTCCGTGATCGCCGACGTCGTCAGGAACCGGTCGAACGGAACCGCGACGACGAGCAGCGCCGAGACCACAGCGGCGATCGCGGCCAAGACACGCGGACGGGGAGCACCGCGTTCGACCCAGATCAGTAGCGCGATGCAGAGGAGAGGAGCGACGTAGAACATGTTCCGCTCCTCGATCCGGTCGGAAAACTCCGATGCGAACACCGAGACGACCGGGACGAGACAGACCGTGATCGACACCGTTGCTGCGAGGAATGCCTGCGCCCGCGCGTCGAGCGACCGCGCCTGTCCGACGAGGACGATCGTCGCGGCAAGGGGGATCACGAGGACGTAGAGCGAGAGCTCCGCGACGTGCCACCAGAGGTAGCGGAGGGCCTCTCCGACCCCGTAACTCCGGTCGCCCACCGGCGAGTAGGCGCCGAGCAGGTCCTGAGGCGAGCGCCCGGTGGCCAGCTGCACAACGAGGAGCACGGTGGCAAGGGCTGCGACGAGGCCGTACAGCCAGCGAAAGCGCGACACCACGGAACGCAGGCCTCGGGGCTCGAAAATCGCGAGCACGAGTGGCGCGAGAATGATCGCAGGGCCCAATGCGACGGCTTGCACGCGGGTCGCGAACGCGAGCCCGGCGAGTGCGAGGAGCAAGAGCACCCACGGCGGCGACGGGCGCTCGAGCACGACGGTCAGGACGAGCACGACGACGAGAAACAGCGGGTAGAACGCGTTCTCCGTCATCACCGTGCCCGTGTAGGCGAGCGAAGGGACGGCGACCGCGAGGAGCGCCGCGAGCAGTGCGTATCCGTCCCTCACGACCCGTCGTGCGAGGAAGAGCGCAGGCACGGCGGCAAGCGACATGAGGACGGAGTTCCATGTCTTCACCGCCGCGTAGGCGGCAGGCAGGTTCTCGAACAGCGCGTACGCCGGGCTGATGAGGAGCGGGTACACGATGCTGTACCCGGGATCCGGCTGATCGCGAAGGAGGGGTTCGCCGGCGTCGGCGATTCCCCTGGCGATCTCCGACCAGATGATCTCGTCGACCATGATGAACGGGGCAACGAGGTCGCGAGCCAGCACGGCGCGGACCGCAGCAGAGCCGACGACGATCGCCGACAGCCAGACCCACGTCGGAATCCTCGCGAGCGCTCTACCCAAGCTCGACCTCGGCGAGGCGTCGGGCGATCTCCCTCGCCTCGGCCGTCTCCGCCGAGATCCCGACGTCCGCCGCAGCCTCGCTCACCTCGCGCAACACCGCGTCGTCGACCGATTGTCCGCCTGCGGCTGTCTCGAGCGCACCGGCGTACAGGTCCGCGACGCGGTCGAGGTCATGCTCGCGTCGCGCGAGCTCAGCTGCAGTACGCCCCATCGCCTCGCGAACGTCGGGTCGGGAGGCGAGGAGCTCGAGCGCAGCGGTGAGGGTCGCGACCTCGTCCTGGTCGGGCGGAACCTTGAGAGCGACGTCGCCCGGTAGCTCGGAGAACCACCCGACGTCGCTCACGACGAGGGGTTTGCCGAGCGACATGCCTCTGATCACGCTCCCGGACGTCTCTCCCATCGTCGGATACCGAAGGTTGACGAGGACGTCGCTTCCGGCCATGAGCGTCCACAGCCTCGCTTCGTCGACCCACCCTTCGCGCACGAGCCCGTCGTCTCCCAGACCGAGTCGCTGGAGCCGTCGTTCGAGGTCGAATCCCGGCGAGGTCGAACCCACGAGCAACAGCGTGACGTCGGGGTGCTTTCGTCGCACATCGGCGCTGGCGCGCAGGAGCTCGGGGATCCGCTTGCTCGAGTTGACGACCCCGAAGCACCCAACGACGGAACCGGTGGCAACGCGTTCAGGCTCCAGGGACGGAGTCGGCCAGGCAGGGTGCGGCACGACGCTGATCGGTCCGCTAAAGCCCGCGGCACGCGCGTGGTCGCGAACGTAGTGCGAGTGGACGATGAGCGCTGTGGCATGGTCGAGAATGAACGTCGCAAGCGGAAAATCAGCCGGCCGGGACTCCCACAGGGGTGGGATCCGCTTGTCGAGGACGCCGTGGCCGAGGAGTCGCCCGACGACCCCGTGCTCGCGCTCCATGAGGTCGAGGTAGGCGTGCCCGTCACGACGCCCAACGGTCATCCCGGCGACGAGGTGGTGCAGCACGAAGTCGTGGAGAACGACGACGCCTGGATGCTTCCGCAGCGCGTCGACGATCCACGCATGCGCGTCGGGGTTGTTGCCGACGTGGTAGAGCGCGACGTCGGTGCCACGCGGAAGACGGTGTCTGCCACGAGGCACGACCGTCACGTCGACCCTCCGGGCGAGCGCAGGAAGGAGGAGCGCGCTGTAGTCGGCGATTCCCGACTGCTCCGGCGGCATCGGCGAGAAGTACGCGACCCTCAATGCGCTGGACGCCTCCTGCTCCCGCCGGGCAGAGCCCGGCTCCGCCCGATGCTGACCCCCGCGCACGAGTGGAGCGTCATCCCAGGAGCCTTCCGATGGCACGGTCCCACGTGACCTCGCTCGCGATCGCCTTCCCCGCGCGACCGTACGAAGCGGCCTCGTCCCGATGCTCTCGCAGCCAGCCGAGAGCGCGCGCGATCTCCGCGACGTCGGGGGTCACAACGAGGCCTGTGCGGCCGTCGGCGACGACCTCCAGCGGACCGCCCGCGTCCGTCGTGGTCAGCACCGGCTTCTCGGAGAGGAATGCCTCGAGCGGCACCATCCCGTAGTCCTCGTCGACGGGGGCGTAGTAGACGGCGAGACAACCGGCGTAGAGCTCTGCGAGCTCCTGCTCGGTGATCCGGCCGGTGAAGCGTGCGCGCCCGTCCAGCCCGCGGTCGCGCGCGAGCTGCTCCAACCGGTCCCGATCGGGCCCGTCGCCGGCGATCACGACCTCGAGCGTGCCGTCGCGCGCAGCGGCCTCGATCAACAGGTCGATCCGCTTTGCTCGGTCCAGGCGGTTCACGGAGAGCACGAAGTCCCCGTAGCCGTCGCAGCGGTACTCCAGCTCCTGCGGGGGGTGCGGGAGCACCTCGGCTCCAAGCCCAGTCGAGGTTTCGAGCCGGCTCGCAACGTTCCTCGATGTCGTGAAGAGCCGTGTCGCCTCGGCGAGCGCAATGCGATCGAGGGACTGCACCTTGCGCCGGATCGCCCTCTCCTCGGGCGAGTCGTCGAACTGCCCGAGCGCGGTGCCGTCGAGCTCGTACGCCTGCCGGAACTGATGGACGAGCCACACACGCTTGTCGCGATGCCGCACGAGGTAGGAGGGGAACTTCGTCGCGACCACGACGTCGATGGTGCGCCCGTCGGCTTCCTCGAGATCGAGCATCCGCCACACGAAGGCCTGGGTCAGGACACGCGCGCCCGGGTACCACTTGAAGGGCACGGAGACGAGGTCAGCTTCGTGACCGCGCGCCTGCAGCTCGACCACGAGCCGGTCCGTGAAGATCTCGGCACCGCCGCGAGCGAACGGCACCTGCGGGCGTAGGACTGCGACCCTCATGGCTGTCGCGCGCGCAAGGCGTCCAGCTCGGCCTGCAGACGATCGACCTGGTCCTGGAGGTCGTCGATCAGGCGGAGGGCCGCCGCGTTGAACGAGCGCTGGTCGTAGGCGAGCGGCTCCACGTACCAGCGCATGAGCTTGCGCAGCACGGCTTTGACCGGCGTTCCGAGCCCTCCGCGAACGCCCGGGCGCAGCCGCAAGCGAGCGATCCGCGGAAACCGGCCAAAGGCGCTCGGCCTCCGCTCTCGCGGCACGTCGCTCGTCCTCGTCCCGCTCGCCCGCGCCTGGGTCGGCGCCGGACCGGTGCACTTCCTCGCGAAGCGCCCGGAACAGACTCCTCGACGTCGACCGTCGTCTCGCCGGACGAAACCCCTGCAGAATCGCCGTTTTTGGCGTCGCCAGAGGGCATCGCGGCATTCTAGCCGCGGGGGAGGGGATCGGCCAGTAGGCTGAGAGCGTGCGCGTCGGCCTTTCACTCTTGACGTTCTCCCCCGGCGACCTCGGCGGATCAGAGACGTATACGCGCCAGCTCGTCCGGTCGTTGGCTCGAGGTCGGGGACGCTCGACTACGCCGTGCTCGTCCCCTCTCGCGCGAAGGATGCGGCGGACGGCCTGCCTGCGATCGAGATCAAGGATCCGCCCGTCGGCAAGCGCGGCCCGTTGCGCATCGCGATGATGGCGCTCCAGACGCGACGTACGAAGGGCGTGGACGACCAGCTGTCGACGCTCGACATCGTCCACTACCCGCTGACGGTTCCGTACCCCCCGGGTGAGCGTGCCCACGGTCGTGACGCTGCACGACGTCCAGCACCGCGACCTCCCGGAGTTCTTCGGCCCGGCGCGTCGGTCGTTCCGTCGACTCGCCTACGACCGCGCGGCCCGCTCGGCCGCAGCCGTCATCGTGACGAGCGAGTTCGTCCGCGGTCGAGCCCGGGACGCGCTCGACCTCGATCCGAGCACGGATCCACGTGGTGCCGCTGCGATCGACCACTCCGTGTTTCGCACCGGCGACGACGAGCGCGAGGCGATCGTCCTCTATCCGGCACGCGGCTGGCCGCACAAGAACCATGCGCGACTGTTCAAGGCGTTCGAGACGCTTCGCGAGACCCGCCCGCAGCTCCGACTCGTCCTGACCGGCGGCGGTTCGAGCGCCTCGAACCGCTGCCCGAGGGCGTCGAGAGCCTCGGCGAGGTCCCGCCGTCCCAACTCGCGTCGCTCTACCGGCGAGCCGCCTGTCTCGTCTATCCGAGCCTGTACGAGGGCTTCGGCATTCCGCCCCTCGAGGCGATGGCGTGCGGCTGCCCCGTGGCCGCCTCGAATGCGGGCGCGCTTCCGGAGATCTGCGGAGACGCCGCCGTTCTCTTCGACCCGACCGATGTCGATGCGATGGCGGCCGCGATCGTCGAGGCGGACGAACGTCACGAGGAGCTCCGCGACGCTCGGCCTCGCTCGCGCCGCGCTCTTCACGTGGGACGAGACGGCTCGGCGTCACGAGGACGTGTACCGGGCTGCGGCCGCTACCGAAGCGCCCGCAGATAGTCCCACGAGTCCCTGAGAGCTCGCGGTCGCCAGACGGCGACGACGAGCCCGTAGAGCGCGAGACCCACGAGAGCCGCTGCGAGCGAACCCAGGACGAGAGAAGGCGGGAAAAAACCTGCCACGACGATCGCGCCCACAGTCGCCGCGGCAACGGCCACCCCACGAATGCCCGCACCCAGCCCGCCGAGCTCGCGGAGCAGCGCCGCGAGCACGAATGCCGTCGATATCGCCAGCGCGATCGCGATCCCGTCGAGGCCGAGCATGAGTGACCCGATCCAGGCGAGTGGCACCTGCAACGCGATCGCGATGACGCCGATCCAGGGAAGCGGTCGCAGACGTCGGACGACGAAGGCGAGCGGAAACGCTAGATTCCCGCCCACCGCGGCGACCATCCAGAAGGAGAGGACGACGACGAGCCGCGCGACATCATGACCTGCCTGATCACCGTAGGCTGGTCCGAGAACGGCCTCCACGAGCTGGGCGCCGACGAGCGCGAAGACACCGACGGCTGCTCCGACGATGGTCAGGGCGATCCACGACCCGGCGACGACGTGCCGCGCGCTCGTGGGACCGTCGATACCGACTCGCGTCAGCGGGACGGACGAGACGAGCCCGATCGAGAACGCCGTCACGCCGACGAGGGTCGTGGCGGCGAGGTAGGCGTACCCGAAGCTCGTCACGGCGCCCGAGCCGAGCCTGGCCGCGAACGGAATCGAGGCCACGTATGCGAGCTGGAGCGCAAGCGGGATCGCGGCGGCAGCAATGAACAGCGCGAGCCTGTCGGACAGAGGATCGCCCGTGGGTCTTGCCGCCGCTGCAGGCATCGAGGTCCGCCGCGCCTTCCACGCGAGCACTGCGAGCGGGACGAGCAGCGCGACGGAGGCGCTCACCAGCATGCCCCACGAGACGGCGATGATCCCGTCCGCGTCCACCCGAGAGAGAATGACGGCGAGACCTGCCGCGCTGCCGAGGGCGTAGCCGAGCGCAGGCGTTCGGTAATCGTCCAACGCCGCGAGCGCGCTCGCGCTGAGACCCACGAACAGCTGGACGACACCGGCCGGGACGATCCAGCGAAGCGCATCTGCACAAGACGCTCGAGCCGCCGACGAGCCGCCCCACGTGAGCAGCGACGCTACCGGCTCCGAGCCGAACAGCGCGATCGCGACCAGGGGCACGCCGACCACGAAGAGCGCGATCGCGAAGCCCGCGACCGTCGAGGCAAGCCGTCGCTCGCCGCGAGCCCTGCTCAGGTACGGAAGCACCGACACCCGGATCGCCTGCGACGCCGTGATGATCACCACGAAGACGCCGTACGCGGCGAAGAAGCCGTCGGTCTCGGCGTTCCGTCCGAACTCACGCGCGATCACAACGCCGATGACCGCGGCGAAGCCGCTGACGACGAGCAGGGACGTCGCCGTCAGTGCTGCGTTCGCCAGGGAACCCGCGCCGGACGAGTCTGTACGCTTGCTCACCGACGCGGAAGCGTACGGACGATGCCGAACGACACTCTCTGGACAGGCGCCCCGCTCGACGACCTCCGGAACGAGCTCGGGGACGCCTACGAGGGACGCACCGTTCTCGTTACGGGCGCCGACGGCTTCATGGGCTCTCATCTCACGGACGCGCTCGTCGAGCTCGGTGCGACGGTCCACGCCTTTGTCCGCGCGACGTCGAGCGGCGCGCTGAACAACATCGGGCATCTGCGGGATCGCTTGAAGGTGCACTTCGCGGACCTCACCGACCGCACCTCCGTCGACTACCTGATGCGCGAGCTGAAGGAGACGGCCCACGACCGTCCCTACGTCTTCCACCTCGGCGCCCAGGCCCACGTCGGCGAGTCGTGGCATCGCCCGTACGAGACGTTGGCAGCAAATGTCCTCGGCACGCTCAACCTCCTGCAGTCCGTCGTGGACGTCGGGCTCGAGCTCGAGAAGTTCGACACCGCCGGCACATCCGAGGAGTACGGGAACGTCCGCGAGTCGGTCTCCGATCATCACGACTTCGACGACCAGGGAGGGCTGATCCTCCACGAGCGCTCGCCCATCAACCCGAAGTCGGTGTACGCGACCGCGAAGGTCGCTGCGGACTTCCTGACGATGAACTACCACGACGCGTTCGCCGTGCCGGGCGTCGTCACACGCATGTTCAACAACTACGGGCCGCGCCAGAACCCGCGCTACGTCACCGGAACGATCGTCACGCAGGCGCTCACTCGGGAGACGATCGAGCTCGGTGCGCTCGAGCCGCTCCGGGACTTCTGCTTCTGCTCGGATGGGGTGCGCGGGCACCTGACGGTCGCGGCGCAGGGGAAACCCGGCGAGGTGTACGTCTACGGGCAGGGAGAGAACATTTCGATGCGCGACTGGGTCGACCTCATCCTCCGCGTCGGCGAGGCCGAGGGCTTCTGGCCCGCCGGGCGCGAGGTCGTCTCGTCGGCATCGCGGCATCGACCTGGGTCGAGCGAGGTCATGGCGCTGCGCGTCGGGCACGAGAAGCTCACTGCCGAGACGGGCTGGCAGCCGCGCGTCTCGTGGGAGGAAGGCGTCTTGCAGACGATCCGCTGGTATGCGGACAACCGCGACCGCTGGATCGGCCGGGTCGACTGGCTCTCCACCGGCGCGCCGCTGCTCCAGCGCTAGCGGCGTTCGACCGCGATCACTACTCCTGCGCGTCGAGCGTGCAGAGGACCATGAAGTCCCGCTGCGACGTCGTGGGCGGCTGGTCCCAGAGGAGTACGACCTTGCGGTTCCGTTCGAGTCGCGCGCCGGGCGACCCGACGGACTCGTAGTCGTCGTGGATGCGCTCGGCGTCGTCCTCGGAGCCGCCGAGGACGACGGTGACACCGTTTCCGTCGACGCCCGTTCGGAGCGCGCCTCGATCCGCGCTCTGAGCGATGAGATCCCCGGCCACGGCCTCGTACGGGGTGCTTCGCTCCGTGAGGCAGGTCTGGACCTTCGCGAGGTAGGACGGCTCGTCCTCGCGAGCAATGCCGCCGACCAGCTGTCCGACGATCAGCAGCGCGACGACGACCACGCCGATCAGCACCCATCGTTGCTCGGCGCGCTGGACCTGGGCGGCTTCCACAGCGTTCACCAGACGAGGAAGGGGAGCATCGCGAGGGCCGACGACGCGAAGAGCACCGCCAGGACGATCCCGACGACACGTCGGCGCGCGAGCACGTCGACGGCGAACCCGAAGCACAACGCGAGCGCGGGAACGGCCGCGAGCGCATACGTGCCCTTGACCGTGTCGCCGTCGCTCGTCGGGTAGGCGACCCCCAGGTAGAGGACGGAGAGAACAGCTGCGATCGGAGGCAGCGCGACGACGAGCCGCGCGATGTCTTCTCTGGGACGCGCGATCGCGAGGCCGAGAAGCGCGAGCAGCCCCGCGAGTGCGATGGCGGTCGGCAGGACGCCGAGCATGCCCTGCCGCACGAGGGACGCATCGATCGCATCAGTTCGATCTCCACGACCGGGTCCCCACGACCAGATGCCGAAGTAGTCCCCCCAAGTCTCGGAATACAGGACACCGATGAAGCGGTCGTTGAGGTGTCCTTGCCAAGGGTGAAAGACGATGTCGGGAAACCCGGCGTCGACGTAGAAGCCGAGCGGCCGACGGGCGAGCAGGAAGCCATCCTCCTGCGGGCGGTCGAAGACGGGGTTCGAGTACCTCGTGGCCTGATGGACGTACCAGGGCAACGGGACGATCACCGCGACCGAGAGTGCGACGGCGCCGGCGGCCAGAGCCGGTCTCCTCGACGGCCGGTCGAGAATCGCGACCAGCGTGAGCACGACGATCGCGACGCCAACCATCCAGAGCGACCAGGCGCGCACGAGTTGGCCGGCGCCGAGCAGCAGGCCGAGGCAGAGCGCGAGCTTCCACGAGTACGAGCTGGTTCGCAGCATTCGAGCGAGCACGACCAGCGCGCCGGCCGTGATGAGCATCCCGAGCGGCTCGGGGTGAAACATGGCCCCGGTCTTGAGGACGATCGGGAAGAATGCGAAGAACCCGACCGAGGCCAGCCACGTCACAGGCCGCAAGGGCCAGAGGATGCGCGCAAGGAGGAAGACGAGAACACCGGTCGCGATCACCGCGACGGCGTTCACGAGCTGGCCCAGGTGATCCGGGTCGTGCAGGTCGAGCGCCCTTCCGAGACTGCCGGCGAGTCCTGCGATCGCCATGAAGCCAGGCGGCGTGTAGTAGGCGCCTTCGCCGCTGGGCGGTAGCGAGCCTCGCTCTACGAGGTCGCGTGCGTACGTCAGGTACTCGAGTGCGTCGTAGCCGCCGATCGACGGATACGTGAAGGCGTTGCGGACGGCAACGACGGCGACGAGAGCGAGAATCGCAGCCGAGGAGATCGTGGCCGCACGCGCTGTCAGCGTCGCCCCACCTCGACCCCTCCGGGCTCCTCTGCGCGGGCCACGCGCCAAGCCTAACCGGCAGCCCTGCGAGACCCCACCTTTGTGCCGAGTGCCCGATTCGGCTTGTAGCCTGCCCGAGATGCGTGCACTCGTCACCGGCGGCGGAGGCTTCCTCGGGTCGCACCTCGTGGAGCGGCTCGAGGCCGACGGCCACGACGTCGTCGTCGCACGCGGTGCGGACTACGACCTGACGTCGATGGACGACACGGCGAGGATGTTCGACGACGCACAGCCCGAGATCGTGTTCCACCTCGCCGCCGAGGTCGGCGGGATCGGGGCCAATCGCGCGAACCCGGGTCGTTACTGGTACGCGAACCTCGCGATGGGCGCGAACGTGCTCGAGCAGGCCCGGCTGCACTCGACTCCCAAGCTCGTGATCGCCGGAACCGTGTGCTCGTACCCGAAGTTCGCCCCGGTGCCGTTCGCCGAGGATGCCCTCTGGGACGGGTACCCGGAGGAGACGAACGCACCGTACGGAGTCGCGAAGAAGGCGATCCTCGTCGGAGCGCAGGCGTATCGCGAACAGTACGGCCTCGACGCGATCTTCCTCCTCCCGACGAACCTCTACGGACCGCGGGACAACTTCGACCTCGAGACGTCGCACGTCATCCCCGCGCTCATCCGGAAGATGGTCGAGGCGGAAGACGAGGTCGTGCTCTGGGGAGACGGCTCGCCGACGCGCGAGTTCCTGTACGTCGACGACTGCGTCGACGGCCTCGTCCTGGCAGCCGAGCGGTACGACGGTCCTGATCCGGTCAACCTCGGTGCCGCACGCGAGATCTCCATTCGGGAGCTCGCAGAGCTCATCGCCGGCGTGACGGGCTACGAGGGCCGGATCGTGTGGGACTCGGAGAGGCCGAACGGCCAGCCCCGGCGGAGCGTCGACGCCTCCCGCGCGCGCGAGCTGTTCGGATTCGAGGCGAGAACGCCGCTGCGCGAAGGCATCGAGCGTACCGTCGCGTGGTACCGCACGGCGGTCGCCGGTGTCGGCTCGACGTAGCCTCGTCGCCGCCGCGCGTCGGGGCGGCCTCGTGATCGATCGGCTCCTCGAGCGGCCGCGTGCCGTGCTCGGCACGTTGGTCGGCGTTCAGATCGTCGCCACGGTCGTGCTCGCGCTCTCGGTCGACCACAACGGCTGGGTCTGGTTCCAGGGCGGCGACCAGATCTGGCAGACAACTCAGGGGTGGCTGCTCGGACACCTGGTGCTCCCTCCGACCGAGCTCGGCTACGTGTGGTCGCTCGTCCTCATGCCGGTCATGTGGATCACGGGGCCGACGTACGTCGAGGCGCTCCCACCGCTCGTCGTCTTCCAGGTTCTCGTCCTCGGCCCGGTCGCGCTGCTGTGCGTGTACGACCTCGCGAGCCGCATCGGCGGGCGCCTCCTCGGCTACTGGGCGTCGCTCCTGTGGGTCGTCGCTCCGTTCGCCTCGATCCCGCTGTTCGTCGACCGCTACCAGGAGCGCTTCGCGGCGGAGGTCCTCCCACAGGCACTCGGGCTGACCGCGATGCCGGACTTCCCGTCGATGGTGCCTCGTGCTCGTTTCGGCCGTCTTCGTCGTCCGCTCGCTCGAGGCACCGCTGCTGACCGACGCCGTCCTCGCAGGTCTCCTCCTGGGAGCTGCCGTCGCGCTCAAGCCACCGAACATGCTGCTCGGTGTCGGCGCCGCACTCGCGTACGTCGTGCGCCGTCGATGGCGGGGCGGCGCCGCGTTCGTCGCGACGCTGCTCCGACGTTGCTCCTCCTCGCGATCTGGAAGGAACGCGGGCTCGGGACCATCCCCGCGTTCGCGCTCGAGCAGATGCACCTGGCAGCGGGCGGCGCGGGCCCGACGGCGGTGTCCGTGGACCTCGGGCGCTACTTCGACCTCGACTTCGAGCACTGGCGGACGCAGATGGATCAGCTGCGCGAGTTCTTCTGGAGCGCACGGCTCGCGCAGTGGGCGCCGTTCGCCGGGCTCATCGCCGTCGTTCGCGTCCGCCGGGGGGCGATCGCGGCCCTGCTCGCGGGCTGGCTCGCCGCCTTCCTCGTCGTGAAGGGGTTCTCCCCGCGGGCGACCATCGAGTCGAACACGTTCTGGCGGCTGCTCATGCCCGCGTGGCCGGCGTACCTCCTGCTGTTCGCGTCGATCCCGCTGCTCGTTCCGACGCTCGCGCCGCGCCTCGGCGACCGGCTGACGGCGCCCGCGAGGTCTCCCGTCTCCCGCCGCTGGGTCGCCGTCGTGGCAGCTCTGACGCTCCTCGTTCCCGCGGTCTTCGTCGTCGGATCGAGCCCGCTGGACAACCCCGACCTCGCGCTCACCCAGGACGACCAGGGCAACTTCATCCTCACGTCGGTCGATACGACGCATCGATCTCCGCGTCGCGGCCTCGGGTGGCGGACACACCCTCTCGTGGACCGACGGACCATGGCACGCGAACGTCTTCTACCGCGTGTACCGCGCCGACGGCAGCGACGTCAAGTGCGAGAACAGCGACGGCCACCCGGCCCAGTCGTGCTACCTGCGAAGCACGCCGATCGCGACGACGCGTGCGCACACGTTCGTCGACCCGGACCCGCCGCCCGACGCGACCTACCGGGTCGGCGTCGGAACGAACTGGATCGACGACCCGGAGGCCGGCGACGTCTTCGCCTTCAGCCCCCCGGCGGCCGTTCGCGGCTGAGGCGCTCCTCGAGCAGGGCGATGCGCTGCGCGAGGTCGACGTTCTCGTCGGTGAGCCGCGAGATCACCGTCGAGTAGTGGAGGAGGACGAGGAAGATGAAGAGCGTCGCGACGGCGAAGAGCACGGCCGGCGGGTAGCTCGTGACGCCGAGCCAGCCCGCGATCGTGTTGAGACCGCCTCGCGCCAGACCGAGAGGACGAGCAGCACGATCCCGGTCGCGAGCCAGAGCAGCGCGTAGCGCTCCTTGAGCCGTCGCCCGCGCACGAGCTCGACGACGACGAGGATGAGGATGATCGAGGCGATCGCGCCCGCGATGGACGCGCGGATCGGCGTCATCGGCGCGCGGCCTCGAGCCGCGGGTACCGCCGGAGGCTGGCGACGAGCAGCGCGAGCATGACCTTGACGATGTAGTAGAGCGACCGGACGAACGTGATCGAGGAGGTCGCCGGCCTGCCGCTCGCGCATCTCGACCTGCACCTGCGCGAGCCGCAGCCCGCTGCGCAGCGCGACGAGCGTCGCCTCGACCTCCGGGTAGTCGTGCGGGTACTCGGTCGGCGAAGAGCTCGATCCCGGCGCGGTTCAGCGCAGCGAAGCCGGACGTCGTGTCCGTCACCTTCTGCCCGCCGAGGAGGGAGACGAGGCGCGCGAAGACGCGGATCCCCATCCGCCGCGCGAACGGTGGGCGGTAGCTCCCGCCGGGATCGACGAAGCGCGAGCCGATGACGAGGTCGGCGTCGGCCGGCGCGAATCGGGCCGAGGAGCTTCCCGAGCTCCGAGGCGTCGTGCTGACCGTCGCCGTCGAGCCGGACCGCGATCTCGTAGCCCTCGTCGCGCGCGTACCGGAATCCCGTCTGGACCGCGCCGCCGATGCCCACGTTGAAGGGCAGCCGGAGAACGGTCGCACCGTGCGCTCGGGCGACCGCGGCCGTGTCGTCGCTCGACGCGTCGTCGACGACGACGACGTCGTGCGGTCGGGTCGAACGCGAGGATCTCGTCGACGACGCCGCCGATCGCGCCGGCCTCGTTCCAGGCGGGGACGATCGCGACGAGCCGCCCTGCTCACGCGGCGACTCCTGCCTCGAGCCCGACGAGCTCGAGCAGCCGTCGCGCGCGGTGGGCGTACGTGTGCTCGTCGAGCACGCGCTCGCGCGCTCGTCGACCCATCTCGTCGGCCTGCCCGGGATCGGCGACGAGCTCGCGGTACGCGGCGACCGCTTCCTCGGCGCTCTCGACGACGACGAGCTCGCGGCCCGGCTCGAACCAGCGCTCGATCCCCTCGTGCGGGTTGGAGACGATCGCGGCGCCGGACGACGGCGAGCTCGAACGGACGCGCTGTCGACGAGCCGGCGACCGTCGCGTGCGGACGCCGCGTCATGTTGAGGTTGACGCGCGCCGCCGAGATCGCGCGTGCGAAGCGGTTGAACGGAATGTCGCCGAGCGTCCGGCGCCGGTCCGGTGTCGCCCTGGAAGTCGAGCCCGCCGAGCGCGAAGTCGAGCTCGGGCGCGAGACGCGACGCCTCGCCGACCATCGTCTTCATCCAGTCGCGCCGGAACTTGTCGCCGTACCCGTAGAAGAAGACGTCGACCTCCTTCTCGACGGCTGCGGCGCGAAGAACTCGGGATCGGCGCCCCAGTAGAGCGCCTCGGCCCGACGCGCACCGAGCTCGAGCAGCCGCCCGATCCCGCCCTCCGAGTTCGAGAGCACGAGGTCGTACTCCCACGGGATCGGCGCCGTGGTACGGGTTGAAGCCGGTGTCCATGCCGCCGTACTCGGGAAGGCTCATCGGCACGTCGCCGTCGTAGAAGACGATCGGGATGCCGAAGCGCTCGCGCAGCGCGTCCGGGATCCCGCGGAGATGCGCCATCGGGATCGTGAAGACGAT
Organism: uncultured Gaiellaceae bacterium; assembly: GCA_963709715.1. GTDB lineage: Bacteria > Actinomycetota > Thermoleophilia > Gaiellales > Gaiellaceae > GMQP-bins7. Next base: position 98,562 of record CAVPXQ010000006.1, read on the forward strand.
GACCGCGTCCGGCTTCTCGGTCTCGACGAGGCGCTCGAGGTGCCGCTTCCAGCGCGGCGTCACCCAGCGCGAGATCGTCTCGCGCGTGAGCTTGTCGAGCGCGGACTCGTCCGGATTCGACTCGTCCCGGCGGAGGTAGCGGTCGCCCTTCACGCGCGCGAGCACGTCGCGCACGGCCTGGTACGACTCGCCCTCGCGGTACGTGGGATTCGGCGCCGTGCGCCACCACGGCGACTCGACGGGACGGCCGCGGTACGGCGTGACGACGAGGTCGACGCCGGCCTCGTACATCCCCTTCCACAGCTGCCACCAGGCCGGCGTGCAGCCGTACCGGAAGTCGAGGTCGATCGCGGAGGCCGCCGCGAGGATCTTCGGCGCGCTCATCAGTACGCCCCGCGCCGCGCGATCACCGCCGGGATCGTCTTGGCGATGATCGTCACGTCGAGCCAGATCGACCAGTTCTCGAGGTACGTGAAGTCGAGGCGGACGAGATCGTCGAAGGAGAGCCCCGAGCGTCCGGAGATCTGCCAGAGGCCGGTCATCCCGGGCAGCACGCGGTACCGCGCGCGGTGCCAGTCCTCGAGCAGCTGGTAGTCGCGGAGCGGGAGCGGGCGTGGCCCGACGAGGCTCATCTCGCCCTTGACGACGTTGACGACCTGCGGGATCTCGTCGAGCGAGAAGCGGCGGAGGAACCTGCCGACGCGCGTCACGCGCGGGTCGTCGCGGATCTTGAAGAGGGCGCCCTCCGCCTCGTTCGCGTCCTCGAGGCCCGGCTGGAGCGACGGTGCGTCCGCCACCATCGTCCGGAACTTGAGCATCCCGAACTCGCGCTCGCCGACGCCGATGCGGCGGTCGACGAAGAAGACCGGCCCGCGCGAGTCGAGCTTGATCGCGACCGCGATGAGCACCCAGAGCGGGAGCCCGACGACGACGACGAGCACGCTCACCGAGCGAGGTCGAACCCGCGCTTCACCGCCCAGTCCCACCCGGTCAGCACGGGCGGGCGCAGCTCGAAGAGCGGCGCGCCCTGGCCCGGGCACGTACTCGCCGCGCTGCACGAGCAGCTCGGTCGTGTCGGGCGCGAGCCGCACCTTGATTCCCTGCCGGTGCGCCTGCTCGACGACCTCGAGGACCGTCCGCTCGTCGAAGTCGGCCTCGGTGAGGATCACCTCGTCCGGGCGCACCTGGTCGAGGACGAGCGGGAGCTCCGCCGCGCGACCCGAGCAGCCGGAAGCCGGGGACGGCCTCGGGCGCGACGACGCCGACGAACTCGTACGTCAGACCGCTGCGCGCGCGCGTCGAGCGAGCTCTGCAGCCGCGCGAGGCTCTCCCCGGCACCGACGAGGACGACGCGCCGCCTGATCCCCGCCGCGCGCATGACCTCGAGCGACGCGGACTCGTACGCGGCACGCAGCAGCCCGATCGTGACGGCCGAGACGACCACCGACGTCGGGATGAGCCCCGACGTCGTGAAGTCGTAGCCCGGTCCCGATCCCGAAGGCGAGCACGATGAGCGCGACGACGATGAGGCACGCGAGGATGCGCCCCGCGCCGGGCCGCAGCTCGCGCTGCCGGTAGAGGCCCGACTGCGCGAAGACGAGGATCGTGATCGGCGCGGCGAACTTGAGCCACTCGGCCGGGCCCTCGCGCCAGAGCAGGCTCCAGAGGACGTCGCCGTCGCCGGTGACGACCTGCCGGAGGACGAGCGCGAGGTAGATCCCGAGCGCGAGACCGACGACGTCGAGGACGACGAGTGCCGCGACGGAGAGCGCACGCCGGACGACCGACAGGATCGGCCCACGCGAGAGCACGTAGAGGCGTGAGGCTCGAACGTCACGGCCCGTGCGGCCTGGCGGTCGAGGCGCCGGACGCGACGTCTCCGCCGGCGGAGCGACCTTGCCGGACATCCGTGGAAGCTTAGAGCCGCGCCACGTCGTCCCACGCGACGCGGGCGCGTCGGGCAGCGACACGCGCGGCGAGCGCGTCGAGGTCGACGACGTCGGCGCGCCGCGCAAGGGCCCGCAGGAGCACGACGCCGAGGAGGCCGCGACGTCTCCGGTCGAGGAGGTCCGTGTCGTGGAAGTAGACGTGGACGAGCCGTGGCAGCTCGCGGCTGGCGAGTGCACGCGCGAGGTCGCCGAGCGAGTGCGTCGTCGGGATCGCCCGCAGCGTCTCGACCCGACGGCAGCTCGACGACGGCGGGCACCGCGAGCGACGCCCACCGCTCGCCGGCGCGAGGTACGACGGACGCCGTGACGCCCGCGGCGTGCAGTCGACGTAGCCGAGCTCCGCGCACGCCTCCGCGACCTCGACGTCGGTGTACCAGCCGCCGCCGCAGAACAGCGTCGGCGCGAGGCCCGAGCTCCCGCAACCGCGTCCCTCGCCAGGACGCGAGCCCCGGTCGCGGTCGCTCGTCGGTCGTGCGTGGTCGGGCGCCGTCCAGTGCGTGTGGTGGCCGAGCGGTCCGCGCGCGGCAGCTTCGTTCGCTCGCTCGACCCAGGGCGCCTCGTCCTCGCCGAACGCCGGCATCGGCAGGACGCATCAGCGCCGCGATCGCGAAGCCGCCGGGGCGCGTCTCCTGGAGAGCGGCGAATCGCGCCCAGACCGCGTCGTCGAGCGGTCGCTCAACGTGGCAGGAGACGACCGCGTACCGTTCCCGGCTCACCGTGCGTCGACTGTACCGACATCCGTACGCCGTGCTCGCAGTCGTCGCCGGGCTCCCACGACTCGTCGTGCTCCTGCACGAGCGCGGAGCGATCCTCGACGAGTTCGTCGACAAGAGCGACGACTTCGCGACGACGTTCGTCGACAACGGCACGTTCGGCTTCCTCCCGGGCGTTCCGTCCGCGTACACGCAGCCGCTGTACGGCTGGTTCCTCGCCCCGATCTACTGGGTCGACCGCTCGTGGGTCACCGTGGGCGCGGCGCACATCGTCGTCGCGATCGTGACGGCGTTCGTCGTCTTCGCGATCGGCGTGCGCATCACGTCTCCCGGCGTGGCGCTCGGTGGCGCGATCCTCGCGACGCTCCACCCGTACGTCGTCTGGCACGACGTCCACCTGAACCGCGAGATGCTCGACCAGCTCCTCGCAGCGGCGGTGGTCCTTCTCGCGCTCATCGCCTCCGAGCGCGGTCGCTCCCTCTGGTGGGCCGCGGCGTTGGGGGCGGCGCTCGGCATCGCGATCCTCGGAAACGCCCGACTCGCCTTGCTTCCGCTCGTCCTCGGACTATGGCTCATGGTGCGTCTCGGCTTCGCGCAGCACGGGCTCGCGGCGCTGCTGATCGTGTGCGCGTCCGCAGCCGTCGTGCTCGCGCCCTGGGTCACGCGGAACCGTCTCTCGGTCGGCTGCTTCGCGATCACGACGGACTCGCGCGCCCTGTGGAAGGCGAACAACCTGAACACGTACGACGTCCTCGCACGCGGCGGTTGGATCGACGACGTTCCGCCGCACCCGGACGCTCCGCCCAGTCCACAGGACGCCGGGAGGATCTACCACGAAACCGGCCGGATCGTTCAGGTCGACGAGTGTGCCCAGATGAGGTTCTTCCGGGACGAGGTGATCGACTTCTGGCGCGACCATCCGGGCGAGAAACTGCGTCTCGCGGGCCAGGCGACCCGGCTGTTGTGGCAGCCGAAGGTCTTCGAGACTGAAGGACGCCCCGGCGCAGGAACCTGGCGGGACACCGCTCGGAGCGTCGTCGAGCCGGCGTTCATGGTCGCTCTCTACGTCTTCGCGCTCGCGGGCTTGTTCGTTCTCCCCCGAGCTTTCGTCGTGCTGGCGCTGATCCTGCTTGCGTATCAGACGGTCATCGCGATGCTGTTCGCCGGTGCGACGCGGTACCGCGTGCCGTGGGACTTCTTGATCGCGCTCATGGCCGCCGCCGGCATCGCCGCTGCAGGCAGATGGATCCGCGAGCGGCGCGGCTACGCGGAGGCAGACTCGAGCGCGCGACCGTAGAGCTGCTCGACTCGCTCGACGCAGCGCTCGGGCGTGAACTCGAAGAGTGCACGCGTGCGTCCTTCTCGCCCCATCGCGGCCGTACGAGGAAGATCGGACGCAAGCTCGACGATCGCTTCGGCCAGCACCTCCGCGTCAGCAGGCGGCACGACGAGGCCCGTCTCGCCGTGCACAACGATTTCCGGCAGTCCGCCGACCGAGCTTGCGATCACGGCGCGTCCGCGCTCCATCGCCTCCAACGCGACCATTCCGAAGCCCTCGCCGAGCGACGGGACGACGACGATCGCCGCGTCCTCGATCGCCTTCCGCACCGGAGACACGTAGCCGAGGAAGCGCACCGCGTCCTCGAGCCCGAGCTCACGCGCGTACGCCCTGAGCGCCGGGTCGAGCGGACCGCGTCCGGCGACGTCGAGCGTGACGTTCGGAACGCGGCCGCGGGCCTGCGCAAGCGCCCGCAGGAGAACGAGGTGTCCCTTGATCGGAATGAGGCGACCGATGCAGAGCAGACGCGGCTCGGCGCCGGAGTACGGGGACGGCTCGCCGTCTGCCGCGATGCCGTAGTGGACGATCTCGAAGTCCTCCTCCTCGAACCCCTCCTTCTCGGCGAGGTACTGCGCGAGACCCCGCGAGATGGCTATGTGCACGTGGGCGAGCGAGCCCACGGAGCGGTCGGCGAACCCGAACCAGCGACCCTCCCGGAACTCGTTGAAGCCGTGCTTCGTCGACAGCCTCAGAGGAACGCGCGTCATCGAACCGGCGAGCTGGCCGTAGACGTCCGCGTGAACGAGGTGCGTGTGCAGGATCTCGGGGCGGAGCCGGGCGAGATATGCCGCCACCTCGCCGAACGCCAGCGGGTCGACGTCTCCACGCAATCGGATCTCTTCGAGAGGGACGTCCCGGGCCTGGAGCGCATCCGCGAACTCCCACGCCCCGGGCTCGTCCTCGTGGAGCATGAGGAAGCGCACGTCCCATCCGCGCGCACGGAGGTCGGGAAGGAGCTGGAGGAGGTGCGCCTCCGAGCCGGAGATGCCCGCGACCTTTTGCGTGTGGAGAACGACACCGTCCATCAGGAGAGACCCGCCGCGGCGAGGATGCCATGGGCCCACGATTGCACCGAGTGCTCGGCGGCGACCCGTTCGTGGAGACGCTGTCCCAGCGCGGCTCGCTCGTCGTTCGACATCTGGGAGAAGTGTCGAATCCGTTCCGCGAGCGCACCGGGATCCCAGCGTGGAAACCGCTGGCTCTCGTCCAGGAGCCGGTCGAAGACCGGGTTCGAGGCCAGCACGGGGAGGCACGCTGCTGCCGCCTCGTAGACCACCTTGTCCGGGGCTCCGGCTCGCATGTTGTTGACGAGTGCGTCGTGATCCGCGAAGAGCCTCGGGAGGTCGGCACGCGGCACCGGGCCGCCGATGACCACGTGCTCCTCGAGCCCCAGGTCCGCGACGAGCTGCTCGAGCTCGGCACGGTGCGCGTGCTCGTCGTCGGAGAGGGTCGGCCCGTGCACGCTCAGCTGAACGTCGTCGCCGGCCAGGGGAACCGCAGCGACGATGACGTCGAGCCCCTTGGCGGTCGAGTAGCGGCCGAGTGCGAGCAGGCGTGTCCCGAACCCTTCGCGAGGAGGCGAGCACGCAAATTCGTCGAGATCGATCCCGTGTCCGATCGGGCGGAGCTTGGCCGACGGAATGGGAAACGAGCGTTGGTCGACGCTCGTCACCGCCGTGGACGCCCGTTCGGCGGCCTTGAGCAACCGGCTCGCGCGCCAGTGCGTGAACCAGAGGACGATCGGAATGCCGAGAGGTCGCGCGAGCGGCGCAGCGAGCACGGCGTAGATCGGGCACATGTGGGCTACGACGGCTCCGCCGCGAAGCCCGTGTAGCTCACGTCCGAGTGCGGCCTCGAAGCGGACGCCCCGCATGGCCCTCTGATCGGCGCGAAACGTGTGCACGCGGCAGTTCTCGGGCAGCACGCCGGCGACCGCACCGTCGGCGAGCACGACGACTTCGTCGACGAGCTCCGCGAGTGCCCTGATCTTCGGCACCGTCGCGGCCAGAGCCGGGTGGCGTGGATCGACCTGCTGCGTGATGAAGACGAGCTTGGTCACCTAGAAGAAGTCGAAGTCACCGAGCGTGAAGTGCCACGCGTCCGCACGCTCGTCGATTCGGACGCCGTCGTGGAGCGGCTTGCCGATGAAGCGAAGCTTCGTCTTGGTCGGCGCGAAGCCTGCCCGAACGAGCGTACGGCGATGGGTACGCGCCCGCGGCGGGAGCAGCACGACCGCGTCCGCGCCGCCCTCGACCTCGCCGACGGCACGCCCGGCGAGCGCGCGAATCGCGTCCGCCTCATCTGGAGCCGCGACGAGATCCGCGAGGAACCCCGCCGAGATGCCGTGCTTGAACGTGTGCCCCATCACAGCCACACCGGCGAGCTCGTTCCCGCGATACGCACCGAAACACCGGTAGTCCCGCGGCGAGTCGAGGTAGCGCCAGTTGAAATAGGCAGCGTCCCGTGTGAAGTGGCTCCCGTAGCCCGCGGCCGCCCTCGCCCCGAGCTCGTCCATGTCTTCGCCGAAGTGCGAGATCGGCCGCACTTCGAGCCCGCGCAGCATGCGGGGATCCGGATCCGGGCGGCGCATCTGACCCCGCTTCGTGCCCGTACGCCCCAGCACGTATCGGGCGACGCCTCCGGCGCGTAGCGGACGCGCCCACAGCCGAAGCCTCGGGAGATCGATCCACCCGAGTCGGCGCATGAAGATCGGGTACGACTTCGCGTTCGGGAAGGTCACGGTCAGCGGCGAGCCGGAGTTGGCCGCCACCTCCTCGTTCTCTCGCTCGAGCGTCGAGAAGACACCCTGGCCGCGGTAACGGGCGTCAGTGGCGACGTTCACCGGAATCGCGAGCGTCGTCTCGACGCCGTCGAGCGTCGTCCTGAAGAAGCTCATCGCCGCCACACCGACGACCTCGTCACCGTCGACCGCAAGCGAAACGATCCCCTCTCCCGCCGGGTTGCGGTCGAACCACCACCTGAACTCTTCGTCCGAGAGCTGGGTCGTCTCGACACGCGCGAGCAGCGCGACGAGCGAGGCGCGCCACTTGGGTGTGTAGCGGACGGTCTCGAAGCTCAACGGGTCGCGATCCCGAGGAGCCGCGTGAGCCTCCGACGTGCATGGGTCCCTGCGACGGTGTCCTTGATGGAGAGCGCGTCACACGCGCCCGTGAGCACGAGCTCGAACGTGCGCGCCGGGTACGGCTCGACGTTGTAGCGGAGGAGCTGGTAGCGGTCGCTGCCTGGACCGTTGGCGCCCGAGACGGCGGTGAAGCCGAGCTTGTAACCGGCCTGCTGGACGAGGCTCGCGTGCTCGACCCGGTAGTCGGCGCGCGATCCCTTGACGTACGCATATGCCTCCACTTCCCGACCGAGGGCCTCCTCCAGTCGGAGCTTCGAGACCGCGATCTCCCGGAGTGCCTCGGCCGGCTCGAGCTCGGCGAGCCTCCGGTGCCCGATCCCGTGCGACTCGATTCGCACTCCGCCCGCCTCGAGCTCGGAGAGCTCCTCCCAGCGCAGTGTCGGGTTGCGAACTCCGACGCGCAGGAGAGCCTCTTCGTGCGGGAGCGGACGCGTTCCGTCGAGGTACCCGATCGGCACGAAGATCACTGCGGGATAGCCGTGCTCGTGCAGGATCGGGAACGCATTCGTGAGGTTGTCGCGGTACCCGTCGTCGAAGGTGATCAGCACGGCTCGCTCGGGTAGGGACGCGCCGTGCAGGTAGTGATCGCGGACGGCGCCGAGCGAAACCGGGACATAGCCGAGCTCGCGCAGGAGGCCCATCTGCTCGACGAACGTCGCGGTCGGAACCGTGACGGGGTTCGGCCACTGGTCGTTGACCTTGTGGTACATGAGCACGCGAAGCGTGCGTCCGCGCTCCTCGGGGGGTAGCACGCCGTTCACGGCCTCGCCGGTCGCTCGGTAGAGACCGTTCTTCGCCACTTGCATCGCGCGGTACGCCTGCACCGCGTGAGTGTAGGTGGCTAGCCCGAGACCTCGTCCACGAGCGCGCGTATCCGGCGTGCGTAGTCCTCGGGCGTGGCAAGCCATGGCTCAACGGCGACTCGGGCGGCAGCACCGAGTCGTTCGGCCAGGCTGCGGTCGGCGAGCACGCGGACGAGTGCGGCCGCGAGCGCACCTGCGTCCCCAGCTGGAACGAGGACCCCGGTCTCGCCGTCCTCGACGATGTCGGGGATGCCGCCGACACGGCTTCCGACGACACCCCGTCCACGGCAGAACGCCTCGACGACCACACGGCCGAGGCCCTCCGAGCGGGACGGCAGCACGAGCACGGTCGCCTCGTCGAGCGCACGGGCGACCTCGGGGGTCGTCATGAGCTCGGTCCAGCGAGTCTGCCCGGGGAGCTCGGCGACGAGCGTCTGCGCGACGTCCCGGAGGGTACCGCTGCCGACGAGGTGCAGCGTGGCACCCGGGACGCGCGGCGCCGCAAGCTTCCACGCCTCGGCGAGGACATCCACCGCCTTGTAGCGCTCGAGCACTCCGACGAAGAGCGCACTCGGGTGTTCGGGCAACGATGCGGGCTCGCCGTCGAGGAACGGCTCCAAGTCCATGAACGCGGCGAACTCCGCGGTCGGCTCGACCCCGGCCCCCCGCACGAGAGAGGAGGTGTACGCCGAGATCGTGCGAACCCCGTCGCTCCGCCGCAATCCGTAGCGCGCGAGACCGTCTGCGAGCGGGGCGAGCGCCCGTCGCTTCGTCGAGCCGTAGAGCCGGGTCGGCGCAGCCGGATCGCCGTGGATGTCGGCGATCACGCGAGTCGGGACGCGCGCCAGCTTCCGGCCGATGTCTACGAGCGCCGCCTCCTGAGCCCCCTGGGCGAGGACGGCGTCGGGCCGGAACGCACGGAGCTCGCGAGCAACGCGAAACGGGAGCAGCGCGTAGAAGCCGAACCCGTCGAGGCCGGACGGACGCAGCGGTGGGTAGAGCCGGAATCGCGAGTCGCTCGCCGAGCCGCCGCTCGCAAGCACACGAATGTCGAGCTCGGCCGACAGCGCGTCGAACTTCTGCGCGAGCGACGGAGAGAGCGGGAGCGAGTAGCGCGTGCGCCCCACCATCAGCAACCGTTTCTTCACGCTGCCGCTCGCTCGAGCTCCGACTCGATCCTCGAGAACGTCGCTTCCTCGGTAAGGGCCTGAATGGAGCCCGCGGCCGCGGCCGTGAGCCGAGTACGGAGCTCGCGCGTCGGCGAAGAAACGCCTTATCGCGGCGGCAAGGGCGCGCGAGTCGCGCGGCGGGACCAGGAGCCCGTTCTCGCCGTCGCGAACGATCTCCGGAACGCCCCCGACGGCCGTCGCGATCACGGGGCAGCCGACTGCGAGCGCCTCGACGACCGTATGCGGGAAGTTCTCCCACGCGGACGGGAGCAGCGAGGCGTCCGCCGCGCGAAACAACCGAAGGACGGTGTCGCGCTGCACGCTGCCCAGGAAGCGGACGCGGCCGTCGAGACCGAGCTCTCGGGCTCGACGTTCGAGGGCACCGCGCTCCGGCCCGTCGCCGGCGACGACGAGCTCGACATCGGGAATGTCCGCGAGCGCGTCGAGCGCGACTCCGAGCGCCTTCTGTACGCCGAGGCGCCCTGCAAACGCGAGCACGTCACCGTCGAGACCGAGCTCGGTGCGGATCTCCTGATGCGACGCGAGCGCTGGAACCGGCGGCGCAGGGTTGGGAAGGACCGACACCCGATCGGCGTCGAGGCGCCACCGCAGCGCGGCGTCGCGAAGGTAGGCGCTCGGGCAGAACACGTGTCGCGCACGGCGGAGTGCCCAGTCCCGCGTCTCGCGCAGCAACCGCACGCGCAGCCCGCCGACGCGTTGGAACTGCGTCGAGCGTCCCTTCGTAGCTCCCGCTCCTGGTCTCACGCTCGAATACCTCGTCCGACACGAGCTTCACCACGAGCGGTGTTCGGGCGAGGCTCGAGCCGATCGCGGACCGGCGAATCATGCTCGTCGCGTACACGACGTCCGCGCGACGCGCCGCCCGCCGGACGAGCAGCGCCGCCCGCACGTGGCGGAGCGGCGAGCGCCGGGACGCCCACAGGATCGGGTACACCCGCTCGTCGGGAGTCGAGTCCGCGGTCGTGACGACCTCGACGACGTGCCCGCGTTCCGAGAGGAAGTCCGCGACGCCCGGGGCGTGGCTCGCAGGCCCGCCGGGATCGGGCGGCCAGATCCCCGAGACGACGACGACCCTCACGGCTGCAGGGACACCTCGCCGCGGGTCCGCAGCACGACCTCGTCTCGCAGCCGCGCGATCACGACGAGCCATGCAGCCGCGAACACGAGCGTCGAGACGAGCACGCGCGACCGCGGCGCCGGTCGCACCCCACTCGCGCGCCGAGCACGGCGACGAGCGGGATTGCGACGAGCGTCTCGAGGCCGTGCGTCACGATCCGCAGGCGCGGACGGCCGATCGTCACCGGAAGCGACTTCGTCCAGCCGATCGCGAACTGGATCGCCGCGGCAACGAGCACGATGCGGGCCGCCGCGACCGCGCCGTCGTACTCGGTCCCGAAGCACGACTCGCACGAGCCACGGCATGGCGACGAAGAACACCGGAACGGCGACGAGCATGAGCGCTCCCGCCCACTTCGAGTAGCGCGCGGATCGCCGGCGAGGACGTACGTGCGCGCCCCCCTCTCCCAGTCGCGGGTCTGCTCGGTCATCAGCACGAGGCGCGCCGGGCGAGCTCGCGGCGGCGAGACCGGTCTGCGGGGTCTGCGCGATGCGGAAGAGACCGACCTGCGTCGGGACCGGCGACGACACCGAGCACGAGCGGGACGAGCGTCGTCCGCAGCGAGATGACGCCCGTCGCGACGCTCGACTGGAGGACGAAGGAGCGGATCTCCGGAACGTCCTCGCCGAGCTCCGCGTGCGGGCGCGGACGGGAATCGGCGCAGCGCGACGACGCCGATCGACGGAGATGACGATCGTCGAGATCGCCTGCGCGATGACGATCGCGACGAGCGCCTCGGTCACGCCGTGCGGCGCCGCGATGACGATCGCGAGGAGACGAAGCGCCGCCGAGCCCGCCTGGTAGACGCCCCGCAGGTCGTAGCGGCTGTGCAGGAGCAGCGCCGTCGCGCCGACGTTCTCGGAGGACTGGACGAGCGGGAGCGAGCGCGGCGGCGAGGAGCGCCTGCTCGAGCCCGTCGGCGTCGAAGATCTCGTCGGCGAACGGCGCGAGCGCGACGAGGATGAGGGTCGCGAGCAGCGCCGCCGACGACCTTGAGGAGCAGCGTCTGCCGGAAGAGCCGTCGCAGCCGTCCCCCAGTCCTCGGCTCGCGACGTACCGGAACCCGTACTTCGTCAGCGACTCCTCGACGGTGAGGTCGAGGAGCACCTGGAAGAACCCGACGACCGCGAGCGCGGTCGCGAAGACGCCGAACTCGTCGAGGCCGAGGACGCGCGCGGCGACGATCGTCCCGAGGATGCCGCACGCGACGGCGACGTAGATCCACGCAGCCGTCGCCGACCGCCGCCGGAGAACGCGGGAGGACATCGGCGTCAGTGTAGGGAGTGGGTCAGACCCGACGCGGATCGGACGCCGCGCGAGCCGCCCTATAGTGGCCCCGTGGCGACCGAGGCGCTCGACAGCACGCGGTGTCCGTCGGCGCTTCGCAGCCCTCGTCGACCGCGACGCGCTCGGCGCACTCGTGCTCGCGGCGGCGATCCCGTTCCTCTTCGTCCACGAGCGCTACCAGCCCGAGCTCGGCGTCGGCGTCGGCTCGACGACGATCGACATCCGCACGTCCGACGTCGCGGTGCTCGTCGTGCTCGTCGCGGCGGTCGTCGCGGCGACGAGGTCCGGCTTCGTCGACTCGGCGCGGCCGCGCGCTCTGGATCAGCGGCGGCAGCGCTGCTCGCCTGGCTCGCGTTCCAGACGTTCCGCCCGGCTCGCTCGACGACGCGCTCTTCGACGACCACCTCGTCAGCTTCCTGAAGCTCGTCGAGTACGGGCTGCTCGCGGTCTGCGTGCCGCTGCTCGTCCGGCGCGCACGTGAGCTGACGATCGTCGTCGGCGCGCTCGTGCTCTGGAGCGCGTGTCGCGACGCGCGGTCGCCCTCGCTCAGTTCTTCGGCGCGGACGTCTTCGCGGTCTGGACGTCGGGCTGGCGCCACTCGTCCTTCCTCGGCCACCACGATCTCGCCGCGCTCTCCGCGCTCGCGCTCGAGCGTCGCCGCCGCGGGGATCGTCGCGCCGGCGGCAGCTGCCTGCGCCGCGCCTGTTCGCGCTCGCGCTCGCCGCAGGCATGCTCGGGCTCGTCCTCGCAGGGTCGGTCGCGGCCGCAGGAGGTCTCGCGATCGGCGCCGTCGGCCTCTGGCTCGCGGCGCGACGCCGGTTCCGCCTTCCGGGCGGCGGACGCCTGGCTCTCGCGGTCGCTCGTCGTCGCCGTCGGGCGTCGGCGTGGCACGGCGTGCGCAGCGACGCGCTCGAGGACTTCCTCCGCTTCGTCGGGCTCCACGGAGACGAGTCCGCGCAAGGCGTCGAGAGCTACTCGCAGCGAACGGTGCTCGCCTACATCGGCCTGCGGATCTTCCTCGACCACCCTGTCCTCGGGGTCGGCTGGCAGCGCTCCGTCGCGTCCCGACGTCTTCGAGCCGTACGTCGACGACGCACGCCGGCGCTTTCCCGACGTCGTCGACCTCGCCTTCCCCGCGGAAGGTCGCGAGTGGGGCGTCCAGAACCTCTACATCCAGATGCTCGCGGACGCCGGTGTGATCGGGCTCGTCCTGCTGCTCTTCGTTGGGGCGTCCGGGGTCGCGCTCGCCTGGCGCGCTGCGGCTGCGCGAGCGCCGACGCCGTGGGCCGCCGGGGCGGGCCTCCTCGTCGTCTGCGCGCTGCTCACGCTCGCGGGCGAGTGGGCCTCGCTCGGGATCGTGCCCGGGATCCCGCTGCAGGCGGCGACGTGTCTGCTGCTCGGGCTGGCGGCTGCCGGCGCCGCCTCGGCGAGAGACGCGAATGGCTGACCCTCGTCTCGACCCGCCCCGGTCGATGCCGACGTACGCCGTGCGCGCGCCGCTCGTCCGCTGGCTGCGCGAGCAGGCCGACGACTCGTACGCGAGCGCTCGGCCGCTATCGCGTCCTCGACGTCGGCTGCGGGGCGAAGCCGTACGAGCCGCTCTTCGCGCCGCACGCCGAGTCGTACGTCGGCGTCGACCCGGTCGACAATCCGCGCGCGGAGCTCAAAGGCTCGGTGGAGGACCTCCCGGTCGAGGGTGCGAGCTTCGACGTCGTTCTCTGCAACCAGGTGCTCGAGCACTGCGACGATCCCGTGCAGGCCGTGACGGAGCTTCGTCGGGTGACCGCGCCCGGAGGACGCGTTCTCGTCACGACGCACGGAATCATGCCGTACCACCCGTCTCCGACCGACTACTGGCGCTGGACACACGCGGGGCTCGAGAAGCTGTTCGTCGAGAACGGGGATTGGGCGTCCGTTAGGGTGACGCCCGCCTCGGGCACGACCGCGTGCCTCGGGATGCTCGTCTCGATGTACCTCGACCTCGGATTCCGGCGCATTCGACTCGGCTTTGTCGCGAAGCCGCTCGTCGCTGCCATCAACACCGTGGCCATGGCCGTCGACGGACGCTCCCCCCGGCTGCGCGAGCCGGGGCCCGGGGCCCTCTTCGCGAACTTCCACATCGTTGCCGAGGCCCCGCGATGAAGGCTCTCGTCACGGGCGGTGGCGGATTCATCGGCTCCAACGTCGTCCATGCGCTCCTCGCTCGTGGGGACGACGTGCGGGTGCTCGACAACTTCTCCACCGGGATCCGGGCGAACCTCGCAGGGCTCGAGAACGACGTGCAACTGGTCGAGGGCGACCTGCGCTCCTACGAGCGCGTCCATGCCGCCGTCCGCGGTGCCGAGGTCGTCTTCCACCAGGGTGCGCTCCCGTCGGTTCCACGCTCGGTGCAGGACCCGCTCACCACGACTGCGGTGAACATCGAGGGAACGCTCAACGTCCTGCTCGCGGCACGCGACGAAGGCGTCCGCCGCATCGTCAACGCGTCCTCCTCGTCCGTATACGGCAACACGGGCACGCTGCCCCGGGTCGAGTCACAGGCCCCGGACCCGATCTCACCGTATGCGGTGGCCAAGCTCGCCGCGGAGCGCTTCTGCACGAGCTTCAGCCGCGTCTACGGAATGGAGATCGTCTCGTTGCGGTACTTCAACGTCTTCGGTCCGCGCCAGGACCCGTCGTCGCAGTACGCCGCCGTCGTCCCGCGCTTCATTCGAGCGGTCTCCGACGGTGAGGCCGTGACGATCTACGGAGACGGCGAGCAGTCGCGTGACTTCACGTTCGTCGACAACGTCGTGAGCGCCAACCTGCTCGCGGCGGACGCACCGGACGTCGGTGGCCAGATCCTCAACATCGCCACTGGAGCTTCCGTGACCGTGAATGCCCTCGCGGACGCGATAGGCGTGCTCCTGGGAAGGACGGTCGAGAAGACGTACGAACCTGCGCGCGAGGCCGACGTGCGAGCCTCGTGGGCCGACGTCAGAGAAGCGAAACGGCTGCTCGGATACGAGCCTCAGGTCGACTTCGAGGACGGCCTCCGACGAACCGCCGACCACCTCCTCGAGCGAAAGGACTGACATGGGATACACGTTCAGCTCGATCGCCGAGCTCGGAGAGGGCTACGGCTTCCGCAAGATTCGCAAGCCGCTCGGAGTGACCGCGTTCGGTGCCAACGCGATCGTCTACCCGCCTGCGTACGAAGGCTTCCATCACTTCCACGATACGCAGGACGAGCTCTATTTCGTCCACTCGGGGCAGGCACGCGTGGAGGTGGACGGCGAGGAGCGCATTCTCGGCCCCGGCGGCCTCGTCCACGTCGAGTCGACCACGCCGCGCAAGGTGTCGAACGCGAGCGAGTCCGAAGACCTCGTCCTGCTCGTCGTCGGCGGCAAGCACGGGTACGTCGAGCGCGACGGGCACATGGTCGACGACGCCGACATCGAACGCCGCGCGGCTTTCGGGAGCAGCTCTTCCGCAAGCTGAGAGCAAGGCCGGAACCTTGGCTACGGCGACCGCTAGCGCGCAGGCCTTCGTGCCGAGAAGACGAGGTCGCGTGCGAAGAGGCGCGCGTTGAGCGCGCGCGTAGCGACCACCGACGTAGTGCAGCTCGACACGCTCGAAGCCGTCGAGCAGCTCGTGCATCGCGGCAGGAGAGAACATGCGCAGGTGTGTCGGGTCGTCCTCGGGCGGCTTCCCCCGCAAGAACCGCAGACGGCTCTGAACACGAAACGCGTTGGGCACCGAGCCGGCGAGCACGCCGCCAGGCCGCAGGACGCGGCGGATCTCCGCGACGAGCGCATCGGGGAACTGGAGATGCTCGAAGAGCTCGCCGGCGACGACCGCATCGAAGCTCTCCTCGTCGAAGGGGAGCCGCTCCTCCACGTTCGCCTGTACCGGCTCGATCCCGAGCGCGGCGGCCTTCTCGAGCGCAGCCGCGTCGACGTCCAGGCCGACGACCGAGTTGCCCTCGAGGAAGCGACGCGTCAGCGCGCCCGAGCGGCAGCCGAGGTCGAGCACGCGCTTCCCGCGGCCGATCGCCGCAACCAGGAGGGGAATACGCTCCGGGACGAAGACGAAGTCGCCCTCGTCTCGCCGCTCACGGTGGTGCTGTTCGTAGCGCTCGCCGAGGTCCGTCACGCGGAGCCGACGGCCGCCTCGTTACCGAGCGACGCGATCGTCCGGCGCAGACCGTCCTCCAGCTCGATCTCCGGTTCCCAACCGAGGATCTGCCTCGCCCGCGTGATGTCCGGCTGACGCACCTGCGGGTCGTCGACCGGCAGCGCCTCGAACACGATCTCGCTGGACGAGCTCGTCAGGCGGATGATCACCTCGGCGAGTTCGAGGAGCGTCTTCTCGTCCGGGTTGCCGATGTTGACCGGGAGATGCTCGTCCGCTTCGGCGAGAAGGACGATCCCGCGGATCAGGTCGTCGACGTAGCAGAAGCTCCTTGTCTGCGACCCGTCGCCGAATACGGTCACGGGCTTTCCGGCGACCGCCTGGCGGAGGAAGGTCGGGATCGCCCGACCGTCGTACGCACGCATCCTCGGCCCGTACGTGTTGAAGATGCGAACGACGGCCGTGTTCACGCCCTGCTGGCGGTGGTAGGCCATCGTCAACGCCTCGGCGTAGCGCTTCGCCTCGTCGTACACCCCGCGCGGTCCGATCGGGTTCACGTTGCCCCAGTAGGTCTCGGGCTGCGGGTGTACCTCGGGATCCCCGTACACCTCGCTCGTCGACGCGAGCAGGAACCGGGCGCGTTTCCACTTCGCGAGGCCGAGAGCATGGTGCGTGCCGTACGAGCCCGTCTTGAGCGAGTGGAGAGGCATGCGCAGGTAGTCCACCGGGCTCGCGAGCGCTGCGAGGTGGTAGACGAAGTCGATCGGCTCGTCGTAGGAGATCGGCTCGATCACGTCGTGGTTGACGAACGTGAACGCGTCGTCGCGGAGGTGGTCGATGTTCTCGAGCGTCGAGACGACGAGGTTGTCGACGCAGAGCACGCGGTGGCCGCGTCGGAGGAGGGCTTCGCAGAGATGGGAGCCGAGGAACCCGGCGCCACCGGTGACGAGTGAGGTCGGCATGGTCTCGATGCTAGCCCGCGGTCAGGCGGCGGGCCTTCCTCCTTACGACGCCGTGCCGGTCGCTCCTGCGCTTACTTCGTGGCTGCTACGAGCGCCCTGTGCAGGCGTGTCCAGGTCGCGTCGGTCTTCTTGACCGGCTGTGAGCCGATCCACTGCAGGACGACGTTCGACCCGTACCGCCGCTTCGCCATGCCAGTAGGGGACGCCCTGGAGCGTCGCGCCCTGCTCCCAGTAGATGCCCGATGCACTCGGGGTTCCGAGCTGACCGGTGTGGGTGTCGGCGAGGAGCCGCGTAACCGTTGGCGTCGACGTCGGCCGCAGTCACGAGGTAGATCGTGAACGTACCCCAGCGAGCCTTGCTCGCGAACGTCGGGATACCGAGGTCGTACGCAGTCTGGGCTCCCGGAGTCGACTTCAGCTTGTTGACGACGAGCTTCTGGCCCGTCGCCTTCTTGAACCGCGTCGTGAGCTGCTTCGCGGTCGTCGACGGGGCGGCCGACGATGCCGCGACGCCGACGGAGAGCAGCACGGCGATCACGACGAACGGGACGAGGTAGCTCACGGGTTCCAATGGTACGCAGGCAGTCGGCCCGTGCAATGGCTCGAACGAGTACCTCACAAGATCCGAACAGACGCAGACGACGCCTTGCGCGCGACGTCCTCAGCGGAGGTCCTTGTTCGCCTCCATGTCGAACCACATCGCGAAGAGGGTCATCTGCAGGCCCGCGATCACGAGCACCGCGACGAGGACGATCGTGGCCGGCGTGATCGCGTTCCCGGCAAGTCGCGCCGCGAACTCGACGACGCCGAGCAGAAGTCCGGCAACGAGCATCAGCGCGCCGAAGACGTAGAAGAACACGAGTGGATGGAAGTCGCGAATGACGTACTTCTGCCCCATCCGCCACCAGAAGCCCTTCACCAGCAGCCACGAGATCCGCGGGACGACGGAGCGCAGCCTGATCCCCGAGTGCTCGCCGACGTCGTAGATCGGCCGCGAGGGGACGTCCCTGACGCGAGCGTTCTGGAGATTGAGGTGGACGAGCATGTCGTTCGGGAACCCGTAGCGGGGATACAGCTCGTCGAGGTCGAGACGCCTGAGCGCGGTGAGCGAGAGCGCTGTGTACCCGGCCTGCGAGTCCGCGACGTGCCAGTAGCCCGAGGCGATCTTGGTGAGCAGCGAGAGGACGGCGTTTCCGAGGTAGCGCGTCCGCGGGATGACCTTCCACGCCTCGCCCGAGACGAGCCGGTTCGCCTTCGCGTAGTCGACCTCACCTCGCGCGACCGGCTCGACGAGATCACGCAGCTCGGCGGGATCCATCTGGTTGTCAGCCGCCATGACGCATGTGACGTCGACCTCGTCCTCGAGCGCGCGCCGGTAACCGGTGGCGATCGCAGCCCCGACACCCCTGTTGCTGTCGTGCCGGATGACGGACACACGCGGATCCCCAACGGCCTCGGCAGCAGCGGACGTGCCATCGCGTGACGCGTCGTCCACGACGAAGACCAGATCGACGAACTCCGGTATTCCGCGAACCGTCTCGCCGACGAGTCGCTCCTCGTCGAAGGCAGGCACGACGACGGCCACCCGCTTTCCGGCGAGCATCAGGTGGACGCCGGAGAGGCTCCGTGCCGGCGTGCGGCGATCGGGTCGATGACGAGCGCTGCGATCGCCCCTATCAGCAGGCCGATCAGCGCTCCCACGAGCAACGAGGAGCGGCTCGAGCGCGCTGTCGTCTTGCTCGCCGCCGCTGGCTCGACGATCCGGCTCGACTCGACGCTCTCGGCGAGGTTGAGGAGCTGACGCGACTCGAACAGGTCGTCCTGGATGGCCGCACGCCTCGCGTCCGCGGTCGTGATCACGGAGTTGAGGTTCGAGGTGACGAGGAGACGCTGGTCGAGCGGGATCGACCGATCGGCGATGATCGCCGCCTGCTGCTCCTGGGCGGAGCGAATGCGCTCGTTTGCCTCCTCGAGCTGCGCGTCGGCTTTCATCACCTGCTCCTCGAGCAGGGCGACCTTCTCGTGGACGTAGATGGAGACCCGCTGCGTGACACGTCGCGCGAGTGCGTCGGCGCGCGAGCTCGACCTTCCGCTTGCCCGAGCCCTTCACCGCGATCTCCATGAGCGGGTTGATGCCACGAAGCTGTCCCGCGGCCAGAAGCTCCCGGGTGGAGATGGCCGAGCGCAGCCGCGAGACCGGAATCCCGCTCAGCTCGGACGCGCGCTTGAGCGCTGACTCGGACCGAACGATGTCCCCGACGGTACGTGGATTGGTCGCGAGGCTCTGGATCTGCCCGCCACCAAGAGGCGCGAACGGCTGCCCGAGATAGACGATCGTCTGGGCGCGCCAAACCGAGCCCGCTGCGAGAGCCAGGGCGATTCCCGACGATGGCACCGATGACGAGACCACCGACCGGAAGCCACCAGCGCGCCTTGAGGCGCTGCCAGGCCGACGAAAGGTCGACTTCCTGCTCGTCCTCGAGCTCTGGAGTCGCAGGGGCGCTCATTGCGGCCGCGACCCTAGCAGCGGCCCAACGCCACTGAGCCGCGAGGCCGTCCGCGAACGACGTCACGGCTTCCCAGCCGAGCTCGGCGCGAATGCGCGCTCGTATCGGCTGCCGTGCGCGAGGCGTCGCCCTGCCTCCGAGGCTGCCGCACGATCTCGAGGCGACGACCAGTGATCGACCCGAGCACCTCGATCGCCTCCAGCATCGAGACCTCCGCCCCACCCCCGACGTTGAAGACGCTGCCGCCCTTCGCCCGCTCCATGGCCGAGATCGTCGCCTCGACGGCGTCGTCGACGTAGGTGAAACTCCGCGACTGGGACCCGTCGCCGAAGAGGTCGAACGGGCGGCCCTCGGCGAGGCACGAGACCATCTTCGTGAACGCCATGTCAGGCCGCTGTCGCGGGCCGTAGATCGTGAAGTAGCGAACGGTGACCACGTCGAGGCCGAACTCCGTCGCGTACGCGGCGGCGAGGTGCTCGCACGGCGAGCTTCGTGATCCCGTACGGCGAGAGCGGTCGGGGAACGTGTCCTCGGGCGTCGGATAGGACGCAGCGTCGCCGTAGATCGACGACGACGAGGCGAAGACGAGGCGGATGCCGCCGCCGCGGCCGCCTCGAACAGACGCTGGCTCGCGAGCACGTTGCTGGCGGACGTACGTCGGGAAGACGCCGCCGAAGCTCGCGACCCCCGGCTGGCCTGCGAGGTGGAAGACGCCGTCGAATCCCTCGAGCTCGAGCGGGTCCTCGGCGAGGTCGAGGCGTACGACCGGAAGGTCGCGCGCGTTCTCCTCCTTGAGAGCTGGGTCGTAGTAGGTCGTGAACGCAGTCCCAGCCGACGGCATCGTCACCGCGCTCGAGCAGCACGCGCAGGAGCTGCGAGCCGATGAATCCGGCCGCGCCGGTGACGAGGAAGCGCATGGCCAGCGAATGCTAGGTAAGCGGGTGGATCGGTTGGAGGACCCCGTCGCTCGTCGGGCGCGAGGCAGACCTCCGAGAAGTACCTCGTCATCGCGACGCCCTCGGCGAACTCGCCGACACATGGCTCCGGCTTCTCCCCGCGCGCAAGGGCGAGGGCCAGCTCCGGATAGCGTCCCCCTGCCGCCAGCGGAACCGGGAAGCCGCCGCCGAAACGGGTGTTGACGTCGGTGATGGGCAGCGGTCCGTCGGGCTCCCGGAAACACTGGATGTTCGCCGGCCCCTTGATGCCGACGGTCTCGGCGACGCGAGCACCGTGCTCGATCAGCTCGCGATCCTTGATCGAGATGCCCTTGATCGACTCGCCCCCCTTCGAGAGAAGCATCGTGCGGGGGATCGCGTTGAGGCAGCGTCCGTCCATGTCGCAGAAGACGTCGATCGAGAACTCCTCGCCGAGGCACTCCTCCTGGACGAACGACGACACGCTCGTATAGCGAAGGAAGAAAGCGAGCTCGTCCGGGTCGGCCGCACGATGGATGTTGCGCGAACCGAACCCTTCCCGAGCCTTCACGAGCACCGGGTAGCGAGCGTCGCCGGAGACGTCCTCGGGTGCCCAGCTACGAGGCGACGGAATCCCGTTGGCGACGAAGAACCGGTGCGCCTCGAGCTTGTCCGACATCCGCGCCGAGACGTCCGCGTCCGGGAGCAGCACGAGCGCAGGCGACAGCTGCTCGCGCTCGCGGGCGAGGACCGGGAAGTCGAGGTCGTTCAGCGGTACGACCAGCTGCACCCCGTGCTCCTCACACAGCGCGGCGAGCGTCGGCACGTACCGGGGGTCGGCGATCCGGGGCACGATGACGCGCCGGTCGCAGTGGTAGAGGGCGGGCGCCAGCCGGTCTGCGTCCACGCCGAGCGTCGTCGCGCCGGCCGCCCGGAACGCGCGGGCGATGTCGACCCGCTGGCCGACCGACGTGAGCATCACGACCATGGGTCGGCAGCGTACTCGGAGGACTCGGCGCCTACGGAGCTAAGGTCAGCGCCGTGCCCGAGCCGATTCGCATCCTCCGCGCCATCGCGCGGCTCAACATGGGCGGGCCCGCGATTCACGTCTCACACCTCGCTGCCGGGCTCGAGACCCGCGGCTATCACACGACCCTCGTCGCGGGCAGTCTCGCGCGCGGCGAGGACTCGATGGCGTACGTCGCCGAGCAGCTCGGCGTGTCCGTTGTCAGCATCCCGGAGATCCAGCGCGAGGTGGCGCCCCTCCACGATGCGAAGGCCGTCCTGCGCCTGACGGCCATCATGCGTGAGGAGCGACCGCACATCCTGCACACGCACACTGCGAAGGCCGGGGCGCTCGCGCGCGCGGCCGCCCTCGTCGCCGGTGCCGCACGGCCCCCCATCATCGTCCACACGTTCCACGGGCACGTCCTGAAGGGCTACTTCGGGCGTGGCCGCACGGAGTTCTTCCGACAGGTGGAGCGCAACCTCGCCCGACACTCCGACGTGCTCATCGCAGTGAGCCCCGAGGTTCGCGACGAGCTCGTCGCACACGGGATCGCCCCCACCGAGAAGTTCACCGTGATTCGCCTCGGCATCCCGCTCGACGAGCGCCTCGGTGACCCGACCGCGGATCTCGACTACCGCAAGCTCTACGGGATCCCACGGACGCGTTCGTCGTGGGCTGGGTCGGACGAATGACTGGCGTGAAGGACACGGGCGCCGTGCTCGAGATCGTCCGGGAGATCAGACAACGTGGAGTCGACGCCGTTCTTTGCATGGTGGGAGACGGACCCGACCGCGAGCGGCTCGAGCAGCTCGCGCACGACCTCGGCATCGCCCGTTCGACGTACTTCGTGGGTTACCAGTCGGAGGTGGCCGGCTACTACCGCCTCTTCGACGCGTTCCTGCTCCCCTCGGTGAACGAGGGAACGCCGGTGAGCGCGATCGAGGCGCTCGCCTCGGGCACGCCCGTCGTCGCAACGCGCGTCGGCGGGGTGCCGGACGTCGTGACGGACGGTGTCGACGGCTTCCTCGTCGAGCCGCGCGACGTCGCCGCGGCGGCGGAACGCCTCGCCGACCTCGCCCGCGATCCAGAGCTCCGGCGCGAATGCACGACGCGGGCCGCGCCAATGCGCGCGAGCGCTACTCCGTGGAACGCCTCGTCGACGACGTCGACCGGCTCTACCGCTCGTTGCTCGCGGCGAAGGGCCTCGCTGCCCCCTAGAGGCTTGATGTGAAATTGGCGCGAGGTCGGGGACGGTCACGACCAAGCCGGGCGACGACGGCGCATCTCGTGCAGGCTTGAAGCCTGTGCGAGATGCGACGGTGGCGATCCGGCGCAGTGTCGTGGCCGCCGTCCGGCCCGTGTGAATTTCACATCAAGCCTCTAGCTCACGGCGAGTAAGACGCTCTACGAGTCGTGACGCCAGCCGCCCGTAGCGCCGCGGTACGTCCCGCGGAAGAGCGCGAGCGGAGTGCGCAGGAGGATCTCGAGGTCGACGCGTGGCGAGCGGTGCTCCACGTACCAGACGTCGAGCTCGATGCGCTCGGCCCACGGCAGCTCGGCACGACCGTGTACCTGCGCCCAGCCGGTCAGACCGGGTCTGAGGTCGAGCCGATGTCGCTGCTGCTCGTCGTACTGCTCCACCTGGTAGCGCAGCGTCGGTCGAGGACCGATGACGCTCATGTCGCCGCGGAGGATGTTCCAGAGCTGGGGCAGCTCGTCGATCGACGTGCGCCTGAGAATGCGCCCCACTCGTGTGATCCGGCGATCTCCCTGGTCGACCGCGTAGCCCGGCCCCATGCGCTCGGCGCCGACGACCATCGTTCGGAGCTTGAGGACCTCGAAGTCCACACCGTCCTTGCCGACACGGGTCTGTCGGTAGAGGACCGGGCCGCGGTCCTCGAGCTTCGTCGCGAGGGCGGCGAGACCGATGAGCGGGCTCGTCAACGCCAGCCCGACCCCGGCGATCGCGACGTCCGCCGCGCGGTTCACCGCGTTCCCTTCGCCTTCTCCCAGGTCTGCGGCGTCCCCGAGCGCAGGTAGCGAACGAGCGCCGCGAGGGTCGCCTTGGTCACGACGTAGTAGTAGTACGCAAGGCGCGCGCCGGGGACGGGCAGCCGCGCCTTGCCCGCTGCGGCGAGCCCGAGGTCGACGAGCTGGAGCGCCAGGAACAACCGGTAGAACCTTCCCCGCGTCACGAGCATCAGGTTCGAGACGAACAAGCCGACGTGGAGGATCCCCGTCGAATAGCGAAGAACCCGGTGAGAGACGAGCTGCGCGAGGTACAAGGGGCGGCTCGGCCGGAACGCGCGCCCGGTGAGGATGTGGCCGAGCGCTCGCGAGATCGTACGAACCTTTCGTCCGTACTCGTCCTCGGGCTCGGCCGCAGGCCTCTCCACGGCGATCGCCTCGGGCTCATACACGGCGCGGCGCCCGATCTGTTCCATGAGATACGGGAACCCGAAGTCGTGCCCGAACCTCGGGTCGTCCTCGACGTACGCGTCCCGCTTCACCGCGTAGATGGCGCCGTTTCCGGCCGTGATCGAGCTCGCCGCGGACTCCTGCTCACGCATCCACATCTCGTAGCGCCAGTACGCGCCCTCCATGTTCGCGCCGTCGGGAGTCTCCAGCCGCAGCTGCCCACACACGTACCCGACCTCGGGATCGGCGAGGTTGCGGACCAGGTGACGCAACGCGTCGGGATTCCACTCGCTGTTCGCATCTGTGAACGCGAGGACGTCGCTCGACGTCGCACGCGCAGCCCGGTGCTGGGCTGCCACCTTGCCCTCCCGGGGACACTGCAGGAGCCGCACCCGCGGATTCCCCGTCGCGATCTCCCCGACGATCGCGTCGGTCAGATCGGTCGATCCGTCTGACGCGACGACGATCTCAAGGCTGTCCTCCGGGTAGTCGAGAGCGAGCGCGTTCTCGACGCGACGCCGGATCACTGCTTCCTCGTCGTGGGCCGACACGACGAGGGCGACAGTCGGCGTTTGATCAGCCTTGTGCACCGGCCGCGGTCGCGCACGCGCGAGAACCCCCATCGCGAGCGGGTACCCGGCGTGCGTCCAAGCGAGCGCCACGAGCGAGCCCCAGAACGTGGCGCGCGCGATCACGCCGCGAGCATTTCCCGGACGAGCGCCCGATATCGCTCCATCGCGACGACGCGATCCGCCTCCTCCTCGACGTAGGCGCGGCCGCGCCGGCCCATCTCGTCGAGCTCGAAGGCGCCCTCGGCAGCTTCGCGGATCGTGCGACCGAGGAGATCCGGGCGTGCCGGCGGGATCACGACTCCGCATCCGACCTCGCGCACGAGCCGGGCCGTCTCGCTCGAGTCCTCCGCCGCGACGATGACCGGGCGTCCGGCCGAGAGGATCCCATACAGCCGGCTCGGAACCACGTAGCCCGCGAGCCCTTTCGCGAGCCCGACGACGTGCACGTCGGCGCTCGACAGCGAGTACGGCAGCCGATCTCGCTTCTGGTACGGCAGGAACCGAACCGTCTCCGCCACCTCGAGGCGCTCGGCAAGGGCGACCATCTGGGCATGGCGCGCGCCGAACCCGGCGACGACGATGCGGACGTCGCTACGGTCACGCAGGAACGTGGCAGCGCGAACGAGGCTGTCGAGGTCTTGGGCGTGGCCGACGTTCCCGGAGTGCATGACGACGAAGCGTCCCACCAGGTCGTGCCTCTGCGCCCACTCGTTGTCCCTCGGCTGCGGTGTGATCGCGCGGGTGTCGACCCAGTTCGGGATCACGCGCAGCCGCTCGGGTGGAGCGCCCTTCGCCTCGAGGCGATCCCGCATGGTCTCGCCGATCGCGACGATCCTGTCGGCCCGCCGCAGGTAGGCGCCGACGAGCGTCCTCAGGACTCCGATCACGACCGGGCTTCGGAGACGGTCGAGCTCCGTGGCGATCTCCGGGAACACGTCCTGGCTGATCACCAGGACCGGTGCACCGACCCGCCGGCCGACGAGGACGCCGAGGTCTCCGATGATCGGAGGGTCCGTCATGCAGAGCACGAGGTCCGGAGCGGGGCCTGACAAAGCGTGTCGGAGTGCGGAGCCGAGGTAGGAGAAGTAGTTCACGGCCCGCCGCCCCAGCTCCGAACGCTCGTACGACGTCGACGACACCCGCAGGATGCGAACGCCGTTGTGCTCGATCACGCGCGGCTCGCCCTCGTGCCCGTGGAGGACGCCTGTGACCACCTCCACCTCGTACTCCTCCGCGAGCGCCTCGCAGAGCTCGGTGAGGAGGTGCGCGGTCGCCTCGACGCCGGGCCAGTAGTACTGGTTCAGCACGAGGATCCGCGAACGCCCGTCGTCGCCGGTCACTGCGTCAGGCTAGCCGGATCCGCGACGAGCCTCGGCAACCGCGGCCAGAAAGCCCTCGACGCTCGGCTCGTATCCCCACTCCCGTGCGATCTCCCGCGAACGAGCTCCCTGTCGGCGTCGGAGCTCTGGATCGGACGCCAGGAGCCGAATCGCACTCGCTGCCGCCTCGACGTCGCCGGGTGGGACGAGCACTCCGTTCTCACCGTCCTGGAGAAGGTCGTGCGCAGCGCCGACTCGCTTCGACAGGACGAGCGGCAGACCACAGGCGGCGGCCTCGTTGACCACGACTCCCCACGGCTCTCGCTCCGAAAGGAGCGCGAACACGTCCGCGGCAGCGTAGAGCTCGACGATCCGCTCCCGCCCCACGTCTCCCGCGAGGAGGAGACGCGTGCCGACGGACGCGGCGAGCCCTGCGAGCTTCGAGCGTTCGTCTCCCCCGCCGGCGATGACGAGCACGATCCGCGCGTCGCCCGCTTCAGCGACCGCACGCACGAGGACGTCGAGCGCCTTGTCGGGGACGAGGCGCGCGACCGACAGCACCACGACGTCCTCGTCCTGGGCTCCGAGCTCCGCGCGCAGCTCGACTCGTCGTCCCTCCAGGGCTGCCGCGCGCGCACCGAACTCCTCGACGTCGACCGTGTTCGCGAATACGCGCACGCGCTCAGTCGCTGCACCACGGGCGATCATCGAACTGCGCGCCAGGCTTCCCGTCACGAGGACACCCGAGGCGTGCTCGACGATCGGAGGGACGACCGTGCCCTTAACGGTACGCCGCCAGCCGGGGCGCGGGTCCTCGTCGTGGCTCTCGACGACCAGTACGTAGGGCACGTGACGGACCCGGCACCACACGATGGCAGCCTGTGCTGCGAACGTACTCCAGCCCGAGACGACCACGACCTCGGGTCGCGCGTCGTTCAGGGCGGAGACGACCCCGGGGGTCAGCGGGTAGTCGTGCCTGAGGATCCGATCCGCGCCGGGCACTCGAACGCCGCGCAGGAAAACCGCCTCGTGCTTCGGCTCGACCCGCCACGTACGTCGCGCAACCGTATCGGCCGCGTACAGCACGGTCAGATCGATCCCGGGGAGAGCCGCAACTCGATCGAGGAGAGGAGCGCGGTACGGGGTCGGCTCCGGGAACACGGCGGCGACCCGAACCGGCGTCACACCGCTCTCGTCTGCGCGGAGAGCCGCGCGGGCGTGGGTTCGGGCACGTCGGTACGCGGCGGCACGCCGGGCGCGCCGAATCGAGAAATGGGCGGCGAGCGCGGGATCGAGCGACAGCGCATCGCGGAGCATGCGCGTGGCGGCCGGGCCATCTGTTTCCCGCGCCCGCGCCGCGAGCACGCGTGCACCTGCCTGCCGAACGCCCCCGAGCTCGGCCGCCGGATACCTGCCGGAAGCACAGAAGCGCCGCACGAGCTCGAGGTACGCCTCGGCTGCAAGCGGGAGCTCCTCCTTGCCGAGGGGTCGGCGATAGCCAAACTGCCATGCCAGCTCGGCCCGCTCGGCCGTGAGCGCGGGCGCCGTCGCCGCGATCTGGGCCAGCGCGATCTGTTGTCCCAGCTCGCGCTGGAGCACGGCTCGACGCTGTGACGCCTGCTCGGGGTGGAGCCGGTAGAGGACGAGTGCTTCGGGCAGGGAGTCGGCTTCGGCGTGCTGCATGACACGTGTCCAGAGCTCGAAGTCCTCGCTCTCGCCGAACGACTCGTCGTACCGCAACCCGTGCTCCACGAACAGCGCGTGGTCGAAGACGACGGTGTTGTGGAAGAACGGCGACGCGCCGAAGTGCGAGTACCAGCGGGTAACGGCGGGAGTCGGCTCGGGCACATGAATGGCTCCGAGCCGCCCGTCGGCGTGAAGCTCGAGCAGTCCGGCACCTACGAGAGCTACCGTCGGCGTGGAGTCGATCCTCGCGAGCACGCGCTCGAGCCAGTGCGGAAATGCGACGTCGTCCGCGTCCATGCGCGCGACGTAGCGGGTGCGGACCTCATCCAGTCCCCGGTTGAGAGCGCCGGCGAGGCCTCGGCGCTCGTCGTTCCGTACTACCCGAAGACGCGGGTCGCCGAGACCGGCCAGGACCTCGGGCGTCGCGTCCGTCGAGCCGTCGTCGACGACGACGAGCTCGAAGTCGGAGATCGTCTGACGCTGGATGCTCTCCACGGCTGGGCGGAGGTATCTCGCGCCGTTGTGGACCGCGACGAGCACGGACACGCGAGGGACGGTCGCCACGACGTCCCGTAGCCTACGGTCGATGGTGCCGACGCCTGCGTTCGACCTCGTCGTCGCGACGATCGGACGCCGGGAGGAGCTCGCACAGTTCCTCGACTCGCTCGCTGAGCAGACGCACAGGTCGTTCCGGGTGATCGTCGTCGACCAGAACGAGGACGACCGTGTCTCGTCCGTCATCGGCGACCGTGACCTCGAGATCCTCAGGCTCACGTCGGCGCCGGGGCTCTCGCGTGCGCGCAACGTCGCGCTCGCAAGCCTGCGTGCCGACATCGTGGCGTTCCCCGACGACGACTGCACCTACGAGCCCACGCTTCTCGAACGCGTTGCACATGCGCTCGCCGACGAGCCGGCACTCGACGGTCTCTCCGGCCGGACGGTCGGGCAGGGCGGTCGCACGTCACCCTCATGGGCGCGAGAGCCTGCGCTCCTCACCGACGACAATCTGTGGAACCGCGTGAACTCGGCAGCGCTGTTCCTCCGCCGATCCGTCGTGGATCGCGTCGGCGCGTTCGACGAGCGCCTCGGGCTCGGCTCGGGGACACCGTCGACGATGGGCGAGGAGATCGACTACGTCATCAGAGCAGTGCGAGGCGGAGCGCGTATCCGCTACGAGCCCGATCTCGTCGTGACACACGAACCCGCGGTGCTCACCGCGACCGAACGACGAGCGCTCGGCTACCGCGAGGGCCGCGGCGTGGGCTACCTGCTGAGGCGGCATCGGTACCCGCTGACCGTCCGTGCACGGATGGCGATCCGGCCGCTGGGAGGCGCCATCCTCTCACTCGCTCGCCTCGACACATCACAAGCGCGCGTCCACGTCGCGACGCTCCACGGTCGGGTCGCGGGCTACCGCTCGACGAGCTCCTCGAACAGCGCCGTGTGACGGTCGAGCCAGGGCTCCAGCGCGAAGCTCCGCACGGCTCTCTCCCTCGCCGCGAGTGAGAACCGCGGAAGGTCGCCGAGCACACGGTCGATCGCGTCGGCGAGCTCCTCCGGGCCGGGAGGCTCGTCCCGTTCCCACGTATCGGGGTGCGGGACGCCGACTCCCGCCTCGTCTCCGACGAGCTCGACCGTTCCTCCACTCGCCGGGTAGACGACGGGCAGGCCCGCGGCCATCGCCTCGAGCACGAGCGTCGGACACGGGTCCTTGACCTTGGTGTGCAGGAGAAGGTGCGCACGCCGGAAGATCGCGGGTGCCTCACTCTGTGCGTACTCGCCCACGAAGAACACGGAGCCCTCCAGCTCGAGCTCGTTCAATAACGGCTCCGGATCGGAGACGAGACGGCCGGTGACGAGCAACCGTGCGTCTTCGTGGCGCCTCCTCACGGCCGCCAGCGTGCGGAGCCCCAGCTCGAGGCGGTAGGCCTGTGTCTGGTCGCCACCGAGGAGCAGGATGGGGCCCACGGCGGGCGGCGCGGGCGCCGGCGTGAAATGGCTTACGTCGACGGCATTCGGAAGGACCTCCCGCGAGCACTCCGGCTCTCCGACGAAGAGCGACGCGGAGAGCCTCGAGAACTCGCTCTGGTACACGATGTGGTCGGCCGCGAACAACGCATGGCGGAGCCGACCGTTCACCTCGTCCGCCTGGTCGCCGGCCCATCCCCGGTAGCCGACGCCGTCCTGGTTGACGACGATCGGGATCCGCCGTCTCGAGCAGAAGCGGAGGAGGGACCGGTAGTCACGCGGTAGCCAGGTCGTCCCGAGGTAGAGGAGCGAGAAGTCGGTCGGACTGTTCGGGAACCGGCTCGCGAGCTTCTGCATCTTCACCGAGCCGCCGGCAGCCCGCTCACCTGGTCCGGGGACGCGGTCGTGGCCGTAGAACACACGAACGCCCGCAGAGGGCGCACCCGGCACGAGAAGTCGCGCCCAGCGCGTCCCCGCCTTCGAATACCTGCCGATGCGCGCGAGGCTCAGGTCCATGACGTCAATCAGTGTGGTCGGCGGGAAGTGCGACGAACCCCTCGAGGAGACGCCGCCACCGCGGTCGCAGCGCGTCGTATGAGTTCTCCTCGGCGGTCGAGTACCCGGCCGCCCGCACGGAGTCGAGCTCCGACGACGAGGCCTCGGCGACGTGAGCCGCGGCCGCCACGAGCGCCTCGACGTCCTCGACGTCGACGATCCAGCCGTTCTCCCCGGATCGCACGAGCTCAGGCGCCTGGCCGACACGCGTCGTCGCAAGCGGGACGCCGGTCGCCATCGACTCGAGGACGGCCTTCGGACCGCCCTCCTCCCGGGAGGCGACGAGGCAGAGGTCGATTGCGTCGTATGCAGCTGCGACGGAGTCGACGTCGGGCAGGAGCTCGTGGCGATACGGAACACCCGCCCGCTCGAGACCCACTCGGACGTAGCCACGCGCGGGTCCCGTCAGGAGCACCCACAGCTCGGGGCTTCGCCGGTGGAGGCGTTCGAGCGCCTCGACGAGAACGTCAGGGCCCTTGATGAGCTTGGGCTCGAGGCCCTCACCGAGGCCGACGCCGTCCTTCTGGAACGACCCCACGACGAATGCGGATGCGGGCAGCCCGAAGCGACATCGCGCCGCGTCTCGTCGCTCCGTCGTGCGCGGCCGAAACACCCGCGTGTCGATGCCGATCGGGATGCGATGCACCTTCTCCGAAGGCATGCCGGCGCCGATGACGAGCTCCTCCATGGCCGCGTTCGTGACCTGAACGCGGTCGATCTCGTCGTGGCGCCTGCTGAGCGTCTCGTAGCAGGCGTCGAACTCCGGAAAGCCGGGCGTGCCGGGTCGCCCGTGGAAGTAGGCGACCCCGAGGTTGTTCCCGCGACGCTCGAAGTCTTCGAGCAGGAGCGTGAACTGGCTCTCGTGGAAGATGGCCTGGCCGCTCACGCCGTTGACCCAGCGGTCGGGACCGACGCGTACGCCGAGATCGGTCGCGAGCCGCCTGAGCTGCCTGGCCTCGTAGGCGAGGATCCAGTCGGCACCTTCCTGCGCGATGAAGAGGTGCGAGTGGTCTTCCCACCTCGCTGTGCGAAGCCCGATGGCTGCGCGACGAACCGGTCGCCCGATCGGCGCGGCAATGCTGCGGGCCTGAGCAGCCAGGCCCACGGTCAGAAGTCGAGCGTGCTCTCGGCGAGCTCGAGCTCGGCCCGCAGGCGCGCGAGGTCGGAGTCGACGAGGAGCTGCACCAGCTCTTCGAAGTCGAGGCTCGGCTCCCACCCCAGCTGCTTGCGAGCCTTCGACGAGTCCCCCACGAGGTCGTGGAGCTCTGCCTTCCCGCGGATGAGTGACTCGTCCCCGACCACGTGGTCGTGCCAATCCAGACCGACGTACGAGAAGGCACAGGACACGAGGTCTTGGACGCTGTGCGTCGTGCCAGTCGCGATCACGTAGTCGCCAGGCTCGTCCTGCTGGAGCATGAGCCACATCGCGCGGACGTAGTCGCCGGCGTACCCCCAATCGCGGCGCGCGTCGAGGGAGCCGAGAGCGACGTGCGTCTCGATCCCGAGGCTGATCGCGGCTGCGGCACGAGCGACCTTCCGGGTGACGAACTCGAGCGGCCTCCGTGGGGACTCGTGGTTGTAGAGGATCCCGGAGGACGCGTGCAGCCCGTACCGCCGGCGGTAGCTCAGCGTGATGAAGTGGGCGTACGCCTTCGCGACACCGTAGGGCGTCACGGGATGCATCGCGGTGTGCTCCCGCTGCGGGACCTCGCGAGGGTCGCCGAAGATCTCGCTCGACGACGCCTGGTAGAAGCGGATCGAGTCGTCCACGCGCCGGATCGCCTCGAGAAGGGCAGTGCATCCGACAGCCGCGAACTCAGCCGTGACCACCGGCTGCTGCCACGACATCGGCACGAACGACGGCGAGGCGAGGTTGTAGACCTCCTGGGGCCGGCAGGTGCCGAGGACGTCCATGAGGGCGAGCTCGTCGAGGACGTCCGCCTGAAGGAGCTCGAGATCGCGACGGATCGGCTCGAGGTTGTCGAACCGAGAGAGAACGGGCTGACGCACGACCCCGAACACCTCGTAGCCCTGGGCGAGGAGAAGCTCCGCGAGGAGTGATCCGTCCTGCCCGGCGATGCCGATGATGAGTGCGCGCCTCGGCGTCATGACCCGCACCGGACCTTAGCGAGGGCGCAGCACGGAGCGTCCCTGGGCGCCACTACCATCCCCGCGCGTGACGATCGAGTCTCCGAGGCGCGGGTCTGCTCTCGCGCTGGCAGCGATCGTCGTTGTCGCGTTCGCCGTCTACGCGCTCCTTGCCTCACACGTGAGCGTCCCGCGCGTGCATCCCGACGAAGAGCGGTACATGATCGGAGCCTCGTCGCTCGTCGAAGGCGAGGGGTTGAAGCTGCGCGGCGAGGAGTACGGGTTCGGGCCCCTCCACGCCGCGCGTCCTCGGGCTGATCCTGTGGCTGTCGGGGAGCCTCGTCGCCGCCTATCCGTGGTTCAAGTTCGCGAACGCGCTCTTCTTTGCGCTCACGGCGATCCCGGTCTATCTGCTCGCTCGACGCCTGGTCTCGCCGTGGTGGGCCGTGCTGGTGGCGGCACTGACGGTGGCGATCCCGTCGTCCATCTCGGTCGGCACTGTGATGACCGAGAGCATGGCGTTCGTCGTAGCGGCATGGGCCATCCTCGCGACCATGCTCGCCCTCGAGCGGCCCACGGTCGTGCGCCAGCTCGTGCTCCTCGCGGCGATCGCCGTCGCCTTTCTGACGCGGTCGCAGCTCGGTGTCCTGTATCTCGGCTGGCTCGTTGCACTCGCGCTCCTCTGGTGGATCCGTCCGCCGTCCAGACCTCGCTCCAGAGCGCGGCGTCATGCGGCTCTGGCCGAACGGCGCTTCCGATCGTCGCGGTCGTCGTCGGCCTCGCAGCGCGGCTCGCGCCTCGGGATCCTCGCCGCGAGACTCGCTCGGCGCGTACTGGGAACTGTGGCGCGGATACGACCCGTTCGAGGTCGCCAAGTGGATCGTGTACCACCTCGCGGACATCGAGCTCTACCTCGCCGTGATTCCGCTCGCAGTTGCTCCAATCGTCCTGTGCGGCTCGTTCGCCGTGGACGTGCGGGCGTGCCATCGCCGACGCGGCGTTCGCCGTCGCTCTTCGTCGCGGCGAACGCCAGCGGTCTGCTCGTCGTCGCTGCGTTCACGAGCACGCCCTGGGGGTACGACCGCCTGCACGACCGGTACGCGTTCTACCTCGTGCCGTCTGTGGCTCATCGTCTTCGTCGTCTGGCTCGCGGACGGCCTCCCTCGCCCGCTGGTGGCGACGGCGACGGGTTCGGGATCGCTCTCGTGCTGCCCGGCGGTCCTCCCGTTCCGCCAGCTCGCGAACGAGGCCGGCATCGACACGGTGCCCGGCGCGCTCTGGGTCTGGGTCGAGTGCTCAGGTAGCGGGCCCGGCCCGCTGTCGGGAGCACGGCTGCTCGCGGTCTTCGTGGTCGGACTCCTCGCGGCAGCGCTCTCCGTGCCGAGGCTGCGGCCGGCGCCCTCGTGCTCGCCCTGGCCGTGCTCGGGGTCGTTCGCGGTCACGAGCGTCCTCGCCTGGAACCGCATGATCGATGCACCCGAGGACACGGTCTTCGCCGGCGGGTCTCGAGCGGCGCGTGGATCGACGATCGGATCCCGGAGGATGCGAGGTGACGAAGCTCTACACTCGACAACGGCTGCGGCTGCGACGCTCACGCGCCACGCGCTCTTCCTCACGGAGGCCTTCAACTCGACCGTGCGATCGTGCCGCGTACATCGGCGACTCGACGCCGGACGGGCTGCCCATCGAGCGGGTCGACGTGAGCGTCGGACGGGACGCTCACTTCTCTCCGAAGGCAATCCGTCTATCGCGCGGAGTACGTCTTGACGCAGCCGGGCATCGAGCTCGACGGCGAGAAGGTCGCGACGCGGGACGAACGCGCACCTCGTCCTCTGGCGCATCGACGGCCCGGTACGTGTCGTCGGCGGCCACAGACGAACGCCGACGTCGGCTGCGCCGCCTGCGCGTGCTAGCGAACGCGGCGCAGGTAGCCGCTCGGATTGAACGTGATGAGGAACTTCTCACGCTCGCGGTCGATCTCGAAGTCGTCCGTCGCTGCGAGGAACGTCTCGATCGCCTGGAGCGGCCCCGGCATGAGGTCCTTGCGGATCTGCCCGATGTTCGAGTCCTCGACGATGACGTAGCAGCCGACCGGGACGAGCGACGCGTACGCGGCGAGCTCTGCCTCGACGTGCGCCTGCGAGTGGTCGGAGTCGAGGATGACGAGGATCGGTCGGCCGCCGGCTCGAACGCGCACCTCATCGACCACCGCGGGATCGGTCGAGGAGCGACCTCCGAGGTACGTGATCCGGGGGTGCTCCGGGTAGTCGT
The DNA here is from genome assembly GCA_963709715.1 of uncultured Gaiellaceae bacterium. Taxonomy (GTDB): domain Bacteria; phylum Actinomycetota; class Thermoleophilia; order Gaiellales; family Gaiellaceae; genus GMQP-bins7. Next base: position 132,484 of record CAVPXQ010000006.1, read on the forward strand.
CGCGCACGGGCTCGATGTCGATCGTCAGGACCTCGCCGCGGCCGACGAGGTCGCAGAGCGACGCGAGGAACAGCGCGCTTCCGCCCCGGTACGTCCCTGTCTCGACGATCAGCTCAGGCTGCGTCTCGAACACGATCTCCTGGTACACCCAGAGATCGAGCGGGTTCTTGAGGGCCTGCGCGCCGAGCCAGGTCGCATGGTTCCATGCCTCCGAGAGGTAGAGGACGTCGTGCGCACGCTGAATCGCGGCCTCGTCGAGTCGGCGATCGACGCGGAAGCGCGCGGCGGTGTATGCGCGGCGAACGTAGTTCTGCACGAGGCGCGATTCTAGGGACGCGCCTCGCCGGCGAGCCCGAGGACGGCGAGGTACTGATCGGCAACGGAGGCGATCGACGGGATCGCAGATCGCGGCGCGGAACGAGTCGAGATCGGCCGCGAGCCGGCCGAGGACGTCCGGCACTTCCTCGACGGACCGCGAACGGCAGCCCGGCTTGCTCCGACAAGCTCCGGATGGCCGCCGCTGTCGAGGTAGGCCGCCGGCAGGCCACACGCGAGCGCCTCGAGAAGCGCGTTCGAGCATGGGTCGTCACGACTCGGCGCGAGGTAGACGTCGTGCCTGCGCAGCAGCTCCGCGACCCCATCGGAGCTCAACGCGGCGACATGCTCGATGTTCTCGAACCGCCGCGGTGTCTGCCCGACGAAAGTGAGCTCGAAGCGCGCGTGGTCGAGGTTTTCGATCGAGCCACGCCGAGCACGTCCGCACCCTTGCGGGGGTTCTGCGACCAGCTCGACGCGATCACGCGGATCCGCCTTCCGTCCAGCAGTTCGTGCGAATCCGGAGGATGGAAGATCGACGGGTCCACGGCGTTCTGGACGACGACTGGATCGCGGAGCTCGATCCCAAGCTCGGAATGCCGCACGAGGCTGTAGCGCGACTGCAGGATGGTCGCGTCGGCGAGCTCGCGGTTGACGGCCGCGATGCGGGCATCGGTGCCGTCGTCGAAGCCGCGGTAGGCCCCGATTGGCCCGTCGACGCGGTGGACCATTCGGCAGTCCTCCCGTGCAAAGCGACGGAGACGCGCGAAGTCGAAGTTGAACGAGTTGAACAGGCACGCGGGCGTGCCACCGGAGATCCGGTTACCCTCGACGGTGAGCCCGCGGCGCTCGACCTCCTTCTGCAAAGCGCGGAGAAATTGATGCCCGCCACCTGCGGGAGCCGGCTCGAACTCGTGGAACAGACCAAGGTCTGCACGACCTCGACGCGACGTCGCCAAGTCGAGCTCGGTCCGCAGTCGACGACGCGCAATGCCCGCTCGAGATCGCGTTCCGGCCACCGCGTTACGGAGAGGCATCGGACATCCTTCGGGCCTCGCGGAGGAGCCGCTCGAGGCGATCGACGTACCGATCCCACGTGAGCGACTCCTCGACGGTGCAGCGCGCTCTCGCGCCGAGTGCACGCGCATGCCACTCGTCGCGGAAAACACCAGCGAGCGCGCGCTGGAACGCCGCGTCGTCGCCGGGGTCGACGAGACGGCAGTTCTCTCCGTCAGAGAGGCCGTAACCGCTGGCGATCGCGCTCGTGCGCGTCACGACGATCGGCTTTCCGAGCGCCATCGCCTGGAGGAGGACGGTCGTGGCTCCCGAGTAGCTGTTCTCGACGACGGGCAACGCGACCACTCTCGCCTGCTCCAGGCGTCGTCGCATGTCGTCGAAGGCCAGGTCGGTCTCGATGCGAACGTTCGGAGGCAGTGGGCCGAGCGTGGCGGCGCGATCGCCGGCCGCGACGATCTCGAACGCCTTGGTGGGAAGCGACTCTGCCGCTCGAAGGAGGAGCTCGAAGTCACGGTGCGGATCGGCGCCGACCGACACAACGTCCACTTCTGGCTGTGCGGCCGTCGGCACGAACTGGTGCACGTCGACTCCGAACGGCACGAACTCCACCCGCGTCGACTCGCCATACTCTCGCAGCCACTCCCGGAGCCGGTCGGCCTCGCCCGCGCTGTACGCGACCACGGCTGCGCAGCGGCCGAGCGCTCGCGCGTACAGCCGGTGCATCCGCTCACCACGCAGCTTCGCGAGACGCTCGGGCAGGCCGATTGCGATGTACACGAGCGGAGCGCGCACCATGCCGACGCGGCCGAGCAGCACGAGCGGTATCCCGACCGTGTCCACGGTCGAGAGCACGACATCGGCCCGGTTGGCGAGCCTTAGCGAGGCGAGCACGGTCGCGAAGTCGCCGCCGTAGCCACCGGCGCGCTCCAGGGAAGACTTCAGGCCGGCACCGGCCGAGCGAGCCCACCGCGACGGTGGGCCGGACCGCTCGAGGTCGTGGCGCGTCACCCATCCGCGAGCCGCGAGCTCGTCTAGGCCGAAGAGGAGCGTACCGCTCCGCCGATCCGAGCGGTGCGGCAAGCGCCCGCCGGCGCTGCGGCGAGTCGCGGAAGGCGTAGAAGACGGAGCCCACGGTGTCGAGAGGTAAGGTAGGTCACCGACGCCGGGACGGCCGCCAGCTCATGCACAGGCAACGGACACAGTTCGCACGACGCGTGAACCGCGTGTTCACGCACAGAGCAAACCGGCTGGCGAAGGCGGTCGAACGGCGCGGCATCCGTGCCACCTACGAGCTCCACGATCGCGTTCTCTCGAACCGGAAGAGCCGCGCGCTCTTCGAGTCCGATCGGCCCGAGCTCGACGAGCTCCAACGTCGCATCCTGGGCGACGTGAGGCGAGAACGGCTTCGCTCTCGCATCTTTCGGGGAGCTCTTCCCGGACGAGAGCCACTGGCAGGAGCTCGAGGCCATGCGTGACCGGTTCGTCTCGGAGACGGAGGCCGACCTCGCGAAGGGCGGGGAGCAGGTTCGGGTACGGGCAGGCAAGGAGTTCGTCGTGCGGCTGCACAGCTACGGTGCCCAGCTCGGTCTCGGTGACCCGTGGTTCCGGGCGGCCGCCTCGGACCGCCTGCTCGACATCGCGAACGTCTACCTCGAGATGTGGTCGAAGCTCGAGTACGTCGACGTCTGGTACTCGGTACCGCAGCCCGCGGGCGCCGAGCGCATCTCCTCGCAGCGCTGGCACCGCGACTACAACGACAAGCACCTTCTGAAGGTCTTCCTCTACCTCGTCGACGTCGACGAGGAGATGGGGCCGTTCCAGTACGTGCCGGGAAGCCAGCCCGGCGGCCCGTACGCCGACGCCTGGCCGTGGCAGCCGCTCGGGCAGAACTACCCGACGGAGCAGGAGCTCGAGGCACTCATCCCGAGCTCGTCGATCCGGGCGTTCACCGCGCCGAAGGGGACGTTGATCTTCTGCAACACAGCCGGCTTCCACCGGGGCGGCTTCTCGACGACGAACCCCCGCGTGCTCGCGACGGCGACGTATTCCTCGCCCGCGTCGCTCGCGTCCTTGACCGTGCGGAGCTACGAATACGCCAGCTCGATCAGCGCGCTCGACGAGCCGGCGCGCTTCGCGCTGAGCTGACAAACCTGGCGGACGCAACTCTGTGACCCCCTTCCGAGAGCTCGCCGCCCATCTCCCGGATCAGCTCGTCGTCGTAGACGTGGGGTGCCGCTGGGGCTTCGGTCGGCAATGGGACGACTTGCGCCCACACGTCAGGCTCATCGGGTTCGACGCCGATGAGTCGGAGGTCGCCCGCCTGAGGCAAGAGTTCGCAGGAAGGCCTGATATGAGCTTCCATGCTCGCGTCCTGGGGGCCGCAGGTGGTCACGCCACGTTGATCCGTTCGTACGAAGCGTCTGGAACGTCCCTCTTCCGCGCAGACCACCCGCGCCTTGCACATCTGCCTGACATCGACGAAGTGCGAATTGCAGGAGAGACCACCGTCGATGTATCGCGACTCGACGACTTCATGGCAGATGAGGGCTCTCCAAGGATCGACGCACTTAAGCTCGATACGCAGGGGTCCGAGCTGGACATCCTCCGTGGCTCGGTGAAGTGCCTTGAAGGCATCAGGCATGTCGAGGTCGAGGTTGCGCTCAACGAGCTGTTCGCCGGAGGCCCGCTATTCGGTGAGGTCGACGCCTTCCTACGAGCTCGTGGGTTCGCGCTATGGCGATTTCGAGACCTCGTCCACTACGCCCTCCGCGAGGCTCCCGATCCGCCAACCGTGACGGAGCAGCTGTGGTACCAGGGGATTCCTCAACCCATCGCGGTTCGGGGCGGTCAGCTCATCTGGTGCAACGCGCACTTCGTACGAAGGGATATGTACGAGCCGTCGCTCGAGCTTGGCTGGGCCACGCGTTTGCGGGACGCGTGCCTGATGCATGCGCTTGGCTTCCACGACGTCGCCGCTCTCGCTCTGAGGCGACTTCCGCTTGAGCCCGACTGTCCAGCGGACATGCGTTCGGCCACCGCGGTGATGCTCACGGAGATCCTCAAGCCTCGATCAGAGGATGCCACCCCGGTAGCCTCGCGCCACCTCGGAGCACTAGCCGTGGTGCTCCGGGATGCGCGACGGCGTCTACAGCGGTCGTCTGATCAGGAGTCCCGCTGACGTAAAGACGGATTCGCCGATGGCCAACCTGAGATGAGCTTCGGCGTGGGGTGGCACGCTCACATGGCGGTCGGCCGGCAACTCGAGCGCGACGTGCCAGTTGGTACTCACCTCGAATCCCAGAGCGTGGACCTCGTTCGCGAGAGCGTCCAAGTCCTCCTTCCGATAGACGACGATGTTCGCGTACTCGGCCGTCTTTGTCCGGCGCGTGAGCTCGAGCTCCGTGGTATGTACGGAGACCCCGCCGGGGCGGAGGAGCGGCAGCGTGTTGCGCACGAATGAGAGTCCTGCCTCTGGGCTTCCGAGATGCTCGAATGCACAGCAAGACCAGATGAGATCGAACGTGCCTAGGTCGTGCGGGATCGCCGTCATGTCGACGTAGCGGAGCTCGACGAGCTCCCGGAGCACGTCATCCGAAACGATCTCGGGCTTGGAAAGCGCCCGGACGCCAGACATATGTTGGCCACTCCCGGTCCAACCATCTGCGTCACCCGTGTCCTCCTGGTCCGTGGCAACCACGGCGATCCCATACTTCGCTAGCGCAGCCGGGAGGGGCTCAGTACCCACACCGAATCCGAGGGCTCTCCTTCCGGGCTCCAGCAGACCGTGCTGTTCCGCCGCTCGGAGCACATAGACGTATTCCCAGACCTTTCGATGGGGTGCAATCCCAGGCGTGCCACCGGTTGGGAGGTGGACTCCCATCGGATACACGTCGTGGCGCAATCGGACGAAGTTGGGGTCGGTGAACTGACTCGCTGATACGACCTGAGAGACGACGTGACCGAATGTGGGAGGAGGCAAGCCTTGGTTGTGTTCGCTGACGTCGACGGATGCGAGCGGGTCGCCCTTTGGCGGCCAAGCCGTCAGCACATCAAGGCGAACCTCGATCGCATCGAACCTGGCGTCGAGGTATCGCTTGAGCGGAGCGCCAAGGCGCCGCCGCATGCGCCGTATGTGGCTCGATTGATCCATGCCCGAGAGCATGCAGGATTCGACCGACAGATACTCACGACCGTCGGCATCGATGACCGAGCGTGGCGACGCGACTGATCAGGTGAAACGCTAGCCTCAGGGCACACGGTGTCCGCGGAGTCGACAGTCGAGACGGATCAGGAGCGCCGAGTGGACGACCGTCTCCTTACGCGGTGGCAGGGGCCTGTGATCGTCTCGTACGCACAAAACGCCGAAGATGTTCGTCTCTGGCGTGTGTTCGAGTCGAAGCCGGGCGGGTTCTACGTCGACGTCGGTGCCGGTGACCCTGTGAGGGAGTCGGTCACGAAGATGTTCTACGACGCCGGCTGGAGCGGGATAAACATCGAGCCCGGACCGAAGTACGAGGCGCTCGCGGCATCCCGCACCAGAGACGTCAACCTGCCGTACGCGATTTCGTCACAACCCGGGGAAGTCGACATGTGGATCAGCTCCCCCGACCCCGGACTCTCCTCCCTCGAACGTCCGCCCGACCACCTTCTGCCCCCTGGCTTCTCGGTAACCCGGAAGACGGTTGCTCGGGCCCGACTGGAAGACGTCCTTAGCAAGCACGCACCGCCCAGGGCGATCGACTTCTTGAAGATCGACGTGGAGGGCGCCGAGCGCGAAGTGCTCGAGTCGCTCGACCTCACCCAGTGTCGCACGACGGTCGTCGTTGTCGAGGCCATCACTCCGATCGGCTTCCGCCCGAGACACGAGCAATGGGAACCACTCCTGCTCGCGTCTGGCTACGTCCTCGCCACCTTTGACGGCATCAACCGCTTCTACGTCACCGAAGAGCGCCGCGACCTCATTCCCGCGCTCCACTACCCGGTGACCGTGCTCGACCGCTACGTCTTACACGATTCCCAGTGGCGCCGCGACTCGAGTCTCCGCGATCCGCAGCACGACGAGGTCCAGAGCGCGCTGATTCAAGCACGCAACGCAAGGCAAGAGCTCGCAGCGCTGCAATCGACGCTTTCGTGGCGCGTGACTCGTCCCCTGCGCATGGTCCGGCGAGCGCAGTTGAGTGGGCGCTCAAAGCCACATGAGCGAGACGCTCTGGGACCTGCCGCACCCGACGTTCCGTCCGCGGAGCGTGCGCTCGTTGGGCGGCTCGAGCAGGCCACGGAGCTGTTGATGGAATCTGGACACGAGGACGGGTGCGCGGGAGCGATTTCCGTCGACGAAGGGCTCAAGCGGCTCGAGGACGCGCTGACCCGCACGTCGAGCCCGCTCGAAGCGCGCGCCTGGCTTGCACTCGTAGCCGTGGACGGCACGTATCCGGACGACCAGGACGTCGATGCTGCCGCACGCGTGCTGCGTCTGTCAGGCCCTGCCGCGCTCGCAGAGTCGATGAAGCGGCGGTTCGAGCGTCTCGTCCTCGAGGGCGGCGCGAGAGCGGTGGGGCTCGACGTCGTCGCGAACGAAGTTGTCGTCCTCTCGGAAGCCATGGTCCTCACCGACATCCACACGGGAATCCAGCGCGTCGCGCGCGAGTGCGTCGCACGCTGGCTCGATATGCACCCGGGACTCCAAATGGCGTCTTTCGACTCGGAGCTCGGTGCACTGAAAGTGCTTGCCCAGAACGAGCTCGAACGGGTTCGCCGTTGGCGCGATCACCTCCACGACTCGGGCTCTCCTATCCGAGACCGCGATCCAGAGCATGCGTCCAGTAACCCGCTCGTGCCATGGAACTGCCGGCTCATCGTCACCGAGCTGCTGCTCGATCATCGCCACACGGCCGCCCTGGCAGCCCTTGCGAACGCCCATGTGCTCCAGGCGCTCGCGTTCATCTGCTTCGACCTCATCCCGATCGTCGCACCCGAAACTACCGACGAAGGGCTAACCACGATGTACTGCGACTACCTGTCGGCGGTGAAACGCGGGAGTCGCGTATCGGCGATAAGCCGCCAGAGCGCACGCGGCTTCGTAGCCTTCAACACGATGCTCGAGGCGGAGGGCGTTACCGGGCCCGAGGTAGCTGCACACCCGCTGCCGACTGTCGCGCCTTCCTTCGACGAGGGCGAGCTCGCCGCCGGAAGGGCCGAGCTCGACCTTCTCGGCATTCCACTCGTGCTCGTCGTCGGTGTCCAAGTGCCGCGCAAGAACCACCTGTCGATCCTCGATGCCGCAGAGATCCTATGGCGCCGCGGACTCTCGTTCGAGCTTCTCTTCATCGGGGGCTATGAAAGCCAGTCGTCACGGAAGTTCGACGCCACCCTCCGTCGGCTCCGGGCAGACGGGTGGCCCGTGCGTGTGCGGCGACGCGCGTCCGAGGCAGTGCTATGGGCGGCGTACAGGACAGCGCGGTTCACGGTGTACCCATCCCTTCTGGAGGGATTCGGGCTGCCTGTTGCAGAGTCACTCGTCTCTGGAACACCAGTCATCACGACGGGGTACGGCAGCATGGCCGAGATCGCCGAGGGTGGAGGAGCGCTTCTCGTCGACCCTCGGGATGTCGACGACCTCGTCGAGCATATTGAGCGCTTGCTCACGGACGACGAACTCCTCGAGCGTCTCCGTTCCGAGGCGACCGAAAGGGACTTCGGAAGCTGGGACGACTATGCTCGCGACGTCTGGAGTTTCTTCATGGAGGAAGCTTCCGTCCACGCTCCGGAGGCAGCGTCGGATCTTGCTCACTCGAGTGCGGGACCTCCTCGCGCATGAGGACTCGCTGCTCGAGCTCCTCAATCGAGCGATGCAGCGCCGTCAACGCCACGAGCACGTCAGTCTGGAACTGTCTCTGATCCTCAAGATGAGGCCACAAGGCGCGGCGAAGCATCCGGCGGATCAAGGATGTTGGCCGCGACCTCGCCTCGCGCGCGAGGCTGTTGCCGATCCCCATCTCTTCCAAGTCGCGTGAGGCGTCGAGAACGGCGGGGCGCGCATCGTACTTCGAGGCGCGAGCCGCCCGGCCCAATTTCGCCTCGACCAGTCGGTCCGCCACGAACGCGGCAGTCCGCTCACGCGAGAATCGCTCGAGGATCTCGCGTCTTGCGACAGCTCCCAGCGCGCGCGCTTCATCGGGGCGCTCCCACACCTCACGCATCCGGCGCGCTGCCTCGTCGACGTCCGGCTCGGCCCAGCGCGCACCCGGCGCGTACGCCCACCACGTCTCCGGGACGTCGACGAGGCGGAACGGGACCAGATAGCTGTTCTCTTCAGACATGAACTCGAGGTTGCCGGAATAGCCCGTTGCGATGACCGGCTTGCCGCACGCCATCGCCTCGGCCATCGTCAGGCCGAGGCCTTCGCTCCGATGGAGCGAGACGTAGCAGTCACACGCGTCGATGTACGAGTCCCGCTCGGCCGACGACACGTAGCCGTCGCGGATGAGGATGTCTTCACGCCCCCTGGTGAGCGCCGCTAGCGCCTCCACCTGATGCGGCTTCCAACCCCGCCCGTTGATGCTCTTGAGGACGAGAGTGGGACCTTCAGCAGGACGAAACGCCTTGAGAAAAGCCTCGACGACGGCGGTCGGATTCTTGCGCTCGCCACTCCAGAAGTCGAAGAGGAAGAGGAACGTGAAGCCGTCAGGCAGAGCAAGGTCGGAGCGCGTACGAAAAGGCCCCGGAGGCGCCTCCACGGGCACGGGCACGACCTGAAGGGGAATGTCGACCTCACCGGCGATCGCGTCACGGACGAACTCACTCGCCACCCAGATCTCGTCGAGAAACCTCGTCGCAGCCCGCTCTTCGGAGCTGAAGACGGTCGTCTCCCAGAACCACACCCCGATCGAGTACCGCCTCGCGAAGAACCCGCTGCCGACCTCGGCCGCGAAGGTCGCGAGGTCACTTCCGCTCAGGCAGATGACGTTGGTGTCGTAAGGCGCTTCGTTGGCAAGCGACAGCTCGAGCGGATGGAGCTGGCGCCCCAACGTCCCACGGTACGGGATCGGGGCCAGTGGAATCTCGCTCGAATCGAGAGCCGCCGCCAGGCGCCGAGCAACCTCCCCGAGGCCCGACTCGGCCTCGAGAAAGCCCGCGAGATTCACGCCTGGCAGAGGATGCTCGGTCTCCGGCAGAGCCTCGGGGCGTGCTCGCAGATTCGAGGCCAGCTCGCCCATTCTCGATCACCCGTGCACTTCGATGAGAGACCGGGCCAACTCCCGAACGCCCTCGACCGCTTCGACCCGGTCGCTCTTGATGGTCTCCTGGAGCAGCCACCACGTGGGGCGATCGACGGGCACATGCGACGGATGCCAGAGGTGGAGCATCGTCGAGCGCGGACCCGCGTAGCCACACCGAAGTCCCAGCCGGCAGAGTCGGACTGCAAGGTCGACGTCCTGGTCGCCCCACCCGACGAATCGCGCGTCAGCACCGTTCACGGCTTCGAAGTCGGCTCGCGCCAGGGCTGTGCAGAAGCCGTACTCGTTCCCTGGCGGCGCGAAGTCGGGGAGCCTCGGCCGCCATGATCGACGCCGATCACGCGGGCCTAGGTGCCTCCAGTTTCGGATGTCCGCGCGTGCACGAACGAAGAGCTTCCCGGAGGACCACTGCTCGATCGGCGTTTGGTCGCGCAGGACGGAATGGGTCAACCGTTCACTCAGCTGAAGTCGCGTCCCTGCAAGAAACCAGCCGGACCGTAGTGCACGCCGCATGGCGAAGACGAAGCTCGGTCGCGGGACACAGTCGCCGTCGATGAAGACGAGATATTCGCCGCGAGCTGTGTTCGCGCCGAGATTTCGCACGCGAGCGAGGCGATAGCCCTCGTCCGGCTGCCACACGTGGGCGAGACGCTGCTGCAGTCGTGGAGTCCAGCGATCGATCACGGCCTCAGTGGACTCGCTCGACCCGTCGTCGGCGACGACGATCTCGAACTCGGACTCAGTCTGGGCGGACAGCCCTCGAAGCACGGCATCGAGGGCCTCAGGCCACTCGTACGTCGACACCACGACACTCAGGCTCGCTGTCACCGCGGGGTCACTGGCTCCCGGGCGGTGGCACGCACTCTTGCTTCCACGGTCACACGTTGGGTAGCGTGTCCACGGTCCATTCCAACAGCGGCCTGACCACGCCCTTCCATTGACCGTTGAACCTGCCACGGGCCGAGTCGCCTTCACCAGGATCGAGCACCTCGAACGAGACGGCCTCGTACACCGCCGCATGATGCTGGAGCTTGGGGAAGTCGAGGCTGCAGACCGCCGCCTCCACAATGACCGAGCCTTCCGCCAAAAGGTTCCCCGGGATCCAGGCCGTGGTCGAGTACGTGGCCGGAGATGTCGGCTCGTGCCACCGCTCGTCCGTGTCGATCGCATTGAACGCGACGGCCCCTTCCTTGTCGATGACCTTGATCTTCGGGAAGACGGCTTGGTCCGCACGGAAGACCTTGAAAACGATCTCGATGCCGATCGGGTTGCGCACGTCCACCACGCCGGGGGGCATGCCCTCGTGTGGTAGCGCGCGCACGGCGAGGATCTTGGCCGTGTCGTTCCCCGGGGCCGAGGCCTCGTCCCAGACGCGCTCCGTGCCGGCGTTGTGCGTCTGGTGGAGATAGCCGGCGATCACGTCGGTCGGTGGACCCTCGGCAACGACCTGCCCACTGTCGATCTGGATCGCCCGGTCGCAGAGCTGCGCGACGGCGGGGAGCATGTGCGTCACGTAGACAACCGTGCGCCCCGCGCTTCCGAGCTCCTCCATTCGCCCCAGGCAGCGCCGCTGAAACTCTGCGTCGCCGACTGCGAGAACCTCGTCGACGAGCAGGATCTCCGGCTCGAGATGGGCTGCGACCGAGAACGCCAGGCGGACGTACATCCCGCTCGAGTACCGCTTGACCGGCGTGTCGAGGAACTGCCTCGACTCCCGAGAACTCGACCATCGCGTCGTAGCGCTCGTCGATCTCGCGGCGCTTCATCCCGAGGATCGAACCGTTCAGGTAGATGTTCTCGCGTCCGGTTAGCTCCGGGTGGAAGCCGGTACCCACCTCGAGCAGGCTCCCGACCCGCCCTCGGATCTCGATCCGACCTTTGGTCGGGGTCGTGATTCGGGTGAGAACCTTGAGCAGCGTCGACTTGCCCGCACCGTTACGGCCGATGATCCCGAGGACCTCGCCTTCGCGGACGTCGAACGAGACGTCCTTGAGCGCCCAGATCTCCTTGGCCTCCGTGCGGTGCTCGCGGCCCGTGAGTCGTCGCCCGGCGTGGACGAGCGACTCACGGAGGGTTCCGTACGCAGCCTCGTACTGGCCGATGCGGTACCTCTTGCCGAGACCTTCCACCTTGATCGCGGTCGGCATCAGATCGTGTCCGCGAAGCGAGGCTCGGACGACCTGAAGACCGCCAGACCCAACACGAGAAGAGCGAACGCGACTGCGACTCCGAGCGCAGACTGACCCAAATCCGGCGCATCGGCGTCGAGAACGGCCCAGCGCCAGCCGGTGATCACGGTCGTCATCGGGTTGAACGCGAGGATCCACTGCCACTTCGAGCGGAATCTGGCTGCACCGCGTACATGACGCCCGACAGCAGTGGCAGCACCTGGAGGAACACGGGAATCATGTAACGCACGTCGCGGAAGCGGACGTTGATCGCCGACAGGAAGAGCCCGGACCCGAGGGCCGTCACGAACGCGAGGCCCATGAACAGCGGGGCGAGCACGACCTGCCAACCCCCCGGCCACGTGTCGTAGTACCACATCAGCGCCAAGAGCACGGGCAGCCCGACCACGAAGTCGATCATCGGCACGATCACTGCCGCGAGCGGCAGCAGGGTGCGGGGGAAGTACACCTTCGTCACGAGTTGGAGGTTCGCGGCGAGGCTCATGCTCGAGCCGGTGAGCGCCGAGGCGAAGTACTGCATCGGAAGCACGCCGGCGATGACGAGACTCGGGTAGGGGACGTCGCCGGAGGGGAAGTTCGCGAACTTCCCGAACACGATCACGTAGACGACCGCAGTGAAGATCGGAACGAGGATCGCCCAGGCGACGCCCAGGAACGTCTGCTTGTACCGAACGACGATGTCGCGCCAGACGAGCCGACCGAGGAGCTCACGGAAGTGCCACAGCTCGGAGATGTCGAGGCTCGGCCACCGGGGGGCCGGTTTGATGACCGTTACCCGGGTCGCCTCGTCCTCGAGCTGGAGCGACGGCAGCTCGTCGACGGCCGGGCTCGCTGGCTCCTCGAGCGTGCTCGGAAGCTGGCTCACGTGGTCGATGCTAGCTGCGCTCTCGGCCCTCGGTCCCCGGCAAGAGCTCCCAGCGCTCCGACGATGAACACCGGGTAGACCGGCAACGCGAACTCGGGCGCGACGCCCTGAGACGCGGCGTGGATCAGGAGAACGAGGAAGGCGGCGACCCAGAGGACGAGCACCGTTCGCCAGTCGCGAGGCCGCCGGATCACGAGCGCAACGAGACCGACGGCGATCCAGAGCGGCGGGCGTCGGGAAGCGCGGCGTGATGCGATTCAGGATTTCGCGGAACGACATCGACCCCCTCTCTTGACGGCAGCTGCGCGTCCCAGCCTCGAACTCGCGCGACGATCTCGCGATAGCGCTTCTGCGTCGCCTCGTCGTCCCAGACCTGTGATGGGTCACGAACCGTGCACGAGTCGATGTAGTCGGACGCACACCAGACGAACCCGTACGGCACGCCGGACAGCAACACGGTCGCCTGCGGGTTCGGAAGCGTCGACGCCGTCGGACTCGAACGTCGGGGGAGGAGGCTCCGGCGCCGTCTGCGCCCGCGGCGCGATGCCCTCGCGCAGCGGCTTCTGGACGAGGAACTCGCGGAACGTGTCAGCGACGCCACGGAAGTACACGCCCGGGTGCGCACGGATCGCCTCGACTGCTGAGTCGAAGAGGACGTCGTAGTTCTCGTCGCGCCCGAACACGTTGTCCGAGAGGGCGATGAGACGGACGGTCTCGTAGTTCGAACCGTTCAGGAGGTACGCGTCGAGCGGCACGTGGAGGCGCGCATGCGGGTCCTTCGACAAGACCTCCCGCTCGATGAGCTCCGTCAAGACGCCGGGACGCCGGCCCGTTCTCGGGCGCGATCGTCCTGTTCGAGGTGAACACCTGGAGGAACGGCACCCAGGCACGCCCTCCGCGCGCGACGGTCGCATCGCCGTAGCGGACGTCGTTGTGCACGACCCACAGTGCGAGTGGCGCAATCGCTGCCGCGAGGCAGACTCCGGCGAGCCCGAGCCTGCGCCTCCACGCTCCTCCGACGAGCAGCGGAGCGAGCGTGAGCGGAAGGAGCACCTGATTCGCCGGCCTGATGAGGACGAGGATCCCGATGCCTGCGCCGACGGCGACGAACCGCCAGCCCGTGGGTGTGCGCATCGCTCGCGCGAGGCACCACGCCCAGACTGCGAGCCCGGTCGCGAACACGGCGTCGCTCGACGCCTGGTGGTAGAGCGTCGCGTACGCCGGGTACACGAGGAGGAGAAACGCGGCGAAGAGCGCCGGGATGCGCCCGAAGATCAGCGCGGTCGCGCTCCACGCCAGGATCGACGTCGCGTACAGGAGAGCGAACGTCAGCTCGAGGAGCCAGGTGCCTCCGACCGCGAGCGGGAGCCCGACGACGATCGGCGTCAGCGGAGTGCGGAAGAGCTGGAGCTCGCTGAACGGCGGGTGCGAGTCGAAGAGCTGCAGGTAGTACGCGAGGTAGTCCCACGTGTCGCGGCCCTTCGCCATCGGCCAGCCGAGGGACTCGATCCAGTAGACGGCGAACGCGGCCGCGAAGAGGGCCACCGCCGCGCCGCGTGTCGGCAGGAACGAGAGCAACCGCTGCCACCAGACTCCGCTCACGACCGACCTCGCGCCATGCGCGGCCGGACGCGGGCGAGGGGGCCTCCCTCGAGCGCAACCAGCCGCTTCTCGACGAGGTCGACCCGGGACGCGTATTCACGGCCCACGTCAGCGTCGGCAAGCACCGAGTACTCGGCTGCGTATCGGGTCGCGTCAACGACCCACTCGGCCTGCAGCGTGTCGGCCCTCCCGTCGACCGAACTGCCGAATCCCAGACGTCGCAGCCTGTCGCGGAGCCGGGTGTCGACCGCGTACTCGCCGCACTCGACCCCGATACGGAGAGCGTCGTCGGCCACGACGAGCGGCGCGTAGAACGACTCGAGAGCGCCGGTCCGGTACGCGCGATAGGCGTCCGCCATGTGACCGGGTATTCCCTTGTCCGCGTTGCGTTCGAGCGCTACGAACTGCGTGACGTACTTCCGCATGCAGTGCTCGAACGAGCGCACCGGAAAGTGCAGGACCTCGATCGGAAACCAACCTCGTAGAGGGACTAGACCGGTGCCGAACGCCTCGTGGTTGCCGCGGCCTACGCGCACGTCGGACACACCACGATGCGCCGACTTGAAATGCGTGCTCAGTGGGTGCGGATGGAACGACGGCGCCGCGAGGCGGGCGGTCATGCGCTCGGCGAAGAACCTGTCGTCGTCGGGACGTGGAACGAAGTTGCGCCAGGCTCCTCGCACGACGCCGAAGCGATCGGGAACCGCTGCGAAGAGCTCGAGAAACGTACCTTCGCGCGGCCACCAGAACTCGTCGGCGTCCGTGTTGAGCACCCAGCCCGCGCCGAACTCGGTCGCCGCCAAGCGGGCCATGCGGGTCACCCACTCGCTCTGGCGGAGGTCGTCGCCCGGCTCGCGGATCAGGTGGAGATGCCCTTCCCGCTCATACCGCTCGAGGATCTCGGTCGTCCCGTCGTCGGACCGGTTGTCGGTGGCGATCACGTAGTCGACTCCCGCGTCGAGGTGGTACGCGATCTGCGCGTCGACGATGTCCGCCTCGTCGCGAACGAGCAGCGTCATGACGACCTTCATCGCCGACGCAGACTAGAGGGGCGGTCCGTCGTGCCCTTCGGGCCAGAGGATTCCCTCCGCCTCGAGCGAGAGCCGGAGCGGTCCACGGCGGAAGCTCCGCCGCATCGCGAGCAGCGGCAACTGCGAGCGGTAGCAGCGGATCGCGCGCCACTTCGCAAGGCGATCGCTCGTCTTCGTGACCGCCTGGTCGAAGGGCGCGCGACCGTGCCGTGAGGTGTACGGCTGCTCGGCGTACAACGCGAGCCGATCCGCAGGAATCCTCGACCGCAGGAGATTCGCGAGCCATCCGTGGTCGGGTTGCGTCAGCGGCGAGCCTGGGACGAGCACGACGCCCGCGGAACCAAGCGCCTCTGCAACCATGTCCCAGACGAGCCGGTCGTCTCCGTGCCGCTCGTAGTCGCCACTCCCGAACGGCAACCAGCGAGGTGTCACACCGAGAACCGCGCACGCGAGACGGTCCTCCTCGCGCCGGGCACGCGCCGCCACGCCCTCGGTCGGAAACCCGCCGCGCCGGTCCCAACCGCCCGCCTCCGCGCCCGACTCCGGGTCGAGAGCGAGCACCGTCAGGAGCTCGACGGCATAGCCTCCGTGCGCCCAGCGCGCCATCGAGGCGCCGAGCGACAGCACGCCGTCGTCGGAGTGCGGAGACACGACCACGATCCGGGCTCCCGAGCTCACGAGGCCCTATGATCGCGGCCTTGACCGGCTGGCGACGATGGGTTCCCGCGGGCGCTCGCCGCAAGCTCAGCCCCGTACGTCAGGCGGTCGTGGACTGGCGCCGGCGTCGCCCACCGAAACTGGGCGACCTCCGCCGCGTGACGCCTATCGACGCGAACTGGGGCTACGAACGGGGAACGCCCATCGACCGCGTCTACGTCGAGCGCTTCATCGAGTCGCACGCCGCCGCGATCCGGGGCCGCGTTCTCGAGATTGCAGCACCCGACTACACGACCCGGTTCGGCAGAGGCGTGGAGCACGTGGACATCCTCATGGCCACGGAGGGCAATCCCGAGGCGACCATCGTGGGCGACCTCGTCGACGCGCCTCAGATCCCCAGCGACACGTTCGACTGCGCGATCGTGACCCAGACGCTGCAGTTCGTCTACGACGTCCGCTCCGCTCTGCGGACGCTGCACCGGATCCTGGCCCCGGGCGGCGTCCTGCTCGCAACTGTCCCCGGCCTCACGAAGATCTCGCGCATCGAGAACGAGGTCTTCGGCGAGTGGTGGCACTACACCGGCCGATCCGCGCTCCGTCTCGGCGAGGAGGCGTTCGGCGAAGGGAACGTCGAGGTTCGGACGTACGGAAACGTCCTCACCGCGGCGGGCTTCCTCTACGGGCTCGCGGCGTCCGATCTGCGACCCGACGAACTGGCAGCGGAGGACCCGCTCTACGAAGTGACCGTCGGGATACGCGCGGTCAAGGCTCCCGCCTGAACACACCCGAGACGGTTCTCGACACCTTGCCGTAGACGCGGCGCGTCAAGCGCTGCTCGACCGACGCGAGGCGGCCTTCGAGATCATCCAGCCGGCGCTGGAGCCTGATGACGTCCGCCTCGCCGAGCGTGGCCGCTTCGACGGCGTACTCGGCCTCCTCCACGAGCGTGGGAAGCGGGAACGTGAGCTCCTTGGCCTCACCGGGCAACGCGAAGCGGCGGCCGGTCGCCGCGCGTTGCGCATCGTCGAGCCCCACGCTCCGAAGCGCGTCGCGCAACCGGTTGTCGACCATGAGCCGCCCCTCGGCCAAGCCTCGGTCGAGCTCGTCGTCGCCCACGACGAGAGAGCGGTAGTAGTCACCGATCGCGCCGGACTTGTGCGCGCCATACATCTGCGCGAGATACCCGGTGCTCGGACGGTCGATGTGTCGCTCGAACGCCGTCCCCATCACCATCGCCTTGCGTGCGCATTGCGCTTCCGTGCGGAGTGGGAAGTGGAACGCCTCGATCGGAAACCAACCGCGAAGAGGCGCGAGCGAGCTGTCCTGAACGTCATGGTGACCCCGAACGAGAGTGACGTCGGGGTCGCCCCGATGGACGATCTTGCGGATCGGCCGGTAGAGCGAGCTCGGGTCGTTGATAGGGGCGAGCGCCGAGAACCTCACGGTCATCCGCTCTGCGAAGTCGCCGTCACCGGGCCGCGGGACGAACGTCCGGAGAAACGCGCCGACCTTCCCGTAGCGCTCGGGTATCGCCGCGAGAACGTGCTTGAGAGATGCACCACGAGGCCACCAGAACTCGTCCGCATCGGAGTTGACGACCCAGTCCGCGGAGAACTCCGTCGCTGCGAGACGCG
>CAVPXQ010000007.1:0-163951 GCA_963709715.1 uncultured Gaiellaceae bacterium
GGGAATGTCTCTTGAGCCTGGTTCGGGCTCGAGCGGCCTTAACGCCACGCCGACCGCCGCTCTGCGCCCGGTGATTGTCGTATCGTTGCCGTGGTGCGCTCCCATTCGCAGGAGTGCTTGTGGAAGTGGAGGAACACATGGGAAGCCTCACGATCAAGAACGTGGGTTCGCCTGAAGAAGTTCGGCAGTTTGCCGCCAACGGACACGCTGACGTCATCGACCTCGCCGGTCACCCTGTCCTGTACGGAACCTTCGAGCCTGGCTGGAAGTGGTCGAACGACCTGAAGCAGATCGCCAAGACCGACAGCTGCCAGGCTCCTCATCTCATGTACTGCATCTCGGGGCGCATGGGCGTCCGTATGGACGACGGGACAGAGGGCGAGATAGGCCCGGGCGACGTCGTCTCGATCGCCCCTGGGCACGATGCATGGGTCGTAGGAGACGAGCCGTGCATTGCCGTCGACTTCGGCGGCTACAGCCAGTACGCGAAGGGTTAGTCGTCCAGTATCGAAACTCGTAGTTCGAGTGTGGCCGGCTGGCGTCCGGATCTCCCGACGCCAGCCGCTACCCACCACCCTCGAGGCTCGTTGGCCTCGCCCCGTTAGGCGGGTTTCAAGGGGGGCACCCGCTCTCATGCGCCAGTGTGCTCTCGCTTGAGAGCCACGGAACTCCCTCTTTCCGTGACTGCATCGCGCAGGCGATGCGGCCTGGCCGCGTCTCGGCGGCTGTGGGCTCGAACGAGAACACGAGCGCCGGACTGAAATCACTCATCCAGCGCCACGAGTTCGCTCACAGGTCCTCGGCTTTCTAGCCTCACGTCGCGCTCTGGCCGGTGTTCCTCCGGCACTGTCTGAAACTGCTGACCCAACTGCTGACCCGCACCCCGATTTCGCCGCTTCTGCCGCCATTCTGGAAACACAAAACCCGCCGTTTCCAGCGGGTTTCGGAGGAGCGGATGAAGGGACTCGAACCCTCGACCTTCTGCATGGCAAGCAGACGCTCTAGCCAACTGAGCTACATCCGCGAGGGGGCGCAGTATAGCCGCGGCCCTGGCGAGCTCAGGAGCCGAGCTTCTCGCGCAGCAGCGGCACGACGTCGTCCGGGTCCGGGTAGCGGCCGAGCATCGACTTCGTGAACACGAGCTCGCCGTCGACGTGGACGTCGAAGATTCCGCCAGCGCCTGTCACGAGCTCGACGGTGCCGACTGTCTCCTCCCACTCCTCGAGGATCCGCGCCGCCAGACCGGCGGCGTTCGGGCGCGCCCCTCAGGGGACGCAGTACTCGATCCGGATGTGCGGGCGGCGCTCGGCCATCGTCTCGATTGTCTCAGGCGGAGGCGTCGAGCGCCTCGTTGACGAGGCTGTCGGCGAGCTCGTTGTGCTCGCGTCGGACTGCCGTGTACGTGACGCGATGGATCTGCCGCGCGATGCGCGAGGCGTCGAGGAACAGATCCTGCAGCGCTCGGTTCTTGACCTTGTACTCGCCGCGCATCTGCTTGACCAGGAGCTCCGAGTCGGAGACGACCTCGAGCTCGTCGACTCCCGCCTCGACGGCGCGCTCGAGGCCGGCGATGAGCGCCGAGTACTCCGCCACGTTGTTCGTTGCGACCCCGATCGCCTCGCCGCGCGAGTCGAGGATCGTCCCGTCCTCCGCCTCGATGACGAACGCGTACGCGGCCGGGCCGGGATTCCCGCGCGAGCCGCCGTCGGTGTAGAGCTTCGCCTTCACTGATCCAGGAGCGGATACACGTCGTAGGCAGGCTCCTCGTATGGATGCGCGAGCTGTAGCGCGACGATGACGTCGCGGATCCGTCCCTCCGGCACGACCGTCTCGACGCGGAGCTCCGGCACGTGCTCCTCCCTCCCACTCTCGCCGATCGCCGGGTCGGTCTCGTCGCCGCCGTAGAACGTCCCGGTCCCCGCCGTGTACCAGGAGCAGCGCTCGTAGTCGCCGATCCGGCCGGCGCCCGCCTCGAAAACCGCGTCGCGCGTTGCGTCGAGTGCGTCAGCGGGGACGAACCACACGAGCTTGACCCGGCTCACGCCGTCGATCTTGTCAGCTCGCGTGGAAGACCTGGAGCTCGTTTCCTTCGGGATCGAAGAAGTGGGCCGCCTCGCCCCAGTCTGCGCGGTGGATCGTCGGCACGTCGACGCCGGCAGCTCGGAGCCGCTCGACCGCCGCATCCACGTCGTCGACCTCGAAGGTGACGACGACCCCGTTCCTCCGCGGCAGCGGGAACTCACGGGCCTTCCCGAAATCGGCGTGGTCGAAGAGCTCGATCGTGCCGCCGTCACCTGCGAGCTGCGCCCAGTTCACTCCGGGCGTGTGCCCCGGGCCGGGATCGACGTCGGTCATCTCGAGGCCGAGAACGTCGCGGTAGAACGCCAACATCGGCGGGAAGTCCTCGACGTAGAGGAGCAGCAGCCCAAGCTTCACGCGGATGAACAACGACGAGCCGGGCACGATGCTTCCGACGGTGTGCTGGCGTCAGCCTCGGCGGAGCGGCTTCGCCGCCCTGGAGCCGGTCGCGTCCAGGACGCGAGCTACTGGTTGTCGATCTGGGCGCGCTGGAGCGTGCCGGAGTAGTCGACGTACACCGACTTCCACTCGGTGAAGACGTCGAGCGCCGCCTGCCCCGCCTCGCGGTGGCCGTTCCCGGTCTCCTTCGTGCCGCCGAACGGAAGGTGCACCTCCGCGCCGATCGTGCCCGCGTTGATGTACGTGATCCCGGCCTCGAGGTCCCGCATCGCGCGGAATGCGCGGTTCACGTCGCGCGTGAAGATCGACGACGAGAGCCCGTAGCGGATTCCGTTCGAGATGCGGAACGCCTCTGCCTCGTCCCGGAAGCGGATGAGCGACAGCGTCGGACCGAAGATCTCCTCCTGTGCGATCCGCATCTCGTGCTCGACGTCGCCGAAGATCGTCGGGCGATAGTAGAAGCCCTTCGCGAGGTCGCCCTCGTCCGCGATCTCGCCACCCGTCAGGAGCGTCGCGCCGTCGTCCTTGCCGATCTGCGTGTAGGAGTGGATCTTCTCGAGCGCAGCGCCGTTGATGACCGGACCGACGTCCGAGTCGTCCTCCCAGCCCGGCCCGAGCCGCAACGCTTCCGCGCGCTCGACGAGTCGACCGGCAAGCGGTGTCGTAGAGGCTCTCGTGGACGATCACGCGGCTCGTCGCCGTGCAGCGCTGGCCCGAGGTGCCGAACGCCGACCAGACGATGCCGTCGACGGCGAGGTCGAGGTCAGCGTCGTCCATGACGATGATCGCGTTCTTGCCGCCGAGCTCGAGATGGACGTGCTTGAGGCCTTCGGCCGCCGCTTCCAGCACCTTCACGCCCGTCTCGCGCGAGCCGGTCAGCGAGATGACGCGGACGTCCGGGTGGCGGACGAGCCGCTCGCCGACCGCGCCTCCGCCACCGTGGACGATGTTGACGACGCCGGCCGGCACGCCGGCCTCGGTGAGGAGCTCCGTGAAGCGCTGTCCGAGGGCGGGCGTGTCGGTCGCGGGCTTGAAGACGACCGTGTTCCCGGCGACGAGCGCGGGCGCGATCTTCCAGGACGGGATCGCGATCGGGAAGTTCCACGGCGTGATGACGCCGATGACGCCGATCGGCATGCGCACCGACATCTGGAACTTGTTCTGCAGCTCCGACGGCGTCGTCTGACCGAAGAGGCGACGACCCTCGCCGGCCATGTAGTAGCTCATGTCGATCGCTTCCTGGACGTCACCGCCCGCCTCCGCCTTCACTTTCCCCATCTCGTGCGTCATGAGGTCGGTGAGGTCGGCCTTGTGCTCGGCCACGAGCTGGGCGAAGCGGAAGAGGATCTCGCCACGCTTCGGCGCGGGGACGAGGCGCCAGTCCTCGTACGCAGCCTTCGCAGCGGCAACGGCGCGGTCGACGTCCTCGGCCCCGGAACGCGGGAAGACGCCGATGAGGTCTCCGTCGGCAGGGCTCGTGGACTCGAAGGTCTCCCCCGAGACGGCGTCGATCCATTCGCCGCCGATGTAGTTCTGGAACGTGCGTGTCTCGGTCGATCGCCATGGAGGCCAGCCTATCGCCACAATCCAGACCGGTGAGCACCGACGCCCGCTTCGAGCCCTACCTCGATCCCCGCGACGACGCGTACGCCCAGTCGTTGGCGACGGACGAGCGCGAGACGGTCGTCGCAACCGTCACGCGCTTCCGTAGACCCGATCGCCTCCAGGTGGGCGATCCGCTGCCAGCGCTCGAGCTGTTGCGCCTCGAGGACAGCGTGCCCACAAGGCTCGACTCGCTCGCTCCCGATCGGCCGCTCGTCCTCGTCTTCGGAAGCTTCACCTGACCACCGTTTCGTCGCCGGTCCGGCGACATCGAGACGATCTACCAGCGGTACCGGGATCGCGCCTCTGCCTTCTTCGTCTACATCGCCGAGGCACACTCGACCGACGGCTGGCAGCTGCCCGCAAATCTCGATGACGACGTCCTGCTCGCGAATCACAGGACGATCGAAGATCGATTCGCAGCGGCGCGTGAGGGCGTGAGCCGCCTCGGATTGAGCATGCCCGTCCTGGTCGACGCCATGGACGACGCCGTGAGCAACGCGTTCGCTGCCTGGCCCGAGCGCATCTACGTCATCGACGCGAACGAACGGATTGCATTCGCAGGAGGCCCGGGACCGTTCGAGTTCGACCCGGACGCGGCAGCGTTCGTACTGGACGAGCTCCTCTAGCGAGCGACGTTCGGGACGACGCGCCCCGCGTCGTCGACCGAGGCATTCCACTCCGTGAACGCCGCCTCGATCTCCGACATGTCCGCCCCGCGATCGGCGAGGCGAATCGGCTGGCCGGCCTCGGGAAGAACACGGTACTGGTACCAGGTGATCTCCCAGGCGAACGTGAGGACGAGCTCGGAGTTCACGCCGGAGAGCGGGATGATGGATACGAGTGGCGCGCCGAGGGCACGCGCGACACCCTCGATCGTGCGCCGAAAGAGACTGGCGTTGAAGAGGTCGGCCGCCTCGACGAGCGCCGCCTCGGAGTCGGTGAGCCTCCGTAGCACGGGCTCCGGCACGACGGGCTGCGGCTCTCCGTTCGAGACGCCGAGGAGCTGCGACCAGCGCGTGCGCTTCCTCCGCGCGCGTGTCGAGGACAGCGCCGGCGAGACCGGCCCACCCTCACGCACCCAGCCGTAGTCGAGCGCGACGTCCTGGCAGAGCGGGCACACGTCGACGAACTCGACGCCGTCCGGAGAGAACCGAAGCGCGATCTCCCCCTGCAGCAGCGTCCGCTCGCACACCGCACACACGCGGCGCACGCTTGCCTTCGTCACGCGCATCGTGCGGACCCTACCACCGTTTTCCCCACCTTCCCCAGGCTGTGGACAAAGAGCTGCGGCGTTTTCACACCGGTCACGGCCGGTCGCTGAGGCGCGCCGCAAAGAGGTGCACCTCACCGGGGACACCCTTGAGCGCCCGGACGCCGCGGTCGTCGAACTCGATACCCGAGCCGGCGGCGAGGTCACGAACGACGCCCGAGACGAGCACCTCGCCCGGAGCCGCCTCCGCCGCCACGCGCGCACCGATGTGAACGGCGATCCCTTCGACCTTGCCGCCGACCAGCTCCACCTCACCCGTGTGGATGCCGGCGCGGATGCCGAGTCCGAGGTCACCGACGGCGTCAATGGCAGCGTGTGCACAGGAGATGGCACGCGCCGGGCCGTCGAACGTGGCCAGAAAGCCGTCGCCGGTTCCACGAACTTCACGGCCGCCGTGGCGGGCGAGTTGCGCGCGGATGACCGCATGGTGTGCAGCGAGCAAGGCCCGCCAACGGCCGTCGCCGAGTTCGGCGGCGCGCGAGGTGGAGTCGACGATGTCGGTGAAGAGAACCGTCGTGAGCACCCGCTCGGGCGCCGTGTCCACGCGCCCCTCGGCGAGAAACCGCTCGACTGCGGCCGGCAGCTCGGGGACGCCGTAGATGCTCTTGTCCGGGGTGGTGACCTCCAACACCTCGGCGTTGGGGACGCGCTCGGCGAGGTACAGGCAGCCGTCGCTGTATTCGCCGTGGTACATGACGAGCGTCGGGACGGAGATCGCGGGCAGCACCTCGCGGATGTCGGTCTCCATCAGCACGCGCATGAACCAGGCTGCGGCGCCCGGGCTGGCGGCGAGCCGCTCGTGGTTGATGTACCAGTGCTCGAACTCGCGGTCGCCGGCTCGGCTCGGGTAGTACGCGCGAAGCTCGCCGAGCTGATAGTCGTGGTCGCCCCATCTGAGCGACGCCTCGCGAACCCGCCGGTGCCACTCCTCGATCGGCTGTCCGATCGGGTAGTCCGGCGCCGAGACGACCCGCGGCCACGTGTTGTGGAGCATCAGCGCGCCGACGCGCTCGGGATGCATGGCCGCGAAGACGGCGCAGAGCTGACCACCGGGCGAGCCGGCTCCGAGCAGCGCGGCCTTCTCGGAGCCAACAGCGTCCATGACCGCGCGGATGTCGTCCATGCGCGTCTCGAAGCTCGGGAGATCTCGCGGCCGGTCGGAGAGTCCAGTCCCGCGCTTGTCGAACAGGATGAGGCGAGAGAAGCTCGCGAGGCGCATGCAGAACTCGGCGAAGATGGGCTGCTCCCACGCCCATACCAGGTTGATCAGGTACGGCACGAAGATCAGATCGACCGGCCCGTTGCCGACGAGCTGGTACGCGATGCTCACCTCGCCGCTTCGGGTGTACCTGACCTCGGGGGTTTCGAGATTCACGAGCAGGAACGATATTGAGCGGCTCGGGCAAGGTCTCCCGGAAGCGGGTCCTGCCCGACCCCGGGGTTACGCCTTCGCCGCCTCGCGCTCGCGCTTCGTCTCCTCGATGATCTTCTGCGCGACGTGGGTCGGAACCTCCTCGTAGCGGAGGAAGTGCATCGAGTAGTCGCCGCGGCCGCCGGTCATCGAGGTCAGCGACTGCGAGTACGTGAGGAGCTCGGCCATGGGCACCTCGGCCTTGATGGTCGTCATGTCTCCGATCGGCTCCATGCCCTGCAGCCGTCCACGCCGGGAGTTGAGGTCGCCGTTCACCGCGCCCACGGCGTCGTCCGGCACGCTCACCTCGAGCTCCATGATCGGCTCGAGGAGGACGGGCTCGGCGTTCAGGTACGCCTCCTTCCACGCCATCGAGCCGGCGATCTTGAAAGCCATCTCGGACGAGTCGACGGTGTGGTACGAGCCGTCGACGAGCTCGACGCGGACCCCCTGCACCGGGGCGCCCGCGAGCTCGCCGTGGTGCATCGCCTCCTGAATGCCCTTGTCCACGGCCGGCCGGAAGCCCTGCGGAATGACGCCGCCGACGATCCTGTCCACGAACTCGTACTCGCCGTCGGTCGGCGCCACGACGATGTGGCAGTCGCCGAACTGCCCGCGGCCGCCGGTCTGCTTCTTGTAGCGGCCGTGGGCGCGCGCCTCGCGCCGGATCGTCTCGCGATAGGGGACGCGCGGCGGATGCAGCTCGATGTCCACGCCGAACCGGCGCTTCGCACGCTCGAGCGCGACCTCGACGTGCATCTGGCTCATCCCGGAGAGGATCTCCTCGCCCGTCTGCTGGTCGCGGCGGAGCCGGAGCGTCGGATCCTCCTCCGCGAGGCGCCGGATCGAGGTCGCGACCTTCTCCTCGTCGCCTTTCGACTTGGGCGTGATCGCGAAGCTCATGACGGGCTCCGGGAAGCCGAAGTCCGGTACCTCGACAGCAACCTCCTTGTCGGCGAGGAGGTCGCCCGTCTGCGCGTCCTTCAGCTTGGCGACGGAGCCCAGGTCGCCCTCACCGAAGTCGAGCGCCGCGTGGTGCTCCTTGCCCTGGACGTCGAGAAGCGTGCCCATGCGCTCCTTGCTCTTCGAGCGAAGGTTCACGAGCGTCGTGTCGGCGTTCACGGTGCCCTTCAGCACGCGGAAGACGTTGATGCGCCCTGCGAACGGGTCGGCGAAGGTCTTGAAAACGAACGTCGCGACGGCAGCGCCGTCGACGTCGATCGGAGAGCCCTTCTTCGCGGGCGACGGTACGCCCTCGACCAGGAGGTCGAGGAGCGCGTGCGTGCCCAGGTTCTTCGTGGCGACGCCGCACGCGACTGGGAAGACGTCTCCGCTCGTCACGGCGGCTTTCAGCGCGGACGCGACCTCGTGTGCGTCGAGCTCTTGACCCTCGAGGTAGCGCTCCATGAGCGCCTCGTCCGTCTCGACGACCGCATCGAGGAGCTTCTCGCGATACTCGGCTGCGAGGTCGGCCAGCTCGTCGGGGATCGGTCCCGGCTCGCCCTCCTTGCCGCCCTCGGGGCTCGAGTAGGCACACATGTGGAGCACGTCGACGATGCCCGTCAGCTCGTGCTCGGAGCCGATCGGGACATGCACGGCGACGCACTTCGCCGAGATGCCGTTGCGCAGGGCATCGAGAGTCCGGAAGAAGTCGGCGCGCTCCCGGTCGAGCATGTTCACGAACACGACCCGCGCGAGGCCTAGCTCGTCGGCGAGGCGCCACGCCCGCGATGTGCCGACCTCGACCCCCATGACCGCGGAGACGGTGACGAGCGCTCCCTCGACGACCCTCGCCGCGCAGCGCAGCTCGCCCTGGAACGCCGGATCGCCGGGAACGTCGACGAGGTTGACCTTCCGGTCCTGCCACTCCGTGTGCTCGAGCGACATCGAGATGGAGAGCTGGCGCTTGTGCTCGTCCTCGTCCGAGTCCGAGACGGTCGTCCCGGCCTCGACCGTCCCGAGCCGGTTGATCTTTCCGGTCTGGAACAGGAGCGCCTCGACGAGCGACGTCTTTCCCGTCCCGCGGTGGCCGACGACGGCGACGTTGCGGATCTTTGCGGGCTCGGGCATGGGCTGGCTCTCCTTCTCGGGCGCGGTTTCCGGCCGAGAAGCTTAGTCAGCATCGGCGGGGCCGCCTACGGGACAGGTGCCGCCGCAACGGACACGTCGAGCAGGCTCGAGAGCGCGGGGTTGTCCACCTGCGAGGCGAGCGAGCTGACCACAGAGAAAGCCACCACGTCACCCAACCGGGCTCGATAGACATTCGCACGCAGGAGGAGCTCGCGCATGCCCCGACGTGCGGCAACGGTCGCGAACTCGTCGATCCAGAGCGGAGCCGACTCGGCCCCCGTGCTCGACGCCGACGAGACAGAGGGCATCGAGGCCGTACGAACTCGATCCAGAGATTACGTGTCAGGCATGGGCGGCGCGGGGTGACTCCGCCCCGCTCTACGTCTCGGCCGGCTCGCGCGTACCGCCGGACAGGTGAGCCTTCAGGCGCAGGATCGCCTTCGTGTGGAGCTGCGAGACGCGAGACTCGGTCACGCCGAGCACTTCGCCGATCTCGCGGAGCGTGAGCTCCTCGTAGTAGTAGAGGGTCACGACGAGCTTCTCGCGTTCGGGGAGGTCGGAGATCGCCTCCCCGAGCGCCTCCTTGACCTCCGTCTGCTCGAGCGAGACCTCCGGGTCGGGTCCCGTCTCGTCCTCGATCGTGTCGATGAGGGCGATCTGGTCGCCGCTACCCGTGGGCGACCAGAGCTCGTCGAGCGCCCCGACCGACGAGCGCGAGATCTCGAGCAGGCTGTCGTCGAGCTCGTCTCCGTCGACGCCGAGCTTCTTCGCGATCTCGTCGTCCGTCGGCGCGCGCATCAGCTCCTTCTCGAGGGCGGCGATCGCGCGCTCGATCTGGCGTGCGCGCGTTCGCACCGAGCGCGGCACCCAGTCGAGCGAGCGGAGCTCGTCGATGATCGCACCGCGGATGCGGGCCATCGCGAACGTCTCGAACTTGATCTCCCGGTCGGGATCGAAGCGCTCGATCGCGCCGATCAGACCGAGCAGGCCGTAGGAGACGAGGTCCTGCTCGTCGACGTGCGCCGGAAGGCTCGCCCCGACGCGGCCGGCGACGAACTTCACGAGCGGCGCGTAGGTCAGGATCAGCCGGTCGCGGAGCTCCTGGTCCTTCGTCTTCCGGTACTCCTGCCAGAGCGCCTGGGTCTGGTCGGCCGCAGCCACGGCAAGAGAATACGCCGCGCGCAGGCGGACTCCTCAGGCGCGCCGACGGGACCAGGCACGCGTCTGCGCGAGGTCGGCCATCCAGACGGCGAGCGCTGCCGCGGCAACCGCGATCACCCATGCCTCGCCGCCCTCGAGCGCCGAGAAGACGGCGACGAGCGCGAGCCCGGCCGCGAGCACGCAGAAGAGAAGGCCGAGGAGCTGTCGCTGCACGGGCGCAGATGGTGCCACTCGAAGGCGCGGTACCATTCGCGCGCAATCCCAGGGGCGTAGCTCAGCTGGCAGAGCGCCGGTCTCCAAAACCGGAGGTCGCAGGTTCGATCCCTGTCGCCCCTGTCTCGCTTGTCGCACGTCATCGCGGCCGTCTCTAAGTGCGTCCATGACGAGCCGACCACGCAACAGCTCGACCCGGTTCGTCCGGCCCTCGCACGGGCACGATCGAAGCGCTCCCGAGCATCCGCTCGACGACGTCCTGCCCGGGCGAGGCACGCGTCCTCGTCGCGGCGCAGGAGTCGCTCGCCGGGAGACGACGCGGGCTTCGCGGTCTCTGGCCGTTCCTCGGACCGGCGTTCATCGCGGCGGTCGCGTACGTCGACCCGGGCAACTTCGCGACGAACATGGCCGCGGGCGCGCGGTACGGCTACCTGCTGCTCTGGGTCGTCCTCGCCGCGAACCTCATGGCGATGCTCGTCCAGTCGATGAGCGCGAAGCTCGGAATCGCGACGCGCAAGAACCTCCCCGAGGTCTGCCACGAGCGGTTCTCGCGCCGCACGAATCTGTTCCTCTGGCTCCAGGCCGAGGTCGTCGCGATGGCGACGGACATCGCCGAGTTCGTCGGCGCCGCAATCGGCCTCGAGCTGCTCTTCGGCATCGCCGCTCTTCCCGCGGCGCTCCTCGTCGGCGTCGCGGCGTTCGCGATCCTCAGCCTGCAGACGCGCGGCTTCCGGCGGCTCGAGGCCGTGATCGCGGCCCTGATCGGCGTCATCGTCGGCGCGTTCGCCTGGCAGGTCTTCTTGGCGGACCCGTCACCGTCGGGGATCGCCGGCGGATTCGTCCCCGGCTTCAGCGGCACCGAGAGCGTGCTCCTCGCGGTCGGGATCATCGGCGCGACGGTCATGCCGCACGTCATCTACCTGCACTCGGCGCTGACGCAGCACCGCGTCGTCGGCGCCACGGAGGCCGGAGAAGCAGCGCATCTTCCGCTTCGAGCTCGTCGACGTGATCGTCGCGATGAGCATCGCGGGCGTCATCAACATGTGCATGCTCGTGATCGCGGCATCGACGTTCTACGACCGCGGTCTCGTCGACGTCGGTGACGACCTGACGCAGGTCTCCGACGCGCTCGGGACGTACCTCGGCTCTCATGCAGACGTCCTCTTCGGCGTCGCTCTGCTCGCCTCGGGGCTCTCGTCGTCGAGCGTCGGGACGATGGCGGGCCAGGTCGTCATGCAGGGCTTCATCGGCCGCCAGATCCCACTCTTCCTCCGCCGCCTCGTCACGATGCTTCCAGCGTTGATCGTCGTCGCCGTCGGCGTCGACCCGTCGCGCGCGCTCGTCCTCAGCCAGGTCGTGCTCTCGTTCGGGATCCCGTTCGCTCTCGTTCCGCTCATTCTCTTCTGTCGCAATCGGACGCTCATGGGGTCACTCGTGAACCGACGCGTGACCACCGTCGCGGGTATCGCCGTCGCGACCGTGATCATCTCGCTAAACGTCGTCCTGCTCGCGGGGACGTTCGGGCTCGTCGACGTCTAGCCTCTGGGCCTGCACGACGATCGCCGTCGCCGGGGTGAGCGCGGCCGCGATCTCGGCCGCCCAGGCGGCAATCTCCTCCCAGTCTCGGAAGTCTCCTTCGCGGGAGCGCACGGCGGAGACGATCGCGCGGTCGCCGAATGTCATCACGCTCTTGTCGAGCTTCCCGGCGAACACGCGGTGCCCGCGCGCTCCGGTCGCAGCGACGATCTTTTCGAGCTTGACGGCCGCTTCGCCGTCCGGCTTGGGCGGATCACCGATCGGCCCGCTCGAGAACAGCCACGTCGGCTTCGACGCGACCTCGGCGGCGTGGTCATCGACGAACCGTCGCGCGTCCTTCAGCCACCGGCCCGCGTAGACCCCACTCCCCAGGACGAACGCGTCGTACACAGCGACGTCCGAAACCCCTCCGATCGGCATCACGTCGACGTCGAAGCCGGCGTCCTCGATGCGCCGCCCGATCGCCTCGGCGATCCCGACAGTCGCACCGTATTTGCTCGCTGCTGCCACGAGAACTCGCATCGATTACCTCCTTCGCTGAGTCCAGAGTCGCGCTCGAGAGGCTCGTCTACATCGGCAGAGAGCCACATCTCGGCCGACGGAGAAGTACGGGTAAACACGGATGGCGTCATGTCCGGGTGCAATGCTCACACGGTCTTCACAACTGGTCGGGCACCCTGGGAGCTCGACGAGCCGTTGTCAGTCAGCGACCTACGGGGGTGGGCATGCGTTCTGCGAAGGCGTTCGTCCTAGGACTCAGCACCGCATTCCTGATCGATCGCGTGCGCGCGAAGCGACGCGGTCCCGACGCGGAAGCGCTCGACGACACGACGATCGCATACCGCGTCCTCGGCGAGGCGCTCCCCACCGCGGGCGTGTCGGCCGACGATGTCGACGTCGAGGTGGAAGGCGGCGTCGTGACGCTGCGTGGCTCCGTCGATGGCACGGAACGCGCAGATGCGCTCATCCAGAAGGTCTCCGAAGTGCCCGGCGTCACGGACGTCGCGGCGATGATCCGCGTGTCCGACCGCCGCGCGGCCTGACTCAGGCCGCGGCCACCGCCGGCAACCCGGCGAGCGCCATCAGGACCTCCATCTCGGAGTAGGCGTGGTCCTCGAGCTTGCCAGCCACGTAGTCGATGTAGCCTGCATGTCGAAGTGGCAGTGTCCGCGGAGGTTCGGGACTTCCTGGCCCGCTCAGCGGCTTGATCCGTTCTTGAGCGACCGGCCGTAGGCTGCCGTGCGTGATCCCCCGCTCCGGATGGGTCCGGACGTTCGTCCTGCTCGCGGTCGTCCTCGACGTGCCCGTGCTCGCGCGCCTCGTGAGCCGCCTCACTCCCGAACCGCGGGTCGAGATACTCGAGATCGACGGCGTCCCGACGGAACTCGTCCTGCCGGCAGGCGGAGGACGCTGGCCTGCGTTCCACTTCGTGAACGGCGCGCACCCGGAGCGCCGCCAGGAGCCGATCGTCCGTCGCGTCACCGACGGACTCGCACGCGCGGGTTTCGTCGTCGCCCTCCCGGACCTGCCCGGGCTCGGGGAGGGTGAACTCACGCCGAGGACGTTCGACGCAGCGCGCGCGGTCACGCAGATGCTCGTCGAGCGGCACGAGGTTCGAGACGGTCGGGTCGCGGTTGCGGGCGTTTCGGCAGGAGCTGGGATCGCACTCGTGACCGCCGGCGATCCGACGCTCGCCGAGCGCATCTCGGTCGTCGCCGTCGTCGTTCCGTTCGCGGACATCGAGCGGCTTGCATGTCTCTCGACGACCTCGCACTACGAGCGCGACGGGGAGGTGCGGCGGTACGAGGTCACCGCACTCATGCGTCGCGTGGTCGCCCGGTCGCTCGTCGCAGCATTGCCGGTGGGAGACGACCGAACCACGCTGCTCGACCTCCTGTACGCGCAGGATCCGGACGACCTCGACGCCGTTCGCTGCCTCGCCGAGCCGGGACGTGAGCTCGGGCCCGATGCACGCAGTGTCGTGTCGCTCCTCCTCAATGAGGATTACGAACGCTTCCCCGAGCTGTTCCGAGCCCTGCCGGAGGGCATCACGGCGCGGCTGCGTGCACTCTCGCCCGGAGCACATGCAGCGACGGTGCGCGCGCCGGTCGAAGGGATCGCGCCTCCGGACGACCCGTACTTCCCACTCCCCGAGGCAGAGGCGGTCCTCCAGCTCGTTCCCGACGGGAGGCTCACGGTGACGCGAGTGCTCGACCACACCCGGCCTTCGCTCACGCTCTCGCACGTCGGGGACTTCGTGCGCTTCCTGCGCTGGGTGCGGCGCTGCCTCGGGGCCGCAGCAGCGTGACGCCCAGGCCCACCAAGGTCTTGCTCGTCGCGGTGCTGGCAGCGACGGCCTGCGTCTTCGCGGCCCTGGTGCGGGCGCAGCTCGACGGACAGCTCGAGACGGACGAGGTCGCGCCGATCCTCTGGATCCTCACCGCGCTCTTCGCCGTTCGCGTCGCGGGCCAGGTCGTTGTTGCGCTCCGCAGCCCGGCGTGGCTCCCGCCTATGGATCACTGGAACCTGGTGCCGTACCGCCTGCTCCTCCCCGTCCAGCTCGTCATCCTCGGCGTGATGGTCTGGATCGACGCGTCGTTCTCGTCGGCGGCCGGCCCGCCTGTCGACCGCTCGGAGGCCATCGGCTGGTTGCTCGTCGCGTTCAGCGCCGCCTATGCCGGCTCGATGATGATCCGCTACATCGTGCGCATGAGACGACGACCCGAGGCGCGCTGGTTCGGCGGCACCATCCCGATCGTCTTCCACCTCGTCCTCGCGACGTACCTGTACGCGCTCGGGAGCTTCCATGCCGGCAGCTGAGCGCGTCGTCGTGATCGGCGGCGGTCCGTCGGGGCTCTCGACCGCGGCCGCCCTCGCGCACCGCGGGGTCGACGCACTCGTCGTCGACCGGAACGAACGGATCGGAGAGAGCTGGGCGAGCCGGTACGAGAGGCTCCACCTGCACACCATCCGCCGATTCTCCGGGCTCGCCCACCACGACATCCCGCGTTCGTACCCGCGCTACCTCTCGAAGGACGAGTACGCGCAGTACCTCGCCGAGTATGCGACGACGTTCCCACTGAGGGCTGCCCTCGGCGAGGAGGTGACGTCCGTTGGACGCGCGAAGCACTGGGAGGTCGAGACGGTGCGCCGGACGATCTCGGCGGAGGTGGTCATCGTCGCCACGGGGCACTACGTGAAGGCCCGCGTCCCTGACTGGGCCCGAAATGGCGAGTTCGGCGGACGCGTGCTCCACTCGGCCGAGTACCGGACGGGCCGTGACTTCGCGGGGTCACGCGCGCTCGTCGTCGGCCTCGGGAACACCGGGGCCGAGATCGCGACCGATCTCGTCGAGCAGGGTGCATCCTCCGTGTCGGTGGCCGTGCGGACGTCGCCGCCGATCGTCACACGCGAGCTCTTGGGCGTCGTCCCGGTGCAGGTTTTCGGGATCACGCTGATGCCGCTCGGGATGCCCCGGCTCGTCGATCGCATCGGCGCGAAGCTCCGGAAGCAAGCGGTCGGCGATCTCAGTCGGTACGGCCTGGGAGAGCCCGCCTGGGGGCCGTTCACGGAGAGACGTCCCGCGGTCATCGACGTGGGCTTCCTCGAGGTACTGAAGGCTGGACGCGTGAACGTTCGAGCGGCGGTGGAACGCCTGACGGCGGACGGTGTCGAGTTCGCGGACGGTTCGAGCGAAGCGTTCGACGTGGTCGTACTCGCGACCGGGTTCGGCACCGGGCTCGACCAAGTGCTCAGTGGCGTGCCGGGCGTCGTCTCGGCGGACGGCCAGCCCCTCGCCCGCTCCGGGCGCCCGACGGGGGCTCCCGGTCTCTACTTCATCGGCTTCGACGAGACCGTGCGCGGGCACCTGTTCGAGGCCCGCCTCGAGTCGAAGCGCCTCGCGAAGGCCGTCGCACGCTCGCTCACGAAAGGCGAAACGTCCAGCGCTTGAAGAGCACGAACGCGACGGGGTCACGACGAGGAGCGACAGTGCCTGCGCGAGCGTCTCATCGAGGCCTGCGCCTTCGACGAGCAGCGCGAGCACGACCGCGTTCAGCGTGACCACGACGAGTCCCGACGAGCAGGTACCGGCCGTAGGCACTCCAGAAGCCGTCGTTCCCGAGGCGGAACGTGAAGTAGCGGTTCCCGAGGTACATGAGCGCATTCGAGACGAGGTAGGACACGATCGATGCGGCGACGTACTTCATGCCCGCACCAACGAGCACCGCGAAGGTGAGCAGATTGACGCCGTAGCCCGCACCACCCACGACGAGGAAGCGAGCGGGCTGGGCCGCCCGCTGCGCGACCGTACTCACGCGAAGAGCCTCTTGTAGTGCCGGTACCAGTCGCTCTGGAAGCGCTCATCGGGATCGTGGCGCAGCTTGGCGTCGAGGAACGCCCGGAACTGCGGGTAGCAGCGCTCGACCTGCTCGCGGGTCGCCCAGCGATGGTACGTGAGGAAGTACGAGCCGCCGCGCTCGGCGGCGCGGTCGATCAGGCGGCGGAACGCTCCGGCCGAGTGCTCGATTCCCTCGTCGGTGTGGACGGTGTGGAGGTTGAAGATGATGCATGCCCAGGGCTCTCTCGCCCAGGCGAGGAACGACTCCTCGTCGCGCTCGATGAGGCGGATCGTCCCGTAGATGGCGTCGACGTCGTGGCGCCGAAAGTCCTCGGCCACGTCGGTCATGAAGTCGGCCAGCCGGTCGCGGGGGACGTAGAGCTCGGAGATCATCTCGGTCGCGTGGTGCGGCGCCCCGAGGTGGGCGTCCAGGGCAAGGTGGTAGCCGTCCTCGTAGTCGCCGAGCTGGTGCTCGTCCGAGTAATAGAGTTGCCCGGACGTCGCCAGGTAGTGCTCCGCGTACACCTCGAATGCGCGGCTCTTGTCGGTGTGCGCCAGCACGATCAGGTGCCTCCAGTCGTCGCGGGACAGCGCGCGCTGTCCGGTCGGGAGCGGGCCGTCGTGGTCGATCGGCCGGTAGCACGAGAACACGCCACGGCGAAGGAAGTCCTCGGATGCGGGATCGAGCGCGAACTGGAAGTCGCCGTACTCGAAACCGTCGGCGATGCGGCGCGCGAAGAGCTCGGACAGATCCTCGATCTCGCGAACCTCCACGATCCGCTCCACGGTCCTCCGAGGAACGAGACTCATCGTCACGTCGACGACACAACCGAAGAGCCCGTAGCCGCCTGCGACGAGCACGAACAGCTCGGCGTTCTCCTCCCGGCTGCAGGTGACCAGCTCGCCCGCCGCATCGACGAGCGTGAACGCCTCCACGTCGGAGACGAACGGAGGGAACGTCAGTCCGCGACCGTGCGCATTGGCGGCGAGAGCGCCGCCGATGGAGAGACGGTCGGCGCCGGTCTGCTTCTGTCGAATCGCCCAGCTGGCGCCGTCCGGGGTCGGATTCGTACCGAGGTACTCGACGAGCTCGGGCCACTGGATCCCGGCCTGCACACGGATCGTGCCGGCTTCGCGATCGAACGAGACCACATCGTCGAAGCCACACATGTCGAGGAGCACGCCTCCCGCACAGAACTGCTGACCGCCCATCGCGTGGCGACCACCGGCGATGGCAACGGGTAACCCGGACTCCGCGGCATGGCGGACCGCGACCCGCACGTCGTCGGGCGACGACGGTTCGATCACCTCGGCAACGGTGGCCTCGTTGAGCTCCGAGTGGATGTCGTTGACGACGACACTCATCGCCGCAGATCGTCCTCGGCGGCGCTCAAGCTTCGCTCAAGCCGCGACGGCCGGGAGTCCGGCGAGCGCCATCGCGACCTCCTCCTCGGAGTAGGCGTGGTCCTCGAGCTTGCCGGCGGCGTAGTCGATGTACGCCTGCATGTCGAAGTGACCGTGCCCGCAGAGGTTGAAGAGGATCGCCTGCGAGACGCCCTCCTCGCGGCAGCGGATCGCCTCGTCGATCGTCGCCTTGACAGCATGGTTCGCCTCGGGCGCGGGGATGATGCCCTCGATCCGCGCGAACTCGACGCCTGCGGCGAACACCTCGGTCTGCGTGTACGCGCGCGCCTCGATCAGCCCGAGCTCCTTGAGATGGCTGACCATCGGCGCCATCCCGTGGTAGCGAAGCCCACCCGCGTGGAACGGAGGCGGGACGAACGTCGAACCGAGCGTGTGCATCTTCACGAGCGGCGTCAGGTGCCCGGTGTCGCCGAAGTCGAAGGCGTAGAGGCCCTTCGTGAGGCTCGGGCACGCCGCGGGCTCGACCGCGATGACGCGGATCTCTGCCTCCTCCCGTAGTGCTCGTCCGATGAACGGGAACGAAAGCCCTGAGAAGTTCGAGCCGCCGCCGGTGCAGCCGATGAGGATGTCGGGGTAGTCCTCGGCCTCGTCCATCTGCATCTGCGCCTCTTCGCCGATGACGGTCTGGTGCATGAGGACGTGGTTGAGGACGGAGCCGAGCGAGTACTTCGTGTCCTCGCGTGGCGCCGCGGCCTCGACCGCCTCGGAGATGGCGATGCCGAGGCTTCCCGTCGAGTCGGGATGCTCGGCGAGGATCGCGCGCCCCGCGTTCGTCTCCTCGGACGGGCTCGCGATCACGCGGCCGCCGAACGCCTCGATGAGCCCGCGGCGATACGGCTTCTGGTCGTACGAGACTCTGACCATCCAGACGTCGACCTCGAGGCCGAAGACACCGCCCGCGAACGCCAGCGCGGAACCCCACTGGCCGGCGCCCGTCTCGGTCGTCAGCCGCTTGACGCCTTCGGCCTTGTTGTAGTAGGCCTGCGCGACCGCGGTGTTCGGCTTGTGCGAGCCGGTCGGCGAGACGCCTTCGTACTTGTAGTAGATGCGGGCCGGCGTCTCGAGCGCCTGCTCGAGGCGGCGAGCCCGGTAGAGGGGCGTCGGCCTCCACTGCCGGTAGACGGTGCGTACCTCCTCGGGGATCGCGATGAGGCGGTCCGTCGAGACCTCCTGCAGGATGATCTGCATCGGGAAGAGCGGCGCGAGGTCGTCGGGGCCGACCGGTTGCCCGGTGCCCGGATGCAGCACGGGCGGAGGCGGCGCCGGGAGATCGGCCGCGATGTTGTACCAGGCCTCCGGAAGCCGGCTCTCGTCGAGGACGTACTTCACCTGATCGGACATCTCGCGCTCCTCTCCCTCGGCAACTGCGGTGCGCGGAGTCTTGCCAACCCAGCCCGTATGGGCAAGTGCGCCGGGCTACTTCTTGGGCAGATCGACCCGGCCGATGTAGCCGGCATTGCCGGTCTCGATCCAGAGCTTCCCGAAGCCGGATGCGATGTGACCCGTGTTCCCCGGGATCGAGTACTTCGTCAGCGCGCCCTTGGGAGTGAGTCGAACGAGGATCGCCTCGAAGTCTCCGACGCCCCATACGTTCTTGTCGGGACCCGTCGTGATCGCGCGCACTCCACCGCTCACCTTGAACTGCTTGTACGACCCGTCCGCACCGACAACCGCGATCCCGAGCCTCTCTCCGGCGCTCCGGTCCGCGAGGTAGATCTTCCCGTCCGCCCCGAGCGTCGCGTCGACGAAGTTGTGCTTGCCGGCAGGCTCCCACGTCTGTGCGCTCGCGCCGGTGACGCGCCCGTAGCCACGCCCGTAGACGAACCACATCGCGCCCGAGCGGTCGGCGGCCCACCCGACCGCACCGAGAGGCGGCGGGAGGCCTCCGATCTTCGGAAGGACACCACCGCTCGCGGCGACCCGGCCGAGCGAGTTCCACCAGATGCCGTAGTAGAGGGGGCCGCCCTTCCGCGTGCCGAGGGCCGCGATCGCGTCCACCCCGGGCGCGTTCGGCATCCCGAGGTCGACCAGGGCTCCGGCGCCGCTCGGCTTCACCTTTGCGACGACCCAAGCACTCGTCGTCTCGCCCGTGATCCAGACATTGCCGTCGGGCCCGACGACGATGTTGTTGCCGGCCGCGCTGTTGTCCGCATGCGACGAGCCCGCGGATCTTGAATCGCTTCACCTTCCCGGTCGGTGCCATGCGGCCGACCTGCGTCGACCCCAGCGCAGAGAACCAGATCCCTCCCGGACCGGCGACGAGATCGGTGATCCCGCCGTCCGGGATGCGGAACTGCGTCACCTTCAGCGCAGGCGGCGCACTCGCACCGCTCCCGGCGAGAAGGAGCAACGAAAGCGCGCTGGCAGACGAAGACCGCTCGCCGCACGGTCGCGAGCCTACGACGCGACGCCGGCTGATGCAAGTGCACCTCTGGCTCCGGCGATACGCTGCCTGCGATGGGGGTGCTTGCGTCCGAAGTCGTTCGCGACGAGACGTTCGAGCGCCGCCGCGCGTCGATGGAGGCGCTCGTCGCGGAGCTTCGCGAGCGCACGGCCCTCGTCGCAGCCGGCGGTGGCGAGAAGGCGGTCGAGCGCCACCGCTCGCGCGGGAAGCTCACCGCCCGCGAGCGGGTCGACCGGCTCGTCGACCCGGGCACGGCGTTCCTCGAGCTGAACGCCCTCGCGGCCTGGGAGCTGTACGACGGCGACGCGCCGTCGGCGGGGATCGTCACCGGGATCGGCGTCGTCGAGGGGCGACAGTGCGTCATCGTCGCGAACGACGCGACCGTGAAGGGCGGCTCGTACTACCCGCTCACGGTCAAGAAGCACCTGCGCGCGCAGGAGGTCGCCCGCCAGAACCGGCTGCCGTGTCTCTACCTCGTCGATTCGGGCGGCGCGTTCCTCCCGCTGCAGGCCGAGGTCTTCCCGGATCGCGACCACTTCGGGCGGATCTTCTTCAACCAGGCGCGGCTGTCGGCGCTCGGCATCCCGCAGATCGCCGTCGTCATGGGCTCGTGTACCGCCGGCGGCGCCTACGTGCCGGCCATGTCGGACGAGACCGTGATCGTGCAGCGGCACCGGGACGATCTTCATCGGCGGCCCGCCGCTCGTGAAGGCGGCGACCGGACAGGACGTGACCGCCGAGGAGCTCGGCGGCGCGGACGTGCACACGCGGCGCTCGGGCGTCGCCGACCACTTCGCGACCTCGGACGAGCACGCGCTCGCGATCGCGCGCGAGATCGTGCGCAATCTCGATCCTCCCTGCGCCTCCGCCGTGGGAGCTCGCGCCCGCCGAGGAGCCGGCGCTCGACCCGGCGGAGCTCTACGGCCTCGTGCCCGAGGACTTCCGCCACGAGCTCGACGCGCGCGAGTGATCGGTCGGATCGTCGACGGCTCGCGCTTCCACGAGTTCAAGGAGCTGTACGGCGAGACGCTCGTCTGCGGCTTCGCGCGGATCGAGGGCTACCCGGTCGGGATCCTCGCGAACCAGGGTGTGCTCTTCGCGGAGTCCTCGCAGAAGGGCGCGCACTTCATCGAGCTCGCCTGCAAGCGCCGCGTCCCGCTCGTCTTCCTCCAGAACATCACCGGCTTCATGGTCGGCAAGGAGTACGAGGAGGGCGGCATCGCACGCGACGGCGCGAAGCTCGTCATGGCGGTCGCCTGCGCCGACGTACCGAAGTTCACCGTCGTGACGGGCGGCTCGTTCGGCGCGGGCAACTACGCGATGTGCGGCACGGGCGTACGAGCCGCGACAGCTGTGGATGTGGCCGAACGCCCGGATCTCCGTGATGGGCGGCGAGCAGGCCGCGACCGTGCTGACGATGGTCGGGGACGCCGACCCGGACGAGATCCGCGCGACCTACGAGGCCGAAGGCAACCCGTACTACTCGACCGCACGGCTCTGGGACGACGGGATCATCGACCCGCTCGACACGCGGCGCGTGCTCGCGCTGGGGCTTGCTGCGGCGGCGAATGCTCCCGTCCCGGAGACGACGTTCGGCATCTTCCGCATGTAGAAAGCCGCCGATGGGCTACTCGCTGATTCACGTCGACAAGGTCGAGCCGGCCGGACCCGGCGGCGCCGTTCGCTTCGTGCGGCGCGTGCTCGGCGCCGAGGCATTCGGAATCAACTGGTTCGAGATTCCGCCGAACACCGAGGGGCACGAGCACGACGAGCTCGACACGGGTCAGGAAGAGGTCAACGTGATCGTCGCGGGTTCGGGCAAGTATCGCATCGACGGCGAAGAGGTCGACGTCGACGTGGGAACGTTCCTCCGCTTCGATCCCGGCACTGTGCGCGTGCCGATCGCAGGCCCCGACGGCATGACCATGATCGCCGTCGGCGCACGGCGTGGCAGCTACGAGCCGCGAGGGCCGTTCTGACCGTCGTCCGCCTCCTCCTCTGGAACGTCTTCGAGTCGAAGACGACGCTCGACGAGCTCCGCGAGACGCTCCCCGCTCTCGAGGAGCCGAGCCGCTGGATCTGGAACGACGCGACGGACCGCTTCGGGATCCTCGCGTTCGGGGAGGAGCTGCACGAGGCGGTCGGCTGGGCGCAGGACCTCGTCGGAGACGAGCCGGACGTCTACGAGGAGTTCGACGCCTAGCCCGGATCGAGGTTCGCGATCCCGACGGTCTCGAGCTCGACGTCGTCTTCGTCCCTGGGGGAGGGCGCGTGAGCCGGGCTACGCAGTCCTCTGGGCGTGCGAAGGCAGCGTCGATGCCCACGCGTCGAGCTCGTCACGTTCGTCGGCGGTGAGAACGCGAAGCGGGGCGCGAACGTCCTCGCGCACGGGAACACCCTGGAGGGCGAGCAGGCGCTTGAGCGCCGCCTGGCGCGGGAAGCGCTCGACGAAGGAGCGAAGCTCGCCGAGGCGGGCCGCACCTTCCGTCGTCGGGTCGCGGACGACCGCAGCCACCTCGTGAGGCAGCGCCGACGCGAGCGCCGACACCGCGCCGACGTGCCCCGCGCGCCATCCCGTCGGCGATGAGTGCCTCGGGCCCCACGAAGATGTCGAAGCCGGGTAGCAGGTATTTCTCGAACGCGTCGAACGGCGTGTCCGAGACCTTGAGCCCGACGACGTTGTCTGCGTCGTCGCGCAGCCGCTCGAGGACGGCAGGCGCGATCGCGTACCCGGTGGTCGCCGCGAACTCGTAGACGTAGAACGGGAGCGGCGCGCACGCGGTGGCAGCCGCGAAGAAGTGCGCGTACTGTGCCGCCTCGTCGAGCTTGAAGTACGGCGGGCCGATGACGACGACCGCATCGGCACCGACCTCGGCAGCGTGTGCGGCCAGGAGGATCGTGTCGGCAGTCGTCTGCGCGCCGCAGTGCACGGCGACCTGGAGGCGGTTGTCCGCGGCCTGGAGGAAGAGATCCGCGACGCGGCGCCGCTCGTCCACCCGCAGGGAGATTCCCTCCCCCGCCGTTCCGAGCGCAAGGACGCCGTCGAGACCCGCGTCGACGAAGAAGTCGACGAGCGGGCCGAACGCATCGTCGTCGACCTCGCTCCCGTGCTCGCGAAGCGGCGTGATCGAGGCGGCGAGCGCACCGTGGAGCAACTCGGTCAGAGGTGCCTCCCGTCGCGGACTCGCGTGACCGTCTCGCCGATGCGCCGGCTCCGTGTTTCCTGCCGTGCGCAACCGAACGCCTCCCCGAGGTCGAACGGGACTCGGAACATCGTCGCCGTCTTCTGCACGCGTTCGAGAACGACCGTGAAGCGCTTCGTCGGCACGCTCGAAACCATAGGGTGCGATGGTCATGGCCGCGTTGAAGATCGAGCGCGACGGGCACGTCCTCCGCGTCACCCTCGCGAAGCCCGAGCGCCGGAACGCCTTCGACGCAGCGCTCATCGCCGAGCTCACGGAGGCGTTCGCGGACGTCGGCGACGCGCGTGCCGTCCTCCTCGAAGGCGAAGGGCCGTCGTTCTGCGCAGGAGCGGACGTCGAGTGGCAGCGCGCAGCGATCGAGCTCTCCTACGAGGAGAACGTCGAGGACGCGATGCGCCTGTACCGGATGTGCGAGACGATCGATTCGTGCCCTGCACCGGTCGTCTGCTGCGTCCACGGCTTCGCACTCGGCGGCGGCTCGGGGCTCGTCGCATGCTCGGACATCGCGGTCGCGTGGCCCGATGCGGTGTTCGGCTTCACGGAGGTCCGCCTGGGGATCGTCCCCGCTGTCATCTCACCCTTCGTCCTCGCGAAGATCGGCGCGAC
Source organism: uncultured Gaiellaceae bacterium (assembly GCA_963709715.1). Lineage (GTDB taxonomy): Bacteria > Actinomycetota > Thermoleophilia > Gaiellales > Gaiellaceae > GMQP-bins7. Next base: position 23,722 of record CAVPXQ010000007.1, read on the forward strand.
GGCACGTCGCTACTTTCTCACCGGAGAACGCTTCGACGCCCGAGACGCGCTCCGGATCGGCCTCGTCAGCGAGGTTTCGGAGGACGCCGGCGAACGGGCAGAGGCGATCGTCAGAGACATCCTGGCAGGAGGCCCGATCGCAGTTCGGGAGGCGAAGAGGCTCGTCCGCGAGCGACCGGTTGGCGAGGCGACGGCTCGGATTGCGGCGGCCCGGCGCGCGAGCGACGAGGGTCAGGACGGTCTGCGCGCGTTCCTCGAACGGCGACAGCCGGGCTGGCTCGACAGCGCCGGCTAGTTAGTCGCGCCGCTCTTCCAGGTACTTCTTGAGCCCGAGGTACGGAAGGATGAAGACGGCGAGCAGCGAGGCGAGCCAGACGACGACGGTCGCACCGATCCACGTGCTGATGCCGCTGATGTCCAGGCCGTCGGTGAAGACGTCCGTAATGAGCAGGGCAACGAACGTCGAGATGAGAGCGACGCCGCCGAGCGCAGCCGACGTCGACTGGTTCCTCCGGAGCGTGCTCTCGAGGAACGGCGTCATCAACGCGACCGTGACCGTGAAGATGATCAGCGAGACGATGAATCCGGTCACGTCGATGCTGAAGCCGTCGAACACGAGCGATGCCACGATCAGCCCGACGGCGCCGCCGACGAGCACGATGGCAGTCCGCACGAGGAACCGAATCACGGCGCCGAGCGTATAACAGCCTCGCGTGCCTGCATAGAGTGCGGCCGTGCCGATCGCACGGCTCCTCGTCGCGAACAGAGGCGAGATCGCAGTGCGCGTCTTCCGAACGTGCCGCGCGCTCGGGATCGAGACGGTCGCCGTCGCCGCACCCGACGACCGGGGCTCGCTGCACGCCCGCTCGGCCGACTCGACGGTCGAGATCGCGAGCTATCTCCACTCCGAGGAGCACATCCGCGCGGCGCAGCAGGCAGGGGCAGACGCCGATCCATCCCGGGTACGGGTTCCTCGCCGAGAACGGCGACTTCGCGGAGGCGGTCGAGGCAGCGGGACTGACGTGGGTCGGCCCACCTCCCGACGCGCTTGCGGCTCGGCGGAGACAAGCTCGCGGCGAAGCGGATCGCTCGCGAGGCCGGCGTCCCGGTGCTCCCGGACGGAACGCCGGACGAGATCGGTTTCCCGCTCGTCGTGAAGGCGGCGGCGGGCGGCGGCGGTCGCGGGATGCGCGTCGTACGCTCTCGCGAGGAGCTCGATGACGCGCTCGCGGCGGCCGAACGCGAGGCTACCGCGGCATTCGGCGACGGGACGCTCTACTGCGAGCGGTACCTCGAGCGCCCGCGGCACGTCGAGGTGCAGCTCCTCGCGGACACGCACGGCACCGTCGTCGCGCTCGGCGAGCGCGACTGCTCGGTGCAGCGACGCCACCAGAAGGTGCTCGAGGAGGCACCGGCGCCGGGTCTCTCGCCTGCGCTCCGAGCCTCGCTCCACGAGGCTGCGGTCGCGTTCGGCCACGCGATCGGCTATTGCGGCGCCGGAACCGTCGAGTTCGTGCTCGACGGCGACGACTTCTTCTTCCTCGAGCTGAACGGACGGATCCAGGTCGAGCACCCGGTCACCGAGGCCGTCACGGGGCTCGACCTCGTCGAGCGCCAGATCCGCGTCGCCGAGGGCGAAGCGCTCGCGGGCGACGCCAACGAGCCGACGGGTCATGCCGTCGAGGTGCGCCTCTACGCCGAGGATCCGAGGACGTTCCTGCCGCAGACCGGGCGCATCGATCGCCTCGAGCTGCCCGGCTTCCGTTCGCGTCGACACCGGCGTCGAGGAGGGCGACGAGATCGGGCTCGCCTACGACCCGATGATCGCGAAGCTCATCGCGCACGGACAGGACCGGGACGAGGCGCTCGACCTGCTCGCGGACGCGCTCGACGCGACCGACGTCGAGGGTGTGACGACGAACCTCGTTTTCCTCCGCTGGCTCGTCGCCAACCCGGTCGTCCGGCAGGGGAGGCGACGACGGCGTTCCTGACCGAGCACCCGCCGCTCTCCCCACCGGCGCCCTCGCAGGCTCCCGGCCCGTTCCGTGCTCCCTGGCGGCTCAACCTTCCCGCGCCACCGCCCGCATCACCCCCGGACATCGACATCGAGTCGCAGCGCCCTGGGGCAGCGCACGGCGAGAGCACCGTCACCGCACCGATGCCCGGCACGGTCATCCGCGTCGAGGTTGCGCCAGGCGACGAAGTCCGCGCTCGCCAGCCGCTCGTCGTCCTCGAGGCGATGAAGATGGAGATCCCCGTGCACTCGCCGTTCGGCGGGACGGTCAAGGCCGTGCACGTCGTGGTAGGCGACCGAGTCGCGGGAGGAACGGTGGTCGTCGAGCTCGAGAGCTACTAGGCACCCGGCTTCACGACCATCACGAAGATGATCGCGAAGAGCACGAGGATGAGGATCCTCGCGAGCAGGACGAGCCGGGTCATCTCTGCGCCGAGCTCCGGACTCGGCCCCTCGGTCGCCATGCGCATGCCGACGACGGCTCAGCGCGCGGGTGAGGTAGCCGAACGCGTCAATGCCACGACGCGCCCAGCCGACGAGGCCGAGCACGACGAACCACTCGCCCCAGTCCCAGTTGCCCTCGCTCACGAGCAGGATCCCGGTCACGAGCACGACGAGCGACGCGGGCATGAAGACCCAGCGGACCATCGCGCCCGTGTCCTTGCCGAACGCCGCCGAGCGGGCCGGATCGCCCGACGCCTTGGCCAGCGCCGCGAACACCTGCACGGCCACGGCGCCGTCCGATCCAGAGCACCACCGCGGAGAGGTGGAGGAAGAGCCAGAGCTCGTACCACGTCACGGCGCGTCGCCGGCTGACTTCGGCTGACCCTGTCGAGGAACCACCCGACCGTGACGTTCACGAGCCAGACGACGATCGTCGCACCGACGTACGTCCAGAAGCCGTCGATCGAGAAGTCCGGCGTGATCCACTCGGCGAGCGCGAGCATCAGGACGTTGATCGCGAAGTACGCGAGCCCGAACGTGACGATGATGAGCGGCAGCGTGAGGATCGCGAGGATCGGCTTGATGATCGTGTTGCCGATCGTGAGGATCGCGGCGGCGAACAGGAGCGACCCCCAGCGACCGATCGTGACGCCGCTGAACATCCAGTCGACGACGATCAGCGCCAGGGTGTTGATCCCCCAGCGGACGAGGAGGGCGATCCAGATCATCGCGGGGTGCCGCGGGCTGTCGGTGGCGCTCGCTAGAAGATCTTCTGCAGCTTCATTGCCGCGCCCATGTCGCCCTTGATCTTGAGCTTGCCGGTCATGTACGCGGTCGTCGGGTTCTGCTCGCCGGCGACGATCTTCTCGAAGCTCTCCTCGCTCGTCGAGAACGTGCAGTCGGCGTCGCCTGCGCCCTCGTTGACCGTGATCGCACCGTCCGCGATCGCGACGGTCCAGACGCCGGCGCCCTCGATGTCGAAGACGTAGGTGTTGTTCATCCCCTCGATGCGATCGGGGGTCACGCGGGTCGGAAGACCCTCGAAGAACTCCTGCACCTTGCCCATCGTCGCCGTCCCTCCCTCCTCGTTCGCGAACGGCCGGAGCGTAGCGCGCGGCTAGGCTTCGCGCGGCGTGGACTTCGACCTCACTCCCGAGCAGGAGCTGATCCGCGACACCGTCCGAACGTTCGCCCGGGAGCGCGTCGAGCCCGTCGCGGCCGAGCTCGACTCGAGCGGTCGCTTCCCGTACGAGCTCGTCGCCGAGCTCGCCGAGCTCGGCCTCATGGGACTGCCCATCCCGGAGCGGTACGGCGGCGCCGGAGGCGACACGGTCTCGTACGCGATCGCGATCGAGGAGCTCACGCGGATCGACTCCTCGGTGGCGATCACGGTCGCGGCGCACACGTCGCTCGGGACGATGCCGATCCTGCTCTACGGCTCCGACGACGCAGAAGGAGCGCTGGCTCCCCGACCTCGCGTCCGGGCGGCGGCTCGCCGCGTTCGGTCTGACCGAGCCGGACGCCGGCTCCGACGCCGGCGCGACACGGACGACGGCGGAGCTCCGCGACGGCTCGTGGGTGGTGAACGGCTCGAAGCTCTTCATCACGAACGCGGGCACGGACATCACGTGGGGAGTCACGATCACCGCGCGCACGGGCGACGACGAGATCTCGAACATCGTCGTCGAGAACGGCACGCCCGGCTACGTCGATCTCAGCGCCGATGAAGAAGCTCGGCTGGCGCGCCTCCGACACGCGCGAGCTCTCGTTCGAGGACTGCGCCGTGCCCGAGGGCAACCTGCTCGGGCCGCGCGGCGAGGGCTTCAAGCAGTTCCTCGAGATCCTCGACGGCGGGCGCATCTCCGTCGCCGCGATGGGCGTCGGGCTCGCACAGGGCGCGTACGATCTCGCGTTCGCGTACGCGCAGGAGCGCGAGCAGTTCGGCAAGCCGATCGCGTCGTTCCAGGCGATCCGCTTCAAGCTCGCCGACATGGCGACCGAGATCGAGGCCGGTCGCGCGCTCGTCTCAAGGCCGCGTGGCTCAAGGACGCAGGGACGGCCGTTCGCGCGCGAGGCGGCGATGGCGAAGCTGTACACGGGCGAGCTCTCGAACCGCGTCGCGAACGCCGCACTCCAGATCCACGGCGGCTTCGGCTACATGGAGGAGTCCGCGGTCTCGCGCTTCTACCGCGACCAGAAGATCCTCGAGATCGGCGAGGGCACGAATGAGGTGCAGCGGATGGTCATCGCTCGCCATCTCGGTCTGTAGCGGCGATCTGCAGTCGCGCTCGTCTTCGCCGGAACCGCGTCGGCGCACGTGGTCGCGACGCCTGACGTTCCTCGCGAGCAAGAGCTCCGAGTCGATCATCCTCCAGGTCCCGAACGAGCGCTCCGACCCGATGACCTCGTTCCTCGTGAAGCCGCCCGACGGCCTCGAGATCGAGCACGCCCATCCGGCCGACGGCTGGAACGTCGGCTTCGTCGACGGGACGACGGCGCACTGGACGGGCGGATCGCTCGCCGCCCGCGAGCTCGCGAACTTCGGCGTGACCCTGAGGGCCGACCGCGAGCCGGGAGCGGCGTCCCTCCAGGCGGAGGCAGCGCTACGACTCGGGCGCCGTCGTCAAGTGGCCCGTCGCGATCACAATCGTGACGCCGGCAGCGGAGAGCCCGTCCGAGAACCTCGCGCTCGCAGGCGTCGTCGGGCTCATCGGTGTCCTCGTCGTCGTCGCGGTCGCAATGCTCGCCTGGCGACGACGCGCGCCCGCGAAACCGACGAGCTGAGACCGGAGGTAGGAGAGCCATGCAGATCACGAGGAACGCCATCGACACGACTCCCGGCCGGAGTGAGTGGTTCACAGGCACGGTCTATCTCGACCAGGTGGCAACGCCGTCGGGCTCTTCGCGTCTGAGCGCGACCAGCGTCCACTTCACGCCGGGCGCACGGACTGCCTGGCACACGCACCCGAACGGGCAGACGATCTACGTCGTCGAGGGAGTCGGACGGGCGCAGCGCCGCGGCGGCGCGATCGAGGCGATCGGCCCCGGGGATCGGGTGTTCTTCGAGCCCGGCGAGGAGCACTGGCATGGTGCGGCGCCGAATCGCTTCATGACTCACCTCGCGCTCGTCCAGGTCGACGACGAGGGCAACAGCGCGACGTGGGGAGAGCACGTCACCGACGAGGAGTACGGCGCAGCGTCCGCCGCCGAGAGTTGAGCCCCGATGAGCAGTCCGTTCTAGGATCGATCCGATGAAGGATCCAGCGCCTGCATACATCGCACCGGCGCGCCCCTCGCCCGGGCCGCCGGTGCTTCTGCTCCATGCCTGGTGGGGACTGAATCAGCCGATCAAGGACCTCGCCGACCGGCTGGCAAGCGACGGGTTCACGGTACTGGCACCCGACCTGTTCGATGGGACGGTCCTGACGACGATCGAGGACGCCGACACGCACGGCCAGGAGATGGACAACGACTACGAGCGGATCCTCGGACTGGTTGCGACCGGCCTGGACGAGCTCCTCGCCCACCCCGACGCACGCGGCGACCGTGCGGCGATCGTCGCTCTCAGCTTCGGCGCCTGGTACGGCTCCCAGGTGGCGGCGACGCGACCGGATGTCTCGGCGCTAGTCTCCATCTACAGCGACATCCTCGAAGCGCCGGCTGGTACTTCGTACCTGGGTCATTTCGCGGAGGACGACGAGTTCGTCGACTCGAGCCAGGTGGCGGGGAAGGGCCGCGCCGACGCGCACCTCTATCCCGGCACGAAGCACTGGTTCATGGAGAGCGATCGACCCGAGTACGAGGCCGAGGCCGCGGAGCTCGCCTACGCGCGCACGGTCGAATTCCTGCGCCAACAGCTCTCGTAGGCGCTCGAGAGCCCGACCGCCGGCTCAGGGCGGTACTTCAAGAGAAATAGCGGGGCCGGGTGCAATTTCCAGGGCTTTCCGTGAGGTTCTATAGCTCAAGACCTCACCCAGACCTCACCGCACGGCCGTAGGAGCGCCAGGAGAACCTTCTTCGGGATGGGATCCGGCCGCGTCGAGTGCGTGTACGTAACGAGCGTCGTAGACAGCCAGCCGTGACCCACGCAATCCTGAACCTCGCAAGCTGGCACCACTGCGTATTGCCACAGCGTGATGCGCCGTTCGCGGGGCCACGAGTTGGCCGACCCCGTTTCGTTGCTAGCAGGATGGAAAGAGACGGTGGCCGAGCCTTCAGCGAATCGGTCTGATTTGCCCCGAGAGTGTCAGCTGCAGAGCCTTCCCCGCGGAGGGGTCGAACACCTCCACGAGATATGGCGAGTTCTTGAACGCGAAATACACGCTGGTCGGCGTCTTCGTGTTCGTGACGACGAGAGCTCCTCGTGTCGTGTCGACCGCTTTCGCGCCTGAACGCCTCGCCGCCCTCTTGAGGACGCCGTAGGCGTTCGCTTCGGGGTAGGTCCCGACTGTCGTGTAGATCGGGCGCGGGTCGCCAACTTCGATCCCTTCCGTCAGATAGCGCACGTAGAAACGGCCGTCCTTCGTCGTCGTGAGCTCGTACGACGTGCCGGCGATGGGTCCGGCCCAGTACACCGGATGATGCGCCTGTGTGGCGATGTCGCCGAGGCCCTGTTCCGATACGAGCACGGCTTTAGTACCGGATCCGGTGGCCGCGCTCGACGAGCGGTCGCTGAAGGCGAACAACCACGCCGCGAAGCCGATCGCGAGGACGACTGCGAGGGCGGCACCGACGCGAACGGCGACGGCACGACTCGCTTTAGGTGCCGGATCATGTGTCACGACCGGTGATCGAGAGAGATCATGCCGGAGCGGGTTCCGCGTCGTGGATCACGAGTCGCGGTGCAGACCAAACTAGTAGCGGAAGCTGACTCGCCATCTCGCGGCTGGGGCTCCGCCGTTGTTGGTGATCTGCACTTCTAGGTAGTGGCCTTCCGCGACCGACGCCGACCCGTTGTTCGAGCAGGTCGCTCCGGCGCTCGTGACCGTACAGCTGAATACAGAGGTGCCGTTGTCGAGCACGGCGACGGTGTAGGTCTGGGCGCCCGTCGGGGTGGTGTTGCTGAGTGCGAATAGATTCGAGATTGTCGTCCCGCCTGCGGGGATCGGGCCAAGTATGTAGCCAGCCGTGTTCACCGGAAATCCGCTCGTTACCGGGCAAGCGGCGTCTCCGGAACCAGGCCCGACCTGGATGCAGTTCGTGCTTGCAACGGTTCCGCCTGCAGCCACGAACCAGGCGACGCCAGAGTTTCCCGCCGGGCCTTGAGGACCCGGAGGGCCAGTCGCGCCAGCAGCACCGGCTGGACCCTGAGGCCCAGCAGGGCCGGCGGCACCCGTAGCACCGGCAGGGCCGGCGGCACCCGTAGCACCGGCAGGGCCGGCGGGACCCTGAGGCCCAGCAGGGCCGGCGGGACCCTGAGGCCCAGCAGGGCCGGCGACACCCTGAGGCCCAGCAGGGCCAGTAACACCGGCGGGACCCTGAGGCCCAGCAGGGCCGGCGACACCCTGAGGCCCAGCAGGGCCAGTAACACCGGCGGGACCCTGAGGCCCGGCAGGCCCGTCGGCGCCCGTAGCACCAGCAGGGCCGGCGGCGCCCGTAGCACCAGCAGGGCCGGCGGGACCCTGAGGCCCGGCAGGCCCGTCGGCGCCCGTAGCACCGGCAGGGCCGGCGGGACCCTGAGGCCCAGCAGGTCCCTGAGGCCCGGCAGGCCCATCAGCGCCCGTAGCACCGGCAGGGCCGGCGGGGCCCTGAGGCCCAGACGGCCCTTGCGGTCCGGCAGGGCCGCCGGCCGGTCCCGGGAGGTCCAGCGGGGCCCTGAGGCCCTGCTGGGCCGGGAGGACCCGGGTTGCCACCGCCCGCTTCCCGCCGAAAGATGACCATTAGCTCATTGCGTCTGCAGGCAGCGGCGGGGTCGCCAAAATGCTTCCCCCGGGGACGGATGGGCGGAATGTAGATGATTCTTATGCTGCCGACGCGCGGGCCTTTCTTCGTGATGCATGCGTGAACCTTGTCGAGGTCGTGAACGCGCGCACCGAGCGATGCCGGCGCGAAGAACACGGCGCTCCCTGCCGCCGCGCATGCGAACATCGGAAGATGCCGGGACAGTCCCGCCCTCATGGCCTCACGGCAGCATCACCGCCGGACACCTTATCCAGCCAGGATGACGGGAGATGGTGCGCGGCGTCGACTGATCGGAGTTGTCGCCGAACCATACGGTGACGTCTGTTCTCGCCGGCACTTCAAGAGAGATAGCGGGAGCCGCTGGTACGGTCGGCGCGCAGATGATCTTCACGCAGTTCGTCGACGACGCGCTCGGGTGTGCCTCCTACCTCGTCGGCGATCCGGGCACAGGCAAGGCCGTCGTCGTCGACCCGGCGTTCGCGATCGAGCAGTACCTCGAGGAAGCGGAGCGGCGCGAGGTCCACATCCTCCGCGTCGTCGAGACGCACACGCACGCGGACCACCTTTCGGGGCACGGCAGGTTCGCGCTCGAGCACGGCGTCCCAGTGAGCATCCACCCGGCCGCGGAGGCCGCGTATCCGAACTACCCGATGCCGGACGGAACCGAGATCGTCCTCGGCGACGTCGTACTGCGCTGCATCCACACGCCCGGCCACCGGCCGGAGCACTGCTGCATGGCCGTGAGCGACCGCTCGCGCGGCACCGACCCGTGGTTCGTCCTCACCGGCGACTCGCTCTTCGTCGGCGATGCCGCGAGACCCGATCTCGCGGTCGAGGCGCGCGAGGGAGCCGAAGGCCTCTTCCGCTCGCTGCACCGGTTGCTCGAACTGGGTGACGGTGTCGAGGTCTACCCCGGCCACGTTGCCGGCTCGCTCTGCGGCAAGGCGATGAGCTCGAAGGCGTCGACGACGATCGGTTTCGAGCGTCGTTTCAATCCCGCCCTCGCGCACGACGACATCGCGCTGTTTATCGCCGAGTCCGCCGGTATCTCGGCGCCGCGTCCGCCGAACATGGAACAGATCGTGGAAATGAACCGCGGCCCGTTCGTCGGCGCGCAGCAGGATCCACCGGAACTCGCCGCCCCGCCCGACCGCGCACAGGTCTTGGACGTTCGCCCGGTCGAGTCGTTCGCTGCCGGCCACCTCCCCGGCGCGCTGAGCGTCCCGATCTCCGGCACACGATTCTCGACGAAGGCCGCGTTCGTGCTCGCCGACGGCCCGGTCGTCGTGGCAGCAGCAGACGAGGACGAGGTGGCGCATGCGACCCGCGGGCTCCGCTCGGTCGGCCACCTCGATATCGCCGGCTACGTGCTCGGGGGAGGTCCCGAGTCTCTCGAGCTCGTCTCCGTCGAGCAGCTCGACGCACTCCTCGCCGGCGGCGCCGAGCTCGTCGACGTGCGGGAGAAGGACGAGCGTGACACGGGCTACATCGCGGGCAGCCGCAACATCCCGTATCGTCTGCTGGCGCTCGGCGAGGCGGATCTCCCTCGCGACAAGCCGATCGTCACGATCTGCGAAACGGGCCCGCGTGCAGCGATAGCCGCGAGCATCCTCTCCGCGCGGGGCTTCGACGCACACCCGGTCGTCAACGGCGGCATCGACTCGTGGATTGCCGACGGCAAGCCCACAGTCGAGTTCAGGCGCTGCGGTAGCTGAGCCGCCGGAGGCGGACGCGCGGCAAGGGTGGCCGCGGGAGGGACATCACCTCCCGCGCGAGCTTCGTCTGAAGGCTGTCGTCGCGGGCGGCGGACATCCAGATCGAGTCGTCCTGGTTCTCGTCCAGGGCCGTGAGCCAGTGCGAACGACGGGGCACCATCACGAGGGGAACGGCGCGGCGCCGCGCCTCGAGGGCGAACGAGAGGTCGACCACGTTCACGTTGCGCCACTCACGGACGTCGAAACGAAGCGTGCCGGTGCGAAACGCCAGCGAGTCCGACCCGAGCAGGTCGACCCCGACCGCGCGCCGCTGCTCCGAGCGACGGTGCAGCACCTTCATGTCGCGCACGTAGGAGGACATGGGCTCTCGCAGTAGGCAGGCGTGCACCCCGACGGCGGCGCCGCCCGCGAACCGATCGATCTGCGTCGCGAGCACGTCGCAGTAGTCAGCGGGATACTCGACGTCGTCGTCGACGGCGAAGAACGTGCAGGGCCGCGTCTTCGAGCGCGAGCCCGACGAAGCTTCCCGTTCGCGCGGAGGTCACCGACGTCCTGCGAGCGGACGACGCGGATCCGCTCGTCGTCCGCATAGGTCGGCATCGAGTCGAAGCGATCGAGGAAGAGCCAGAGCCGCGCGACCTGCGGAAGGATCGACGCGATCGCACGAGGGGCGGTCTCCGAGCGCGAGGGCATGGTGGCCATGCCCGCCACCCGCGGAAGGCTCAATGCGGCCGTGATGGGGTCGGTCGTGGAGACGAGCAAGCCCTCGATGACGCGGCTCACCTCCTCGCGGGGAAGCTCACGCGGGACGAACGCTCGAACATCGCCGCGCAATGCGAGCTGCTCGGCGACGATCTCGCGCTCGCAGCGGGTCGACGACCCAGCGGCGAAACCGCTCCTTCCCGAGCAGTCGCCGCCGGCGGGGATACGCCGTCTCCGCCGCTCGCGCTCGGTGCTCAGCGGCCCAGGAGAAGCGGTACAGGTCGCGATCGAGCGTCACACCCCACGTACCCTCGAACGCGTCGAGCGACTCGACGACGAAGCGATCGGCCCAGCGGAAGAGGTGGTAGCGGAGGTCGACGGGATCGAAGTCGTCACGGGCCATGTACGTGACCCACGCGCTCTCTGCGAAGGTCGTGCTCGCGTCCGAGCACGAGCGCGCGCATGGCGAAGTCGACCTGCTCCCTCGTGATGAGGCGCTCGTCGAGCCCACCCATCTCGTCGAGCAGCGCGCGCCTCGCCATCATGCAGTGGAACTCGCAGACGTGGTTCTGTGGCCCGGGAAATCGCATCGTCCACGTCCTCGAGCGGGACGTCCATCAGTCGATGCGCCTCCGACAGCCGGATCGTCCCGTCGACCCGGCTCGCGCTCAGGATCCCGCCGGCGTGGTGGATGATCGTCGCCGACGGCGGCCCGATGAAGATGAGCGGCGCGACGGCGTCAGATCCGTGCTCGAGCGCATGCCTCTCGAGCGCGTCGAGCCAGCCGGGCTCGTACTCGATGTCGTTGTCCGCGATCACGACGTACTCCGTCGAGGTCCTCCCGACGCCGAGGTTGCGCGCCTCGTTCGGCTTCACCATGTACGGAAGCGAGACGAGCTCGAAGGGCCGCTCGTGCGCGAGCGCCTGCAGCTCGGTTCGCGTCGCGGGCGGCGTCGCACCCTCGACCACGACGACCGGGACGTCGGCCGGCGATCGTCGAGAAGAGCGAGCGCAGGCTGACGGGCAGCGACGTGAAGCGTTCGCGGGGAACGACGACGACCGACGTGAGCATCTCGCGAATCCTACGACGGCGGCCCGACCCGCTCCACCGCGTAGCCGGCGCCGCGGATCGACCCGAGCAGCTCCTGGCAGTGCGTCTTCGTCGCGCGTCGAGACGACGAGCTCGATCTCGGTCTGGAGCGCGCTCGTCGTGCGGCCCTCGCGATGGTGGTCGACGGAGACGACGTTGCCGCGCCCGCGCGCGATCAGGTCGAGGACGTTCGCGGAGCTCGCCCGGCCGATCCGGGATGAGAAGGCGGATGGCAAGGAACCGACCGGCCTGCGTCAGCCCGTGGCGGAGCACCGAGATGAGCGTCGTCGCGTCGATGTTCCCGCCCGAGAGCACGACCGCGACGGAGCCCGAGCCCGAGACCTCGTCCGGCGAGGAGCGCTGCGAGGCCGACGGCGCCGGCGCCCTCGACGAGGAACTTCGTCCGCTCGACGCAGAGAACGAGCGCCTCGGAGATCTCGTCGTCCGTCACCGAGACCCGGTCGTCGAGGGTCGACTCGAGGATCGCTGGCGGCGAGCTCGCCCTTGATCTTGACCGCGATGCCGTCGGCGATCGTGTAGCCGGGCTGGCACTCGACGCCGACGATGCGCACGTCCGGACGCCGTTCCTTGAGCGCGAGCGAGATGCCTGCCGCGAGCCCACCGCCGCCGATCGGAATCACGACCGTCTCCGCCTCGGGAGCCTGCTCGGCGAGCTCGAGGCCGATCGTCCCCTGACCCGCGATCACGCGCTCGTCCTCGAACGCGTGAACGAGCGTCGCCCGCGTGCGCGTCCACGTGCGCGGCAGCGGCGGCGACCGCCTCGTCGAAGCCCTCGCCGACGAGCACGGTCTCGCCGCCGTACGAGCGCGTCGCCTCGACCTTCGCCATCGGCGCGTCCTGCGGCATGAAGATCGTCGCCGGGATGCCTGCTTCGCGCGCCGCCCACGCGACCGCCTGGCCGTGGTTGCCGGCGCTCGCAGCGACGACCCCCGCCTCGCGCTCGGCCTCGCCGAGCGTCGCGATCGTGTTGTACGCGCCGCGGATCTTGAAGGAGCCCGTGCGCTGGAGGTTCTCCGCCTTGAGGAAGACCTGGCGACCGGTCAGCTTCGAGAAGGTCTCGGTCGGGTAGAGCGGCGTCTCGCGCGCGACACCGGCGAGCCGCTCGCGTGCGGCCTCGACGTCAGCGATCGTCGGCGCCATGGAGCTCGAACACCTCCTCGAGGATCTCGCGGACGGCGCTCAGCGGGTCGAGCTCGCGCTCTTCGACGCGCCGAGAACGTCCTGCAGGGCTCCGGATCGTCGGCGACCGCCGCTCGCAGATGGGAGCTCGCGCGGCTCGACGCGACCGCGAACACCTCGGCGGCGAGGTTCGTGCGGCGGCGCTCCTCGAGTCGGCCGTCGCTCTCGAGCGCCGACCGATGCTCCTCGATCGCCGCCCACAGCTCCGGGACGTTCTCGCCGTGGAGCGCCTCCGTCAGGAGGATCTTCGGCCGGCGGTCGGGCTCCGCGAGCGCGACGATCGAGCGCACTTCGTTCAGCATCGTCTTCGCTGCAGCGTGATCCATCTTGTTGATCGCGATGACGTCCGGAATCTCCATGATCCCGGCCTTCAGCGCCTGCACGGAGTCACCCGACCCCGGCATGAGGACGAGCAGGACCGTGTCGGCGATGCCCGTGACCTCGACCTCGCTCTGCCCGGCTCCGACCGTCTCGACGAAAATGACCTCCTTTCCCGCTGCGTCGAGGAGCAGGACCGCCTGCAGCGTCGCCTCGGCGAGCCCGCCCAGGTGGCCCCGCGTCCCCATCGAGCGGATGTAGACGCCGGGGTCGAGGAAGTGATCCGAGAGCCGGATCCGGTCTCCGAGAAGTGCACCGCGCGAGAAGGGGCTCGACGGATCGACAGAGACGACGCCGACCGTGTGCTCGCTCTCGCGGATGTGGCCGACGAGCGCCGCGATGAGACTCGACTTGCCGACCCCCGGAGGGCCGGTGACTCCGACGACCGCCGCGCGCCCCGTTCCCGAGTAGACCTCGCGCACGAGCGGATACGCGAGCGGATCGCCGTCCTCGACGAACGATATGGCGCGGGCCAGGGCGCGGCGATCTCCCGCACGCACACCTGCGACGAGCTCGTCGAGCGTCAGCTCCCTCCGCGCCACGCCGGGACTCTATGCGGCGTCAGCGCAACCGCTGGGCTTCGGACCGGCGCCGATCCGCTTCGGCCTTGCGTCGCTCCTCGATCTCCTCGAGCAACGTCGCGATCCGCTCGAGCGGAGGGACGTGCGTCCCGTTGCCGTTCTCCTCGACCGCGGCGACAGCCGTTCGTCCGTTCGCGAGCGCAGCAACTGCGGACTCGGCGCTCTCCTCGATCACTGCTCGCTCCTCCTCCTGGCGAACCGGGAGCCAGCGCGTCATCACGAACGCAACCAGTGCGCCGACGAGGAACACCACACCGGCTCCGATCCAGACGGCGCGAGCACCGTAGGTGTCGGTGAGAACGCCCGCGGCCGCCATCGCGAGCCCCGCAACCGCGTATGTCGAGCTCATGATCGTCGCGAGCGCTCGGCCACGGTACTGATCCGGCGCGCCCCGCTGGATCAAGAGCCGGTTGCACACGAAGGCCGCACCGTTTCCCGCAGCTCCGCCGATCACGAACGGGACGGCGAGCCAGATCGAGTCGCTGAGGGCCGCGGCGCCCCACCCGACGCCCATGAGCGCGATCGAGCCGACGTAGTGTCGGCGCAGCCCGACCTTCCCGAGCGCCGGAGCGGCAAGGAAGCTTCCGAGCGCGAGCCCCACGCCGCTCGCGGCGACGAGGATGCCGAAGCCGACGTTGCCCGCGGAGAGGTCGTCCTTCGCGAAGATGACCTCGGCGACGTTCACGGCCGCGGAACCGATGACCACGACGTTCCAGACGACGAGCACCGTGCGCAGCGGGCGTGACGTCAGGACGAGCTTGATCCCGTTGCCGACATCTCGCCAGTGGCCCTGCGTCACGGGCTCCTCGGAGTGGAGGCTCGAGGCCGGGATCCTGGAGACGAGGATCGCCGACAGCAGGAACGTGACCGCATTTACCGCGTACGGCACGGACGGCGGCCACGCAGCGAGCATGACGCCTGCCAGCACGGGGCCGACCATCAGCGCCAGCGTCTCCACCGTCTGGAGGAGCGAGTTCGCGTTCGTCAGGTCTTCGTCTGCGACGAGGTTGGGGAGCCCCGCGTTGGCCGCAGGGTGGAAGAAGCCCGCCGCGACTCCCGAAACCCCCGCCAGGGCGATGATGCCGACGGGAGAGCCGACGAACGGGAGCGCCGCGAAGATCCCGAAGCGAGCGAGGTCGGAGACGATCATCAGCCTCCGCCGCGAGAACCGGTCGACGAGCGGGCCGAGGAGAAGTCCGATGAGGACGATCGGGAGAAAGTCCGCAACGAGGAGCGCCGCGACCCACGACCCCGAATCCGTCTTGTCGTAGATGCTGACGGTCAGAGCGACAGCCGCGAGGTACGTGCCGAAGCTCGATCCAGCGACCGCGAAAAACAGGTACCCGAACGAGCGCGAGCGGCGAAGAAGGCCGAGACGGCTTGAGCTCTCCACGACCGGGGGTGACGCTAGCACCTGGTCCGGATTCCGACTACGGCGGTTTCGGCCGCGTCTCGAAGCGACATGTGCGCGTTGTTCGTCGCTCGTCGCAGCTGGCCTGCGCGTCGTGTCAGGAGCGGATCACGGCTCGTACGCCAGGTTCTGGCGAAGCCAGCGCTCCGCCTCGGCGACGTCGACGCCTTTCCTCGCCGCGTAGTCGACGACCTGGTCCCGCCCGACGCGACCGACCGAGAAGTACCGCGCCTGTGGGTGGCCGAAGTAGAGGCCGCTGACGCTGGGTCCCGGCGTCGTTGCGAACGACTCGGTCAGGCCGATGCCCGTACTGGCGGCATCGAGAAGCTCGAGAAGCGTGCCCTTCTCCGAGTGGTCGGGGCACGCCGGATAGCCGAACGCAGGACGAATCCCGCGGAAGTTCTCGCGGATGAGCTCCTCGCTCGATCGTGACTCGCCGGGCGCGTACCACTCGTCTCGCGCTCGCTCGTGGAGACGCTCGGCGAACGCTTCCGCGAGGCGATCTGCGAGCGCGCGAACCATGATCGAGCTGTAGTCGTCGCGATCGACAGCGAATGCATCTGCCAGCGCCTCGCTGCCGTGAATGGCGACGGCGAACGCGCCGACGAGGTCTGCAAGCCCGGTGTCTGCCGGTGCGACGAAGTCGGCGAGGGAGCGGTTCGGGCGCGAGTCGTCGTGGTCGGCCTGCTGCCGCAGCATGTGGAAGCGAACGCCGCCTTCGAGCACGAGATCGTCGCCCTCGGCGCGTGCGGGCCAGAAGCCGTAGACCCCACGCGCCTGCAGCGACCGGTCCGCCGCGACCTCGTCGAGAAGCTCGTTGGCGGCCGCGAAGAGGTCGCGGGCGACATCGCCCTTCTCGGGGTCGTCGAGGATCGCCGGGTAGCGGCCCTTCAGCTCCCAGGCGTGGAAGAAGTACGTCCAGTCCACGTAGCCGCGCAGCGTCTCGATCTCCTCCTCGACCGGGCGAACGCCGGTGAAGGAGGGGACGGCGAGGTCGTCCGCGTGCCAGTCGATCGGCGTTCGCCGCGTCCGCGCCTCCCGGATCGACAGGATCGGCTTCCGCCCCTTCTCGGCGTGCAGCGCGCGCAGCCGCTCCTGGTCGGCACGGTTCTCGGTGTCGAGACGCGCGCGCCGCTCGCCGTCGAGGAGGTCGCCGACGACGCCGACGACCCGCGACGCGTCGAGGACGTGGAGCGTCGGCTGGCCGTACTCCGGTGCGATGCGCACCGCCGTGTGCTGCTTCGAGGTCGTCGCGCCGCCGATGAGGAGCGGGAGGTCGAGACCGCGGCGCTCCATCTCCTTCGCGACGCCGACCATCTCGTCGAGCGACGGCGTGATGAGCCCGGAGAGCCCGACGATGTCGCAGTCCTGCTCGACGGCGACGTCGAGGATCTGATCTGCCGGAACCATCACGCCGAGGTCGATCACCTCGTAGCCGTTGCAGCCGAGCACGACGCCGACGATGTTCTTCCCGATGTCGTGCACGTCGCCCTTGACCGTCGCGAGCACGACCCGGGCCGCAGCGGTGCGGCTCGTCTTCTCGGCTTCCATGAACGGCTCGAGGTATCCCACCGCACGCTTCATCGCCCGCGCGCTCTTCACGACCTGCGGCAGGAACATCTTCCCGGCGCCGAAGAGGTCGCCGACGATCTTCATCCCGTCCATGAGCGGGCCCTCGATGACGTCGAGCGGCCGCGTGACGGTGCGTCGGGCTTCCTCCGTGTCCTCCTCGATGTAGTCGACGACACCGTGGACGAGCGCGTGCGCGAGCCGCTCCTCGACCGGTGCCTCGCGCCAGGCGAGATCGAGCTCGCGCTGCGTCCCGCCGCCCGTGACGGTGGACGCGTACTCGACGAGGCGTTCGGTCGCCTCCGGGCGACGGTCGAAGAGCACGTCCTCGACGCGCTCCAGCAGCTCGGGCTCGATGTCCTCGTACACGGCGAGCTGCCCGGCGTTGACGATGCCCATGTCGAGTCCCGCGTTGATCGCGTGGTAGAGGAACGAAGCGTGCATCGCCTCGCGGACCGGGTCGTTCCCGCGGAACGCGAACGAGAGGTTCGAGATGCCGCCCGAGACGAGCGCGCCCGGACAGCGTTCCTTGAGGAGCGGGATCGCCTCGATGAATGCCTTGGCGAAGGCCGCATGCTCCTCGATCCCGGTCGCGACGGCGAGGATGTTCGGATCGAGGATGACGTCCTCCGGCGCGAAGCCCGCCCGGGTCGTGAGCAGGTCGAACGCGCGGCCGAGGATCTCGACCTTCCGCTCGACGGACTCCGCCTGCCCGCGCTCGTCGAACGCCATCACGACGACCGCGGCGCCGTATGCGCGAACAGTTCGGGCCTGCTCGAGGAAGGGCTCCTCGCCCTCCTTCAGCGAGATCGAGTTGACGACGCCCTTGCCCTGCAGGCACTTGAGCCCCGCCTCGAGCGCGGAGAAGCGCGAGCTGTCGACCATGATCGGAAGGCGCGCGACCTCCGGCTCGGTCGCGATCAGGTTGAGGAAGGTCGTCATCGCCTGCTCGGCGTCGAGCAGGTCGGCGTCCATGTTCACGTCGAGGAGGTTCGCCCCGCCGCGCACCTGCTCGAGGGCTACGTCGACGGCGCCCTGGAAGTCGTTCGCCTCGATCAGGCGCCGGAACCTCGCCGAGCCCGTCACGTTCGTGCGCTCGCCGACGACGACGAAACCGGTGTCGGGCCGGATGACGAACGGCTCGAGGCCGGAGAAGCGCGGGCGCGGGGACCGCTCCGGAACCCGACGCGGTGGCAGTCCCTCGACCGACCGCGCGATCGCGTGCGTGTGCTCCGGCGTCGTGCCGCAGCAGCCGCCGACGAGGTTGACGAGGCCGTCCTCGGCGAATGCGCGCAGGTAGCGACTCGTGTCGGCGGCCTGCTCGTCGTGGAGCCCGAGCGCATTCGGGAGGCCGGCGTTCGGGTGGCAGGAGACGTACGTCGATGCGACGCCCGCGAGCCCCTCGAGGAACGGCCGCATCTCCGTCGCGCCGAGCGAGCAGTTGACGCCGACGATGAACGGCTCCGCGTGCTCGACCGAGATCCAGAACGCCTCCGAGGTCTGACCCGAGAGATTGCGTCCGCTCCTGTCGATCGCGGTGAACGAGAGCCAGAGCGGGAGCTCGGGCGCGACGGCGCGAGCGGCGACGATCGCTGCCTTCGCGTTCAGCGTGTCGAAGATCGTCTCGATCAGGAGGAGGTCGACGCCGCCGTCGCGGAGCGCGGCGATCTGCTCCTCGTACGTCGCTTGCACCTCGTCGAACGTCACGGCCCGGAACGCCGCGTCGTCGACCTTCGGCGAGAGCGAGAGCGTGACGTTGAGCGGGCCGACGGAACCGGCGACGAAGCGTGGCTTGTCGGGCGTTCGCTCCGTCCAGCGATCGGCGGCCGCGCGCGCAAGGCGCGCGCCCTCGAGGCTCATCTCGGCCGCAACGTCCGCGAGCTCGTAGTCCGCCTGTCCGATCGACGTCGCCGTGAACGTGTTCGTCGTCGCGATGTCCGCGCCGGCCTCGAAGTACGCGTCGTGGATCTCCGAGACGATCTCGGGAGCCGTGAGGTTCAGGAGATCGGGGTCGCCCTTGACGTGCGTGCGTGATCGGCGAAGCGCTCGCCCCGGTACTGCTCCTCCGAGAGCTCGCGCCGATGGATGAGCACACCCCAGGCCCCGTCGAGGACGAGGATCCGCTCGGCGAGAAGCTGCTCTATGTGGGCTCGGACGTCCTTCACGATTCGGCTCCCGCCTAAAGAGGTCGGGAGCCGGAGGCCCTCTGGCTCTTTAGGCGTTTGGTAACCCGGTCGCCAAGCTGCCGTTCAAAGCTCTCCGGGGTTCTCAGGCTAGCGAATACGCGCTAGTCGGGCAATTCCTGCGGGCGCCGGTTCAGCCCGCGAACGCCCTCAGCGTCTCGCGCCCGTTGCCGACGAACGGGTCGCCGTGCGCGAGGAGGAGATGGTGGAAGTCGAGCTCGACGAGCCGGCGGTACGACTCGCGTAACCCCTCCTTCGTCTGCTCGGCTCGTCCATGAGGTGGTCCGGCACGAACGCCAGCGGACCGCCCTCTTCCCAGCGAACGGCGCCGTCGGCGACCGCGAGGGCACGCTGGGCAGGAATGAGCAGCGCCGTCTCGTCCGGGCAGATCGCGCCGACCTCGTGCGCGACGATCCCGCCGGGTAGCTCGTCGCCGAAGTCGAACGGCTCGATGGCCTGCCCGTCGGTGAACTCGTGCATCCCCGGACGCGAGCAACGGACGGTAACTCCGAACCGCTCGACGAAGTCGGCGCTCGAGCGGTAGTGGTGGCGGTTCGTCAGCAGCACGTCCGTCGGCGGGCCGTGTTCGGCGAACCAGTCGAGACCGTCCGCGGGCGCGATCGGGTCGATGACGACGCGCTCGGCGGGAAGGTAGTACGAGTGGACCGGGATCCTGATGCTCGGATGAGGGGCGGCCCAGTGCCAGATGCCCGGAGCGATCTCCTCCACGACCCGAGCCTACATCGACCTCACCCGGCGAAGACGCGCCGCTCGGCGTCTTCGATGACCTCGGACCGTGAAGGCGGCTCGAGCATGCAGCTCGACGATCGCCTCGACCCGCGGATCGTCGGTGCTCGCGCATCGCGTTCGACGACCGAGCTCGACGTCGTACTCGGCGTCCGGCGGAGCTCGACGTCGGGGCCGAGCATGGCCCAGTACGCGTAGCCGGACTCGCCCTCGTAGGGAAGCCCGACGCTCCCCGGGCTCAGAAGACGAACTCCGTCGACGACCCGGTCGTACTGCACGTGAATGTGGGCGGTGACGACGACTCTGCTCGTCCCGCCCCGCCATGAACTCGCGAACCCGCTCGACGGGAGTTCGCTCGGTGACGCACTCCTCGTCCGACCGCGGCGAGCCGTGACAGAAGCACGTCGCGCCGAGCCGTCGACGACGACGGAGACCGTCGGCTCGAAGCTCGCGAGGAACGACGAGGTCCTCGGCGGAGTGCTGCGCGGCCATCCACGGTCCTCGTGCCCTCGCGTCTCGACCCCCACCATTCGGTCGGCGTTTCCGCGGACGAAGCGCGCCGGGATCTGCAGCGCCGCGAACGAGCTCGAGCGTGTCTCCTGCGGAAGCGAGCCCCAGGTCAGGTCGCCGCAGAAGACGACGCAGGTCGGGCGGCGCTCGCGCTCGACCTCTCGGAGGACGGCCTCGAGCGCCGGCGCGTTTCCGTGGACGTCGGCGAGCGCTGCGACACGCACTGCTAGCCGGTCGTGCGACCGGAGACCGAGAGCTGGTTCTCGGCGTGCTTGATGCGCTGCTCGAGCTGCCAGCGATCGGCGCGTCGACTCGCCGGCCTCGACCTTCTCGAGCTCCGCCTGCGCGGCCTCGAGCTGCGCGCGGGCGCGCTCGTCGTCGATCTCCTTCACGTTCACCGCGTCGTCGACGAGCGCGAGCGCGCGGTCGAGCTCGACCTTGAAGAAGCCCGGGCCGGTCGCGAACTCGAGCACCTCGTTCGGGCTGAGATGGATCCGCGTCGAGCCCGCCTTCAGCGTCGCGACGAGCGGCGCGTGTCGCGCGAGGACGCCGATCTCGCCGGCGGCACCGGGCACGATGATCATCTCCGCCTCCCCGTCGAACGCCGCGCCGTCGGGCGTGACGAGCGCGACGTCGAACTTCGGGTGCGACTCGGCCACTGCGTCGCTACGGCCGGCGACGGCCTCGGGCTGGCGCGGCCTTCTCGACCGCGTCCTCGATCGTGCCGACCATGTAGAAGGCCGACTCGGGCAGCTCGTCGTGCTGGCCGTCGATGATCTCGCGGAAGCTGCGGATCGTGTCCTCGAGCTTCACGTACTTGCCGGGCGTGCCCGTGAACTGCTCGGCGACGAAGTTCGGCTGCGAGAGGAAGCGCTCGATGCGCCGCGCGCGCGCGACGACGACCTTGTCCTCGTCCGTGAGCTCGTCCATGCCCGAGGATCGCGATGATGTCCTGCAGGTCGGCGTAGCGCTGGAGGATCTGCTGGACGAGCGTCGCGACCTCGTAGTGCTCGTCGGAGACGATGCCGGGCTGGAGCGCGCGCGAGTTCGACTTGAGCGGGTCGACGGCCGGATAGATTCCCTTCTCGACGATCGAGCGCTCGAGCACCGTCGTCGAGTCGAGATGCGCGAACGTGTTGGCCGGCGCCGGGTCGGTGAGGTCGTCGGCCGGGACGTAGATCGCCTGCACCGAGGTCACGGAGCCCGTGCGCGTCGACGTGATCCGCTCCTGGAGCTGGCCCATCTCGGTCGCGAGCGTCGGCTGGTAGCCGACGGCGCTCGGCATGCGGCCGAGGAGCGCCGACACCTCGGAGCCCGCCTGGACGAAGCGGAAGATGTTGTCGATGAAGAGCAGCACGTCCTGGCCCTCGTCGCGGAAGTACTCCGCCATCGTCAGACCGGAGAGCCCGACGCGCAGGCGCGCGCCCGGCGGCTCGTTCATCTGCCCGTAGACGAGCGCGACCTTGTCGAGCACGCCGGACTCGGTCATCTCGACCAGAGGTCGTTGCCCTCGCGCGTGCGCTCGCCGACGCCGGCGAAGACGGAGACACCGCCGTGCTGCAGAGCGACGTTGTGGATGAGCTCCTGGATGAGAACCGTCTTGCCGACGCCGGCGCCGCCGAAGAGGCCGACCTTGCCGCCCTTCACGTACGGGCGCGATGAGGTCGATGACCTTGATGCCCGTCTCGAACGTCTCGATCTTCGGCGACAGGTCGCGGAAGGCCGGCGGATCGCGATGGATCGACCAGCGCTCGACGTCCTCGGGCATCGGCCCGGCCTCGTCGATCGGCTCACCGATCACGTTCCAGAGCCGTCCGAGCGTCGCCTGCCCCGACGGGAACCGAGATCGGCTTGCCCGTGTCGACGCAGATCGCGCCCCGCGAGAGCCCGTCGGTCGAGTCCATCGCGACCGCGCGAACGCGATCGTCGCCGAGGTGCTGCTGCACCTCTGCGACGAGCGTGCGGGTCGCGTCGCCCTCGGCGATCTCGATCTCGAGCGCCGTGTAGATCTCGGGGAGCCGGTCGGGGAAGACGGCGTCGATGACGACGCCCTTGATCTCGATGATCCGACCCGTGTTCGTGCGATCTGCTCCGTTCTCGGACATGGTTCTCCTGAGGCGATGTGAAGAGCGGCCGAGACCGGCCAGCCGCGCGCGAGTCTAGCGAAGGAGATGTGGCGCCGAGGCTGCTACGGCGAGTCCTGGCTCTTGGGCTGGAGGATCGTGACCTGGATCCCCTTGCCCGCGAGCCCCGCGAGTGCCTTGTTGACCTGATCCCAGCTGTCGAAGCTCAGCCCCTGCAACCCCTCGCCTGTGAGCAATCCTTCGAATCCCGGCGTTCGCGCCTGATCGGCGGTCGCCTGGATGTCGACGGAGAGCTGCCGCAACCACTTCACGAGGTTGTCGGCTTCTGGCTGGAAGTCATCGGGCGCGCCCGTGTCCTCGAGGTCGCCGGCCGATTTGTCGATGACCGCCGCTGCCTCGTCCATACGCGTGAGGAGCTCGTCCATGGACTGAGCACGAGTGATCCTGCCGAGGACGAAGTCGGCCCGGTTCCTGTTGAGGACGACGGCCTTCGCGTAGTCCTCGTTCGACGGCGTGCCGCCACCGCCACAGCCCGCGGAGACCAGCACGAGCGCGGCGAGTAGCGCGAGAAGGAGTCCCTGAGCCCTCATTGCGATCGGAGAACGGGCCTAGAACAGGGAGCCGGGTGGCGGCAGAGGTCGACCGACCTTGACCACGCGGAGGATGGCCTGCTCACGTTCGAGGACGCTTTCCGGCGGCGAGAGATTGGGCCCGTCTTCGTAGCGCGCGAGCGACCCCTCCGGTGACTGCGACGAAGTCGCGAGCTGCGTGCCGAGGCCCAGCGCCGCGAGCGCGAAGGCGGCGGCGACGCCGACCTGGAGCCGCGTCGTCGTGAGCGAGCGTTGCCGCCGAACGACGACCGGGCGCCGCATGCTCTGGAGTGGCGCGGTCCGGATTCGCTCGGTGGCGTCTCTCACGTCCTCCGCGTACACAGCGCACGCTGCACACCGCTCGAGGTGAGTGGCCAGCATTCGCTCCTCGAGCTGCGAGAGCTCGGCGTCGAGTTGGAGCGACACCTGCTCACGCACACGCGCACACACAGACTGCGGATACGCCGCGCTCATGTTCCTTGAGACGTCACGGAATACGACGAGTTAGCTGCCCGACGACAGTGTCTCGGCGGCGAGCTTATCGGCAGCACGCTTCGCCTCGTAGGCGGCCTGACGCACCTTCGCCTGCTCCTCGAGATCGAGCGGGCTCAGCACCTCGGCGAAGTGACATGCGACCGGGTGCTTGCCGCCGCCACGCGGGACGAGCTCCGGCTCGTCCTCGGCGCAGATCTCCTGGGCCTTCCAGCAGCGTGTCCGGAACCGACAACCGGAAGGAGGGTTCGCAGGGCTAGGGACGTCGCCCTCGAGCACGATACGAGAGCGCTTGCCACGCTGTGTCGGAGACTCGATGGGGACGGCCGAGAGCAGGGCCTGCGTGTACGGGTGCATGGGCGAGTGGTAGATCTCTTCCCGCGTACCGATCTCGATGACCTTGCCCAGGTACATGACGGCGACGCGATCCGAGACGTGACGGACGACCGAGAGGTCGTGCGCGATGAACAGGTACGTCAGGCCGAACTGCTGCTGGAGCTCGTCGAGCAGATTCACGACCTGCGCCTGGATCGAGACGTCGAGAGCGGACACCGGCTCGTCGAGCACCATCATGCGCGGGTTGAGCGCGAGTGCGCGCGCAACGCCGATGCGCTGCCTCTGGCCACCAGAGAACTCGTGCGGGAAGCGATTCGCGTGCTCGGGCGAGAGCCCCACCGTGCGCAGGAGCTCCTCCACTCGCTGCCGCCCCTCCCCACGCCGGTAGAGGTTGTGGATCTTGAGCGGCTCGGCGACGATGTCCCGTACCGTCATCCTCGGATTGAGCGACGCGTACGGATCCTGGAACACGATCTGGATGTCCCGGCGGACCGGCCGCATCTGCTTCCGCTTGTACTTCGTGATGTCCTGACCGTCGAAAAAGATGGTTCCCGAGGTCGGCTGGAGAAGCTTGATAATGGTCCGGCCGAGCGTCGTCTTACCGCACCCCGACTCGCCGACCACCCCGAGCGTCTCGCCCGCACGAACGTTCAACGACACGCCGTCGACAGCGCGAACCTGTCCGACGGTCCGGCGGAACATGCCGGCCTTGATCGGAAAGTGCTTGACGAGGTTGTCGATGCGGAGGAGATCGTTGCCGTTCGACGTCGCGTCGATCGCGACAGTGTCGGTCGCCGCCGCCGCGGTCACACTCATGACGAGCCTCGACTCCCGGTAGCAACCGGCGACGGCACGCCGGCGAGCTCGTGGGAGAAGTGGCACGCCGCGTAGTGATCCGCGTGCTCCTCCTCCGTCGGACGCAGTGCCGGAATCTCGGCGCGGCACACGGCCCGGCCCTGAGAGTGCACGCAGCGCGGATGGAAAGCGCATCCCGGGGGCAGGCTGATGAGGCTCGGCGGCTGGCCCGGAATCGGCTCGAGGCGTTCCTTGTCCATGTCGACGCGAGCGAGCGAGTTCATGAGGCCGATCGTGTACGGATGGCGAGGCGAATCGAAGATCGTGAACACGTCTCCGATCTCGACCACCCTCCCGCCGTACATCACGACGACGCGGTCGGCCAGCTCTGCGATGAGCCCGAGGTCGTGGGTGATGAGGATGATCGCCGCGTGCGTGTGTTCCTGCGCCGCCTTGATCACCTCCACGATCTGGGCCTGGATAGTGACGTCGAGCGCCGTCGTCGGCTCGTCCGCGATGAGCACGCTCGGGTCGTTTGCCATCGCCATCGCGATCATCGCGCGCTGTCGCATGCCGCCCGAGAACTCATGCGGGAACTGATCGACGCGTCGCTCTGCGAACGGCACGCCGACACCCTCGAGCAGCTCGATAGCGCGCGCCCGGGCCGCGTCCTCCTTCATGCCGGGGTGGTGCGTGAGGATCGCCTCCGAGATCTGATCTCCGATCGTGAACACCGGGTTCAACGACGTCATCGGATCCTGGAAGATCATCGCCATCTCGCCGCCGCGGAGCTCGCGGAGCTCCTTCTTCGGCATCTTCACGAGGTCTCTGCCCTTGTAGATCGCCTCTCCCGAGGCAATCCGGCCGGGAGGCATCGGGATCAGGCCGAGGACGGACAGCATCGACACACTCTTCCCGGAGCCGGACTCGCCCACGACGCCCAGCACCTCACCTCGGTGCAGGTCGTAGCTGACGCCCGTGACCGCCTTGACGAGACCGTCCTCGGTCTCGAACTCGACCGTCAGATCGCGGATCGAGAGGATCAGCTCGGACATGGGCCTCAGGTGCGAGTTCGGCGCTGCGTCGGGTCGAGCGCGTCGCGAAGACCGTCGCCCACGAAGTTGATGCACATGGCGATGAGGAAGATCGCGAGGCCGGGGAACACGACGAGCCACCAGAGCGTGAAGCCCTCGCTCTGACCGTCGGCGAGGAGCTTTCCGAGAGCCGGGGTCGGGGGCTGGATGCCGTAGCCGATGAAGGAGAGGAACGCCTCGATGAGGATGGCACCGGCGACGAAGAGCGTCGTCGTCACGACGATCGGGCCGATGCAGTTCGGGAGGACGTGGCGCACGATGATGCGCATGTCGCTGGCGCCGGCGGCCTTCGCCGCCTCGACGAACTCCTTCTCGCGTAACGAGAGGAACAGGCCTCTCACCACACGAGCCAAGCCGACCCAGAACAGGAGCGCGAGGATGATCCCGATCTTCATCGGCTGGTAGATCGGGATGGTGAACGGGCCGATCGTGATCTCGGAGTCGTCCGAGCCCAGGTAGACCGCCGCGACCAGAAGGACGGCAACGCCGGGTAGCGTGAGGATGAGGTCGGTGAAGCGCATCAGGAGGTTGTCGACGTGCCCGCCGTAGAAGCCGGCCACGGCGCCGACCGCGGTTCCGATCACCGTCGCGACAATCGCGACGAAGAACGCCACCCACAGCGACGTGCGGATGCCGAAGATGATCCGACTGAGGTAGTCGCGCCCGAGCTGATCCGTGCCGAGGAAGTGATGGCCATCGAGCCTCGGCGACAGCGCCAACCCCGTCGTGGGATCGGGGTGCTCGAGGTCGATCTCGTCGAATCCGTACGGGGCGATGTGCTTCGCGAAGATCGCGATGAGAGCGAAGAGGATCAGCACGATCAGGCTGGCTACGGCAAGCCGGTGCCGGAGGAAGCGCATCCGCGCGTACGACCACTGGCTGCGGGCCTTGAGCTCGACCCCTGCCTCGTAGGCGAGCTCCGCATCGGTCGAGATCGGTGCGACGCTCGGGTCCGGCACTGCCATCCCGCCGGACGCCGAGTGCGACGTCGACCGGACCATGCCGTGCGGTGCCTGCGGGTCAGTCATAGCGCACGCGTGGGTCGAGGTAGCCGTAGGCGATGTCGGCGATGAGGTTGAAGACGATGATCATCGTCGCCGTGATCATGAGCCATGCCATGACAGGGTAGGGATCGTTGCTGCCGAGCGCATTGATGTAGTAGAGCCCCATCCCGTCGAGCGAGAAGACCGTCTCGGTCGCGATCGCTCCACCGAGGAGCGCGCCGAAGTTGAGAGCAACGAGCGTAACGAGCGGGATGAGCGCGTTGCGGAACGCGTGCTTCATCGTCACCTTCTGCTCGCTGAGCCCCTTCGCGCGTGCCGTGCGGACGTAGTCGGAGTTGACGACCTCGAGCATCGACGCCCGCATGTACCGCGAGTACGTCGCGATGCTGGCGACCATCAGGACGAGCACCGGCAAGACCAGGTGATGGGCACGATCGAGCCAGAAGTGGATACCGGTGCCGGGGTCGATCGAGTTCAGGCTGGCGATCGGGAAGATGTTGTAGCCCGTCCACTCCTTCACGTACACCACTCCGACCTGGAGCATCAGCGCGAGCCAGAAGACAGGCATGGCGAGGCCGATGAAGGAGAACGTCGTCGCGCTGTAGTCGAACACCGAGTACTGGCGTAACGCCGAGTACACCCCGATGCCCACCGCGATGAGGATGGCGAGGAGCTCGGCGACGAAGACGAGTTGGATCGTGTGCTTCATCACGCGCCAGAGGTCGGGAAGAATGGGCCTGTCACCGAGGATCGTCGTCCCGAATTGATTCCGGACGGCGTCGTTGGCCCAGTAGCCGTAGCGGACGAAGACCGAGTCGTCGAGATGCTTGCGGTCCCTGATGTTCTGGACCGACTGCTCGGAGATCCTCGGGTTCAGATTGAGCGCGGCGAGCGGATCGCCGGTCTCGGCGACGAACACGAAGACGAGGAAGCTAGCAGCGATCAGTACGACGATGCTGTAGAGCAGTCTCCTGATGACGTACTGAAGCATCCTCGCCTCCGATCTTAGTGTGTCGCCCCGCTCCCGCCTATGGCGGGAGCGGGGCGGGTTCGTGAAGGCAGAGCGCCTGTCACGTCCTGGCGGTCGTTAGCTGACCGACCAGGTGTTCACGTTCCAGAAGTCACCCTCCGCCGTCGTCGGAGTCGTCAGACCCTTCAGCTTCTTCGCTGCGATCGTGAAGACAGGGCGGACGAACATGGGGATGGACGGAACGTCCTTCACCATCATCGCCTCGGCCTGGTTCAGAAGCTTCGTGCGAGTGCTGTCGTCGAGCTCCGTCGCGGTCTTCTCGAGCAGCGCGCTTGCCTTGCGATTGCAGTAGTTGCCGTAGTTGATCTCACCACCGCAGGCGAGCTTGTCCTTCGTCGTGATCTTCGTCGAAGGCGTCTCGACCCACGTGAACATGATGATGTCCCAGTCGCTCGACGGGAGCGTGGTGCCGAAGAGCAGGCCCGCCGGCTGGAAGCGCGGAACGAGCTCGATGCCCACCGACTTGAGCTGCCGCTGGATGACCTCGAAGGTCAGCGCGCGGAGCTGGTTGCCGGCCGTCGTCGAGAACCGGAAGGACAGCTTGCCGACGCTCGGGCACGAGAAGATCTTGTCGTTGCCCGCGCTCGGCTTGTCGGGCCCACCGGTGCAGCCCTTGGCCTTCAGCATGCTGAGGACCTTCGTCTGGCTGAACGGGTACGCGGCGTAGTGCTTGGTGTAGCCCTTCTCGAAGGTCTTGAAGATGTTCGACTGCAGGGTCGGCAGGCCGGGAGCGATCGTCTGGTAGAGCGCCGAGGCGATCTGCGGACGGTTGATCCCGGTGATGAGCGCCTGCCGGACGTACGGCGCCTTGAGCGGTGCGGCACCCTTCGGGCCGAACTGGATGTCGAGGTGCTCGTACGAGTACCCGGCGACCGCCTTGACCACGAAGTTCGGGTCCTTCTGGAAGTCCGCGATCTGGAGCTGTGCCTGCGGCTCCATCGCCTGACCCTCGCCGGCCTTCATCGCCTGGAAGCGAGCGTTCGTATCGGCGATGTAGCGGAACACGACGCGGTCGAGCTTCATGGGTGCGATCGTGTACTTCGGGTTCTTGACGACCGTGATCTGGGTGCCCTTCTGCCAGCTAGAGAACTTCCACGGTCCGTCGGAGACGGGGATGTCGTTCTCCCACAGCTTGTTCGCGTCCTTGCCGGCCGTGTACTTGGCAGGCCAGACGGATCCGTTCAGGAGCGTCTCCCAGTCCGCGTACACCTTCTTGAAGACGACGACGCCGGTCTTGCCCTTGCACGTCACGGACTTGATGTCCTCGTAACCGCTGCGGCTCGCCGGGTTGTTCGCCGGGTTGATCCAGATCTGCCACGTCGCACGCCAGTCGGCGCACGTGACGGGCGTTCCGTCTGACCAGTTCGCCTTCGGGCTGAACGTGAACTGCGTGGTCAACGGGCTCTTCTTGAGCAGCTTCGGCGGCCCCGTGAAGAGCCGAGTGACCCAGTTCGCGTTGTTGTCGCGAATCTGGCCGCCCAGGAAGATGCTGTTCACGACAAGAGACGTCGCGTACAACGAGTTGTCGACCCACTGCGGGCGCAGGTTCGGCGGCTCCTGGTCGTGAATGAACACGACTGTCCCCGCCGACGCCTTCTCCGGGCCGGCTGTCGCTGCTGGACCGACGACGAGGCTCGCGACGATCGCGGCCGCGCCCGCCAGCAACAAGAGTGATCGCTTACGCATGTACTCCCTCCATCCGAGTGGTTCCTACCGACCTTCACCAGGGCCGGAGGCCGGCCCGACGAGCGAGCTGCCGAGTTGGCAGGCACGCCAGCCGCACGCCGATCCAGATGCCTCCGTCGCCATGATCAAGTGCAGGATCATACTTCTGTGACGACGCAGTTCCAATTCGGTTAGGAGGTGGGATGCAAATCCCTCGAGCGCACGAAAAGGGCCGCGATAGCAGCAACTTCGTGGCCGCCGAGGACGCCGGTCGACTCGCGGACGAGGCCGTCTCGCTGCTCGACCGGGCAGTCGGCGTCGAGTGGTACCGGCAGCACGGGACCGAGATCGACCACGCCGCCCTGACGCTGTGTCAGCTCCGCCGCGCGCGCGCGGGCCAACGCGGCGCGCCGGAGGCCGGCGACGATGCTGTCCGCGAGATCCTCAACGCGGCGAGCCCGCAGGCAGTCGTATGGCTCGCGAGCCGCGCGATCTCGTACCTGGACGAGAGCGGCTTCCCGGAAGCGGTCGAGCCGTGGTTCGCGGAGTGACGGGCCGGCCGGGCTAACGATCCCGCCGCCACAGGAGCAACCCGAACGGGAAGAGAGCGGCAACGGCGAGGTACGGCGCGAGCGGAACCTTTCCGGCCCTGTCTCCCTGGACGACGGTGGGCCCGGTTCCGAGCAGCTCACGTGCCTTTCGGGTCGCCGCACCGACCTGCCCCTCGGAGTACACGGCGCCGTGGGTCGACGCCGCCAGCCGGTCGAGCGTCGCACGCGCCGAGGGGTCGGGAACGTACTGCGGCTCGGGGACGCCGCGCGAGAACACCTTCTCGTCGGATCCCCAGAACTGGACGAAGAGCAGCTCGATCGGCGGGTCGCGACGGAACAGGCCACCGAGCCGTGCGTTCGCGACGGGATCGCTCTCCCCGTCCGTGAGCACGATCGCGAGCCGTGACGTGGATGCCGGGCGGAAGTAACGCAGGCCACGCAGCGTCGCGAGCGCGTTCAGCGAGGTCGCGTTCGTGAGGAACGAGGAGCGTGGCGGCGGGCGCTCGATCGCTAGCGACCGCTCCAGCGTCGCCTCGAACACCTTCTCGTCCGAGCTCGGGAAGAGATGTGGCAGAACCCGGTCCGTGAGCGAGGCGATCCCGACGCGGACGTCCGGGAGTGATCGGCGAATCTCGCTCGCAGCCGCCTTCGCGCGGTCGATGCGCTGCGGCGAGTCGCCGCTGCGCTGCGCGAGCATCGAGCGCGAGATGTCGAGCACGACGAACGCCTCGGCGTCCGTCCGAACGTCCCGATCGCGGGTCCACTCGAAGACGGGCTGGGTCGCAGCGAGCGCGAGCAGTGCGCCGCCGACGACGAGCCCGGCAAGGGGAGCGGCGAGGCTCCGCCGACCGGGCTCGGCGACGCCGAGCGCACCCCGTGCGTGCCGCGCTCTCCTCCGGATCCGGTGCAGGGCGACGAGCGGCAGCACGATTCCGAGCGCGAGGAGCGCGCCGATCGGCGTGAGGATGGTCAGCGACACCGCCCGCTCCGCTAGTGCTCCGTCCCGGAAGTCCCTTGCCGCTCCGGCGCGCGAAAGGCGAGCCAGGCAAGGACGCAGGGAGCGCGCGTATCGGTGAATACGTGCGCGACCGAGGACACCGCATGGCGACGCCTTGCAGCTGCTCGGAGCGCGAGACGATTTTCGAGACGGAGCACTAGTAGCCGCTTCCCGGGTCGCCCGCGCCTGCACCGCTCGACCCGCTACCGCCCGGTGTCGGGTTCTGCCCGCCCGCACCTTCGGTGAGCTGGATCCCCCGGGCACGCTGGAGGGCGAGCTCGAGGTTGTACTTCGCCTCGTCGTTCTCGGGATCGAGCGCGATCGCGAGCTGGAGGTTCGCGATCGTCTCCGCGAGGAGGGCCGCGCGGTCCTGCGTCTCCGAGACGAGTCGCGCGAGCCCCAGGACGCCGAGAAGCCCCGCGGCGCGCGAGCGCTGCCTCGTATCCTTCGCATCCGCGGCTACGGCGTTGAGGCGAGCCTGGGCGTCGTTCCGCAGCAGCGCGATCCTCGGATCCGAGACGGACACGGTCGGATCGTCGAGCCGTGCGAGCAAGAGCGCGCGAACCGCGCGTCTCAGGTCGACGTCGTCCTTCGTCCCGAGAAGCGACACCGCGAGCCCGTGCGGGACGACCGTCGGCGCCCGCCAGAGCCCGGTTTGCGCCGGAGTGATTCTGTACTCGACGTCTCCCTCGGAGAGCGCTGCGCGGCTGGCGGCGACGTCCCTCGCGAGCAGCGCGAGACCGAGCGCGAGCAGCAGGCACACGACCGCCGCCAGTCCGACGAGCGAGCGCTCGACGATCTCGCGCCGGCTCACGACGCCTCTCCGGATGCCGAGGGACGCGGCAACGCGATCCGCCCCGAGAACCGTTCGTGAGCTGCCAGGGCCGCGAAGACGAGCGCACCGAGAAGGAGGAACAGCACGGGCGTCTCGGCAGCGGTCGAGCCCGACTGAGGCTCGGCGCGCTGCGATCCCCTGGTGAGGGTCGCGACAGCGTCTCCTCCGAGAAGCCCGGCGAAGAGCTTCACTGCATCGCTCGACGGCGCGAGTGGCGCCACCCGGAGCGTGATGCCGGCACGGTTGATCGAGGCGATTGTTCGCGCGAGCGCCGGCACGTCATCGGGCGCGGTCTCGAGGTCGCTCACGAGGAGGATCGACCCCTTGTCGACCTCGTCGCGCTCGAGCATCGACTTCGCCAGGTCGAGAGCCACCGAGATGCGAGTGCCGGCACGGAACGTCTGCGTCCACGGATTCCGCACGGGCCCGAGCCTCGGCGCGACGAGGAGTCGGAGGATGGGCTCGAGCTCCTTTGCGGACGTCCCGGGAGGGAAGAGCTCGTACGGCGCGTCGGAGAACACTACGAGGCCGATCGACGCGTCCTCTGCGACGAGCCGGCGCAGCGTCTTCCTGATCCCTGCGTAGTCGTCGTCGGTGATGCTCAACGAGAGGTCGAGCACGACGACGCCGATGCGATCCGGAGGGACGAGCGCCTGCTCGCTCGTCCGCGGCTCGCGCGCGGTCGCTGCAGCGGCGAGGAGCAGAGCGACCGCACCCCCTGCGAGCACGAGTCGCACGAGAGCCGTGCGCCTGATCACGGAGCGGAAACCGCCGATGTCGTGCGTGTCGACGCCGTGTGGCGACCGCACGATCCGGTTCACGAGCCCTCTACGGCGCACGCCCGTTCCCGTTCACGTCGATCGCGGTCCGCACGCGCGTTGCCAGGCCGCTCGTCTGCTCGACCCGTGGATCGTCCTCGGACCACGCGAGCGTTCTCGCCGCTCGCGCCAGGTCGGGGTGATCCGCGTCGAGCACCTCGGCCACGAGCTCGAGGGCTCGCCGCCGATCTTCGGTGCCGTCCGTTCGACCCGCGTCCTCGAGGAGTTCGAGCGCCTGCTCGAGCGGCGTGAGGACGATCACGGGCTCCGGTTCGGGCTCCGGTTCGGGCTCCGGCTCCTTCCGCCGACGGGGGATCGCGACGACAGCCAGCACGACGCCTGCCGCAGCGAGGAGCACCACGAGGACGATCAACACGGGGATGAGGACGCGCGGCGGCAAGCGGTAGGTGGCTGCCGGGAAGGACACGAAGTCGGCGTGCCACGGGTTCTGACTCGCCGCTGCGGGCCCGTCCAGGTTCGCTGCCGCGAACCTGGAGTACACGAGGATCACCGGCCACTGCACGGGGATCGCGGCACGATCGCCGGGCGGCGCGCCCGGCTTCGCATACGACACGCGGGCACGATCGAACTCGAGCGCGGCCGAGGTGCGAGGAGGGATGCACGGGCTGCTCGTGCAGCGCAAGGTAAACGTCGTCCGCAGGTGGGTGTCCGCTCCGGAATCTCGGCGAACACGCGTGGGGCGGCCAACGACCTCCCAGGGAAGGAACTCAGAGCCCACGCGCACCGAGGCCAGATCGACCTTGCGGCGGTCGAGGAGCACGTCGACCTGGGCGACGACCGTGTCACCGAAGAGCGTGATCCTGGGCTCGATCGTGCCACGCGCCTCGATTCCCACGGCCGGGAGACCGCCACCGGGAGGACGTGCCGACCCGGGGTCGACGTCGGGGGCGAGCGCGGCCGAGGGAGGCTCGCTCGCACCGCGCAGTGACGCGATCGCCACGACCGCGACCGCGGTCAGAACAGCGACCGCCACGAGGCCGACGGCGGGCAGGAGTCCTCTCCGACTCATCCCCTCAGGCTCCCACGACGCGGCGTGTCCGCCGCAGGTCGGTCCAGACGAGGAACTCGGTCAGGATGTCGCTCTGGTCGCTCGAGGTCACGACGACCGGATCGATGTCGAGGCGTCGGAACGTCTCGAGCAGCGCCTCGGTTCGCTCACGGTTCTCGTCGCGCCGCGCCGCGACCTCCTTGCGGCGTAAGCGAGCGGACGAGATCCCTCCCGTGCGAGGGTCGCGAAGCGGAACGACGATTCCGTCGACGTCCGGGAAGCTCTGCTCCCAGGTCGGGTCCTGGATCACGACGGGAACGATGTCCCAGCGATGCTCGATCGCGGCGAGCCACAGCTCGTCGTCGGGTGAGGGGATGAAGTCGGAGAGCAGGAAGACGAACGTTCCCGGGGTGACGGCACGCGTGTGCGACGCGAGGTGGTCGATCGAGCGCTCGAGCCAGTCGGCAGGCCCGCCGTACTCCGACGACCAGAGCCGCGGGTCGCGGAGCTCGATGAGCTTGCGCTCGCCCTTCGGCTGCCGCCAGTGCGGATCGCCGTCCGCGTAGTCGAGGTACCCGACGAACCCGCCGGCCGCCCCGGCGCTCGCGAGCACGAGCTCGACGACCGTCCGCATCGCCTTCGGCTTGTCGAGCCACGGAAGCGGCGGCCCGTAGCACGCCATCTCGGGTCGTCGGTCGCAGACGATGATGACCTTGGGCGCCTCCTCGGCGAAGCGCTCGCGCACGACGAACTCGTCCGCACCACGCGCGGTCGAGAGGCGAGCCGAGGCGGCCCAGTCGATCGAGTCCATGTCGTCGCCCGGCCGGTACGGACGCGAGCCCGCGACGTCGGTGCCCGAGCCCCGGCGCAGGCTCTTCATCGTCCCGTACGAGAGACCGATCACCCGGCGTCGGGGAACGAGCGGAAATGTCAGCCGTGGCGCCGGGCACGCCGTCGCCTAGTGCTCTTCGTGGTCGGCCCCCGCAGGCCGCACCGCGCCGGCCTCGAAGAGCGGGTCCTCCTCGGAGCCGGGCTGCGGAGCGAGCTCGAGGCAGCTCGACCGGAACTCCTCGATCGCCTCCGACCATCCCGTCGCGCGCGCGCGCGCGACGAACCCCGGCGTGAAGACGACCCGATGGACGAGCACGGGTACGAAGAGGCGCTCGATGTCCTCCGGGACGACGTAGCTGCGGCCGTCCAGCAGGGCCCAGGCTCGCGCTGCGCGCTCGAGCGCGAGGCAGCCGCGCACCGAGCTCCCGATGACGACGGACTCCTGCTCCCGGGTCGCGCGCACGAGCTCCACGACCCAGCGGTGGAGCGACGTCGTCGACGTAGACGTGCTGGGCAGCGGACGCGGAGCTCCTGGACGTCGTCGAGGCCGACCACGGGCGCGAGCTCGTCGAGCGGATGGGAGTAGCGCTGCTCGGTCAGGATGCGGAGCTCGTCGTCGACGCCCGGGTAGCCGAGCGCAGTGCGGAGGAAGAAGCGGTCGAGCTGCGCCTCGGGGAGCGGGAACGTGCCCTCGTACTCGATCGGGTTCTCGGTCGCGAGCAGGAGGAACGGGTACGGCAGCTCACGCGTCACGCCGTCGACGGTGACCTGGCTGCTCGGCCATCGCCTCGAGAA
Organism: uncultured Gaiellaceae bacterium; assembly: GCA_963709715.1. GTDB lineage: Bacteria > Actinomycetota > Thermoleophilia > Gaiellales > Gaiellaceae > GMQP-bins7. The sequence goes on from CAVPXQ010000007.1 coordinate 59,093, forward strand.
GCGCGGACTGCGTCTTCGGAGTCGCTCGGTTGATCTCGTCGACGAGGACGACGTTCGCGAAGATCGGGCCGGGCCGGAACTCGAACTCGCGCGTCTCGCTGGTCGAAGACGGAGAGCCCGGTGACGTCCGTCGGCTGCAGGTCGGGCGTGCACTGGATGCGCTGCGGGACCGCGCCGTCGATGCTGCCCGCGATCGCCCGCGCCAGGACCGTCTTGGCAGTGCCGGGAACGTCTTCGAGCAGGACGTGCCCGTCGCAGGCGAGCGCCGTCAGAACGAGCTTGATCTCGTCTCGCTTGCCGTAGACGACTGTCTCGATGTTGTCCGACGAGCCGGTCCGAGATCACTCCCGCGCGCTCGAAGCGCTCGGGCTCCGACGAGGCGGCAACCACGGGCTCCACCGCCGCGATGGTAGCTCGGGTCGTATGTGGGACAGGGCTCGTCATGCCGCGCGCTATCACCTTCTACGCACGTGAAGCATGGTTGTTAGCGCGGGGTTACGTCAACGCCTCGGCGCCCGCGACCACCTCGAGGATCTCCTGTGTGATCTCCGCCTGGCGGGCGCGATTCATGTGCAGCGTCAGCGTGTCGATGAGCTCGCCGGCGTTCTTCGAAGCGTTGCGCATGGCCGTCATGCGCGCGCCCTGCTCGGATGCGGTGGACTCGAGCAGCGCGCGATAGATCTGCGTCTCGAGGTAGACGGGCAGGAGTCGTTCCAGGATCTCCTCGGGTTCGGGCTCGAAGATGAAGTCACCGCGCAGCGTGTCGGCAGCGCGCTCCTCGTCGTCCGTCTCGAGGATGTCGGGCGAGATCGGGAGAAGGTCCTGCTCCGTGACCCGCTGCGTGAGTGCCGAGACGTACGTGTTGTAGACGAGCACGACGCGATCGACCTCGCCCGTCGTGAACAGGTCCGCAACGCGGTGGGCGATCGCCTGCGCGTCCTCGTATGCCGGCCGATCGGTGAAGCCGATGTACGCGCCAGCGAGCTCGCGGCGGCGGAAGGTCAGCGTCGAGCGGCCCTTCTTCCCGACCGCGACCCAGCGCACGCCCTTCCCCTCGGCCACGAGCGCACGCTCGAGAGCGAACGCGCGGCGGAGGACCTGCGCGTTGAACGAGCCTGCGAGTCCGCGGTCGCCGGTGAGCGGGACGATCGCGACGGCCTCGACGCTCTCGCGCTGCTCGAGGAGCGGGAGCCGGACGGACGACGCCGCCCTGCCCACCCCGGCGATGAGCTCGTTCATCGTCTCCGCGTACGGGACGCAACGCCGTGATGCGCTGCTCGGCCCGGCGGAGCTTCGCGGCCGCGACGAGCTCCATCGCGCGCGTGATCTTCCGCGTGTTGCGGACGGAGCGGATGCGGCGCTTGAGGTCCTGAACCGTGGCCACTGCTTAACCCGCGAGCCCCTTCTCCTCCGCGATCGAGAAGACGCCCTTGAAGTGCTCGAGCTCCTTCACGAGCTTCTCGGCCGTCTCGTCGGAGAGGTCGCCGGTCGAGCGAATCGTCTCGAGGACCGTGCCCTCGGTGCGCAGGTGCTCGCGCAGCTCGTCGTGGAAGCGCGGGACCTGGGCCGACCGGAACCTTGTCGAGCCAGCCGTTGATGCCTGCGTAGATCGCGACGACCTGCTCCTCGATGGGCCACGGCTGGTACTGCGGCTGATTCAGCGTCGCGACCATGCGCTCGCCACGGCCGAGCGCGCTCTGCGTGGCGGCGTCGAGCTCCGAGCCGAACTGCGCGAATGCCTCGAGCTCCCGGTACTGGGCGAGGTCGAGGCGCAGGCGTCCGGCGACCTTCTTCATCGCCTTCGTCTGCGCGTTTCCGCCCACGCGCGAGACCGACGTGCCGACGTTGATCGCCGGGCGCACGCCCGAGAAGAAGAGGCTCGACTCGAGGAAGATCTGCCCGTCGGTGATCGAGATGACGTTCGTCGGGATGTACGCGGCGATGTCGCCGGCCTGCGTCTCGATGACCGGGAGCGCCGTGAGCGAGCCGCCGCCGAGATCGTCAGAGAGCTTGCACGCGCGCTCGAGCAGCCGCGAGTGGAGGTAGAAGACGTCGCCCGGGAAGGCCTCGCGCCCCGGCGGGCGGCGCAGCAGGAGCGAGAGCTGGCGGTACGCGTCCGCGTGCTTCGAGAGGTCGTCGTAGATGCAGAGCGCGTGCTGCGCCGAGTAGAGGAAGTACTCGCCCATCGCGCAGCCGGCGAACGGCGCCATCCACTTGATCGGCGCCGCCTCCTGCGCTGGCGCCGAGACGACGATCGTGTACTCCATCGCACCTGCGTCGCGAAGCCGCTCGACGACCTGCGCGACCGTCGATCCCTTCTGACCGACGGCGACGTAGACGCAGACGACGTCTCCCCCGCGCTGGTTCAGGATCGTGTCGATCGCGACCGCGGTCTTGCCCGTCGAGCGGTCGCCGATGATGAGCTCGCGCTGGCCACGGCCGATCGGCGTCATCGAGTCGATCGACTTGAGACCCGTCTGCAGCGGCTCCTTCACGGGCTGCCGCTGGATGACGCCGGGCGCCTTGAACTCGAGCGGCCGGCGCTCGGCCGCCTCGATCGGGCCGAGCCCGTCGAGCGGGTTGCCGAGCGGGTCGACGACACGGCCGAGGAGGCCCGGGCCGACCGGGACGCTCATGACCTCGCCGGTGCGCCGCACCGGCTCGCCCTCCTTCACGTGCTGCCACTCGCCGAAGAGCGCGGTGCCGACGTTGTCCTCCTCGAGGTTGAATGCGATGCCGGTGACACCGTGCTCGAGCTCGAGCCGCTCGAGCGAGACGCAGTTCTCGAGGCCGTGGATGCGGGCGATGCCGTCACCGATCTGGAGGACGCTGCCGACCTCCGAGAGGTCGGTTTCGACGTCGAACTGCTGGATCCGATCCTTGAGGATCGCGGTGATCTCTTCGGGTCTGAGCTTCAAGGCGTCTCCTTACTGAGCCGTTGCGAGTTCGTGTCGGAGGCGCTCGAGCCGGCCGCGGACGCTGCCGTCCGCGCGATGCGAGCCGATCTGCAGGACGATGCCGCCGATGAGGCTCGGGTCGACGGAGCGCGTCGCGTCGACCGTGCGACCCGAGGCCTTCTCGATGGTCTGCACGATCGAACGCGCCTCCTCGTCGGAGAGCTCGTACGAGGTCGTGAGCTCGACGGCGAGGCGGTTCTGGGACTGGGCGACGAGCGCGTCGAGCTCGGCGCAGATCTCGGGCAACTCACCTGCACGGCCCTTCTCGGCGGCGAGCCGGACGAAGTTGCGCACGAGCTCGTCGGCCTCGGCCGTGAGCTGCTCGAGCACGGCGGCCTTGCCGGCGGGCTCGATCTGCGGGTTGCGGAGGAAGGCGCGCAGCTCCGGCACGTCGTCCATCGCCTCCGCGAGCGCCGCCAGATCGCCCGATACGACGTCGACGCGACCCGCTTCCTGCGCCGCCTCGAAGAGGGCGCGCGCGTACATGCGCTGCGCGACGGCCACTAGGAGTGCTCCCTCCGGTGAAGTCGCCGCGTTCCTGCCGGCGAAAAGCAAGCCAGGCAAGGACGCAGGGAGCGCCCGTACTGGGCAGGTACGGGTGTGACCGAGGACGCTGCCTGGCGCCGCTTTGCAACCGGCAGGGACCCGGATGATGTTGCCTGAGGGAGCACCTAACTGTCCTTCTCCAGCGCGGAGAAGTCGAGCTCGGCGATCGCCTCGTCGATGAGACGTCGCTGATCCTCCGCGTCGAGCACCTTGCCGGTGACGCGTGCCGTCGCCTCGAGGGTGAGGTCGGCGACCTCGGAGCGGATCATGTCCAGCGAGCGCTTCGTCTCGGCGTCGATCTGGCGCTTCGTCTCCTCGAGCCTGCGGGCACGCTCGGATTCGGACTCTTCCTTCACGCGCTCGATCTGCGCGTCCGAGACCTTGCGCGCGTCGGCGAGGATGTCCGCGGCCTCGCCCTTCGCGTCCGCGATGAGCTGGCGGTGCTGCTCGAGGAGCTCGCGCGCCTCTTCGCGTGCTTTGTCGGCCTCGTCGACGGCCGCGCGAATTCGGTCACGACGCTCGTCGATGGTCTTCTGGATGGGGCCGAACGCGAACTTCCTGAGCACGAAGAACGTGATCGCGAAGCAGATCAGCGTCCAGATCATGAGACCCGGGACGACGTCGATCAGACCTCCGGACGACTCCTCTTCGGCTGCTGGGCGAGGAACAGATGCATCGCTCAGACGAGGACGTAGGCGAGCAGGCCGCCGATGAGGCCGTAGAACACGACCGCCTCGGTGAGAGCGAAGCCGAGCCACTGGATGCCGGTGAGCTCACCGCGCAGCTCCGGCTGCCGGGCGACCGCCTGGATCATCGAGCCGAAGATGTTGCCGATGCCGACGCCGGCTCCGAGCGCGCCGAGACCGATGCCGAGCGCGAGTGCGATCGCCTTGCCGGCGTCGGCGCCGTCTTCGGCGGCGGCGAGGAAGAAGAACGAGGAAAGCATGGACGAAGATCCTCCTTAGTGCTCCGGCTCGATGGCCGAGCCGATGTAGATGGCGGACAGGGCGGCGAAGATATACGCCTGGATCGAGACGACGATGACGACCTCGAAGAGGTAGAAGGCGGTCGCAGCCGGGACGGCGACAACCGCGAGGAAGACGTTCTCGAGCACGAAGATGAGCCCGATGAACGTGAGGATCAGCATGTGCCCCGCGAGCATGTTCGCGTAGAGACGGATCGAGAGACTGATGAGGCGCATGAACTGGCCGAGGATCTCGAGCGGGATGATCAGCGGGAGCATCGCCTTGGGGACGTCCGGGATCCAGCTCTTGAAGTACGCCCACGAGCCGTTCTCGCGAATGCCCTCGACGTGTGTGAAGACGAACGTCATGAGCGCGAGCGCGAGCGTCACCGAGAGTGTCGAGGTGGCTGCGAAGATCGCGAACGTCGGAATGCTGACCCCGCCGATCTCCCAACGCTCGTCGGAGAGCGGCAGCGGGATGAACCCGAGCATGTTGATGACCCAGATGAAGATCATCAGCGTCGCCACGTACGGAAACCAGCGACCGATCGCCTTGGTCGGGAGGCCCTGCTCGGCGACCTGCACCTGCGCAACCTCGTAGATCGTCTCGCCCAGCGCTTGCCGGCGATTCGGGCCGCGCCCGGGTCGCACGCGCATGAGGACGAGCCCGAGGGCGATCGAGAGGACCGTCCCGAGCATCAGGTACGCGACGGCTTTGTTGATCGACATGTCGATCGGGCCGATCTTGAGCTCTGGCCCCCAGGTCGAGAGCTCCCACTCGTGGGACGGGTCGAACTTCTTGTCATCGCTCCCTGCCGCCAGCCCGACGGACGGCAGCACGAGGGCGAGAAGCACCGCGAGTCCGATCACGCGCTTCACGTCTTCGCCTCTCCGCCGAAGTACGTCGCGAGGCCGACACCGAGCTCCACCGTGAACGCGATCGCGTAGAGGATTGCGGCCGCGAGACCGACGGTCTCGTTCGACACCGTGACGATCACGAGCACGACGCCCACGAGGAGCGCTCGAGAGGTTGTTCCGATTCCCCGCATTCCCGCGGCGGCGAGGTTATCGGGGCTGTCGGGGAGGCGCGTCAGTACGAAGGCGAAGATCTCGGACGCTACCCAGAGCACGGCCGCGAGAGCCCATCCGTTCAAGGGCCAGCCGGCGACGGCGAAGATCGGCAGCGCGAGCGCGATGACCGTCCCGCTCGCGATGGTCGGGCCGACCCGGCTTGGAAGCGGGCGCGGCGTCGAGAAGATCCCCGCGCCGTTCATGCGGTCGGGGTCCTGCCGTAGACCTGATAGACGACGAGCGCCCCGAGTGGGATCCCGACGAGAGCGCCGACCAGCAGGCCGATCCCCGACGAGCCGAGTGCCCAGCCGACAAGCGCGCCGAGGGCCATGGCCGCTGCGAGCGTCCCCAGGATGAGCCCGGAGGCAGTCGCGAGCGAGTGAGGTGAGGGGGCCGCTTCCGGCGTCATCCCGGGCCGGAGCATATCAGCGTGCTTGTAACACCTCGATCTGGCTTTCTTGAACGAATTGCGGCCCACTTCGTTACAGCACGTTACGATCGCGCGATGGAGCGGATCGTCTTCGTCCACGGCAGCGTCGTGAACGGCCGGGCAACGTGGGGGGCCCAGCGTCCGCTCGGCGATCGGTTCGAGCTCCTCGTCCTCGATCGCCCGGGTTTTCCGCCCAACCCGCCGGCGAACCGCGTCGACTTCGAGGCCGACGCGACACTCGTCGCCGGGCTAGTGCGCGAAGGCGACCACGTCGTCGGCCATTCGTACGGCGGCGTGATCACGCTGCTCGCCGCTGCCGAGCGGCCGGAGCTCCTCCGATCGCTGACCGTGATCGAGCCGCCGGCGACCCGCGTCGCTCTCGACGTTCCCGCGGTCGCCGCGTTCGCCGAGGGCGGCCGGGTGCTGTACGAGTCCGGGGCGGCGACCGACGACCCTGAGACGTTCCTCCGGGACTTCCTCGCCGCCGTCGGCTCTTCCTTCGACCCTCCCTCCCCGCTCCCGCCCGATCTCGAGCAGGGTGCGCGGGCGCTGATGGTCGAGCGCGGCCCCTGGGAGGCCGAGATCCCCCTCCCCGCGCTCGCCGCGACGCCGTTTCCGAAACTCGTCGTCTCGGGCGCGCACCATCCGGCGTTCGACGCGATCTGCGACACGCTCGAGCGCGAGCTCCACGCCGAACGAATCGTGCTGCCCGGGTACGGCCACGTCGTCCAGCTGCACCCGAACTTCAACGACCTCCTCGCGGTGTTCGTGGAGCGGGCGGCCCGAAGCTAGGCGCTCATGCGCTCGCGCGTCTCGCGGTCCTCACGCTCCCGGTCGCGCCGGCGTGCACGCGGGTTCGCGAGCTTCACGATCTCGAGCAGGTACACGACGTAGATCGAGAACGCGATCGCGAAGAGTCCGATGGCGAGCACCACGAGGGTCTCGAGTGGATGCCACTCGCCGCCCTCCCGGAAGGGCACGAAGCGGGTGGCGAGCGCTGCGCCGGCAAGGCTCGCGCACCACAGCCACATCGTCACTGCGGCCCGTCGTTGCGAGAAGCCGATGTTGAGGAACCGGTGGTGCAAGTGGCTGCGGTCGGCGGCGTAGATCGGCTGGTTGTGCTTCAAGCGCCTGGCGACCACGAACGAGGTGTCGATGATCGGGACTGCGAGCACGAGCAACGGCAACACGAGGACGACGGTCGAGGCGGTCTTCAGGAGTCCCTGGATCGAGACCGACGCGAGGATGAACCCGAGGCAGAGCGCGCCCGAGTCGCCCATGAAGATGCGCGCCGGGAAGAAGTTGTGGCGGAGGAAGCCGAGGCAGGCGCCGGCGACGATCGCGGACAGGATCGCGGGGTCCGGCTTGCCGAGCGAGAGCGCCAGGATCGCGTAGGTCACGCCGGCGATGCCGCACACGCCGGCCGCGAGCCCGTCCATGCCGTCGAGGAAGTTGACCATGTTCATCACCGCGACGATGAACAGCATCGACAGCGGCACCCCGATCCACGCCGGCACGTCGAGCACGCCGACGAACGGGAACGTGATGTGGTCGATCCACACGCCGAAGGCACAGGGGATGGCCGCGGCGACGAACTGCCCGAAGAGCTTCACCGAGGGTGAGAGCCCACGGAAGTCGTCGACGGCGCCGACGACCGTCGCCACCGCCGCGCCCAGCAGCACTCCGCGGCTCTCGCCGGAGAGGTCGAGGAAGGCGAGGGCAGGCACGAGGATCCCGAGGAAGATCGCGAGGCCGCCGAGCCGTGGGATCGGACGCCGGTTGATTCGCCGCTCGTCGGGCCGGTCGACGGCGCCGAGCATCCGCGCCATGCCACCGACCGCCGGCGTCAGGAGGACGACGACGACGAACGCGATGACGGCTCCGTACAGGACCTCCGGCGTCGCCCGCAGCTCGTCGAACATCGCTCTTCGCTACTTCGTGCCGTACAGCCGGTCGCCTGCGTCGCCGAGCCCCGGCAGGATGTAGCCCTTGTCGTTGAGGCCGCGGTCGACCGAGGCGACGACGATGCGCACGTCCGGGTGCTCACGGTGCACGCGCTCGACTCCCTCGGGCGCCGCGATCAGCGCGATGAGGCGAACGGATGTCGCACCTGACCGCTTCACGGTTTCGACAGCGGCGGCAGTCGAGTTCCCGGTCGCGAGCATCGGGTCGAGGAGGATGACGTCGCGTTCGCGCAGGTCGTCCGGCAGCTTGACGTAGTACTCGACCGGCTCGAGCGTCTCCTCGTCTCGGAAGAGCCCGATGAAGCCCACACGCGCACCCGGCACCAGCGAGAGCACGGCGTCGAGCATCCCCATCCCCGCGCGGAGGATCGGACAGACGGCGACCTTCTTACCGGAGATGCGCCGCGCCGTCATCCGCTCGAGCGGCGTCTCGATCTCGACCGCCTCGTCGGCGAGATCCTTGGTCGCCTCGTAGGTCAGCAGCAACGTGAGCTCGTTGACGAGCTGCCGGAACATCTGCGTCGTCGTGGTGACGTCGCGAAGGAGGCCGAGCTTGTGCTGGACGAGCGGGTGCGTCACCTCCGTGACGAGGCCGGCGGCTGACGCGTCGAGATCGGCGGCGGTGTCCACGAGGTCGACCCCCTAGTCGAAGGTAGGAAAGGCAAGCATTCCCGGATAGAGCGGACGGCGCTCGAGGAGAGCGGCGCTCATGGCCGCGAGCCCGTCGAGATCGGCGTCCGGTCGGAGCGCGTCGCACATGATCGCGCCGACCTCGCGAAAGTCGTCCTCGTCGAGGCCACGCATCGTCATCGCCGGCGTGCCGACGCGGAAGCCGGACGCGACGGTCGGCGGCCGCTCGTCGAACGGCACGGTGTTCCGGTTCACGGTGATACCGACGGCCGCCAGACGCTCCTCGGCATCCCGCCCGCTCCACTCCGTGCGGCGCAGGTCGATCAGCAGGAGATGCGTGTCGGTGCCACCGGTGAGCACGTCGAGACCGCCTGCCTGCAGCGCCTCCCCGAACGCATCCGCGTTGGCACGCACCGCCCGCTGATACTCGCGAAACGGCTCCGACGCGGCGATCTTGAAGCACGCCGCCTTGGCCGCGATGACGTGGTTCAGCGGCCCGCCCTGCATCCCAGGGAACACGGCGCGGTCGACCGCTTGTGCGTGCTCCTCGCGGCAGAGGATGAACCCGGAACGCGGCCCCGCAAGCGTCTTGTGCGTCGTCGACGTGACGAAGTCGCAGTGCTCCACCGGGTTCGGGTGCAGGCCCGCGGCAACGAGGCCCGCAAAGTGGGCCATGTCGCAGAGGAGCAGAGCTCCGACCTCGTCGGCGATCTCGCGAAACCGCCACGTTTCGACGGTGCGGGGATACGCCGAGCCGCCGCAGACGATCAGCTTCGGCTTGTGTTCCTTGGCCAGTGCGAGGACGTCGTCGTAGTCGACGACGTTCGTGGTGCGCGAGACGCCGTAGTGGGCGATCGTGTAGAGCCGACCGGAGAAGTTGACCTTCAGCCCGTGCGTCAGGTGGCCGCCGTGCGAGAGCTCGAGCGAGAGGATCGTGTCCCCCGCCTGCAGGGCGGCGAAGTAGACGGCCATGTTCGTCTGCGCGCCCGCATGCGGCTGGACGTTCGCGTGCTCCGCGCCGAAGAGCGCCTTCGCCCGGTCGATCGCGAGCTGCTCGATCTCGTCGACGACCTCACAGCCGCCGTAGTAGCGGCGACCGGGATAGCCCTCCGAGTACTTGTTGGTCGGGACGCTCCCGACCGCCTCGAGCGTCGCGGGCCAAGTGAAGTTCTCGGAGGCGATGAGCTCGATCTCGCCGCGCTCCCGCTCGAGCTCCTGCTCGAGGAGCGAGGCGACCTCCGGATCGACGTCCGCGAGCCCGGCCGTGCGCAGCTGCTCGAGCGTCAGCGGAGTCGTCGCCATGTCGCCGGATGCTAGAGGCTTGATGTGAAATTGGCGCGAGGTCGGGGACGGTCACGACCAAGCCGGGCGACGACGGCGCGACTCGTGCAGGCTTGAAGCCTGTGCGAGGCGTGACGGTGGCGATCCGGCGCATTGTCGTGGCCGCCATCCGGCCCGTGTGAATTTCACATCAAGCCTCTAGATGGTTGACGGCCCGAGATCGCCGACTCCGGGGCGTGAGCTGACCGCTCCGGGGCGCGGACGCGTCAGATCGCGCATCCGGACGCGCAAGATCGGGACGTCAGCCATTTTGCTCCGAGACCAATGCGAGAGCCTCCGCGGCCGGAACCGCGCCCTCGCGGAGGATGCGCGGCAGGTCCTGCGTCAGGTCGATCACGGTCGACGGCGTACCGGGAAGCTCCCCGACGTCGAAGACCGCAGCGACGGCGTCCAGCACCTCGGCCGGAACATCGAGAATCCGCGCCGGATCGCGGCCGCCGTGGAGATTCGCACTCGTCGCGGCGACGACGCCGATGCGTGCGAGAAGACTCGCCACGGGGTCGTCGACCTGCGGGAGCCTGACCCCGATCGTCGCGGGGGACGAGCCCGTGAGCCACGGAAGCCGCATCGCCGGGTTCGGCAGGACAAGGGTGAGGGCCCCGGTCAGAAGCCGTCTCCCTGCAAGCTCGGGTACGAGCTCGAGGAGCCGATCGACGCCTGCCGCGAGGAGGGCGATCGGCTGATCGTGGGGGCGGCGCTTGAGCGACGAGAGCGCGCGGACCGCGTCCTCGTCATCGGGCGCACAGGCGAGGCCATAGACGGTGTCGGTCGGGATGACCACGAGCCTCCCGCGTTCGACCGCGGCAACGACCTCGTCGATGGTGCTCACGAGCCGAGCGCCCCTTCCACGACGCGATCTCTCCCGGCGAGATCGCACGTGATCGCGACCTCGTCGTACCCGAGATCGCCGAGCATCGTCGCTACCCGCGAGGCGTCGCCGGCGGCGACCTCGAGCACGAGCGAGGCGCGAGGCGCGAGCACGTCGAGCGCGCCCCGCGCGACCGCTTCGGTGGCACCCACGCCGACGAGCGCCGCTCTCGGCTCCCACTCGCGCACTTCGGGTTGGAGTGCGTCGAGCTCTTCCGGGAGCACGTACGGCGGGTTGGAGACGACCAGATCCCACGGTCCCGCAGGAAGTCCCGCGAAGAGGTCCCACACCCCGAGCTCGACCGAGAGGCCGGTTCGCACGACGTTGGCGCCCGCGACCTCGAGAGCAGCGGGCGACGTGTCGATCGCCGTGACGCGTGCGCCAGCGTGCTCGTCGGCGATCGCAAGCGCGATGGCCCCGCTACCGGTGCCGACGTCGAGCACGCGCGGCGCCTCGATGCCGGCGATCCGTGCGAGACAGCGCTCGACGACCACCTCCGTCTCGGGTCGCGGGACGAGCACGCGTCGATCGACGGAGAGGGTCAGGTTGCGAAACCCCCACTCGCCGAGGACATAGGCGAGCGGCTCTCGCGCGCCACGCCGCTCGACGAGCCGCTCGATCTCCATGCCCTCCGCCCGCGTCAGGCGGCGGGAGCCGTCAAGGGCGAGGTCGGAGCGCGACAGATCGAGCACATGCGCGACCAGGATCTCGGCGTCGACGCGGGGACTCGGACAGCCCGCAACACATAGCAGCGCCGTCACTGCCTCGACGGCTTCCCCAACCGAACGTTGTCGGTCGATGCTCAATCCCTGCCGACGAACGGTCGCGCGTCGAGTGTCACGCGCGGTCCACGGGCGTACCACTCTTGCTTCCACGAGCTTCCCGAGCGGTTGTACTCCTTGATCCTTGGATCGAGCGTTCGTCTCCGCCGCACGCGATCGAGCGACCCGCGCCAGCCGCGGCGCCACGCTCCAGTCTCGGGGAGCCCCTTGCGCGGAGCTGTATCGGCGTCTCGGCTCGAGCGAGCGAGAAAGCACATGTGCAGCATCCGGAGAGGATCAGACTCCCAGTCGGAGTCGGCCGAGAGATATCGCATGCAATCCCAGTCGAACCCGGGACGGAAGGCCGCTGCGCCATCGTGAAGCCGCTCGAGACAACCTGTCCAGGACTCCACCGCAGCCATGTTGAAGAGCTTCGTGACAGGGCGGGACGGAGGAGCGATGTAACCCGTGGCGAGGCCTTTCGCGCGGTCGAGGTGATCGCAATTGAGCACATGCCCTTTCAGCCGAAACACATCGGCGTGCGCCCCCGCCTCGAGGTCGGTACGGAGACGTGCGAGCGCACCCGGATCGTAGAGCTCGTCTCCGTCTACGCCGAGCACCCACGTCTCGGTCCCGGCGAAAGGCTCGATGGCGCGGTGCGAGTCGGCTGCGTCACGCGAGCGACGCACGCTGACGTGTTCGAGCTCTCCGGCAAGCACGTGCAAGAGCTCAGGAGTCCCGTCCGTCGACATGTGGTCGACCACGAAGATGCGATCGCAGAAGTCCGAGACGTTCCGAATCGCTCGGTCCACGAACACGTCCTCGTTTCGCACAAGGAAGACGCCGACGCACTGCATCCGCGGTCCCGGCTCAGTCCCGCGCTGAAAGCCAGCGCTGCTGCCGGCCGCGACGACCTGTCGCACGCACCTTCACGCCGAGGCGGCGGCGAGCGCCTGGCGCTGCTCCTCGGCGCGAAGCGCCTCGGTGAGCTCGCCCAGGTCGCCCTCGAGCACCTGATCGAGGCGGTGCAGCGTGAGCTTGATGCGGTGGTCCGTGACCCGGTTCTCCGGGAAGTTGTACGTCCGGATCTTCTCCGCCCGCTCGCCGGTCCCGATCTGCGACCGGCGCGACGCGGCGAGCTCGGCCTGCTGCTTCTCGCGCTCGAGCTCGTACAGCCGCGCGCGGAGGACGCGCATCGCCTTCTGCCGGTTCTGGAGCTGCGACTTCTCGTCCTGCATCGCGACGACGAGACCGGTCGGCAGGTGCGTGATCCGAACGGCCGAGTCGGTCGTGTTCACGCTCTGGCCGCCTGGGCCGGTCGAGCGCATGACGTCGACCTTGAGGTCGTTCTCGTGGATCTCGATCTCGACCTCCTCGACCTCGGGCATGACGGCGACCGTCGCCGTCGACGTGTGGATCCGCCCCTGCGACTCCGTCTCGGGTACGCGCTGTACGCGGTGCGTGCCGCCCTCGAACTTGAAGATCGAGAACGCGCCCTGGCCCTTCACCGCGAAGACCGCCTCCTTGACGCCGCCGCCCTCGCTCTCGCTGGTCGAAAGCGTCTCGGTCTTTAGCCCGATGCGCTCCGCGTAGCGCGCCAGCATGCGCTGGACGTCGCGAGCCCACAGGGCCGCCTCGTCGCCGCCGACACCCTGGCGGACCTCGACGATCACGTCCTTCTCGTCTGCTGGATCGCGCTCGACGAGCGCGAGCGAGAGCTCGCCCTCGAGCCGCTCGACCTCCGACTCGAGCTCGGACGCCATGCCGGCGAGCTCCGGGTCGTCGCGCGCCGCGTCGAGGTCCTCGCGCGCCTGGCGCCACTCGTCGGCGAGACGCTTCGGCCTCTCGAGCTCCTTCAGTCGCCTCCCCGCGTCGGCGGCCTGACGGTGGTCGTTGTAGACCGTGGGGTCGGACATGCGCTCCTGGGCCTCGGCGTAGGAGCGATCCAGCTCGTCGACGAGGCGCTCGATGGCCACGCCGTGAGGTTATCGAGGGATTAGCCGAGCGAGGCTTCGAGCGAGATCTCGGGCACCGAGGCGAGTGCCGACGAGACCGGGCAGTTCGCCCGGGCACCCTCGGCAGCCGCGAGGAACGCCTCCTCGTCGATCCCGGGGACAGATGCCTCCACGGCCAGCGCGATCTTCGTGATCCCCGTTCCCGGCACGAACGTGACGGTCGCGTCGACCTCGAGCTTCTCCGGCGGTGTGCCGTTCTGCGCCAGGCCGTGCGAGAGCGCCATCGAGAAGCAGGCGGCGTGCGCCGCCGCAATGAGCTCCTCCGGGCTGGTTCGACCGTTCGACTCCTCGGCGCGCGATGCCCACGTGACGTCGAGCGGCCCGAACGCGCCGCTCCCGACGCTCGTGATCGTCCCACCGCCGTCGACGAGCGATCCTGACCAGGTGACGTGCGCGGTGCGATCGGCCATCAGGCTCCTCCTCCTCCTCGAGAGTCGCTTCGACGGTGACGGTCGCGCTCGCCCGGATGAGCGCCGAGAACGGGCACCCCTCGTCTGCTGCCTGTGCGGCTGCGGCGAGTGTGTCGGCGTCGGCGCCAGGTGCGACCGCTCGCGCGGAGACGTGCGATGCGACGATGCGGTGCCCCGAGCCTTCGACCTCGTCCATCGTGATCGTGCAGTGGACGTGCATGCGCTCTGGTGGGGAACCCAATCGGGCCAACTCGCTGCCGAGCGAGGTGACGAAGCACGTCGCATGCGCCGCGGCGAGCAGCTCCTCGGGGCTCGTCTTACCTTCGTGGATCTCGACGCGCGACGCGATGGTCGACGGGAGCTCGAACGCACCGGTGCTCATGGCCCGCACGACGCCGGATCCCCTCGCGGTCGTCCCCTCCCAGTCGATCTTCGCTTCCCGAACGATGCGTGGCATCGCTTACGCCATCACCTCGACGCGCCCTTCGAGCCTCCGCTCCTCCGGTGTCTCCGCGGCCTCCTTCTCCATGACGCGCTGGAGCGCCTGGATCGAGACCTCGACCTGGTCGTCCGTGGGCTCACGCGTGGTCAGACGCTGCAGCCATAGCCCGGGCGCGAGCAGCGTCATGAGCACGCGATTCGACTGGTGGTTGCCCGCGTAGCGGATGAGCTCGTAGGCAAGACCGGCGATCACGGGCAGGAGCAGGATCCGGCTCGCGATGAGCCACGGCAGCGGCGGTCTCCCCACGAACGCGAAGACGAAGATCGCGATGACCATGACCCAGAGCAAAAAGGCGGTTCCGCAACGTGGGTGGATCAGGCTGAACTTCTGCACGTTCTGCGGCGTGAGCTCGGCGCCCGCCTCGAGAGCGTTGATCGCCTTGTGCTCGGCGCCGTGGTACTGGAAGACGCGCCGCAGGTCGGGGAGGAGCGAGATGGCGAGGATGTACGTGATGAAGACGCCGACGCGGATGAGCCCTTCGACGATCACGAAGAGCGCGGTCTGCTCGACGGGAAGCCAGCTCGTCACGAGAGCAGGACCGACCTTGAAGAGCATGAGTGCGAACCCGATCGCGATCGCGAACGAGAAGATGATCTGACCGCGGCCGATCTGCGTCTGGATCTCGCCGTCCTCGTCGCGCTCCTGCGAAGCGACGTTCGCCGAGATCGCGAGCGCGCGGAACCCGATGGCGAGCGACTCGCCGAGCGCGACCACGCCACGCACGACGGGCAGCCGCCAGATCCTCCGTCGCTGCATCGGCGACGAGATGTCACGAACGACCTCGGTGATCTCACCCTCCGGCGTGCGCACTGCAACCGCCCAGGACGACGGGCTGCGCATCATCACGCCTTCGAGAACGGCCTGTCCGCCGTAGCTGACGGCCATGCGCCGCTAGTCGTCTGCGGCGCGTTGCGCGCCGGCCTTCTCGAGGCGGCGCTGGAAGCGCTCCACCCGACCGCCGGTGTCGACGAGCTTCTGCTTCCCGGTGTAGAACGGATGGCACTCGGCGCAGATCTCCACGTGGAGCTCTTCCTTCGTCGAGCGGGTCCAGAACTCGTTGCCGCACGAGCACGTCACGTGCGCGATGACGTAGTCGGGATGGATGTCGGCTTTCATCGGCCGGCCAGGATACCAGCCGCGACTTTCGGATCCGCGTTGCCTCCCGAGACCACGGCCACGACGGGACCGTCGTCCACCGGGATCTTGCCGGCGAGGATGGCAGCGACAGCGGCCGCGCCGGCCGGCTCGCATGCGAGCTTCGCGCGCGTGTAGAGGAAGCGCATGCCGTCCGCGATCTCGTCCTCTGACACGAGGACGATCTCGTCCACACGCTCGCGGACGACGGCTAGCGTCCCGGCGCCCGTGAACGGGGCGTTCAGGCCGTCGGCGATCGAGCCGGGCTCGATGCGGACCGGCTCGCCGGCGTCGAGAGCCGCAGACACCGAGGGCGCCAGCTCGGGCTCGACGCCGACAACGCGGCAGTCGACGGCCGAGGCGACCCCGGAGATCAGTCCGCCGCCGCCGATCGGGACGACCACCGTGGCGACGCCGGGGACGTCCTCCACGACCTCGAGCCCGAGCGTGCCGTGTCCGGCTTGCAGGACCGGGTCGTCGAACGGGTGGACGAAGACACGCCCGGTCCGCTCGACGTGCTCGAGGAGGCGCTCGTGGGCCTCGGCCGGATTGGCGGCCGACAGGTCGACCTCGGCGCCGTACCCCCGTGCCGCGGCGATCTTGAGCGGGTTCGCCGACGCCCACATGAAGACGGTGCAGGCGACCCCGGCTTCGCAGGCGGCGAACGCCGCGCCCTGCGCAGCGTTGCCCGCCGACCAGGTGACGATCCCACGCGCCTTCTCGTCCTCCGAGAGCGTCGCGAGCTTGTTGAGCATCCCCCGCGGCTTGAACGAGCCGGTCTTCTGGAAGAGCTCGGCTTTCAGGTGCACCTTCGCACCGAGCGTCCGGCTGGACAGCGTCGGCGTGCGGTGGAGGCGGTCGCGGATCACCTCTCCTGCGCGCTCGATGGCATCGCGATCGATCACGCCACGATCGTACGGAACCACGCTCGCCCTACGGGTGTACATGGAGGCGTGCGCGCATTCGTGGTTCTCGTTCTGGTCGCGCTTGCAGCAACTCCGGCATCCGCGAAGTTGCCTCCCACACCAACCGAGGTGGCGGTCGTATCCACGGGTCGCGCGCCCTGCGGCATCGCAGCACGAGGGGGAAACTCTGGATCGGCGTCTACGAGGCAGGGAGGCTCGTGCAGCTCGACGCGACGAGCGGTCACGTGTCGGCGGTCATCGACGTGGGCCGGTTCGCGTGTCGGGTGGCCGTCGGCCCGGCGGCCGTCTGGGTCACCCGGGACAACGCCGGAGAGCTCGTCCGCGTCTCTCGAGCCGCGGACCGTGTTCGACGCGTCGAGGTGGGCGCGGGCGCATTCGACGTCGTGCTCGCGGCCGGATCGGCGTGGGCCACGAGTTTCGGCACGGGCGTCGTGAAGCAGCTGAACCCGAGGACTGGCGCTGTTCTCCGGACCTACGACATCGGGCCCAAGCCGGCTGGACTCGCGCTCTGCGGCGGCACGATCTGGGTCGGTCACGGCGGATCTGCGACCTGGCTGACCAAGATCGACCCACGCTCGCATCGGACGCGACGGGTCGACGTCGTCGTCGACGCGCCGGCCTGGCCGAGATGCGTGCGCGGAGAGCTCTGGGTGACGACGACCGACTCCGTTCTCCAGGTCGACGCCCGCACCGGAAACCTCGTCGGCCCCTACCGGATCGGAGGCACGCCGGCCGAGGCTGCCGCTGGGCCGGACGGGCTGGTGTGGGTGACCGACAAGGAGCGCTCGCTCGTCCACCGCATCGACGGGTCGGGCCGGCATGTCGTCGACTCCTTCGCAGCTGGACCCGGCGCATACTCCCTCGCGCGTGCGGGGCAGGCGATGTGGGTGACGAGCTTCGCAGGAGCAGACGTGCGGAAGTTCGTGCCGTAGGCGAACATCGGCTCGCCCGGCGAGAATGAGCCGGTGGCGAGCATCGAGCAACGGCCGGTCCGGCTTGTCGTCCGCGACGGCGGCCTCGATCGGAGCCGTCTCACCGTGTTCTTCCGGCTGTTCCTGGCGATCCCCGTGCTCCTGTGGATGCTGCTGCGCGGGGTGGCGGCGGGCGTCGTCGGCTTCGTGAACTGGCTCGCCGTCCTGATCCAGGGCGAAGTACCCGAGAGCCTCCACGACTTCGTCGCGTCGTACATCCGCTACTCGACTCAGGTGAGCGCCTACGTGTTCCTTGCTGCCAACCCGTATCCGTGGTTTCGCTGCCAGGCCGACTACCCGGTCGACATCGAGATCGACCCACCCGTCCGTCAGGGTCGTTGGGGAGGGTTCTTCCGCCTCGTCCTCGCGCTGCCTGCGCTCCTCATCGCAGCTGTGCTCGGCGGAGGTCTCACGAGCGGCTCGCCCGGCCAGGCTTCGTGGTCGGCATCGGGCAGCAACGAGAGCCTCTGGTTCAACGTCTCCTCCGTCGGTGGAGCGGCCGCGGTGTCGGCGTTCCTCGCCTGGTTCTTCATCCTCGCCGTCGGTCGTGCACCGCGCGGCCTGCGGGATCTCACCGTGCTCGCACTCGGCTACGGCGCGCAGGCCGGCTCGTACCTCCTACTCCTCACCCCCCGCTACCCGTCGAGCGACCCCGCGCTTGCGGAGCCGTACTCCGAGCTGCCGCCGCATCCTGTTCGAGCAGTCGTCGACGACGATCTCGCCCGGCCGAGGCTTACCGTCTTCTTCCGCCTCCTGCTCGCCGTCCCCCACCTCGTCTGGATCCTGCTGTGGTCGATCGCGGTGTTTTTCGTCGCCATCCCGTCGTGGCTCGTCACGATCGTGATCGGACGCCTGCCGCTGCCGCTCCACCGGTTCCTCGCGGCATACGTCCGGTACGCAACGCACCTCGGCGCCTTCGTCTACCTCGTCGGCCGCAGGTTTCCCGGGTTCACGGGGCGGGCCGGTTCGTACGGAATCGACCTCGAGATCGACGGGCCGGAGCCGCAACGACGTCTCACCGTCTTCTTCCGCGTCTTCCTCGCGATGCCGGCCTTCATCGCCGCGAGCGCGCTCGGGGGCGTCGTGCTCGTGGTCGCCCTTCTCGCCTGGTGGTACGCGCTCGTCACCGGGCGCATGCCGGACGGGATGCGGAACCTCGGCGTCGCCTGCCTGCGCTATTCGGCACAGACGTACGCATATGCGCTGCTCCTCACGAGCCGCTATCCGTACGCCGCGCCCGTCTTGCGTGATCGCGGACCCGAGCCCGAGGAGCTCGTCGACTTCCCGACGCCGGTCTTCGGAGACACCTTCTGAGGATCGTCGTTGCCGCGCTCGCCGCCTCGGCGCTCGCGTTCTGTGCGTTCCTGCTGTATCCGACGGCCGTCCCGAACGACCTCTCGCTCGGCTCGATCGACGTCGACGCCGTGTTCGACGCCGGCGGCCTCGTCGAGCGCGCGCAGCGCTACGAGCGATTCTTCTACGTGGACTGGTTGCTCGCGCAGATCGCTCTCCTGGTGACGCTCTGGTTCTACGCGAAGCGCGGTAGCGGCTTGGCGCGCGAGTCCTCCGCCGGACCGATCGGCACCGGGATGCTCCTCGGGATGCTCGGCCTCGGGATCGCGTGGCTCGTCCACCTCCCGTTCGCGGTCGCGGCGCACTGGTGGCAGCGCCGTTGGGAGGAGAGCGACCTCGGGTACCTCGAGTGGATCTTCCAGGACTGGGCACTGCTGGCCGCGCAGTTCCTCTCGATCTCGCTCGCGCTCGTCATCGTGATGGGCCTGGCACGGCGCCTCGGCGACTGGTGGTGGCTGCCGGGGGCGGCCGTGTTCGTCGCCATCGCTTCTCTGTTCACCTTCGTCTCGCCCTACCTCGACTACACGACCTCACCATTGAAGGACGAGGCGCTGCTCTCGGCCGCCCGCGACTACCGAGAGCAGCTCGGCCTGGGCGACATCCCGCTCCGGGTCGAGAAGGTGAGCTCAGACACCGACCAGGCGAATGCGTACGCCTACGGGATCGGGCCCTCGCGGCGGGTCGTCCTGTGGGACACGATCCTCCAGGCGCCGTTCTCGCAGGACGAGCAGAAGGCCGTCCTCGCGCACGAGCTCGCGCACCACTCGCAGAACCACCTCCCGAAAGGGATCGGGTGGTTCGCGCTCTTCGCGATTCCCGGAGCGTGGATCCTGATGCGCTCCACACGTTCACGCGGGGGGATGGGTAGGCCCGAGGCGGTGCCGCTCGCACTTCTCGTCGTCGCCGTCTTCCAGCTCGCCACGCTGCCGCTCTCGAATCACCTCTCCCGGCGCATGGAGGCCGAGGCGGACTGGAAGGCACTCGAGGTGACGCACGATCCGGCAGCGCTCGAGGGGCTCATGGTCAGGCTCTCGAAGACGTCGCTCGGCGACCCGGACCCGCCGGGCTGGTCGCAGCTCGTCTTCGGCACGCACCCCGCGCTCGCCGACCGCGTCGCGATGGCGCGCGCTTGGGCGAAGCAGCAGGGACGGAAGACCCAGCGCACACCGACCCCGTAGCGATACTGGCGCGGTGCCTGGCCCGTCGTCCGCAACGCAAGAACGCGGTCGGTTGGCCCTTGTGCTGGGCGCCGCGGCATTCGCCGCTGCTCTCATCGGAGCCCTGACGCCCTCCACCGAAGTGCGGTCTGCCTACTCGTGGCCCCCGGCTCGTCTTCCTGCCGCTCACCCCTCACGCGCGTGGTACTCGCCGCTTCTCTTGATGCGTCATCAGCCGGAGTCTCTGGCGGCCGTCGTACCGTGCGCGCTGCCGCGCGCCTTGCCGGAAGCGCAGCATCCCGTGACCGTCATCGCGACTGCAGGGCACCCGGCCCGAACGAACGGCCTCGCGGTGACGAGCGCCGCGGACCGCCTCGTTTTCAAGGTGGGCACGGCGACGCTCGCAAGCGTCGACCGCGGCCAAGACCCAGCCGCATCGACCTCGCCGGAGTGCAGCTACCGACTCACCCTCTCGGGCAAGGCGTGGTCGCTGGAAGGTGGGGACCCGAACGGCAGCAGAAGTGGAGCGCTCGACGAGCTGCCGACAGTCACGGGTCTGTTCTCCGCGCTCGATCTGCGGGCGTCGCGGGCTCCGTCGATCCGTGTAACGACGTATCCGCACGCTGTGGTGACGACCACCTTTCAGAAGCTCGTCCGTGCTGCGGCGGTCGTCCTGGCGCTCCTCGCACTGCTGGCGGTCGGGGCACCTCGACCGCCACGTGGCGCGCTCAGGCGGTTGCTGTCGGTCGTACGACACGGAGTTCGCGCAATCCGTGCGCCCGACATCGTCGTCGGGAGCGCCGTCCTCGGCTGGTGGGTGCTCTCGCCGGCGTTTCCGGACGACGGCTGGGTCCTCGTGCGCCAATCCTCGTACGAGTCGGTCGGAGGATTCTCGAACTACTACAACGGATTCGGAGCCAACCTTCCGAACGGCTACTGGCTCGAGTGGCTTCAGCATTACCTGGCCACGGCAACGAGCACACTCGTGGCTCTCCGCGTGCCGACGGTCGTCCTGCTGATCACGACCTGGGTTGTCTGTCGCTGGATCCTGGCTCAGGTCCTCCGACGCTCGTCCGACGACAGGGCGATGGTCGTCTGGGCGCTGGCCGCGGCATTCCTCGTCGGAAGCTACGCGTGGGGAATGACACTTCGTCCCGAGCCGACGACCGCCCTACTGGTGACGGCTGTCATGGCCTGCATGACCCGATTCCTGGCAAGGAGTTCTTCGGCTCCGGTCGCACTGGCCGCGCTCATCCTGCCGTTCGCCGTCACCGGCCACCACGCCGGCCTCGTCGCCCTCGCACCGTTGCTCGTCGCTGCCGGTCCACTCCTCCGATGGGTGCGAACGCAGCACACGGCGGCGCTCGGGGCCGCGGCGGCGTCGGCGGCGATCTTCGTCGTGCTGCTCGTGCTCGGAACCGACCTCGAGCACTGGAACGAGAACGTCGAAACGACGCAGGTGACCATCGGGACGGGCGAGCGTTGGGCGGACGAGATCAACCGGTACGCGCGACTATCGGACGTGCTGTATGGAACGCCGCTCCGCCGCGGATCGGTCGCGCTCATGGCTCTCACGGTGCTCGCGTACCTCCTCCGACGCAGGCGACGCGAGGACCGGATGTCCGACTTCCCGGCCGCGTGCCTCAGCGTTGGACTCCTACTCCTCGTCGCAGCGCCCAGCAAGTGGCCGTGGCACTTCGGCGCCCTGATCGGCGTCGCAGCGGTCGCGGCAGCGACGGAGTCCGCACGGCTACGTGACGAGGCTGATCGTGCTCGCCGCTGGGAGGCGTGGCCGTTCCTCGCCCTCGCAGCGACCGGCCTGGCCGGAGCGTGGGCGTCGGACAAGCGAGGGAACCCGTGGACGACGCTCGATCTCCGAACGAGAGACTGGATTGCCGGCTTCGAGTCCCATGTGTCGCTCAGGCAGATCGCAGTGCTCGCGGTCGGTCTGACACTCCTCGGAGCCCTGCTCTGGGAGGCCCGGCGCGGAGAGCGGAGGTACGAGAGAGCACCATGGCGCGCCGCTTCCTGGGCGGCTCCGGCGCTCGCTGCGCCGCTTGTCGTGTTTACCGTCGCGGTCCTCGTCGCGGACGCCAGGGCGACGAGCGCGTGGACATTGACCCGACAGAACGTAGATGCACTTCGAGGCCGCGCTGACTGCGGGCTTGCAGACGACATGCTGGCAGCCGTGCGGAACGACCGGAGCACGCTGGTCATGCCGGATCTCGTGATGTACCTGCCCTGCGCGCAGCACGCACGACTGGCGGACGGCGTCGCCGAGCCTCCGGATCACCTCGTGACGTCGGAACTCTGGTCGGGCTGGAACGGCATCGGCTATCCATCGAGCCCGTTCGCCGGGATCTTCGACCTCTACGACGTGGAGGAGATCCCGCTCGGCGACGCGGCTCGTCCGCCGGGCGGCATCGGCGTCTCGCTCTTCAGAGTCGCTCGGGAGCTACCAGGGGTGGCGCTTGCACCCGCGACGCACGTCCTTCTGAGGGGGTCGGGCCCGCCCTAGGTCAACGTGTACTCCGGGCCGGAGCCGCCTTCGGGTGGCGTCAGCCGGCCTCCCTTCGCGGTGATCGCGCCGCACTGCACGCAGTTCGACGGCGTGAGCTCGACCGTCACCATGCCCTCGCCGACGTCGCGCCCCACCTCGTAGACGTGCGCGGGACACATCCATTGCCACGCCTCGGCGACCGGTCGCCGTACGGTCGTCCGTACCTTCAGGTGGTTCGGCTGGTCGTCGCGGGTGCGGTTTCCGGATGCGAAGACGGACGACAGCTTGTCGAAGATGTACGTGCCGTCCGGGGCCGGATACTGCGACGACCGCCCCGTCTTCTTGAGAGGTGCGGCCGCGTTCGGATGCGTCGGGAACCGGCCGTTCGGAGCGCGTCCCTTCGTGACGGTCATCATGCTCGCGAGCGCGCCGCCCGTGAAGAAACCCTTGTCGAAGGCCTGGCGCATGTTTCGCACCTCGTACAGCTCCTTCCAGTGCTTGCTCGCACGCAAGGAGTCGTCGTACGAATCGAGCGCGCCGACCCGGCTCACGACCTCGCCGCGCTGCAGCGCGCGGAACGCCGCCTCCGCGGCCAGGCGCCCCGACTCGATCGCGTAGTGGATCCCCTTGAGCCGCGGAACGTTGACGAGACCCGCTCCTTCGCCGACCAGGAGCAGGCCCGGCGCGTTGAACCGACGCGGCAGCGAGTAGTAGCCGCCCTCGGTGATCGTCTTCGCGCCCCACGCCACGCGCTCGCCCCCACCGAGGATCTTCCAGACGAGACGGTGCGTCTTGAACTCCTGCAGGACGTCGTGCACCGAGAACTCCACGTCCTTGGACTCGAGCCCTGCGACGAAGCCGACGGTGACGAGCTCGCCGCCCATCGGGTAGATGAACGAGCCGCCGAACTCGCCGTAGCTCGGTGACGTCCGTAGCGGCCAGCCCATCGTGTGGACGATCCTGCGAAGCGGCTTCCGCACGCGCCAGACCTCCTTCACGCCGAGCGCCCAGATCTGCGGGTTCTCGCCGTGGAGCCCGAACTCGTCGACTGCCGCGTTCGTCAGGTAGCCCTGCGTGCCTTCCGCGAGCACCGTCAGACCGGCGACCACGTCGTTGCCCTGCTCGAAGGTGGGCAACGGCTCACCCTCGCGGCCGCGCCCGCGATCGCCGGTCCGCACACCGACGACTCGTCCGTGCTGGACCAGGAGCTTCGTCGCGGCGGTCTCTGGTAGCACGACCGCACCGAGGGCTTCGGCTTGCTCGGCGAGGAAGCGGCCGAGCTCCGAGGCCGAGAGGATGAGGTTCCCGTGGTTCCGCATGGTCGGCGGCGGTGGGATCCGGAACGCCGAACGACGGGTGAGCACGTAGACCGCCTCGCCCGGCACTTCGCCGTACGTCGGGATGTCCGCAGTCTTCAGACGGCCCCGGAAGAGCTCCCGCAGCGGCGAGGGGTTCACGACCGCGCCCGAGAGCAGGTGCGAGCCAGGCTGCTTGCCTTTCTCGAGCACGGCGATCGGAACGTCGCCGAGACGCTCGCGAACGTGGGGATGCTCCTCGAGCAGCTGGCCGAGCCGGATCGCGCACGCGAGGCCGCCCGGCCCCGCTCCGACGATCAAGACGCCGACCTCGATCCGCTCCTCGGGTGGGTCGCTCGGTGCACCGACCGCGTCGATCGCGCCGAACGGCGGAGTGAAGTCGATGGGCCTGGCCACGATCCGCCTGCTAGCCCCGAGCGCGAACGAGCTCCGTGAGCTTCGGGACGATCTGGTGCAGGTCGCCGACGACGCCGATGTCACAGAAGTCGAAGATCGGCGCGTTCGGATCCTTGTTGATCGCGACGATCGTCCCGGCCCCCTGCATCCCGACCTTGTGCTGGATCGCGCCGGAGATTCCGCACGCGATGTACAGCCGCGGCGAGACCGTCTTCCCCGTCTGGCCCACCTGCGTCGAGTACGGGTACCACCCCGCGTCGACGACCGCACGCGTAGCGCCGACCGCTCCGCCGAGAGCAGCAGCGAGCTCCTCGAGCATCGTGAAGCCCTCCGGCGAGCCGAGCCCACGGCCCCCGGCGACGATGATGTCCGCGTCCTCGATCGACGGGCCGCTCGACTCCTCCTGCGTCTGCTCGACGAGCACGGCGAGCGTCGAGAAGTCGGAGAAGGCCGTTTCGAACGCCTCCACCTCGGCGCTTCCGCCCGAGTCGACGGGCTCGAACGCACCGGAACGGACGAGCCCCAGCTTGGGCGAGCGCTTCCAGCCGACCTCGACCATGACCGTGTCGCCGAGCGCGGGCCGCTTCCCGACGAGCTCGTCACCTTCGGCCGACAGATCGGTGAGATCCCAGTTGAGGCCTGCGTCCATACGGGCCGCGAGCCCGGCTGCGACGTCCGCCGCAAGGACCGAGGCACCGAAGAGAACAGCCTCTGCACCCGTGTGCTCGACCAACGTCGCGAGCGCGTCGACGCGCGGCTGTGGAAGCGGTGACGCGAGCTCCGGCGCATCGCAGACGTAGACCCGGGAGGCACCGAACCCGCCCGCCGACGCCGCGATGTCACCGGCGCCTTCGCCCAGGACGACTCCCATCGCCTCGCCGAGCGACGCCGCCTTCGACAGCACGCCCAGCGCGCCTCTTCTCGAGCTCACCGCCATGATGCTCGAGGAAGACGAGCGACCTCACAGGAGCT
Organism: uncultured Gaiellaceae bacterium; assembly: GCA_963709715.1. Lineage (GTDB taxonomy): Bacteria > Actinomycetota > Thermoleophilia > Gaiellales > Gaiellaceae > GMQP-bins7. Next base: position 84,277 of record CAVPXQ010000007.1, read on the forward strand.
TCCTCTCGACGACGAGGTCGAGGATCTTCTGCGCTGCCGAGCTGTCGTCCTCGATCTTCACCTGGTCCCCACGCGAAGGTGGCGGGCCGAGCTCGAGGACCGACAGTCCTCGCACCCGCTTCGCCGGCCGACCCCGCCTCGACTCCGACGTCGGCCAGCGACAGGGTCTCCTGCGGCTTCGTCTTGGCTCCCATGATCCCCTTGAGCGAGGGGTAGCGGGGCTCGTTGATCGCGTCGGAGACGGCGACGACAGCGGGGAGCGGTGCCGTGATCGTGTCGTATCCGTGCTCGGTTTGCCGCTTTCCGCGCACGCTTCCGCCCTCGAGCGTCAGCGCTGCGACCTGCGAGATCACTGGCCGACCGAACCTCTCCGCGACTGCCGCCCAGAGCACGGCTCCGTCGCCGTCCCCCGACGCCTGGCCGAAGAGGACGAGGTCCGGCGCCTCCTTCTCGAGCGCGCCTGCGAGGGTGCGGGCCGTCCCGAGCAGGTCCGAGCCGGCAGCGGCATCGTCCGAGACGAGGAGCGCGCGGTCGGCTCCCATTGCGAGCGCCTTGCGGAGCGACTCGACGGCTTTCTCCGGCCCCAGCGACACGAGGACGACCTCGCCGCCCTGGGCTTCCTTGATCCGGAGCGCCTCCTCGACCGCGTTCAGGTCGGTCGGGATTGAGCGTCGCCTCGCCTGAACGGTCGAGCCGCTTCGTCGTCGGGTCGATCCGCTTGTGGACGGTCGCATCCGGCACCTGCTTGACGCAGACGGCGATCTTCATCGGCGCGGACTCTATCGGCGGCGCCGGGACCTCCGGTGCACTCGAGCGCCTAGCCCCAGGAGCTCTTCCCGCTCGGGTCGACCTCCGTGATCGCGGCGGCAGAACACGACGCCGCCGAGTCGCCCGCGAGCCTCGCGCAGGCCGATCGGCGACGAGCATCCGTGGGATAGAGCAGACCGACGACGATCCCGTAACCGGCGACGCAGGCGTCGCGTTGCGCCCGTGGACCGACCGCGCAGAACCTCGCAGCGAGCTTGACGCCGTTGAGCGCGCTTCCGTCGGAGAACGTCCTCGCGGCGCCGTAGAGGCAGTCGTTGAGGTAGCTCTCCGCGAGCCTGCAGAGCCGATGGACCTTCTTCAGATCGGAGTACGTCGCCTCCACGACGGCATCGCGTCCGAAGCCGCGGAAACAGAAGGGCGCCCACTTCCTGCCCGCCGTCCGGCAGACACGGGCCGCCTCCGCGAAGTCGTTCTTGTTCATCTGCAGGATCCACGTGGTCGAGCGCACGAAGCACGACTTCCGGTAACGGACCTGGATGCTGTCGCACGGATAGAGCAGATCCTTCTCGTTGAGGTAGGACGACCGGTACCCGAAACGGGTGCTGACGTTCTCCATGAAGGCGCCGCTCGTGCAGGTCACTCGGTCCCAGCCCGTCCCGATCTCGCTGCAGAGCGAGAGGGCGGTCGGCAATGCGTAGCCGGTCTGGATCATGAACCCGTGCCCGAGCCCGTGCCGACACTGATAGTCGAGGAAGCTCCGTCGCCGAATCCCGACCCCGAGGCACAGCTTCCGCGCGGCCGCGGCGAGCTCCGCCTTGGTGGTGAGACCGACAAATGCGCGCTCGAGGATGCCGTGGTAGTAGCCGGATGCGCAGATCGACGACCCCGCTGCGAACGTCTTCGCGATGTTGCCGTCGAAGCGGGCGTAGGTGGCCGATCCGATCGTGTGAACGATCCGATGGCAGTCGCGCTCGACAGCCGTGTCCTTCTCGACGCGATCGCCGAACAGAGCGAGCGCTCGCTTCGGACCCTGGCCGAAGGCGACGTTCCCGAACGCCTGCTCGAGGCAGACGAAACGGTCGTGACACTCCTCGAGGGTGGTCGAGTCGGGCTGGAAGTTCCCCGCCACCGGATGGAAGGTGCCGCCGACGGCGCCTTGCGCGACCGGGATCGCGCTCCCGTGGCTCCCCGTCGACACGAGCAGATATCCGATGACGGGAACCACGATGAGCGGAACGACCAGGACGAACGGCAGCACGCGCCGCAGAAACCCTCCTGATCTTGCCGTCATCGTGTCTGCCCTCTCGTCGGCCATCGTAGAGGCGGTATCGGCACGCACTGCCCGCCCGAACAGTCGGAAGAAGACGAGCCGATGGATGGGCTGGAAGGCTCTGCTAGGGTCGGCGCGCCTTGCGCGCACCGGAGCGCATCGCTCATGAGACGCCACCGGACGACAGCCGTATTCCTCGTTCTCGTCGGACTCGGCGCAGCTGTGCTCGACCTCGGCAAGCGCACGCCCGTCAGGTGCGGTGCCACGTCTCGTCTTCCCGCTCGTCGCGAAGACCGAGCTCTGGGACAACTACGGCGACCCTCGGGGTAACGGCCGCCACGCCGGGATCGACATGGAGAACCCGTGGCGCGCGCCGGTCGTCGCGGTCGAGGACGGGCACGTCAAGTACGCGCAGTCGGCACTCGGGGGCTGCATGCTCTACCTCTACGGTCGCAGCGGGACGACGTACCTGTACATCCACCTGAACAACGACCTCACCGCTCGCAACGACAACAAGGGCGGTTGCGTCGAGAATGTCGCGTTCGCCGTCCGAGACGGTGCCAGGGTCACCGCCGGCCAGCAGATCGCGCTGGAACGGCGACTCGGGCGACGCGAAGCGGCAACCCTCACCTCCACTTCGAGGTGCACCCGAACGACGGCCCGGACGTCAACCCGTTCAAGCACCTGAAGCGGGCGATCAAGCCGTTGTTCGCAGCACGCGCCGGAGCGGTCTTCAGCCTCGCTCTGCGCGGAAAGCTCGTTGCCGGCGGGCGCGGGAGCAGCGACACTCGAGGTCGACGGTGTCCGCCAGTATCCGGGCGGCCGTTGGCTCGAGATCGACACCCGCGAGGTCGAGCTCACCGTGCCGCTCGGAACCGACGTCGCGCCGTTCGACCAGCTCGGCGCATCGACACTCGCGGCCGTTACGGAAGCCGCGCGCGTGACCGCTGACGACGCTGAAGGCAAATGCGACACCGGAGGCGATCGTCGGCGCCCCCGGCGAGCTCCTGCTCGGACGCGTGACTTCGCGCCCCGTGCCGGTAGGACGTCGACCGGCTCGGTCGAACTCACCGGCATGGCCGGCGGCCTGTCCATCCTCATGCCCGTCTTCGACGAGCGGGCCACGATCGAGGCCGCGATCGACGACGCGCTTACTGCCGAGCTTCCCGTCCCGACCAGGCAGCTCGTCGTCGTCGACGACGGGTCGACCGACGGGACGCGCGAGCTCCTCGGCTCGCGCGAGTGGCCCGACAACGTTCAGGTCGTGTTCCACGAGCGCAACCGCGGCAAGGGCGCTGCCGTACGGACGGCACTCCAGCACGCGACCGAGGAGTTCGCCGCGATCCTCGACGCCGACCTCGAGTACCGAGCGGCCGACCTCGCCCACGTGCTCGAGCCGCTCGTCACGGGAGAGGCGCGCGTCGTGTTCGGGACGCGCGCATGGACGTCCCAGTCGTCGTTCAGCTTCTGGTACGTGATGGGCAACAAGGCGGTCACGATGGCGACGAACGTCCTCTACAACTGCTGGATCTCGGACGTCATGACCTGCCACAAGGCGATGCGGACGGATCTCTTCCGGTCGCTCCCGCTCCGCGAGCGCGGCTTCGCGATCGAGCCGGAGATCGCGGCGCGCGTCCTCCGCGCCGGAGAGCGGATCCACGAGGTGCCGATCTCGTACCGCGCACGCTCGCGCGAGGCCGGGAAGAAGCTGACGACGATCGACGGCCTCCGCGTTCTCCGCACGCTCGTCCGCTGTCGCGTGACGTGAGCATGACGTCGACGGGTGCCGAGCCGCCAGTCACGACCTGGCGCCCGTTGCTGATCGCCGCCTACGCCATCCTCGTCTCGATCCTGCTCTGGTCGAGACTCAACGCGCTCGGCCTCGGCGGCTACTGCTGCGACGAGATCGCCACGGTCGTGGAGTCCGTGCGAACCGGACCGAGCACGATCCTGGCCGGGGCGTACACGCCGAACAACCACGAGCTCTTCAGCCTCTACGGCTGGGCGGTCAGCTCGGTCTGTCGACGACTCGGCGCTGGTGCTTCGCCTTGGTGCGGCTCTTCCGTTCATCGCCGGGGTCGCCGTCACGACGGTGTGGCTTCACCGGCGTGTGGGTGCGCTGTCCGGTCTGCTCTTTCTGTTCTTCTCGACCGTTTCTCCGCTCCTGCTCGACCTCTCTCGCCAGGCACGAGGCTACGGGCTCGCATTCCTGGCGATGAGCGTCATGACCGTTGCGGCGCTCGAGCTCGAGCGTTCACGCGCAGCCTGGGCCGTCGCGGCGTTCCCTGTGGCTGGCGTGGTCGGCAGCTGGACGCTGCCCCACTTCGCGGTCGCGTTCATCACGACTGCCGTCATCCTCCTTGCGCTCGGTATCCGCCGCCGCGCGCTTGCGAGCGGGCTCGCGCTGGCATGTGCTGCGATCCTCGTCTGGTACGCGCCGCACGTCGGCGACATCGTCGACAGGTCGCAAGATCAGTACTCGGTCGAGATCTCGACGCGGTGGCTCGTCACGGCACCGCTCGATCAGACCGTCGTACCGGCGGTGTCCCTCTCCAGCGACGACTATCTCCACCCAAACCTCGCATCGCTCGCGCTCGTCGCCTTGTTCGCTGTCGTCATGGCTGTAAGCCCGCTGCTTCGCCGCCGGGAGACGGCGCTGATCCTCTGCGGGAGCGTCGTGACGACTGTCTTGACGTTCTGGGTGACGGACTCTCACGCGGCACCCCGCTTCTTCAGCTTCCTGCTCGTACCGCTGTTCATGCTGCTCGCGACGGGCGCGGCCGCTGGCCTCGGTCGGCTGTGGTCACGACGACCGAGTATCGGCGGCCTGGCTGCAGTCACGATGCTCCTGGTCGTCGGCCTCGCAGCGGTCGATCCCGTCGCCACGACGCCGCGTCGGCCACGCGAGGCATTCCGGGAGGTCGCACAGGCGATCGACTCGCTCGGGACACCGGCACCGCCCGTCTTCGCCTACGTCCCCCACCCCGGCGACCTCGAGTTCCATCTCGATCGACGCGTTACACCGGTAGTCACGGCCGCAGGTCTCCGGCGTGCGTGCAGTCGGCCCGACACCGTCGTCGTCGTGACGGAGATCTGGCTCCTCGACCCCGTGGCAGTGCCTTGCTCGGGTCGGCAGGGTGTTCGGCACACGAGATTCGCGCAGTACGCACGAGGGGGCGCGATCGACATGTGGGTCGTTCCGAGACCACGGAGCTCCAGTTGAGCGCACGGCTGACGAGACCGGCAATCGGAGTGACCTATGCGCTCCTCGTGTGCGTGCTCGTACTCACACGTCTTGTGGGGATGGACCGAAGCCTCTGGCACGACGAGGTCGTCGCGGTCGTGGGCTTCGTCAACCGCGGGCCCGACGAGATCCTCACGGGACCGGAGCTCAGCCACGAGCTCTTCGGAGTCCTCGCCTGGGCCACGACCTCCGTGCTCGGCGACTCCGAGGTCGTACTCCGGCTCTGGTCTGTGCTGCCCTTCATTCTCGGCGTCGCGCTCGTGACGGCCTGGCTTCACCTACGGATCAGCGCCCTCTCGGGGATCCTCTTCCTCCTCCTCGCGACCGTGTCCCCGCTGCTCCTCGACATCTCACGACAGGCGCGTGGATACGGCCTCGCCTTTCTTGCCATGGGCCTCCTCGTCGTGGCCGCAGTCGAGGCGCATCGAACGGGGGCCACCTCGGCGGTGGCGGCGTTCTGCGCGGGCGGAGTGATCGGCTCCTTGACGCTCCCGCAGTTCGCGATTGCGTTCCTCGCAACCGGAGTCGTGCTCGTGGCACAGGCGCGGCTACGAGCGCGCGCGGTCGTGGGAGTCGCAGTGTCCTGCCTGGCGATCACCGCCTGGTATGCGCCGCACATCGGGAAGGTTCGCGAGGCGTCGCAGATCGAGGACGGCGTGCGGATCGGCGTGCTCGAGATCGTCGTCTCTCCGTTCGACCACATCCTGATTCCGGCACTCCTCTGGATCGACGGCACCGTCGTCGTCTCGAGTCTCGTCTGGCTGCCGCTCACTCTGCTCGCGGCGGTCATGATGGCGTCGAGCCCACTCCTGCGCGATCGAACGAGCGCGCTGATTCTGTGCGCCGGGGTCGTCGCGACACTCGTCGTCCTGTGGATCGGGCGCGCGTACGTCATCCCGCGCTATCTGAGCTTCCTCCTCGTCCCGCTCTTCGTGCTCCTCTCGACGGGGATGGCCTCGATCCTCGGTCGCCTGAGAGACCTGCGGCCGCCCGTCCTCAGGACGCTCGCGTGTGCCGTGCTCGTCGGGCTCGTCACGGTGTCGTTCCTGTCGGTCGTGGCCGACGTCGTTCGCTACCCGCGTGAGGCCTACCGCGATGCCGCGGACACGATCGCGCGCACGACGAGCACACGAACGCCCGTCTTCGCCTACATGCGGAACACGGACGGGCTCTCGTACTACCTCGACCGCCCCTTCCGAAAGCTCGCGGCGAACGAGGTGCCGAACGCGGTCTGCGAGAGCCCCGGAGAGATCGTGTTCATCACGCAGCCGTTCGGGATCCCCGAGATCGACGTCCCGTGCCTCGACCAGACACGAGCCACCCTCTACCGTCATCGCCAGTACACGCGTGGCGACGCGATGGACGTCTGGGTCGTTCGGCCGGGCTAAGGACGCACGAACGCGAGCAGATCGAGGCCGTCTGCTTCCGCCGCGAGGTCGTGGCCGATGCGATCGAGCGAGAACTCCGACCGGGCGACGTCGGGCTGAGCCGTCCTGCGCAGTGCCCTTCGGAGCGGAGCGTTGAGCGACTCGGGAAGCCGGTAGCGGAGCCCCAGTGGATCGAGGCGCGCGAGCCGGCGTGCCCGATCGGCACGCTCACGGACGATGGAGTCGATCGGCTCGGCCGCGTGAATCCCGTGCACAGTGACGTCGCGAAATGTCTCGGAAAGCACGTCTGCGAACTCGGGCGCCGTGTACTCGCGTGCGTGGTAGCGATTCCAGGGGCGCTGTCCTTCGAAGAGTCGGTACACCCGGTTCGGCGTCGTGATGAGCGCAAGTCCCTCCCCGTCGAGCACGCGTCGCACCTCTCGCAGGAGCGGTTGCGGGTCGTCGAGGTAGGCGATCATCTGGAAGGCGACCACGAGGTCGAAAGAAGCGTCGCCGGCGGGGATCATCGTGCCGTCGTACACGTCGAAGCGTGGTCCGTACCGTGCGCACGCGTGCTCGACGATCTCCGCGTCGACCTCGACGCCGCGATAGACCGCACCGGCGTCGACGAGGATCTCCGAGCCGTAGCCCTCGCCGAACCCGATGTCCAGAACGCGGCTTCCATGCTCGGCCAGGCCGGCGGCGACCTCGTATGCGTACAGGTGGAGCGCTGCGATCGCGAGCTCGTCGGCCGACTCCGCGTCGCCGGGAACGAACCTGACGGTCGTGGGCGAAAGTTCCGTCACCGGCGTCGCACCCAGTGCTGCAGGCTCACGCGCTTGCCGAAGTCCTCGCGCGCCGCGAGCTCGTGCTCTCCGAAGCCGAGGGGCGCTCGCTGGGCGCGTGACAGCTGGTGCCCCGTCTCCGACCACGTCAGCACCCACACGGAGTTCGCGGTCGAGGCGCTCGAGGGGGATGCGCCGTAGTACGTCGCCGCGAGGTTCGTCCACCACGGGATCACCACGACGTCGGAGCCACCGCTGCGCGAGTGGAGCGCGGCGACGGCATCCCGCCAGTCCTCGCCGCGCCAGCCTCCGCGCTCGGCGGACGAGTACCACTGAGAGAGAGCCAACGCACTGACAAGCACCGCGACGACAAGGAGCACAGACCCCGCGAGCCGCCCTGCGCCGACGATGGCACGACCGGCCAGCAACGCGAACGCCGGCGCCGCGACGATGAGATATCGGTCGAGGAAGACCGGTGTCACCACCGTGATGAGTAAGGCGAGCACGAACGGTGTCGTCGCCCACGCACCGAGCCAGATCGTGAGGTCGCGAGCACCCGTCCTCCAGAGGAGTACGAGCCCGATCAGGGCCAGCACGAACCCCAGCCCGGCTGCACCCGACACGTCCCCGACTGCGTGGAGGACGGTCGCCGGTGACGGCGGCTGCAGCCAGGCCATCCCCACCCCCGGACCGGTCGATCGCATCGCGACCGTCGCGGCCCACGGCACCGCGATAGCGCATGCGATCACGGCGGCGAGGGGGCCATGAGGGAGCGCTCGCTCGCGACGCTGCGCGACGAGAACGAGGTGCGCCGGGAAGAGCAGGATTCCCGCGACCGCGTGCCCGACCACGAGCGCGGTGTAGGCGAGGCCGTAGAGCGCCCACGAGCTACGGTCGTTCCGGTCGAGCGCGCGCAAGAGGACGAGCGTCGCAACGAGGCTGAGCGCCAGGATCAGGGTGTAGCTCCGCGCTTGCTGCGACCACTTGACGACGAACGGGCTCGCCGCGAGCAGGACCCCGGCTGCGAGCGCCGACCAGCGGTCGAGGAGCTTCCTTCCGAGAACGACGACGAGCGCCGCAGACGCCATGGCGCCGAAGACAGAAGGGAGGCGCAGTGCCCACTCGGACGTGCCGGCAAGGGGTGTCCACGCAGCCATGAGGCCGTCGTAGAGGAAGTGGTACTGGTCGTTCGAGAGCCACCAGAGGGGTGAGCGTCCGGATGCTTCGGCCGTGTACGCCTCGTCGAACCAGAGCGACGGAGATCCCAGCCGGACGAGGCCGAGCGCGAGCGCGACGCCGCTCGCGATCCCGATGTCGACGAGAAGCGACGCGCTGCGTGCCAACGGCCGAGCGTCGATGTCGCCGCGTTCGGAAGCAAACGATGCTGCGGGCGTCGGACTCATCCTCCACCTGTGTCGGATGAGAGCACGCTTCGCATGAACCCGTCGAGGTGACGTCGGAGCACGATCAGGAGCGCTTCGGCAGGGGCTCGGCGACTCCTCGCCCGATGCTGCTTCCAGACTGGTTCCACAGGCCCGTCGCCCGGCAGTCCGGCTTCGATGGCTCGTTACGCGGAGACGGCACGAGCGCGAAGCACCATCACGAGCGACCCCGAACCCGGCGGCGACGATTCAGCTGATAGCCGACCACAAAGAGGTCGAAGGCCGCACGCACCATGCCCGAGAGCCCCAGCCGAGAACCACGCACGTCGCGCCATTCGCGCAGGGGCATCTCCTCGAACTCCGCGAGAGGAACGGGCTCGGCGGTGGCGGATCCCCGGAGGAGCCAGCCGATGAGCTCGATATCGAAGACCCACGACGAGCGGAACGGCGTCGCGATCGCCTCGCGGAACACGGGCGACACGCGGAAGGCCTTCGCGCCGCACTGCGTGTCGTAGACGGGGATGCGCAGAACGATCGACGCGATGGTCGCGAAGACACGCCCGAGGTAGTGGCGGAGCGCGTGGCGCTCGATCCGACGGCCCAGCAGCCGCACGCGCGACGCCATCACGCAGGCGCGTTCGGGATTTCCTTCGAGCTGCTCCAGCAGGCGGAGCAGCTCCTCCGGGGGCGTCGCCAGGTCGGCGTCGTAGTACGCAACGATCGCGGCCCCACCCTCGACCGCGTGCACGAGACCACGACGGATCGCCTCCGCCTTTCCGACGTTCACAGGGAGCCGTAGGACCTCGACCGCGTCGGTTCGGCTCTCGAGTCGTGCGAGCGCGGCACCGGTCCCGTCGGTCGACCCGTCGTCGACAAAGAGAAGCTGGACCCGACCCGACTCAGCGAGCGAAGCCAACCGATCGGGATCGAGCCGCCGCTCCTCGTTGAAGCACGGGATGACAACGACGGGGCGCTGGCTCACCGGGCGGCCACCTTCGACCTCAGCGCGCCGCGCGTCGACACAGTGCCCAGGTGCTCAGTCCCGGTAGGGCGACGCCACGTTCGCCCGCCGCCAAGCACAGCTGTCCGTCGGCGACGAGCACGCGTGTCAGCACGCTTTTGAGGACGTTTCCCCCGCGCCAGTCGCCCACGCCCCTCGACCGCGTGCGGACCGGGCGCAGCCGTTCGACCGCGATCTGGCCTACCCTCGCCGAGAGGAGGGAGAGGAACAGCCCGCCGCCGGCGACGACGACGAGGCCCGCGCGCTCGAGCACGCGATGCAGCCCGGCCGGGGCATACCTACGGTGGTGGCGGAGCGCCCGGTCGTGGGACGAGTAGAGGGATTCGTACGCAGGAACGGACACCAACACGGAACCATCGGCCGCGAGCAGGTCGTCCACGATCCCCGAGACGAAGCCGACGTCGTCGTCGACATGCTCGATCACGTCGAGCATGAGGACGCGATCGAAGCGATTGCTCGGTCGAGCCGCAACGACGTCCATGCCCCCGGGCGCCCGCTCTCGGAGCGCTTCGAGGTCCTCCGCCGTGTAGTGCACGTCCCAGCACGTGATCGTCGCCTCAGCCGGGAGCCGGCCGTGCAGCTGCATCGCAAACCAGGCGTCGCCGGCGCCCGCGTCGAGCCAGCTCCCACCGTCGAGGAGACTGTGCTGATCGAGGACCCGGAGGAAGAAGTCTACTCGCGCGATCTCCCAGGGATGCCTCGTGGACGAGCTGCTTCGCTCGACGAGGTCCATCGTCGCAGTATGGTCAGGAGCCTGGATGCCGCCGTCGTCCGGCCGCACAGGCGGCCGCTGTGCTCAGCGTCGAGCCTACGTGCCTCGTTGCACGACGAGACGACGGGTAGGACGTCACGCAATGCGTGTCATCGGGCGCCGACCGCTCGCCTGCCCGCCCACAGCCCACGGAACGCCGACCAGACCGTCGTCTTCGCGTCCTCCCACGGACTGACCGGGCAACGCAGCGCGTCGAGCAGCGCAGCCTTGCGCGCGCCGTGGTCGGGCATCAGCGCGTCATGCCACTCGACGAGAAGCTCTGCGACGAGTGCATCGCTGCCGTCTGCGACGAGCTTCTCGAGAATCGGGAACTCGGCGCCCTCGACGTCGAGCTTCACGACGGGCGGCTCGGGGAGCGTCCGCACCCACGCGGAGAAGTCGAAGCAGGGCACACGGATGACGTCGCCCGCGGTTCCCCACTCCCCCTTCGAGTTCTTCTCCCGCATCACCGTCGAGTCCCATGCACGTAGCCCGCGGACAAGCGCGAACTCGATCTCGCCGTCCTCGATCCAGGCCGCCTTTCGCGCGAGGACGATGCGCGTGCCGTCGAGCTCGGTCTCGCCCTCGACGAGCGCCGGCCACGGATCGAATCCGTACAGCATCTCTGGTCGAAAGCGCTCGACCAGGGGCTCGATCGAGATCTCGTCTCGATGCGGGAAGCAGCCGAGGTCGACGACGATCACGGTCTGAGCCTGGCACGCCGGCGAGACGACACCACTCCGCCTGTATCGGTGGCTCTGCGAAGAGAAGCAAGGGCCACCCGACTGACCGGCGTCTTGGCTCAGTACTCCGACGGTCGGCGCATACTGCGCCCGTGGCCGTTCGAGAGCCGCAGCAGCCGCTGACGCGTTTTCGCCCGTCGGAACAGCCTGACTCGCCGGGCGACATCGATGTCTCCGTCGTGATCCCCGTGCGCGACGAGGAGGACAATGTCGAAAGGCTCCTGCAGGCGCTCAAGGCCGCGCTCGATGGACTCGGGCGCGAATACGAGGCCATTATCGTCGACGACGGCAGCCAGGACGCGACCTGGGCGACCCTGTCGACGGCCGCCACGCGAGAGCCGTGGCTACGCGTCGTCCGACTCAGGCGCAACTACGGTCAGACCGCCGCGATGGCAGCCGGCTTCGACCATGCACGCGGACGCGTGATCGTGCCCATGGACGGAGACCTCCAGAACGATCCTGCCGACATCGGGCTACTGCTCGAGAAGATCGACGAGGGTTACGACGTGGTCAGCGGCTGGCGCAAGGATCGCCAGGACGGCTTCATGCGCCGCCTGCCGTCACGCGTCGCGAACTGGTTGATCGGACGAGTGACGGGCGTCCGCCTGCACGACTACGGCTGCACACTCAAGGCGTACCGTGCCGAGATCGTCGACGAGACGCGGCTCTACGGCGAGATGCACCGCTTTCTGCCCGCGCTGGCGCACATGGCGGGCGCTCGCATCGCAGAGGTGCCCGTGCGACACCACCCGCGCACGGCCGGCCGTAGCAAGTACGGCATCGGCCGCACCTTCAAGGTGCTCCTCGACCTCCTCACGGTGAAGTTCCTCTCGGTGTGGTCCACGAAGCCCAGCTACGTCTTCGGCGGCACAGGCGTCGTGCTGTGCTCCGCAGGCACGCTCTTTGTCTTCTGGACGGCCTACCAGCGCCTCGCCAACGGCGTCTACGTCTACCGCCAGCCGTCACTGGTCGTCGGTGTCTTTCTCTTCACCATCGGGCTCAACCTCGTTCTCCTGGGACTGCTCGCAGAGCTGATCGTCCGCACGTACCACGAGTCGCAGAACAAGCCCGTATACCTCGTTCGCGAGCGCGTGAACTTCGAGGAGCCGGCGCGCGGGTAGCGCGCCGGAGGACGCATGTGCGGGATCGCAGGGATGGTCGGACGCGACCCGGTCGACAGCGAGGTACTCGCCCGCATGACCGCCGTGTTGCGACATCGCGGCCCAGACGACGAGGGCTTCTTCTCTCGTCGATACGACGACGGCACGTCGGTGGGGCTCGGCTTTCGTCGCCTCTCGATCATCGATCTCCAGACCGGTAACCAACCCCTATCGAACGAGACCGGCTCCGTGCAGCTCGTGTTCAACGGAGAGATCTACAACTACCGAGAGCTGCGCCGAGATCTCGAGGCTCGCGGCCACCGGTTCGCGACGCAGGCAGACACCGAGGTCATCGTTCATCTCTACGAGGACGAGGGCTCTCGCTGCGTCCGGAGGCTCAACGGGATGTTCGCGTTCGCTCTCTGGGACGAGGCCGGTCGCGAGCTCCTTCTCGCTCGAGACAGGTTCGGCAAGAAGCCGCTCTACTACACGGACACGGGCGAGGCGCTCATGTTCGGCTCGGAACTCAAGTCTCTCCTCGAGCATCCACGGTGCCCGCGGGAGCTCGATCACGACAGTCTGGCCGCATACCTCGCGCTCGAGTACGTACCGACCCCGAGTTCGATCTTCCGCGACGTCCACAAGCTCCCGGCCGGCCACCTTCTCAGGTGGCGAGAGCGGCGTGCTTCCGTCGAGCCTTACTGGGACCTCGAGTTCTCGCACGACGAGCCGAAGAGCGATCGCGAGTACGTCGAGGAGTTTCGCGCGCTCCTGACGGAGGCTGTCCGGCGCAGGCTCGTCAGCGACGTTCCCTTGGGAGCATTCCTGAGCGGAGGCGTGGACTCAAGCTCGATCGTCGCGCTGATGTCCGAGGCCCTTCCCCCCGGAGCAGTGAAGACGTTCACCATCGGTTTCGCCGAGAAGTCCTTCGATGAGTCCACGGTCGCTCGCCGCGTCGCCGAGCACTACGAGACGGAGCATCACGAGGAGGTCTTCACTCCCGACGCCATGGTCGACCTTCTCCCGACCGTGGTCGAAGTACTGGACGAGCCCTTCGCAGACCCGTCCGTCCTGCCGACCTACGTGCTTTCGCGGTTCGCACGCCAGTTCGTCACCGTCGCGCTCGGGGGAGACGGAAGCGACGAGCTCCTCGCCGGCTACCCGACGTTCACGGCGGAGAGGTTCGCCAAGGCGTATCGCGTCCCCCGGTCGCTCCACGATCGGTTGATCCTGCCGCTCGCCGACCGGCTTCCCGTTTCGACCGACAACTTCAGCGTCGACTTCAAGCTCAAGCGCTTCCTCCTCGGCGCGACGCTGCCGACCGCTGCCCGACATCCGACCTGGTTGGGCGCGATCCCCGGAGACGCGCAAGCGCGGCTCCTGCTCGGCTCGGCCTCTGATCCACTCGTGTCGTGGAGCTCTGCGTACGCCTCGGCGCGGACCAGCGACCCGCTCGAGCGATTGATCTATGCCTACGTGAAGACCTACCTGCAAGACGACATCCTCACCAAGGTGGACCGCGCCAGCATGGCCTGCTCACTCGAGGTCCGGGCGCCGTTCCTGGACGTCGAGCTCGCCGACTTCCTTGGCAGGGTCCCCTCGAGCGCCAAGCTCCGAAGGCTCGACACGAAGCACCTCCTCAAGCGCGCGATGGATGGAGTCCTGCCAGAAGGCATCGCCCGTCGGCCGAAGAAAGGCTTCGGCATCCCGGTGGCCAAATGGCTCAAGACGTCGCTCCGCGAACAGCTCGAATCAGAGCTGTCGGACTCGCGACTCCGCGCGCAAGGGCTGTTCGACTCGCGCGAGGTCCAGCGGCTCGTGTCCGAGCACATGTCGGGTCGTTACGACCACCGAAAGCCCCTCTGGACGCTGTTCGTCTTCCAGCTCTGGCATCGGCGGTGGGCCTCGGAAACCGTGAACGGGGCCGGCAGCGCAGACACCCGCCTCAAAAGCTCTCGCCGCGCACCGGCAGACGCGCCGTGAAACGCACGCTCGTTGTCGAGCTCGCCTGCCCTGTATCAGGCCACGAGCTCGTTCTCTCCAAGCCCGGGGGGACGGGCGATGTGGTGAGCGGCGAGCTCGAGTGTTCCGGATGCGGAGCGGCCTGGCCGATCGTCGGCGGTGTCCCGCGCCTCGTTCCTTCCGACCTCCAGCTGCAACAGCGCAAGACGGCGGCCGCGTTCGGCTGGCAGTGGCAGCACTTCGACGAGATGCACAACGAGTTCGAGGTCCAGTTCCTGGACTGGCTCGAACCCATCGGACGCGATTTCTTCGCGGGCAAGCGTGTACTCGATGCGGGGTGCGGGAACGGCCGCCACGCGTACCTGGCGAGCTCGTTCGGCGCGCGTGAAGTAGTCGCGCTCGATCTGAGCGACGCAGTCGTCGCAGCACAGCGATCACTGGAGGAGCGCGACGGAGTGCACGTCGTTCAGGGCGATCTCCTCCGACCGCCGCTCCGAACGGTCGCCTCCGGAGGGGGCTTCGACCTCGTGTACTCCATTGGAGTCCTCCACCACCTCCCGGATCCGGCCGCAGGCTTCGCAAGCCTGCTCCGGTTCGTCCGGCCCGGCGGGACGATCGCGATCTGGGTGTACGGTCACGAGAACAACGGGCTCGTTCGCAATGTCGTCGAGCCGCTGCGCCGGCTGTCCACCAGGCTCCCGACGCCCATGCTCCGCTTCGTCGCTTGGCCAATGGCGCTCGGGTTCCACGGTGCGGCCGTCCTCGTGTATCGCCCTCTCCACGGCACGAGGCTCGGTCGTGCATTGCCGCTCGACGAGTATCTCGCGAGCGTCGCCGACTTCAGCTTCCGGCAGAACTACGGAATCGTCTTCGACCAGCTCGCCGCGCCGACGGCGGCATACCTGAAGCGTGACGAGATCGAGCGCTGGTTCCGACCACTCGACGACGTCGTCGTCTCGCACCGGCACGGGAACTCATGGCGCGGCAAGGGGCGCCCGACCGTTCGGCCACGGGATCGATGACGACCGCCGTCGACTCGGAGAGCACACCAGCCCCGAGCGACCCGACCGCACCTCAACCGCACAGGTCGCAGCGCGAACGGCTTGCCCTCGCTTTCGCTCTGGTGGCCGTGGCGGCGGCGGTCGTCGGTGCACTCGGTCCCGCAGAGCGCATCCGAGCCACCTACGAGTGGCCGCCTCCGGTGGTCCCGGCTGCCACGCCCGAGCGCCTTTGGTACACGCCGCTCCTTCTGGCTCGGTATAGGCCGGAGCGAGTCGAGGTCGTCATTCCGTGCTCACCCGCGCCCGCACTCCGCGCAGCGCGGACGCCGACGACGATCCTCGCGACGGCACACAAGCCCGCGAGCGCAGGCGGACTTGCCATCGTCCGTACCGGAACGACCGCGGCGATTCGGATCGGGCACCGCGAGCTTGCGCGCGTCCACGTGGACGAGAGCGGTCCGGACAAGACGTGCACGCACCAGCTGACAATCGAGGATCATCGGTGGACGCTCACGAACGGTACGACCGGACGTGCACGCGAGGATGCCGCACCGACGATGCCCGTTGTCACCGGGCTCTTCTCCGAGCTCGACCTGGCCAGAGCACCGCGGCCGACGATCCGGATCACGACCGCCGTCAACTCGACGCACGCCACGATCCGCCAGATGATCGCGTGGCTGCTCGCCGCTTCGGCGGCCGCGGCGGCATTGCTCCTCGTGGCACGCCGACGCCCTCGACACGGAAGTCTCTCGAAATGGCTCTGGGGCGCCGTGCTCGATCACCGGCACCGCGCCGACGCCGTGATCGCCGGCGTCCTGCTCGGCTGGTGGATCCTCTCGCCCGCGTTCTTCGACGACGGATGGGTCGTCGCGCGCCAGCGGTCGTTTGCGGTATCCGGGGGGTTCTCGAACTACTACGACAGCCTCGCCGTCAACCTGCCGAACGGCTACTGGCTCGAATGGCTGCAGCATTGGGTCGTCCAGAGCTCGGACGCACTCGTCGTCTTCCGCATTCCGACGCTTCTCTGCCTCGGCGCACTGTGGATCGGGTGCCGGCTCGTTCTCGAACAGGTCCCTGTTGACGAGCGATCGGAGACGAGCTTCCTCGTCTGGACGCTCGCCGTCGCGTTCGCCGGACTCGTGATGGCGTGGGGCATGACGCTCAGACCGGAACCGGTGACCGCGCTCCTCACGGTCGGTGCACTGTGGTGTGCGGGAGCGTTCGCGGCCCGACCCGCCGCAGCGCCGCTGGCCGGCCTGGCCGTTCTGCTGCCACTGTCGCTCACAGGCCATCACGCCGGCGTTGTGACCGCGGCCCCGGCGTTGGCGATCGCCCCGGCGGTCATTCGGTGGTCACGGAGTCATCTGCGAACGGTGCTCACCTTGTCGCTCTGCTCGGTCGCAGTGTTTCTGACCCTCTTCTCAGTCGGAAGCGACGCCCGGCAGCGGTTGGCTGACGCCGCCGACACCCGGACCTACAGCACCGGCATAGACCACTGGTATCAGGAATGGCTCCGCTACGAGCGGCTCGACCTATTCGTCTACGCGACGCCGTTGCGTCGAGCAGCGGTCGTACTCATGGTCTTCACAGTCGCACTGTTCCTCATACGACGCCAGCGCGGGCGCGAGCTGTTCGATCTCCCGGTGATCACGCTCGCGATAGGGCTCGCGCTCCTGGTGACGACGCCGAGCAAGCACCCGTGGCACTTCGGAGCCCTCATGGGAGTCACCGCAACGGCGACCGCGTGTGAGGCGCTGCGGTTGCGTCGAGAGGCCAAGGAGGCGGCGCGCCTGAGCGCACGCGCGCTCATTCTCATCGCAGGCCTCTTCTTCGCGACCGGATGGGCATGGTCCACGCGAGGGCCATGGAACGACATCGACCTCATGACGCTCGACTGGCGCCCGGCACTCGAAGCGTCGTTTCCGCTCTCCGTGGCAGCTGCGCTGCTGGTCCTGGGGGTCTTGCTCGTCCTCGTCGCCGTGGGAATGGTCCGACGTAGAGATCGTGAGCTCTACTCGGCTCCGTGGCGGACGCTGTCGTGGACGGCGGCGATTCTGCTGCTGCCCGCGATGGCGTTCACGACGGCGATCCTTGCGCTCGACTCGGCTCGCACCGACTCGTGGACTCTCGCGCGCGAGAATGTGCGGGCACTGCACGGAGCGACGGGTTGCGGTCTCGCAGACGACCTGCGCCTTGCCGGCGGGTCGATCTCGTTGGCCGACGAGACGTCTTCGCCATCAGCTCGAACGCTCGTTCTCCCCTCGTTGCTCCTCTACTTCCCGTGCGCACGACTCCCCGAGTTGCGCGATGGCGTCATCGAAGTCCCAACACATATCGTCGCGCCGTATGCACAGCGTGTTCTCGCCGGTTATACGACAAGCCCGATGCTCGGAGTTCAAGACCTCTATCGCATCGCCCGGGAACCACTGGCGAAGAATGCCCCGCGCGAACTGACCGTCGACACCGTCAACACCGCTCTCGCGGGAGCACGCCTTCTGCCGCCGACGGTGCGGTCGACGTCGTCCTGACGCCGCCTGGACGAGGCTCGTGCTACGGCTGCTCCGCGTCGGCCGCGACGCATTTGAAGCACGCTCGGAGCGGGACGAGGGTGGAGGGTGCGCCTCGGCGTTCGACGATCCGCAGATGACGGGACAGGAAGCGCTCGAAGCCTCCGGGCGACCACGAGTGGAGATGGAAGTTCTCGCCGCCCCAGTCAAGACTCCGGTCGAGGCGCCCCGTGCCCGGGAGACGACGGAGAGTGGACCGTAGTCGAGAGATGAGCGGATCGTTGGGAACCGTGACTACTGCGATCCCCGACGGCCGGAGGAGCCGTGTGATCGCCGCGAGCACCGCGTCGGGATCGACCACGTGCTCGAGCACCTCCGTGCAGATCACGCGATCGAACCGGGCGGCTCCCCAGTCGAGCTTGTCGACCTCACCCTTGACGAATTGCACATCGAACCCGGCAAGATTACGGCGGGCGTTGTCCAGGTAGACGCCAGACACGTCGAGAGCAACCAACCGAGACGTGGGAAACATCCGGAGGACGTGGCCTCCTCCCGAGCCGACCTCGAGAACGTCGAGCCCCGCAGCGTCCCCGACGAATCCCCTGATGATGCGGAGCCTGCGCCGTTCGACGAATCGGACCGGCCATCGGGCGCGCTCGTAGTAGTCGTCGATCGAGTGCGTGCTCGCGAGTCGGTCGTTGACGGCCTCGATGTCGAGAGCCTCGGTTTGCATCTCCTCACCGTTCGTCGCAGGAAGCACGAATAATCCATGCGTATTCTCGGCACTTCGCTCGCTTGCCTGAACATTGTGCTCGGAAGACGCGAGTGCGCCGGCCTTTCGCGAGTCAGCGGCCCGCCGCCCGAGCGCTCTTCAGGCGGCGACGGCGCCGCGCAGGAAGTCGACGATCTCGCCCGTCGTCGCTCCGGGACCGAAGACCTCGGCGACGCCCATGCGCCTTGAGCTCGTCGGCGTCGTCGGGGGGGATCGTCCCGCCGACGACGACGAGCACGTCGTCGGCGCCCTCGGCGCGCAGCCCGTCGACGATCCGCGGGACGAGCGTCATGTGCGCGCCGGACAGGATCGAGACGCCCGACCGCGTCCGCGTCCTCCTGGATCGCGGTCTCGACGATCTGCTCCGGGGTCTGGTGGAGGCCGGTGTAGATGACCTCCATCCCCGCATCGCGGAGCGCCCGAGCGATGATCTTCGCGCCGCGGTCGTGTCCGTCGAGACCGGGCTTCGCGATGACGACTCGTATCGTGCCCGGCACATCGGCAGAATACCGCGGTGCGCCTGACCGTCATCGGCTCGTCGCCGGCGTGGCCGAACCCGGGGAGCGCACACTCCGGGTACATGCTCGAGGCCGACGGGAGCCGTGTGCTCCTCGACTGCGGGCCCGGCGTGCTCGGTCGCCTGCGCGAGGACACCATGTGGCCTGAGGTCGACGCGATCGCGATCACGCACTGGCACCTCGACCACTGGGGCGACCTCGTGCCCTGGGTGTGGGGCACCTTCTACCTCGCCGACCGAACGGCCCGGCGAGGAAGCCCGAGCTCTGGGTGCAGCCGGCCGGAGCGGAGTTCCTCGCCGAGCTCGGCGAGCGTCTCGGCTTCCCCGACATGTTCGAGCGCACCTTCGATCTCGCGGAGTACGAGCCCGACACGCCGTTCCACGATCGGGAAGCTCTCGGTGACACCGCACGCGGGTGCCGCACTACACGGCTCGAGACGTACGCCTTCCGAGTGCAGTCGAACGGCGCCGTGCTGACGTACTCGGGCGACTCCGCCCCTTCGGACGAGCTGGTCGAAGCGGCGCGCGATGCCGATCTCTTCGTCTGTGAAGCGACGCTTCTCCGCGGCGACCTCGACGGCGAGCCGCGCGGACACCTCTCGCTCGACGAGGCGGTCGAGGCGTTCGAGGCGTCCGGGGCGAAGCGACTCCTCGTCACCCATCGCCCGCGCGAGCTCCCGACACCGAGACGAGTTCGAGTTGGCATACGACGGTCTCGAGCTCGAGGTCTGAGCTCGGCACGCCGAACGGCGCGCAGGATGACTCATCGTGCCTGAGAAGGTCTCGAGCATGAGTGGGAGACGGGCCAAGTCCTCCTGGCGCTGCTCGGCGTTCTCTCGAGCGTGTTCTTACTCTGGCTCGCGGTCCGAACGCGGACCTCGACGCTGTCAAGGACGCGCTCGCAGAGGCCCGCGTCGGCTCTCTCGCGCTCGCGGTGTCGTGGTGCGTCGGCTACGGGTTCCAGGCCGCCCGCTGGCAGCGGATCGCCGACACGCCCACCCTCGGGCTGCGCTCGTTCTACGGAATGCTGCTCGGCGGGGCTCGCGTGCAACAACGTGCTTGCCGGTCCGCATCGGGGAGCTTCTGCGCGCCGGCTGGTTGAGCCGTGACGCGCCGATGCCGGGTGGCAGCGCCTTCGGCAGCGTCGTGCTCGATCGCATCTGCGACGTCGTCACGCTCGCCGTGTTCTTCGCCATCGGGCTGCAGGCGGTCGCGAGCGCGGCCTGGCTCGTCAGGCTCGCGTCGGAGCGCTCCTTGCGGTCGTCGTCATCGCCGTCGCGCTCGTGCTGGCGCGCGCTGTACACGTCGCGAGGGAAGGAGTGGGGCAAAGCGACGCCAGCGAGGCCGAGTCGTGCAGGATCCTCCTCGACACGGTCGAGATGCTCGGTGAGCCGATCGGCCGTCGCCGTGCAGCACCGTGGCTCGGGCTGACGGCCTGCACCTGGACGCTTGTCGGCGTTCGCCGTCGTCCTCGTCGGACGCTCGCTGGGGATCGAGCTTCAGCCCGCTCGAGGCGGTCTTCGTCACGTCCGCGCTCGCGCTCGGTGTCGCCATCCCGTCGTCGCCGGGCTACGTCGGCACGTACCAGTGGATCGGCGTCGCCGCTCTCGGCCTGCTCGACGTTCCGGTCGAGCAGGCGCTCGCGTTCTCGATCCTGATGCAGGCGACGTGGTACGTGCCGACGACGCTCGCGGGCGGCGCCGTCATCGGCGTGCGGGCGATCCGGGGACGGCCTGTGCGGGAGCCGGATCCGCGGCCGCTCTGAAGGCGTCGACCTTTCACGCCGATACCCTCATGACGTGATCTCGGTCGTCGTTCCCCTGCTCAACGAGGAGCGCTCGCTCGAGACGCTCTACGCGGAGATCGCGGCCGCGCTCGAGTCGCGGAGCGACGAGTTCGAGGTCGTCTTCGTCGACGACGGCTCGACGGACGGGAGCATGTCCGTGCTCACGCGCCTCCACGACCAGCTGCCGAACGTCGTCGTCGTGCACCTTCGACGGAACTTCGGGAAGGCGGCCGCGCTGCAGGCCGGGTTCCTCGAGGCACGCGGCGACGTCGTCGTCACGATCGACGCCGACCTCCAGGACGACCCGGCCGAGATCCCGAAGCTCCTCGCCAAGCTCGACGAGGGCTTCGACCTCGTGTCGGGCTGGAAGACCCGGCGGAACGATCCGCTTCTGCGACGCCTCTTCTCGCGCGTGTTCAACTGGGCGACCGGCGTCGTCTCGGGCGTGCAGCCTCCACGACGTGAACTGCGGACTGAAGGCCTATCGCGCCGAGGTGCTGCAGGGCATGCGCATCTACGGGGAGCTCCACCGGTTCATCCCCGTGCTCGCCGCCTACCGCGGCTATCGCGATCGCCGAGATCCCGGTGAACCACCGACCGCGCAGCACGGCCGCTCGCGCTACGGACCCGAGCGCTACCTCCGCGGCTTCTTCGACCTGCTGAGCGTGACCTTCATGGGGCGCTACCGGTACCGGCCGCTGCACCTCTTCGGCGGGTCGGCGCTCCTCATGGGCGCGATCGGCTTCGTCGATCCTCACGTACCTCACGGTCCTCTGGTTCTGGGGCGAGGGGATCGGGACACCGACCACTGCTCACGCTCGGCGTGCTGCTCGTGGTCGTCGGGATCCAGTTCGTCTCGCTCGGCCTCATCTCGGAGCTCATCACGTCGCAGCACGAGGAGCGCATGGACGAGCGCGAGCGAATCGAGCAGATGGTCGAGGACGTCCTGCGCTGAGCTCGAGCCCGTGAAGATCCTCGCGATCACATCCTCGTATCCGCGGTACGAGGGAGACGCGACGGCGCCGTTCGTCGAGTCGATCGTCCGCGACGTCGCCGACCTCGGCCACGATACCCACGTCCTCGTCCCGCAGCACCGTGGCTGGAGTCGGCCGGCGAGTGAGGGGCGCGTCCACTTCCACACGTACCGCTACTCCCCTCGGCGCTCCTGGACGCCGTGGGGCTTCTCCGAGTCGCTCGGGGATGGCGTCCGCATTCGCACGCCGCTCTACGCTCTCGCGCCGGTCGTGCTCGCATCGGCCACCGCAGCGGGACGCCGGCTCCTCGCCCAGGGCGACTTCGACGTGGTTCATGTCCACTGGGTCGTCCCGAACGGCCCCATCGGGGGGCTCGTGGCGCGAGGGAAGCTCCCCCTCGTCGTCAGCGTCCACGGCTCGGACGTCGCCGTATCGGAGCGATCGTCTGCGATCGGACGTGCCACCCGCTGGACGTTCGGACGGGCGGCCGCGGTCACGGCGCCGAGCCGAGACCTCCTCGAACGCGCGGGTCGGCTCGGGGCGACCGGGCTCGAGCTCGTCCCGTACGGAGCCGATGTGGACGCGCTGTCCGCGACCTCCGAGACGGCAACGGCGATCCGAGCGAGGCTCGGAGCTGGAGCCGGCGACGTCGTCGTGCTGGGGCTGGGACGACTCATCCCCGTGAAAGGCTTCGAGGTGCTCGTCGACGCGTACGCCGACGCGGTGCACGAGCTCCCGGGGCTACGCCTCGTGATCGTTGGCGACGGCGACCTACGCGAGAGCCTGCAGCGACGAGCGGAGCAGCTCGGCGTGTCGCGCTCGGTCGTCCTTGCGGGCGCCGCGCGGCGGGACGAGATCCCGGGGTACCTGGCAGCGGCGGACGTGGTCGCCATACCCTCGATCCGACACCTGGGCTACGTCGACGGCCTGCCGAACGTCGCGCTCGAGGCGATGGCGGCCGGCAAGCCGATCGTCGCATCGAGCGTCGGCGGACTGCCCGACCTCGTGCAGCCGGGCGAGAACGGCCTGCTCGTCGAAGAGAAGAACACGGGCGAGCTGGCACGGGCGATCGTCACGCTCGCACGGGATCAGGAGCTCCGGGCTCGCCTGGGCGCCGCGGGACAGGCAGAGATCCGCGAGCACCGATCGTGGACGGCAGTGGCGCAGCGCTTCGTCGAGATCTACGAGCGCGCTGCCCGCTAGAAGACCGGGGTCTCGCGCCACACGCCCCACACCTCGCGAAGCGCGTCGCACATCTCGCCGAGCGTCACGTAGTCGCGCGAGGCATCGACGATCGGCGGCATCAGGTTGACGTCCTCCCTCGCAGCGGCCGCCTTCAGCTCGGCGAGACGAGCCTCGACCCGGGTGGAGTCGCGGCCGGCCTTGACGCCGGCGAGCCGGTCGATCTGCTTCTGCTCGAGCGCCGGGTCGATCTTGAGGATCGGGATCGGTTCCTCGTTCTCGAGGACGTAGCGGTTCACGCCGACGACGACCCGCTGGCCCGACTCGACCTCGGACTGGTAGCGGTACGACGCCTCGGCGATCTCGCGCTGGAAGAAGTTGTCCTTGATCGCGGCGACGACGCCGCCGAGGCGGTCGATGCGGTCGAAGTACTCGTACGCCTGCGCTTCGAGCTCGTTGGTGAGCCGCTCGACGTGGTACGAGCCGCCGAGCGGGTCGATCGTGTCGACGACGCCGGACTCGTGCGCGATCACCTGCTGCGTGCGGAGCGCGATGCGTACGGCGTCCTCGGTCGGGAGCGCGAGAGCCTCGTCGAACGAGTTCGTGTGCAGGCTCTGCGTGCCGCCGAGCACGGCCGCGAGCGCCTCGAGCGCGGTGCGGACGATGTTCACCTCCGGCTGCTGCGCGGTGAGCGAGACGCCGGCGGTCTGGGTGTGGAAGCGCATGAGCAGCGAGCGCTCGTTGCGTGCGCCGTAGCGCTCGCGCATCTCACGTGCCCAGATGCGCCGGGCCGCGCGGTACTTCGCGATCTCCTCGAAGAAGTCGAGGTGCGCGTTGAAGAAGAAGGAGAGGCGCGGCGCGAAGTCGTCGACGTCGAGCCCGCGCTCGATCGCCGCCTCGACGTATGCGAAGCCGTCGGCGAGCGTGAACGCGAGCTCCTGCGCGGCTGTCGAGCCCGCCTCGCGGATGTGGTACCCGGAGATCGAGACCGGGTGGAAGAGCGGCATCTCTCGCGCGCAGAACTCGATCATGTCCACGACGAGCCGCATCGACGGCTCGGGCGGGAAGATCCATTCCTTCTGCGCGATGTACTCCTTGAGGATGTCCGTCTGGGCGGTGCCGCGGAGTCGGTCGCGCGGAACGCCCTGCTCCTCGCCGACGCAGACGTAGTACGCGAGCACGATCGCTGCGGGCGAGTTGATGGTCATCGAGGTCGAGACGTCGCCGAGCGGGATCCCCGCGAAGAGTGTCTTCATGTCGGCGAGCGAGTCGACCGCGACCCCCTCGCGACCGACCTCGCCGAGCGAGCGCGGGTGGTCCGAGTCGTAGCCCATGAGCGTCGGCATGTCGAACGCGGTCGAGAGCCCCGTCTGGCCGTGGTCGAGGAGGTAGCGGAAGCGCTCGTTCGTCTCCTCGGCAGTGCCGAAGCCGGCGAACTGCCGCATCGTCCAGAGTCGCCCGCGGTACATGGACGGATAGACGCCGCGTGTGAACGGATGCTCACCGGGGTACCCGAGGTCGCGGGGGTAGTCGATCTCGACGCTCTCGGGGGTCGAGAGTGGATCGTTCTCGACCCCCGAGATCGTCGAGAAGAGCTCGTCGCTGCGCTCCGGCGCGCGCTCGTAGACCTCCTTGCGCCAGGCGCCGAGCGACTCGGACGCGCCACGGTCCTCGGTCGTCGCCATCGGGCCGCATTGTAGGTCGGCAGCGAGCGCGCCCCGGCGCTGACGTGCGAGCAGCCGTCGGCCTGCCTCGGACGGGGGTCCTGATCGCGTGAACGGGGGATGGGTAGCCCCCCTCGCCCGGCCGACGACACACGCGTGCAGGTGCGGCCACTTCTGGCACTTCTTCTCGGCGCGGCGACGGTCGCGGCGCTCGTAGGCGCCTCGACGAACGCCACCGCGGGTCGCGCGTGCCTAAGCGGCGCTCGTGCCGGCGGCTATTCGTATGCCGGGACGCAGGCAACGCACCGCGGACACGGCGTCCGCGCGACCATCGCGCTGACGCGACTACCCGGCGTCGAGGCAGGTCACGTTGCCGGCTGGGTCGGAGTAGGTGGGCCCGGCCAGGGCGTGAACGGCGAGGATGCCTGGATCCAGGCAGGCATCGCCTCGATCGACGGCGTCGATCCGATGATCTATGCCGAGATCGCCCGCGGCGCCAACGCTCCGGAGTTCATCCCGATCGAGGAGGGGGTCGCGCTCGGCCGCGCACACCGGATCGCCGTTCTCGAGATGTCGGGACGCCCGGGTTGGTGGCGTGTGTGGGTCGACGGTCAGGCGGTCACCGATCCCGTCCGCCTGCGCGGCTCGTCCGGGCGCTGGGCGCCGATCGCCACCGCGGAGAGCTGGAACGGCGGCACGGCGTCCTGCAACGCGTTCGGCTTCAGGTTCGAGCGGGTCTCCGTCTCGTACGGTGGCGGTGGCTCCTGGCGGCCGCTCGTCCCCGGGCACCGCTTCGTCGACGGCACCAACGTGGTGCACGACCTCGCATCGGCGCCGGCGACGTCCGGTGTCTACGCGCGGACGCTGGCCGGCCAGGCCGTCCTGCCGTACGCGTTTCTCGCTGCGTCGTCCTAGGCGTTCTCCACGTCGACCGCCGCGAGCTCGAAGACCCCGGGCGGCAGCCCCATGACCGTCGGCCATGCCGCAACGAGCCGCGGATCGGAGCACGGCCGCGCGAGCGAGAACCCGGCCGTTGGATGCGCGACGTAGACCGTGAACCGGGCCTGGTCGCTTCCACACCCGAAGGTGAGCGTCGACGCCTCGGGAATCGAGATCGCTGCTCCCCTTCGTGTCGTCGCCTGCAGGTCGATCCCACAACGTCCACCGGAGCACTGGGCCGTGTATCGCACCGACGCAAGCTGACGACTCTCGATGCGGGGGAGGCCGTTCGCACGAGCGTATGCCGTTCCGCCGACGACGAGGACGGCGGCCGCGACGGTCGTGGCTACGAAGGCCATCTCGGGAGTGAGTCGAAGCGCCCGGCTGCGGCCAGCAAGCAGCGACCACGTCAGCCACGAGCCGAGAACGACCGCGACGACCGCAGTGAGGAGCGAGGCGAGCAGAAAGTCGCGAGCGAACCCGTACCGCAAGTGGCTGGGCCCGGTCATCGTGCTTGCCGCATAGCCGACGACGAGACCCGACGACGCGATCGTCAGCTCGAGCAACAGACGAAGCTCTCTCCCGAATTCGAACGACGCGCGTCGGCGCACTGCCTTCGCCAGCACGATCGCGACGCCCACGACACAGATCGGCAAGAGCAGGAGCGAGGGGAGCTGGATACCGAGCGGCAGACTCCACAGATCGACGTTCCGCCCGCCGTGAACGTCGTAGTCGGAGACCGTGCAGAGCGAGAAGTAGCACGGGTCGGCGAAGAGCTGGACGAGCTTGACCGGGACGAGCGCGAGGCTGAAGGTCGGCGTCTCGGCGATGTCCGCGCTCGGAACGCTTCCGGACTGGTGGTCGAGGTGGTTGGAGTAGAGGAAGAAGACGTCACGCTTCCCCGTCGCGCCGTAGACGGCGGCGGTCGTGACGAGGAACGCGGCGAGGCCGACCAGGTAGGAACGAGCGCTCGCAACCGGCCCCGCCGGGATCCTCAGCGCAGTGAGCCCCAACGCCGTGATCCCCCACGCGAGGACGAGCGCGAGAAGCTCGAAGCTCCGTGTCGTGGCCAAGAGCGCGAGGAGCATCCCGGCGAGCGCGGCGTGCGCCGCCGTCGGTCGCGCGGGGCCGAACCGGGCAACGAACAGCGAGACCCCGAGGAGCATCGCGAAGAAGTGGCTCCACGGAACGTCCGACCAGTACCACGTGCCGGCTGCGAAAACGAGCGCAGTGAACGCGACCTGGCTCGAGAGCGAGACGATGACCGGCGCCTGCGCAATTCGCGTGACGAGGATGCGGACGAGGACCAGCGCGGCCGCGACCGAGAGCGCGTACGAGGCCCGCGTGAGTGCCACGAGCGAGTCCTCGAGCCCGAGGCCGAGCACCTCGTGCAGCAGCGCGGCCGATCCGATGTACGCAGGCCCGACCACGCTGTCGGCGATCGCATCGGCATGCCCGTAGACGACCAGCGAGCGCAGCGCCTCGAGGTCGCGGCGCTGATCGAACCACGAGTCGAACATCTCGCCGGCCCAGCCGCTGACCGGCAGGAGCAGGTAGACGCCTATCCAGACGACCGGGAAGAGCCGGTCCAGTGCCGTGACGACGCCTCCCAGCCGTGTCGGAGCTGTTTCGACGAGCGCCTCGTTCATGCCGTCACTATCGACGGATTCTGCGCGGACCGCAGTTTCCCGTCTCAGCGGACGATCTTGACCGGTGTCCCCAGCGGGACCCGGCTGCGGAGGAATTTCCTCTGTCTCCCTTCGCCGCTCGGACTCGACGAGAACCCAGGTGTGCTTCGCTGTCGAGGTTGCAGGCGCCGCACTTCAGCTCCCTGCTAGGCGCAGCCTATCCCCCGTTTGCGGGAGCGGCAATCCCTCGGATGAGTGCCTGGACCCGCGGCCAGGCTCCAACGGCTCACCCGTACGGGGTACCGCGCCGAGAAACGACTCGTGGCCGAGACCCGGCGGGGCTCGTCGGAAGCCTGTGCGACACTGGAAGCGTGCGCGTCGTGATCGCCGACGACCACCGCCTCGTCCTCGACGGGATCAAGCGCGCGCTCGAGAGCGACGGCGGATTCGAGATCGTCGGCGAGACACAGTCGGGGACGCAGGTCCTCCCGCTGGTCGGGAAGACGAGCCCCGACCTCGTCCTCCTCGACGTGCGCATGCCGCACATGGACGGGCTCGCGTGCCTCGACCAGCTCCGCACGCGTCATCCGGACGTCAAGGTCGTGATGCTGTCGGCGTCGTCGAACCCCGAGCTCGTCGAGGCGGCGTTGCGACGCGGCGCTGCCGCCTACGTGATCAAGACCGTGAACCCCGACGACCTGCCGGCGACGCTACGACAGGCGCTCGAGGGCAACGTCCATACGGCGATCGGCGGCGAGGAGACCGAGCGCGCGAGCGCGAAGGCCCTCGGCCTGACCGAGCGCGAGCTGACCATCCTCGGAGCGCTCGCCCGCGGGCTCTCGAACGACGAGATCGCGAAGGAGTTCTGGGTCGCGCCGCAGACCGTGAAGTTCCACCTGACGAACATCTACCGCAAGCTCGGTGTGAAGAACCGGACCGAGGCAACGCGCATCGCGTACCAGCACGGGCTCGTGGAGAGCCCGATCTACGCCGACGAATAGACCATGACGTCGACGGTCAGCCCGGTTGGCTCCGACGCCTCGGGACAGGCCCCGGAGCCCGAGCCCGGACCTGCGAGCGCGCCTGCTCCGAAGGGCCGGATCCGCCGGATCGCCGAGGAGGAGCACATCCTCGTCGTGCTCCTGGCCGGTTTCGGTCTCATCTTCCTCCTGATCTTCCCGCCGGCGCTCGTCGTCAACGACAGCTGGCTCAACCTCATGGCGGGCCGGGAGGTGGTCGAGCACGGCCTGCCGAACCTCGACGAGATCACCGTCTACGGGCTGGGCGCCACGTGGACCGACCAGCAGTGGCTCGCGCAGGTGTTCATGTACGGCGCTGTACAGCCTCGGCGGTTTCGCGCTCCTCTCGCTTGCAACCGCGCCTTCGTCGTGGGCGCCTTCTCGATCGCCGCGGCAGCCGCGCGCTCGCTCGGCGCTGGTCCGCGCGCGATCTGGGTGATGTTCCTGCCCGTGCTCATGGCCGCACCGTGGGCCTGGTCGATCCGCGCCCAGATGCTGGCACTCCCGCTGTACACGGGGCTCCTCTGGCTTCTGTCGACACAGGCGAGGCGCCCCAGCGAGGCGCGTCTGGATCGCGCTGCCGATGCTCGTCGTCTGGGCCAACCTGCACGGGAGCGTCGCGCTCGGTGCGCTGCTCGTCATGCTGCTCGGCGTCTACGAACTGATCCGCGATCGCGGCTCGCGGTGGCCGAGGAGCCTCGCGCTGATCGTCCTCGCTCCGCTTGACGGTGCTCGTCACGCCCTACGGCCCCAGCGAGACCGTGCGCTACTACCACCTGCTCCTCGTCGACCCACCGTTCGCCGGGCGCGTCACGGAGTGGCGCTGGGCAGAGCCGGCGTTGAACACGATGTTTTTCTACGCGCTGGCCGCCATTGCGCTGGTCGTCGTCTGGCTCGGACGCCGACGGCTCACGCTGTTCGACGTCGCCGTTCTTGCGTTGACGTTCGCAGGAGGCGTGAGCGCGATCCGCGGGATCGTCTGGTTCGCGCTCGCCTGCATGGTCTTCGCCCCGGTCGCGATCGGCCGCACTCTCGAGAGCCGCAACCCCGGCGAGCCGCGCCGCGGGCTCAACGTCGCCATCGCGACGGTCCTCACGGCGGCGCTCGTGATCGTCGCAGCCTCGCTCTTCTTCCGCGACGAGACGTGGTTCGAGGAGTACTGGCCGCGCGAGGCGGTCGAGGCGGTTCGCACCGAGCTCCAGCCCGACGACCGCCTCTTCGCGCCGGATCGCTTCTCCGACTGGATGCTCTTCAAGATTCCCGAGCTGCGCGGCCGCGTCTCGTACGACGTTCGCTTCGAGCTCTACGACCGCGACTTCTACGAACGCCTGCAGGACTACAACTACGAGGACGGCCCGACTGGAAGTCGTTCGCGGACGGCTACCGCGTCGTCATCGTCGACGAGACGGTCGAGTCGCACACGCGCGAGCTTCGTGCCGAACCCGGCGCGCGCGTGATCTACCGCGACGACGAGATCACGATCGTGGCTAGGGCGCGCGCCGACTCAGCCGGTTAGCTTCCGGAAGACGACCACGCCGTCGCGCTCGGACACCTTGATCCAGGCCGGATCGCGTTTCAAGTCCTCCGCGAAGGCACGGACGATCTCCGGATGCCGCGTGAGGATGGGCGAGTCGCCTCTCACGGTCCACGGATCCCCGAGATCCACGACCGCCCACGTCGCGCGCCTCAGGTTCGGAACGGAGTAGACGTACCGGCGCGCGGAGAGGTGTGCACCGGCGGTATTGGACGCCGTGACGGGCGCATCAGCCGGAACGGAAGCGACGGCCGCGGCCAGCGCCGCGACGCGAGGTCCGGCGACGTTCACCCGCCCGCCCAGAGGCGTGACGCCGATCGCGCGCGGCCACGGACCGACGACGAGCGCGAGCGTCCCGGAGCACACGAGGATGGCCGCGGCAGCGAGGCCTCGCCTCGAGGCGCGTAGCTTCGCGACGCCGAGCACCGTCGCTGCGATGAGGAACGGAATCACCGCGGCGACGCTGTGGTAGCGCGGGTCGGACATCGAGCGAAAGTCAGAGAGCGTGTTCGCGAGGAGCTGCGGCAGCGCCACGAGCGCGAGCCATGGCGAGAGGACGAAGAGGAAGAGCAGCGGGAGGCCGAGCCAGACGACGTACGCGATGTCGTGCGACTCGACGAGCGCACCGAGCACGGCCCCGGGGTCGGTGACGAGCTTCCGCAGCACCCCCTGCGGAGAGCCTCCGACGTCGTCGTAAAAGCCGAAGAACATGCTGCTGTCGCCGGCGGCGAACGCGGGAACGATCACGTAGATGGCAACGAAGCTCCACGCCAGCCCGGCGACCGCGGTCACCGTGCCGGCAAGCCGCCGCCGGCGAGCGAGTGCGAACCAGACCCCGAGCCCCAGAATCGGCAGACCCATGAGCTCTCCGGTGGACATGGTGAGCGCCGCGAATACCGCGAAGAGGACGAGTCTGTCCGTGTCGAGAGACCAGACGCAGAAGAGCAGGAACGGGATGGCGAACGTCACCGGGTGAATCGCGGCGAACGCGCTCGTTGCCACCCACGGATACGCGAGGTAGCCGAGCGCGAGCACGCCGGCGATCCGCTCGTCCTCCAGGTGCTTCCGGCCGAGCCAGAACACCGGGAGTGCGCCGAGCGAGACGACCGCGATCTGTGCGAACGCCAACGACAGGGGCGACGGCCAGATCATCCAGAGCGGCGTGAGCAGGACGAGGAACGGATCGACGTGGCCCCCGAGCCTCACGATCTGCTCTCCGGTCGCGCCGTGCGACGTCTCGAGCGGTCGCCCCTGCGAGGTGCTCCAGACGGCCTGCACCATGTTCCCGAGGTCGAAGCGGCCGACTCGGAACGACACGAATGCATCGCGCGCGAGCGCGAAGAGCACGCCTGTCCAGACGGCCATAGAGCACCAGATCGCGATCGTCCACGCTCGTTCCCGCGCGAGCCCCGACACGCCCACGCGCGGTTTCGCGTCGGTGACGACCGAGCTCGTCATGCCGGCTCCGCCGCGAAAGTCGATTCGGGCGCCGGCGACACGAAGGGAGCGCGTGCACGCGTCCTCCGAAGCGCGAGCGCGATGGTGATTGCGGCGATGACGAGCGTCGCAGCCGTTTCGAACGGCGTCGGGTGTCCGCTCCCGGGTGTGACGACCATCGCGAGCGGGAGAAACCAGAGCAGACCAAGCCGCGGTTGGGCCAGCGCAACGACGAGCAGGAGGAGCGCGAAGTAGTGCAGCCACACGATCGGGCTCAGGGCAAGGGCCGTGGCAATGGCGAGAACAAACGCCGACCGCTCGTCCCCGCGGCGCCCCGCCCGAACGAGCCCCACCACGAGCGCAACACCGACCGCCAGCCACAGCCCACGCGCGGCGGCCGAGGGAAGCCCGAGATCGAGGCCGACGATGTAGAGCGTGTAGGAGTCGTCGCCGACGGAGTCGTCGAGGCGACGCATGAGGTCCGGATAGTCGACCAGGCCGGCGAAGCCGATCGCGGCCCATGAGACAGCGATGATCAGGAGGCCGATCGCGATGGAGAGCACGGCGCTCAGTGCACGGCGTGTGGCGGCGAACCAGATCGCCAGCGGCCAGAAAAAGAACTTCGCCGCCAGGGTAACCCCGACGGCCGCCGGGGCAGCCAGACGCCGATCGCGGTACCGCCACGCGAGCGCCGCGGCGAGGCCGAGGAAGAGCGTCATGTTCCCGGTCTGGATCGCGTTCCAGACCGGCGGCCACAGGAAGATGACCCCGTAGCAGCGCCAGTCACGCACTCCGAGCACGAACGGAATCGCGACTGCCGAGACCGTCAGCAGCAGCATGACGACCACACCGGCGACGTCGAAAGGCACGATGCGAAACGGGATCGAGAGGAGGGCACCAAGCGGGGGGTACACGTACGCGCCCGTCGCGGCTGTCAGCGGATCGTCGGCGGCCGGATAGGGCGATACGCCGTCCAGGATCGCGCCCGCGGCGCGATAGAACGGACGGAAGTCGAACGCGAGCGTGCCGTCTCCGGTCATCGACTCGTAGAAGACGATGAGTGCGAACGCTGGGAGCAGGCCGCAGAAGACGATCGCGGCGTACGAGCGCACGCGCTCGGTGACGCTCGACCCGAGTAGGCGAGGCAGCGAGGGTGCCTGCTCGTGGCCCGTCATGCCGGGTCGGGCACCAGGTTCGAACGAGGCTCCGGTCGAAGCACGATCGCAGCGACGACGATCCCGGTGACCACGAGGGGGAGGAAGGGCTCGAGTCCAACGCCGTTTCCGGAGCGCGGGCACACCCAGAGCACTATCGGCAGCAGCCAGATCGCCGAGAAGCGCGGCCGCGCGATCCCCAGTGGGACGGCCAGCAACACGAGGTAGTGCAGCCAGACGATCGGGCTCAACGCGACAGCGGCTGCGATTGCCAGGAAGAACGAGCGCTCGTCGTCTCCCCGACGGGCGAGCACGAAGCAGCCGGCGACGAGAAGCCCGCCCACGAGCAGCGTTACCGTCCGTCCGCCGGATACGCCGAACCCCTGTGCTTCTGCGACGTCCTCGATCGAGTAGCTGCTCTCGTCCGTGATTCGGGAGAGAAGGTCGGGGTACGTCGTCAGCCCCGCGAACCCGATCAGAGCCCACGTCTCGAACGTCGTCACGAGACCCACCGCGACCGCGATCGCGCCCGCGGCAAGGCGGCGCGTGGCAAGCGCCCACCCGAGGAGCGGCCAGAGGAAGATCTTCACCCCCACCTACGAACCGATCGCTCCTCCGAGCCGCCACGAGCTCTCGCGGTATCGCCACGCGAGGGCGACTCCGAATGCAAGCAGAGCCGAGACGTTCGCCGTCTCGAGCGCGTTCCAGCCGGGTGCCCACAGGACCACGACGGCGTAGCAACGCACGTCCCGGATGCCTACCAGCGCCAGTGCGCCCATGAGGGCCGCGAGCGACACGAGCACGGCGAGGACCGCGGCGGCATCCGACGACAGCACGGTCAGCGGAACCGCGGCGAACGCGAGCTGCGGCGGGTAGTGGTACGCCGTCAGCTCGCCGGGCTGCGGGTCCGACGGATCGGCAGGGTACGGGGAGCCGCCGTCCGCGACGAGCTCGGCGGCGGGCAGGTACGCGACGCGAAAGTCCCAACCGAGCCTCTCTGGGTCGGACCGGCGGTATGCGCTGAAGAGGCCCGTGAGCAGGATCCCGGCGGAGGCGACCAGCACTGTCGTGGAGACGACCCAACGCCAGCCGCGCGCGCCGCGCCCGGGCACGAGCGTCGGCGCCTCTGCGATCACATCGAAGCCTCGGCGGCCGGCTCGCGTACCTGCTCGAGCGGTCGCGGCCGCCACAGCAGTGCGCCGAGGAGGATCACCGCTGCGATCGCGGGCATCACCGTCGGAAGTCCTTCGGCGTATCCGGGTTTCGGGCTCACCCAGAGAAGCATCGGCAGCAGCCACAGGAGCGAGAAGCGCGGGCGGAGGATCGCGGTCGGGACGATCAGGGCGACGAGGTAGTGGAGCCACACGATCGGGCTCAATGCAAGTGTCGCTGCGACCGCGCACGTGAACGAGCGGGCATCGTCACCCTGTCGCGCGAAGGCGATGCACCCGACCAGCAGCCCGCCTCCGACGATCGCGATGAGCGCGTGCCCGACCGCCGAGCCGAGCCCGAGCTCCGTCGCGATCCCGAGGAACGAGTAGCTGCGCTCGGCCTGGATCTCCGAGAGACGCCGCAGGAGGTCCGGGTATCCCGTGAACCCGTCGAATCCGATGACCGCCCACGACGCGAGCGTCACGGCCATACCGAGAGCCACCGACAGGACGACCGTTCGCCAGCGCCTCGTGGCGCCCAGCCACACGAACAGCGGCCAGAAGAGGAGCTTCGCCGACACAGAGAGGCCGAGCGCGACCGACGGAGGCCAGACGTGGTCGCGGTAGCGCCAGACGACAGCGAGCGCGAACGCGAGAGGGATGGAGACGTTGCCGAGGAGAACACCGCTGATCGCCGGGACCCACAGCAACGCTGCCGCGTAGCAGCGCACGTCGCGCACCCCGAGGATCCGCAGCGTCAGCAGGAGCAGCGCTATCAGCCCAGCCGCGACGAGCGCGGACGCAAGCCACACCGGAAGCGGCGTAAGGGGGAGGAGGACGAGGAGGAGCTGTGGCGGGTAGACGTAGCCCTTCTGCTCGTCGAGGATCGGGTCGTCGAGAGCCGGATAGGGCGAGTCGCCCGAGAGAATCGCGTCCGCCGCCGGGAGGTACGCGAACCGCACGTCCCACGAGAGGAGCCCCTCGGCCGCGCTCATCCCCACGAGCCCGACCATCACAGTGACGGCGAGGAAGACCAGCGCCACCGTCGCGAGCCCGCGACGAGAGGCGTGTCCGTTCTCGGTCCACGGACCACCCGGGTCGGTGGCCGACCTCATCGCACCATGATGGCCTCGCGAGCGGAGGACGCCACTGCCGTAAGGTCGTGACAAATCCCACCCAACGGCCAGTTGAAGAACCGCCCGAGCCGCCGCAAGGTGTTGACGAGGGTTAATTGGGGCAGGCCGGCGAAGTCTCCGGCCAAAGGAGGGTTCATCTCGATGTACGACCTCGTCATGCGACCGCTGGTTCGGCTTCAGATTGCCGTGAACCGAGCTGCGGGAGCGTGAGGATGGCCAGACGACGACCGAGTACGCAATCCTGCTCGGCTTCCTCGCGATCGCCATCATCATCGCGCTCTTCTTCCTCAGGGACATTCTTCGCGGTCTCTTCTCGGACGCCGCGAGCAGCGTCTCGAACGCGCCCGGGCCGTAGGCAACAAGGCCCGCGGTTGACCCTGCGGCCCGCTGCGGCGGGCCGCAGGTGCGTTCCGAGACCTCCCGTCCGTGCAGCGCAATCCCCCCCTTTTGGTGGTGGAGACGTCGTCGAGACACGCCGACGGTCAGTGGTGAACAGTCAACCGGGGCGGCGCCGTCGCCTCCGACCGAGGGAGGACATCCTCGATGCACGATCTCCTTTTGCGTCCGCTCGTCGCGACTGCAGGTCGCAGTGTTCGAGCTGCGGGAGCGTGAGGATGGCCAGACGACGACCGAGTACGCGATCCTGCTCGGCTTTCTCGCGATCGCCATCATCATCGCGCTCTTCTTCCTCAGGAACGTTCTCCGCGGTCTCTTCTCGAAGGCGGCGAGCAGCGTTTCGAACGCACCCGGGCCGTAAGCAACAACGGCCACGAAAGAGCCCTGCGGCCCGCCTCCGGCGGGCCGCAGTCGTTCTCCGAAGGTCTAGTCGAAACCCATCCATCGGCCGGTTGCCCCGGAGCCCGCTCCTGAGGAATCTGAGGGAGCCCAGCGAAGTCAGACGGGCAACCAGTCACATGCAGGGGCAGTTTTGCCCCTCTGACCGGAGGAGGAACCTCCACATGACCGACATCCTGATGCGTCCGCTCGTTGCACTGCAGGTCGCGGTGTACGAGCTGCGGGAGCGTGAGGATGGCCAGACGACGACCGAGTATGCAATTCTGCTCGGCTTCCTCGCGATCGCCATCATCATCGCGCTCTTCTTCCTCAGGAACGTTCTCCGCGGTCTCTTCTCGAGCGCGGCGAGCAGCGTCTCGAACGCGCCTGGGCCGTAGGGAACAGGTGCCGGCCGTCTCACGAGACGGTCAGCAGAAGGTGTGCGCCGACCCGGTTACCCCCTCGACCGGGTCGGCGCATACGCCGTTCGGAAGGCGGTTTCCAGGGGTTTTTCGATACAGCCCTTCCGGAATCCGACCGACGACGGCACAATGGGTGGCTAGGGACAGGACAGCAACTGTCATCCGGGGAGGGAGACAGACGCTTCAGAAGAGACAAGGGTTCGAAGGGGAGACTCGACACGCGATTGCCTCGGCGAGGTGTGCCACGGCAACTCCTAGTCGAACGACCAGTGGCGGTTCAGCCATCAGGCTCGGATGATTAGGTGCTGCAGCGTCGAATGCTCATGTGATCCCTCGAAAGTGCCGACATAAGCACCGCATGGAACGGATCTGAGGAGAGGAAGCCCCCAAATGTCCAACACGTTCACAGGAAAGGTCTCGGGCAGGATGTCGTCCCGCGGATGGGCGATTGCCCTCGGCATTGGCGCCGTCGTGCTCGCTGCGATCCTGCTCGTCGTCTATCTCGATCGCTATCGCGCCCGCGTCGGTGGCGAGAACGCCCCGACGCCGGTGCTCGTCGCGAAGCAGCTCATCCCGACAGGGACGCCTGGCTCGATCGTTGCGACGAACAGCATGTACGCGGCGACGACGCTCCCGCGCAAGGACGTCGAGGTCGGAGCCGTCTCCGATCCGACGTACCTCGCGGGCCGCGCAGCCGCAGCCGACATCTTTCCTGGCCAGCAGATCACGTCCACCGACTTCGCGGCGTCCGACACCGCGTCCGTCGACTCGCAGATCACGGGCGTCGAGCGCGCGATCTCGGTTCAGCTCGACAACGTGCACGGATCGCTGTCACAGCTGCAGGCCGGTGACTCCGTCGACGTGTACACGGCCGTCGCCGGCACGGTGAGGCTGTTCCGCCCGAACGTCAAGGTGCTCACGGTTCCGGCGATCCCGGGCCCGAGCGGCGGATCGAACCTCGTGCTGCGGATCGTGACGAAGGACGCGGCCAACTGGGCTTATGCGGCCGACAACACGCAGCTCTGGTTCGTCCTCCGCCCGGTCGTGGGAGCGAAGCCGACGAAGCCGTCGACCGCCAACGCCTCTACGGTGACGAGGGTAGAAGGGAGCCAGAGAGGGACAGCCGATGCCGAGCCGCCCGGTACAAGCACTTCTCGCCGTCGAGCCTGGCGTCGACGTCGAGAACGTGAAGGACTCGCTGCCTGGCGGCGAGGACTTCAACGTCGTCGGCATCGTCGAACGGGGCCGACGAGGCAATGACGTGGCTGCGCGGCGGCGTCGCCGACCTGCTGCTCGTCGCCTGCGCCGGCTACTCGGACCGCGCCCTGCTGCTCCTCGACGGGGTGGCCCGCCAGAACCCCGAGCTGAACGTGATGGTGCTCGGGCACGGGTCGCCCAACGGCTTCCTCAGGCGCGCGTTCGAGGCCGGCGCAGACGACATCGTCATGCTCCCGGCGACGCCGGAGCAGATCCGCTTCGAGATCCACAAGCTCATGGCCCGCAAGCAGGGTGACAGACCAGCCCGCGATCAACGAGAACTCGCGGCTCGTCTGCGTCCTCGGGCCGAAGGGCGGCACCGGCAAGACGCTGACCTCGACGAACCTCTCCGTCTGCCTCGCGCAGCGCGGCGAGAAGGTCGCGCTCATCGACCTCGACCTCCAGTTCGGCGACGTGGCTCTCTGTCTCGGGCTGCCGCCGGAGAAGACCGTGTACGACCTCGCGCAGTCTCCCGGCGCGCTCGACTGGGACAAGCTGCAGGCGTTCATGGCGCAGCACTCCTCGGGCGTGCACACGCTCATCGCGCCGCGCCGGCCCGACCAGGCGAGCGCCGTCGGAGCCGAGCTCCTGCGCGAGATCTACTCGATCCTGCGCCAGAACTACGACTGGGTCATCGTCGACACGCCGCCGGGCTTCACGGCCGAGGTCATCACGTCGATCGACCACTCGACGGACATCGTCATGGTCGGGATGCTCGACTCCCTCTCGCTCAAGAACACGAAGCTCGGGCTCGAGACGCTCGAGCTCATGAAGTACGACACCGATCACATCTACCTGCTGCTGAACCGCGCGCACAGCCGGGTCGGCATCAGCCAGTCCGACGTGGAAGCCGTGCTCGGGCGCACGCCCGACGTCTTCATCCCGTCCGACCGCGAGATCCCGCGCACCGTGAACGAGGGCATCCCGATCGTCGTCGCCCGGCCGCAGTCCGAGCCGGCCGAGGCGTTCGGGCGGCTGACCGACCTGCTCATGGGCGAGCCGCCTGGCAGCACGCAGCCGGTTCCTGTTATGGCGGCAGCCGTCGACGAGCTCCTCCGCCCACCTCTCGCCGTCGGCTCTTCGGACGAAAGGGCTAGGTCATGGAACTCCACGAGCGAATCTCCAGTCAGCGCGGCCCCGTCAGAGAGCAGGAGCCGTTCGCCGAGCTCAAGAACCGCGTCCACATGAGCGTCATCTCCGAGCTCGGCCCGCAGCTCTTCAACATCTCGGTCGACCCGAACGAGCTGCGCGACCGCGTCACCGCGGACGTGCGCCGGCTCCTGAACGACGAGCCGGGTATCGCCCGCGAAGACCGCGAGCGGCTCACGTCGGAGATCCTCGACGACATCCTCGGCTACGGGCCGCTCGAGCGCCTGCTCGCGGACGACTCGATCACCGAGGTCATGTGCAACGGCCCGGACGACGTCTGGATCGAGCGCGGCGGGAAGCTCTACGAGACGACCGTCCGCTTCACGGACGAGTCGCACCTGCGCCGCATCATCAACAAGATCGTGTCGCAGATCGGGCGCCGCATCGACGAGTCGTCGCCGATGGTCGACGCGCGTCTCCCCGACGGAAGCCGCGTGAACGCGGTCATCGCGCCGCTCTCGCTCTCGGGCCCGCTCCTGACGATCCGGA
Organism: uncultured Gaiellaceae bacterium; assembly: GCA_963709715.1. Lineage (GTDB taxonomy): Bacteria > Actinomycetota > Thermoleophilia > Gaiellales > Gaiellaceae > GMQP-bins7. Next base: position 123,162 of record CAVPXQ010000007.1, read on the forward strand.
AGTTCAGCCGCCGGCGCCTCTCGCTCGAGGACATGATCAACATCGGCTCGCTCTCGGAGGAGTCGCGTCGAGTTCCTGTCCCGCTGCATCGAGGCGCAGTGCAACATGCTCATCTCGGGCGGCACGGGCTCGGGCAAGACGACGCTCCTGAACGCGCTCTCGTCGTCGATCCCGAACAACGAGCGCATCGTGACGATCGAGGACGCCGCGGAGCTCCAGCTCCACCAGCGGCACGTGCTCCGCCTCGAGGCCCGCCCGCCGAACATCGAGGGCGAGGGCCACATCCCGATCCGCGACCTCGTGCGCAACTCGCTGCGCATGCGGCCCGACCGGATCATCGTCGGCGAGGTTCGCGGCGCCGAGGCGCTCGACATGCTCCAGGCGATGAACACGGGCCACGACGGCTCGCTCTCGACGGTGCACTCGAACTCGCCTCGCGACGGTCTCCACCGCATCGAGACGATGGTGATGATGGCCGGCTACGACCTGCCGCTGCGCGCGATCCGCCAGCACATCGCGGCGGCGCTCGACCTGCTCGTGCACATCGACCGCATGGAGGACGGCTCGCGGCGCGTCGTCGCGGTCACCGAGGTGCTCCGCATGGAGTCGGACGTCATCCAGCTGCAGGACATCTTCGAGTTCGAGATCGAGTCGGTCGCTCCCGATCGCACGATCACCGGCGCGCTCAGACCGACCGGCCTGCGCCCCGTCTTCCTCGACAAGTTCCGCAAGCGCGGCATCGAGCTCCCGCAGAGCATGTTCGGCGAGCGCGTCCACTCCCTCGACGAGCGCCGGGGCGCAACGGCGTGAGACTTCGACTGCGGCATCGCGGTTGCAAGCGCGGCGCTGGCCGCGCTTGCGCTTCCGGCCCTCGCTGCTGGGGCAGAAGCCCTGCGCCGAAGCTCAGCGAGTCGCCGACGTCCGGATTCCCGGACAAGGCGTTCCTGGTCTCGCTGGACCGCGAAGACGCCCTCTGACCGAGCGAGCAGGTCGAGGTCACCGAGAACGGCGGTCCCGTGATCGGCACTGACGGTCGCACCTCCGGGCGGCTCCGCGAAGCGGCGCGATTCTCCTCATCGACGCGTCGAACAGCATGAAGGGCGCGCCGATCGAGAACGCGATGGCAGCTGCTCGCGCGTTCCTCGCCGAGCGCAAGGCCGACCTTCCCGTCGCGATCGTGGTCTTCGGCCCCGACGACAACGTCCTCTCCGAGTTCACGACGGACGGCGGACAGCTCGCCGCCGCGGTCGCGGAGACACCGGCGACGTCCGAGGGAACGCACATCTACGACGCGCTCATCAAGGTCGCCGACATGGCGAACGAGCAGGGCCTCGAGCGGACGACGGTCGTCCTCCTCTCGGACGGCACCGACATCGGAAGCAGCGCCTCGCGCGCCGAGGCGCTGCAGGCGGCCGAGGATCAGAACCTCCGCGTCATCTCCGTCGGGCTCAGCTCGCCGCAGTACGACCCGGAGACGCTGAAGAGCCTCGCCAACCGCACGTCCGGCGCGTACGTCGAGACGGCGACCCCCAGCAGAGCTCAAGCCGATCTTCCAAGAGATCGGGCAGCAGCTCTCGAGCGAGTACGAGGTGGCGTACCGCTCGCTGCTCCCGCCCGAGCGCAAGGCACTCGTGGTCGTCAAGGTCGACGGGTACAAGCCGGCGACCGCGACCTACACGACGCCGACCCTCGACCTCGCGCCGCAGGGGACGTTCGAGCAGAGCTGGATCGACGAGCGTCATCACGTCTCCGTGGCTGATGATCTTCGTCGTCGTCGCGGTGCTCGCGCTGATCGGGATTCGCGATCTTCTCCGCGATCGACGTTCGCAACCGCTCACTGCGCCGACGTATGGCGCAGTACGTCACCGTGCCGAGCGAGGAGGAGTCGCGGCTCCGACGCGCCGAGGTCGCAGCGATGCTCTCCGACACGGCGCAGCGCACGGTCGGCGGTCAGCGCTGGTGGCAGCGGTTCGAGACCGATGTCGATCTCGGCGGGTTCGGTCTCTCCGCGCTCGCGATCGCAGGTTGGACGATCGTCGGAGGCATCGTCGCCTCGATCGGCGGCGCAATCGTCTTCCAGTCCCTGTGGGGCCTCCTGCTCGGCCTCGCGGCGCCGTTCGTGACGCGCTATCATCGTGTCGCGCCGGGTGTCGAAGATGCGCAGGGCGCTTCGAGGAGCAGCTCGCGGACAACCTCGACGTGCTGGCCGGTGCCATGCGCACGGGTCACTCGACGATGGGCGCCCTGAGCGTCATGGTGGACAGCGCGATCGAGCCGTCGAAGTCGGAGTTCCGTCGCGTGCTCCAGGACGAGCAGCTCGGCGTCCCACTCGACGACGCTCTGATGGTCATGGCGCGGCGCATGCAGAGCTACGACGCGGAGCAGGTCGCCCTCGTCATGCGGCTGCAGCGCGAGGCCGGCGGTAACACGGCCGAGGTGCTCGACCGCGTCGCCGAGGTCATCCGCGGGCGGATGGAGCTCAGGCGGCTCGTCGAGGTCCTCACGGCGCAGGCGAGGATCTCGCGGTGGATCCTCACGGGCCTCCCCATCTTCGTCCTCGTGACGCTCGTCTTCACGGGCGGTGACTACCTCGACCCGATGACGTCCACCCTCGTCGGCAAGATCGCGCTGGTGGTCGGCGCCTTCATGGTGCTGATCGGCTCTCTGTGGATCAAGCAAATCTCGAAACTGGACGTGTGACATGGGACTCGGGCTCCTTGCAGTCGCCGGCGTGCTCCTCCTCGGCGCGGGGATCATGATCCTCGTCGTCAACCTCGGGAAGCAACGAGGCTCGTCGGCGACGATCGACCAGATCCAGACGTACGGCTACGTCGCGGAGACGACCGGCGGCTCGGAGACGGACTCGGCCGCGAGGCGTCCGATCGACTCGATGGCGAGTCGGCTCGGCGACTGGGTGGCACGTCGATCCGACCGCTTCAGCGAAGCGAGCATCCGAGAGAAGCTGATCTCTGCGGGCATGTACGGAACGACGCCGCGCAAGATCCTCGGTTACCAGGCTCTCTGCGCGATCGCCGTTCGACGCTCGTCGTTCTCTGGCTCGTGCCGGCGATGGGCGGCTCGTTGCTCGTCGCGGTCGTTCTCGCGCTTTGCGCCGGCGGCCTGGGCTGGTACGCACCGGTCTACTACGTCGAGCTCAAGCGGCGCCAGCGCATGGAGAAGATCGACAAGCAGATGCCGGACATGATCGACCTCCTCGTCGTCACGATCGAGGCCGGTCTCGGAATTCTCGCGTCCATGCGAGTCGCGTCGGAGAGCATGGCCGACCCGCTCGGCCAGGAGCTCCGGCTGACGCTCCAGGAGCAGCGCATGGGCCTTTCGGTGGGTCAGGCGATCGAGAGCCTCGGGCGCCGCGCGGACGCGCAGAACATGCGCATCTTCGTCCGTTCGATCACGCAGGGCGAACGACTCGGCGTGTCGATCGGTACGACGATGCGGAACCTCGCGCTCGAGATGCGGAAGCGGCGCAGGGCTATGGCCGAGGAGCGTGCTCAGAAGATGCCGATCAAGATGCTCTTCCCCTTGATCTTCTTCATCTTCCCGGCGCTCTTCATCGTGATCCTGACGCCGATGATCATCAACATCGTCCAGGCTCTCGGCTAGAGAACATGGCGACACTGACGCTCCGGCGCGAGGACGGTCGGATCGTCTGCGAACGTGTGGTCGTCGCCGATCGCGCCCACCGGCGCATGCGAGGGCTCCTGGGCCGGAAGTACCTGCGCGAGGGAGAAGGGATGGTGCTCCGCCCCGGCTGGAGCATCCACACGGCGTTCATGCGCTTCCCGATCGACGCGGTGTTCCTGGACGCGGACCAGGTCGTCATCAAGGTCGAGCACGAGGTCGGGCCATGGCGGACGGTTTCGTGTCGCGGCGCGCGTGAGGTGGTCGAGCTCCCAGCCGGCGAGTGTCGCCGTCGCGGCCTCGAGATGGGCGACCGCGTGGCCTGGGCGTCGCGCAGCGCAGCCGACGCGCGCGCCGACCGAGGCTCGGTGACCTACGAGGGCGAGAGCGACGAGCCTCGAGGGCGTGTCCTCGTCGCGAGCAGCGACCCACGCTTCCTGCGACTCGCGCGCTTCCTACTCGGCGGACGCGAGCTCGAGGTCGAAGAGCTCACCACTCCCTCCGAGCTGCCGGAAGCCGTTCTCGAGCCGAGCGTCGACATCGTCGTCCTCGACGGCGCGGACTCGGTCGCGACGGCATTCAGGACGGCGAACGCCTCACGCGCGCGGCGACCGGAGGTGCCCGTGGTCATCGCTGCGGACACCGGTGGCAAGAGCCCGGCCGGCGTTCGTGTGTTCGATCGCTGGAACGAGACCGAGGAGCTCCTCGAGGACGTCGAGCGGCTGCTCTCCGAGCGACTTGCCGGATCGGCGCATTCCGGGCAACCTTGAGGAGACCGAGGGGACGGGGTTGAGACGGCAGGAAAGTTGCAATCGTGTGGGAAACCACGAAGATAAGGCGGTAGCTCGCGCATGACCGAGGCAGGCACGCACATCGGCTCGGGAGAGCCCGGTCCGCTTGTCGAGCGGATCGACGGCTATCACGCCGGCCATCCGGCGCCCGCGGAGCGCCACGCGTACCGCGGGCCGGAGGAGCGCCACGCGTACCGCGGGCCGGAGGAGCGCCTCGAACGCCTCCACGCGTACTTCCTCGAGGGGTGCACGGACGACATCAGGCCGGTCCTGGCATCCGTCCTCGCGGATGCCCGGCGCATGCACGCCGGATACGGAGACGACCAGGTCGGGGATGGGCTTGCATCGGTCTGGTACGCCGCGAACGCGATCGTGGAGCTCGGCGCCGCACTCGAGCTCGACGACGACGACGTGCGCGGCGCCGGGGCCGCAATCGCCGAGGCCTGCGCTCTACCGCTCCCTGCGGCCCGCTACGTCCTCTTCCGCGAGGTCGTCGGCAGCCCCCGGTTGCTCGAGCTTCCACCGCTCGTGGCGATCGAGCTCCAGCTCGGGCTGCTGTGCGGTCTCGACGTCCTGAGCGACGTCACGCTGTGGACGAACACGTCGAGCGGCCTCGAGTGCCTCGTCGCACTGGGCGACGACGTGCGCCCGAGCCGCCGCATACGAGCCGAGGCGAAAGCCACCATGCGCGGTCGCTCTCGGCTCTCGCTCCTGGGCGGCTCGCAGCTACGCGCTGCGCCGGTGCTCCGCTTCGGCGAGCCGTACGCCGCAGTCGTCGGAAGGCTCGGCTCCGTCGAACAGAGCGTGGCCGACGCGTACCTGAGCGAGGCTGCTTCCGCGCTGCGCCCCGTGATCGAGCGCGAGCACCTGCTCGAGCACTCGGCGAGCCGCGAGCGAACGCTCGTCGCATCGGCGGAGCGACGCCTCATGCGCCTGGGCTTCGACCTCCACGACGGCCCGATCCAGGATGTCCTGGCTCTCGGCGCCGACGTCCAGCTCCTGCAGCAGCAGGTGTATCCGTTCATCCTCGAGGATTACCGCGAGCAGGCACACGGCCGCTTCGACGACCTCTCGGGACGCCTCGTCGAGCTCGATCGACAGCTCCGCGAGATGGCTCACTCGCTCGAGACGAAGAGCGTCGTCTCGCGTCCGCTCGGCGAGACCCTGCATCGCGAGGTCGAAGGGTTCACCGAACGCACGGGGATTCGCATCGAACTCGAGATCCGAGGCGATCCCGACTCACTATCGTCCGCCCAGCGCATCACGGTCTTCCGTGCAATTCAGGAAGCCCTCGCCAATGTTCGCGAGCACGCGGGCGCCACCTACGTCTCCGTGCGCGTACGTGCACGCCGCAGTGCGATCGAGCTGCAGATCGTGGACGACGGGATGGGCTTCGAGGTCGAGCGCGCGCTCGCCAAGGCGGCCCAGCGTGGACGCCTCGGCCTCGTCGGCATCGGCGAGCGCGTCCGGATGGTCGGAGGGACGTTCGAGCTCCAGAGCCAGCCGGGCGGACCGACGACGCTCAAGCTCACGCTGCCGCGCTGGGAGCCTCTGAATCCGGCCTGAGCCGAACGGCGGCGTTCCGACGGCCGGCCGCCGTGTCGGGCGGACAACGAAGTTCCGCAAAGAGCGTGGACCGCGTCCACGAGGTCGAGCGGGACGCGCTAAGAATGCGCGAGGTGAGCTGCGGCGCTCTCGGCGATCGGCAACGGTTCACCCGGGACCGTCGCGGAACAGGTTACGGCCCGGGTCGCGACCACGACGAGTTCGCAGGGGATCCGGGCGAGCTCGTGCCGTCCGTCCCTCGAACGAGACAGCTCGTCCCTCATCCGAGGGAGAACAGCAGGCGCGTCGTGGCCGATCTCGTTTCCACATATGCGATTCCTGCTCGCGATCGCAGCCACGACTTCGGCCGTGCTCATGATGGCCCCGACGGCCTCTCCGACGTCGCCGACCCAGGCCGTACGCAGGACGACGCTCGAGGCGGCGATCCTGCGGGAGGTCAATCGGGTCCGGGTGGCGCGCGGGCTCAACTCGCTCAGCCCGTCACCGAGCCTGCACAGCGCGGCCACCGGGCACTCGCGGGCAATGCTCGAGCTCGGCTTCTTCGGACACGAGTCCGCGGACGGGACGGCGTTCAGCGACCGGATTCGGCGGCACTACGCGAGTCGCGGCTGGAGGATGTGGTCGGTCGGCGAGGCGTTGCTCGCGACACACGCCGGCGAGACCATGGACCCGGTCGCGATCGTCCAGGCGTGGCTCGACTCGCCACCCCACCGCGAGATCGTCCTCTCCTCCGCGTGGCGCGACAGCGGAATCGGAGTGCTCTACGCGCCGACCGCCCCGCGCGAATTTCGCGACAGCGCGACGCTCGTCGTCACCGCCGACTTCGGACTGCGCAAGGGGCGCGTCACGCCCTCGTGACGAGGTCGCCGATCTACGCAGCGAGCGTGAGGATCGGCGTGCTCCCGGGATCGATCTCTGTCGCGAATCCGCGATCCCAGGTCACGACGATGTGGCCGTTCTCGTTGATCTGGTCGACGACGCCACGGTCCCCGACGCAGAGACCCGAGTCGTCGTTCGGGGCCTCCATCAGCTCGACCCTCGCCCCTATCGACACTCCGGCGCGGATCCGTGCTGCGAGAAGTCTTGCCCCTTGTGCGTCCATACGAGAGATATATATCGGCTCGAAGAACGTCGCGCTTGATCGCCCCGGCCGAGGGACGGCAGGAGTCGTCGACGGGTCGGCGAAGATCCCCGGGGCCGGCGGATCGCTCCGAACTCGACGGCTTAGGACCGGTCCGCCGGCAGCGCACGCTGCCGAGGCGAGACGGCGATGACGAACCCCGATCACGATGTCCCGGAGGACGAGGGGCGCGGAGGCCTCGTCCGTCGGGTCCTCCACTCCGGCCCGAGCCCGGAGCAACGGCTCGAGGAGGTCCTTGCACGGCGGCGGAAGGAGCTCGACGAGCACGCAGCTCGCCTGCGCGACTCGATCGACGAGCTCGAGCGTCGGGAGGAGCTGCTCCGCGACTCGCGTACATCGGTAGAGCGCATGCTCAGAATCGGCACGTCGGACCTCGAGACGAGAGAGGCAGAGCTGACCGGCTTCCTCACGAGCCTGACCGAACGCGAGACCGCGCTCGCGGATGCCGAAGCCGAGCTCGCACGCCGCCGCCAGGAGCTCGGCGCGGTAGAGCTCAAGCGTGCGGCGGTCGAGCGTCGTGAACGTGCCGTCGAGGCACGCGAGAGCGAGCTCGCGAATATCGTGCAGGAGCTCGAGGAGCAGGCGCCTACCGCTGCAGCGGGCGAGGCATCGGCCGGCGACGCCATGGTCGAGCTCGTCTTCGTCCCGGGGGACCGCTACCAGCTGGTCGAGATCGGCCCGCGGGTGCTTGGTCGCGGTCACGGGTTCGAGATCTCGGGGACGGAGTACTCGGTCGCTCGGATCGGTCGCTCCCCGCTTCCCGGCGACCGCCGGCGGTGTGCCTACCTCGTCCTCGGACGAGGCGGCTTGCCCGCGCCCGGCGGCAGCTCGTAGACCTGCGGGCGTCGCTTCGGGCCGTCGTCGCTCGCAACCGCCTCGAGTCGACGTTCCGCCTGTGCGACGAGGAACTTCGAGACCGCGACGTCGTCGTCGCCGAATCGCCTGAACCGCATCTCGTAGAGCTCGATCAGGCCCCACGCGCGTCCCGAGACCCGGATCGGAAGCATGAGGAGCGCGTTCATGCCGAGATCCCGGAGGATGAACGCCTCGGCCGGGTCGACGTCGCCGTCGACGAAGGACACGGTTCGGGGCTCGCCGCTTCCGAGGACCTCTGCAGTGAGCGGAAAGTCCGAGATCCGGTATGCCGCTTCGTCTCCAAGCCACACTTGTCGTAGGGCGTGGTTCGAGATGTCGACGACGTAGTCACCGACGACGCGTGACGCCGAGCAGCCGGTCGCGCCCACGACGAACACGAGGGCCTTGCAGAGGCGTGCACACACACCGTCGGCGGTGTCTTCGCTCTCGATCGCCTCGACGGCCGACATCGCATCAGTGAGGACAACGCCGACCGCGTCGCTGCGGCCCCGCCTCAGACCATCGAGGGCACCCGAGACCTCGTGCGGAGACATCAGCGGGCCTGGGCCCGTGAGATCGCGAAACGACGCGATCTGATCCTTTCCCGCGCTCTTGGCCGCGTACAACGCCTGGTCGCCTGCACGAAGGAGCGCCGTGGGGCGCGCACCGTCGAATGGATATGTCGAGACGCCCGCGGAGATCCTGAGTGGATACCCCGCGTCGGTCAGTCCCTCTGCGAGCATCGTCCTGACCTGCTCGCCGACGGCCTCGGCCACGTCTGCGTCTGCTCCGGGCAGCATGACGACGAACTCGTCACCTCCCAGACGCGCGGCGACCGCGCGCTCGGGCAGCACCTGGACGAGGACGTCTGCGACCTCGCGCAGGAGCGCGTCCCCGAAGGCATGACCCGCGCGGTCGTTGATCTCCTTGAAGTCGTCGCAGTCGATGACGAGGAGGCTCAGAGGCACGCGCCGCCCGTGCGTCTCCAGGAGAGCCTGTTCGAGCTGTTCCTCGAGCCCCCGTCGGTTGTAGACGCCGGTGAGCGGATCCGTGACAGCCGTGAGACGCTCGCGCTGCAACGAAAACGCGGCGTCGAGCGACGCAGCGACGTGGGCCGCGAGCACGGCGGCCGTGTCCAGGTCGGCCGGGTCGATCCGCGCGTCGGACTGCGTGACGCCTACGAGTGCGCCGATGTCGCCGGCATTCGCCCGCAGCGGGAACCACACGACCGATCGAGAGCCGCGAGGTCGCCCTTCCGCCGCGAGATCCAGCACATGGCAGACGACGCTGGGGTCGGACTGAGCGCGACCCACTTCGAGCTCGGACATCGAGAGCATCGGCTGCGCCGCCGCGTCCGACTGCCAGGCGGCGAGCTCGCCGAGCGCTCCGACCTCGTCCCAGACGGCTATCTGGCTCGTCTGCACGGGTAGAACCTTGGCGAGCGAGGCCGCACCGAGCGCCGCAATGTCCCGCGGATCCCGCAGGCTGCCGAGGTGCACGAAGAGCCGCGCGAGAGCGGCCAGGTCGAGCTTGCGGCTCGAGCGGAGGGCCTCGGCGAAGGGAGCGAGCGCCCGGACGAGGGGGCGAACCGCGTCGGCCGCATCTTCGGGGAGGGCCCGCTCGGCCTCGATGTTGAGCACGCCGACGACCGTCCTGCCGCACTCGATCGGGACTGCGAGCTCGGAAACGACACCGGGCAGCGCCGGCACGTAGTCGGGATCGGCCTTCACGTCCGGGGCGAGCTGCGCCCGACCGAGTCGTACCGCTCGCCCCGTGATCCCGCTCTCGATGGTGATGCCGTCGGGGACGACGGCGTAGCCGCGTTGCGCAACGAGCCAGAGCCTGCCGTGCTCGAGCACGAACACGGACGGCATGACGCCTGCGACGGCGTCGTAGAAGCTCTCGAGCGCAGACTCGATCGAAGGCGCCGGCTCGCCGTCCCCGACCGCCGCGGCCGCCGTCTTCGCCGCAGCCGTCAGGAGGCCGACGTCGATCGGGCGCACGACACGCGCTGCCGCAGGAGCACCCTCCATGTCTCGAATATCGGCTCTCGCCGCGTCACGCTGGAGTCCGGCTCCTGCCGCGACGAGAGGCTCAGCTCGCGCCGACGTCCTGGTACCAGTCGAGAATCGCGCTGCCCCAGAAGAGCGCGATGACGCCCCCGGCTGCGAGGAACGGCCCGAGCGGGATCGCCTGCTTCCGCGCTTCCGCGCCGTGTCTCACAAAGAGGAACGCGGCGGGCACCAACGCGGCGAAGAAGCCGACGAACATGGCGACGATCACGGACAGCCCGAGGCCGGCACCGAGGAAGGCAGAAAGCTTGACGTCGCCCATGCCGAGCCCGCGCGGATAGACGAGCACGATGACGAACAGGACGAGCCCGGCGCCGAGCGCGCACAGAATCCACTCGCTGCTCGGCTCGTCGATCGTCCGCAACGCAAGGACGACGACACCGCCGGGAAGCACGACCTTGTCCGGGATCAGGCGGTGCTCGAGGTCCGTGCGCGTGATGATCACGAGCACCCAGCAGAACGTGACAGCGGCGAGAGCCTCGAGCGTGAAGCCGTAGGCGAGGCCGCTCGCACCTCCGAGCAGCGCGGTTGCGGCCGTGACGAGAGGGAGTCGAGGAGACCTCGGGACCGACTTGAGCAGCGGATCGTGGAGCGGTGAGTTGGTGGCGACGCGGTCTGCGAGAGGGCCGACGAGGAGCCCCGCGAGCAGGCCCACCACACCGGCGGCGACGTTCACGTCGTTCGATTCCCCGATGGGGGATGGCTTCCTTCAAGGCTGGACGCCGAATTGCCGGCACCGATCCCTCGGCCGGGGGAGCGTCGTCACTCGTTCCGGGGGTGGTCGCCGGCGCCGTCAGCAGTACTGTCGGATGTAACTGCGGCGCCCCTCGGATGGGGCAGAACGGCGTCAACTTGGCACATCGAACACGGCGGCGGCAACTACGGGGAGCATTTGCCTGGGCGTTCTGCCTGGCAGCGCTCGTCGTCCTCGCGAGCTACGCGACGGCCCTCCTTCGCGAGTCGCCCGACAACGTCATCGCCGCGCTCGTTATCTGCGCGTTCGTGGCCGCCGCCGTCGGGATCTTCCTCAACCTCCGTCTCGAGTCGGCGCACTCCGAGGCGCTTCGCGATCCGCTCACGGGCTTGCCGAACCGCGCGCTCCTCGACGACCGCATCGAGCAGGCGTTCAAGCGTTCGCGCCGCTCGGGAGAGCCGTTCACCCTCATCGCGATCGACCTCGACGGTTTCAAGGACGTCAATGACGTACGCGGACATCGAGCAGGCGACGCGGTCCTCAAGACGCTGGCTCGGCGGTTCGAGGCGGTCGTGCGCGAGGCCGACACGGTCGCTCGGGTGGGCGGCGACGAGTTCGTCGTGCTCTCGATCGGCACCGGTGGAGACGACCGCGCAGGAGCGCTCGTGGGACGGCTCCGCAACGCCCTTCGCCGGCCCTTCAAGGTCGAAGGAGCGGCCGTCGAGATCGACGGGAGCATCGGCTGGGCCGTGTTCCCGGACGACGGCTCGACCGCGGAGGAGTTGCTCGCCTGCGCGGACGGTCAGATGTACGCGACGAAGCGCGACACGAGCGACGACACCGTCCTCCTTCGGCGCGGCGTCGACGCGGGAGTCGTGCGCGACGTCGAGGTAGCGCTCGAGCAGAACGAGCTGCTCGTCGTGTACCAGCCGATCATCGACCTCGCGACGGGCCAGCCGCACTCGGCGGAAGCCCTCATTCGACGGGTGCTGCCGGACGGCGCCCTCCTTCCTCCTGCGGAGTTCGTACCCCACGTCGAGCGCACGCCGCTCGTTCGCGAGCTCACGTTCCTCGTGGTCGCGGACGCGCTCGGCTCCGCGAAGCAGTGGGCGAAGGCTGGCCACGATCTCGGCGTCTCGATCAACATCCCGTACCGCCTGCTCGACGACCCGCAGTTCGCCGACGGGTCTTGCCTCGATGCTGCAGTCCTACGACCTCACGAAACAGACACGTGACACTCGAAGTCGTGCCGGCCGGACCCGGCGCGGGAGCTCAGGTCGACGAGGAAGTGCTCGGACGGTTCGATGCGTTCGGCGTACGCCTCTCCCTCGACGACGCAGGCCGCGCCGCCTCGTTCGCCGCGCTCCGCGTGCTGCCGCTCGACGAGCTGAAGATCGACGTCGGGTTCGTTCACGGGCTCGGAAGGAGCGCCACCGACGCGGCGCTCGTCCGCGGCATCATCGACATCGGCCACTCGCTCGGGCCTCGAGGTCGTCGCGGAGGGCGTTGAGACACGACATGCGTGGACCGTGCTCACCGACTGGGGCTGCGACTACGCGCAGGGCTTCTACGTCGCGAGCCCGCGCACGGCGGACGAGCTCGATCGAGTGGCTCGGCGCTCGCTGGCCGGCCGTCGCCTGACCCCGTCAGGTCGCCCAAGACGCCGAGTCGTGCCCGTCGCCTAGGACAGGACCGCCTGCACCGCGAACACGACTCCGACGACGACGAGGACGACGCCGAGAGCGACGCGCAGCGTGTCCTCGGGGAGCCGCCCCGTCGCCCTCGCGCCGAGCCAGCCGCCCGGGATCGCGCCGGCGAGCCCCGCGACGAGAACGCTCCAATCCACGCCTTGTTCCGCCGCATGCGTCGCGAATCCCGCGACGCCGAGGAAGAACCCGACGACGAGATTCGTGCCCGCGGCGCGGCGGACGTCCATCCCGACGGAGCGGATGAGCGTCGGCATGCGGAGCGTCCCGAGGATGACCCCGACGGCGCCGCCGAGCCCGCCGATGAAGAACGAGAGGGCGACTCCGCGACCCAGCCGCAGCCGAGCGCGCGGACGCGCCGCGATCGGCCTGAGCGCAAGGTCGATCCCGCTCCACACGAGCACGGCTGCGATCAGCCCGTAGAGCAGCGACTCCGAGACGTCGTCCGCGACGAGCGCGCCCGACGACCGCTCCGACGACCGACGGGAAGGCGATCCACGCGACGACACGCCAGTCGACGCGCCCCTCGCGCGCATGCCGCAGGCCGCCCGCACCCGCAGCCGCCGCCGAGATCGCGATGTTCGTTCCCGCCGCCGCCAGCGGGCTCCCGGTCGCGAGCACGATGAACGGCAGCCGCAGCGTCCCGAGGACGAGGCCCGAGCATCGAGCCGAGATAGCCCGCGACGAACGCGGCGACGAACGCTAGGACGAGCGCCCAGGCCTCCAGAGCGGCTCCTCGTGGCCCACAGCCGCGTTCGCGGCACGCGCAAGGATGAACAGGAGGTCGGAGAGACGGTTGAGGTAGACGAGCGCGAGCGGGTTCACGGAGTGCGCGCCCGCTGCGACGAGCGCGTCGCGCTCGGCGCGGCGGCACACCGTCCGTGCGACGTGGAGACGCGCCGCGGCCTCGCTGCCGCCGGGAAGAACGAAGCTCTTGAGCTCGGGGAGCTCCGCGTTGAAGCGATCGCATTCGCCCTCGAGCGCGGTCGACCTGCCCCTGGGTGACACGGAGCCGGTCGTCGTGCTCGAGCGGCACCGAGAGGTCGGCGCCGAGGTCGAAGAGCTCGTTCTGGACGCGCGCGAGGACGTCGCGAACGTCGCTCGGACACTCGCCTGCGACGACGACGCCGAGCGCGGCGTTGAGCTCGTCGACCGTCCCGCACGCGGCGATCGCGGGCATCGAGCTTGGAGACGCGCGACCCGTCGCCGAGCGACGTCTCGCCTGCGTCGCCGCCACGTGTGTAGATCTTCGTCAGCCGGACCGGCTCGTCGCGTTCGCGCGGCACGAACGTAGCGTACGGGTCAGGCGTGCGGGGCCTGGCCTTCGACGACCGGGTCTTCGCGAACCTGCCGCCCGAGGATCGAGCGGGCGATCACGAGGCGCTGGATCTCGCTCGTGCCCTCGTAGATCTCGGTGATCTTCGCGTCGCGGTAGAAGCGCTCGACCGGGAACTCCTGCGTGTAGCCGTAGCCGCCGAGGATCTGGATCGCCTCCGCCGTCTGCCGTCGCGCCATCTCCGACGCGTAGAGCTTCGCCTTCGCGCCCTCGGTGGCGTGCGGTCGCCCCTGCTGCTTGAGCCAGGCTGCGCGGTAGGTGAGCAGACGCGCGGCGTCGATCTCGGTGGCCATGTCGGCGAGCTTCCACTGGATCGCCTGGAAGTCGCCGATCCGCCGACCGAACTGCTCGCGCTCGAGGGCGTACGCGCGCGCGACGTCGTAGGCCGCCTGCGCGATGCCGAGCGCCTGGGCTGCGATGCCGATCCGTCCGCCGTCGAGCGTCGCCATCGCGACGCGGAAGCCGCGACCCTCCTCGTGGAGCAGCCGATCGCGCCCGACACGGGCATCTTCGAGCACGATGTCCGACGTCGTCGACGAGTGGAGTCCGAGCTTCTCCTCCTCACGCGTGATGCGAACGTGCTCGGCGTCGAGCACGAAGCAGGAGACACCCCGCGCGCCGGCTGTCGCCGGATCGGTGCGCGCGAAGAGAACGAACGTCCCTGCGCGCGAGCCGTTCGTGATCCACTGCTTCGAGCCGTTCAGCACCCAGCTCGTCGCCGTCCGCGAGTCGCCGTCGTCCGCAGCGAGCCGGCGTCCGAGCCCGAGCCGGGCTCCGTGAGCGCGAACGCCCCGAGCTGCTCGCCCCGCGCGAGCGGCGGCACGAAGCGGGCACGCTGCTCGTCCGTACCGAAGGTGAGGATCGGCAGCGCGACTGCGCTCGTGTGCACCGCGACGGTCACGCCGACACCCGCGTCGGCGCGAGAGAGCTCCTCGAGCACGAGGATGTACGAGAGGAAGTCGGCACCCGCGCCGCCGTACTCCTCCGGAACGCACACGCCCATGAGCCCGAGCTCGGCGAGCTTCGGGATCAGCTCGTCCGGAAATCGGTGCTCGCGATCCCAGTCCGCGGCGTGCGGCACGATCTCGGCCTCGGCGAGCTCCCGCGTCAGCGTCTGGATCGCGCTCTGGTCGGCCGTCAGCTCGAAGTCCATCGTGCCGAGCCGTCCACGTACTCGTAGAAGCCGCGCCCGGACTTCCGGCCGAGCCGCCCGGCCGCTACGTGCTGCGCGAAGGAGCGGGCACGGTGCGTACTTCGGATCGCCGAGGCCCTCGTGCAGGACCTCCATGATCGAGACGCAGGTGTCGAGTCCGATCAGGTCGGCGAGCGCGAGCGGACCCATCGGATGCGCGAAGCCGAGCCTCGCGATCGTGTCGATCGCCTCCGGCTCGGCGACGCCCTCCATGAGCGCGTAGGCGGCCTCGTTCAGGAACGGCATGAGGATGCGATTCGAGACGAAGCCCGGGAAGTCGTTCGCCTGCGCCGGCGTCTTGCCGAGGTCTTCGGCGAGCGCGACGATCGCGGCCGCAGTCTCGTCCGACGTCTGCGGTGCCCGGATCACCTCGACGAGCTTCAGGACGGGAACCGGGTTGAAGAAGTGCATCCCGATGACCTTGTCCGGACGTCCCGTGACGGCGGCGAGCGATCGGATCGGGATCGACGACGTGTTCGACGCGAGGATCGCGTCGGGGGGCAACGCTTCGTCGGCTTGCCGGAAGATCTCCGTCTTCACGTCCGCGTCCTCGACGACCGCTTCGATGAGGAGATCCGCCGCGACGAGACCGTCGACCGAGGCGACGCGCGGCAAGCACCTCGTCCGGATCCGACCCCCCCTTCTCCGCGAGCTTCGCGAGGCTCCTCTCCATCGTCGCGAGCGCCCGCTCGACGGCTCCGGGCGCCTCGTCGTGGAGCGAGACACGCCGGCCGGAGGCAGCGACGACCTGCGCGATGCCGCCGCCCATCTGCCCGGCGCCGACGACGAGGACGTGCGGGAACCGCACGCGCGGAGTCTAGGGCTCGGGTGCGCCCGGCAGGTTCGGACGCACGCCCTTGCGTAGTCGGCGAAGCGCCCAGAGCAGCACGAGCGATGAGGATGACGATTCCGATCACGACCTTGATCCCGCCGCCCCGCGGCTCTCCGCCCTCGGCGACGAGCGGGCCGGGCTCGACGACGCTGCACGCCGACGCGAGCCACGCCCCGTCAGGAGCGCGCGAGAGCAGGAGCCCGACCGGCTCGTCCATCGGAACCTCGACGTCGCAGTCGGAGCCCGAAGGGCTGCGTATGACCAGCGTTCGCTCGACGTCTCCCTTGACCCGCTGGTCGACGTCGACCGTGAGCAGCGTGACTCGCGCCCCCTTGACCGAAGCTTCGCGCTGGGCGACGACCCGTCCCACCACTGCAGCGTCGGCGTCGTCGAGTCGCTCGGAGAGGGGCGTGTCGGCGCACACGCAGGCGGCTGCGGGGCTCGCGAGCGCGAGCGCCGCGAGCACGATGAAAGCGACTGCCTTCAGACCTCGACCAGCAGCGCATCGCCCTGGCCGCCGCCCGAGCAGATCGCCGCCAGCCCGAGCCCGCCGCCGTTGCGACGCAGCTCGTGGACCATCGTCCCGACGATTCGTCCGCCGGACGCACCGATCGGATGCCCGAGCGCGACGGCGCCGCCGTTGACGTTCACGATCTCCTCGTCGGCGCCGAGCATGCGCGTCGAGTTCTTGGCGACCGAGGAGAACGCCTCGTTGATCTCGACTCGCGATACGTCGCCGATCGTCCGCCCCGCCTTCGCGAGCGCCTGCTCTCCCGCGCGTGCGGGTGTGCGCGCGAGGTAGGCGAAGTCGTCGGCGACGTAGCCCTGCGCGAGGATCGTCGCGAGCGGCTCGAGCCCACGGCGCTCGGCGAACTCCTCTGAGCAGACGACCACGCACGAGGCACCGTCGTTCACGCCCGGCGCGTTGCCCGCCGTCGTCGTCCCCTCCGGGTCGAAGACGGGCTGGAGCGCGGCGAGCTTCTCGAGCGTCGTGTCGCGACGGATGCTCTCGTCGGCGACCACGTCGCCCACGGGCACGATCTCGTCTTCGAAGCGCCCGGCGTCCTGCGCGGCGGCCGCGCGTTCGTGCGAGCGGAGCGCCCACTCGTCCTGCTCCTCACGGGTGATGCCGAGCTCGCGCGCGACCCGCGACGCCTGCTCGACCATGTGCATCCCGTCGAACGTGGAGGTGAGCCCGTCGAAGACCATGTGATCGACGACCTCGCCGTTGCCGAGGCGGTATCCGAATCGTGCCTTCGGCAGGAGGTACGGCGCGTTCGACATCGACTCCATCCCGCCGGTCACCACGAGATCGTGCTCGCCGGCACGGATCATCAGATCGGCGATCTCGATTGCACGGATCGACGACGCGCACACCTTGTTGATCGTGTCGGCGGGGACCTCCTTCGGAATCCCTGCGCCGACCGCAGCCTGGCGCGCCGGGGCCTGTCCGGCGCCCGCCTGCAACACCTGCCCCATGATCACGTACTCGACCTCGGCCGGCTCGATCCCGGCGCGCTCGAGCGCCGCTCGGATCGCGAGCGAGCCCGAGCTCGGTCGCCCGGAGGGACGCAAGGCCCCCTCCCAGCCGGCCGAATGGCGTCCGGACGGCGGCAACGATGACGGCGTTCCCCACGGCTGCAGGGTATCGACGGCACCCAGGCGGACGCCCGACGCTCCGCGGGAGCCCTGAGCGCAGTGGCACACTCGCGGACGTGCGCGTCCTCGTCGTCGACAACTACGACTCGTTCACCTACAACCTCGTCCATCTTCTCGAAGAGCTGGGCGCGGACGTGGTCGTGCGCCGAAGTGACGCCGTCACGCTCGCCGAAGCCCGCGCGCTTCGGCCCGACCGACTCGTGGTGTCGCCCGGCCCCGGACGACCCGCCGACGCCGGTCGTTCGGTCGAGCTCGTTGCCGAGCTGGGTCGCACGACACCGACGCTCGGCGTGTGTCTCGGTCATCAGGCGATCGTCGAGGGGTTCGGTGGGCAGATCGGACAGGCCCGGTCGCTCCTGCACGGGAAGGCGACCACGATCGAGCACGACGGCCTGGGCATCTACCGAGGGCTTCCCGCGCGCATCGAGACCGGCCGCTACCACTCGCTCGCCGCCGTACGCGTGCCGCAGGTCCTCGAGGTGACGGCACGCGCTGCGGACGGCGAGGTGATGGGAGTGCGACATCGCGAGCTTCCGATCGAAGGCGTCCAGTTCCATCCGGAGAGCGTCTTGACGCCTCAGGGTCCTGCAATGCTCGGCACCTTCCTCGACACTCGCCGACACGAGTCGTAGGATGGGTGCACCGTGGCCGTCACGGTAGCGCTGGAACCAGCCATCGTCCTCGACGAGGAATACCGGATCGTCGAGGTCGGCGAATCTGCGGCAGGTGGATTCGGCCCACTCGCAGGCCAGAACCTCTGGGAGTGTTTCCCGGGGTCAGAACGTCTCTTCCGTCCGTACTACGACCGGGCGCGTCGATCGGGCCAGCCCGAGGAGTTCGTCCAGTACTACAACGGGCACGTGGCGCGCATCAGGGCCGTGCCCCGCGGTGATCGGTTGGCAGTGTGGTGGGACGAGGTGCACGTGATCGACGCGCTGACCGTGGACGAGCTGCTGAGGTCGATCGCGCGAACCATCGAGCTGCTCGAGGACGAGCAGGCCGGCGTGCGCAAGCGTGACGCACGCGCATCGCTCCGGCTGATCAGCGGCGGATCGTGAGCAGCACTGCCGAGAGGGCGCGCGCGGAGGCGGCTGCACGGTCGGACACGTACGTCGTCCTCGACGCGGACGACCGCATCGCCTACGTCTCAGCAGCTTTCCAGGAGGAGCTCGGCCGCTGGATCGGCCACGTGCTGTGGGACCACCTCCCGAAGGCCGACCAGGTGTACGGCCCCGTCTTCGACGAAGCCCGGACGACTGGCCGGACGATCGAGTCCGTCGTCTTCTACTCGGGCCGCGTGAAGCGGCTGACGGTCACCCCGGCCGCCGACGGGCTCGCGGTCCACGTCGAGCGCCTCGCGGAGCTGGACGTCAGGACTCTCGGGACGCTTGTAGCGAGCCTCGAACGGATTGCGGCGGTGCTATCCGCTCCAGAGCACGAGCGACACGGTTCACGAGCTCCCGCGTCTCTGCAAGCTCTTCCCTGAGCGCAGCAAGCTCGACGGCGTGTGCGCTCGCGGCGTCCGGCGACCGCACGAGGTCGCTGACGGTCGTCTCGGTCTCCTCGGCGATCCGCCGGAGCCGGGCGAGCGACGGCATCGTGACTCCACGCTCCCAGCGCGACACCGTGATCGACTCGACCCCGAGCTGCCCGGCGAGCTGCTTCTGGGTCAGGCCGGCGCTACGCCTCGCAGTGCGCAGTCGCCCCCCCACCGTGTCGCGCTCGTGGGCACCCAAGCTAAGTGCGGTTGATACCACAGTCCAGGCGCGGATGCACAGCGACGACTGACTCGGTGTCAGCGATCGCGGAGCCGGATGCGCTTTCCGCACCGCTCGCAGCGCTGGTAGCGCTCGGTGAGGAAGAACGGACGCCGTGCGACGCGGCAGCCGGTGTCCGAGGAGCCGGCAGCGCAGCGTCACTCCGCGGGGCCGACCTTGACGAGCATCTTCCCGATGTTCTCCCCGCGAAGCAGGCCGAGGAACGCCTTGGGAGCGTTCTCGATGCCCTCGACGACGGTCTCGCGGTACTGCAGGCGGCCGTCGCGCACCCACTCCGTGGCCTCGCGCGCGAACTCGCCGAAGCGCTCGAAGTGGTCGCTGATGATGTACCCCTGGATGCGCAGGCGCTTCGTCACGACCAGGAACATGTTCCGCGGGCCTGGCGCCGGCTCGGCGTCGTTGTAGCGCGAGATCGAGCCGCACGCGACGACGCGTCCGTGCGTCCGCAAGCGCACCGATCGCCGCCTCGAGGTGATCGCCGCCGACGTTGTCGAAGTAGATGTCGATGCCGTCCGGCGCGAGCTCCGCGAGCGCGTGCGCGAGGGCTCTGCTCGCGGTAGTCGAACGCCTCGTCGAAGCCCAGCTCGCGAATCCAGTCGAGCTTCTCCTCCGAGCCCGCACTCCCGATGACGCGGCAGCCGGCGATCCGCGCCATCTGCCCGGCGGCGCTCCCGACCGCCCCGGCCGCGCCGGAGACGAGGACCGTCTCGCCCTCCTTCGGCTCGCCCAGCACGAACAGCCCGTACCACGCCGTGAAGCCGGGCATTCCGAGGACGCCGAGCGCGGTCGAGATCGGCGCGGCGGACGGGTCGAGCCGGCGCAGGGCCGAGCCGTCGGAGAGCGCCCACTCGCGCCAGCCGAGCTGGTGCAGCGACCCAGTCGCCTTCGGCGTAGCGCGGGTTGCGCGAGACGGCGACGCGACCGACCGCGCCGCCCGTCATCGCCTCGCCGAGCGTGAACGGGGCGACGTACGAGCGGACGTCGTTCATGCGCGGGCGCATGTACGGGTCGACGGAGAAGTACGCGTTCCGGATGAGCACCTGGCCTTCCGCAGGATCCGGAATCGACGTCTCGGCGACCTCGAAGAGATCCTCGTCCGGGAAAGCCCTGAGGCCGCGCGACGAGCCGGATCTCGCGAGCGACGTCGTCCATGCGGCGATGATACGGCCGTGGAGTCGCTCCGAGGACACCTGCTCGTCGCGGGCCCGGCGCTCGTCGACCCGAACTTCTGGCGCACGGTCGTGCTCGTCGGCGAGCACTCGGAGGAGGGCGCGCTCGGCGTCGTCCTGAACCGCTCGTCGGAGACGTCGGTCGAGGAGGCGCTGCCCGAGCTCGCGCTCCTCGCCGACGACATGGGCGCGGTTCACGTCGGCGGCCCCGTGCAGCCGTCCGCCGTCGTCGTGCTCGCCGACTTCGTCGACCCCGACTGCCGCCGAGTCGCTCGTGGTCGAGTCGGTCGGGCTTCCTCCCGTCGGAGGTCGAGCCCGAGCGCGCTCGGCGAGCTGCGGCGCGCCCGCGTCTACGTCGGCTATGCGGGTTGGGGGCCCGGCCAGCTCGACGACGAGCTCGAGGAAGGCTCCTGGATCGTCGAGCCGGCGCTCGCCGAGGACGTCTTCACGGACGATCCGGAGGGGCTCTGGAGCGACGTGCTCCGCCGGAAGGGCGGCCCGTTCGGCGTCCTCGCAGCGATGCCGCCGGATCCGAGCCGGAACTGACCTGGAGTCGAACGCACGGTCACCGCGGTAGGCTCGTCGGCGCTTGGCCGGTGTCGCGAAAACGCTCTCCTCCCTCCCCCGCTCCGCGATCCTGCACGCGGCCGACAGCGCGCGGTTGCAGACGCTCGTGCAGAGCCACGGCAAGCGGGTCGGGGCCGCTCGCTTCGTCGCCGGGGAGACGCTCGACGAGTGCGTCGCAGTGCTCCGACAAGCTGAACGACGCGGGCCTCTACGCGAACACGACGCTCCTCGGAGAGGCGATCCCGGACGCCGACGGAGCGGCGGCGGTCACGGACGAGTACGAGCAGATCGTCGAGCGGCTCGTCGTCCGAGACGCTGAAAGCGAACGTCTCGCTCAAGCTCACACACCTCGGCCTGGCGTTCGACGAGGACGTCGCCTACGCGAACGTCGAGCGGCTCGTGAGCGGGCCGGAGAGCTCGACACGTTCCTCCGCATCGACATGGAGCAGTCCGAGTACGTGGACGCGACGCTCCGCATATACGAGCGGCTCCGCGACGGCTGGACACGACGAATGTCGGAACCGTCCTGCAGGCGTACCTCTACCGCACGGCAGACGACCTCGAGCGCCTCCTGCCGACGACCCCGAACCTGCGCATCGTCAAGGGCGCCTACCTCGAGCCTCCGACGATCGCGTATCCCGGACAAGGCGAGACGTCGACCGCGTGTACGTCGAGCTCGTCGAGCGCGGGCTCCGAGGGGGCGCGTACATCGCAGTCGCGACCCACGACGAGGCGATCATCCGGCCGGTGCAGGCGTTCGCAGCGCGCGAGGGCATCTCGCGCGACCGCTTCGAGTTCCAGATGCTCTACGGCGTGCGCCCGGGGCTCCAGCGCTCGGTCGCGGCGGAGGGGTACAAGGTGCTGATCGCGTCTCCGTTCGGGCCCGACTGGTACCCGTACCTCATGCGCCGGCTCGCGGAGCGCCCGGCGAATCTCGGGTTCTTCCTCAAGAACCTCGTGCGCCGGTGAGCTCCCTCCCGGCCGAAGCCGATGTCGTCGTCGTCGGTGGCGGCGTCATCGGGACGAGCATCGCGTTCCACCTCGCCGAGGCAGGGGTCGACGTCTGCCTGCTCGAGCGCGACCAGCTCGCGGGCGGATCGACGAGCCGCGCGGCCGGAGGCATCCGCGCGCAGTTCTCGGACCCGCTGAACATCGCGATCGGGCTGCCGCAGCATCGAGGCGTTCGAGCGCTTCGGCGAGCGGCCCGGCGCCGAGATCGACCTCCACCAGGTCGGCTACCTCTTCCTCCTCGATCGCGAGGAGGACGTCGCCGCGTTCGAAGCCGGGCTCGCACTCCAGAACGAGCTCGGCGCTTCCGAGCCGCTTCGTCGCGCTCGACGAGGTCGCGGAGCTGTGCCCGCTCGCAGGGCTCGACGGCGTGCTCGCGGCGACGTACTGCCCGCTCGACGGGCACGCGAGCCCGGAGGCGGTCGTGCAGGGATACGCAGCGGGCGCGCGCGCGCACGGAGCGACGCGTGCTGACCGGCTGCGCGGTGATCGGCGATCGGCCTCGACGGCGGCGCGATCACGGGCGGTCGCGACGCAGCTCGGGACGATCGCGACGCAGCACGGTCGTGTGCGCAGCGGGCGTGTGGTCGCCCGAGCTCGCGGGCTCGTCGGGGTCGAGCTTCCCGTCCAGCCCTACGTGCGCGAGGTCGGCTTCACCGGTCCGGTCGACGGTCTGCCCGACCGCATCCCGCTCACGATCGACTTCTCGACGGGCTTCTACTTCCACCGCGAAGGGCCGGGGCTCCTCTTCGGGATGGCCGACCGCGAGCAGCCGCCCGGCTTCGACGCTCCGACCGACCCCGACTGGCTCGAGAAGGTCATGGAGGTCGCCGAGCGACGGTGCCCGTCGCTCCTCGACATGGGCATCGCCGGCGGCTGGAAGGGCTACTACGAGGTGACGCCCGACCACAACGCGCTCGTCGGAGAGTCGACGGCCGGCGGATCGCTTCCTCTACGCGACCGGCTTCTCGGGGCACGGCTTCCTGCAGGGCCCCGCTGTCGGCGAGATCGTGCGCGACCTCGTGCTCGGACGCGAGCCGTTCGTCGACGTCGGCCCGCTCTCGGTCGAGCGCTTCGCGCACGCCGCGCCGCGTCCCGAGCGACAACGTGATCTGAGCTACTCGATTCGCTCTGTCGTTCTGCTCTTGAGCGTCCCCGTGAAGAAGACCATGCCGAACAGGTTGACCTTGAACGGGTACGTCGTCCTCACGGTCACGTCTCCGCTCGGCACCCAGCTCGAGTCGGCCGTGTTCGGCGTCAGCAGGTTGCCGTTCGTGTCGCGCAGCTCGACCGTGATCGTCATCTTCGTCGGGTCGAGGTTGACCGCCGCCTTCTGCACGCGCGTGACGATCGACGTGCTCCGATGTTCGCCGGCTGCAGCGAGCGCGCGACCGATCCCTGCCGGGCGCCGACGCGCGTCGCGTCGGTGAGCGCGATGTAGTCGCGGAAGATGCTTCCGAACTGGACGATTCCGAGCAGGAGCAGGAGCAGGACCGGCAGCACGAGCGCGAGCTCGACGACGGCCTGGCCGCCTCTCGCGACGTGAGCGTCGTGTTCATGTATTCGGCGTTCGGCATCGGGTGTCGGCTTCCTACGGGAGGATGTTGGGGTTCGTGTTGTCGACCAGCCGTCCGCGCGAGTCCGCCGAGGTCCATGGCGATCTGGGTGAAGATCTGGTCGAGCTCGCCAGGGAGCGGCTTGTTGTAGAAGTGCGCCGGGTCCGGGCGATCGCCCGTATTGCGGCGAGGGCGTTGCAGGGGTTACCGGATAGTTCGGGTCCCCCATCCGCTGGCGGCAAGCCGCAGCCCGTCTCGTTGATGCCGGTCGTATTGTGGCCGTTCGCGTCCGGCTGCTTGCACTGCTCGGGCGCTCCCCCACCGGCGTCCAGGTCGTAGCCGATCGTGTAGATGATCGTCCCGGCGTCCTTGATGCGCTTTGCAGACTCGACGCCCGCCCCGCACGGCCGCCATATCCAGCCGTTCGGGCCTGTGCCGTTGCTCGACCAGTGGCCGGTGTTCACGTTCTGCGGCATCGTGTTCGCCGCACCGTCCGAGAGGAAGATGATGACGTTCTGGACGTTCGCACGGCCGTGATCTACGAGCTCGTACTGGGCCTCTTCGAGCGCGAGTGCGTAGTGCGTGTTGCCGGCACCGGAGGTGCAGTCCAGGCGCTGCACGAAGGCGGATTGCCCGTTCGTCCCGTTCGACCCGTCGTTGACGTAGTAGCTTCCGCCTATGTTGACGAGGTAGTAGGTCAGCGCGCCCCCTGGGTTCGGGTTCGTCCCGGCACCCTCCATCGAGGCAACCGTGTACCACGCGGTGGTCGCGTCGGGTTGAGCGGGTCGGGAACGTAGCGCGGCCAGTACGCGTCGTATCCGTATTACCTGCCGTTGATGTTCCTGTCGGGGTCGCCGGCGGGCACGTTCGGGTTGGGCGTCCCGTCCCAGGGCCTGTATCCAGACCCGACGGGGTTCCCGCAGTTCGAGATCATGTACTGATCGACCACCGGCGGGAGAAGAGCGAGTCCCACCCTGTCGAGCGACGGATCGAGGAACTGCAGGAAGGTCTTGACACCTTCCTTCGCGTTGTAGAGATCGGACTGATTCCCGGCCGAGCACGATATCGGCGAACACATCGACCCCGTCCGGTCGAGCACGATCATGATGTCGAGCGGCTTGACGCTGCACGGCGAGCACGCGGTCGCCGTGGCGTTGACCGTCAGATCGTCGATCCCGACGATGCGTCCGAACCAGGTCGGGACCTTCGACTGCGACGTGACGGTGATGCCGTTCACGCCGCCGTCGCGCCGGTTGCAGCCAGGGACGCTGGTGAGGCACAGCGCAGTCGCGGTCGTGATCGCGTTGTCGACCGTGTTGACGGCGTTCTTGCTTCCCGGGGTCGCGCTGTACTGGATCGCAGCGCTCTCGGCGAGCGCCGGGTCGGGCAGATGCTGTACACCGGCGAGCGCGCCTGCGTCGACACCGGCCTGCAGCTGGCGCTGCACGAGCATCGCGTGCCCGACGTCGACGACGAGGGCCGCGCACACGAGCAACATCGACATGCAGACGGCAGCCAGGAGCAATACCTGACCGCTCTGGTCCGCCATACGGCGGCGCATGGCTTCTCCCACCATCCCCTTGCCTCCCTGAATTCCCCCGATTCGCTAGCTCTGTTGCGCTACGGGTCAAATGATGGCTCAAGAAGCGCAATCCTGCAATAGCTGCGGGCCGCTGAGTCACCACGCAAAAAGAGCCGAATCGACCCTAGGAGACGAGAAACGGCGCGCAGAGCGCCGCAAACCCGCGGATTTACTCGATGCGCTCGGTCGTCCGGCTCTGCAGCTTGCCGCTGAAGAACACCATCCCGAACAGATTCACCTTGAACGGGTAGGTCGTCTTCACAGTGACATCGCCGCTCGCAACCCAGCTCGAGTCCGCGGTGTTCGGCGTGAGCAGGTTGCCGTTCGTGTCTCGCAGCTCGACCGCGATCGTCATCTTCGCCGGATCCAGGTTGACCGCAGCCTTCTGCGTGCGAAGGATGACCGACGTCTCGCGGAAGCTCGCCGGCTGGAGCGAGCGAGCGACGGAACCCTGGCGGGCCCCGACACGCGTCGCATCGGTCAGCGCGATGTAGTCACGGAAGACGCTGCCGAACTGCACGATCCCGAGGAGGAGCAGCAGCAGGATCGGCAGCACGAGCGCCATCTCGACGACGGCCTGACCGCGTTCGCGAGATCCGGTCTTCCTGAGTCTCGGCAGCAACATCGGCGTCTCGCCCCTTGGCCTAGGGCCCGCTGATGAGGTTCGGCGTCGAGTTGTCGATGAGCCGGCCCCGCGAGCCGGAGAGATCGAGCGCGATCTGCGTGAAGATCGAGTTGAGCGTCAAGCCGTCAGGCGTCCAGTAGTAGTTCGTGAGGCTGTTCGGGTCGTTCGGATCGACCTTGCTCGCCATCGCCTTGAGCGCCTGCTCTGCGTTCGAGCCCCAGGGCTGCGTGGACTCCATCACCGGGCTGCTGCTGTCCTGGTGCCCTGTGCTCGGGTCCGGCCGCTGGCACTTCTCGGTCGAGCCTCCGGCGACGCCGAGGTCGTAGCCGATGGTGTAGACGACCGTCCCCTGCTCGGTCGGCCCCTTCACCCGGTTGGCCGCCTCGACACCGGAGCCGCACGGACGGTTGAACCACGAGTTCGGCCCCGTTCCGTTGTTCGTCCAGTGCGCCGTGGGAACGTTGGTCGGCGACGTGTTGGCCGCGCCGTCCGAGAGGAAGATGATGACGTCCTGCACGTTTCCGCGCCCGTTGCGGTTGAGCTCGTCCTGGGCGGAGTCGATCGCGAGCGCGTAGCTCGTGCTGCCTGCGCCCCGGGCGCAGCCGAGCCGCTGGTTCAGCGCCGATGCGGAGTTGAGGATCCAGTCGTTCGTCACCGTGTCGTGGACGAGGTAGTCGTCGGCCGGGAAGCCGTCGGCACCCTCGAGCGAGGCGACGACGTAGAACGAGGAGTCCTGGCCGTTCGGAGCGTCCTGTCCGTCCGGATGCCACCACTGGTCGTACCCGTAGTACTTGCCGTTCATGCTGGCCGGGGGGGGATTGGGGTTGCTGGTCCCGTTCCAGGGTGTGTACGGGCACCTCGAGATCATGTTGTTCGCGACCACGGGCGGGGTGAGCGCGAGGCCGACCTTGTCGATGCTCGGGTCCATGAACGTGAGGAAGGTCTGGATGCCTGTCTTCGCCCGGTTCAGGTCGGTGCACGCCGGGTCGCTGTGGCCCTGGATCTGGCACATCGAGCCCGTCCGGTCGAGCACGACCATCACGTCGAGCGGCTTGACGCTGCACGGTGAGCAGGCTGTCGCTCTCGCGTTCACGGTGAGCGTGTTGAGCCCGATGATCCTGCCGAACCAGGTCGGGACATGCGACTGCGACGTGACGACGATTCCGTTGACGCCGCCGTCGCGGCGGTTGCATCCGGGAACGCCCGAGATGCAGCCGGCGACTGCCGTCGTGTTGGCGTTGTTCACGGTGTTCACGGCGTTCTTGCTGCCGGGTGTCGCGCTGTACTGCACCGCCACGGTCTCGGCCATTGGCACGTCTGGAAGGTGCTGGACACCGGCGAGCGCCGCGGCGTCCGCGCCTGCCTGCAGCTGGCGCTGGACGAGCATCGCGTGGCCGACGTCGACGACGAGGCCGGTCGACACCAGCAGGATCGTCATGAAGACCGCGGTCATGATCAGCGCCTGGCCGCGCTCTTCTCGGAGCGCAGGCCTCCGCCCAGACCGGGCCGCATCCTGTCCGTACCTAGGACTTCTCATGTCCACTGGCTCAGTCAACGGCAGTGAGAGGGCGTGAGCCATCCCCTGGACGGGTGTCCCGCTATCACCCGCGCAGGGGATACGGTGCAGCCTCGATCGAGCGACCTGGTCGTCTACGCTCGCCGCATGAAAGCCGACACGCTCGTGTTCATCCCCGCCTGGAACGAGGAAGAGAACGTCTCCGCCGTCGTAGCGGAGGTCCGGGCCGGACTCCCCGAGAGCGACGTCCTCGTCGTCGACGACGGGTCGACCGACCGAACCGCCGACCTCGCGCGAGAGAGCGGAGCCGAGGTGCTCTCGTTCGAGGAGAACCGAGGTCTGCGGGAGGGAATCGCGGCGGGCTACGCATACGCCGACGCCAACGAGTACGTGTACGTCGGACGCGTCGACGCGGACGGCCAGCATCCCGTGGAGGAGCTCGCCCGCCTGCTCGAGATCGTCCGCGGCGGCGAGGCCGACGTCGCCGTCGGCTCCCGATTCGCATCGGGAGACGGCTACGAGGCGGTATCGGTACGAGCCGTCGCCGAGTCGCCAGCTCGGCACGTCCGTTCTCCGTCGCGCGATGCGGGCCGCGCTCGGCCGGCCGTTCCACGACGCGACGAGCGGGATGTACGCAGCGAACCGGAGCGCGATGCCGGTACTGGCGGCCCCGTACGCGAGCGGCGCTCCGGAGGTGGAGTCGCTCCTGCGCCTCAGGGAGGCCGGGCTCCACGTCGTCGAGGTGCCGGTGCACATGCGGGAGCGCGCAAGCGGCGAGTCGAAGCTCCGGGGCTCCAAGGCAGTCCGCCTCGTGCTCACGGTCGCGAGCACTCTGCTCCTGTACGGCGTCTGGCGACGCCTGCGTCGGCCGCGGTGACCCGACTCATCGCCGTACTCGGCTACTCCGAGGGCGAGCGGGAAGGGCTCCATCCGGTGTGTGCTGCGCGCCTCGCACGCGCGCAGCAGGAGTCACGGCCCGACGACGTCGTCCTCTTCTCGGGATGGCGGCGGAACGAGACGAGCGGCACCGAGGCCGATCTCATGGCGCGCGCCTGGACGGCGCCCGCGCGCGCCAGGATCGTGGACAGGGGTGCGCGGACGACGCTCGGGAACGTCATCGGTGTCGGCCGAGCTGCTCGCATCGTCCACGCCGACGAGGTCGTGCTCGTCACCTCGAGCTGGCACGGCCCGCGCGCGTACGCCCTCGCACGTGCCGCCCTGCTCGGGTCTCACACCGCGTTACGCGTCGTGACGACCGACGAACCCGGGACGCCCGCGAGAGCGCTTCGCGAGCTCCTCGCGTGGACCCTCGTGCCGCTACTCGCCCTCGTCGGCGCCCGGACCCGCTAGGTTGCTCCCGATGCGCCGCACGTGGATCGCAACGATCGCCGTGGTCGCCCTCACGGGCGTCGCCGCCGGGTGCGGCGGTAGCGACAGCGAGGAGGATCCGACGGCGGCCTGGGCGTCCGGGTTCTGCACGGCGGTCACGGCCTGGACCACGGAGCTCCAGACCGTGACCTCCGAGTTCTCGGACCCGTCCAACCTCTCGCAAGAGGGGCTGCAGTCGGCGGCAGAGGACGTCCGCGGCGCGACCGACACCCTGGTCGGCGACCTCAAGGACCTCGGGGCGCCGGAGACGGAAGGCGGCGAGGAGGTGAAGAGCGCGCTCGACACGCTGTCGACCACGCTCGACACCGAGGTCTCGTCGATCCAGGACACCGCCCAGGGCGTGTCCGGGATCGCGGACCTGCCGAGCGCGATCTCGAAGATCACGGCGTCGCTCTCCGCACTCGGCACGGCCTTCTCGACCGCGCTCACGACGATCGACAACGCGGACGCGAAGGGCGAGCTCCAGTCGGCCCTGCAGGACTCGCCCGACTGCGCCGACCTTACGAGCAGCTAACGGTCAGCCTGCGCGAGCGCGCGCTTCGGCAGCTTCGAGGTGACGATGGACGTGCTGGATCACGACCGACCCTTCGCCGACGGCTGACGCGACGCGCTTGACCGACTCGGCACGGACGTCTCCGATCGCGAAGACGCCCGAGACACTCGTCTCGTAGTCCGAGCCGGTGATGACGAATCCGCGCTCGTCGCGCTCGATCGCCGGCGGCAGCCAGTCGGTACGCGGCTCGGCGCCGATGAGGATGAAGAGCGCATCGGCGGGGACGGTCTCGATGCCGTCACGAGTCTGGAGCGTCAGCGTCTCGAGCCGGCCGTCGCCGCCCGCGTCGACGACCTGGGCGCCGTCGAGGACGTGGATGTTCGCCTTGCCGTCGATCTCGTCGATGAGGTAGCGCGACATGCTCTTCTCGAGCGCGCTCCGGCAGAGGAGCGTGACGCTCTTCGCATAGCGCGAAAGGTGTATCGCCGCCTGGCCGGCCGAGTTCGCGCCGCCGACGACGTAGACGCTCTTGCCCGTGAACTGCCTCGCCTCGGACGGGGACGAGCCGTAGTACACGCCGGAGTTCTCGAGCTCCGCGAGCGCGTGGACATCGAGCCTCTTGTACGACACTCCCATCGCGAGGATGACGCTCCGCGCGTCGACGCTCGGCGCGCCAGCGATCGACACCGTGTGGGCGTCCGCGCCGAGCTCGACGTCCACGACCTCGCGCGTGAGGAGGAACGTCGCGCCGAAGACCCACGCCTGCTGGTACGCGCGTTGCGCGAGCTCGGCGCCGGAGAGCCCGCGCGAGAAGCCGAGGTAGTTCCGGATACGCGTGCTGGAGCCCGCCTGCCCACCGATCGACTCGCGCTCGACGACGAGGGCGCTCAGTCCCTCGGAGGACGCGTAGACGGCGGCCGCGAGCCCGGCCGGGCCGGCGCCGACGATCACGACATCGAATGTGCCAGGACCACCCTCGAGCTCCGTCCGCATCCGGGTCCCGTGCTGCGCGAGGTCCTCCGGCCGCGGATCGACGAGCGCCGAGCCGTCCGGGAGGATCACGACCGGCACCACCGCTCCGTCCTGCCCGCACGAGCGGAGGAGCTGCGCACCTTCGCTCGAGTCGCACGCGTGGAATGCGTGCGGGACGCCGTTTCGTGCGAGCAGGTTCCGCAGCTCGTGACCCCGCGGCGACCACGGGTCGGCGACGACGGTGAGCTCCCGACGACCCGGGGCATTCTGGCGGCGCCATTCCTGGAGGAACTCGGACACGAGCCGGTGGAAGAGCTCGTCGGGGGTGCTCCAGGGCTTGAGCGCGTAGTAGTCGATGTGGCCGAGCGCCATCGCCGTGCGAATCGCGTCGGCGGTCTCGTCGTCGGCCCATCCGCCCCACGGGATGAGAAGCGCGCGCTTCGCGTGCGGATGGAGATCGTGGACTTGCTCGAGGAACACCTCACCCTTGAGCTCGCCTGTCCCTCGAGCGGCCATGACGACGGCGACCGCCGCATCGTGGTCGCGAAGCTGCTCGAGCTGCTCGAGCGCCGCCTCGGTCGACGGACCGCAGATCACCCGGTAGTCGCGGGCGTAGCGCTGGAGCTCGCCGGTGATGCGCTGGAGCGCGTCGGCGTCCTCGTCCACGGCCAGGATGAGCGGAAGCTCGCTCATTGCTCGGGCGCGAATGCTGCCAGTCGCCACTCCCCCTCGAGCCCCTTGAACTCGTGGAGTCCGCGATCCTCGAAGCGCAGGCCGGATGCGCCCGCCAGTGCGCGGGTGAGCTCGGATACGAGGATCTCGCCGGACCCCGCCACCGTCGGCCTCACGTGCGCGGACCAGCGCCAGCCTGGCTGCGAGACGAGCTCGCCGACGGTCAGGTCGCCGAGCTCCACGATCCGCGAGCGGATACTCGGGAACTCGACGACATCGTCCGGCGTGTCGAAGCTCTTCGAGACGACGTCGGCCACGCAGATCGCTAGCGAGCCGCCACCGTGTCACCGACGTCCGCGATCGCCCGCATCGCCTGCGCAAGTGCGATCGGCAGCGTCGCGATGAAGATCGCGACGGGCAGCCCGATGCAGAGGACACCCAGCGTCTGCCAGAAGCCCTCGACCTCGAACGCCCACACGATCGCGCCGATGAAGGCCGCGATCATCCCGAAGATCCCGACGAGCGTGGCGATGAACGCCCATGCGCGGAGGGTGCCGTACTGCGTCATGTCTACCTCCCGATCCCTCGATTGCAGAGAGGACGAGACTACTGCGCACCGGCGTGGATGGTGCGCACGGTGTCGATCGTGTCGGCCTCGTCCGGGCGTCTTGTCGGGTCGGTAGCCCTTCACGCGTGCGAAGCGGAGCGCCACGCCGCCTGGATAGCGCGGGCTCGTCTGGACGCCGTCGAACGCGATCTCGACGACGAGCTCCGGGCGGACGTGGACGACGTGACCCGTCACGACCGCGTCTCGAGCGCAAGCAGGTGCTCCGTCTGCCACGCGAGCATCTCGTCGGTCATGCCCTTGAACGTCTTCCCGAGCATCACGAAGGCTCCTTGCTCGGAATCGCGCGCGCCGAGGTGGAGGTTCGAGAGCTTCCCCTGGCGTCGTCCGTGGCCCCACTCGGCGGCGAGCACGACGAGATCGAGCGTGTGCGACGGCTTGACCTTCAGCCAGCCCGCGCCGCGCCGCCCCGCCTCGTACGGCGCGTCGAGCGACTTGACCATCACGCCCTCGTGGCCGCGAGCGAGCGTCGTCGTCGAGGAACGCCTGGGCGGCAACGGCGTCGTCCGTCTCGATGCGAGGGACGACGAGCTCCGAAGGTAGCCGCTCGTCGAGCATCGCCAGGCGCTCGCCGGCCGGCCGATCGAGGAGGTCCTCGCCGTCGACATGCAGGCAGTCGAAGAAGAACGCGGTGAGCGGCCTCTCGTCGCCGACCTCACGCCCGGCG
This sequence comes from uncultured Gaiellaceae bacterium, assembly GCA_963709715.1. GTDB lineage: Bacteria > Actinomycetota > Thermoleophilia > Gaiellales > Gaiellaceae > GMQP-bins7. The sequence goes on from CAVPXQ010000007.1 coordinate 155,264, forward strand.
GCCTTCGTCCCGAAGCGGCTCATCGTCACCTGGAACGGCTCGGGTCGCCCGTCGGCGCGCAGCGCGATCGCCTCGCCGTCCAGCACGATCGCGGAGACGTCGAGCGCGCGCACCGACTCGACGATCTCTGGCATGCGATCGGTGATGTCCGCGAGGTTCCGCGTGAAGACGCGAACCTCGTCGCCGGAGCGGTGCGCCTGGATGCGCGCGCCGTCGAGCTTCCACTCGACGCTCGCGCGCCCCAGCCGCTGCGAGCGCTCCGGCGACGTCGTCGGCCGTCTGCGCGAGCATCGGCGTGACCGGCCGCAGCGGCGTCCAGCCGGAACTGCTGCGAGACCGCTGGCGCCATCGCGTAGCGCAACTTCGGCCACGTCAGGCAGGTCACCGGCGAGCATCGCGGCGCGGCGCACGTCGCCGGCAGGAACACCGGCCGCCTTCGCGACCGCGTCGGCCATGACGCCTTCGAGCGCACCCTGGCGCAGCTCGCCGAGGAACAGCCCGACGAGGAGCCGCTGCTCGGGCTCGGTCGCCCGGCGCGAAGAGCGCCGCGAGCTCGCTCGCGCCGGGTCGCCTGCGAGCCGGCGCCGGAGATCGCCTGCAGCCGCGAGATCGCCGCGTCGACCTCGAGCAGCTCGAGTACCGGTCGGTCGCCGGCGCCGGCAGCTCCCGCAGCGCCGCCCAGCCCACGCCGACGGTGCCCTGCGGCAGCTCTCCGGAGAGGTACGCGACGGCGATCGCGATCTCCTCCGGCGTTGCAGCGGCGAGGCACTCGGCGATCCGACCGACCTTCGCGAGCCGCGACGACGTGGCGGCCACGTCCGCGGACGTCGATGCAATCTCGCCGAGGAGCACCGCAGGTCAGAGCTCTGCGAGCGCGACGAGCTCGTCGCCCGACAGCCGCCACGACGCGGCCGCGGCGTTTGCGCGGACCTGCTCGGGCTTCGTCGCCCCGGCGATGATCGAGCCGACGCCCGGCGTCGAGGCGAGCGCGCAGATCGCGAGCTCGTGGAGCGAATGTCCTCGCTCTTCGGCAAACGCAGTGCACGCCTCGACGCGATCGAAGCGCTCGTCTTCGATCTCGCGCCCGGCCAGCCGCGTTCCCTCGGGAGCCGGCGTCGCCGCGCCGGTACTTCCCGGTGAGCAGACCGCTCGCGAGCGGAAAGTACGGGATGTACGAGACGCCGAGCTCACGGCAGAGCGGAAGGATGTCCTCGTCGTCGTCACGCCGGAGCAGGCTGTAGTGGTTCTGGAGCACGGTGAAGCGGTTGGTTCCAAGCTCGCGTGCGACGCGGTCGGCCTCGGCGAGCTGCTCCGCCGAGAAGTTCGAGCATCCGATCGCACGCACCTTCCCTTCGCGGACGAGCTCGTCGAGCGCGTTCAGCGTCTCGGCGATCGGCGTCGGCGGGTCCGGCTTGTGGAGGTAGTAGAGGTCGACGTGATCCGTACGCAGCCGCTCGAGCGAGCCCTCGATCGCGCGGCGCACGTTCGCTGCCGAGCCGTCGCCGGTCTCCTGGCCCCATCCGAACTTCGTCGCGAGCACAACGCGATCGCGACGCCCCTCGAGGATCTCCCCCAGGAAGCGCTCGCTGTCGCCCCCGTTGCCGTAGATCTCGGCGCGTGTCGAAGAACGTGACGCCGACGTCGAGCGCCTCGTCGACGACGGCACGGGTCGCCTGGAGATCGATCCGCCCTCCGAAGTTGTTGCAGCCGAGCCCGACGCGCGAGACACGCAGGCCGCTGTCACCCAGTTCGACGAGCTCCACCCGCGCAACGCTAGCGACCGGTAGATCGGGGCAGACGGGATACGTGCCTTCGCGGACGAACGTCGTGCCTCGCCGATCTACGGTGACTTCGGGAGGAAGTGCCATGACGAACACATTCGCGGAGCAGTCGTCCCACCGGCACCGCTTCTCGATCTACTCGCTGGCGCTGCTCGAGATCGTGGTCCTCGCACCGATCGCCGCAGTCCTCGCCCTCTGGCTCATCCCGGTCGCATTCCAGATCGAGTGGAACTGCGTCAGCGGGATCGGTGCCCAGGCGACCCGCGGCGACGACTTCTCGAACGGCGTTGCGGTGTTCGGGACGCTCGGTTGGCTGCTCGTGGGCATCGCCGTGCTGTTCGCGCAGATCGGCGAACGGCCCAGGCTCGCTGTCATCCTGCCTCTCGCCTGGTTCGTCGTCCTGGTCGCAGGCACCACGCTCGCAGCGGTTGTGATCGGGCCGGCCGCCTGTCCGGCCTGATCGCGACGGTCAGAGCCCGAGGTCGAGGCGCGCCGGAAGCACGCCTTCGAGTTCGAGCAGGCGCTGCTTGATCTCGATCCCACCGCCGTAACCCCCGAGACCATCGGAAGCCACGACCCGGTGACACGGGATCACGAGCGGCAGCGGGTTGCGAGCCATCATCACGCCGACGTCGCGCGGGTCCTCAACACCGCCCCTGGCACCGAGCTCGCCGTACGTGATCGTCGTCCCGTAGGGCGCGATGTCCCGCAGCGCCTCGAGCACGTGCCGGTGCGTCGGATCGACTCCGCTCCAGTCGAGGGCGATCTCGAACTCCGTGCGATCGCCGTGGAGGTACTCGGAGAGCTGCTCCGCAGCGATGGCAGCCGTTCCGGTGTCCGCGCCGTTGGCGTGGCCCGCGCGCCGCTCACCTGGAAGCATCACGCGCCGCACTCCGGCATCGGTGGCTTCCACCCCGACGACGCCGATCGGGCTCTCGAAGCTCAGGAAGGTGCTCATCGGTACACCAGCGTACGTCCGGCACTCGACGAGATGCCGAGGTCGTAGCCTTGCGAGATGACGGCTGCCGCCGATGGCGCGATCGCGATCCGCATTCGCGACCTCGAGGTCGAGCGCGGCGGGAACCGCGTGCTCCCCGGGATCTCGCTGGACGTTCGAGCCGGTGTCGTGACGGGCCTTCTCGGGCCGAGCGGCTCGGGCAAGACAACGCTCATGCGCTCGATCGTCGGCGTCCAGATCGTCGCGGCAGGCGAGGTGACCGTCCTCGGGCAGCCAGCGGGCTCGGCCGACCTGCGCAGGCGTGTCGGCTACGTGACGCAGGCGCCGTCGGTCTACGGCGACCTGAGCGTGCGCGAGAACCTGACCTACTTCGCCCGCGTGCTCGGTGTCTCGCGCGAGCGGGTGGATGCCACGATCGAGCGGGTCGAGCTCGGCGATACGGCCGGACGCCTCGTTCGCCGCCTCTCGGGCGGCCAGCAGGCGCGCGTCTCGCTCGCGACGGCGCTGCTCAACGACCCGGACGTGCTCGTGCTCGACGAGCCGACCGTCGGCCTCGATCCGGTGCTCCGTCGCGACCTGTGGGATTTCTTCCACGAGCTCGCCGAGGCCGGAACGACCCTCCTCGTGTCGAGCCACGTCATGGACGAGGCAGGACGCTGCGACCGCCTGGTCCTGCTTCGCGAGGGCTCGATTCTCGCAGACCTCTCCCCCGAGGAGCTCCTTCGTCGCACCGACGCCCCGGATCTCGATTCGGCGTTCCTGCGCCTCGTCGAAGGGCAGAGCGGATGACGTTCTCGCGAACGGCCGCCACCGCCACGCGTGTGCTCTCGCAGCTTCGCCGCGACCCGCGCACGCTCGCGCTCCTGCTCGTCGTGCCGTGCGTGCTGATGATCCTCGTCAACCAGCTCTTCGTCGACAGCGAGCAGGTGTTCCAGAGCGTCGGCGTTCCGATGCTCGGTCTCTTCCCGCTCATCAGCATGTTCCTCGTCACCTCGATCACGATGCTCCGCGAGCGGACGAGCGGCACGCTCGAACGCCTCCTCACGACGCCGCTCGCGAAGCTCGATCTGCTGGTCGGCTACGGACTCGCGTTCGCGGCGGTCGCGGCCGTGCAGGCGACCGTCGTCTCGATCGTGGGGTTTGGACTCCTCGGCCTCGAGAGCGCCCACTCGAAGCTGCTGATCGTGCTCCTGGCCGTGGCGAACGCGATCCTCGGCATGGCGTTCGGCCTCTTCGTGAGCGCGTTCGCCCAGACCGAGTTCCAGGCAGTCCAGTTCATGCCCGCTTTCGTCCTCCCCCAGATCCTGCTCTGCGGTCTCTTCGTCGACCAGGCGGACATGGCGAGTTGGCTGGCGGCGCTCTCGTACCTGATGCCGATCACGTACGCGTTCGACGCGCTCGAGCGCGCCTCACAGGATGCGACGCTCGGAGCCCGCTTCTGGGTCGACGTGGCAGTGATCGTCGGAGCAACCCTGCTCGCGCTCGTCCTCGGCGCGGCGACTCTCCGCCGGCGAACGCCCTAGACCCGCCGCCTCCAGCGCGAGAAGACGTCCTCGACCTCGGGTCGCAGCGAGTGCGGAGCGAGGACGAAGAGCTGATCTCCGGATCGGATGACTGTGCTACCGCGCGGCGGGATGGACTGGCCGTCGCGCCGAATCACGGCAACGATGGCCGCGCGAGGGAGCCCGACCTCCCGCACGGCCGCGCCGGCGATCGCGTGGTCTTCGGCGACGACGAAGTCAATGAGGTCGAGCTCGCTCCGCTCCCCCACCTCGATCGGCGGGTCGAGCTTGGGCGTGACGAGCGTCAGGAGATCGAGGCGGCCGGCGAGCAACTCAAGGGTCGTCCCCTGGACGAGCGTGGACACGAGTACGACGAAGAAGACCGCATTGAAGATCGTGTTCGCAGTGTCGATGTCCGAGGAGAGGACGAACGTCCCGAGCACGATCGGAACCGCGCCGCGTAACCCCGCCCAGCCGAGCAGGAGCTGCTCACGGGGCGAGAAGTCGCTGAACACGGTCGACACCCACACGGCCACAGGCCTGATGAACACGACGAGCACGACTGCGAGCGCGAGCCCCGAGATCGCAACGTCCAGAAGCTGGCTCGGGAAGACGAGCAGGCCGAACACGATGAAGAGCGCGACCTGGCACAGGAACGCGACGCCCTCGTGGAAGCCGACGAGCTGGCGCCGATAGCGCGAAGGGGTGCTGCCGACCGCGAGCCCGACGAGATAGACCGCGAGGAACCCGCTTCCGCCGATGACGTCGGCGACGCCGAACGACACTCCCGCCGCGGCGAGCGACGCAGCCGGAGCGAACGGCCCGATCGACTGCGGCAGCCGCGCGAAGATCCACGTCGCCGCGGCGCCGAGCGCGATCCCGACGACGAGCCCGAGGCCGAGTTGGCGGACGACCTCTATCGCGAGATCGCCGAACCCGTGCGAGTCGGGGCTCTCGATCCAGGCGATCAGCCCAAGAGTGAGGGCGATCGCCATCGGGTCGTTGCCGCCCGACTCCGCCTCGAGGGTCCGGGCGAGGCGCCGTCGGATGTGCGTGAAGCGCAACGTGGCAAACACGGCGGCCGCATCCGTTGAGGCGACGACGGCGCCCAGGAGAATCGCCTCGAGCCAACCCAGATCGAAAAGGGCGTGCGCCGCGAGCCCGGTGAGCACGGCAGTGACGACGACGCCGACGGTGCTCAGAAGTGCAGCGGGGACGACGACGCTGCGAAGCCGCCGCCACGACGTCTGGAGACCGCCTTCGAACAGGATCAGCGCGAGGCCGACGGTCCCGACCTGGCGCGCGAGCTCGGCGTCGTCGAAGTCGATCCCGCCCGGGCCGTCCGATCCGAGGAGCATCCCGAGAACGAGGAACGCGACGAGCACAGGAACTCCGGTGCGCGCGGCGGCGAGCGCTGCGAAGACGCTCGCGCACAGGATCGCGCCGACGACGAGCAGGAGGAGGCCCTCGTCCATGCCACATCCTCGCCGCTCCCCCGGTCGAGCTGCGCCGCGGCGGGCGACGCCCGCCGCGGCAGTTTCATGCCTAGCCCGCGACGGGGCGCGAGGCGGAAGCTGGCGCAAGACGCGGCGCAGCCTGTCTGGTCGCCCGATGGCCGAAAGATCGGTTCCAAGAGATTCCCAAGAAGACGAGGTTCCCGTCTTTGAAGTCCGACATCTACGTCATGAACGCCGACGGGAGTGGGCAGCGCAACCTAACGCGAGGGGCGGGCCGGCTCGAGAGCTCGCCTGTCTGGTCGCCCGCGCTGCGGTAGCGCGCGAACCTCGCCACTACCAAGCGCCGTCAGACCAGCGAGGGGGCTCTGCGATGCGCGAGTGATCGAAAATGTCCCTTGAGGGCTTCCTTCCTATCCGAATGTCAACTAGCGAGGTGCAGGCGCCGCCGGGGGGAGACTCATGGTCGCCTTCTCGGCGAGCAACGGGGTGGCAGGAATGGTGATGAAGCCGCGCGTCGGCCGGTCTAGGTCGAAAGTAATGAGCACGAGGAGGGTGACGAGGATCGCCGCGGTGAACACTGGGACGAGTCCGCGGCCGATGACAGAGAGATAGAGAGCAAGCACAGCAATAGCGACCGCAGCACCCAGTAGCTCGAGCCAAAGGACCGCGTTGGGCACTCGGTTGTTCAGTCCCGCCAAGCGGACGCCCTGTTGGTCGATCATCGCGTTCAGACTGTCGACATAGAGGCGTGGAGCGCTGTCCCGCGGTCGCGCGTTCATCGCCTTGCCTGCGAGCTGCCAGAGTTGCTGTTGGACCTCGCCCTGCTGCGCCGTTGTCGCACGAAGGGCCGGGCTGCCGGGTATCTCGTACGTGACCCGGATGGCGAAGTCGTTGTAGCGTCGGAGCAGCGCAAGTGATGCTTCCCGCTGCGGCTCGGCGATGGTCTGGGCCCTGAGGTAGGCCGTTCCGATCGTGTTGGCGTCGGTCACCACGTCGGCACGTCGATCTTGATAGCGGCCAACTGCGAGCGTGAGTCCGAAGGCGAGGATGAGCCCCACTACGCCTAAGAGAGCGCCCTGGAGGGCGGCGATTGGCTCACGGTGTGTCTCCGAGTGCCGCCGGAGGTACCGGCCCGCGGCGATCCCAAGCGCCGCCGCCCCTCCGACGACGGCGAAGATGAGAAGCCCGAGCTCCCAGCTACTTAGTGTGAAGAACATGCGCGGGAACCCTATGCGGACGCGAGGAATTCATCGGCGCCAAGCGTGGGCTCGGCCGGTTGGGCCAGTGTGCGGGAATGTCGCTTGACGATCCTCGCCTGTTTGGTGTGGCACGATCGACCGAACGGTGCCAGAGCGGACTTCAGATGCGGTCGAGACTATGGTCAGCACGTACAACGCTGGCGACCTGGAGGGCTTCCTTCTCTGCTTCTCGGAGGACGTCGTCGTCGAGGACGAGGATGGAAACGTGGTGTCGACCGGCCGCGACGCTCTGCGGGCGACCTACGGCCAGCTTCTCGCCGAGCAGCCCGACCGGGAGTACGAGATCCCGACGCGTATCCGGGTGGGCTTGTGGGTGGTCGACGAGGAGCGCGTCACGGGCGGGCCGCGCGGTGAGGTCCGCGCGATCGCCATCTACCACCTCGACAGCGACGGCCTCATCGACCGGGCCCGCTTCCTCGTCTGAGGCGCCGCCGACGCCGCGAGGCGACCTCATCGAGTGAGAGACCGGCTCCGTGCCCGAGCGTTGCTCCTATGTCAAGAGCGGCGCGTTCTTCAAGGTGGTGTAGACGGTGCGTGCGAGCTGCCGCTTCAGGCAACGGAGTGCTTCGCGTCGGCTCTTGCCTTCGGCTTGCTTGCGTTCGAGGTAGGCACGCGCGGGCGGGTGGACGCGCGCCTGGGTGACTGCGATCCGGTGCAGCGCACAGTTGAGTTGGCGGTTGCCGCCGCGGTCGAGCCGGTGACGTCGGTGCTTGCCTGAGCTCGCTTCGAGCGGCGCGACGCCGGCGTGGCGGGCAAGCTGCGCGTCGGATTCGAAACGCTCGATCGGTCCGATCTCCCCGAGCAGCTTGCTGGCGCTGACGGCGCCACAGCCGGGTATTGCCAAGAGTGCGGGCGCGGTCTGCGCGGCTGCTATCTGCAGCTCGCGATCGAGGTCGCGGATCGTGCGCGTGAGGTTGCGGCAGCGGCCGACGAGCTCCCGCGCGATCCGTACCTGCGTTGTCTGCTCGAGGCGTGCGAGGCGGCGCCCGAGACGATCGAGCCAGACGCCACGGTCGAGCGCACCGAGCGGGACAGCCCATTCCGGGTCGAGCTCGTGCAGATGCCAGCGCAGCCGCTGCTGAGCCCGCCGCCGCTCGTCGATCAGGTCGTCGCGGTGATCAACCAGCAGCTTGAGCTCGCGCAACCGCTTTTCACCCGGCCGCGGATGGTCGAGACGCGGCTCGCGCAGCGCCGCCCTGGCGACGGCAAGCGCGTCAATCGGGTCAGACTTGCCGCGCGTGCGGCCGGCGCGGCGTTGCGGCGCCATCAGCTTCGGCGGCACCCGCACCAGCCTCTCGCCCGCCGCTACGAGCTCCGCTCGAGCGCACGGGTCAGCTGTCGGCAGTCCTCGAGCGCCCACAACCGCTCACGTGCGAGCGACGCCGACCAGGCGAGCAACTCTGGGGCAGTAGCGACCGTCACCTCCGCCAGTGCGCGCCCGGCTTCGTCGACGGCGACTGCCGTCAGCGATTGCTTGTGCACATCCACTCCGATCACGATCATTCAGATCGCCTCCTCCAACGCTGGGGGCGACCGGCGAGCGGACAGACCTCAATCGAGGCAGCAGCCACGCTCCTATCAGGTCACGCTCGGCGGTCTCGGGAAGGCGGCGGCGACACAACGCTGACAAGTCAACCTACGGGGCGACATGCGGGAATAGAGTCAGCCGCCGCCGACCCGAGTCTGCGTCGTCGATCAGACGCCACCACCACCGGAGCGTGACATTGAGTG
>CAVPXQ010000008.1:0-338369 GCA_963709715.1 uncultured Gaiellaceae bacterium
ATAGACGGAGCACTGTTCGAACCTGAACCGGATGGAGCGTGCCGGGATCGAACCGGCGACCTCCGGCTTGCCAAGGTTCGAGCTTCTCGCTCAGTGATGCGTGTTGCTACCCCGCCTGAGATCACCATCACCCGCATGACGACGGACGAGGAACGTCGCCCCGCCGTACCACTGCCAGCGCGCCGCAGGGACAGCGAATCCCGCCCCGCGCGACCTCGCACGCTCAGTCACTTCCTGAGCGTAGCTCGCCATTTCAACCAATCTCTTCCAGTCGTTGCGCGGCTAGTTCAGATCCGAGGCCGCGATCAGCAGGATCACAAAACCGATTAGGGCGCCTAGCCCGAGCGTCGTCACGGCGCACATGAGGCCGACGACGCGCGCATAGACGCTGATCCCTTTCCGAGACGTGACAACGACGGCAACGACGGCGAGTACGAGCGCCGCGAGCCACAGCCCGTACCAGAGGGACACAAACGTGTGCGACCGGTCGTCCCACCCCTTGACAAAGAGAAGCACGACCAGCCCGAAACACGAGATCGAGGCGATACCTGCGTGCATTAGCTCGTTCTCGACCTGCGGCGCACGGCACGGGAGTGCCGATTGAAGCGACCACGTGACCGATGGCTCTCCGGCGCTGTAGCGAGACTTCGACGGACGCCCGATGTTTGCATCGAGGAGGTTCGCGGCGACGATCCTGAGCTCGCGAGGAGTCTGCGGATCGAGGAGCGGGAGCTCGAGGCGGGCAGGCGAAGCTAGCTCCCAGACGACCCGGCGAACGCGACGTATGGCGCAACCGTTCGGAAGCCCATGTCCGAGTACAGCGAAAGCCCCATGACCGAAGACTGAAGCACGATGGTGTCGCATCCCCAGGCTCTTCCGGCTTCGACTGCGGCCCACGTAAGCGCGCTACCGACGCCGCGTCGTCGCGCGCTCGGAAGAGTGCCGACGTTGTAGACGCCAGAGGCGTCTCGACTGCGAATTGCGATCGAGGTGCCAACCGGCCTTCCATCGAGCCTTCCGACGAACAGCCGAACCTCCTCGTCGGCCGCGAACGACGACGAGATCAACCCGTGCGCCACCTCAGCCGAGACCCCGCCTTGTTCCAGGACGTCGATGAACTCATCCAAGCTCGGCTCGGAGATCGCGACGACGGTGATGCCCGCACGCGGTGTCAACGCATCGGGTATTGGATGGAGAACCATGCCTGGGTAGAGCGAGGCATCAGGCTCGAGCCCGAAGCTTGTGGGAACCTCACCAAGGTCTGCGGCGAGCTTCTCGGCGACCCACAGGCGAAAGGGCACATCGCGTGCCTGCACCCACGCCAAGGAGGCAGCGAGCTCTATGGATGGCGCTTCCTGCGTCACGACACATCCGTTGAAGAGCGACACCGGTAGACCCGTGGTGAACGAGAAGATCGATCCGACATCCTGCGTCTGGCCTTCCGGAGCATGCTCGGCCAGCTTCCGGAACGAGGCGATGAAGTTCTCGTCCGCGGCACGGACAAGATCTGAATCAGCCTTCATCAGGGCTGCGAGGCTAACAGGCTGCGCGCGTTGATGAGAACATACGTTCGTGACGAGGGAAACCCACGCGCACGTCCGCTTCCGGCGGGCGATCGAGCGGCGGGCGCTGTGGCTGGCCGAGGACGCGGCCCGGGAGCTTCCGAACCTGCCGCTCCAGGACGTTCTTCAACTCGTCCATCTCTACGCCGAGCGCGGATCGCCGAGGTACGAGCGCGCGGCGCTGCGCTGGCTCGAGCGTTACCTGAGCGAGGGCTCGCCGAGACTCCAGCACTTCGCCGAGATCACCGCGAGTCTTGCCAAGCTCGAGCCGTTAGATCGCTGAACGACGATCGCGAACTCGCGAGCTACCTGCGGATCGAGGAGCGCAAGCTCGGGCCGGCAGGCTGAACTAGCCCGAGGCGGCGGCCCCGTCGCGCTCACGACGAGCTACGAGGCGGCGCTCAGCGTGCGCCCCGCTGCCCCCGGCGCAGTGCCTCGAGTCGGCGCCGCGCCTGCTTTGTGGGGCGCGTGCCGAGGTCGGCTCCAACCGGGCGGGATAGCCGACGTTCAGCCGCGTGCAGTTCGCGGGCGATTAATGACTCGGGCGTTTCCGCATACATCGTGAGTGCATGGCTCGCCGGGCCTCGGCGCTCGGCCACCCCGGTTACGACCAGCGTGCGCCGGTCTGTCCTGATGGTCACTTCGATCGTGTCACCCGTCCGAATGACCTTCGAGGGCTTTACGCGCTCGCCGTTCACGTGTACCCGCCCCCCAAGGACGGCCCCGGTCGCCGCACTGCGAGTCTTGAACATGCGTGCTGCCCAGAGCCATCTGTCGATCCGCACATGATCCACAGCGCCATGATCGCAGTGGCTCGCGAGCTACCTGCGGATCGAGGAGCGGGACTCAGAGGAGGCGGAACGAATGTCGGCTCGGTAGGCCCGTGTAGGCTGCCCCACGTGATCCCGTGGGTCATCCTCGCCGTGATCGCCGTACCGTTAGTCGTGATCGGCTACGCGCTGACTCGTCGCAACGCCGCTGCCGGTGACCTTCGCCCGAGCGACGCGGCAGCGAGTGCCGAGGTTGAGCAGGAGTTCGCCGAGGCTGAGGCCTATCAGGCGAAGTGGCACGAGGAGGACAAGGAGAAGTACCACCAGGAGCGTCTCCCCTAGCGGACACCTCCGTTCCGGCCATCTTGCAAGCCGACCTCGAGTGCTGGCGACAAAGCCGGGTTCGCACAAAGAGAATGCACCGAGCGGTGGCTTCCTCGTCCGGCAGCCCGACTGACCTTCGCCGAAGCGATTGCCTCTCGGGGAGCCATCAACCTCGGAAGCTCCGTACTCGGTGCAGTCGGGACACTACTCGCTTTCGAGTACGAGCGGGCTTCTCAGTGCGACACTGGACGTAGCGCGTGCGCACCCGGGCTCGGCGTCGCACGGCCGTTGCACGGAAATAGATTCGCCGCTGGGCGTTCTCACTCTGGCAAACGAAAAGCCCCGCTTGTCGGGGCTCTTTCATATGGAGCGTACCGGGATCGAACCGGTGACCTCCGGCTTGCAAAGGAGGCGAGATACGTCTCTGGGCACTACGTGACGCGACGAGACGGCATGAACTCACGCTTCCACCTCACGGAGCACCACGTCGCACAACCAGAGAAGTTGACCAGCGGGTTGACCAGTTCGTCGCCAGCCCTGACTACGCACTACTCCGCGAGCAGGCCCCCACGCCTGAGCACTTCGCGGGGGGAGGGGGTGGGTCGATGCCCAGCGCCCTCGACGTTCCCGCGTTAGGTTCAAGCGTGATACCCGGCCTTCTCGGGGCCGGAGCTACGAACGAACGGAGGCGCCCGAGAGGAGGCCCCGCCGCCTGAGCTGCTCGCGAGGGGGAGGGGTACCTGCCATGTCGATGACCCGTACCTGAGTCGCGGGTCGCGTGAAGTCGCGATAGGTCTACCGACTGGCGCACACCTGGCGCACGGAAGGCTCCGTCAGCAACCAGGCCCCGGCCAGCGTTTAGTAGCGCCACCGCAGCGCCAGGGTAGGCCAGGGTGTAGAACGGGGTGATTCCCGATGTTGATTGCGGCTACACAAGCGCATGCTGTGGCCGTGAACAAGGTTCCGCTGACGGCGCCCGAAGGAGTAAGAGATGAGATCGCCGCACAAAAGCGACAAAGCTGTGGAGTCCCAGCATGTGCCTGCGAGCGCGGCAGTGGCAACGAGGGGGCCGATCCCGACCCCTGCGTTCGGGGAGCGGGTCGTGGGCGCGGCGGCGATCGCGTTGGTAGCGTCGTTGGTCATCCAGAATGCGGTGCTGGTCTGGGCCGGAGCGCCCGGCTTCGGCGACCCGATCGAGAAGGTGCTCGCCTTCCACGCGGAGCACCGGGGCGCGGTCGCGATCGCGGTCGGCTCAGAGGCGCTGAACCTGCCGCTGCTGCTCGTGTTCGTGACCGGTCTTCACGGGCTGGTCGGGCGTCGCGGGGGTGCGGGCGCCGACTGGTCGCGCCTCGCGGTGGCCGCGGGCGCGACTCTCGCGGCGCTCTTCGCGCTCTACGCCGTTCTGTGGAACGGAGTCGTATTGTCCGCCGGTGAGCTCGCCGAGCCGAGCCCGCTGTTCGAGCTCGTCTGGCAGCTGCATGCAGGAGCATTCGCTCTGGCGCTGTCGGCGCTCGGCACCACCTTCATCGGCGCTGCGCTGGCGGCGCATGCGAGTCGGCTGGCGGCGCCGTGGCAGCGTGTGCTCGGCGTGGCCGGGGGAGGCCTGCTGATCGCCGCCGGGGTGGCCAACCTCGCGATCGCTGACGGCTCGCCGATCCTGTTCGTGGGGCTGCTCGGCTACGCCGCCTGGCTCGTGTGGCTGCTGGTAACCGGGGTACGGCTGGTTCGCCCGCGAGCAGGCCCCCACGCCTGAGCACTTCGCGGGGGGAGGGGGAGGGTCGATGCCCAGCGCCCTCGACGTTCCCGCGTTAGGTTCAAGCGTGATACCCGGCCTTCTCGGGGCCGGAGCTACGAACGAACGGAGGCCGGAAAGCCATGGAGTCAAGCAGCCAGACGAGCGGCGAGCCGAACTATCCGGTGCGCTTCTCAGTGGAGTACCCGGATCGCCAGCTCAACCGCGGCACCACGGCGTTCAGGGTGTTCGTCGCGATCCCGATCTTGATCGTCGCCGCCAGCATCGGCAGCCTCGCCCCCGCCGAGCACGGCTCCTGGAGGTTGGTCGGCGTGACCGGCGGGGTGCTGTTCCTGTCGCCGCTGCTGATGATCGTGTTCCGGCAGAAGTATCCGCGCTGGTGGTTCGACTGGAACCTCGAACTCCTCAGGTTCGCGAACAGGATCGGCGTCTATCTCGCGCTCATGGACGACCGCTACCCCTCTACCGATGAAGAACAGGGTGTCGCGCTCGACTTTCCCTACCCGGACGCGAAAGAGGGCCTCAACCGCTGGCTGCCACTCGTGAAGTGGCTGCTCGCGATTCCCCACATCATCCTGCTCGTCTTCCTCTGGATCGCGGCCGTGATCGCGGTGGTGGTCGCCTGGTTTGTGATCCTCTTCACCGGCCGCTATCCCCGCGGCCTGTTCGACTTTGTCCTCGGCGTCCTCCGCTGGACTAACCGGGTCGTTGGCTACGCATTCATCCTCGTCACGGACGAGTACCCGCCGTTCCGACTCAACCCGTGATGCCCCCTCGGGCAGGCCCCAGACGCGAGCACCTCGCGAGGGGGAGGGTGACAGGCTGCAGTGCGATCCGGCACGAGTCACCAGCCCGGCCGAGTCAGTGGCTCCGGCGAGTGCGGCTAGCCGATCGACGCTGTGACGGGTCGCAAGATCATCGTTCGGCCAGCATGCGGCTAAGGATTGACGGCACTCTCCCGAATATGACGACGCCGCTGATGGACAACACCGTCGCGATGGCGACCGGAACGACCCACGCGCCGATGTCGTCCTGACCCACGGCTACGGCTAGTTGTCCGCAACCCGCCGCGACCAACCCAGCGTATGACCACGTCATGCAGTACGCATGGGTAGCGATGACCGGCGGCGATCGCTTGCCGAAGAGAAGGGGCGAGAGTCCGACAGCGATCGTGACCAGGCTGACGACTGCCAGCGCATGGAATACGCCGAAGGTGTTCTCTCGATGCAACGACAGCGCAGCCACATTCACGGCTACAAGCGCAAGGACGTAGACGGTTCCGATCACTCGGTGGATGTGCGTGCCCTTGGGCATCAGAAGAACTGCGACACCTGCACCTAACGCTGAGAGCGCGGCCGCGACATGTCCGGTGGCCAGAGCCTGCTCCCACTCCACGGAGATCATGGTGCTCGCCCATGAAGACGGTAGTCCCGCACAGCCATCCTGAGCGGCTAGTGCACGCCCGGCGGGCGCTTGACTAAGCCACTACGCCATCTCCGATCACGACCGACCGGCTGACAAGCTCGCCGCCCTCCCGTTTCTCCACCTGAACGGGCATCCCAGCGCGTCCCTTTGCGAACCAGAAGGTGTCAGAGCCGTCCTCGGTACTGACCGTGTAGCGCCAGCACGCCTCGGTTCCGAGCGGCAACTCAAGATCGATCTCGTCGATCACCGTGGCGGAGGCGGGCTGCGAGGCGTGGTGCTGCAAGTCGAGCCAGCTGGAGCGACGACGTGTCGGCTCGCCGATCGGACGCCCTTCGCGATCGGTGGACTGGAACTCCTGAACCGCGCCGTCGGCATCCACGTCCACGAAGCGGATCTGGAGAAAGGTCAGCTCGCCTCCCGACGCTTCGCTCTGGAGTTGGATCGTGCGGCCGAATGGGCACCCGACACGTATGTCGGCGGCGCTGAACGGAGTGGGGAGGTGGTCTGGCTCAGTCTTGTTCGCGTCCGGTGGCAACGACATGTGCCCAACGTACCCGACGCCTGCAACCAGGCCCCACGCTTCCCACGAGCAGGCCCCGGTGCCCGACCGACTCGCGAGGGGGAGGGGTAGGGCGGTGCCGAAGTGACTAAGCCGGTGGCTCGTCCACCTGGAAGCTGAACATCATCCCGCTCTCGTGGTGCTCTGCGATGTGACAGTGGGCCATCCAGAGTCCTGGGTTCGTGACATCGAGGAGGATGTCCACCGTCTCGCCAGTTCGGACTAGCACTGTGTCCTTCCAGACCAGGTTCTGTTCGGGCACGTCGTCGCGGGCGAGGATCAGGAAGCGCCCGGCCCCGTGGATGTGGAAGGGATGGGGCATCGGGTGGTCTGAGTCCATCTCGTTGACGAGGCGGATCTTCACCTGGTCACCGACGCGGAAGCGCCAGTCGATGGCGGCGTTCTCCGCGCCTGTCGAGCGATCGACGAGCTTCCAGCGCATGTTGGCGGGAGTGGTGATCCGGTTGACCTCGACCATGTCGTCCTCCCACTCGATCCCCTGCGCGGAGTCATGCTCATGCTCGCCAGTGTGTCCGCCGTCGTTGTGCTCGTGTCCGCCCTCATGGTGCGCGTGTCCGTGTTCGTGACCGCCCTCTGGCACCAGGCCGGACGGCACGAGCTTCATGCCGCACTTCGGGCAACGATCCGGTGCGTCGCTCGTTACCTCGGGGTGCATCGGGCAGACGTACGTCGTCTCCGCTGGAGAAGCGATCGCAAGAAGCTTCATGCCGCACTTCGGGCATGAGCCAGGCTCGTCGCTGACGACCTCGGGGTGCATCGGACATGCGTAGACGACTGGCCCGTCGGGTACGCCCATGTCCATCTCTGCGACGAACGCGAGCGTCTTGTCGGCGGGTCTGCCAAGTGACGACTCAACCCGTTCACGCTCGGCAGCCATGTCTGCGTTCGTTCGCAGCGTGTCGAAGGTGCCGGCGGAGGCTGACCCCGCCGCTTCCTCGCCGACCGTGATCCCAGCCAGCCGGTACTCGCGCTCGGGAGTGCGATGGACGAGCGCCAAGTCGCCGGGCTGGTCGAAGAGAACATCGACGACCACGCGCTCGGACGGAGCGATGAGCACCTCCTCCACGTACTCCTCGCGCTCGTAGTGCCCGCTGTCGGCACCGACCAGCTTCATGCGAGCGCCGGGTAGCGTCACGTTGAACACGCGAGTGTTCGCCGTGTTGGTCAGGAAGAAGCGGACGACCTCGCCACGGCTCGCCGTCAGCGAAAGGTCAGCCTCCCCGGAGACGAGCATGACGTTGCCGAAGCGACCCATGGCTACGTAGGTCGTCTCAGAGGGACTGAACGTCGCGATCTTGCCGTCCTCGATGAGAACGTCGTCGAGGGTGAGCAGGAGTTCGCGATCGGCTGGCGGCCAGTAGTCGGGATCGGTTGGAACGACAAGGATGTTCCCGTACAGGCCCATCTCCTGCCCGTAGTCCTCGCGGATGTGCGGGTGGTACCAGTAGACGCCGGGATCGGGGAACGAGATCTCGTACGTGAAGGACTCTCCCACACCGGGATCGGCGCTTGCGTCTCATGCGTTCCGTCGTACCGGTTCTCAAGGCGCAGTCCGTGCCAGTGCACGGTCGCGTCAAGGTCGCCTCGGTTGGTCACATGGACGGTGATCGTCGCGTCCTGTGGAGCGACAAGCGTAGGGCCGGGAACGGAGCCGTTGTAGGCGAGCATCCGAACCACCGTGCCGTCTATCTCCTTCTTGACCGGAGCGATCTCAAGCGTGACCTCGTCTCCGTGCACGAGGTCGAACCGCTCCGACGGTTGCGCTTCTGGCAACCCCTCGGTGGCGGTCGGGGAACTCGCCCTCGATCGCCTGATGTGGACGCATCGGACTAGCCACGCTCTCGCCGTGATCCTATTCGCGTCGTGGTACTCATCCCGCATCATACGGCGAACGTGGACAGCGACTTCTGCTTCGTAGCTCTCGATCTGCTCGGCGATGTACTCGGCATCGTCCCTCACCCAGCCGATAAGCGCGGAGCCTCGCGTCCACTGCCAGTACAACCCGAGGAAGTACAAGCCCGGAAGATCGGTCAACCCACGTCGATGTCGAACCCGGCTGTCGGCGTCGATCACCGGCACGTCGAGCCACGAGTGGTCGGGGCGGTAGCCGGTCGCCCAGATCACGGCATCCACGTCGAGTTCGCCCCCATCCTCGAATCGAACGGTCTTGCCTTGAGCGTCGATGACACGAGGCTTGAGGCGTCACGCCATGGCGGCTGAGTCGTCGAGGGCTGGAGCCGATCAGCGTGTCTCTGTGCTGCATGCGACTACCTACTCGAGACTCGACGGTCTTGTTGATAACGCGGCTCTTGGTTAGCCACCAGAAGAGGTCTCGACCAAGGACTCTCTGGGGAAGGGGCATCTGCCGCGAACCGACCGCGAGAACGACGCGGTCGTGAGTCGAGGACAGTTCTTCCGCGATCTGGAAACCGGTGTTTCCTCCGCCGACGACGAGGATCGTTCCCTCCGGGACTTCGGACGGCCTTCGGTACTCGACGCTGTGAGCTTGATAGATCTCGGGTGCGAGTTGCGTGGCGACGGCTGGAACGAAGGGCTGCTGAAACGGCCCGGTCGCGACGACCACTTGGTCTGCGGCTGATCGTCCCTCGATCGGTGTCGAGGATGTATCCGCCAGACTCGCCCGCACCCAGCCGCCGAACGGTGGTGTTGAGGCTCACCGGTAACTCAAAGCGGCGGGCGTACTCCTCCAAGTACCCGATGACCTCGTCCCTGTTGGGATAACCCGCAGCGTCGCCCGGAAAGTCGAGTCCCGGAAGGCTGTCGTAGGCGCGGGAAGTGAAGAGCGTCAGTGAGTCCCAACGTTCTCGCCAAGCTGATCCGACAGACCCGGCCCGCTCGACGATCAGGAAACGACGGTTCTGGCGCGACAGGAAGTAGCCCATCGCAAGCCCTGCCTGACCGGCCCCGATGACGACGACCTCGTAGTGCTCCGTTGTTTTCTCCACGTCGGGTTGGCCCATGCCCTTCCCTCGACATTCCCGGAAAGTCGATGCCGAAACCTCTCGTAGGCTCCGACGTTACCGTGGAACCCTCATGAGTGACGCGCCAGCAACATTCCTCTTCGCCGACATCGCCGGATTCACGGCGTTGACCGAGGCACACGGAGACGAGCAGGCGGTGGCGGTCGTGGACGCCTTCTGCGCTGCTGTGGATGTCGAACTGCCGGCTGGGGGCACCCGCGTCAAGTCGATCGGTGATGCGGTGATGCTGCGTGTCCCCGATCCCGGCGACGCGATTCTGCTCGGGCTGCGCATGACCCGAGACGTGGGTCGCGAGGACGGCGTGTTTGGCGTAAGAGTCGGTCTCCATTACGGAACCGCCGTCGAACGGAAAGGGGACTACTTCGGTGCGACCGTGAACCTCGCCGCACGTGTCTCCTCGCTTGCGGCCGGGGGCGAGGTGTTGATGACCGGGCAGACGGCGGTGCTCGTCCCCGACCTCGACAGCGTCGTGTTCGAGTCGCGTGGCAAGCACGACCTCCGCAACGTCGCCGAGCCGGTCGAGATCTTCGCGGCGCTGCGGGCCAGCGACGTGGGAGCCGACGAGCTGCCGATCGACCCGGTCTGCCGAATGGCCGTCGATCCTGACCGCGCAGCTGGACGACTCACGCACGAGGGGACGGTGTACTACTTCTGCTCGTTGCCATGTGCTGGTCACTTCGCGAGCTATCCCGAGCGCTTTGCAAGAGCGACGCATTAGCCGCACTACGTCCTACCAACGCTCAACTACTCGGGATGCCGAGACGAGCTAGATCCATGCGGCGTCGGCTTCGTTGAGATGCCGGGTCGGTCATCTCACTGACCCGATCGCACGGCGCGAACAACATCGGCGATCGTGCGACTCGTGATCGACGCGAAATCGTTGATCCTCAAGCAAGGCGGAGTGTGTGGAGCCGTGCGCTGTCCGGTGGACGCTGTTCGTTGACAGCTTCGCGAGCTTCGCCTGCGCTGCGACCCAACCAGCCTGTTGGCCGACATCGGCCGAGACGACGCCCAGTGGTTTCTGGCCCAGGCTCGTCAACGCTTTCGCCTGATCGAAGACCGTCGGCAGCTCGGCGAACTCGTCGTTGTTGGCTCTCAGCTCGCGAGGTTCCGAAGCGAACGCTCGTAGCTGGTCACGAGCGTCGGGAGGCAGAGTCGCGAAGCCGGTATCGAGCACGAGCCGTCCGAACCCGGCACGAGAGAGTGATGGAAGCAGCCCCGAGGCGCGTCGCCATACCTTGTAGAACGTCGGATAGTCCGGGAGATCGAACTGATACGGCGTGGCTGAGTCGATCAAGGCGACCCCGGCGACTTCCTGCGGGTACTGGGCGGCGTACACGAGCGCGTAGGTGCCGCCCGTGGAGTGCCCCGCCAGCACATACGGCCCCGAGATGTCCGCAGCCTGGAGCAGACCATGCACGTCGGAGGCCAACTCGTGGCCGTCCTGGCGACCTGGCGCTGCACCGCTCCATCCTTGTCCTGCGCGGTCGAACGCACACACTCGTGTCTCGGACGAGAGCGACCGCTGCACCCACGCCCAGCTCGGCGTTCGCTCCCCGAGTCCGTTGAAGAGCACGACCGTCGGCGTGCCGTCACCGACGCAGTTCAAGTACAGACGATGCCCGTTCACGAGATACGTTCGACCAGCCGGTGCAGGGTTGCTTGACGATGCCTCCGCAACCGTCTCGTAGGCACCGCCGACCGCGACGAGTAGAAGGACGAAGAGCGACGGGTAGAGCAGTGCGCGACGAGACCAGTTGTGAAGCGAACGGCGTGCGCCCCAGAACGACCAGCCGACAAGAAGCACAAGGAGCACCGGCCAGACCCAGCCCGCAAGCCCAAGGGCGCGGTTGCCTGGCGCGAGTAGCAGTATCGCCAGCCCAACGAGTGCCGCCGCGATGCCTGGTGCAAGCGCCCATCGCTGCGGCTGATCGGTGAAGCGGCTCGACGCAAGCGCGAGCAGCAAGAACCCGGCCCCGAGTGCGAGCAGTGCACTTCCGGTGATCTCTGACTCCTCTCCGCCTGCGAAGACGACGAGGACGAGCACAAGGCCGAGGACGAAGCCCGAGGCGATCGAGCCGAACACCACGAGGCCGATGCGACCGCTCTTGCCCGGCGCTGTGCTGCTGGCTTTCGACGACGGATGATGCGATCATGAGGACTCCTTAGCGGGCCTGCACCACTTTGCCGGTTGCCGTCACATCAGTCACGGAAGGGCGCGAGCCGGATGGTTAGGTCGCTCATGGCGAAGCGGTGGAGGTACCAGGCGCGGCCACGAGGGACTTGCTTGGCCTCGGCTCGGAGAAGCCCGGCGAACTCCCGCTTGAAGCCCAAACGCGGGTACTCCTGGACGACGCGGTGACGGACTACATCGGGTATCTCGTTGCTGCGTAGGCCGAACACATCGAGGGCTGCACCGGCAGATAGGAGGTAGGCCTCGGCACCGGAGTCGAGGCCAACGCCGGGAGTGTGGTGCATGGCGATCGCGTTTGCAACGAGCTCGCGGTTATCGGCAGGCACGTGGTGGCTGTCGGCGAACTCGCGTGCCACCGCGGCGCTGCGAACCGTGAAGTCGACATCGGGCACCGGGCTCGGGATGCCGGTGTCGTGGAACAGTGCAGCCAGGTACAGGAGCTCACGGTCGAACGTGATCCCGTGAAGTGCGGCGATGGCCGCGCCCCACGTGTAGGCACGACTGGAATGGTTGAGGAGTGCCGGTGTCAAGCGTTCCTGCACCGCGACCTCGGCATCTCTTGCGAGATCGGAGTCGGGAGGCAGCAGACGTCGCCGGATCGATGGAACTCCGGCGTCCCGAGTGCATGTGGAGCACCATCGCGAGACGGCCGGCAAGGATGCTGAGCTCTCCCCGCAGCAGGGGCCGGGCAAGTGTCAGGCATTCCCGAGTGGTTAGCACTCCCCCGGTGCGTTCAGTCCATCCAATAGATCCGATCGGATCGGTGGGTCGTGGCTGGCTCATGGCGGGCCTCTCAGTTCGGTGGTCGCGGTCAGGTGGCGGGGCAGGAGATGGGCAGGGTAGTGCGCCGACGGCCTAGTGGTACTGGTGGACGACCGCGTGGCCCTTGCCCGCGTCTAATCAGTGCCCGGTTCACGGCGAACGCGAACGGCCACGCGATGACGAAGCCACCGAGAAGCGGGAGCCAGAACCTGAGATCACGAAGCCCAGCCTCCAGCGCACCAGGAACGAGAAGGATGAACCCGTTGTCGATCAGTTCCATGATCGCGATGGACACGGTGTCAGCGGCGAGCGCGATCGGGACGATCGCTCGGAACGGGAGTCCGGCGCGGAAGAGGGGTAGTGAGGTGAGCGTGTAGCCGAACAGGAACGCCAGGGCGACGGACAGCGCGATCGTCGCGGAGTTACCCCAACCGAGCGCCGTCGCGATCACCATCCCGGCCACTTCACCCAGCACGCAGCCCGTGAGGCAGTGGTTCGTCGCAGTCGCTGCCAAGCCGTTGAGGGACTGCTCACCGTGGGCTGCATGCTCTGTCACTCGACCTACCCTCCCCAGGAGCCTGCCCTTATTCGATACGTGTGACCCGAGCCTTCAGAGGCGGCGTCTATCGCAACCTCCACGCGGCGCTTCGAAACTTCGTCACCCGACACGCGAACGAACGCCGTGTCAGCGTCCTCGTCGATCTCGATGCCTTCGACGCGAACCACACCGGCTAGCGCGAGTCGAACGTGGGCCGCACACGACGCACACCCCGCCTGCTCGACTACGAAGCTCCGCCTCATCACGGGCATCACAGGATCCGTCGCGCCCCGACCCACGACCCGAAGTAGTCGTAGATGCTCGAAATCTTGACTACGTCACCGGTGTGCGGGGCGTGTATGAACTGCCCTCCACCGATGTACATCCCCATGTGACCCAGTCCGTTGAAGAACACGAGGTCTGCTGGCTGCAGGTCATCTTGTGAGACCGGCGTCCCGTAGTTGTACTGGGAAGCGGCGTGGTGAGGCAGTGATATTCCGATCTGCGCGAACACGTAGGTTGTCAGGCCCGAACAGTCGAAGCCCTGCGAAGGGCTGGCTCCGCCCCAGACGTAGGGGACGCCGAGGTACTGCATGGAGATCGCGATCACTTGCGAGGCTCGGCTTGCGTCCGGCGGTGGAGCAACCGGGATTGCGCCGGAGTCGAACCCCTGATCGACGGTCTCGTTGAGTGACGTGAGTACTGCGGCCTGCTCCGCTCGTAGCCTTGCCCTCGCAGCCGCTTCTATCCGAGCCTGACGTACGCGTTCCTCGGCTTGCAGTTGTGCGATCTCATCCTTGACTGAGGCCAGCAGTTGCGCACGCTCCGCGAGAGCCCGGCCGTCTACTCCGCGCACTACGCACGGCCGTTCCGCGATGCCGAAGAGCGCGAGAAGGTGCGGAAGTCGCTGGCTTCGATCGGGTTCGGCAACGCTGCAGTTGACCAACCAGTTGACCAGAGGCCGATCTGAGTGGTCTGCGGTGTCCGGCTGGAGAACGAAAAGGCCCCGCTTAGCAGGGCCTTTCTCAGTGGAGCGTACCGGGATCGAACCGGTGACCTCCGGCTTGCAAAGCCGGCGCTCTCCCAGCTGAGCTAACGCCCCAGGCGACGCTCAGTGTAGAGACGTCAGTCGGCCGGGCGAGCCGCCGCGGAGGCCGCCGGTGCTCGAGCGCACGAAGGCTGTCGCCGAAGCCGGTGTCCTTCGTCGCCTCGCGCGTCTCGCGCTCGAGCCGTCGCAGCCGCTCGTCGAGCTCGTCCATCTCGGCGCGGCTCGGGATCACCGGGCCGAGGTCGACGACGCCCGGAGAGGGCATGCTCGGCGAGTGCCGCCTCGCGGCTCGCGAGCTCGGCGCTCCGCGCGGCGAGCTCACCTTGTGTGCGCGCGAACGCCTTCTCTGCTTCCTGGAGCGCCTTCAGGCGCTCCTCGATGTGGAGGAGCCGCTCTTCGGGCGTCTCGGCGGCCGCCGCCGCACGCCGTGCGAGGTCCGACTCCATCCTGAGGAGTGCCCGCTCGCGCGACTCGCATGTCTCGCTCGCGCCGGTTCAGCTCGTGCGCGTGCGCGGCGAGTCCGACCTGCGCGTGCTCGAGCGCCTTGTCGTCGGTCGACTCCCGGTCGACCCGGCGTCGCGCCGCACCCGACCGATGGCGTCCGCGAGCTCCCGCTCGCGCGCTTCGACGGCCGCGACGCGCTCGGTCAGCTCGGTGCGAAGACGTCCGAGCTCCTGCTCGGCCGCGATCCGGATCGCCCGCAGCCGCTCGTGCTCGCTCTCGATCGAGACCGGCTCGTTCTTCTGCTTGCCGAACAGGGCCACGCGTCGATGATATGCGCGGGCCGGCCGATCTCCTGCTTTGAGCCTACGCGGCGCGCTCGAGGCGCTCTTCGGCGCGAGCGCGGCGCACGATCTCCTCGCGCTCTCCGAAGCGGAGGCGTGCCTTCTCGACGCGCAGCGACTGCCAGAGCTCCTGCAGGCGTACGTCGAGGTCCTTGATCTGGCTCTGAACGGATGTGTCGAGCCCCTCGGAGAGGCGCTGCCACAGCTCCTGGCGCTCCTCCGAGATGCGCTCGATCTCGGTATGGATCTGGTCCGGTGTCACGTTGCTTGAAACGACTGCTTCGCGCTACGGGCTGCATTCGCGCAAACTCAGTCGTATCCAAGCTCTGCGAGCCGGTCCTCGTCGAGCCCGAAGTAGTGCGCCAGCTCGTGGAGCACCGTGATCCGTATCTCCTCGCGCAGCTCCTCGGGATCCGGAAACGACTCCTCGAGCGGTATTCGGTAGATCGAGATCGTGTCCGGCGGCATTCCCGCCATGTCGCCGCGCTCGGGCAGCGGGACGCCGTGGTAGAGGCCGAACAGGTCGGGATCCTCGGGGTTCTCGTCCTCGACGACGACTGCGACATTCGTCAGCGCCGCCGCGAGCTCGGGTGGCAGCTCGTCGAGCGCCGGCCGCACGTGGTCGTCGAAGCTCATCGGATGACGAACGCCATCGGGCGCGGATGCTAACCGTGTCACGACCGCGATCGCAGGTCTCGCGCCGTAAGGAGACCGGCTCCCGCTCTCCTCCTGGTCGGTAGAGTCGGCGCCATGTCGACCTTCGCCGAGGCGCTCAACGGTCAGATCGGGTACGAGTTCGCGGCGTCGCAGCAGTACATCGCGGTCGCCGTGTACTACGACGGCGAGAACCTCCCGCAGCTCGCCGCGCACTTCTACCGCCAGGCCGTCGAGGAGCGGAATCACGCGATGATGATGGTGCAGTACCTCCTCGATGCCGACGCGGACGTGGTGACGCCGGGCGTCGACGCGCCGCAGACCGACTTCTCGGACGTCGTCGGAGCCCGTGGTCTCTCTGGCGCTCGCGCAGGAGAAGCGCGTGACCGAGCAGATCGTCGAGCTCGTCAAGCTCGCGCGCGAGGAGGGCGAGCTCGTCGGGGAGCAGTTCCTCCACTGGTTCCTCCAGGAGCAGCGCGAGGAGGTCGCGTCGATGACGGAGCTCCTGGCGGTCGTCGAACGCGGCAAGGACAACCTGCTCACGGTCGAGGAGCACCTGAGCCGCGCGGCGGGCGGCGAGAACCCGCTCGAGGCCGGCGCTCCACCTGCGGCCGGCGGCGCGCTCTAGGCCCGCGTGCGCGAGATCCGGTTGCGCACCGCGCGGCGGAGCCACGTCGTCGACATCACGCGCGAGGTGCGCGACGCGGTCGGCGGAGCGAGCGGGGCTCGGCGGTTCTCGTGTACGTGCCGCACACGACCGCGGGCGTGACGATCAACGAGCACGCCGATCCGGCGGTCGCGCGCGACTTCGAGGCCGCGCTCGAGCGCATGGTCGACGACGGCTGGCCGTGGGAGCACGTCGAGCCGGGGGAGGAGAACGCGCCGACGCACGTCCGCGCGGCGCTCATGGGGCCGAGCGTCGTCGTGCCGCTGCGCGACGACGGGTCGCTCGCGCTCGGGACGTGGCAGGGGATCTTCTTCTGCGAGTTCGACGGGCCGCGCGAGCGGATCGGTCTACGTCTCGCGTCCTGAGCTGACGTGAGTCGACGTGATCGAGGTCGACGGTCTCACCAAGCGCTACGGCTCGACCCTCGCGGTCGACGGATCTGTCGTTCACGGTCTCGCCGGGACGGTCACCGGCTTCCTCGGCCCGAACGGCGCCGGCAAGTCGACGACGATGCGCGTCGATTCTCGGGCTCGTCCGTCCGACCTCCGGAACGACGAGCGTCCTCGGTCGTCCCTACCGCGAGCTCGACCGCCCCGATGAGACAGGTCGGCGCGCTCCTCGAGACCTTCGACGCGCACCCTGGTCGATCCGGGCGCAACCACCTCCGTGTCCTCGCCCTCGCCGGCGGCATCCCGAGGTCGCGGGTCGACGAGGTGCTCGAGCTCGTCGAGCTGGCGCAGGCGGGCCGGCGCCGCGTGAAGGGCTACTCGCTCGGGATGCGGCAGCGGCTCGGCCTCGCCGCCGCGCTGCTCGGCGATCCCGAGGTGCTCGTGCTCGACGAGCCGGCGAATGGGCTCGATCCGCAGGGCATCCGGTGGCTTCGCGACTTCCTCCGCTCGCTCGCGGCCGAGGGCCGGACGATCCTCGTCTCGAGCCACGTGCTCGCGGAGGTCGCACAGACCGTCGACGACGTGGTGATCATCCATCGCGGCAGGCTCGTGCGGCAGGCGGCGCATGCGGAGGTCGAGGCTATGGCGGCCGGGGCGACGACCGTTCGGTCGCCCGAGGCGGCCCGGCTCGCGTCGGTGCTCGCCGCCGAGCGGGGTCGACGCGAGCGTCGTGGCCGACGACCGGCTCACGGTGCACGCGCCGACCGGAGCGAGTCGGCGAGGTGGCCGCCGCGCACGGCGTCGTTCTGCACGAGCTCACGGCCGAGCGCGCGACGCTCGAGGAGGTCTTCCTCGAGCTGACCGGTGAGCCCGGGGAGCGCGGCGCGATGATCCGGCTGTTCGCGGCCGAGTTGCTCAAGCTCAAGACCCTGCGGGGGACGTGGGGCTTCGTGGTCGTCGCGGTGTGCTTCGCTGGGCTCTTCACCGCGGGGAACATCGGCGGGATGACCGAAGAGGCTCGGCTCGAGCCCGAGGTATCCAGTTCCGGCTCGTCCTCGACGATGGCTTTCTCGACGCGGATCCTGTCGCTGCTCCTGGGGATCGTGCTCGTCACGAACGAGTTCCGGCACGGGACGATCGCGCGGACGTTGCTCGCGACGCCGCGCCGCTCGCGTCTCGTCGCCACGAAGCTCGCTCACCGGGGCGACCACGGGTGCCGGTCTGGATGCTGGTCGCCCTCGTCGCCGCTTCGCCACCGCGGTCGATCTGGCTGAACGCTCTCGACGTGCCGCTCGAAGCCGGCGAGGGGCTCGCGGACGGCTGCGTGGCGCGCGCTCGTCGCCGTCGTGCTCGCGGGGATGCTCGGCGCAGCGATCGGCGGTGCCGTGCACTCCCAGGTCGGCGCGCTCGTCGGCGCCCTCGTGTGGATGTTCGTGGTGGAGCCGATCTGCTGGGTGCTCCTCGGCCTGCTCGGACCTGGACGGCGTCGCGAAGTACCTGCCCAGCGGCCTCGCTCGGCGGGACAGTCGACTCCGAGGACGAGGGCCTCTCCGTTCGCCGGGTCGGTCGGCATGACCATCGCGTGGGTCGCGGTCCTGACCGTCCTCGCGCTCGTCCGGACGGGCCGCCGGGACATCACCTGAGACCGCCCGTACGCTGGCTGACCGCATGGCCGCGCCCGTCCGCAAGGGAGAGGAGCTCGAGCTCCGAATCGACTCGCTCGCGTACGGCGGCAACGGCGTCGCGCGTCACGACGGGTTCGTCGTCTTCGCCCGTGGCGGGTTGCCGGGCGACACCGTTCGCGTGCCGCGTGACGAAGGTGAAGCGCGGGCTTCGCCGAGGGGATCGTCACGGAGCTCGTCGACGCCCAGCAAGTCGCGCGTCGACGGCGCCGTGCCGGCACTTCGGCGTCTGCGGCGGGTGCCGCTTCCAGGACCTCGCCTACGACGTGCAGCTCGCCGAGAAGGAGCGGCAGGTGCGCGACGCGCTCGTGCGGATCGGGCGGTTCGACGGAGCCGCCGCTCGAGCCGATCGTTCCGGCCGCAGTCACAGTTCGGCTACCGCAACAAGCTCGAGTACTCCTTCACGGCGGGTGAGGACGGCGTCGATCTCGGCTTCCACCGCGCCGGGCGCTGGGACGAGGTGGTCGGGCATCGAGGAGTGCCTGCTCACGACCGACGCTCGGCAACGCGATTCGGCTCGCCGTGCGCGGAGTGGGCGCGCGAGGAGCGGCTCGAGCCGTACGACCAGGAGACCGGGTCTGGGATATCTCCGCCACCTCGTCGTGCGGGAGGGGCGTAACACGGGGCAGGCGCTCGTCGTGCTCGTCACCGCACCCGGCGAGCGCTTCGAGGCCGGGTACCTCGTCGACGTCCTTCGCCGCTTCCCCGAGGTGCGCTCGATCCACTGGGCGATCAACGACACGCCGGCGGAGCAGACGAACCTCCCGACGAAGCTCCTGTGGGGGCAGGACGCGATCGAGGAGGAGATCCTCGGGTTGCGCTTCCGCGTTCGGCCCTCTGCGTTCCTGCAGACGAACACGGACGATGGCGGCGCGGCTCTACGAGCTCGCGCGCGAGTTCGCGCGCTCACCGGTGACGAGAACGTCTACGACCTCTACTGCGGCACCGGCACGATCGGCCTCGCGCTCGCGGCGAGAGCGCGGTCCGTCTGGGGGCTCGAGATCTCCGAGGAGGCCGTGGCCTGCGCGATCGAGAACGCGGAGCTCAACGGGATCGAGAACGCGCGGTTCTTCGCCGGGAACGTCGGGCAGACGATCGAGGAGCTCCGCGAGGAGGCCGGGAGCCCGGACGTCGTCGTCGTCGACCCGCCGCGTGCCGGTCTCGCCGGGAAGGCGCTGCGACGGACGGGCGCGCTCGGTGCGCCGCGTATCGTCTACGTGTCGTGCAACCCGACGACGCTCGCCTCGGACCTACAGGTGCTCCGCGACGAGTACGGCTACGAGCTCGAGCGCTGCCGCCCGGTCGACATGTTCCCGCACACGCCGCACGTCGAGTCCGTCTCGGCGCTCAGCCTGGCTCGCGTAGCGCCCGCACGCGCCCGCCGGACGTCGCGCCAGAGCAGGTCGGCGTTCGGGAGCGAGGAAGCCGAGGCAGATGGCGGGCAGCGCGGGGAGGCCGGCGACGCCGTCCCACGACCAGACGAGCACGAGCGTCGCGGCGAGGCACGCGCTCATCGCGACCCACGTCGCCGCGACGCGTAGTCGGAAGCGGTCGGCCGCCGCGAGGAAGAGCGAGAAGAAGACGACGTCGGGCGGGCCGAGGCTCACGGTCGCGGTCTCGCCCGGGGTCGGGAAGGCGACCGCGACGCTCTCGAAGATCCCGGGGCGCTCCTCGACGACGTACTCGGTCGGGCCGGCGGCGACCGACCAGATGTCGACCCAGGGGACGAGCACGGCGACGAGCGCGATCCACCACAGCTCCTCGAAGAGCGTGAGGAACCAGAAGCCCGCGAGGGCGTAGCACGCCAGCTTGGCGACGTTGGCGACGGAGTCGACGTCCGAGCAGCGCGAGAGCGAGCGGCGAGGCTCCAGCGCCGACCGCGAGCACGAAGAGCGGCAGCGATCGCATGCGCGCGAGGGGGAGCGCGAGCCAGATCGCCGCGGCGAACGCCGGGAACACGACGACGGCGTGGAAGACGACGTCGACACCGGAGGGAAGACCCGGCAGATGACGCGCGACGGCGCCGTAGGCGGCGAGGACGACGAGCAGACCGGCGAGCGCCGCGCCCCGGCCGGCTGACGGATGTCGGTTGAAGGTTCATCGGCCGCGGCCGCGAAGCGGCCGCCTTCAGGGATCTTCGCGCGACCAGAATCCGCGCTCGCGGATTCCGATCTTGCGCGCGCTAGTACGGAGGCTGCTCCGCCCACCAGGGGCCGAGCGCCTTGAAGGCGTTCCAGAAGGCGGTCTTCGCGGGCGCCTCGTCGAGCGCCTCGTCGATGTCCGGGGTGACGAGCGCCTCGATCGTCGGCGTGAATCGCTGCGATCGCTCCGACGTGCCTCGGCGTCGAGCCGATCGGAGAGCGGGAACGCGAGATCGTTCACGAACGCGACCGTCGATCGCCCATCGCGACGACGAGCTTCGGCTGGACGATGTGGAGCTCGCGCGTCGAGCCAGGCCGCCGCGTCCGCCGGATCCTCGGTGCCGAACTTGAGGCAGTTCGTGCCGTAGACCGCGAGCGGGTCGACGTGCAGGCGCTGCAGCGACTTCAGCACCGCCTGTCCCGAGCGTCCGAAGAAGGCGACGCCTTCCTGGATCTCGGACGGCTGCGGCGAGAACTTCAGCAGCATGACGTCGGCCAGCGGGTGGCCCGAGCCGACGACGGGGATGCGGAGCTCGTCGCCGGCGCGCGCGAGCTCGTCCCCGAGCTCGTTGATCTCGGAGATCGCCTTCCTGCAGATACCGCTCGTAGATCTCGTCGGTGGGCACGGACGCGGGCACGGAGTCGGAACCACCTTCTCCCTCAGCGAACCCTTTCCTTGACCTGGGCGACCCACTTGAGCGACTGCAGGTAGGCGAGCGACTTCGGCCGACGCAGGATCTCGGCCGTGCGGAGCGAGAGGAGGAACTCCTCCGGCCCGTCGAAGCGACGCATCCGCACGGCTCCGGTTCCCGACGCCCTGCAGGACGTGTGCGTCCGAGCCTGCACCCTGGAGGAGGCGGTACTTCCGCGCGAAGCGGAGCGCCTCGTCGTTGAACGACTCGCGCAGGAGCCGCGCGTTGTAGACCTCGAAGCACGTCGATCTCGGCGAGATGGCGATGGAGCGTCGCCGGGTCCGGGATGGCGTGCATGCGATCGAATGGGTGCGGGAGGTAGACGAGGCCGCCCTGCTCGCGGATCGCCGCGATCGTGTCGGCGAACGTCATGCCGCGCGGGATCTCCTCCTCGAGGAAGAGGCCGATGACCTCGCCCTGGTTGTCGGTCTTCACCTCCTCGCCCGGGATCACGATCAGGTCGCGGCCGCGGGCGAGCTCGACCGCCTCGAGCGCGCCGCCGAACACGTTGTGGTCGGTGACCGCGATCCCACCGAGCCCGATCGCCTCGGCGTGGTCGACGAGGTCGGCTGCCGCGGATCGAGCAGTCGTGCGACCAGTCCGTGTGCATGTGCAGGTCGATCGTGATCCAGTCGCGGTCGGCGAGCGGGTCCGCCGACGCCGTCGGCCGTGCCCGGCGCTTCCGTGTCAGTCGCGCGTAGATGGCGATCGAGCTCGTCCGCGACCGCGTCGAAGCTCTGCTGTCTCGGCGTCGCGTCGCCCGGCGTCGGCAGCGCTCGGTCGCGGCGCGGCGCGGTCGCGACCAACTGCCCGACGAGCGGGGTGGCGTCGATCGTCCGTCCGACGACGGCAGCGCTCGACACGCGCGCGGCCTCGAGCGCGAGCCGGTCCTCGCCACCCGGCGCGGAAACGAAGATCGCGGCAGGGCCGAGCGCGACCTGCTCGTTGAGCCTGGTTCGCGTGGCGCGGACGCGGACGCGCCCGCGGACCGATCGCGGGATCGCGGGCCGGAACCCGAGGGGCTTCGTGTGGAGCAGCGTGACCTCCCAGCCGGGAGCTCCGCGAGCAGCCGCAGCAGCGCGCGCGTCGTCGCGCGGACCCGGCTCGAGCTCGATCGACGAGCGAGGTCCCGCTTCGCGGTCGGGGCGAACACGTCGAGGTCGACGCCAAGGGGACGACGGCGTACTCGCCCTCGAACCGCTCGCTCGCAGCCTCCGCGGTCTCCGCGGAGGTCGCCAGCAGCGCGTCGACGCGGGCTCGCAGCCGGTCGCGACGCGAGCGCCGCGCCGGGTAGCCGAGCCGGTCGACGGAGAAGAACGTCGCCGCCGTGAGCGCGCGCGTCGACGTGAGCGCGAGGTAGGAGACGCTGGGGAGCCCGGGCTCGAAACCGTGCACGACGTCGAACTCGCCCTTGGCGAGCGCGAGTCGGAGGTTGGCTCGCACCGCGACGGGCACGCCCATGTTCGTCCGCCGCGAGAGCGGTATCGACGGCCCGACGGCGATGACCTCGGCACCGTCGAGGTCGTGCTGGAGCGCTCGACGCCCGCCGAGGAGGTCGCGTGCGCGGGACGACGGTGCGAGGATCGTCACGTGATGGCCGAGGCGCCGCAGCGCGGCCGCGGTGCCGTCGACGTGCATATTCACCTCGTGTGGCTGCGACCACGCGAACGGTGTGACGAAGCAGATCCGGAGGCTCACGCGTCGCAAGTTACAACGTGCAACGTGACTTGAGGTCCGCGCTAGGCGCGCCGTCGCAGAACGAGGCGCTCGCCCGGGGCGAGTCGAGGATCGATGCCCGGACTTCGTGTTGCGACGAGCTCGATCCCGTCCAGCTCGCCGAGCACGCGTTCGGGCATCTCCTCGGCACCGGCGCTCGAGAACCGCTGGAGGACGGGGACGAGGAGAAAGCCGAGCGCTGCCAGGATCCACGCCGCGGACACGACCTTCACGTACACGTCGCTCTCGGGCTCAGTCCAGACCCCGATGACCGACGCAACTGCGGCCACGCCGGCCGTCGTGCCAGCTGCGGCAGCGAGTCGAATCAACGTCTCGGTCCGTGCGAGGAGGAGTGACGTCGTCGCCAGGAGTCCGGCGAGCAAGAGGATCACTGCCGACCAGGCGAGCTTGCCCGCCGTCTCGTTGCCCTCTCCGTCGAACGTGAACGACCAGATCGCCCAGATCACCAGCACGAAGCTGACCGGAGCGAGTGTGACAACGAATCCGGCGAGCGGCCGCGCACGGCCCTGATCCAGGAGCGCGAGCGCTGCAAGGGCGGCCGCGCCCGTGTAGAGGAGCGCGGCGAGAGTCACGAGGATCCGGCCGTCGGTGTCGGAGAACTCCCCTCGGAGGACGGCTCCGAGTGCAACCAGGGCGGCGGCGACCAGGATCGCCGCCGCCCCGATCCAGAAGATCCGCCGCAGGCGGGTCCGGGTCACGCCTTCGCGGCCACCTTCGGCTTCTTCGTAACGGCGTTCTTCACGATGAAGCGCTCGATGTCCTCGCGCGCATCGTCGTCCCGGATCTGCTTGGGCGGCGACTTCATCAGATACGCGCTGGGTGCCTCGAGCGCGCCCGCGATGCCGTTGTTCAGGGCGAGCTTCGCCAGGCGAACGGCGTCGATGACGATGCCGGCCGAGTTCGGCGAGTCCCAGACCTCGAGCTTGAGCTCGACGTTGAGCGGGACATCGCCGAAGGATGAGCCCTCCATGCGGATGTACGCCCACTTGCGGTCGGTGAGCCACGGCACGTAGTCCGACGGGCCGACATGGACGTTCCTGTCGCCGATGTCGTAATCGAGCATCGACGTCACCGCGTTCGTCTTCGAGATCTTCTTCGACTCCAGGCGCTCGCGCTCGAGCATGTTGAGGAAGTCCGAGTTGCCGCCGACGTTCAGCTGCATCGTCTTGTCGAGGTGCACGCCGCGGTCGCCGAAGAGCGTCGTCAGCACGCGGTGCGTGATCGTCGCGCCGACCTGCGACTTGATGTCGTCGCCGATGATCGGCACGCCGGCCCCCTCGAAGCGCTGCTGCCAGTACGGCTCGCGCGCGAGGAACACGGGCATGCAGTTCACCATCGCGACGCCGGCATCGAGGATCTGCTCCGCATACCACTTCGTCGCCATCTCGGAGCCGACGGGGAGGTAGTTGACGACGACGTCGGTACCGGTCTCCTTGAGAATCCCGACGACGTCGTCCGTCTTGCCGGGCGCCTTCTCGACGACCTGAGAGAGGTACTTGCCGATGCCGTCATGGGTCATCCCGCGCGAGACCTTCACGCCCGTCCTGGGGACGTCGGCAAACTTGATCGTGTCGTTGGGATGCGCCCACATCGCGTCAGCGAGGTCGACACCGACCTTGTCCTTGACGACGTCGAACGCGGCGGTGAACTCGATGTCGGAGATGTGGTAGCCGCCGAGGTCGACGTGCATCAGGCCGGGGACTGAGTCCTCGGGCTTTGCGTCCTTGTAGTACTCGACTCCTTGCAGGAGCGAGTTGGCGCAGTTACCCACGCCGATGATCGCGACGCGCACCTTGTCCTTCGCGCGCGCGCCGTTCTTGGACACGTTCTGGCTGGCCATGAGTGACCTACCCTTTCGGTTGCTCTGGGCCGGAACGCCGAGACCGTCGGCGAGCGCGGCGAGGATGACGTCGTTCGCGTTGGAGTCGCGCCGCGACGCCTCCGCATGGATCGCGTCCTTCAGCTCCTGCGGGACGCGGAGAAGAAGGACGGGGCTTCCCCCTGCTAGCACTTTGCGTCTTCGACCCGTCGGGGAGTAGGAGACACCGAGCCCGTCGGCCAGGATGCCGACGGCCACGTCATTGACGTTGGAGGCCCGCCGCGCAGTCTCGCGGACAAGCGCCTCCTTCAATGGAGCGGGCATCCTGACCAGGATGCCCGCTCGTTTCTGAATAGTGCTAGCAGCCAAACTGATAGCAGTATAGCCAGAAGGCGCAGCATTGGGACGTTGCAGATCGTCGTCTCGGGGGCAGGAGGTCGGAGGGCCGCTCGTTGCACTTGCAGAGGTCTAACTGGCGGTCGCTTGGCACCTCCATTTGCTCAGTTCGGATACGCGGCAGCCCTCTGCTGCTGCGGCTGACGTTCTCGTGCCCCTGCTACGGGAGGGGGCAGACACCGCCGTTGCCAAGTCGTACAATCGAGTGCCGATGGCATCACCGTCGGTGGACGACCTCGCGCGGAAGCTCGCATTGGAGCGTCGGATCACTGGCAACACAACGTCTGTGGACTCCCTCGCGCGCGCCTTGGTGACGCCCATGCCGCGTCGCCGGGCGCTGCGGTTGCTGGGATCGGCGCTCGCGTTTGTGGCGGTGCCGATGCTGCGCCCGTCGTCGGCTCGAGCCGTGGGCAGTGGAGTGGGCGCCCCCGACACGATCGATCCACCGACTGGGCCGTTCGGCCCTCCGGTCAGGTGCGGGAACGTCATCTGCAATCCGACGTCCAATTGCGTCAAGTGCTGTCCTGCGGAAGGTGGCGGAGGCTCGTGCTGTCCGTGCTACTACAGCTGCCGCCCGCGTAGCGGCCTGTGCGACAAGCCCTTTGCGTGTCCGCCCGACGCCCGTCCGTACTGCGGCGCACAGGGGCACTGCTGCGCTCCGAACGAGTTCTGCTTCAAGGGCTCTATCTGCCTTCCCGTTTGCAAGCCGGGTGAGCAGCTGTGCGAGGGCGACTGCTGTCCGAAGGGCGCCGAGTGCGTGCAGCTCCCTGGCATGGCCAGGCGGGTCTGCACGGCGAAATGCCCCGGGGGCAAGACCCGTTGCGGTCTCGTTTGCTGCAGCAAGAAGGGCGAGAAGTGCATCGATGCGAGACGCGGCCTGTGTTCCCCGTGCAACCTCGGGGAGCGGCCATGCGGTAAGAAGTGCTGCACGAGAGGAAGCACCTGCTGCGCTCCGCGGACCGGCCTCTGCTGCAAGAGCAACGAGACCTGCGCGGGGTACGGCGGCACCGCGAAGTGCTGCCCCAAGGGAACCCGTGCCTGCGAGACCTCGTCGGGAAGCGGTAAGCCGATCTGCTGCAAGAAGGGCGAGACCTGCGCGCAGGTCGCCGACGGATCCGGCACCGTGCCTGCGGCCAACCGTCGCAAGTACACATGCTGCCCGCGCGAACGCATGGTGCCGTTCAGCGGCGGAGCCGTCGCCGTCTGCTGCCCCGACGGCTACCGCTCGCTCGGCGGGAGGTTCATCCTGCCGGCGGGTGGCGGTGGTGGGCTCTGCTGTCGCGAGGACAAGGTGTGCGGCGACACCTGCTGCGGCACGAGCTCCGACCCGGGCATCAACGCGACCTGTTGCAACGGGAAATGCGTCTCGCTCTACTTCGACGCCGAGAACTGCGGCGCGTGCGGCCGACGCTGCGGTCCCGGCAAGGTGTGCCGGCAGGGCACCTGCCAGGCCGGCTGACGCGCCGCCGACCGCGAGCACGACACCGAGGGCGGGATCTGCTGCGCGCTCGTCGTCATCGGCATCGCTCAGGTGTTCGGGAAGGCGTCATCGCAGTCGACGTCCCTGGGCACGCAGCTCTTGTGAACCGTCCAGCAGCACTTGTGGCGCTGGGGGTGGCAGCAGTCCTTGCCGCACCGGACGGTGTGGCTGGCCGGGCCTGCGACGGCAGACGCCTCGCTCGCGAACCTGCGTCAGCCGGCTGCATCACACTCCCCGACGCGACCACCGGGTGTGATCCCGGCCACGCCGAGCGCGCGCGCTCGTCCAGAACCGTGGCTTTCGCGAGACTCAGCGGAAAGGCAGGAGAGCAGTGAGGACGCGTCCCACACCCCGACCGTTGTCGTAGAGCTGTATCGCGACGAAACCTGCGGGAACGAACGTACCATGGGGTATGTAGTACTGAAGGGAGCCCGATCCCGCTGAGTTTGGAACCACACTCGAGCTCACGACTCGGGAGCGTGCTCCGCGGCTGTCGCCGCGAGTCACCTCTACCGATAGCGACGGAGCGTTAGCCCAGTAGGCGACTCCCAGCTCACCCGAGCTGTACGTGGCACCCAGGAACCATGGCTCGGCTCCGGGCTTGGAGGTGCCGACGATCTTCGTCAGCGACCGTTCGCCCGGCGCCCACGAGAACATCCCCTCTCGCTGGCTCATCACGAGCCGGCAGGTGGCAGCACAAACGAGCTCCCATCCGGTCGGATGGCCGCCGGGAGCCGCGAACGGCTTGGAGGAGCGCGGGGCAAGAGTCGTCGGGTCGAGCTCGACCATTCGAGGGTTGGGGGAGAGGCGATGGTCGCCCCAGGCGAGCCAGAGCCGGCCCCGAGTGTCGATGCCCAGCTGGGGAGTGAGCGGTCCCGCGCCCGAGACGAACCGCGTGAGGTCGCTGGCGCCGCCGGTCTCGTCGCAGCACGCGGCGAACAGCTTGAACCTCTGACCTGTTCCTCCCGTGATGGTCCAGACGAGCCGATCGCCGACACGCACGGCGGCGTTCGGTCCGAGCTGTCTCCCGACGAAGTCCAGTCCAGGCTTCAACGACGCCGCGGCCTGCTCCGGCTCGTCGGAGAGGACGGTGGGGCTGCCCAGTCGGCCGTTGTCGAGGAGCGGCGCGTCTCGGAGGAGCCCGCACGCCGGGCACACGTGGTCCTTGCTCGAACCCTCCACGCTGTAGATGAGGTCAGAGCCGACGATATGCATGGATGTCTGCCGAACCTTCGAGATGTGCGTCGTGACGAACGAGCTGAAGGTTCCGGCAACCTTCGCGCTCGTGGCAGTCATGCCCCTCTGAGAGTCGGCGAAGACGAACCAGACTCGATTCGCCGCCCATCCGAGCTCGATCGCTCCAGAGCCGGGGTCGGGCCTGATCCCGGGGATGGCCTGCCAGCGCGGCTTGCTGGCACCCGGGGCGGCGCCCGCGAGCGTGGCGCCGATGGACAGGGCGACGGCGACGAGCAGGACCCGGGTCGTCGTGCGGCGGCTCCTCATCCCCAATGCCACCCCTCGCGTGGCGGCATGCTCGTACCGGGATCTGGTCTCGAGCGTTTCACGGCTGCGCCCACGCCCTCATTGGCCTCAGCTGTTCGGGAAGGCGTCATCGCAATCGACGTCCTTGGGAACGCAGCGCTTGTGCACCGTGCCGCAGCACTTGTGGCGCGCCGGGTGGCAGC
The DNA here is from genome assembly GCA_963709715.1 of uncultured Gaiellaceae bacterium. Taxonomy (GTDB): domain Bacteria; phylum Actinomycetota; class Thermoleophilia; order Gaiellales; family Gaiellaceae; genus GMQP-bins7. The sequence goes on from CAVPXQ010000008.1 coordinate 28,086, forward strand.
AGTCCTTGCCGCACGCGACCGTGTGGCCAGCCTTGCAGCGGCAAATGCCCTTGTCGCAGATCTGCGTCCCCTTGAAGCAGCAGACGGCCGCTACGAATCCGCCTTGCACGCCGAAGCAGCAGCGCGTGCCTCGCGGACAACAGAACGGACGTGGAGGCCGTCCTCGCATGCAAAAGTCCTGCCCTCTCTTGCAACAGGTGCGCAGGAGACCCGAGCTGCCGGACCCCTCGACCTTCCCGCTGCTCGCGCAGTACTCGTCCGCTTCGCAGCAGGCGTCTCCGCACTTCTTCTGACCGGGGTTGCAGGGGCAGTGGTCCGGGATCGGCCCGGGCCTGCAACCGCCCTTGCCGTCCGGCTGCGACTTCTCCCTGTTGCACGGGTCGCAGCAACCGTCCGAGATCGCGCAACCCCTCGGGCTCTTCGGGCCGATGGAGCACGTCGTGTGTACCGGGCAACAGGTCGCACGGCACAGATCCGACCCCGTCGAGCAGACCTTGTAGCCCTTGCCGCACCCGGAAGCCTGTGTTCCGACCAGTGGCCGTCGAGCGGCGCCCGCCGCTCCGCCAGTCGCAAGCCCCACGAGAGTGACGCCGACCACGCCGAGCGCCCGCCGGCGCGGCATCGGCCGTGCGAGCGTGCGCGCGAGCTCGTCGAGAAGCTCGCTCATCCAGGCTCCCTGCGGTCTCGCCTTGGCATGGGGGAGTCGGTGGCCCCTTCGACCGCCTCGACGATGCGCTCGAACTCGAGCGCAGCACGACGCCCGGCCTGGTCGAGAGCCGACGCCGACGAGGCGATGGTCATCGATCGCTCCTCTCGTCAGGGAAGTGCGCAGACTCCGCCGGAACAGATACCCGACTCGCACTCGTTCCCGCAGCTTCCGCAGTTCTGCGCATCGGACTGGAAGTTCGCACAGAACTTGCGTCCGCCCGATGCGCACACCTGACCGCGCGGGCAGCAGTCGGGTGGGACGCCCGGCGGCGGGGTGCGGAAGCCCGGGCTGTTGAGCGCGACCATTCCGGGCGGGCAGCACAGCTTCGGACTGTTGTTGAGGCGCTCCTGCGGGCAGCAGATCACCTTGGTGCCGGGCTTGATCCCGATGTTGCCGGCGAGGATCGGCACCGCGCACTTCTCGCGGGGCGGGCAGCACACCTGCTTGTCGCCCATGTTGCAGCACGTCCGGTTCTTGGGGCAGCAGCCGGCCTTGCCGCAGCACTGACTCGTCCGCTTGTCGCAGCACTTGCGCTCGCACTCTTCCTCGTTCGGCCCGCAGCGCTTGCAGAGGCCGGTGGAGGGGTTCGCGCAGCGCCAGTTCTTCGGGCAGCACTTGTCCTTGCCGCAGCGCGCGCGCCCCTGCGGGCAACGGGGGACGCAGACCGCGATCGATGGTCTGATCGACCGGACGCACTCCTCGTTCTTCTTGCAGCACAGGTCGGCGCACCTCTCCTCGCCCTGCTTGCAGCAGAGGCCCTGGGCCGGGTTGGCGCAGAACTCGTCGTCCTCGCAGCACTTGTCCCTGCAGGGCTTCTGGCAGACCTCGACGCACTTCGACCCGTTCCACTCCTTCGGTTTGACGCAGCAGGTCGCCTGTTTCGGAATGTCGCACGTGCAGGCCTTGTCGCTCCAGCAGCAGAGCTTGTAGAAGAGACCGTTGGCAGCCGGGCACTGACAGAGAACGAGGCCCAGCTGCGGGCAGTTGTGCGTGGATGGTGACGCGCTCGCCTTGGCTATGGGCAGCAGAACGCCGGCGACCGCACCGCCGATCAGCCTCAGCACCCTCGTGCGCGGCATCGGCCGTACGAGCGTGCGCGCGAGCTCGTCGAGAAGCTCGCTCATCCGGACTCCGTCCGGTCTCGCGTTGGCGTGGGGGAGTCGGTGGCTCCTTCGACCGCCTCGACGATGCGCTCGAACTCGAGCGCAGCACGACGCCCGGCCTGGTCGAGAGCCGACGCGGACGGAGCCTCGAAGAGGTGCAGGACCGTCTCGTCCTCCGGCAGGAACGTCGTACGCACGTAGCGGACACCGGCGCCGAGCTCTGCAGTGCGCTTCGCCCGCTCGCGGGCCTCGTCGAGCGCTACTGACGACGCGGCATACGACTCGACGAGGTAGCTGGGCACGGGATCGAACGCGGCGTCACTCGCTCCCGCGTACGACGCCCGTCGATCGAACCCGTCGACGGGCGCACTGGACGCTGGGGAACGGTCGAAGGGTCACGTGCGAGCCGGAGCCTGTGCGAGCTCGAACACTGCGTCCGCCCCGGCGGCGACGCCTGACGCGATCCGGCCCTCGGAGTCGATCAGCACCGCCATGGGCGTACCGCTCGCGTGGAAGGCCTCACCGGCGGTGAACTCCGCGTCGAGCAGAACGAGCGAGCCGAAGCCCTCCGCCCTCGTGCTCTCGGCATCACCGGACGAGACGACCACGAGCCGCGGTGTGACGCCGTTTGCCGAGCGTTCCCAGGAGAGGAGGTCTGCGTGCATGCCCCGGCAGTAGCCGCAGTCCGGATTCCAGAAGAGAAGGAGCGAGTCTCGCCCGCGCAGCTCGCCGAGTGACACCCGCTCCCCGTCGAGATCCGAGAGCTCGAGGTCCGGTGCCGCGGCTCCCAGCGGAAGTCCGGCGTCGTCCTCGGCCGACAGGGTCTGCGAGACGAGCTGCTCTATCCACTCCGCCCCGGAGGCGACCCAGCTCGCGACGGTGCCCTCCGGAGCGAGGAGCACCGCGCTCGGCGTCCCGTTGGCCTGGAACAGCTCGGAGAGCCGGTTGTCGACGTCGTGCAGCACGTGCTCGAGCCCGTGTCGCTCGGCTTCCTCGCGAACCTCCTCCGCGGAGCCCGAGCTCGCCACGACCACGAGGAGACGATCGGCGTGCTCGTCTTGCCACTCGGCGACGCTCGGCATGAGAGCTGCGCACGGGCCGCAGTGCGGGCTCGAGAAGAGGAGGAGCGTGGGCAGACCCGAGGAGGCGATCGTCTCGGGCGAGACCTGCCCGCCTGCGATCGCCGTCGCGGCGAAGAACGGCGTGGGAGTTCCAGGCGCGAGGCCGATCTCCGGCAGCTGAAGCTCCTCGTCGACCGTGAGCCCCGCGCCTTCGAGCGCCGCCTCGACGCGCTCGAGGCGAACGAGCACGTGTCCGTACGACCGCATGAGCGAGAGGAAGGCGACGGCCCCGACGGAGAGGAGGACGATTGCAGTGACACCGACCGCGAGCGCCACGAGGCCGGACCCGTCGAGATCACCGACCCAGGCGGTCGCACTCGGCGCAGGGTCGGCGAACGTCCCCGCGATCGCGACCACGGCGACACCGGCCAGAACAGCGTTCCGTGCGAGCGTCTTCCAACTCGCCGGCGCCGAGTGGAGCTGGCCGAAGCAGTGGCACTCCGGTGTCTTGCCGCGCGCGAGGCTGATCGCGATCGCGGCGCTGAAGAGCATGAGGAGCGCGAGCGCGCCGAGAGCTCCGACGAGTGCGGTCGAGGCGGGAAGGAGCAGGACGGCGACCCCGAGCTCGGCGATCGGGAGCAGGATCGCGAGCGCGCCGGCGATCGTCTCGGGCGTGCCGAAGTCGACGACGGCCTTGCGCGTGCCGTTCCGGTCGGCCAGTTTCGTGAGGCCCGCGGCTGCGAACACGCCGGCGAGTGCGAGCCGTGCGATCAGGGCGATGGTCATCAGGTGCTCCTCTCGCTCCTACGGTCGTTGCAGTCACGCCGCAGCGCTGGAAGCAGTAGCCGTCCTGACACTACTGCCCTTGTGGACACCGCGCGTCGCAGGTCGTGCACGCTCTCCCGGTCGGACAGCACGTCTCTCGCGGCGTGCGCTTCCTCCGCCACCGTCGCTCCTAAGCCTTGACCAACGTGCGCGCAGACTCGCGAAGCGCTTCGACCATCTTCGCGTTCGCGCCCGCCAGGCGTTGATCGGTCAGGTTGCCGAAGACGCCGACGCCGGCGACGAGGTTCGGATCCAGCCGTGACACTGCAGTGCGGTACGCCGCGATCCTCGCTTCATCGCCCCCCGCGGCGCGCAGCGCACGTGTCGTCTCCGCGGGCAGTCCCTGCTGCCGGACCCGCTGCTGCCACTGCCGAGCCTGAGCGAGGGTCACCCCGGTGTCGACGAAGCCGCCGAGCTCGAGCTCACGAAGCGCGACGGTGCTGAGCGACTTGTCCCGCTCGAGCGTCCTCGCGGCTTCGCGTGCGTATCCCGCCGCCGCCTTCCGCTGCCGCTTGGCCCACGTCTTGTCGCGTGCTCGCTCGGCACCCTGAGCCTTCTCGATCGACCGGATCCACGCGAGACCGTACGCCCCCGAGCGAAGCCGATTGGCGATCACGCGGTCGAGCGCTTGGGCCGCTGCTGGGGAGAGGCCCTCGCGGGGCACAGGTGCCACACGCGGAACGCGGGGGCGGAACAGCTCCTTGTACCTGGGATCGGGTGGATCGTCGCCGGCGATCTTGGAGAAGAACCCACCCAGGCCCGCACCCGTCGCGAGCCCGGCGAGGGCGATCGCGGCGAGACCACCTGTAAATACGGCCGCGGCCCCCAGGGCGATCACGAGGAGGATCGAGGCTACCTCGGAGTCTTTCCATGCATCCTTCTCGGCTTCCTCGTAGTCGCAGCAGTGGGGAGCCTTGGCCGAGAAGAACCGCTCGCAGCAGTACTCGGACGCGTCGCAGCAGCGCTCGCCGCACTTGGTCTGGCCTCCCGCACAATCCTCCACGCACTTCGACCCGTCCCATACCTTTGGTTTATGGCAGCAAGTGGCCTGGTGTGGGATGTCGCAGGTGCACGCCTCATTGCTCCAGCAACAGAGCTTGAAGAAGAGCCCGTTGATCGAGGGGCACTGACAGAGGACCATTCCCAGCTGTGGGCAGTTGTGCGTGGATGGGGCCGCGCGTGCTGTGGCGGCGGGGACGGCCATGCCTGCGAATACGCCGCCGATCAGCCTCAGCACGCGCGAGCGCGGCATCGGCCTGACCATCGTGCGGGCGAGCTCGTCGAGGAAGTCGCTCATCCGGCGCTCTTCGGCACGTCACGATCGTCTCAATTTCCGGCCCGGTCGGAAACCCGGAAATCCCTAGTGTTTGCGCGTCGCGTCGGGAGCCTGTCAGCAGGCGGGGTGTCTGGCGCAGTCGACGGGCCAATACCGGACGCGCTGCAGAGTGACCTTCAGATCCCACTCGATCGACTCGATCCCCGGATCGGTGAACGTCTGCTCGTCGTGGCCGCTCAGCCTCACTCTCTTGCCCGCGACGAGGGATCCGGGCGCGGTCGCGGCCATGCTCTGGTACCAGTGGCCCATGACCGGCCGCCCGCACTTCGGGAGCGGGCCTGATCCGCCGGCCTCGCCGGCGTCCTGGCCCGGGTCCGGCGTCGCGAGCGGCAGCTTGCTGACGTCGACGGCGATTCGTCTCAGGGCTCGACCCCGAGGATCGAGGTAGACGTAGGCCTCCACGATCTTGTTCCCGGCCGGTCTGTACTCGATGGTCGCACGGCAGCTCGGATCCGGGCTCGTGTACGCCGCCTGGGCGGCCACGTCCAGCACCGACTTGGCGGCAGCCACCTTCCAGGCACCACCCGGATGCTTCGGGTGCGCCCCGAAGTAGCGGACGATCCGTGACTCCGACGGCTGCAGCAGCCGGTACCGGATCGTCGCAGCCGTCTTCGCGTACGTCAGGGTCGCGGTCGCGGAGAAGTCGACGACCTTGTACTCGTACTGGAACGGCGCCGGCCCTGCGGACGGCGTCTGTGGGTCGGCGCTCGCGACGGTCGTACAGACGAGTGCCGTGCTCAGGAGAACTGCGACGCCGACCGCACCGCCCAGCCGACATGCCCGGCGCGGCATCGCCGCCGCCAGAGATCGTGCGAGCTCGTCGAGAAGCTCGCTCACCTGCGGCCGACCGGGACAACGATGCCGACGAGCGGCGAGGGCACGAGCGGCCCGGGCGTGTACTGGAAGACCGTCGTGACCACCAGCCCGCGCGGCGCGAAGGTTCCGAAGATCGGGAAAGGACTCGAATACGGTTGGCGGCGATCACCGGGCGGCCAGCTGTCCAGGAGCGGTATTCCTCCTACCACGCGCGGATTGGCGCCGCGGTCGTTGCCGCGGACGACCCGTATCTCGTCCCGGGGTCCCTTTCGCGAGAACGTGCTCACGTGGTAGCCGACGACGAGATCGCCCGATTGGTATGCCGCTGCGACGAGCCACGCGGGCGCAGTCGCCCCTTTGACGAACGGATGCTTGGCATGGCTGGCGACGCGCGTCGGCGACCGCTCGCCCGGCCCCCACGAGACGATGTCGCCCTCGGCGCTCTGCGCGACGATGCGGCACGAGGCGGCGCAGGCGAGGCCGATCCGGGTCGCGCTCACGCCGGGCATGGCGACGGATTTCGAGCGCGGCTCGAGCGTCGACGGATCGAGTTCGAGAAGCCGAGGGTAGCCTGCGACCGCCCCCCGGAACGCCCTGTTGTCGAGCCAGGCGAACCAGATGCGTCCCTGTGCGTCCCGGCCGACGTGGGGGAAGAGCTTCGGCTCCCTCCCTTCGACGGAGTCAGTGAGATCGACGGCCGCGCCGCTCACGCTGCAGCACGCGAGAAAGAAGCCGCCGCACCTGCTCCGGCAGTCCTGGGCCGGCCACCCGTCGAGCGCCCAGATCGTCCGATCTCCGATGCGCGCTCCGTCCGCGATCGAGAGGCCATCCAGCCTTGGCACGGCCTCCTTACCCCGCGCCAACAGGTCGTCGGGTACAGCCTTCATGGCTCCAAGCCGACCGTTGGCGAGGAGCTGCGCCGTGTAGTGCTCGTTGGTGCTGTTGACGCCGTTGACCACGAGCTCGCCCTCGACGATCGGATACTGAATGATCGAGTTGCGGGGGACACGCGTCTGGGTGAAGCCCGTCAGCCTCGCGCCTGCAAGGCGGGCGCTATGCAGGATCGGGGTGTTCTTGGTGGTCGTTGCGACCCAAAACCTGTTCTCCGCCCAGCCGAGTGCGAGCACGGCGCCCCCGCCGTCCAAACTTGCCTGCGGGAAGGCCTGCCACGGTGACTTCGCCTGCGCAGCGGACGCGGCGTGGCTCGTGGCGGCGGGCAACATGAGAGTGCCGGCGGCCGCTAGCATCGCTAGTGCGCTTTTGTACATGGCGCCATGATGCGACGGCACGCGCCCTGCCGAAACCCGGATATCCCTAGTGTTTGCTCAGTCGGCCGAGGCGAGCCTGTGAGCCATCTCGGTGCGCGAGTGGACGTCGAGCTTGCGGTAGATCGACGTGAGGGCTGCCTCGACCGTGTGAACCGAGACCATGAGCGCGGCCGCGACCTCCTTGTTGGACCTGCCCTCGGCGACGAGCTCCGCGACGAGCTCCTCGGTCGGCGTGAGCTCTCCTGTCGACGGTGAACGCCCACCGATTCTGCAGAGCTGCGCACGCGCCGTCTCGGCCCAGAGCGAAGCGCCCAGCTCTTCGAAGATCGCGAGTGCGGAAGCCAGCCTCTCCCTCGCGGCACTGCGTTGCCGTGCGCGACGCTGAGCCGACCCCAGGGCGAGAAGCGTTCGACCTTGTTCGAGTGGCATCGGGAGAAGCGCTTCCTCAGCGACTGCGGCCTCGAGTCGGGCCAGAGCTGCGTCGATCTCACCACGTGCAAGCAGAACCTCGCCTTCGGCACGCGCGATCAACGGCCGCGGCCACTCTCGGTGCACCGCGTCGGCGTGCCCCGAGAAGTCGGCAAGAGCTTGCTCGGCCTCGTCGACCCGCCCCTCCGCCGCGAGCGCCTCCGTCAGGTCGATCAGGAAGCGCGTCACACCCGGCTCCCTGATGCCGAGCTCCGCTTGAATCGTCCAGGCCTCGCTCAGAGAGTCGGCGGCGGCGGCGTGTTCGCCCAACGAGAGCTCCAGGAGTCCGTCGATCACCAGTGTCCCGAACAGGTTCATCCTGTCGCCCATCTGCCGTGATGTCGTGTCGCACGCCTCCAGGAGTGCGCGGGCGTGCTCGACGTTGCCTCGGTACGCGGCCACGAGCGCAGTGAGACGGACGGCCGGAAGGCCGAGGAGGCTGACCTGCTCGGAGAGCTCGGTGGCTCTGGCTGCGAGCTCCGCAGCGCGGTCCCAGTTCGCGGCAAGGGCCTCGACCATGCCGAGCCCGTAGACACACCAGGTCTCCATCCGGGCGTCGCCGACCTCCTCCGCGCGGCGGAGTACCGCTTCGTAGCCGTGCCTGGATACCCCGAGGTCGAGCGAAAGCCGGCCGAGATCGGCAACGACGGCGCTCGGACTGTGGAGCTCCTCGAGCACCCTGTCGTCCTCGAGCGCGAGAGCGCGATCGAGCGGCGCTCGATACGTGGCGTCGCCGAGCACGCCGCGGACGTACGCCTCCATCGCAAGTGCCAGTGCGAGCGACCTCGGGTCGTTCAACTGCTCCGCTGCATCGACTCCCGCGACGGCGTCTCCCAATGCCGTCTCGCCGTCCACGAAGAGCGCGGCGAGCGCCATCGACCGTCTCACGTTGACGGCGAGGGCGAGATCGTCCGTGGCAAGTGCCTCCTCCCACTGTGCACGTGAACGGACGAAACCCTCGGTCTCGTCGAGGATCCGCCCCAGCCGCCACAGCGCTTCTGGTCGCGACGGGCCGTCGAGTGCTGCCGCCTCGTCGAGAAGCGCATGCGCCTTCTGTGCGCCGCCTGCCTCGAAGTAGCAGTCCGCAGCAACTACCAGTCGGCGGCCACGAGCAGCACCGTCGGCCCCAGGCGTGAGCTCGGCAGCCCGCTTGAAGAGCTCCGCCGCTTCGGCACGGGCACCCCTCGCGCGTGCGAACCCTGCGGCTTGCTCGACGGTAGCCGCCACGTCAGCGTCCGGCTCGATTGCCGCGAGCGCGAGATGGTGGCCGCGCTCCTCTACTGAGGTGGCCGCGCACGCCAACGATGCGTGAGCGCGCTGACGTACGTGTTCCGGCGCCTGTGCGTGTATTGCCGACGCGAGCACGGGGTGAGAGAAGCGGATCTGCCTGCCGACGAGCTCGACCAAGCCCACGTCGAATGCGGGGGTCAGTGCCTCAAGCGCGTCCGCGCCGAGCGCGGCCGAGATCACCGCCACGCTGGGTTGCGGTTCGGCTGCGACGAGCAGAAGCGCGTCGCGTGTCGCTTCAGGCAGAGCCGCCAGCCGCTGTTGCGCGAGCTCGACGAGCGTCAGCGGGCGTTCGTGCTTCGAGTCGGGATCGTCCGCGAGTTCGGTTCGTGCGAGCTCCACGGCGTAGAGCGGATTGCCGCCCGACGCACTGTGGACCCTGACGAGCCACGGCCGCGGAAGTGCGGAACCCAGCTGTTGCTTCACGATGCGGTGGATCGCGCCGATGCTCAGCGATGTCACCTCGAGGCGCTGCGTGTCTGGCTCTGGCAAGAGACCACCGTCCAACCCGGTGCGTCTCGTGAGAATCATGCGAACGCCCTCTACGGCGGCCAGTCGCCGAAAGGAGAACGCAAGTGCGGCGGACGACGATCGATCGAGCCAGTGCGCGTCGTCGACCGCGACGAGGGTCGCGTCCCCGGCTGCCCTGAGCGCGGCCAGTGTTGCGACGGCGACGGCGCGCACGTCGGACGGCCTCTCATCCGGTTGCCGCAACAGCAGCGCGACTTCGAGCGCAGTGCGCTGTGGTCGGGGCAATTCATCGAGAACGTCGTCTGCAATCGGTCCCAGGATGTCGCCGAGTCCTGTGTAGGAGAGCCGAGACTCGGGCTGGCTCGCAAGGGTCGTGAGCACGCGGACGCCGCGCTCGCGCGCGCGCTCGAGCGTGGCGTGCAAGAGCGTTGTCTTCCCTATCCCCGCTTCCCCCTCGAGCACGAGGACGGACGGCGACGGCGCGTCGAACCACTTCTCGAGGACGGCGAGCTCGGTGTCGCGGCCGACGACCTCCTCGGGCATTCCTAACCCCTACCTTCCGCGACAACCGTCACCGACCAGTCGACGTTGCGGCAACACTCCGGAGTCGTCTCCCTGGCATTGGCGATGCGTGTCCGGGATCGGGTGATGGTCTCTCCTTCCCTCCCCGTGCTGTGGAACTCGTTGTCGCCGCAGTGCCCGGATCGCCCGGAAAGCTGACAATAGACCGGGCGTCACGTTCGCTACAAGTTAGGCTTCTGCGAGCTCCCGTAGCTGGCGGCGGACGAAGAGCATCCGCTGGACGACCGTAGCCCAGGCCATCGCGGCGAGGGCGTAGATCGGCCACTGGAGGAGACCCCACGGCGCAAGCCCGAGGCCGACCGAGATGAGGACGACGCGCTCGACGCGCGAGCCGAAGCCGACGTCGCCGCGCAGGCCGAGCGCCTCGGCCTTCGCGCGGGTGTACGAGACGAGGAACGAGCCAATGACAGCGGCGAACGTCGCGACGAGGGCCACTTCATTCCCGTTGCGCATGAACACGAGCCCGATTGCCGTGAGCATCGCCGCCTCGCCGAGGCGGTCGAAGGTCGAGTCCAGGAAAGCCCCGAAGACCGTCCCCTTGCTTGCGGCACGCGCGAGCGCGCCGTCGAGGATGTCCGCGACCGAGCCGATCACGAACAGGAAGCCACCGAGCCAGAAGAAGAGCTTTTCGTTTCGGTCCTCGAAGCCCACGAGTACGGCGCCGGCGAGACAGAGCGAGACACCGGCGAGGGTGAGCATGTCGGGGGTCAGCTTCGTCTTCGCGACCCCGTGCATCGAGCGCTGCAGGATCTCGCGCGCAGCCTGCGTGTACTCCTGCTTGATCTTGTCGAGCTGATTGACGCGCGCCGGCTCGGAGGCCGGCTGCTCGTCGGTCATGTGCGGCGAAGGCGGTACAGCCGTGCCTGCCGGAGCGCGAAGCCGGTGACGATCGCGAGCACGAAGCCTGCGACGACGTCGAGCCAGTAGTGGTTGCCCGTCGAGATGACCGCGAACCCGACCCAGATCGGCCACAGGAGCCAAAGCGCCTTCGCCAGTGTCGAGCGCGCGACGCCGAACATGACGATCCCGACGATCAGCGCGTCCATCGCGTGGAGGCTCGGCATCGCCGCGTAGGGGTTGGCCGCGAACGCGATCAGGCCGCTGTCGTGGTTGATCGACGAGTACTGGGACAGCGTGTCGACGAAGCCCCACTCGGGGAACATCCGTGGAGGCGCGGTCGGCATCGCGACGTAGCCGACGAGGCCCACGAGGTTGGCGACGATGAGCCAGTTCCGGAACGCGGCGAAGCGCTCCTGGTGTCGGAAGTAGACCCACAGGAGCGTCGCGCCGACGACCGCGAACTGTGAGAGCCAGTACGTGTACGACGTGAGCGTGACGAGGATCGACGACGTGTCGACCACGCGCTGCACGGCAGGCTCGAAGAGCGTCCCGAGGTGCCGCTCGGTGTGGAGCACCCACTCGCCGTTCTGGAACGCGTGCGCGACGCTGCGATCGGCCGCGCCGCGGACGACCTGGTACGCCACGTAGAAGCCGATCCAGATGACGAACTGGAAGGCGAAGTGCGCCCGGCCTCGTGGCAGGCGCCGTGTTGTCTCGGCGACGCTCGACACGACCGCACGATTCTAACGACCGTGCACGTCGCCGCATGCCACATGCGCGCTCGCCTTGCGACTGCAGGTGTCTGCAGGCGTGACGCTCCTACAAGAATCCCTCGAGGCGCGGCCGCTCATGCGGCACTCGAGCTGTCAGCCGCCGATGTAGGACATCTCGACCTTGCGCAGGCTGGAGGTGCCCTCGGTGCGGATCTCCGAGTACCTGTCCGCACGGCGTTCCCATACGGCCCGGATCGTGGCGTCGAGCTCGCCGGCCCCCGCACCTGTGCGCAGGATCGCGCGCAGGTCGTGGCCGCGCACGGCGAAGAGACAGGTGTAGAGCTTGCCGTCCGCCGAGAGCCGCGCGCGTGTGCAGTCGCCGCAGAATGGCTGCGTGACCGACGCGATGACCCCGATCTCGCCCGCACCGTCGCGGTAGCGGTAGCGCGCGGCGACCTCGCCGCGATACGCTGGGTCCACCGGCTCGAGCGGGAACTCCGCCCCGATGGTCGCGACGATGTCTGCTGCGGGAACGACGTCGTCCATCCGCCAGCCGTTGGTCGCGCCGACGTCCATGAACTCGATGAAGCGCACAGTGTGGCCGGTACCTCGGAAGCGGCGTGCGATATCGAGGACGGAGTCGTCGTTGAGGCCGCGCTTCACGACGACGTTCACCTTCACGGGCAGCCCCGCGTCGGAGGCGGCGTCGATGCCGGCAAGGACGCGTGCCACCGGGAAGTCAACGTCGTTCATGGCGCGGAACACCTCGTCGTCGAGCGAGTCGAGGCTGACCGTGACGCGTGTGAGCCCCGCGTCTGCAAGCGCCTGTGCCTTCGTCGCGAGCAGCGCAGCGTTTGTCGTAAGCGTGACATCGAGGTCGTCGCCGAGCGCGGCGAGCTGCGTGATCAGCACCTCGAGATCACGCCGAAGAAGGGGCTCTCCACCGGTGATCCGGAGCTTGTGGACGCCGAGGCCGACGAAGACGCGGGCCACGCACTCGATCTCCTCGAAGGTGAGGAGCTCGCGTCGCGGCAGGAAGCGGTACTCGCGGCCGAAGACCTCCTTCGGCATGCAGTAGACGCATCGGAAGTTGCATCGATCCGTGACCGAGATCCGCAAATCGCGGACCGGCCGTCCGAGCGTGTCGAGGAGGTCCACGGACGAAGCGTAGAGAGAAAGCACCAGTCCACCGGGACCCGTCCGATGCTCTCGCGTCCCGTCACCTGATCTTCGGCGCAGGCGTGCTCGATCTGAAACATGGCGTGACGACGGACCTTGTGCTCGTCGACGGCCTCGACGAATAGCCTGCCACGGGTGCCTGCCCGCTCGCGCTCCAGGTTCCCCCTGCTCGCGCTCGTCGGCGTCACGGCCATCTGGGGCGTCACGTTCGTTCAGGTCCAGAACGCGCTCGCCCTCTACCCGCTCTTCGCGTTTCTCGCCGTGCGCTTCGCGATCTCCACGCTGACACTCGCGCCATTCGCCTGGGGGCAGCTTCGGACACTCCCACGTCGCGGGTACGCCGCGGGGATCGGCGTCGGAGCGTTGCTCGCGACGGCTTACGGACTGCAGACGGCAGGCCTCGAGCTGACGACGGTCGCAAGCACGGGCTTCATCACCGGTCTCTACGTCGTCTTCACGCCGCTGCTCGCTCTCGCCTTGTTCGGGACACGGGTGCCGAGGTCGCTGTGGGCCGGGATCGTGCTGGCGGTCGTCGGCCTTCTCCTGTTGAACGGCGTCCCAGGGGGATCGACCCTCGGCAACGCCCTCGTAGTCGCCAACGCCGTCTTCCAGGCGCTGCAGATCACCGCCATGGAGCGCTACGCGCCCCGGTACGACCCGCGGGCGCTGACCTTCCTGCAGATGGCGACGTCGTTCGTCGGATTCACGGTCATCGCGGTGGTGCTCGGCCAGTTCGAGGCCCCTCGAGGCGCGACGGTGTGGGGCGCACTCCTCGTGACCGGAGTCTTCGCCGGCGCACTCGGCTATCTCATCGCGACCTGGGTGCAGGCGCGAACGACAGCCGCGCGCGCCGCGCTCGTGTTCACGCTCGAGGCTCCGTTCGCCGCGCTCTTCGGAGTGCTCCTCGCAGACGAGGTGCTCGGCTGGGCGGGTTGGCTCGGATGTGCGGTGATGATGTGCGGGATCCTCGTCGCCGAGCCCGCAGCAGCGGGCACTTTGCGGCGACTCTCGCTCCGGAGTCGAGCGACCTGAACGCCGTTCTCCTCGCGCTCGCCTCGGCGTTTCTCTTCGGCGCCACGACTGTCGCGATTCGCACGGCGTTCAGGAAGGACGCTCTGGCCGAAGGTGGGGCGTACTTCACCGTTCTGATCGCTCTCGCGGTGACCCTTCCCTTCTCTCTGGCGCAGGGCGGTCCGGTTGCCGGTGTGTGGCCGTTCCTGCTCGCCGGGCTCCTGAGCCCCGGGATCACTCAGCTGCTGTTCACGCTGGCTATTCGCGAGGCGGGCGCGTCGCGGACGTCGATCGTCATCGGCACCGCACCCCTCTTCTCCGTCGCCATTGCGCTCGTCGTCCTCGGCGAGCCGCTCGAGGCGGCGTTGCTCGTCGGCGCGGTGCTCATCGTCGCCGGAGGCTCGCTCCTCGTCCGCGAGCGCGACCGACCCGATCACGTACGCCTCGTCGGCCTCGTGTTCGCGCTGACGGCCACGATCGTGTTCGCGACCCGCGACAACTTCGTCCGCTGGCTGTCGGGCGACACGGACGTGCACCCGGGTGTAGCCGCCACGGCGGCGCTCGCGTCCGGCGCGCTCCTTCTGACCCTCTTCGTGATCGTCCGGCGTGCTCCGCTCCGCGCTCACGATGCTCGCGCCTTCGCTCCTGCGGGCCTGTGCTTCGGTCTCTCGTACGTGTGTCTCTTCGAGGCGTACTACCGCGGGCTCGTGACGGTCGTCTCGCCGCTCGTGGCGACCGAGTCGCTCTGGGGCGTGACGCTCTCGTGGCTCGTGCTGCGCGACAGCGAGCGGGTCGACGGGCGTCTCTTCGCCGGTGCCGCTCTGGTCGTGGCCGGCGGCATTCTGATCGGGATCTACCGCTAGCCGAGCTTCTTCTCGATCGCGTCAAGCCGCTGCTCCATGCGCCCCAGCGTCTCGACGAGCTCGGCGTGTCGGGCGGTCTCGGGGCCGAGCCGACGCTGCTGGAAAGCGACGAACGACGCCGTCAAGACCGCAGTCGTAAGCGACACGGTGGCGACGCTGGCGAACATCACGAACACGGCGATGAACCGGCCGCCGCCCGTTCCCGGCACCACGTCGCCGTACCCGATGGTCGTCACGGTGGTCGCCGCCCACCACGCTGCGTCGCCGAGGCTCTGGAAGCTGTTCGGACTCAGGATCTCGACTGCAGCGGTCCCGAGGGCGGCGACGGTGAACATCACGGCGATGAGGTACGGGATGATCCGGCCGGAGATCACCGCGCGGTTGATTCGCTCGAGGCCGGCGTCGCTCAGGAGCTTGATCGGCATCGGATCTTCTTCTCCGAGCCAAGTATGGTCTCCTGCGAGCATGATCTGCTACGGTAAGACTCAAGTTTTCGATAACTCGAACACTCAAACAAGGAGAGACACAACATGGCGAAGACGATCGGCATCGACCTCGGGACGACCAACTCGTGCATGGCGGTCCTCGAAGGATCCGAGCCCACCGTCATTCCGAACGCCGAGGGCGGACGCACGACACCGTCCGTCGTCGCCTTCGGGCGTGACGGCCAGCGGCTCGTCGGCGCACCCGCCAAGCGTCAGCAGGTCACGAATCCCCAGAACACGGTCTTCTCGATCAAGAGGTTCATGGGGCGGAAGTTCGACGAGGTCTCCGAGGAGATGAAGATCGTCCCGTACGAGGTCGCCAAGGGCCCGAACGAGGACGTACGGGTGACAGCCGAGGGCAAGGAGTACGCGCCCCCGGAGATCTCCGCGATGATCCTCCAGAAGCTGAAGTCCGACGCGGAGGCGTACCTCGGCGAGTCCGTGACGGACGCGGTGATCACTGTTCCGGCCTACTTCAACAACGCCCAGCGCGAGGCGACGAAGGACGCCGGGAAGATCGCCGGGCTCAACGTCCTGCGGATCATCAACGAGCCGACCGCGGCCGCGCTCGCGTACGGGCTCGACAAGGAAGGTGCGAAGCAGACCATCCTCGTGTTCGACCTCGGAGGGGGCACGTTCGACGTCTCGGTGCTCGAGCTCGACGAGGGCCTGTTCGAGGTGAAGTCCACGAACGGCGACAACCACCTCGGTGGCGACAACTTCGACAAGGCGGTCGTCGACTGGATGATCGCGGAGTTCAAGCGCGACCAGGGGATCGACCTCGGCCAGGACCCGATGGCGCTGCAACGGCTCTACGAGGCGGGCGAGAAGGCGAAGATCGAGCTGTCGTCGACCATGACGACGCAGATCAACTTGCCGTTCATCACCGCGACGCCCGAGGGGCCGAAGCACCTCGACCTCCAGCTCACGCGGGCCAAGCTCGACGAGCTCACGCACGACCTACTCGAGCGCACGGTCGCGCCGACCAAGCAGGCCCTCGCGGATGCGGGCCTCAGCGCGAGCGACATCGACCACGTCGTCCTCGTCGGCGGCATGACCCGTATGCCGGCCGTGCAGGCGAAGGTGAAGGAGCTCATCGGCAAGGACCCGCACAGGGGTGTCAACCCGGACGAGGTCGTCGCCGTCGGCGCCGCGATCCAGGCCGGAGTCCTGAAGGGCGAGGTCAAGGGTGTGCTCCTTCTGGACGTCACTCCGCTCTCGCTCGGCATCGAGACCAAGGGAGGCGTGTTCACGAAGCTCATCGAGCGCAACACGACGATTCCGACGCGCAAGTCGGAGACGTTCACGACGGCCGACGACAACCAGTCCTCCGTCGAGATCCACGTCGCGCAGGGCGAGTCCGAGATGGTCTCGTTCAACAAGACGCTCGGGAAGTTCCAGCTCGTCGGCATTCCGCCGGCGTCCCGGGGGATGCCGCAGATCGACGTCTCGTTCGACATCGACGCGAACGGGATCATCAATGTCTCGGCCAAGGACCTCGGCACCGGGAACGAGCAGCAGATCCGAATCGAGGGCGGCTCAGGTCTCTCCGAGGAGGACGTCGATCGGATGATCTCCGAGGCGGAGGCTCACGCGGGGGAGGCGCATCGGATGCGCGAGCTCGCCGACGCGACGAACGTCGGCGAGCAGCTTGCGTACCAGGTGGAGCGCACGCTCGCCGAGCACCGGGACAAGCTGCCCGAGGCCGAGGCCGCGACGATCGAGGGGCGGATGATGGAGCTCCGGCAGGCGGTCGAAGGCTCGGATCTCGCAGACATCCAGGCGAAGACGGCTGCGCTCGAGGAGGCGTCGCGCGGGCTCGCCGACGCGATCTACGCACAGGCCCAGGCGGCGCAGGCGGCAGGTCAAGCGTCCGGCAACGGCGGGGCACAGACCGACGACGAGGTCGTCGAGGACGCCGACTTCGAGGTGATCGACGAAGAGGAAGCGGCGAAGTCGTGAGCGAGGAGCTCACGGAGACGCCCGTCGAGGAGGAGCCGGAGCCCGACGAGGCTTCGGCTTCCGACGACCCGCTCGCAGCGCTCGCGGCCGAGCGGGACGAGTACCTCGCGCTCGCACAGCGCATCCAGGCGGACTTCGAGAACTACCGCAAGCGCGCCGCCCGCGACCAGGAGCGGCTCGTCGCCCATGCTCACGAGCGGCTCGTGCGCGAGCTCCTGCCGATCCTCGACGACCTCGAGAGAGCGCTCGAGGCTGCCGAGCGACACGAGGAGGCACAGCTCGTCGAAGGCGTGCGGCTCGTCGAGCAGGCTCTCCGTGGCGCGTTGCGCAAGGAAGGGCTTTCCGAGATCGAGACCGACGGAGCATTCGACCCGCATGTCCACGAGGCACTCCTCGCGCAGGCGAGCGACGGCGCCGAGCCGGGATCCGTGCTCGAGGTCGTCCAGCGTGGCTATCGCCTCGGCGACAAGGTCGTCCGGCCTGCGCGGGTAATCGTCGCAGAGTGACTCTCGAGTGAACGGCAACCCGTACGAGGTCCTCGGCGTCGCGAAGAACGCTTCGGACGAGGACATCAAGAAGGCGTACCGCAAGCTGGCGCGCGAGTACCACCCGGACCGGAACCCCGGTGACACGGCCGCGGAAGAGCGGTTCAAGGACGTCCAGGGGGCCTACGACGTGCTCTCCGACCCGGAGAAGCGGAAGGCGTACGACACGTTCGGCGACGGCCGGGCACGGGGCTTTCCCGGCGCGGGCGCGGACATGGGCGGCATGCGGTTCGAGGAGTTCGACCTCTCCAACCTCGGCGACCTCCTCGGCGGGATGTTCGGAGGCGGTGCCAGAGGCGGCCGCGCGGCGCGTCAACCGATACGTGGAAACGACGTCGAGACACACGTGCGGATCTCCTTCGAGGACTCGTTGAAGGGCGTTCAGGTGCGGGTACCGGTCGAGATCGAGACCGCGTGCACCGTCTGTCACGGGACCGGCGCCGAGCCGGACACCGCGCCGATCACGTGCCCGCAGTGCGGTGGCCGCGGCGTGGTCTCCGACTCGCAGGGGCTCTTCGCCTTCTCTCAACCGTGCCCGCGCTGCCGCGGAAACGGCACCGTGGTCGAGAAGCCCTGCAAGCACTGCCGGGGAACCGGGCGCGAGCGTGTGACAAGGCGCTATGCGGTGAAAGTCCCGGCCGGGGCGAAGACCGGCACGCGCGTGCGACTCAAGGGCAAGGGGGAAGCGGGCCACAACGCCGGCCCGGCCGGTGATCTCTACGTGGTCGTGGATGTCGAGCCGTCGCCGCTCTTCGAGCGACGAGGCTCCGACCTCGTGCTCGACGTTCCGGTCACGTACGCGGAGGCCGCGCTCGGCGCCTCGGTGGAGGTCCCGACGCCGGAAGGTCCGATCTCGCTCAAGGTGCCGAGCGGTACGGAGAGCGGGAAGGTCCTCCGCGTCAGGGGTCGCGGCGCGCCGCACTTGAAGGGCAACGGCCGTGGGGATCTTCTCGCCCGCGTGAAGGTCACCGTTCCGAAGAAGCTCACGAAGGCCGAGAAGGAAGCGCTCGAGAGCTACCAGAAGATCTCGCGAGAACGACCACGTGAGGCGTTCACGACGTGAGCTCGCGAGCCCGGAACCCCTGGGCGGCCGTCGTCGTGCTCGCGAGCCTGTACATCTTCGCAAACGCGGTCGAGCTCGGGACGGGGAACGGCGGCTGGCCGCAGATCGTCGGCCTCCCGTTCGGAATCGCCGTCGCTGCCTACGGTGTCGCCCGCGTGCTCGGCTGGCAGGGGGTGGAGCGCTGATGCCCGACCGGCCGCGCTACATGATCTCGGTCGCCGCAGACCTCGTTGGCATGCACCCGCAGACCCTGCGCATGTACGAGTCGAGGGGCCTCGTGCGCCCGGATCGGACGCCCGGTCGCACGCGGCTGTACTCGGATGCAGATATCGAGCGGCTTCGCCTGATCCAGCGTCTGACGACAGAACTCAGACTGAACCTCGCGGGTGTCGAGCACGTGCTGCGGCTTCAGGACGAACTCAACCGGACGCGTGCACGCATGGAACGCCTCGAGCGGGAGCTGAGGGGGGAAATCGCGGCGGTGCACCGATCGTACAAGCGCGAAGTCGTCCTCTACCGGCCTGACAAGCACCCAGCCCCGAGGAGATGACGTGGACTTCCAGAAGCTGACGCTCAAGAGCCAGGAAGCCGTCGCGGCGGCGCAGGAGCTCGCACGCCGCGCGGGCAACCCGGAGCTCACTCCCGACCATCTCACGATCGGGCTGCTCGACCAGGAGCTCCCGAGGACGCTCGTCGATCGCGCGGGGTACGGCGCCGCGACACTCCGCGCCGAGGCCGAGGCCCGGTTGGGGCAGCTGCCGAGCGTCTCCGGCGGCGCGCAGCCGCAGGCGTCGGCGCGGCTCAGCCGCGTGCTCGACGGTGCGTTCGACGAGATGCGGAAGCTCGGGGACGAGTTCGTCTCTGTCGAGCACCTCCTGCTTGCGCTGGGCGTCGTGCCGCGCGACGCGCTGCTGCAGGCGCTCGAGGGAGTTCGAGGAGGCCAGAAGGTGACCTCACAGGATCCGGAGGGCTCGTATCAGGCGCTCGAGAAGTACGGGCGAGATCTCACCGCGCTGGCGGAGTCCGGGAAGCTCGATCCGGTCGTCGGCCGCGACGAGGAGATCCGTCGCGTGATCCAGGTGCTCTCTCGGCGCACGAAGAACAACCCGGTTCTCATCGGCGAGCCGGGCGTGGGGAAGACGGCGATCGTCGAGGGCCTCGCACAGCGGATCGTCGCGGGCGACGTGCCGGAGGGGCTGAAGGGCAAGCGCGTGTGGGCGCTCGACGTCGGCGCGCTCCTCGCCGGCGCGAAGTATCGCGGCGAGTTCGAGGAGCGGCTCAAGGCCGTCCTCGCCGAGATCCAGAACGCCGCGGGCGAGATCGTCCTCTTCATCGACGAGCTGCATACGATCGTCGGCGCCGGTGCGGCCGAGGGCGCGGTCGATGCAGCGAACCTCCTGAAGCCGATGCTCGCGCGCGGAGAGCTGCGGGCGGTGGGCGCGACGACTCTCGACGAGTATCGCAAGCACATCGAGAAGGACGCAGCGCTCGAGCGCCGCTTCCAGCCGATCTTCGTCGGCCAGCCGTCCGTCGCAGACACGATCGCGATCCTTCGCGGGCTCAAGGAGCGCTACGAGGCACACCACGGGGTCGAGATCCGCGACTCCGCGCTCGTCGGAGCCGCGGTGCTCTCCGACCGCTACATCACCGACCGCTTCCTCCCCGACAAGGCAATCGACCTCGTCGACGAGGCAGCTTCTCGCCTGCGGATGGAGATCGACTCGTCGCCGGTCGAGCTCGACGAGGCCGACCGGCGCGTGCGACAGCTCGAGATCGAGCTCGCCGCGATGGCGAACGAGACGGAAGGTGTGCGCGAGCCCGTCGAGCACGAGCTCGCCGACGCGAAGGCGGTTCGCGACGAGCTCGCCGCGCGCTGGTCACGCGAGAAGGAGTCGTTGCAGCGGGTCGCGGAGATCAAGCGCCAGATCGACGAGCTGCGCATGGAGGCCGAGCGCGAGGAACGCGCGGGCAACCTCGCGCGTGTGGCCGAGATCCGGTACGGGATCCTCCCCGAGCTCGAGAAGGAGCTCGCGGAGCGCGAGGAGCGCGTCGGAGGTGCCGATGGTGAAGGAAGAGGTCGACGAGGACGACATCGCAGCCGTCGTCTCCGCGTGGACGGGCATCCCGGTCTCGCGCCTGCTCGAGGGCGAGGTCGAGAAGCTCATCCACATGGAGGAGCGGCTCCACCAGCGCGTCGTCGGCCAGGACCAGGCGGTCGAGGCGGTTGCGAACGCGCTGCGGCGGGCGCGGTCCGGTCTCCAGGACCCGAACCGGCCGATCGGCTCGTTCATCTTCCTCGGGCCGACGGGCGTGGGGAAGACGGAGCTCGCGCGCGCGCTCGCCGAGTTCATGTTCGACGACGAGCGCGCGATGGTGCGGCTCGACATGTCCGAGTACCAGGAGCGGCACACGGTCGCGCGCCTCGTCGGCGCACCGCCGGGCTACGTCGGCTACGAGGAGGGCGGGCAGCTCACCGAGGCCGTGCGCCGTCGCCCGTACACCGTCGTCCTGCTCGACGAGATCGAGAAGGCGCACACCGAGGTCTTCGACGTGCTCCTGCAGCTGCTCGACGACGGGCGGCTGACCGACGGCCAGGGTCGCACGGTCGACTTCCGCAACACCGTGATCATCATGACCTCGAACATCCGCTCGTCGAACGAGCTGCGCGACCGCTTCCGGCCGGAGTTCCTGAACCGCGTCGACGAGGTCGTCGTGTTCGAGGCGCTCACGCGCGAGCAGCTCGCAGACATCGTCGAGCTCCAGCTCGGCGCGGCTGCGCGAGCGGCTCGCAGAGCGACGGATCGAGCTCGAGGTCACGGACGCAGCGAAGGAGCTCCTCGCGGAGGAGGGCTGGGATCCGGCCTACGGCGCGCGGCCGCTGAAGCGGGCGATCCAGCGGCTCGTCGAGAACCCGCTCGCGCTCGAGCTGCTCGAGGGGCGGTTCGCGGAGGGCGACACCGTGCGGGTCGACGCGCGACGACGGCGAGCTCGTCTTCGAGCGCGCCGAGGCTGCGGCTCCCGCGCCGGCGTAGACCTAGGGCACGGCTGTCGAAGAAGTCGGCGCCCTCGCTCACGGGCGGCGCGCCGTAGATGAAGAGAGCGAGCTCGTCGTCGTGCGCATTCCGCAGCTGCAGGATCGTTCCCGGCTGGACGACGAGGACGCTCCCTCGCTCGAGCTCGTGGCGCTCGGGCGGCTCGCCGAGGTCGACGGTGAGCGTGCCTTCGAGGACGACGAAGACCTCTTCCTGCGCCTTGTCCGCATGGCGCTTGCCGCGCGCGCCGGGCGGGTAGCGCCAGAGGTTTGCGCGCGACTGCGTCAGCGAGTCCGAGAGGCGTGCGATCGTCGCGTCCGCTGCCGTCGCCACGGGGCTCCCACTCGAGCCCGGATGAGTGGAAGACCGTGAACGCCATGACGGCAGTATCTCGCAGGCGTACGATCGGCCGGCAATGCCCGCTTCAGTCGTGGGCCGGGACGCCGAGCTCTCCGCCATCACGGATTTTCTCGCCGGAGTCCGGAGCGGCGCGACCGCCCTCGTCCTCGAGGGCGAGTGCGGGAATGGGGAAGACGACGCTCTTGCGAGCCGGCGTGGAGCACGCGACAGGCGACGGAGTCCGAACGCTCAGGGCCGAGCCGTCGGAGAGCGAAGCCGATCTCTCGTTCTCCGGTCTCGGTGACCTGCTCGATCCGGTCATCGACGACGTGCTCGCGCCACTTCCCGCCGGTCAGCGGTCGGCGCTGTCGCGCGCACTCGTCCTCGAGGACGTCGAAGGTGCGCCACCGGATGCGCATGCCGTCGGTGTGGCGCTTCTCGGTGGTCTGCGGGCTCTCGCCACCAATGGGCCGGTTCTCGTCGCCGTCGACGACGTGCAGTGGCTCGACTCGGCGTCGGCCGGGGCGCTCGTGTACGCGGGCCGTCGCTTGCGGGGCGAGCCGATCGGACTGCTGCTCGCGCGTCGGACAGGGCTTGCGAGCGGGATCGTGGACGAGCTGAGGCGCTCACTCGGCGAGCAGGCGACGTCGCTCGACGTCGGGCCGCTCGACGCGGCCGCCCTGCATCGCCTCATCAGCGACCGGCTGGGTGCGACGCTCCCTCGGCCCTTGCTGGCGGAGGTCCAGCAGGCATCAGGAGGGAATCCGTTCTACGCGCTCGAGATCGTGAGGACGCTCCAGCGGCACGGTGCCGGGGTCGAGGCAGGGCAGCCGTTGCCCGTGCCGGAATCGCTCCACGACCTCGTGGACGAGCGGCTGACGGCTCTGCCCGACGAGAGCCGCCACTTCCTGCTCGCCGCCGCCGCGCATGCCCATCCCACGGTCGTGATCACCGAAGCAGCGTCCGGAGTCCTCGCCGACGCCGGGCTCGAGCCGGCACTCGAAGCCGGCATCGTCGAGCTCGACGGCTCGAGAATCCGCTTCACGCACCCCTTGCTCGCCGCAGGCGTCCTGGAGCTGGCCGATCCTCGGCGTCGAATCGAGGTCCACGGCGCCTCGCCGACCTGCTCGAGGATCCGGAGGCTCGCGCATGGCAGCTCGCCGCGTGCCACGTCGAGCCGGACGAGCCGGCCGCGGCGGTTCTCGAGGACGCCGCGCGGCACGCTCGAGCCCGCGGAGCGCTTCGACCTGCAGCGCTGCTGCTCGACAGGGCACGTGAGCTGACCCCACACGGTCACGCGGACGCGGCAGTGCGTCGAGGAGTCGACGCCGCGTTCCTGCACTTCGAGTCCGGCGACGCTCCCCGAGCAGAGACGCAGCTCGAGGCTCTTGTCGCGCCGCTTCCGCCAGGGCTGCAACGGGCGCGGGCGCTCTGGGTCCTGGCGCGAATCCGCACCTACGAGGCACCTGACGAGGCCGCCGCGCTGTTTCTCGACGTCGTCGAGCAAGCTGCTGGGGACACGCGATCTGCTCGCTGCTGCGCACGAAGGCGTCGCGTCGTCGCTCTACTACGCGCTCGAGCGGCTCGGCGACTCGGCACGACACGCCGACGCTGCGCTGCGCCTCGCCCGCGAGCTCGGCGACAAGGCGCTGGAGGCCGACGTCCTGATCTCGAAGCTCGGCGTCGAGACCATGCTCGGCGACCCCGCCACCCGTGCGACCGCCGAGCTCGCGACAGTGTTGCAGCGCGATGCCCGGGACCGCAGGATCCTCGATCAACCGCTGCTCGCACTCGCGGAGTGGTGGACGCTCTGCGACGAGCAGGCTCGTGCGAGCGGCACGCTCCACGACCTGCTGCGCCGCGCCGACGAGAGCGGAGACGAGAGTGCACGCCCATACCTTCTGTATCTCCTCAGTCGGGCCGAGTCGCTAGTGGGACGGCTGCTCCCGGCCCTGGGCCTGGCGCGGGACGGCCAGGCTGCCGCGGAGCAGTCCGGTCAACCGTTGTTCGCGTCCTACAACCGCGCGTCCGAGGCTCTCGTCTCCGCCGAGCTCGGGGACGAGGTGCGCACGCGTGAGATCTGCACAGAGGTACTCGATCCTGCGCGAACGGCGAGCCGGCTCGACGCGCTTGTGGCCTCGTCGGCTCTCGGGCACCTCGAGCTGGCCACGGGCGCTCCGCGCGCGGCAGTCGCGTCCCTCCAGCCGAGCTTCGAGTTCGTTCGCCGTGCGGGCATCGTCGAGCCCGGGGCGGCGCGATTCGTCGTCGATCAGATCGAGGCGCTGGTCGAGCTCGGTCGGCAGCGGCGATGCCGTCGAGCTGCTCGACTGGTACGAGGGCAACGCGCGCCGGCTCGAGCGCGTCTCGCGCTCGCCAACTGCGCGCGCTGCCGTGGCTTGCTCGCGGCGCAGGCGGGCGATCTCGACTCTGCCATGGCCGCCTTCGAGGAGGCGCTCGGCTGGCATGCGCAGGTCGAGCTCCCACTCGACCGGGGCCGCACGCTGCTCGCGCTCGGGAGCAGCGCAACGACGCATGAAGCGACGGCGCGAGGCGCGGGCGACGCTCGAGGAGGCGCTCGCCGTGTTCGAGCGCATCGGCGCCGCGCTCTGGGCGGAGCGCGCCAGGGCGGAGCTCAAACGGATCAGCGGCCGCGCGGCCTCGAGCGGAGACCTGACGCCCGCCGAGGAGCGCGTCGCGGAGCTCGTCGCCGAGGGCAAGACGAACCGCGAGGTCGCAGCTGCGCTCTTCCTGTCCGACCGCACGGTCGAAGGGCATCTCGTCGCACGTCTTCGGCAAGCTCGGCATCAGGCACCGGGCCGAGGTGGGCCCAGCCCTGGCGGCTCGTCAAACACAGGGGATCGACGCCCCAAACACGGGGGACTCTCCCGTTTCGGCGGAATCGCCGCTCCCTAGCCTCGAGTCAGGTGGTTACGAGGGCCACCAGAAGCGAAGGAGACGGAGCGATGACCCGCACGATCTCACTCATCATCGGAATCGCAGTGACGGCTCTGGCCGTTGCCGTCCCCACGGCGCTCGGCGAGGGCAGGCTCGCCGGCTCTGATCCGCTGGCGACACCCATGAAGGGCTACGTCGACGCCAACCAGCGCGGAACGCTCGTGCAGCCGATCCAGATCGAGCGACGCACGGACGCGTGGGACAGGACGGCGCCGACTCCGCAGTCGAGCACGTATCGCGACGCCGGACAGCGGTCGACCCAGCCGGTCGGCCGACGCCTCGGGATCGTCGACGCGAATCAGCGTGGCGTCGCCCCGTCGACCCCGACCGTCGTCCGTCCACGGGCTCCGGTCGCGAGCGTGGACTGGCCGCAGCTCGGGATCGGGTTCGGAGTCGGAATCGTACTCGCACTCGGGCTGATGCTGGCCTTCCGCACGACCAGGCAGCGCCGCTCGCTCACTGATCCGGGTCACTCACCTCGGCCCGACCGACCGCGACCGCCCTCCGAGAGGGCGGTCGCGGCTCGTGCGCGGGTAGCGTCAGCGCGGAGCCTCGCGTGAAGCCCTATCGGAAGAGCATCTGGCGACGCGCGCTGAACGCCGTCGTTCGTCCGCTCGCCCGGCTCGGCCTCACCGGGCCGCGGACGCATCTCCTGACGGTCGCCGGCCGGACGAGCGGGACGCTCTGGTCGACGCCGGTCTCGATCGTGCAGATGGGCGACGAGCGCTGGCTCGTCGCGCCGTACGGCGACCGGAACTGGGTGAAGAACGCGCGCGCGGCGGGATGGGTCGAGCTCCGCCGCGGGCGCCGGCGCGAGCGACTCGCCGTCGAGGAGCTCGCGGCCGGACGCGGCCGTTCCCGTGCTGCGGGAGTACTACCGCCGCGGACGCGTGACGCGGCCGTTCTTCGAGGTCACGCTCGAGTCGTCGCAGCGAGGAGTGGCTCGCCGAGGCGTCCGCGGCATCCCGGTGTTCCGGCTTCGGCCGGCCGCGTCGTAGGATCACGGTCATGGCGACGTGCTGCTCGTCGCCGCGACGGACATCGAGCTCTGCGACCACGCCGGGCTCGTCGTGCGGCGTCGGCCCGGTCGAGGCGGCCGCGGCGACGGCTCGTGCGCTGGCGTCAACGCCGCCCGCCGCGGTCGTGCACGTCGGGATCGCGGGTGGGCGAGGCATCACACCGGGCGGGCTCGTCATCGGGAGCGAGTCCGTCTACTCCGACATCGCGGCCGAGATCCCGGTCGTCGATCGCGTCGAGCCCGACGCCGAGCTGCTCGCGAGGGTGCGCGCCGGCGTCCCCGACGCGCTCGTGCTCCCGATCGGGACGAGTGCGGCGGTCGGCGGCGCATCAGCGGTCGGCGAGCTCCGCGTCGAGGCGATGGAGGGATTCGGCGTGCTGCGCGCGTGCGCGCTCGCGGGCGTTCCGGCGGTCGAGATCCGCGCGATCTCGAACGAGCTCGTCGGAGGGCGACCGCTCGCGCTGGCGGATCGGCCGCGCGCTCGAGGCCCTCGCGGACGCGCTTCCGCGCGTGCTCGAGGCCGCCGCTCAGTAGCCTCCGCGCCCATGGCGGCGAGGCAGAAGCGCGACGAGCGCCCGCTGCCGCCTCCTCTGCCTCCGGCGCAGCGGACGGTCGGGCAGCTCGTCGGGGAGGCGATTCGCGCGTACGGCGCGCGCTTCTGGCGACGCGCTCGCGCTCGGCGTCCCGGTCGTCGTCGCGAACGCGCTCGTCTGGAAGCGGCTCGTCGGGCGACCTCGCGGCTCGCGCTGCTCCCGCTCACGGCGCTGCTCGTCTCGATCAGCTACGTCCTCGCCGTCGGGCTCGTCAACGGCGTGCCCGTCCGCTCGCGGCGAGGGGTCGTCGCGTACGTCGTCGCGGTGCTCGTCTTCCTGCCCGTGCCGCTCCTCGTCGCCGTCTTCATCCTCCCGGGCCTCGTCTGGCTCTCGCTGTTCGGGCTCGCCGTTCCGGCGGTGCTCGTCGAGGGCCTCGGCGTGCGCGCCGCGTTCCGCCGCGGCCTCGCGCTCGCGCGCGTCGACTTCGTCCACGTCCTCGGCGGCCTCGCGACGCTCGCGCTCGTCGTGATCATCTCGCAGTTCAGCCTCTACTTCGTCCTCCGCGAGTACGCGGACAACACGCGGATGATCGCCGCGGCGCTCGCCGTCGCTCGTCGTCTCGCCGGTCGTCTTCCTCGGGAGCGCGCTGCTCTACGTCGACCAGGAGGCTCGGTTACGCTCGCGCGAGGATCGACGAAAGGAGTGAGATGCCGACCTACCTGATGCTGACGACGCTCACGGAGAAGGGTGTCCAGACGCTCCACGCGAACCCCGCGCGGCTCGCCGAGGTGAACCGCGACGTCGAGGAGATGGGCGCGAAGGTGCTCCACCAGTGGGCGGCGCTCGGCGAGTACGACTTCGTGAACATCGTCGAGGCGCCCGACGACCTGACGATCGCGAAGGTCTCGATCGCGCTCGGCGCGCGTGGCAGCGCGAAGCTCGAGTCGCTTCCGCTGATCCCGGTCGACGACGTTCCTGTCGAGCCTGGAGTAGCCGCTACAGCGCGAGGAAGCCGGTCTCGCGCGGCTTGACGGTGAGCGGGCTCGTCGGGAGGCCGGGCTGCGGGTCGAGGTTGAACTCGCCCGGCGCGACGTCGTTCGGCGTGTCCGGGATGGAACAGCGCCGCGAGGAGCTGGATGTGCCCGCGACCCGGGCCGAGCTCCCACTGGCCGCCGCCGTACGCGCCGATCCCGTTCTCCTCGCAGTAGTCGTACGCGGCGAAGAGGCGCTCGACCGAGCCGAACCGCGACGGCTTCACGTTGACGGTCTTCGGCGTCCAGACGGAGCGCCTCGATGTCCTCGACCGAGTGGATGATCGCGTCCCAGGTCACCCGGTCGCGATGCGGCTCGAGCACGGCGATCGTCTCGTCGGTGAGGCCGGGATCCTCGAGCCAGGCCCCCGGCAGGCCTTCGGCGACGCGCCGGTAGAGGGTCGGGTCGGGCGGTGTGTCGACGACCGTGCCTCGGTACTGGCCCTTGAAGTCGATCGAGTCGATCGCGCCGGTGCTCGCGAGCTCCGCGATGAGCTCGCTCGCGTCCAGCTCGGGTTTGCGTCGAGCTTGAAGCGCAGGCCGGGATAGAGCGCGAGCCACTCGTGGAAGCGCGCCGTCGACGGCGGATCGCCGAGCCCTCTCGAGACGACGAACGACACCGGGCGTGCGCTCCCGGCCGAGCGCCGCGCCGAGGGAGAGGCCCGTCTGTCGCAGCGCGAGGTCGAGCGCTGCGCTCTCGAAGCCCCAGCGCCGGTAGTCGTAGTACGCGTGCTGCGCCGGCTCCGCGTCGAAGAGCGGCAGCGTCGCGAGGTGCTCCGAGAACGTGTGCAGCGTCCACGAGCCCGCGAGCGGCAGGTCGGGCCCTCGTTCCTGAAGCCGGTCGTGCTCCTCGCCGTGGTACGTGACGTCCTCGCCGATGCCCTCCTCGCCGGCGCCGTGAAGGTGGACGACCGTCGTCTTGCGGAGGAAGTCCGGGCGCGCCTGCAGCGACAGCAGCTCGAGCTCGTATCCCTCGACGGTGAGCGGGAGGTCGCTGACTGCGTCGTACAGGCTCACAGGCCGGCGAACGCTACCGACACCTCGCCGGCGAGCCGTGCGTTCGCCGACCGCGAGCGCGCGGTTCACCTCGCGCGTGCGCCCGCCCGAGCGCTCGTGGAGTCGGGCGAGCACGAACGGGGTCACGCGCCTGGCCGGAGACACCCTGGCGCGCCGCTTCGGCGACGGCCTCCTCGATCAGCTCTGCGACCTCGATGCTCTCCGGCGGCGGGTTCGTCAGGAGCAGCCCGCAGGCGCCGAGCTGCCAGTGCGCCGCCGCGATGCGCGCCGCGGATCCGACGTCGTCGACGCGCTGCGAGACGGGCGGCCCTCCGGTCGCGTAGTAGAAGAGCGGCATCGTGTCCGTCCGGTAGCCGAGAACGGGGATCCCGAGCGTCTCCAGGTGCTCCGTCGTCGCCGGGATGTCGAGGAGCGACTTCGCCCCCGAGCAGACGACGAGCACCGGTGACGTCGACGAGCGCGACGAGGTCGGCGGAGACGTCGGGCGGCGTCGGATAGCCGCGGTGGACGCCGCCGATGCCGCCCGTCCCGAGGAAGCGGATGCCGACCATGCGCGCGACCGCGAGGACGCCTCCGACGGTCGTCGCGCCGACGTCACCCGCGACGGCGCATGCGGCGAGGTCGCGCGGCCCGACCTTCCGCGCGCTCGAGTCGAAGCGTGCGAGCTCGTCGTCGGTGAGCCCGACCCGGATGCGGCCGTCGAGCGACCCCGATCGTCGCGGGCGTCGCACCGGCTGCACGGACAGCCTGTTCCATCTCGACGCCGACCTCGACGCCGTGCGGAGCGGGAAAGCCGTGCGCCACGATCGTCGTCTCGAGCGCGACGACAGGTCGGCCCTCGTCGAGCGCGCGCGCGGACCTCGTCCGAGACGCTGGATGAGCTCGTTCACGCCGCGGACGGTATCGGCATCGCGCCGACCTGCTGGACGCAGCGCGCTGCCGCCTCGAGCGCGAGGCTCAGGCCCGCCGACGATCCAGCCCGCCGCGAGCGCGTCTCCGGCGCCCGTCGAGTCGACGACCTGCTCGACCGGGATGCGCGTCGCGCTCGTCGCCGTCGAACGAGCAGCCGCGCGCTCCGCGCTTGAGGATCCAGACGGCGTCGACGGCGAGCGGCCGACGACCCGCTCCTCGTCCTCGTTCGCGAAGACGACGTCGGGCGCGCGTCGCGCCGATCGCGTCGCGGAACGCATCCTCGCCGCTGTCGCGGATCGCGCTCCAGGACGCGAGGTCGACGCTGATCGCGCGCTCCGTGCTGCGCGCGCGAGCTCGACGGCGCTGCAGCGCTGCGCTGCGGACGGGCTCGATCATGAGTGCGTAGCCCGAGACGTGGAAGTGGTCGCAGGCGAACCAGGTGGGATCGAGGTCGTCGGCACGGAGCTCTCGCGCCGCGCCGCGATCCGAGGCCATCGAGCGCTCGCCGTCGGTGACGACGAGCGAGCAGATGGTCCCGTTGCGGCCGCCGACCGGGCCGACGACCTCGACCCCGAGCGCGGCCGAGCTTCGCGCGGACGAGCGCGCCGGCGTCATCGGCCCCCGTCCTGCCGACGAACCGCGCGTCGGCGCCGAGCGCCGCCGCCCAAGCCGCGACGTTCGCAGCCTGTCCTCCAGGCCCGACGCGGATGTCGGCGTCGACGTCGCCACCGGCGGCGACCGGCCCTCCGAGGCGGACGATCACGTCGAGCGTGAGATCTCCGAGCGTGCAGACGAGCATGGCGAGGAGGATCGTAAGATCCGACCGTGGACGGCGGCGAGCGGCGGGGAAGGCGCGGACGTTCCTCCTCGGAGGGGTGGTCGGCGCTTCGGCCGCGATCGCGGCGGTGAACAGGCGGCGCCGCGCGCAACGCCGCCGCGGACGGCCGCGCGGGCTCGCTGCTTTCGAGAGCGCGCCCTGCTACCTCGAGCTTCTCGAGCGCGAGCGCGACCAGGGCCAGTCCGACGCCTAGTCGCTAGCCTTCCCGCCCACTGTGCCGATCTACGAGTACCGCTGCCCGAACGGTCACACGTTCGAGCTCTTCCAGAAGATGAGCGATCCGCCCGCCGAGACGTGCGTCACCTGCGGCGCAGGCCCCGTCGAGAAGCTGCTCTTCCCGGTCGCCGTGCACTTCAAGGGCTCCGGGCTTCTACTCGACCGACTACGGCTCGCGGAAGGCGAAGGCGAAGGACGGCGACACGTCGGCCTCGAGCGACAAGCCGAAGGAGAAGCCGGCCGAGAAGTCGTCGTCCGAGACGAAGCCGAAGCCCGCCTCGGACTCGGCGAGCTAGCGCCGCGTGCAGCCGGCGCCGTAGAGCGTCCCCTTCGGCGGCGGGAGCGGCGCCGACTGTCCCAGCCACATGGAGATGACCGCGACGTTGTCCTCCGAGCCGAGGAGGACGGACTCGCCGCCGAGCGAGCTCGGCTCGCCTCCCAGCCGGCAGCGCAGCGAGCCCGAGGACCGGAACCGGATCCAGCCGAGCTGCGCGAGCTCCCACGCCGAGAGGTCGGTCGCGAGCGGCGCCGCGAGCTCGTCGCCCATGAACGGCAGGCGCAGGAAGGTGCCGAAGCTCGCGACCTCGTCGCCGACGGCGTCGGCCACGATCTGCTGCCGAGAGCCGCGCGTGATGTCGGTGTCGGACGGGTCGAGCTGGTTCGTGCGTGATCCGCGAGTAGACGAGCGCACGCCGTCCGTCCATGTGCTGCGTGCCCTTCTCGAAGTGCCATCCCTCCCAGTTCGCGCACCGGGCGGGCTTGTACGGGCAGTCGAACGTGTTCGAGAGGATCGACTTCGGCACGTTCACGTCGATGCCGCCGATCGCGTCGATCAGCTCCTTGAAGCCGTCGAAGTCGACGACGACGACGTGGTCGATCGGAAGGCCGGTCAGCGCCTTGACGGTCGCGAGCGTCAGCGCGGGGCCGCCGATCTGGTTCGCGGCGTTGATCTTCGACGAGCCGTAGCCCGGGAATCTCGACGCGGAGGTCTCTCGGGATCGAGAGGTACGAGATGCGGTGCGTCGCCGGGATCGAGGTGGAGGAGCATCAGCGAGTCGGAGCGGTTCGCGTCGCCGCGGCCCGGAGCACGGCCGCCGTCGGTGCCGATGACGAGGACGGTCGTCGGCTCGGACAGGAGCGAGCGGTCGCGCTTCGCGAGCTGCGCCTTCGCGTTCGCGCGGCAGACGCTGCGTTCGCCTCGTCCACGCCGCTCGCGAACGACCGGTAGCCGAGCGCCCCCCAGACGAGCGCGAGCACGAGGAGCCCGACGACAGCGAGAGCGCGACCCAGAGCCACCAGCGGCGGCGCCTCGGCGGTCCCGGCGCGCGCGTGGGCTGCGTCGAGGGGCGCGTCGCGTCTGGAGGGGGACTCTTGCCCTTCTTGCGGCCGCCGCGATACAGCCGGTAGGGCTTCGTTCCCTCGGCCATGCGGGTCGTTATGGTAGCCCCCCCGTGGAGGCTTCCGTCGTCATCGGCCGTCGCGGCCGCCTCGCGGTTCGAAGCGTCGACGGTCCCTGATGCCGCTCGCGATCTGCGCCACGCCGATCGGGAACCTCGACGACGTCACGCTGCGCGTTCTCGAGCGAGCTCCGTGCGGCCGACGTCGTCCTCTGCGAGGACACGCGGCGCACGCGCGTGCTCCTCGAGCGGCACGGGATCGCCGCGCGGCTCGTCGAGCTACCACCGTCACAACGAGGCCGCGCGAACGGCGCAGGTCCTCGATCGCCTGCGAGCCGGCGAGCGCGTGGCGCTCGTCTCCGACGCGGGCCTGCCCGGAGTCAACGATCCGGGAGCGCGTCTCGATCGCGGCGGCGGTCGCCGAGGGATCGGAGGTCGACGGTTCTTCCCGGGGCGTCCGCCGTCGAGACCGCGCTCGTCGCGAGCGGGCTGGCGTGCCGATCGCTACCAGTTCGTCGGCTACCTCCCGCGGCGCGCGGGCGAGCTGCGGGCGCTCGCGGCGAGCTTCGCTCGTGGCGCGGGGCGGTCGTCGCGTTCGAGTCGCCCCGGCGGCTTCCGGCATCGCTCGCGCGTGCTGGCCGACCGAGCTGCCGGATCGTCCGGCCGCCGTGTGCCGGGAGCTCACGAAGCGCTTCGAGGAGGTCGTGCGCGGATCGCTCGAGGAGCTGGCCGATCGGTTCGCCGAGCCGCCGCGCGGCGAGATCACGCTCGTCCTCGGCGCCGGGACGGCGCCGGCGCGGGGCCGGTGACGACGGAGGCGGCCCGCGCCGCCGTCGCCGAGCTCGTCGAGGCCGGCGCGTCGCGGCGCACGGCTGCCGAGGTCGTCTCCCGACTGACCGGGACGTCACGAAACGCGCTCTACCGCGGCTCTCTGTAACAAGACAGTCACTTTGCGTTGCCTCCCGCGCGAGCCGGCGCTACCGTCGATGCATGTTCGCTCGACGGACAACGACTGATGGACACGCAGGTGCTGCGCGAGTCTCGGTGTCGCCGTCTTCTGGGCGCTCGTGTCCGGCTCGTCCGCCTGGGCGTGGGCGTGGCCGGCCGACGGCGAGGTGCTGCGCGGCTTCTCCGTGAGCGGGGATACATACGCCGCGGGTCAGCACCGAGGGATCGACGTCGCGCTCGGGAGCTCGGCGCGCGATCCGCGCGCCGGTCTCCGGCGAGGTCACGTTCGCCGGGCCGGTCCCGACGAACGGCCTCACGGTGACGATCTCGGTCGGTGAGTACAAGGTGTCGCTCACCCACCTCGGGCCGCTGCGCGTCCGACGCGGCGCGAGCGTGGCCGAGGGCGACGTCGTCGCCGAGCCCGGTCCGACCGGCGAGGCCGAGCACGCGGTCCCGTACGTCCACCTCGGTGTCCGGGTCGGCGCAGCGAGACGCTACGTCGACCCGCTCTCACTCCTTCCGCCTCGGGGTGCTCCCACCCTCCACCTGCACCCGAGGCGCCGCCCGCCCCTTCGTCGCAGCCCGAGACGGCGCCACCTGCGCCCGCGACTCCCCCGCGGCGAGCCCTCCGAGCCCCAGCTCCGGCGCCGATCGCCCTCACCGCCTACACCCGGCCGCTCCGCCCGCCGAGGCGAGGACGCGCCGATCGCGGCTCCGGACGGCTCAGAGGCCACCGGCGACCGCGGGAGCCCGCTCGAGATCGGCCGCAGCGCGACAGCGCCGGCGGAGGCGAGCCGTCGAGTCGGCCGCTGCGGCGAGTGGCGCGAGTGCCGCTGCGTCCAGGCGTTCACGTGGATCGCCGATCGGATCGCAGCCGCCGCGCTCGCTTCGGACTTCCGCCCACGTCGTGCGCGTCGGCCTCGCCGCGCACCGCCCATTCGCCTCGAGTGGAGTTCGTCGCACCGCGATGACCGATCACGCGCACATCTCGCTCGTGAGCCTCGACCACCGACCCGACATCCGTCCCGGGCGGGCAGGAGCCTCTGCGGACGCGCGCCGCGCCGACCCTCACACCCTCGTCAGCGCGGTGGCTTGGTGCCACGCTGGCACTCCTGGCAGCGCTCGCGACGGCCGTCGCAGCCTTCGTGCGCAGCGGGTCGTACACGGACCGCTCCCTATCATTGGCGCCCGTGAGGCAGCGCCGGAGAGAGCCGAGGAAGATCCTGGTCGCCGTCGCGTGGCCGTATGCGAGCGGCCTCCGGCACATCGGCCATGTCGCGGGCTTCGGCGTCCCGTCGGACACGTTCGCCCGCTATCACCGGCTCCGAGGGAACGACGTCCTCATGGTCAGCGGGACCGACGAGCACGGCACGCCGGTCATGGTCGCGGCCGACGCCGCCGGCGAGTCGCCGCGTGAGACGGCCGATCGCTTCAACGAGTTCATCCGCGAGGACCTCCGAGCGCTCGGGCTCTCGTACGACCTCTTCACCCGGACGACGACGAAGAACCACTACCGCGTCACGCAGGACCTCTTCCGCACGCTGTACGAGAAGGGCTTCGTCGTCGAGCGCGAGACGCTCGGCGCGTTCTCCGCCTCGACCGGTCATACGCTCCCGGACCGCTACATCGAGGGCACGTGTCCGATCTGCGGGTTACCGAGCGCGCGCGGCGACCAGTGCGACAACTGCGGGAACCAGCTCGATCCGATCGACCTGATCGAGCCGCGCTCGAGGATCGACGGGACGCCTCCCGTGTTTCGCGAAGACGAAGCATCTCTTCCTCGATCTCCCCGCGTTCAAGGACCAGCTCACCGAGTGGATCCGAGGGCAGGAGGGCTGGCGCCAGAACGTCCGGCGCTTCTCGCTCAACTTCGTCCAGGAGCTCAAGCCGCGACCGATCACGCGTGATCTCGACTGGGGCGTCCCGATTCCGGTCGACGGCTACGAGGATCGCGACGACAAGCGGATCTACGTGTGGTTCGACGCCGTCATCGGCTACCTCTCGGCGTCGATCGAGTGGGCGCAGAACCGCGGGACGCCGGACGCGTGGCGCGAGTGGTGGCAGGAACCGAGCGGCCGAGCACACGTACTTCATGGGGAAGGACAACATCGTCTTCCACACGGTGATCTGGCCGAGCATGCTGCTCGGCTACGGCTCGGGTGGCGAGTACGGCGCCGGACGAGGAGAGCTCGAGCTCCCGGACAACGTCGCGTCGAGCGAGTTCCTGACGATGGAGGGCAAGAAGTTCAGCTCGAGTCGCGGCGTCCAGATCCTCGTCCGCGACTTCCTGAGCCGCTACGACCCCGACGCGCTGCGCTACTTCCTCACGATCGCGGGGCCCGAGACGCAGGACACGGACTTCACGTGGGCCGAGTTCGTCCGCCGCAACAACGACGAGCTCGTCGCGACGTGGGGCAACCTCGTGAACCGCACGCTGCAGAGCGCGTACAAGAACTTCGGCGCCGTGCCGACGCCCGGGCCGCTGACCGCCGACGACGACGCTTTGCTGCGCGAGGTGACGAGCGGCTTCGAGTCCGTCGGCTCGCTGATCGAGGCCGCGCGCTTCCGCAACGCGCTGCAGGAGGCGATGCGGCTCGCCGCGCTCGGCAATCAGTACGTCGCCGAGCAGGCGCCGTGGGCCAAGCTCGAATCCGAGCGCGAGCGAGCCGGAACGATCCTGTACGTCGCCCTTCGCGCGGTCGACAGCCTGAAGGTGCTGCTCACGCCTTTCCTGCCGTTCTCCGCACAGCGACTCCACGAGATGCTCGGCTACGACGACGTGCATCGCAGGCGCAGCTCGACTTCCGGACGGTCGTCGAGGACGGCGTCAGAGCACGTCGTGCTCACCGGCGACTACGCGAGCTGGTCGGGTCGCTGGGAGCCGAGCGGCTCCCGGCCGGACAGACGCTCCGTGAGCCCGCGTCCGCTCTTCGCGAAGCTCGACGCCGAGCGGGTCGTCGCCGACGAGCTCGCGCGGATGGAGGCCGCGACCGCGGCGTGACCGACTCGCACGCGCACCTCGACGCGTGCGACGAGCCCGCCGGCGACGCTCGTCGAGCGACGCACGAGCCAGCGGCGTCACGCGGATCGTCACGATCGGCACCGGCATCGACTCGGGCCGGGCGGCGCTCGCGATCGCCGAGCGCCACGCCGGCGTCTACGCGGCGCTCGGGATCGATCCGCACGCAGGCCGCGGCAGCCCGAGGCCGAGACGCCTCGACGAGCTCCGCGAGCTCCTCGCGCATCCGAAGGCGGTCGCCGTCGGAGAGACCGGGCTCGACACCGTCCGACGCTTCGCGACGCCCGACGCAGCAGCGTCGGCTCTTCGACGCTCACCTCGAGCTCGCCGACGAGCTCGCGCTTCCGGTCGTCATCCACAACCGCGAGGCCGACGAGGAGACGGCCGCTGCGCTCGGGCCGTTCGAGGGCACCGTGATCCTCCACTGCTTCTCGTCGCCGACACTCGTCGCCGTTGGCGGTCGAGCGCGGGTACTACGTGTCGTTCGCGGGGAACGCGACCTATCCGAACGCCGGCCGCTGCGCGAGGCCGCGCGCGGTGATTCCCGCCGACCGGATCCTCGTCGAGACGGACAGCCCGTACCTCGCTCCGCAGCCCGTCCGTGGACAAGCCGAACGAGCCCGCTAACGTCGTCCACACGCTGCGCGCGCTCGCCGAGGCGCGCGGCGAGATGCGTCGAGGAGCTCGCGGCACGCGACGCACGCGAACGCCGCCGCGGCCTTCGGGCTGTCGTGACGGTCGCGCCGAAGAAGGCGCTCGGTCAGCACTTCCTCGTCGACGAGAACATCCTCGGCGTCATCGGGCGCATGAGCGACCTCGCGCCGCGACGACGTCGTGCTCGAGGTCGGCCCGGGTCTCGGCGTGCTCACGCGCTATCTCGCCGATCGCGTGCGCGTCGTCCACGCGATCGAGCTCGACCGCTCGCTCGAGCCGGCGCCTCGTCGAGGCGCTCTGGGCGGCGGTCGAACGTCCATGCTCGTCTGGGGGGACGCGCTCGCGGTCGACCTCGGAGCGCTGGAGCCGAGCGCCGACGAAGCTCGTCGCGAACCTGCCGTACAACATCGCGACGCCGCTCGTCGTCGAGACGCTCGAGCACGCGACCTCGCTCGGGCGCTGGTGCGTGATGGTGCAGCGCGAGGTCGCCGATCGCTTCTTCGCGGTGCCGCGCACGAAGGCGTACGGCGCGGTGTCGGTCCTCGTCCAGCTCGCGGCCCGGAAGGCCGGCTTCCATCCGGTCCCGCCGACGGTGTTCCGTCCGCGACCGCGTGTCGAGTCGGCGCTCGTCGCCTTCGAGCGTGCGCCGATCGCGCGCCATCGCCGACGTCAGGCCGTCGTCGAGGCGGCATTCGCGCACCGACGCAAGACCGCTCGCGAACTCCGTCGCGCTGTCCGGTCTCGTCTCGCGCCACCGAGTCGAGCAGGCACTCGCGTCGATCGGCCATGCCGGCGAACGCGCGGGCCGAGGAGCTCGAGCCGCCGGAGTTCGTCCGGCTCGCCGAGGCGCTTTCGGTGAGCACGGCGCAGGCGTACGCGAAGATCAACCTCGCGCTCGTCGTCGGCCCGCTTCGCGCCGACGGAAAGCACGAGGTCGTCACGGTGCTCCAGCGGATCGACCTCCACGACGACGATCGACGCTCGAGCCCGCGGACGACCTCGTCGTCGAGGGCTTCGCGGACGACACGATCGTCCGCGCGCGCGCTCGAGGCGCTCGCGCGTGCGGCCGGCGTCGAGCCCGCGCTGGCGCGTGCGGATCGAGAAGCGGATCCCCGTCGCCGCGGGCCTCGGCGGTGGAAGCAGCGACGCCGCGACGGCGCTGAGGCTCGCGAACGCGGCGCTCGACCGAGCCGCTGTCGCGCGACGAGCTCCACCGGCTCGCGGCCGCGTCGGTGCCGACGTCCCGTTCTTCCTCCGCGCGGAGCACAGCTCGGCGACCGGAGACGGGACCGAGCTCGAGCGCGTCGACCTTCCGACCGAGCTACTCGCGTCGTCGCTCGTCGTTCCGCACGACGTGGCGAAGGAGTCGACCCGCGCGGTCTACGCGGCGTTCGACGAACGCGACGGCGCCGACGGATTCGTGGAGCGCGCAGACGCGCTGTCGACGCGCGCTCGCGCGAGTCGCGACCGCGCGCGACCTCGGCCGCGCTGCCCGCCGCAACGACCTCGCGTCGTCGCCGCTCGCGCGCGAGCTCGAGGCGGCGGGGGCGTTCCGCGCGGACGTGTCCGGCGCGGGCCCGACCGTCTACGGCCTCTTCGAGGAGAGGCGGGAGCTCGCTCGCTGCCGCGAGCTCACTCGCGCGACGCCGGGCGCGACGTTCGTCGACGCGCCCGGTCGAGGCGGCCGATCTCGCCTCGAGTGGCAAGATGACCCTCGCTCTGGGGCGTGGCCAAGTGGTAAGGCAACGGGTTTTGGTCCCGTGATCCCAGGTTCGAATCCTGGCGCCCCAGCCTCCGTGTCGTCGAACGGCGAGAGAACGCTCGGAGCCGTCGTCATGGCGGCCGGGCTCGGCACGCGCATGCGCTCGGACGTGCCGAAGCACCTGCATCCGATCCTCGGTCGGCGAATGGTCGACTGGGTGCTCGCGTCGGCGCGCGAGCTCGGTGTCGATCCGCTCGTCGTGGTCGCGGCGCCCGCGACGGCCGCCGCGTTCGACGGGATGGCGGTCGCCGTTCAGGAGGAGCCGCGCGGGACCGGAGACGCCGTGCGCTGCGCCCGCGCGGCGCTCGACGGTCGCGCCGACGACGTGCTCGTGCTCTCGGGCGACACGCCGCTCCTCACCGCGCGCGTCCTTCGCGACCTCGTCGAGACCCATCGTCGCGAGGGTGCCGCCGCGACCGTGCTCTCGTTCGAGCCGGACGATCCCAAGCACTACGGTCGTGTCCTGCGCGTCGGAGACGGCGTGCTTGCGGCGATCGTCGAGTATCGCGACGCGACCGACGAGCAGCGCGCGCGTGCGCGAGGTCAACTCGTCCATCTACGTGTTCCGGGCAGATAGGTTGTGGCCGGTGCTCGACCGGCTCACGCCGCACAACGCGCAGGGCGAGCTCTACCTGACCGACTCGGTTGGCGATCCTCGTCTCGGAGGGCGAACGAGTCGCGGTGCACAAGGGAGGAGATCCCGGTGGAGACGGAAGGTGTGAACACGCGAGTCGAGCTGGCCGCGGCCGCCGCGGCCCTGCGCGACCGGATCAACGAGGCGCACATGCTCGCCGGCGTCACGATCGTCGATCCCGCGAGCACGTGGATCGACGCCGACGCCGACGCTCGAGCCCGACGCGGTCGTCCACCCGTTCACGGTGATCCGCGGCGCGTCGAGAATCGCCGCGCGCGCCGAGGTCGGCCCGCACGCCGTCGTCGTCGACTCGACGATCGGCGAGGACGCGCTCGTCGGGCCGTTCTGCTACCTGCGGCCGGGAACCGTGCTCGAGGCCGGCGCGAAGGCGGGAACGTTCGTCGAGCTCAAGAACTCGCGCATCGGCGAGCGGACGAAGGTTCCGCATCTCACGTACCTCGGCGACGCCGACGTCGGCCCGGACACGAACATCGCCGCCGGGAACATCACGGCGAATCAGGAGCACACGCGTGTCAAGGAGCGAACGACGATCGGGCGCAACGTCAGGACGGGTGTCGACAATACGTTCGTCGCCCCCGTGTCGATCGGCGACGACGCATGGATTGCAGCCGGCTCCGTGATCACAGAGGATGTGCCTGCGGGCGCCCTGGCGATCGCCCGGGCGAAGCAGGTGAACAAGGAAGGGCGCGGTGGAAAGCGGGACGATTGAGCAGACGCTGCCCGGGCTGGAGGGGATGACACCCACAGCCCGAGCTCGAGGTCGGGCGCGCGATCGCGCTCGCGCCGCAGAAGCGGCTGATGCTGTTCTCCGGCCGCTCGAACCCCGACCTCGCGCAGCGGATCGCCGAGCAGCTCGACATCGAGCTCGGTCACGTGAAGCTCAAGACGTTCGCGAACGGCGAGACGTACTGCCGCTACGAGGAGTCGGTTCGCGGCGCCGACATGTTCATCGTCCAGTCGGCCTGCGACCCCGTCGACCGGAACCTGATGGAGCTCCTGATCATGATCAACGCGGCGCGGCTCGCGTCGGCGAAGCGGATCACGGCGGTCGTGCCCTGGTACTTCTACGCGCGGCAGGACAAGAAGTCGCGACCGCGCGAGCCGATCACGCGCGCGCCTCGTCGCGGACATGCTGCAGTCCGCCGGCGCCGACCGCGTGCTCACGATGGATCTCCACGCCGGCCAGGTGCAGGGCTTCTTCCACATCCCCGTCGACCACATGACGGCGATCCCGCTCTTCGCGCAGTACGTCCGTGACCTCAAGCTGCAGCAGCCGATCGCAGCGGTGTCTCCCGGACACCGGCCGGACGAAGCTCGCGGGCAAGTTCGCCGAGATGATCGGAGGCGACCTCGTCGTCCTGAACAAGGAGCGGCCCGAGCAGCAGGTCGCCCGAGTGACGACGGTGATCGGCGACGTCGAGGGGAAGATCGTCGTGATGACCGACGACATCGTCGACACGGCCGGGACGCTCGTCGCGGGAGCCGCTGCGTTGAAGGAGGCGGGCGCGATCAAGGTCTACGCCTGCGCGACACACGGTCTCTTCAACGGCCCCGCGCTCGAACGCATCGCGGACAGTGCAGATCGACCGGCTGATCGTCACGGACACGGTCGCGATCGATCCGCGCACGAAGCCGGACAACGTCGAGGTGCTGACCGTCGCCGGCATCCTGGCCGACACGATCCGGAACGTCTTCGCCGACGACTCGGTCTCGGCGATCTTCGCCGGCGAGAACCAGCTCTTCTGACGGCCTTCTCGATGCTCCGGCATCGAGGGCGGAGTGCCATTGGCCTGATCGTCGGTGGTTCGAAGGGTGACGAGTGCGCTTGGCTACAATCCGCCGCCGTGTCTGGAGACAGGCTGAAGCTCGAAGTGCGCGAGCGCGAGGATCTCGGCTCGCGCCGCACCCGCCGCCTGCGCTCGCAGGGGCTCGATCCCCGGCGTCCTCTACGGGAAGGGTCACGCACGCGCGATCGTCGTTCCGGAGCGCGAGCTCCGCGCTGCGATGACCGGCCCGTCGGGCTCGCACGCGATCCTCGACGTCGTCATCGAGGGTCAGAAGACGGTGCATCCGTCGATCCTCGCCGACTACCAGCAGGATCCGATTCGCGGCACGATCTCGCACATCGACCTGCGCGAGGTGCGGCTCGACCAGCCGATCCACGCGACCGTCGTCGATTCAGCTCATCGGCGAAGCCGTCGGCGTCAAGTCGGGCGGCATGCTCTCGCTCGTCACGCGCGAGCTCCACGTCGAGGCGCTTCCGGCCGACGTTCCGGAGCACATCGACGTCGACGTCACGCACCTGGAGGTCGGCGACGTCCTTCGTCTCGCGGACGTCGGCGCGATCGAGAACGTGACGCTGCTCGACGATCCGCACGAGACCGTGATCGCGACCGTCTCGGTGCCGCGCGGGTTCGCGGAGCTCGAGGAGGCCGAGGCAGCCGAGGCAGCCGAGGCGGCCGAGGCCGCGAGGCCGCCGAGGGCGAGGCTGCCGAGGCAGCCGCAGGCGAGTCTGCGGACGCCGACGAGAGCTCCGAGTCCGAGGAGTAGCCGTGCGCCTCTTCCGTCGAGGCGAGTCGGCCTCGACGCTCGACCTGCTCGTCGCGGGTCTCGGCAATCCCGGCCCGCGCCACGAGCGCGACCGGCACAACGTCGGTTGGATGGTGATCGACGAGCTCGGCGCGCCGGCACGACGCGTCGTTCCGGTCGAAGTTCAACGGCCGCGTCGCCGACGTGCGGATCGACGATCATCGCGTCGCGCTGCTGAAGCCGGAGACGTACATGAACGAGTCCGGTCGT
Source organism: uncultured Gaiellaceae bacterium (assembly GCA_963709715.1). GTDB lineage: Bacteria > Actinomycetota > Thermoleophilia > Gaiellales > Gaiellaceae > GMQP-bins7. The sequence continues at coordinate 69,798 of CAVPXQ010000008.1, forward strand.
TCGATCTCTGCTGCGGCGCGCTTCTACAAGGTCGCCCACCGACGCCGTGCTCGTGGTCCACGACGACGTCGACCTCGAGTTCGGTCGCCTCCAGGCGCGCGCCGGCGGCGGGCTCGCGGGCCACAACGGCTTGCGGTCGATCGCGCAGGCGCTCGGCGATCGCCGGAGTTCCTCCGCCTCCGCATCGGCGTCGGCCGTCCCGGCCGCGGTGATCCGCGCGACGTCGCGGACTTCGTGCTCGCGCCGTTCGACGCGCACGAGGATCGCGACGCGGTGGTCACGCGCGCGGCCGATGCCGTCGAGGACGTCGTGCTCGAGGGTCTCGAGGAGGCTCAGCGACGTTTCAACTGAGCGGTAGCGCTGGAGCCGGCGCTGCGCGTCCGCGCGGGCCTGCGCTCCTGGATTCGCGTGTCGGCTGCCTTCTCGCGCAGCTCGCTGTGACCCACGTCGTAGCTCGTGCGTCGGCTAGCGGTGATCCGAAGGGACACGGGAGTGCCCCTGGGGGTCGTTGTGGAACGGCGCCGACACCGGGGCCCACCCGCGCGAGTACGCAGTCACGCGCCGCGGGACGCGGATCCCGCCAGCCGCATGGACCCAGCGCGCCTCCACCGCTCCGGGACTCGTCGACGCGCTCGCCGCGAGCGACCGCTTCCGCGCGTTCGCGGACGACTTCCCGGCACGAACGCGCGCGTCTCCGAGCCCGCGCTCCCGCTCGTCCTCGCGGCCCTGCACCGCGACGCTCGACCCGCCCGCTCGTCTGCCTCCTCGCAGAGGACGAGGAGGCGCGCGACGCTCGCGGAGGCGTCGGCTGGTACGCCGATCCCGATCGCGCGTCGCGCTCCTCCCGAGCCGCGGCGTGCGCGCCGGATCCGGCCTCGAGCCACCGGCCCACCTCGTCGGCGAGCGCGCTGCGGCCCTCGACGTGCTCGAACGAGGCGGGCTCGTCTGCGTGTCCGCTCGCGCGCTCGCAGAGGGCATGCCGCCCGAGGACGGAGCGACCCGGAGTCGTGCGATCTGGGCGCGGGGCGGGGTCAGGCCTCGACGCGCTCGTCGAGTCACTCGCGCTCGCGGGCTACGAGCGCGTCGAGCGCGTCGAGGAGCGCGGACAGATCGCGGTGCGCGGCGGGCTCGTCGACGTCTTCCCGAGCACGGGCCGCGAGCCGCTCCGCGTCGAGTTCTTCGGCGACGACTCGAGCAGATCCGCGCGTTCTCGCCGTTCACGCAGCGAGCGCTCCACGCGGTCGACGAGGCAGTCGTCTTCCCGGCGCGCGAGCGCATGCACCTCGATCTCGAGCTGGCGGGGCGTCCGACGAGGTCGACAGGCCGATCTCGTCCCGCTGCTCGACCGTCCGCCCGACCTCGTCTGGCAGCTCGACGACGTCGTCGGCGTGTGGCGCGAGGAAGGGCTCGACTGCCGCCCGACGTCGTCGAGGCGCGCCCGGCTCGATGCGCTTCCGCGCTCGCAAGCCGCACGTCTTCGAGGCGCAGCGCCCGGCGATCGCCGCGCGCGGCCTCGCGGAAGCGGAGAACGAGCTCGCGGCGATGGTGCGCCAGGGACGACGCGGTGCTCGTGACCTTCCCGCATCCGGGAGAGGCGCTGCGAACGCAACGGCTCCTGCGCAGGGTCGAGGCGCGCGTCGTCGACGACGCTCCACGAGCCGTCACGCCTGATCCCTCGCTCACGTTCGTCGTCAGCCCGGCGCGTCGCGGCTTCGTGTGGCGCGACCTCGGCGTCGCGCTCTTGCCGGACACGCAGGTCTTCCGCAAGCGACCGCCGCGGGCGACACGCGGCTCGGCCGCGCGCTCCAGTCCTTCGCCGACCTTCGCGTCGGCGACTACGTCGTGCACGAGGACCACGGCGTCGGGCGCCTTCTCGGCTTCGAGACGAAGGACGTCGCGGGCGTCACGCGCGACTACCTCTTCCTCGCGTTCAAGGGCGAGGACCGGCTCTACGTCCCGCACGAGCAGATCGCGAAGGTCTCGCGCTACATCGGGGCGGACGCGAAGGCGCCGTCGCTCTCGAAGCTCGGCGGCAAGGCGTGGCAGAACCTCAAGAGCCGCGCGCGCGCGTCGGTCCGAGAGCTCGCCGGCGAGCTCCTCGCCCTCTACGCGCAGCGTCGACAGGCGCCCGGCCAGGCGCTCGACCTCACGAGCGACTGGTTCGAGCGGCTCGAGAGCTCGTTCCCGTATCGCGAGACCGACGACCAGCAGCAGGCGATCGAGGCGGTGAAGGAGGACCTCGAGGCCGCGACGGCCGATGGATCGGCTCGTGTGCGGAGACGTCGGCTTCGGCAAGACCGAGGTCGCGGTGCGGGCGGCGTTCGCGCGTCGCGCTCAACGGTCGGCAGACGCTCGTGCTCTGCCCGACGACGATCCTCGCGGAGCAGCACTGGAACACCTTCCGCGAGCGCTACCGCGACTTTCCGGTGCGGGTCGAGATGGTCTCGCGCTTCCGCAGCAAGGCCGACCAGACGCGCATCCTCGCGGAGTTCCAGGAGGGGAAGGTCGACGTGCTCGTCGGGACGCACCGCATCCTCTCGCGCGACGTCATCCCGAAGAACCTCGGGCTCGTCGTTCTCGACGAGGAGCAGCGCTTCGGCGTCGCGCAGAAGGAGCTCCTGCGCTCGCTGCGGCTCGAGGTCGACGTGCTCGCGCTCTCGGCGACGCCGATCCCGCGGACGCTCCACATGTCGCTCTCGGGACTGCGCGACATCTCGATCATCGAGACGCCGCCGTCGGGTCGGCGCCCGGTCCGCACCACCGTCGGGGAGTACGACGAGGAGCTGATCAAGATGGCGCTCGAGCGCGAGCACGCGCGAGGAGGGCAGGCGTTCTACCTCCACAACCGCGTCGAGTCGATCGACGAGGCGCAGCGAGAAGCTCGAGGAGCTGTGCCCCGGCCTCCGCTTCCTCGTCGCGCACGGGCAGATGTCCGAGAGGGAGCTCGAGGAGCGCATGCACGCGTTCCTCGCGGGCGACGCCGACGTCCTCGTCTCGACGACGATCATCGAGTCCGGGCATCGACATCCCGCAGGCGAACACGCTCGTCGTCGAGCGCGCCGACGCGCTCGGGCTCGCCCAGCTGTACCAGATCCGCGGCCGAGTGGGGCGCTCGGACGTCCTCGCCTACGCCTACCTCTTCTACCCCGACGCGTCCGAGCTGACGCCGCGAGGCGCGCGCCGCGCCTGTCGACGCTCGCCGACCACACGGAGCTCGGGTCGGGCTTCCAGATCGCGATGCGCGATCTCGAGATCCGCGGCGCCGGCGACCTCCTCGGGCCCGAGCAGTCCGGGCACGTCGCGGCGCTCGGGTTCGAGCTCTACGTCGAGATGCTCGACGAGGCGGTCGCAGAGCTCACCGGACGCAGGCGCGCGGCTGACCCGCCCGGTGCGCGTCGACGCGCGCGTCGACGCGTACGTCCCGGCCTCGTACGTGGCGGCCGAGGCGCTGAAGATCGACCTCCATCGCCGCATCGCCCTGGCCGAGGACGAGGACGAGCTGCGCGAGCTCGTCTCGGCGACCGAGGATCGGTACGGCCCGCTCCCCGAGCCGGTCGAGAACCTGTTCGCGATCCAGGAGGCGAAGCTGAAGCTCGCACGGCTCGGCGCCGACTACCTCGTCTTTCGGGGCGGCCGCGTCACCGTCGGCCCGCTCGCGCTCGGCTCGGTCGAAGTGCGCTCGCTCGTCGGCGTCGCGCCGACGCTCGTCTACTCGACACAGAAGCGTGAGGTCTCGCTCCGCGTGGAGACGCTCAAGGATGCGCTGGAGCTGCCCGATGCTATCGTCCAGGCCCGCTTGGCCGCCTAGTTGCGGCCTTTCTCGTGGTCCAGGCATCCGATGTGCAACAGCCTCCTAATAGTCCGCAACCCGTGCCTAACACCCCCTCGGCTATAAGGGACGGGCTCTGATGACCGCTCCACGACTCATATTCGGGTTCCTCCTCGCCGTTCTCGCCCTCGCAGTGTCGGCGTGTGGGGGTGGCTCCGACAGCGTTCCCGCTGGCGCAGTCGCCGTCGTCGACGGCACCGAGATCTCGAAGGCGCAGCTCGACGACCTCGTCGCGCAGGCCAAGAAGGGCTACGAGTCGCAGAAGCAGGCGTTCCCGAAGGCCGGGACACCGGAGTACCAGAGCATCCAGACGCAGTACCTCGCGTACCTCGTCCAGCTCGTCGAGTTCCAGAAGGCGGCGGACGACCGCGACCTGAAGGTGACCGAGAAGGACATCGACAAGGCCGAGCAGGCCATCATCAACGAGAAGTTCGACGGCAAGCGCGCAGAGTACGAGAAGGCCCTCGCGCAGCAGGGCTTCACGTCGGAATGCGTACCGGGCGCAGGGCATTGCGGTGAACGTCCTCACGGAGAAGCTCTTCAAGGCCGTGACCAAGGACGTCGAGGTTACGAACCAGGAGATCCTCGAGTACTACACCGCAGAACCAGGCGCAGTACGGGACGCCCGACTCGCGCGACGTGCGTCACATTCTCATCGCCGTGAAGGACAAGGACGGCAAGGTCGACTACGCGGCCAGCAAGGCGAAGGCCGACGAGATCTACGCTCAGCTCGAGGGCGGGGCGAGCTTCGCAGCGCTGGCGAAGAAGTTCTCCGACGATCCGGGCAGCAAGGACTCGGGCGGGAAACTCACGATCTACCGTGGCCGAACCGTGCCGGAGTTCGACAAGGCGGCGTTCGAGCTGAAGACGGACGGGCTCTCGAAGCCGGTGAAGACGCAGTACGGCTACCACGTCATCCAGGCGGTCTCCGACGTCCACAAGTCGAAGGTCACCTCCCTCGATGACGTCAGGGACTCGATCCGCACCACGCTCCTGCAGCAGAAGCGGAACGAAGAGATGCAGAAGTGGGTCGAGGATCTGAAGGCGGACTACGACGGCAAGGTGAGCTACGCCGCTCGGATACGCGCCGCCCGAGGTCCCCGATGCACCGACCGAGACCCAGTAGGGTCTCGTCGATGAGCCTGGCGGAGGCGCTTCTCGACCTCCAGGAGTTGACGCGGCACTTGCGTCGAGAGTGCCCCTGGGACCGCGAGCAGACCGAGAGCACGATCGTCCCGCATACCGTCGAGGAGGCGTACGAGGTCGCGGACGCGGCACTCGCCGGAGACTCGAGCGCCCTACACGGTGAGCTCGGAGACCTCCTGTTCCAGGTGTACTTCCTCTCGCTGCTCCTCGAGGAGCGGGGGGAGGGCGATCTCGAGTCCGTCGCGCGCGACGTCCACCGGAAGCTCGTGCGGCGGCACCCGCACGTCTTCGGGGACGTGGACGCCAGGACGCCGGGTCGGGTCAAGGAGCGCTGGGAGGCGCTCAAGACCGAGCAGGAGGGGCGTGAGGGGATCTTCCACGACGTCCCGGAAGCGCTGCCTGCGCTGCTCCAGGCGCGGAAGGTGCAGCGCCGGGCGGCCGCGGTCGGCTACGACTGGCCCGACGTCGCCGGGCCGCTCGCGAAGGTACGCGAGGAGCTCGACGAGCTCGAGACGGCGATCGCGCGAGCCGGTGAGCCCGCGCCCGAGACGGAGGCTGACGCCGACGTTTTCCATGAGCTCGGCGATCTGCTCTTCACCGTCGTCAACGTCGCGAGACGGCTCAACGTCGACCCGGAGCTGGCGCTGCGTGGCGACCACGGGTCGTTTCATGCGGAGAGTCGAGCTTGCGGCCGAGCTGGCTGCAGCCGCCGGTGACGACTGGCGAGCGCTCGACCTCGTGAGCCAGGACGCGTACTACGAGCGCGCGAAGGAGGCGCTCGCATGAGCGCAATCGCCGGCGTCCACGCGCGCCAGCTCCTCGATTCACGCGGGAATCCCACGCTCGAGGTCGACGTCCGGCTCAAGTCAGGGGCCGTCGGTCGGGCATCCGTTCCGTCGGGTGCGTCGACCGGCGAGCACGAGGCGGTGGAGCTGCGCGACGGCGACCAGGGCGTCTACCTCGGTAAGGGCGTGCTGAAAGCGGTCGGCAACGTCAACGACGAGATCGCGTCCGCCGTGCGTCGGTTTGGATGCAGACGATCAGCGCGTGCTCGATACGACGCTCATCGATCTCGACGGGACGGCCACGAAGAGCCGTCTCGGGGCCAACGCGATTCTCGGTTGCTCGCTCGCCGTCGCAAAGGCGGCGGCCGCGGATGCCGGGCTTCCTCTCTACCGCTGGCTGGGCGGGGACAGCAGCTCGGACGCTTCCAGTCCCGCTCATGAACGTCGTCAACGGCGGCGCCCATGCCCAGAATCGCCTCGACCTCCAGGAGTTCATGGTCGTTCCCGCGGGTGCCGAGACCTTCTCGGAGGCACTCCGCGTCGGCGCGGAGGTCTTCCACACGCTGAAGGCAGTGCTCCACGAGCGAGGGCTCGCGACCGGCGTCGGCGACGAAGGCGGGTTCGCGCCGGACCTCGAGTCGACGTCGGCCGCGATCGAGGCGGTGCTCGAGGCGTCCGAGCGAGCCGGACATCGCGAGCGGATTGCCATCGCGCTCGATCCCGCCGCGAGCGAGGTCTTTCGCGACGGTGTCTACGACCTTCCCGGCGAAGGGCGAACGCTCGACCCCGATCGGCGATGATCGACTTCTACGCCGCGCTCGCCGAGCGATTTCCGCTCGTCTCCATCGAGGACGGGCTCGACGAGAACGCCTGGAGTGACTGGCGCGCGCTGACGGACGCGCTCGGGCGATCGAGTACAGCTCGTCGGCGACGATCTGTTCGTGACGAACGTCGACTTTCTCCGGCGCGGCATCGACGAGGGCGTCGCGAACGCGATCCTCGTCAAGGTCAACCAGATCGGCACGCTGACCGAGTCGCTCGACGTGATCGAACTTGCGCCGAGCGGCGCGGCTACGCGACCGTGATCTCGCACCGCTCCGGCGAGACGGAGGACACGACGATCGCCGACCTCGCGGTCGCGGTGAACGCCGGACAGATCAAGACGGGCGCGCCGTCGCGCACCGATCGCGTCGCGAAGTACAACCAGCTGCTGCGGATCGAGGAGGAGCTCGGCGACACGGCCACGCTACCCGGGCTGGTCCGCCTTCATGTCGCATCGCTAGCCTGCGCGCGTGGCGCAGCCCGACCGACGAACAAAGATCGTTGCGACCATCGGCCCGGCGTCGAGCAACGAGGAGACGCTGACGCGGCTCGTCGACGCGGGGATGGACGGCGTGCGACTGAACTTCTCGCACGGGACGCAGGCGGATCACGAGCTGAGCGCTCGTCGTACGCGGAGCGTTCAGGAGAAGGCGGGTCGCCCGCTGGCGCTCATCGCCGATCTCCAGGGCCCGAAGCTCCGAATCGGCGATCTGACAGCTCCGGCCGAGCTCGAGGTGGGTGATGCGGTCGTCGTCGCGGGCGAGGAGCGGTGCGGCCCGAACGACCTTCCCGTGGCTCCCGACGTGCTCGGGCTCCGTGCTCGAGGCCGGTGACGAGATCTTGATCGACGACGGCCACGTGCGGCTACGTGTCGAGCGAATCGAGAACGAGCGGGCTCTGTGCGAGGTCGTGACCGGAGGTGTCGTCGAGCCCCACAAGGGGGTCAACGTCCCGGGCGTCCCGCTTCCTGTCGCCTCGCTGACCGAGAAGGACCTCGCGGATCTCGACTTCGCACTCGGACTCGGCGTGGACTACGTCGCGCTGTCGTTCGTCCGCACGCACCTGGACGTCGCGGCGCTCAAGTCGCGGATCGAGGCCGCCGGTTCGCAGGCATGGATGATCGCCAAGATCGAGCTGAAGGAGGCCGTCGACCAGCTCGAGTCGATCCTCGACGTCGTCGGACGCCGTGATGATCGCGCGCGGCGACCTCGGGGTCGAGATCGGCGCGGCCGAGGTGCCCCTCCTGCAGAAGCAGATCATCTTCGGAGCCCTCGACCGCGGAAAGCCCACGATCACCGCCACGCAGATGCTCGAGTCGATGATCCACCGGCCCGAGCCGACGCGCGCAGAGGCGTCCGATGTCGCCAATGCGATTCTCGACGGGACGTCCGCGCTGATGCTCTCCGCGGAGACGGCCGTGGGCGAGTATCCGATCGAAGCCGTCGCCACGATGGCGCAGCATCGCACGTGCCGTCGAGCCGAGCCTCGGGTATCGCCACCAGCTTCCGTCCGCGCTCGAGGACCCGACGGTTGGTCGCGCCATGTCGAATGCCGCGTGCGACCTCGCCGAGGCGCTGGGGGCGAAGGCGATCCTTGTGCCGACCTTCACGGGACGCACTGCATCGGCTGTCGCACGCTTGCGGCCGCGCCGCCCCGTCGTCGCCCTCACCCACGTCAAGGCATCGCTGCAGCACATGGCAATCGAGTGGGGAGTCACGCCGCTCGAGATCGACGAGGTGACCGACGTCGAGGAGCTCTGGACGCGCTCGATCGCGGCAGCACGCGACCGCCGGGATCGTCGATTCGGGCGACCGCGTCGTCCTCACTGCAGGAACCGCCGTGAACATTCCGGGGTCGACCAACGTGATCAAGGTCGACGTCGCCTGACGCCGCAGGCCGCCGATCACTGCCGGCCGGCGGAGCCGGCCTCCGCGACCGGCTGACGACGCGTCAGGACCCCTGACGCCACAGGCCGCGCAGCCGTGCGGAAGGGTCGGACGGCTTCGCGACGAAACTGGCGGCGTGTCAGGGAGAACGAGGAGTGGGGCGGCGCAGCGGCGCGTCGGCCGGCGTCACCTGCGCGTGCTCTGGTTCGCGGCGATGGTCGGCATCGCCGTCTACCTCTACTACCGGCCGATCTCGTCCTACTTCGAGACGCGCAACGACCTGGCGGCACAGCGCGCCGAGGTCGACTCGCTGCGTCTCGTCCGCTCCGAGCTCCGGTTGCGACTCGTGAACTCCACGAGCGTCGACTCGGTCGAGCGTCGAGGCCCGCCGGATCGGATACGTGAAGCCCGGCGAACGGCTCTTCGTCGTGAAGGGCATCCCGGAATGGCGCAAGGCGCGAAGCGCCGGCCACCGGGGCGCTGCGCCGTAGTCTTTCCGCATGGACGATCGAGCGATCGTCGCGAAGCAGCTCGGTCGTTCCCCCCGTGCCTTTCGCCGCGTTGCCGCACGTTGCCCGTTCGGCGCGCCCGCCGTGACGGAGCAGAGCCCGTACAGCCAGAACGGGATGCCGTTCCCGACGACCTACTACCTGACCTGTCCGCATCTGGTCGCCGCGATCTCCCGACTCGAGGCCGCAGGAGGGGTCGAGCGCTGGAGCCGCGCGGCCACCGAGGATGCGTCTCTTGCGGCTTCGCTCGTGAGAGCGACCGACGAGCAGCGCGGCATTCGCCGCGAGCTTGCGGGCGACGAGCGTGGCTCCGACGACGGAGTCTCGCTCGACCTGGGCATCGGAGGCGCTCGTTCGCTCGAGCATCTCAAGTGCCTCCACGCCCACGTCGCATTTGCGCTCGCCCGTCCCGGCTACCTGCTCGGCGAGCGCATCTTCGGCGAGATCACCCAGCCATGGCCGGCCGCTCGGTGCTGCTCCGAGGCGTTCCGCAGATCCGACTAATCTGCACGCCCGTGTCGGCGGACGTCGAGAGTGCAAGGCTCGAATGGGAGCGTGCCTATCGCGACCTTGCGGAGGTGTCGCGTGACCCGACGCTGGAGCAGCCCATGAGGAGCCAGCTGGCCACACTCACCGCGGAGCTTCGGCGCCGCATCGGTGGGCCGTTCACCATGCGTGAGCTCGCCGACGAGTATGCAGCGGCCGACTGGTGGGTACGGGACGTTCTCTCGGAGCAGGGGGTGCCCGGCTGGCCGCGGACGCTCACCCTCGTCGAGGGTGCCGCCTTTCATCTCTACGCCCGCGGCGCCGTCGACCACGAGCCGTAGCGATGCTCGAGCAGCCGAGCCGAGGAAGTCGTGGGCGTCGTGGTCGCCGAGATGTGATCGGTCGAGCTGTCCTGATCCTGGTCGGGCTCGTCCTCGCGTTCCTCGTCGGTATCGCATTTGCGCGGACGCTCGACGAGCGGCCGAAGTCGAGCGGCACCGAGACCATCGTCAGGACACTGACGCCGCTTCCTCAGGGAGCTCCGACCCGCACGGTGACCGTCACGGTGACCGGTCCCTAGCCGGCCGTTACAGCTCTTCCGAGGCTTCGAGCAGCCCGGCGAGGATGATGCCGACGGCGCACGCGAGGCTGATCCAGATGCCGACGCCGCGACTCGCGAAGAAGAAGGTGTCCGGGATCGAGATGATCCGCACCAGGATCGAGGATCGTCGCGAGCGAGCCGACGCCGATCGAGACGAGGCTCTCGGGAACGGACGCAGGCATGCCGACCCCGACCTCGCGCAGCACGACGAGAGCGACGGCCGCGAGCCCGAGGAACAGGACGACCTTCCCGATCGTGCCCGTGTGCCAGCCGATGACGGAGACGGTCGTACCGCTTGCCCTCGCCCGTGTACCAGCCCGGTCAGCGCCGAGAGGGCGAGGAGCAAGCCGAAGAGGAAGGTGAGGCGTCCGCCCATGCCGGAGAGCTCGCCGGCGCCGGGAAACGACATGCGTCCACGTCCTCTCGGGCCCTCCATCGCGCGAAGCATATGACCTCACGCCGACGGGCACGCTTCACGTCGCGGGGTCAGCTTTCTAGAGATTCCCTCCGTGGCGCAACCGGCACCTTCGATGCCCGAGCCTCGCATCGTCGAGGACGAGCCCCCGCTCGACCCCGACGCGGTTCCGCGTGCATATCGGCACCATCGCGCGCGGCGAGCTGCGAAGGCGAAGCAGGCATCGCGAGAAGCGCTGGGCCGGAGTCCGCTTCTGGCTCGTGCTGGCGCTCGTCGTCATCGTCGCGGCGTTCATCGCAGCGCGCACGCTCGGCGAGATCGAGCGCGTCTTCGGCCTCTAGTCGATGTCCGGCACCGCAGGCCGGGGCGAGACCCGGGAGCTTCGCGCTCGGCGCGCTCGTGTTCGGTGCCGGGATCGGCGCGCTCGCCACGGAGATCACGGCTTCGCGCCTGCTCGCGCCGTACTTCGGCTCGTCGACGATCGTCTGGGCGAACCTCATCGGCATCGTCCTCGCTGCGCTCGCGCTCGGCTACTGGCTCGGGGGGCCGGCTCGCAGATCGACGGCCCGAGCCGAGGCTCCTCGGGGCGATCGTGCTCGCGAGCGGCCGTCTTCGTTGCGGTCATCCCGTTCGCCGCGAAGCCGTTCCTCGACTTCACGGTCGATGGCCTCGACACGGCGTCGCTGGGCGCCGTCGTCGGGAGCTTCCTCGCGGTGTTGCTGCTGTGCGCGCCGCCGGTGGTGCTTCTCGGGATGGTGTCGCCGTTCGCGATCCGGCTCGCCGTCTCGTCGATCGCGACCGCGGGTGCGGTCGCCGGCCGCCTGTACGCGCTTTCGACCGCGGGCTCGCTCGTCGGAACCTTCCTGCCCGCCCTCGTCCTCATCCCGGCGATCGGGACGCAGCGAACGTTCCTCGTCATCGCCGTGCTCCTCGCCGCGCTCGTCGTGCTTCCTGCTCGGGCGCGCGCTACCTCGTCGTCACCGGCGGTCCTCGCGGCGCTGCTCGTCGTGTCCCCCGGGGCGATCAAGGCCGAAGACGGGCTGATCCACGAGGAGACGTCGTACTACCAGTACATCGGCGTCGTCGAGCGGCCCGACGGACGGCGGCTCCTCCACCTGAACGAGGGCGTCGCCGTGCATTCCGTCTGGCGTCCCGACTCCGTGCTCACCGGGCGGCGTCTGGGACACCTTTCTCGCTCTCCCACCGCTCCTCGGGCGGCCTCTCGAGCGCGTCGCGATCCTCGGGAACGCGGGAGGGACGACCGCACGCGCTCTCGGCGTCTACTACCCGAACGCGGCGATCGACGGCGTCGAGCTCGACCCCGCGGTCAGCCGCGTCGGCCGCCGCTACTTCGGGATGGAGCGACAACCCACGACTCACCGTCCATGACGCGGACGCGCGGCCGTTCCTCCGCTCGACGGACGACGCGCTACGACCTGATCGTCGTCGACGCGTACCGCCAGCCGTACGTGCCGTTCTACCTCGCGACGCGCGAGTTCTTCCGCCTCGTCCGCGAGCATCTCGAGCCGGGCGGGATCGTGGCGTTGAACGTCGCGGCCGTGCCGGACGACGAGCGGCTCGTCAGCGCGGTGGGAGGCACGCTCGCCGCCGAGTTTCCGCAGGTGCTCGCGCTGGCCGGCGCTCCGCTTCAACACGATCGTTCTGGGCTTGACCGAGCCGCTCTCGGCGAGCGAGCTGCGCCGCCGCCTTGCGACCGGGCCGAAGGCGCTCGCGCCGATCCGGGAGCTCCTCGCCCGCAACGCCCGTCCTCTCGAGGCATCCGAGCGCCCCTGGACGGACGATCGCGCTCCCGTCGAATGGCTCACGGACCGGATGATCGTCTCGTACGCCGCCGAGGGAGGCAGACTCGAGGAGGACTACCTTCCGACGAGGCCCTCACCGTGATCTCGCTCGCTCGTCGGGACGGACGGCCGTTGCGGATCGGACACCGAGGCGCACCGTCCTTGCGCCCGAGAACACGCTGCCCTCGTTCCGGGCCGCTGTGGACGCCGGGGTCGACCTCATCGAGTTCGACGTCGTCGCCCGACCCGACGGCGATCTCGTCGTCGCGCACTCGCGTGACGAGATGGTCACCGACACGCCGACGCTCGACGAGGTGCTGCGCTTCTTCGTCGACGAGGCGCCTGAGGTCGGCCTCCACCTCGATCTGAAGCTCACCAGGCGCGAGCGGGACGTCGTCGATGCCTTGCGGCGGCACGACCTCGAGGGCCGCAGCTTCGTGAGCTCGTTCTACGTGACGACGCCGCGCGCGATCGGCGCGATGGAGACCGCTGCTTCGAACCGGGATCACGATCCCGCGCGGCGTGCTGGGAATCTCGGAAGAGGGTCGCAGCGCTCCGAGTCGCGCGCAGTCGGACTTCGACGTCGCTTCGCCGCGTCACGCCCGTGCTCGTGCGGTCCACTGCTCTCGTTCACACGCGAGCGCGGCCGTCGTCGTCCACCACTCGCTCGTCACGCCAGCGCGTGCGTTCGCGCGGCGCACGCGCGGGGCGCCTGGCCGTCGTCGCGTGGACGGTCGACGACGCCGACGAGCTCGCGCGGGTCGACGCAGCAGGCGTCGACGCGGTCGTGACGAACGATCCACGGATATTCCCGCCGAAAGATCGTGTCTACACTCCCACCGTGAAAGCGTCCGCCCGCACCATCGGCGCAGCGCTCCTCGTCGCGTGCGCTCTTCTCGGCTTCGCCGCTGCGTTCGGGCTGGCGGCGACTGCGGGCGCCGGCACGGGCCGGCGCAGACGACCGAGCCGCCGCCGACGACGGAGCCTCCTCCGACCGAGCCGCCGGTCGAGCCTCCCGTCGAGCCGCCGCCCTCGACACCGGCGCCGATCGCCTTCGGCGTGACCGTCGGCGGCGTCAGGGTCGGTGGTCTCATGCCGTACCAGGCGCGACGAAGGCGGTCGACGAAGGCATACGCGCGCCCTCTCCGGCTCGTCGTGGACGAGACGCGCACCATCGAGCTCGCCGCCGAGCTGCTCTCGGCGCGCAGCGCCAACGTCCCGAAGGCGATTCGCCGCGCGCGCTTCGCCCGGCCCGGCGCGATCGTCCCGCTCGACGTCGAGGTGTCGCAGGCGCGCGTCCGCCGGTACGTGGAGCGCCTCGGACAGAGCATCGACCGGAAGGCGCGCGACGCGCGCATCGCGCTCGACGGCGTCGAAGCCGCACGCGTCGAGTCGCAGGAAGGGCGCCACCTCAAGCGTCTGCGACGGGGCGTTCGATTCGGAACCGCGCTCGCGACGAACAGCCGCGCGCCGATCCGCCTGCCGTACGACATCACGAAGCCGAAGGTCGAGTCGGCTGACGCTCGACGAGGCGATCGTGATCCTGCGCGGCTCGAACCGGCTCCTCTTCTTCGACGACGCCAAGTTCGTGCGCTGGTTCGGCGTCGCGACCGGCCAGGCCGCGTATCCGACGCCGCTCGGCGACTTCGAGATCGTGACCCTGCAGCGGAATCCGTGGTGGTATCCGCCTCCGTCCCCCTGGGCGCAGGACTCCGAGCCCGTTCCCCCGGGCCCCGGCAACCCTCTCGGCACGCGCTGGATGGGGCTGTCGGCGCCGTACGTCGGCATCCACGGAACGCCCGACGCAGCGTCGATCGGCTACTCGGCCTCGCACGGCTGCATCCGCATGCGGATTCCGGACGCCGAGTGGCTCTTCCAGCACGTGAAGATCGGGACGCCGGTCTTCATCATCGACAAGTAGACGTGGCGTCTCGCGCCCGGCTCGTGGCCCAGGGCGTGGCCATCGGCCTCGTCGCGCTCCTCTTCATCCTCCTCGCGTGGTCGCTCCTGCACGACGAGGGCGGCGATCTCGCGAAGACGGCGAATCGCGGCGAGCGTGCCGGCGGCGCCCGACTTCACGCTCGAGCGTCTCGACGAGACAGGGTGATCTCAGACTGTCGTCGCTGCGCGGGAAGGCGGTCGTCCTGAACGTCTGGGCGTCGTGGTGCATCCCGTGCAAGGAGGAGGCGCCGTACCTCGAGGAGGTCTGGCACTCGAATCGCGATCGCGGCCTCGTCGTCGTCGGGCTCGACGCGAAGGACTTCCGCGCCGACGCACGCCGGTTCGCCGATGCGCTACGGCCTCACGTTCCCGCTCGTCTACGACGGGCCGGGCAGACACGACTCGGCGGATACGGCGTGACGGGCTTCCCGGAGACGTTCGTCATCGACCGCGCTGGGAAGGTCGTGCGCGCGTTCGCCGGTGCGGTGAACGGGGAGGAGGAGCGCGCAACGGCTGCAGACGGCCATCGAGGACGCGCTGTCGTGATGCGACTGGCGCTGCTCGCGTGCTCGAGCGTCGCGCTCCTCGGCGCCGGAGCCGCGGTCGCCGCGGCCCCACCGAACGCTGCCGACCTCGAGGCCGAGATCGTCTGCCCTGTCTGCGAGACGACGCTCGATCAGTCGAACGCACCGATCGCCGAGCGCATGAAGGCGTTCATCCGCACCCGGATCGCCGCCGGCGACTCCGAGCAGGAGATCAAGGACGCGCTCGTCGCCGAGTTCGGCTCGGAGGTGCTCGCGGAGCCGCCGGGTGGCGGGTTTCGGCCTGCTCGCGTGGCTGCTTCCGCTCGCTGCGCGTCGTCGGCGGAGCTGTCGCGGTCGCGCTTCTGATTCGATCGTGGAGCCGCCGCCGCGCGCCGGAGCCGGTCGTGGACGAGCACCTCGACCCGCAGCTCGAGCGACTCGTCGACGAGGAGCTCGCCCGGTTCGACGGGTGAGCAGCGCTCGCCTTCGGCGCGCGTTCGTGGGGGAAACCATGATTTCCCCATGCGCCCCCTTCTTCTTGGAAGCGCGGGGAACATCCCTGTTCCACGCACCCCTCCACGCTCATGTGCCAACCGGGGTTGGCCTATGAGCTGGACGTCGATTCCCGGTCGCGTTCCTCGCGGGGATGGTCTCGTTCCTCGCGCCCTGCGTGCTGCCGCTCGTCCCCGCGTACCTGTCGGCGGTGTCGGCTGTCGACGCCGACCGGCTCGGACAACCGGGAACTGCGCGCAGAGTCGTCACGGGCAGCGTGCCGTTCGTCGATCGGCTTCACCGCGTTCTTCGTGCTGCTCGGGGTCGGCGCGGCGCTCGTCGGCGGTCGTATGCTCGGCGATCAGTTCCTGCTCGAGCGCATCGCGGGCTTCGTCCTCGTCGTCTTCGGGCTCGCGTTCATGGGGCTTCTGCCGTGGCCCGAGCGCCTCGTCGGTGCCGGGCTCGTGCAGGAAGCACGCGGTCGCGGCTCGCGCGTGCTGCTCGGCGGTGCGTTCGCCGTGTGCGCCGCACCGTGTATCGGGCCGGTGCTCGCTGCGATCCTCGTTCTCGCCGGCTCGTCCGACACGGCTCTCCAGGGCGCCGCGCTCCTCGGCGTCTACTCGCTCGGGCTCGCCGTCCCGTTCGTGCTCGCGGCGCCGCTCTTCACGCGGGCGATGTCGGCGTTTCGGTGGCTGCGAGACCACTATCGGGCCATTCAGATCGGCGGTGGCGCGATCATGGTCGCGCTCGGGCTGCTGCTCTTCTTCGAGCGGTTCTACGTGCTGCGCGTCTACCTGAATCGCTTCCTCGAGTGGCTCGGCATCGAGCCGGCGTTCTGATCAGACGCGCGGTGCGAGGGAGCCTCGAGCGATCCCGCCGCGACGAGCGCGCTCGCCGTGGCGACGTCCTCGAGCACGACCGCGACGTCGACGCCACGATGCGCTGGCGCGTAGCGGTCGAGCCGTCGCGCGGCCTTCACGAGCTGGCGCTCGCAGCCGACCGGGTTCCCGCGCTCGGCGTGAAGCCACGCGACCGCGACATGGACGAGCCCCTGCAGGAAGTCGCGCTCGTCGTCGGGCGCGGCGCGCCACTCGTCTTCGAGCTCCTCGTGTGCGTCGAAGTACTCGCCGGCACGGATCAGCTCCAGTCCTCGTTCGAGGCTCATCGCAGTCGATTATCGGCGTCCGCGGAGGGTGCTAGTGTCGGGCGCGTGGCGACGATCCTGCTCGTTGGGGTCGACCTCTTCTTCCGCGGGAAACTCGAGGGCTTGCTTCCGGGCGATCGTCTCGTGACGAGCGACAGCGTCGATGCGCCGGACCTCGTGATCGCGGACATCGCGCGCGTCGAGCCCGAGGAAGTCGTCGACGCGTGGCCGGACATCCCGATACTCGGCTACACGAACCACACCGACAAGGCGGGCCTTCAGCGCGCCCACACAGCCGGGTTCGACCAGGTGATCGTGAAGTCGGCGCTCGTCGAGCGCGCGGCGGAAGTGGTGGGCGAACTCACCGGATCCGGCGCTACCGACACCAAGTAGCCAGGCCCGGGGCCGCGGCTAGACTCGCGCGCGTGACGTACATCATCGCGGAGCCCTGCATCGACATCAAAGATCGCTCCTGCGTCGACGTCTGCCCGGTCGACTGCATCCACGAGTTCGAGCGGATCCTCATCATCGACCCGGAGGAGTGCATCGACTGCTTCGCACCGACGGAGCAGCTCATCACCTCGTACGGCCTGAGGACGTTTGCAGAGCTCGAGAATCGCTCGTGCCGCGTTCTCACCGACGATGGATTCAAGCCGGCTGTCGTCAAGCGGTTCCGGCGGCGGCCGCTCGTCCGGCTCGAGCTTGCCCCCGCATTCGAGGAGCGCGACCGCTACGGCGGAACGAGGCTGACGACGCGAAACGCCTCTCGATTTCGCCGGACGGTCTGGTCGACGCCGACCCATGGCTGGGTGCTCGCCGACGGGCAGAAGACGAACGCACTCGGTGTCGGGCAGTTCGTCCCCGCAGTACGAGCGACACCCGAGCGCGAGGGGGAGTCATACCGGCTCGGTGTTCTCCACGGGCTCGTTTACGGAGACGGCTCGTGGAACAAGGTGGAGGTCCGCTCCGAAGAGCATCTGCACTACGTCCAGCTGTACGGGGAGCGGGTCGCCCGCTACCGCGACTTCTTCGATCAGGTGACGTTCTCTCCGTGCCTCGACGTCCATCCCGGATATGCGGGAACCGGTGTCGTCCGTTCGTGCATCAACCTCAAGCGCTTGCTACCCGAGACGGCCGACGTCGAGTACGTCGCGGGGTTCGTCGACGGTTGGCTCGCGGCAGACGGCGATCCCGTCAAGGCGGGGTCGTGGCGACTGCGCTCGACGGACCACGCCGCGCTCGACTGGCTCGAGCGCGCGGCTCCGCTCGCCGGCTTCGTGGCGGTCGGCTCCGGGGAGGAGGGCAACGTCGAGACGAACTTCGGTGTCCGAAGCCGTCCGATCCGCTGGCTCTACCTTGCGACACGAGACTCGCACTGGCGAGTCATGAGCGTCGACGAGCCGGAGGCGGAAAACGAGGACACGTTCTGTGCGGTGGTGCCCGGCAAGCACGAATTTGCGCTCGCGGGCGGGGTTGCCACCCAGAACTGCGGGGCCTGCGAACCCGAGTGCCCCGTCGAGGCGATCTTCCCCGAGGACGCGCTCCCGGACAAGTGGAACGCCTTCGTCGAGATCAACTACGCCTTCCCGGATCCCGCGAAGATCAACGCGCTCACGGACACGTACGCCACCGAGCACAACGTCCAGAACGAACCGCTCGAGTAGCGACCGCTGACGGCACATCGCTGCGCGTCGGCGCAGCTAGTTTCGTTGCGAGTCGATGGGCAGCAGGTACGCGCAGGGGCGTGGGTCGCCCGGTAGCGGCGACGGTGCGAGCTTGGTCACGCGGTAGCGCTGCTCGGCGCCCTCGACGTCCTGGCCTGGCCGCGGCGGGTCGCCCTCGGTCCGCTCGATGAGCGTGTAGCCGGCCGCCGACCACACGAAGATACAGATATCCGCCCCGACCGTTGCCTTCCATACAGTTCTCCCGCGACTAACGATACGCCGCTGCGGGCGGAACGTCGATACGGATGGTCGAACCGCGCGGATATCGGATTTCCGAGCTAAAGCGGCCATTTAGGGTCGCGGCGCGCTCGGCGAGCGCCTCGAGGACGGCTGCACGCCTCTCGGGCGGGCCGTCGTCGGTGACGACGAGCTCGATTCCCCCACCGGCGGTCGGGCGCGCGGCGACCTCGATCCTCGTCAGCGTCCCGCGCTTCACCGCCTGCTCGATTGCTTCGCGGAGGATCTGGTAGAGCGCGACTGCCGCGTTCTCGCCGAGCTCACCTGCGAATTCGACGTCGAGCTCGATCTCGACGTCGTGGCGCGACGAGATCCGGCGGGCGAGAGCCGCGGCCGCTGACGCGAAGCCGAGCTCGCTGAGAACGCGTGGCTCGAGGTCCTCACAGAGCTGTCGGAGATCTCGCGCCGCGTCGCGAGCGAGCTCCAGGCTGCGCGCGAACACTTCGCTGGCTCGATCCTGGTTCCCGTCGCCGAGCTCCGCAATGCCCGTGTCGAGCATCTGCGAGATCGCGGACAGCTGCTGGACCGGCCCGTCGTGCAGGAGCTCTGCCAGGCGGCGACGCTCCTCTTGCTCGGCGAGGAGTCGCTCCGCCATGAGGACGCGCTCGGCCTCGTCCGAGGTCAATCGATCATCGCCTCGCGCAGCGCGATTGCGACCGCCTGCGTGCGCGTGTCGGCCTCGAGCTTGGCGAGGATGTGCCGAACGTGGCTCTTCACCGTCTCCTGGCTGATGAAGAGCTTCTGCGCGACGTCTGCGTTCGACATCCCGTCCGCGAGCAACTGAAGGATCTCGCGTTCACGCGGCGTCAGGATGTCGGCCTGGCCTTGCCCGGCGACGAACTCGGCCATGAGCCCTGGGTCGACGAACGTCTCGCCTGCGGCGACCTTCTCGATCGCGCGGAGCAGGGTCTCGTGCGGCGCCTCCTTCAGAATGTATCCACGCGCACCGGACTCGAGCCCACGCTGGAGCAGCGAGCGCTCACCGTATGCGGTGAAGATGAGGACGCCGGTCGAGGGTGCGCGCTCGAGCACCTTCTCGGTGGCCTCGAGCCCGTCCATGTCGGGCATGCGCAGGTCCATGATCACGACGTCGGGCCGGCGACGTTCCACGAGTGCCACAGCCGATGCGCCGTCGGTCGCTTCTCCGATCACTCGGATTCGCGGGGATCGCGACAGCGCAAGGCGAAGGCCCTCGCGCACGACCTCGTGGTCGTCCGCGATGAGGCAGGTGATCTCGTCGGCCACGTCGCGATTCTACGGCGCGACTCCGGATGCTCCTCCTTGTCAGACCGCGAGCGCGAGCTGGCGGGGCTCGGGGCGGATCGGCGCGACGCGCCGCGCGGAGCGCAGCGACACCTTGGCTTGACGGGCGGGCTCCGTGATTACGTTGGCGACCGCCGCGGGTAGGTACGCGCGACCCGCGAACAACGCCTCGTAGAGCGCGACCTGTTCGGGCCAGTCGCGCGCGAGCGCCTCGAGGAAGTGCTCCCGTACTCCAGGGCGGAGGTGAACGACACTCGCCCAGATCGCACGGGCTCCGGCCGCGCGAGCGGCGCGAACCGTCGCTTCGAGCAGCCTCGGCTCGTCCGAGAGGCCGGGGAGGATCGGCGCCATCCCGACGCCGACGTCGACACCGGCGTCGGCGAGCGTCCGGATCGCGCGGAGACGGCTCGAGGGCGGCGCGGTGCCGGGCTCGGTCGTGCGCCAGATGCGCTCGTCGAGGGTGGGGAGTGAGATGTAGATGCTGACGGGGACGTCGTGAGAGGCTGCGGTGAGGACCTCGACGTCACGCACGACGAGCGGGCCGCGGGTGACGATCGAGAACGGCGTACCGGATGCGGCGAGCTCGCCGATGCACGCCCGGGTGAGCCTGAAGCGGCCCTCCGCGGGCTGGTATGGATCCGTCGCCGTGCCGAGGGCGACCTCTTCGCGCTTCCACGAGGGACGCGCGAGCTCACGGCGGAGCACGTCGGCGACGTTCGCCTTGACGCGGATCGAGCGGCCATAGCGGTCGTCGGAGGGGCGGTCGGCGCGCTGCTCGAAATGGCGGACGTAACAGAACGTACAGCGGTGGACACAGCCCATGTACGGGTTCAGCGACCACTTGAAGGGCATTCCCCGCACTTGCGTGAGCGCCGACCGGCAAGACTCGATCCGGTACTCGACCCGCATGGCGCGAGGATAGAACATACGTTCGATCAGGACAAGGGAGGCAGGGCGAGCAGCTCGGGATCCGGCGTCACGAGAGCCGGCGTTCGTACAGGACGTCCTCGTGGACTCGCCGGAAGCGTGTGTGCATTCGGTCTGGATCGCCGACGTAGTGTGCGAACACACGGATCGGCCGGAGTCCGTCGGGGGTGACCGGGAAGAGGTCGCGCAGCCCTTCGTCCATCTCGATGTAGACGTGGAGGTAGCTCTGGACGGGCTCGAAGCCGCGCGACTCGTACCAGGCACGTGCCGCGGTGTCGTCGCGCGTCCACGCCTCGAGTCGTGCGAGACCCCCGCTGCGGGCGCGGCTCTCTGCCTCTTCGAGCAGTGCCGTTGCGATCCCTCGCCGTTGCCGGCCGGGATGCACCGCGAGATGCCAGATCATGCCGCCGAGGTCTTCTCGCTCCTCGCAGATCGTGCCGGGCTCGCTCTCGCACTCGACGTCGATCAGCCCTACGATCTCGCCGTCCGACTCGGCGACCAGCTCGATTGCCTCGTGGTCGTAGTGCTCCTTCTCCTGTCGGACGTCGTCGAGGAAGGCCGAGTCGAGAAAGGACAGCACGCGGCAGACGACCCAGCCGCGTTCGTCGTCATCGCGGTACGGACGGATGCTGACGCCTTCCATTCGGCCGATGCTAGGAGGTCGGGGCTAGAGTCGCGCGATGGACGAGCTCGGCGACGGGATCCGGCGCGTGACCATGCCGCTACCGACACGGCCCGGGCATGTGCACGCGTACCTGCTCCCAGGCGAGGGCGGCTGGACACTCGTGGACACGGGGATCGGCTTGCCTGATGCCAAGGACACGTGGGCCAAGGAGCTCGAGGAGGCGGGAGGACGCGTCAAGACCATCTTCGTAACGCACTTCCACCCCGACCATGTCGGCGCGGCCGCGGACCTGCACGAGCTGACCGGAGCGCCAGTCGTGCAGGGCACTCTCGACTACGCGCAGTGCGAGCTCGTGTGGGGGAACCCGGCGTGGTCGGAGCGCCTCGTCGACTGGTTCCAGCTCCACGGGGCTCCCGACGACGTGACAGGCGAGCTGGTCGGGCAGAGCTCCGTCTACCGCCCGTTCATCCGCTACCAGCGCGACCCGATCCTCGTCGAGGCAGGCGAGCACGTGGACGGGTGGGAGCTGATCGCGGCGTCGGGCCATGCGGACGGACAGCTCTGCCTCCTCCGCGACGGCGTCCTGATCGCGGCCGATCACCTGCTCGGGCGGATCACGCCGACCGTCGGTCTCTGGCCCGCCAGCCGGCCTGATCCCCTCGGCGACTACCTCGCGGCGCTCGACCGGACGATCGAGCTCGCGCCGAGGATCGCGTTACCCGGCCACGGCGAACCGATCGAGGATCCCGCCGGGCGCGCGCACGAGCTCAAGGAGCACCACCGCTCGCGGCTCGCGGAGGCAGCAGCCGGGCTCAGCGACGAGCCGCAGACCGGGTACCAGCTCTCGTTTGCGCTGTTCGGCTCCGAGCTTGCGCCTGCCGGTCGCCGGTTTGCGATCGCCGAGACCCTCTCCCATCTCGAGCGGCTCGTGCACGAGGATCGGGCACAGCGGGGCGAGACGGCCGGGACCGTTACCTATACTGCCGCCTGATCATCGTGGGCGACGACATCCCGCCGAGTACCGGCGCCCCTGACGGGGCGTTGCAGTTCGAGCAGACAAACCGCGTGTTCCTCGGGCGTCGCTCGCGACCGAGGCGAGCACGGGGGGCGCAGGACAGTACTCGAGGTGCGGACGAGCTCCGAGCGCGACGCATCGGGCAGCGAGCGGCGTCAGGCAGGGGCGGAGCCGGGCTCCGCCCGGCGAGAGCCACTGCCGTCGAGGGGCGCGCGGGGGCGTGAGCACACCTCTTCGTATCATCGTCGTGCTTCTGCTCGTGCTCGGGAGCGCGGTCTTCGTGGCTGCGGAGTACGCGTTGATCACCGGGCGTCGCGCACGTCTCGAAGAACGGGCCGGAAACGGCAGCCGTGGCGCGCGGGCCGCGCTGCGGCTCATGGACGAGCCGGTTCGCTTCATCTCGAGCACGCAGCTCGGGATCACCGTGTTCGCGATCCTCATCGGTGCCATTGGCGAGCCTCTGATCTCCGACCTCATGGAGCCCCCGCTCTCGACGACGGTCAGCTTCCTCATCTCGTTCGCCCTGCTGACGTATCTCTCGGTCGTGCTCGGAGAGCTGGTGCCGAAGGCCGTCGCCCTCCAGAAGGCCGAGGCTTTGGCCGTCGTCCTCTCGGTCCCGCTCGACCTGCTCGGCCGCATTGCCCATCCGCTGGTCTGGCTTCTGCAGGTCTCCGCCAACGCTGTCCTGCGGCTGCTACGGGTGAAGCCTGCTCCGGCCGGGATGATCGCGTACACGCGCGAGGACATCCGGCACTCGGTTGCGGCCGCGGAGGACGTCGGGGAGCTCGAGCAGGCCGAGGAGGAGATGCTCTACAAGGTCTTCGACTTCGCCTCGAAGGAGGTGTCGGCGGTGATGGTGCCGCGTCCCGAGGTCGTCGGGATCTCGGCGGAGATGCCGCCCGAGGACGCTCTGCGCGCGGTTGTCGACTCGCCGTACACGCGCTACCCGGTCTACCGCGACTCGCTCGACGACGTCCTCGGGATCCTCCACGTCCGCGACCTCTTCGGCGCGATCCACGACCTCGGGATCGCGGCCGTCGAGCTGGAGTCGATCGTGCGTCCCGCGTACGTCGTGCCAGAGACGAAGGATCTCGGCGCGCTGCTCGCCGACTTCCGGCGCGAGAAGCAGCACATGGCGATCGTGATCGACGAGTACGGCGACATGGAGGGGATCGTCACCCTCGAGGACCTGCTCGAGGAGATCGTCGGGGACATCGAGGACGAGTTCGACCTCCCCGACACGTCGGTCGAGCGCATCGACGAGACCCACATCCGGATCGAGGGCACGTACACGATCGACGACTTCAACGAGCAGTTCGGTACCGAGCTCGAGCACGAGGACTACAACACGATGGCCGGCCTCGTGTTCGGCGAGCTCGGGCGTGCACCCGAGGTCGGCGACGCCATACGGGTCGACGGGCTCGCGCTGAGCGTCATCGAGGTCGACGGCTCGCGGATACAGAAGCTCGAGGTCGAGTTCGGCGTGCAAGGCGAGACGCCGACGGACGAGACCGCAGCCGCGTAGGGTCGTTCACGTGAGTCGCGCCGGCCGATCTGCGTTCCGGCACCGGGACTTCACACTCTTCTGGGTCGCGCTCGTCGCCGAGGCGTTCGCTCTGCAAATGGCGGTCGTCGCGATCGGCTGGCAGGTCTACTCGATCCGCGAGAACCCGCTCGACCTCGGGCTCATCGGCCTCGCCGAGTTCCTGCCGCTGCTGCTGCTCGCGCTTCCTGCAGGACATTTGGCCGACCGCGTGCCGCGCAGGAGCCTCCTCTCGTTCATGCTCGCTCTGAACCTCGTCGTCCTCGCCGGCCTGCTCGCGGTCACGATCGCCGACACCGGTCACGTCTGGCCGTTCTTCGCGCTCGCGTTCGTCCAGGGAATCGGCAGCGCGATCGGCGCCCCGGCAGGCCGTGCCCTGACGCCGTCGCTCGTGCCGGAGGAGATCCTCGTCAGCGCGCTCGCGCAGCGGTCCATCGGCTTCGGGCTGGCAGCCATCGTCGGGCCGGCCATCGGCGGGCTCCTGTTCGCGATCCAGCCGGAGCTCGTCTACATCGTTGCCAACGTGCTGGCTGCGGCTGGTCTCGTGTGCGTGCTCGCGATGCGGAGTGGACGCACGCCTGCGACGGAGGACGTCGTCGGACTCGAGGAGGTCATGGCGGGTATCAGGCTGATTCGCAGGACGAACGTGCTGCTCGGCGCCATCTCGCTCGACCTTTTCGCGGTGCTGTTCGGCGGCGCCGTCGCCCTCCTACCGGTTTTCGCGAAGGACGTTCTCGACGTAGGCCCCACGGGCCTCGGTCTGCTCCGTGCGGCACCCGCGATCGGCTCGCTGGTGGCCGCTGCCGCCATCGCCCGCTATCCGATCCAGCGGCGGGCCGGACCGAAGCTCTTCTTCGTCGTCGCCGGCTTCGGAGTCTGCATGGTCGTGTTCGGGCTCTCGCGGACGATGTGGCTCTCGATGCTCGCTCTCGGCGTGGGCGCCGGGTTGGACATGGTGAGCGTCGTCCTCAGGCAGACGATCCTCCCGCTCGTGACGCCCGATGAGCTCCGGGGCCGCGTGAACGCCGTCGAGATGGTGTTCATCAGCGCCTCGAACGAGCTCGGCGCCTTCGAGTCCGGGGTCGCCGCAGCCTTGATCGGCGCGGTTCCCGCTGTCGTCCTCGGCGGCGCGGTCACGGTTGCCGTTGCGGCGACCTGGTGGAAGCTCTTCCCCTCGCTCGCCCGGGTCGACCGTCTCGACGAGCTCCGGCCTGTCAGCGTCGCGCCGAGCTGAGCAGACGGCCCGCGCCCACGTTCCTGATCGACGCGTCCACCAGCTCGATCGGATGGAGTGCCGGGAGCGGCCGCTTTGAGCGGCGAAGCGCGCCCGAGATCTGGACGAGGCAGCCGGGGTTGGCGCTCGCGTACGCCTGAGCTCCCGTGTCGAGTACCCGTGCTGCCTTGCGATCTCCGAGCTCGCGCGCCGCCTCCGCCTGGACGACGTTGTAGATCCCGGCCGAGCCGCAGCAGAGGTCCTGCTCGGCCGGCTCGACCAGCTCGAGCCCGGGAACTCGCTGGAGCGCGACGCGTGACGAGAGCGGGAGGCGCTGTGCGTGTCGGAGGTGGCACGAGTCCTGGAGGGCGACGGTCATGGCGAGCGGATGGCGGGGTGCCCGCGGAGGCGTCTCGGCGAGGAGCTCGCCGACATCGCGCACCTTGTCAGCGAAAGCACCGGCGCGCTCGTCGCCGAGGAGCCAGCCGAGCTCCTTCAGATGCGAGCCGCACCCCGAGGTGTTCACCACCACGAGGTCGACGTCTCCGAAGGCGTCGACGAGCCTCCGCGCGAAGGTCTTGCCCTCCTCGAGTCGTCCCGCGTGAACCGACAGCGCCCCGCAGCAACCCTGCTCCGGCGCGACCACCTCGAAGCCGTCGGCGGCGAGGACGCGTGCCGTGGCCGCGTTCACATCCGGAAAGACGGCCCTCTGGACGCAGCCGGTGAGAAGCCCGATCCGTGCGCGCCTCGTCCCCTCAGCAGCCGTCAGCGCAGGTACCTCGCCTCGGCCCCTCCAGCGCGGTGCGACGTCGACGAGCGGTCGAAACCGCCGCGGCATCGGAGCGTGACGACCGAGCGGCGCGAGCCGCAGCGCCGCGCGCATGCGGCGAGGATGTGGGAGCATCCGGAAGAGCAGCCCGCGCACGAAGCGATCCCCGAGCGGCCGCTCGACCTCCGCCTCGACCGACGCTCGGGTGGCCTCGATCAGCCGGTCGTACCGCACGCCTGACGGACAGGACGAGAGGCACGCCATGCAGCCGAGGCAGCGGTCGAAATGCTGTGCGACCGTCGCGTTCAGCGCGAGCGTGCCGTCGAGCCGGGCGTCCATCAGGTGAATGCGTCCGCGCGGCGAGTCCATCTCCTCCCGCCAGAGGACATACGTTGGGCACGTCGGCAGGCAGAACCCGCAGTGCACGCAGTCCGACGTGTACTCGCGGATCACGCCGACAGTACTCCGTGCGGATCGAGTTCCTCCGCGAGTCGCGCGAACAGAGGCTCGAGCGCGCTGTCCCTGGCTGCGGATCGCGGCTCGCGCACGTACGCGACGCCCGCGGCGGGACGGACGACGGCCTCGTCGAGCCCCTCGAGCGTCTCAGCGAGCTCGCCGGGCGCGAAGCGCACGCGACCGTGCGCATCTCCTTGCCGCCTCCGGGACTCGTCCCAGACGGACGCGTCTTCCTCGACGCCGCCGACGAGGCCCTGGGCGCGCACAAGCTGTGCTGCGACCGCTCGCTCGGATCCCTCGAACAGGACGGCGACGCAACCCGGGTGAAGGACGTCGAGTGCGCTCGGCTGGAGCTGCGACGCAAGCACGGCCGCGGCCACGGCCGCGGAGTCGCCGGTCTCGACGACGAGAGAGCGCGCCGCCTTCGGCAACGGATGCAGCCGAAGGCTCACGCGCCCGATGAACGCCAGCCGTCCCTCCGACCCGCACACGAGCCGGGCGAGGTCGTAGCCCGCGACGTTCTTGACGACCTTGCCGCCCCCGTTCGCGATCGTCCCATCGGCGAGGACGAGTGTCACGCCGAGAACGAGGTCGCGCGGTGCTCCGAAGCGATGACGAAGTGGCCCGGAGACGTTGCGGGCGAGGAGCGCGCCAACGGTCGGATCGCCCGGCGGGTCGAGCGAGAGCCGCTGGCCGGCCGCGGCCAGCACAGCCTGAAGGTCAGAGAGCCTCACGCCGGCCTCGACCGTGCAGGTGAGGTCCCCCGGGTCGTGCTCGAGGATGTGATCGAGCCCTTTCGAGGTCAGGTCCTCGCCGATGCGGACGCGCTCACGCGCGTCGTGCGCGGCAGCGAGAGCTGCCGACACGTCCTCGAGGCTAGAGGCGCGTGGCAACCCCGATCCTCTCGAGCGCGTGGATGCGGTACGGACCCGGAACCTCGCCGCAGAGCCGCGGTGTCGGGATCACCTTGCCCGGGTTGCAGATCTCCGCAGGATCGAAGGCGCGGCGCAATCGCCCGAAGACGCGCAGGTCGCGCTCGGAGAACATCCGCGGCATCGAGCACGCCTTGTCCATGCCGACGCCGTGCTCACCCGTGAGCGAGCCGCCGGCGTCGAGACAGGCATCCAGGATCGCCTCCGCGAGCTCGCGTGCTCGCTCGGTCTCGCCGGCCTCGGCGTCGTACAAGACGAGCGGGTGGAGGTTGCCGTCACCGGCGTGGAAGACATTCCCGACGCGCAGGCCGTGGCGTGCCGACAGCGCCTCGATCTCGCGGAGCACCTCGGGGAGCCGCGTGCGGGGAACGACGCCGTCCTGGACGTAGTAGTCGGTCGCGATCCTGCCCATCGCTGCGAAAGCCGACTTTCGGCCCTTCCAGAGGAGCGCCCGGTCTGCGTCGCTCGTCGCGGTGCGGATTTCGAAGGCGCCGCAGTCGGCGCAGATCCACTCGATCTGCGCCGCATCGTCCTCGACCTGCTCTGCGACGCCGTCGAGCTCGACCAGGAGCACAGCGCCCGCGCCCTCCGGGTAGCCGGGTGCGACCGCGCGCTCCGCGGCCTCGATCGTCAGTCGGTCCATCATCTCGAGAGCCGACGGCATCACTCCGGCGGCGACGATGCCGGAGACGGCGGCGCCCGCGGCGTCCATCGTATGGAATCCGGCGAGTAGCGTCCGCACCGACTCGGGCGAACGGACGATGCGCAGCGTGACGCGGGTCGCGATGCCGAGTGTCCCCTCGGAGCCGACGATGACGCCGAGGAGGTCAGGCCCGTCCGGATCGAGCGCCTTCCCGCCGAGCTCGACGGCTTCGCCGTCCGGGAGGACGAACGTCAGGCCGGTCACGTGGTGTGTCGTGAAGCCGTACTTCAGGCAGTGCGCGCCACCCGAGTTCTCGGCGACGTTGCCGCCGATGGTGCACACCTGCTGGCTCGACGGATCGGGCGCGTAGAAGAAGCCGTGCTCCTCGACCGCACGGGTCACGTCGAGGTTCGCCACCCCCGGCTCTACGACGACGCGCTGGCTCGCGAGGTCGATCTCCAGGATGCGGTTCATGCGGGCGAGCGAGACGACCACGCCTCCGGCGACGGGCGTGGCTCCGCCCGAGAGGCCCGTGCCGGCGCCGCGCGCGACGAAGGGAACGCCCTCGCGGTGGCAGGCGCGGAGCACTGTCTGCACGTCCTCGGTCGAGCTCGGGAGGACGACGAGCTCGGGAATCGCGCGGTGTCCTGTGAGCCCGTCGCACTCGTAGACGCGGAGTTGCTCCGGCTCGGTGATGACGTGCGCGCCACCAAGCGCCGCCCTCAACTCGTCGACGAGTGAGACGGGCAGGCTCACGCGTCGAGTCTAGAGTCGCGCTCGCGGTCGAGGAGAGTCAGCTGCCGGCGCCGGATTGCGGACTGAGCGGGCTCAGGCGCTCTCGAAGCGATAGACGAACGGGCCGCGGCCCTGCGTATATCCCACCGCCAGGACGATGCGCGCGAACGACTCGAGGAGTGGCGTTGCATCTGCTCCGCCGACATCGACCGGCTCGAAGCCGGCGTCCGAGACGAGCTGTGCGATCGCCGGCTTTGCCTCCTCGTCGCCGCAGTAGAGGCATGCGGCCCGCGACTCAGGCGGCGTGTCGTGCATGAAGGTCGAGAACACCGTGTTGAACGCCTTGGCGTAGGCGGCTCCGGGGGCGAGTCCGGCAATCTCGAGGCCCGTCGGCCCGCCCGAGAGGTTGTTCGTGGCGTCGAGGAGCACCCTGCCGTCGAGCGAGCCAATCTGCTCGAGCGCTCCTGCGACGGCCGCTGCCGGAAGCGACAGGACGACGACCTCCGCTTCGGCGGCCGTCTCGGCGACGGTCTCGCGCGTCGATACACGCACCTCGTGTTCCTTCGCGGCCCAGCTCGCGGCGAGCGAGCTCCCGACGCGTCCTCCGCCGATGACGCCGATCTTCACCTCGGCAGTACAGCACGCGTCGCTGCCTGGTCGGAAGTAGGTTTCTCGCGTGCTGCCGATCGAGCGCCCGGGGAAGATCGTCTGCGTCGGTCTGAACTACCGCGATCACGCCGAGGAGCAGGGCGCCGAGCTGCCGGCTGCACCGCTTCTCTTCGCGAAGTGGCCGACCTCGCTCATCGGGCCGGGCGAGCCGATCGTCATTCCCCCGATCGTCACGCAGTGCGACTACGAGGCCGAGCTGGGCGTCGTCATCGGTGCGCGCGTCAGACGAGTCTCGAAGGAGAACGCACTCGAGGCGGTGGCGGGTTTCGTCTGCGCGAACGACGTCACCGCGCGCGACCTCCAGTTCGGCGACGGACAGTGGACACGCGGGAAGTCGCCGGACACGTTCTGCCCTGTCGGGCCGATGACCCCGCGCGACGAGATCGACGATCCACATGCGCTCCGGATCCGCACGATCGTCAGCGGTGAGGTGTTGCAGGACTCGACCACCGCGAACCTCATTTTCGGCGTGGACGACGTGATCGCGTACGCAGCGCAGACGAGCACGCTCGAGCCCGGCGATCTCATCCTCACTGGCACGCCGGCGGGCGTCGGCGTCTTTCGCGACCCGCAACGACTGCTGCATCCTGGCGACGAGGTGACAATCGAGATCGAAGGCCTCGCGTCGCTGACGAACCCCGTCGTCGCCGGATGATCGAGATCGGAGAGCTCAAGGCGGGCGTCGTCGCGACCGGCCGCGTTGGCGTCCTGCACGTCGACGCACTTCGTCGAATCGGAGTCGACGTGCTCGGCGATGCTGTCGTTCTCTCGAGTCGAGAACGCCGCTGGGTGGGGGTGCCCTCATGAGGCTGGGATTGCTGACCGCTCCGTTCCCCCGCCGCTCGCTGAAGCAGGTCGCCGACTGGGCGACGCGCGAGCGCTTCCATATGCTCGAGGTCGCATGCTGGCCGGCCGCGGGCGGAGAGCGGCGCCGCTACGCCGGAACGTCGCACATCGACGTGACGAAGGTCGACGTCGGTGCAGTGCGCGACATTCTCGACCGGCACGGGCTCGAGATCTCGTCGCTCGCGTTCTACCCGAACAACCTGCATCCGGATCCGGCCGAGCGGCGCGCGGCGAATACGCACCTGCGCAGGGTGATCGACGCCGCGGCGAAGCTCGACGTCGAGATCGTCGGCACCTTCGTCGGGCGCGACAAGGCGAAGAACGTCCCGGACAACTTCCGCGAGTTTCGCAAGGTGTGGCCGCGGCTCGTCGACTATGCGGAGTCGCGCGGCGTGAGGATCGCGATCGAGAACTGCCCGATGATCTTCTCGTGGGACGAGTGGCCCGGCGGTACGAACCTCGCCTCCTCACCCGCGATGTGGGACGAGATGTTCTCGATCGTCGACAGCAAGAGCTTCGGCCTCAACATCGACCCGTCGCACCTCGTCTGGCTGCAGATCGACTACGAGCGCGTCGTCCGCGACTACGCGCCGAAAATCCTCCACGTCCACGCGAAAGACATGGAGATCGACCGCGACGGGCTCTACCGCAACGGCACGGTCTCGCTCGGCATGGGCTGGCAGGTGCCGAGGCTGCCCGGCCTGGGTGAGGTCCGCTGGGACCGCTTCATCGCCGCGCTGTACCGCGAGGGCTACGACTTCGTCGTCTCGATCGAGCACGAGGACCGGGCGTTCGAGGCGACGGAAGAGCTCGTCAAGCGCGGGTTCCTCATCGCGCGCGACGTGCTCGAGCCGCTGATCCACTAGCCATCGCTCTGGCCCTTCTCGCCCGTGAGCCACTGCCAGCCGTGGTGCCGCTCGACCTCACGGGCGAGCTTCGCACGGACGTCTGCCGGCACCGCCGGATTGATGCCGGCGATCCCCACGGCGTTCTGCGCCGGGCCGACGTCGAGCAGCCCTGCGCGGAGCGTTCCGTCGAGGAACGACCTGATCGCGTACGCGATCGCACGTTCGGTCCGCCTGATCGCGGATACGAGCACGTGGGAGCCCAGGTACGACCTGTCGACGTCTGCGCCGACCCCCCACACACCCCGCAGCTCCGCCTGGGAGAGCGCTCCCAGGCCGCACGCACCGGAGGACACGGCGAAGACGACGCGTGAGCCCCTGTCGATCTGCCTGTCGGCCAGGCGCGCACACACGGCTGGATTCGCCGCGTTCTCGGTGCCCGCGTGGTCGACCAGGACGACCGATCGCTTGTCGGCGGCTCTCGCGCCGCTGATGAATCCTTCCTCCAGCCACGGGGGGATTTGCGGTCCGACGCTGACGACCGAGACGATCGGACGATCCGACGTCCGGGCCAACGAACGCTTCACCATCAGCACGCTCAGATAGCCGGCTTGATAACCGGCGGGGCCGGCGGCGAAGAAGACGTCGGAGAAGTTCGGCCGGTGCGCGACAGGGTCGAGGTCGACGGAGTCCTGCGTGTCGAGGTAGACGAAGCGGGTGTCCGGGTTCTGCGCCACCTCGTCGACGAGCCGCTGCTGAGCGGTACCGCCGGCGACGAGCAGAAGGTCGAAGTCCCTCATGCGTTCGCTGAGCTCGTGCGAGAGCGGCTTCGAGGCATCGTCGACGAGAACCTCGGTCTCGATCGCGTACTTGCGCTTCGCGTCGAGGAGCCCGTCCACGTACGGCGCGTAGAGATCCTCGCCTCCGGTCGGCTGCTTCGGGATCACGAGCCCCACCTTCGTCGCGTCGGGCGCGTCCGAGACGAGCCCCGTGCCCGGGCCGAGCGCGAGCGCGGCCCCGGAAACCACGGCTGCGGTGAGCGCGATGAGCCCGGCTGCGATCGCGTTCCGGCGCGTGACGTGTCGACGGCGGAAGCGCCGAAGCGAGGCGAAGCGCGTCGAGGGCACCCTCGGAAGCCTCTCGTCGGGGACGATCTCGTAGAAGCCGACCGGGTCCTCGAGACCCTTGAGCCGCTCGGTGCCACGATCCACGAGCCGGATCCCGTCGACGCGGCGCGCGAGCGAGGTGACCGTGTCGCTCGCGAGGATCTCTCCTGGTGCGGCGAGGCTGCAGAGGCGCGCAGCGAGGTTGAGTGCTCCTCCCCGGTAGCCGCCCGCGACGGCGACGGCTTCGCCGGCGTCGATCCCGATCCCGACTCCGAGCGGCAGACCGGGCCCGTCGGCCGTGCTGCCGCGAAAGAGCCGCTGCAGCTCGACCGACGCTCGCAGCGCGTCGCGTGCAGAGCCGAAGACGCCGAGCGCCTCGTCTCCCCGCAGCTCGAGCAGTTCGCCGCCGTGCCCTGTGATGCCGCGTCGAGCCAGCTCGGCGAAGCGCGCGGCAAGCCTCGCGGCCTCCTCGTCGCCGTTCTCTTGGGTGAAGCGCGTGTACCCGCGGACGTCGGCGATCAGGAACGTGCGGAGCGCGCTCGTGGGCTCAGACTCCACGACGTCGCCTGCGCGCTACGCGCCGATACGTCATGCGTATCGATCGTACGGTGGTCGGTTCGTCGGTCGCAAGGGTGCGCCGAGCTTGCATTTAGCCGATTAGTTAATTAGAGTAGCGGCTAAATGAGGAGTGATCATCTCAGCGCGACGTTCTCGGCCCTGGCCGACCCGACCCGGCGGGCCATCCTGCAGCGGCTCGCGCAGGGCGAGGCGACCGTCGGCGAGCTGGCTGCGCCGCATGCGATGAGCCTTCCCTCGATCTCGCGTCACCTGAAGGTTCTCGAGCATGCAGGGTTGATCGTCAAGGGCCGCTCGGCCCAGTGGCGGCCGTGCCGCCTCGACCCGGCGCCCCTGCAGGAGGCGGACGCGTGGATGGAGCCGTACCGCGCGTTCTTCCACGAGCGGTTCGCCCGCCTCGAGCAGCAGCTTGCAACCGAACGACGACAGGAGGAGTCATGACCACCACCGACACCGCACGACGGGACTTCACGCTCACCTGGACGCTCGCGGCGCCTCGCGCGCAGGTCTTCCGGGCGTGGACGGACCCGGAGCACCTCGGCTGGTACTACAACCCTGCGCAGCCCATCCCGACGGAGCCGATCGAGCTCGACCTGCGCGTCGGCGGCGTCTGGAGCCAGCGCATGGTGGTCGACGACGAGACGGCCTACTTCACCGGTGGGGTCTACCGCGAGATCGTTCCGAACGAGAAGCTCGTCTTCGCGTGGGGCGCGACGGACGGATGGCCGCAGCTCGATCCGGCGGACCTCGACGCGAGCCCCCTGGTGACGGTGACGCTCACCGCGTCCGAAAGCGGCACCGAGATGGTCGTCCACGTCGAGCTCCCCGCGGAGCTGCCGGACGACGGTGTCCCTGGCTGGTGGCCGTTCGTCGAGAGCGGATGGCGCGATACGGTCGACCGCCTTGCGGACGAGATCGCACGGGCGGCGGCGTCCTGACCTTGATGGTCAGCCGCGGGCGCGGAAGTGCTCGATCGTGGCATGTGTGCCATCCTCGAGCGCCGTCGGCGTGAGGGGTCCGATCAACCTCTCGAGCTGCCAGCTCTCGAGCGACTCCGGAAACGGGAGCTGGCCCTCCTCCCAGGAGACCCTGCCGGAGATCGTCGGCGCGGCCGCCTCGATCGCGTCGACGACCTCCTGCATCGTCGACGGCACACCGGGGTAGTTCGCGACGAAGGCCCCCTCGGCCGCGGCACGGGCGGCGAGCGCGAACGCCCGGCCGACGTCGGGCGCGTAGTCGTACTGCGCCGTTCCGCCGTAGGCGATCGTGGAGCCCTCGCCACGTGCGGCTGCAGCCATCGCCAGCGACGGGCCGGACGTGAGGCCCTGGTCGCGGCCCGGGCCGTAGACGACGTACGGCCGGATGCCGATCGACGCGACGTCGTCGTCGTGCCAGTACACGCGCGCCGTCCCCTCGTTCGCGAGCTTGAACACGCCGTACAGCGTCGACGGAGCCGTTCCACCCGACTCGGGCGCGGGCGAGCGATCGCTTGCGTTGTAGACCGCGACAGAGCTCGCGTACGCGAGCCCGCGGATCCGGTTGAGGCGCTTCTTGACCGCCTCGAAGACGACGACGGTCCCGTGGACGTTCACACGGGCGCCGCGCTCGGGGTCGGCGCGGCAGAACGGGACCTGCAGTGCCGCGAGGTGGACGACGTTCGTGATCGCGTGCTCGTCGAGTGCGCTGCCGATCGCCTCGGCGTCCGTGACGTCCCCGGCGACGAGCGTGATCCGCGCACGCTCCTCGTCGGAGAGCACCAGCCGCAGCCGTGGGTCGTCCTCGCCCACATCGAAGCCGACGGGCTCTTCGCCGAGATCGAGCAGTGCCTTGAGCGTCCAGGCGCCGAGGCAGCCGAGCGCGCCGGTGACGAGCGTGCGGCCGCCTTCAGGCAAGCGGTGCGTCCTGGTGTGCCGTCACGGTCGCGGCGTACGTCTCACCGTCGGCGGCCGGTCACGAGCTCGGTCACTCCGCCGGCTCCCTTTCGATGAGCTCCGAGGCGCGTACCACGGGATTGACGAGGGTCCCGATCTCCGCGACGTTGATCTCGACGAAGTGTCCGGGGACGAGGCTGAAGCTGTCCGGCGTAACGAGGCCGGTGCCCGTGAGGAGGATGCTCCCCTGAGGCACGGGGTTGTCTATGAGCAACCACCGGACGAGCTCCTCGAACGAGCGCTTCATCCGCGCGGTGTACGTGTCGCCCTCGAACACGATCTGGCCCCACTGATCGGTGACGCGGAGCGTGAGGTGGAACGAAAGCTCGTGGTCGTCGGGGACGTAGACCGACGGGCCGAACGAGCATGCACCTGCGTAGATCTTCGCCTGGGGTAGGTAGAGGGGGTTCGCCCGGGCGATATCGCGCGACGAGACGTCGTTGCCGATCGTGTAGCCCGCAATCCGGCCGTACTTTCCCAGGACGACGCCGATCTCGGGCTCGGGGACGTTCCAGGTGGAGTCGTCGCGGATCCCGATCGGTGCGCCTGGCCCGACCGTCCGGCGCATCATGGCGTCCTTCATGAAGAGCTGGGGTCGCGGTGCGTCGTAGACGAGCGTGTAGACGTCCTTGGCGACGCTCTCCTCGACGCGAGCGTCGCGTGTGCGCTCGTACGTCACGCCGGCACACCAGATCTCCGGCGCGTCGAAGGGCGCCATGAGCGCGTACGGCTCCGGCAGCTGAAGCGTGTCGGGATCGAGCGGCTCGATCTTGGTGCCGCCGTCGGTGACGATGCGGTCACCGTCGACACGACCGCTCTCGACCCCCTTGGGTCCGCGAACGCGTACGTAGCGCACGTCAGTCCATCGCGACGGCCGCACCGACGCTGCTCGTGCCACCGGTGACGGCGACCTCCGAGACCCGATCAATGTCCATGGCTCGACTCTAAGCCTAGAGCCTCGAACGGAGTGTCCTGCGACGCCGACGAGCCGACTGCTGGTCGGAAGCGGGCGTCCGAGGCTCCGATTCTCGAGTCGCTACTTCGCCGCGGCGAGCTGCTCGTCGATCCAGGCGTCTGCCTCGGCCTGGTCGACGCCACGCGCGACGCCGATCTCGCCGGACAGGAGCTCCCGGGCCTTGAGGTGCAGCGCTCGCTCGCTCGTCGAGAGCTTGATCGGCGTGCCGTTCGTGGTCCGTCCCTGCTCGCGCTTCACACCGTCACGCACGATCTCGGCGAGCTCGAGGGGGTCGCCGCTGCGGAGCTTCTCCTGTGCCTGAGCGAGGCGCTTGGACCAGATCTCGTCGCTGATCACGCCTTCCTGGCGAAGGGTCTGCTGAACCTTCTTCAAGTCAGCCTCCGTCGCCGGCGGCCGAAGGAGCTCCGTCGCCCGTGACACAGGAAGCGTGACGGAGAGGTCGTTGCCGAGCTCGATGATCACGACGTCCTCTTCGGATCCGAGTACGACTCTCTTCTCACGCGCCGTGATCCGCCCGATGCCGTGCGGCGGGTACGCGACGAGGGTTCCGACGGTGAGCTTCACACGCTCAGACTACCGGCCGAGATGCACGGGCTCGTCCTCCCTCGAGCGGGAACCCTGCACGTGCCCAGTCGTCCTTCCCTCCGGCGTAGTGCCGAACGTCTTCGTATCCGAGCTCGAGCAGCCGCCGTGCAACGTCGACCGAGCTCTCGCAGCCCGGATTCGCGCAGTACACGACGACGAGGGTCGCCCGGTTCGGGATCCTCCGGGGCGCCAGGTCGTCCACGCGGCTCGGGGGAACGTTGACGGCGCCGGGAAGATGAGCCGCGGCGAAGGAGAGCGGCGCGAGCGCGTCCACCAGGACGAAGCTCTCATCGCGGCGCATCAGCGCGACGAGCTCGTCCTGAGCGATCTCGACGAGCACGGCGGCCACCGCGCGGGATCGTACGCGTTACGTCTCGAGACCGATGACGAGGTCGCGCTCGCGGCCGCGCCAGCTCACGTCGAGCGAGCCCAGCCGCCTCAGGAGGGCGACGATGCCCGGGTTGTCGCCGCACACAGTCGCGACGAGCCGGGTGATTCCCGCTGCGCGTGCGTCGGCGGCGAGGGCGCTCGCAAGCGTCGATCCCAGGCCACGGCTCTGGTAGCGGTCGGCGACTGCGAACGCGATCTCGGCCGAGTCGCCGTCGCGAACGAGTCGCGCGATTCCGGCGGGCTCTGCGTCGCCGTCGACGTAGCCCACGAGAACGTGGTGGTCGCGGTCGACGCGCGCGAGGTGGACGAGCTCGACGTGGGAGAGCTGCGGCTTGGCACCGCAGAAACGACGCTCGCGCGAGCGCTCGCCGAGACGCTCGAAGAGGGCCGAGACGGTTGCAGTGTCCCCGTTGCGGAGCGGCCTGATGGTGAGCCCGTCGAGATAGCGCGACTGCATGCCACGACGGTAGCCACCGTGAACGGCCCGTCGCTTCGCCGCGACGGGCCATCTTGTTGACATGGCCCGACCGGGCCATCACACTGGGCGGGCCATGGAGCAGGACATCCGCTTCTGCGAGCTCGATGGCCGTCGGATCGCGTATGCGACCGTCGGCGATGGCCCGCCGCTCGTCTTCGGCGCCAAGTGGGTCTCGCATCTCGAGGAGGAGTGGGACGACCCGCTCGCACGTGCCTTCTACGAGGAACTCGCACGGACGCACCTCGTCGTGCGCTACGACCGGCTCGGCGCGGGCCTCTCCGACCGCGAGCTGCCCGGCCCTGCCTCGGTCGAGCTGGACACGCGCGTGCTCGAGAGCGTGATCGACACGAGCGTCGGGGGGCCCGTGACGATGTTCGCCTGCTCGTGCTCGGCGATCGTCACCGCGAGGCTTGCGAGTCTCGCGCCGGAGCTCGTGGAGCGCGCCGTGTTCTTCGGCAGCTTCGTCTCACGTGACGACCTGCCCGAGGTGACGCGGCGCTCCATCGTCGACTTCGTCCGCGTCAACTGGCCGCTCGCCGCACAGATGCTCGCGGGCCTCATTCTTCCGCACGCGAGCGGCGACGAGATCGCGGCGCTCAGCCGTCACAAGCGACGCGCGGCGGAGGCGGACACCGCTGCCGACTTCCTCGAGCTCGAACTCTTCTCGGATGCGCGGCAGTACCTCGCCGGCGTCACCATGCCTGCCCTCGTGCTGCATCGGCGAGGTGATCGCACCGTCCCCATCGCCCGCGGTCGCGAGCTTGCCTCGCTCCTTCCGAACGCGCGCTTCGTCGCGATGACCGGCGACTCGCACCTGCCGCACGTCGACGACCAGCGCGAGATGCACCGAGCGCTCGCGGGCTTCCTCGATGATGCGGCGCCCGCCCAATCGAACGGTGACTCTCCTCTCACGCGGCGGGAAGCCGAGGTGCTGCGGCTGGTAGCCGCAGGCCTGTCGAACCGCGAGATCGCGTCGTCGCTCGTGCTCAGCGAGCACACCGTCCACCGGCACGTTGCGAACATCCTGCGGAAGCTCACGCAGTCATCGCGTGCTGCGGCCGCCGCGCACGCGACGCGGGTCGGCTACATCTAGCCCGCGATCCAGGCGAACAGGTCGACGGGCACGCCGTCGGGATCGCGCAGCTGTGCGTAGCGCTGCCCCCAGAACGCGTCCCAGGGCTCCTTCTCGGCGTCGAACCCGGCGGCCTTCACCTGCTCGTAGAGCTCGTCCAGCTCGGCCGGGCTCGCACATTCGAAGGCGAGCGCGAGCTGGTTGCCGGGTTCGCGCTCCCAGTCCGGGCGGAAGCTCCTCACGACCTCTTCGGAGTCGAGCATGAAGCGCACGCCGTTCGGAAGCGTGGCCTCGATGTGCCCCTCGCCATTCTCTGGGAGGTCGACGCCGAGGAGCCGGTAGAACGCGATCGATCTCGCAGTGTCGGCCGAGACGATCCCGACGGCGTTCAGCTCGGGCACAACGTCACCCTAGCGGGCCTACGCTTCGCCTCGTGCCGGCGCTGATCGTCCTCCTGCGAGGTGTGAATCTCGTGACACGCAACCGCGTCTCGATGCCCGAGCTCCGCGCCGCGCTCGAGGAAGCCGGGTACGGGAAGGTGGGGACGTACGTGCAGAGCGGCAATGTCGTCTTGACCACCGACGAGGATCCGGCCGAGGTCGCCGCTCGGGTTGCGCGGATCGTGGGGGAGCGTTTCCGTCTCGACGTCGGGATCGTCGTGCGCACGCGCGACGAGCTCGCTCACGTCGTCGCGCGGAATCTCCTCGCGTCTGCTGCGACGGACCCGAAGCGCTACCAGGTCACGTTCCTCGACGGCGAGCCCGATCGCGAGGCCGTTCGGCAGCTCGAAGCCGCTGCGGCCGGGGGCGAGCGGATCGTCCACGACGGCCGAGAGCTCTACTCGTGGCACCCGGACGGGATGGGGCGCTCGAAGCTGGCGCGGCTCCTGTCGGGGAAGGCACTCGGCGTCACCGCGACGTCGCGGAACTGGACGACGGTAGGGGCGTTGCTCGCGCTCGCGGACGACGAGTAGCAGGCTG
The DNA here is from genome assembly GCA_963709715.1 of uncultured Gaiellaceae bacterium. Taxonomy (GTDB): domain Bacteria; phylum Actinomycetota; class Thermoleophilia; order Gaiellales; family Gaiellaceae; genus GMQP-bins7. Next base: position 108,716 of record CAVPXQ010000008.1, read on the forward strand.
TCAAAGCTCGCGGTGGCCACCGACACGTCGCGCGTCTACACGTCATCAGCCTGACGATACGCCAGCCGCGAGCCGGGCCAGCGTGTGTCGCGTGCGTGCCTGTCCGCCGCTTGCTGCGAGTGCCCGACGGGCGCGGACACGAATCGGCCGGAACGCGTCGACTACGCTGCGGTGGTGGCGTTCGGGACGATCGACGAGCTCGACGCGGCGCTGCGCAGCGCCGACTACCTCCCAGATCGCGGCCTTGCGACCGCGCTCTTCCTCGGGCTCGTGCTCGAGAAGCCGGTGTTGCTCGAGGGCGAGGCCGGAGTGGGGAAGACGGAGGCGGCGAAGGCGCTCGCGACTGCGCTCGCCGCTCGCCTCATTCGGCTCCAGTGCTACGAGGGCCTCGATGTCACGCACGCCGTCTACGAGTGGAACTACCCGCGCCAGCTCCTGCACATCCGGGCGGCGCAGGAGGGAACCGTCTCCGAGGAAGAGCTCTTCGGGCCCGAGTTCCTCATCCGCCGTCCGCTCCTCGAGGCGATCGACTCGGACGAGCCGGTCGTGCTTCTCATCGACGAGATCGACCGCGCCGACGAGGAGTTCGAGGCGTTCTTGCTCGAGATCCTGTCGGATTTCCAGATAACGATCCCGGAGTTGGGCACGGTCCGGGCTCGACGCAAGCCGGCCGTCATCCTGACGTCGAACCGTACGCGGGAACTCCACGACGCTCTGAAGCGCCGTGCGCTGTTCCACTGGATCGGGCATCCTTCGATCGAGCGCGAGGTCGAGATCGTGATGCTGCGCGTTCCCGGAATCCCGGAGCGCCTCGCGAAGCAGGCGGCGGCGTTCGTCCGCGGTCTGCGGGCGCTCGATCTCGCGAAGCCGCCTGGCGTTGCGGAGACGATCGACTGGGCACAGGCGTTGGCGGCGCTCGGGCGCGAGGAGATCGACGCCGAGGTCGTCGAGCAGACACTCGGGTCGGTGCTGAAATACCGCGAGGACATCGAAACCGTGCGCGACGAGACGCTCGTCGGCCTCCTCGAAGAGGCACGCGCGACGGCGAGCCGCTAGGCGGAGCGATATGCAGGGCACGGCGATCGTCAGGCACGTCGTGACCTTCGGGCGGGTGTTGCGCGAGGTCGGTATCGAGGTCGGCCCAGGACGGGTCGAGGACGCGGTACGCGGTCTCGGCGCCGTCGATCTCACGCGCCGGGACGACGTCTACTTCACGCTCCGACAGACGCTCGTCTCGCGCCACGACGAGCTCGAGCTGTTCGACCGCGCCTTCGACGCCTGGTTCCTGCGAGGGCCGGTGGCGCCGCTCGTACGCCAGCGGCAGGCCCAGCCCATCGCCGATCGCGTGGCTCGCGACACGCTCGAGTCTGGCACGGACGGCGACGAGGCGGACGAGTCGTCGACCCCGCACGAGCTCGGTGCGTCGCGTCAAGAGCTCCTGCGCGAGAAGGACTTCGCAGAGATGACGCCCGATGAGTTCGAGCGCGTGCGACGCCTGATGGCCGCGATCGCGCGCACTCGTCCACGACGCACGTCACGGCGGCGCACGCCGGACACGCGCGGCGACCGTCTTGACCTACGGCGCCTGTGTCGAAAGTCGCTGCGCACGGGCGGGGAGCCGATCGAGCAACCGTGGAAGGCGCGCAAGACCGTTCCGCGCAAGCTCGTGGTTCTCTGCGACGTCTCGGGCTCGATGGACCCGTACGCGCGGGCCCTCCTCTTCTACCTGCACGCGATCGTCGGCACTGGGCACGGCGTCGAGGCATTCGCCTTCGGCACGCGTCTCACCCGCCTGACGCCCGACCTCGCAACACGCGACCCCGAGGCGGCCCTCGTGCGCGCGACGCAGATCGCCGTCGACTGGGGCAGTGGGACGCGCATCGGCCACTCCCTTGCCGACTTCAACTCGATCTACGGACGCCGCGCGCTCTCGCGCGGCGCGGTCGTCGTCATCGTCTCGGACGGGTGGGAGCGCGACGACCCAGACCTTGTCGGCCGCGAGATGGCGAAGCTCGCCCGTGCAGCGTATGCGGTCGTCTGGGTCAACCCGCTGAAGGGGAATCCCGAGTACCAGCCGCTCGCGGGTGGGATGCGCGCCGCGCTTCCGTTCGTCGATCGTTTCCTGCCCGGCCATAATCTCCAGAGTCTCGATGAGCTCGGCGCAGTACTCGCCGGCATCGAAAGGAGGCACGCAGCGTGAAAGAGATCCTGCCCGACATCGATCGCTGGAAGGAGGACGGCGAAAAAGTCGTCGTCGCAACCGTCGTCGCCACGCGACGTTCCGCGCCGCGACCGATCGGCGCCAGCCTTGCGATCTCCGAGTCGGGGAAGATGTGTGGCTCCGTCTCCGGCGGGTGCGTCGAGAGCGACGTCTTCGAAAACGCGCAGGAGGTGCTCGCGACCGGCGAGCCGAAGCTGCTCACGTACGGGATCGACGACGATCTCGCGTGGAGCGTCGGCCTCCCGTGTGGTGGCGAGATCGACGTCTTCGTCGAGGTCGTTGAGTGAAACCGAGCGACCCTGTCCGCGAGAGTGACGAGGGGAAGGGGTCGGAGGGTCCCGGGAGGTTCTCCCAGCAGGTGCCTCGCGTGAGCCTGATCCACCGGCTCGCCGAGCTCCGCGAGTCCGACGAGCGCGGGATCCTCTTCACTGCGATCGAAGGCGACGAGGCCGGAACGAAGGTGCTCGTCCTCGAGTCGGGCGAGCAAATCGGCGAGGGGCTCGACGGGGCCGTCGCGCAGTTCGACGAGCTCATCCGGCGTGGCCGCAATCGCCTACTCGAGCTCGAGGGCGGCTCGAAGGTGTTCGCCGAGTGGTACGGCCCTCCGCCCAGGTTGTTCGTCTACGGCGCGGTGGACACGGCCGAGGCGATGTGCCGCGGCGCGAAGCTCCTCGGCTGGCATGCGATCGTCGCCGACGCGCGCGCGAAGTTCGCGACGCCCGAGCGGATCCCCTCGGCGGACGAGCTCATCGTCGAGTGGCCGCAGGAGGCGCTCGCGCAGGTGCAGCCCGATCACCAAACGGCGATCGTCGTCCTCACGCACGACGACAAGTTCGACGAGCCGGCCCTCGTCGGTGCCCTCGAGACCGAGGCGTTCTACATCGGGGCCCTCGGCTCGCGCCGCAATCAGGAGCGCCGCCGCGAGCGGCTGCTCGAAGCCGGTGTCTCGGAAGCGGCGCTCGATCGGATCATGGGCCCGTGCGGCCTGGACATCGGCGCCGACACGCAGGAGGAGACGGCGCTTTCGATCCTCGCGGAGATCCTCGCGGTGCGCGCGCTCCGCGAGGGCGGGTTCCTGAAGGACGCGAAGAAGCGCATCCACGTCGAGGTCGAGTAGGCGTGCACGGTGGGTGCGTCGCCTGGATCGCGGCTGCGCCGGTCAAGGGCCTCCGGCTGTCGCTCCGCGATAAGGCGTTCCTCGGCCAGACGGGCATCGACGGAGACCGAGCGTTCTACCTCGTCGATGCGGAGGGCCAGCTCACGAACGCAAAGCGCGCGGGCGGGCTTCTCCGCGCCAGCGCCGAGGCCGAGGGAGAGTGCCTACGCGTTCTGCTCCCGGACGGATCCGCGGTCGAGGCGGAGCTCGAGTTCGGCGAGCCGGTCGAGACGGTGTTCTACGGGCGCCCCGTGCAGGGGCGAGTCGTGCTGGGACCGTGGGCAGAGGCACTGTCCGAGCTCGCCGGCTTGCCGTTGACGCTCGTCCACGCAGACGAGCCCGGCGCGGGCCTCGACCGGGGGTCGGCGGCGGCCGCATCGCTCGTCTCGACGGCAGCACTCGATGAGCTCGCGCGAGCGGCGGGGGTCGACGAGCCTGTCGACGGAAGGCGCTTCCGGATGACTCTCGGAGTAGCCGGCATCGCTGCGCATGCGGAGGAAGCGTGGCTCGGCCGCCCCGTGGCGGTCGGCGAGGCCGTTCTCGTACCTCGCGGCAACGTCGGCCGCTGCCGCGTGACGATGCTCGACCCGGAGACGGGGCTTCGTGATCTCGGGACGCTGGATGCCATCGCGGCGTATCGCGGGGACGTCGAGACGACCGAGCCACTGCCCTTTGGCGTCTGGTGCGAGGTCGTCGAGCCGGGGCGCGTCGCGGTGGGCGATCCCGTCGCGGCCGTCGAGCCGTAGCGCCGGCGTGCCTCCCTGCGTATTAGAGTCGACGGGTGGCGAGCATCGAGACCGGCCTCGGTATCGACGCGAAGTCGGATGCGATCTACGAGCTGGTCGACGAAGGCGCGACGGTCGAGCGCGTTGCCACCGGGTTCGGGTTCACCGAAGGCCCGATCTGGCATTCGCGGGAGGGCCACCTGCTCTTCTCGGACCTTCACGACGACGTGCGCCGCAAGTGCACACCCGACGGCACGATCGTCGAGGTCAGGAGGTTCTCGTACAAGACCAACGGCATGACGTACGACGCCGACCTGAGCCTGCTCGTCTGCGAGCACGTGACGAGCTCGCTGGTTCGTGAAGACGCGGACGGGTCGCGAGAGATCGTTGCGCGCGAGTTCGAGGGCGAGGAGCTCAACAGCCCGAACGACGTGTGCGTCCACTCGAGTGGCGCTGTCTACTTCACCGACCCGTCCTACGGCCGCCGTTCCGCCCACGGTCATCCGCGGAAGCAGCGGCTCGGGTTCCAGGGTGTGTATCGCGTCCCGGCCGGGGGCGGCCCGGTCGAGCTCGTCGTGGGGAGGGACGACTTCGAGATGCCGAACGGGCTCTGCTTCGATCCCGACGAGACGCGTCTCTACGTGGACGACACGCCGCGAGCGTGCGTCAGGGTCTACGACGTCGCGCCGGGCGGAACGCTCTCGAACGGCAGGACGTTCATCGCCGGAATCGGTGCTGCGACACCCGGCGAGGGCGTCGTCGACGGGATGAAGTGCGACGAGCGAGGGAACGTGTGGGTGACCGGTCCCGGCGGGATCTGGGTCATCTCGCCAGCGGGCGAGCACCTCGGGACGGTCCGCGTCCCGGAGAACGCGGCCAACCTGACGTGGGGCGGAGAGGACTGGCGGACGCTGTACGTCACGGCCAGGACGTCTCTCTACGCGATCCGCACGCTGATCGGGCCCCGGACGGAGCCGTACATGCGGTGAGGACTCGTCGGCCGTGTGCCGGCGTGGCGGTACGGACGGGCGACCGTGGTCTGCGGCCAACGGTCGCCCGCCGAGCCGTGTGACAGGAAAGCCGACGATGGTGGGCCGTGATCGTGCGCGAGGCGGGAGCGAGACAGTGACACGCGACGAGGACTGGGAGTCGAGCACCGACCCGTTCAACGCCTTCATCACACGTGTCGAGCCTCGCCCGGCCGCCCACGGTCCGCTCGCCGGCCGGACACTCGCCGTCAAGGATCTCTTCGACACCGCCGGCGTGCGCACGACGTACGGCTCGGCTGTTTACCGAGATCACGTTCCCGAGCGAGACGCTGTCGCCGTCCAGCGACTCGTCGCGGCGGGAGCGGTGATGGTCGGCAAGGCCCATCTCCCCGAGTTCGCCTGGAGCGTGCTGGGGCAGAGCGACTGGTACGGGACGTGCCACAACCCGGTGCGTCCGGGCAAGACGACCGGTGGCTCCTCGAGCGGCTCGGGCGCTGCGCTCGCCGCTGGTCTCTGCGAGTTGGCGCTGGGGTCGGACACCGGCGGCTCCATCCGCGTTCCCGCCGCGGCTTGTGACGTCGTCGGACTGAAGTCGGAGTGGGGCCTCATCCCGACTGCTGGCGCGTTTCCGCTCGTCCCGACGCTGGACACCGTCGGGCCGATGGCGCGAAGTGTCGAGGACGTCGGGCTCATGTGGTCCGTGCTCGCCGGGCGTCCGCTGCCGCAGCCCGCGCTCGCCGGTCTCAGGGTCGGGCTGCTCCGGCAGCCGCCGGGCATCGGCGACGGTCGCGAGACGGAGCGAAGCGATGCGGCCGAGGCCTGGGTTGCCGACCTCGAGCGGCTCGGCGCACGCGTGGTCGAGGCGCGCATTCCGGATGCGAGCGCGAACACGTGGCCGCAGTTCCAGCACGAGGCGCTGCAGTCGCACGCCGCGACGTATCCGAGCAGGTCCGACGAGTACGGCGAGGCGATGCAGAAGAAGCTCGGCGCGGCGCAGCGCGTGACGCCCGACCAGGTCGAGGCCGCCTATCGGGCGGTCGAGGAATGGCGCCGGTACGAGACCGACGTCGATCTCTTCGTGAGCCCGTGTATCGCGGTCGAGCTTCCGGACGAGGATGCCGACGAGCTCGAGGTCCGGCTTCCGCTGACGTCGTTCCTGCGCTGGGTGAATTTGATGGGCTGGGCCGCTCTCGCAATCGGGAACATGCAGCTCGTCGCCCCGCGGGACGAGGTCGTGCTCGGCGCGGGGCTCGCCTGGGAGCGAGGCTAGATGGTTGATGTCACGAGACCGCCAGCTCCGGAGCGTGAGATCGGGGCATCAACCATCTAGGCCCAGAAGGCCTCGAACGCGTCCGGATCGCTCGGGAGGGCGAGGACGTGCCGGATCAGTCCGTCCTCCAGCCGGAAGAGCAGCACCTGGTCGAGCTCGAGCGTCTTTCCGTGACGCGTGCCGCGCGCGCGATACAGCGCGGCAGCCCGGGTTGTGCTTGCCAGGACGTCGATCAACTCCGAGCCGTACGTCCCGTCCGTCTCCTTCGGCAGCTTTGCGAGGAAGCGGAAGATGGCCTCCCGCCCTCGGTAGACGCCCGCCATGACGCCACGCCCGGGAACCGACCAGACGGCGTCTTCGGCGAAGAGCCCCCGCAGGGCGAGACCTTCCCTTCGCGCGAACGCGTCGAAGATGCGCCTCACGACGGCCTCGTTGTCAGCCGCGGACACGACCCTCCTCCCACCGCGCGATGAGCCCGTTGACGTGACGGCGTTGCGCATCGGTGAACGGGGCGAGAGCGACGAGTCGGCGCACCTCGCCCGGGTCGTCGTTTCGGACAGCTGCCTCCAGATGCTCGCGTTGAGGCGTCGGCTGCCGGAGCTGTCGGCGCAACCAGCGCAGCAGGCTCACGGCGGCCTGGTCCGTCATGGCGATCAGGCTATCGCGGGGCCGCGGGGTTCAGCTCGGCCGGTCGTTCTCGGGCGCGTCGTGCTCGTTCTCTCGAGGTGAGCTCTCGGCGTCCTCGTCCGAGAAGCTGTATGCGCTCAGCCGGTTCGAGAGGCCCTCCATCCAGCTCACCTCGCCGCTATCGTCTCCGGGCTCGGCGGGCGTCGTCGAGCGCTTCCCCTTACCCAGTTCCGCCGCCGGTCTGGGTCGCGGAGCACGCTTCTCACGGGAGGTTTCGTCGTCTCGCTCGCCGCGTGGGATCGACACGGCCGACGTGGGCGGGAAGTAGAGGCCCGCTGCGTCCGACAACGTCGGCTGCGTAGCCTCGCTCGCGGGGACCTTCACGGCCTCCGCAGGCGGGGGCGTCGCGGGGTCCGGCTTCGGAGGCGGGGCCGCTGCCTGTTGCGGCGCCGGCGCGTGATCGGGGTCGATGACGAAGTCGGGCAGGGGGCCGAGGTCTTCCTCCTCCTCGGGCTCGAGAGCGGACGGTGTCGGTGCCGGCGGTGCGTCCATGCCGACGCCTGGCTCGACGACGAAGTCGGGCAACGGGCCGAGCTCGGGCTCCGGCTCGCTCTCCGGGATGACGACGGGTGGGGGCCCGTTGGGTGCTTCGATGACGTAGCTCGGCAGCGGTGCGGGCTCGTCGACGACCTCGAGCTCGTGCGCGGAAACTGGCGTGAGCTCCGGCTCGTGCTCGGGAACGACTGCTGCCACCGGTTCCGGCTCGGGCAGCACGACACGCTCCGGCTCGCTCCAGCTCCGGCTCCGGCTCCGGCTCCGGCTCCGGCATGACCTCGGCGACCGGCTCGGGTTCGGGCAGCACCTCGGCAACGGGCTCCGGTTCGGGTTCGGGCTCTGGCGCGACCTGCGCGACCGGCTCGGGCGCAGGTTCTGGCTCGGGCTCCGGTTCCGGCTCGGGCAGCACGACACGCTCCGGCTCCGGCTCCGGCTCCGGCTCCGGCATGACCTCGGCGACCGGCTCGGGTTCGGGCAGCACCTCGGCAACGGGCTCCGGTTCGGGTTCGGGTTCGGGCTCTGGCGCGAACTGCGCGACCGGCTCGGGCGCAGGTTCTGGCTCGGGCTCCAGCTCCGGAACGGCCTTCGCGACAGCTGGCTCGGGTTCGGGCTCGGGCTCTGGCTCGACCTGCACGACCGGCTCGGGCACAGGCTCGGGTTCGGGAAGGGCTTCGGCGACCGGTGCCGGCGCTGGCTCGGGCTCCGGCTCGGGAAGGGCTTCGGCGACCGGTGCCGGCGCTCGCTCGGGTTCGGGTTCCGGCTCTGCCGCGACCTGCACGACCGGCTCGGGCGCTGGCTGGGGCTCGGGCTCGGGAAGGGCTTCGGCGACCGGTGCCGGCGCTCGCTCGGGTTCGGGCTCGGGCTCGGGCTCAGGCGCGACCTGCACGACCGGCTCGGGCGCGGGCGCGGGCTCGGGCTCGGGCTCGGGCTCGGGAAGGGCTTCGGCGACCGGTGCCGGCGCTGGCTCGGGCTCGCGAACGACCTCGACGACGGGTTCCGGGTCGCGAACGACCTCGACCACCGGCTCGGGCGCTGGAGTGAGCGGGGGCTCGACCGGTACGACCGGCGCCTCGACGGCCTTGGGGGCGGGCGCTGGTGCAGGAGCGGGCATAGCCGGCTCGGGCTCCGGTGCCGTCTCGGGTGGCCGCACGAGCGCGACCGGGGGTGGCGTGTCGGCGCCGCGGTCGACGCGTGGCGTGAACTCGGAGTCGATAGGCGGAGGGAGGGGCGCCGTGGCGTCCATGTCCGGCTCGGACGTCGGTGGCATCTCCCACAACGGACGACCGCCGAGCGGCCGCTCGCGCAACTCGTGGCGGCTGACCTTCAGGCCCGCCGTCGGCAGCTCGTCGACGAAGACGATCTCCCGCGGAACCTGCGGATCGGGAAGCGTCTGCGCGACGTACTGACGGAGCTCCGCCTCGAGCTGTTCCGAGCCGTCGCCGTCCGTTCTCGGCACGACGAACGCTCGGATGAAGTGCCCGCCACGCTGGAGGTCGCGGATGCCGACGACCGCGGCCGCCGTGATCGCATCGTGCCCCGCCAGCACTCGTTCGACCTCGACGGGACCGAACGTCCGACCACCCGAGGTGATGACGTCCTCCGCTCGCCCGACGAATGTGACGAAGCCCTCGTCGTTCATGTGCGCGACGTCTCCCGTCAGGTACCAGTCGCCGAGGAACGCGGACTTCGTCTCCTCGGGAAGCTCCCAGTAGCCGGCGAAAAGCGTAGGCGGGCGTCCGCGAATCGCGAGATCGCCCTCGATCCCTGCCGGAAGCTCGTTTCCCTGGTCGTCGATGATCGCGACGTGGTGACCGGGGAGCGCCCGGCCGACCGATCCCGGTTGCGCTTCGTCGTCCGCGAGGTTCGCGATGACGATGTTCGTCTCCGCCTGGCCGTATCCGTCGTAGATCGGTCAGCCCCCAGCGCTCCTCGAACTGCGAGACGACATCTGGATCCAGGTGGTCGCCGGTCGAGACGAGCCGGCGCAGCCGGGGCGAGCGAAAGCGCTCGAGCTTCGGATGGTCCGCGAGCGCGCGGTACTCGGCGGGCGACTGGCAGAGGATGCTCGGGCCGAGTCTGAAGAGCAGATCGAGCCGCTCGTCGATGTCGAAGCCGCCCTCGTGCAGCACGATCTCGGCGCCGCGCGACCACGGCCCGGCAACGGTGTTCCACATCGTGAGCGGCGAGGCAGCATCTGCGGTGCACCAGACGGCGTCTCCTCGGCCGACGTCGAGCCAGTGCTCGGCCTGGACGCGTGTCGCGAACACCGAGCCGTGCGTGTGCGCGACGTCCTTCCGCGTCCCGCCGACGCCCGGGGTGGAGGACGATGAAGGCGAGGTCGCGCGAGGCTCGTGTCGTGCGTCGGCCGCCTCGGGAATCGTCCTTCGAGCTCCGCTTCGTCGCGCGCTCGTAGAAGTGGACGTCGGGCGTGAATCCCATCCGCTCGATCGTCGGCTCGAGCGAGTGCTCCGCGACGACGAGCGCCGCGTCGGTGACGAGACGAGCACGCTCGAGCTGCGACGGCGGAGACGTCGGCATGCACGGCACGACCACGGCGCCCGGTCTTCAGCCACGCCGAGGACGATCTCGAGCCAGTCCACGGTCGTGCCGCGCGACGACGACCACGCGATCGCCCGGAGTGACGCTCTGCTCGCGCAAGCGTGGTCGCCCAGACGGCCGCGCCGTCGGCGATCTCGTGGAAGCTCCGGTGCTCGATGACGCCTTCCTTGCCGAGCGAGGTCAGTGCACGCCGCTTCGGGTCGCGGGCCAGCGCCTCGACGACGTCGCGCGTGAAGTTGAAGCGATCGGGAATCTGCCAGCGGCCGTCGACGAGCGCCGGACGAAGGGCGAGCTCGAGCGGCGAGAGGGCAACCTCGCTGTCGCGCCCACGGCGCCGACCGATACGCAGGCCTTTCACGACTCTCTCCATTATCGACCCGAACTCCGGATTGCTGAACGTGCGGCGATGTCGGAGTTGTCGGATCTACGCGAGCCCGAGCTCGACCGCGAAGGGCTCGTATCCGGCGGAAGCTGCTCGGGGAGCCGGAATCCGCCCGACTCCTCCAGCGCCGCGATGCGCTGCTCGAGCGGCGGATGCGTGTCGAACAGGCTCGAGAGCGCCAGGACACCGCGTCGCTCGGACTCGACCCGGCTCGTCGGGCTCTCGACCCACAGGTGGGCGACCGATGCGTCCGCGTAGGCGACCGTCGTCGTGTCCAGCTGGAGCCGGCGGAGCGCGAGCGCCATGGCCTCGGGGTCGTTGAGGATCTCGGCGGATCCCGCGTCGGCGAGGAACTCACGGCGCCGCGACAGGCTCAGCTTCAGGAGCAGCGCGGCGTACGGCGCGAGCAGGAGGCCGACGACGGCGAGACGATCACGAGAGCCCCTCCACGTCGCGAGCGGCCTCCGCCGTAGAGCGAGCATGCGGAAGCCGATGTCCGCGATCAGCGCGATCACGCCCGGCGAAGATCGTCGCCATGGTCATGAGGTACGTGTCGCGGTTCCGGACGTGCGAGATCTCGTGGCCGAGCACGGCCTCGAGTTCGCGCTTCGGCATGACGCGCAGCAGCCCCGTCGTGACCCCGAGGTAGCTCGTCTGCGGGCGAAGGCCGGCCGCGAACGCGTTCGGGGACGGGGTCGTCGACGATGCGGACCTCGGGCGTGACCGGCAGGCCGGCGGCGATCGACACGTTCTCGACGAGGCGCCGCAGGGGCCGGAGCTGGTCCGGCGCCGATCTCCTGCGCGCCGGTCATGCGCGCGACCATGCGAGCGGGACGAGATGATCGCGAAGATCGCGTACAGGCCCGCTCCGAGGAGCGCCGACGACCCCGAGCCTCAGGTCGAGCACCGCGCCGATGAGGCCGGCAACGACGCCCAGCAGCACGACGAAGCCGACGACGACGATGCCGCTCTTCAGGCGGTTCCGGCGGATCTGCTGCTGGAGCGTCACGTCGCCGGCGTGAACGACACCTCGCGGCGCCGCCGTGTCTCCTTCGGCCGAGAAGAACTCCTTCGCGCGGAACCCGAGCGGCCGCGCCACGAGCACCCAGGGCAGGCTCTGGATCGCGGTGTTGAAGTGCATGACCGTCGAGTTGTAGTAGCGACGGGCAGCGCTGATCTTGTCCTCGGTGTCGGTCAGCTCGTCCTGGAGGCGGAGGAAGTTCTCCGACGCCCGGAGCTCGGGGTAGGCCTCGGCGACCGCGAAGAGGCGTCCGAGGGCCGCGGTCAGGACGTCGTTCGCCTCGCCTGCGGCCGCGGGCGTGCCGGCGCCTGCTGGAGCGCCGCGCGGGCCTTCGTGACCTCGTCGAAGACGCCGCGCTCGTGCGCCGCGTAGCCGCGGACCGTCTCGACGAGGTTCGGGATGAGGTCACCGCGCCGCTGCGAGCTGGACGTCGATGTTCGCCCATCCCGTGTCGGCCTCGTTGCGCAGCCGGACGAGCCGGTTGTAGCCGACCGCGACGAGCACGACGGCCAGGAGCGCGACGACGCCGAGGACGATCCACAGCCAGAGCACGCCGAGGCGAGTGTAGGGGTGCTCTCCGCTGGAAAGTCCGTCGCGTAAGCGATCCGGACTTTCCAGCGCTGGCTTACGAGCTCGAGCGCGCGGGCGAGCGCTCGACCGCCGCCCGTCAGCACCGGCCGTCCGTGCGAGACGAGCACGCGACGGACCGGAAGGTCGAGCAGCGGTCGGAGCGATGCGGCGAGGTCGCGCTGCGACTTCGAGGCCGGCAGCCACGACTCGCGGGCACATGCGCGCGCCGCCCTTCCCGTCGGCGAGCAGGACGTCGCCGGGGACGAGCGCGGAGTGCTCGGGGATCCAGTACACGACCTCGGCCGCGCGCGCCGTCCGGTGCGCCTCGAGGCCGCCGGGGAGCGGGTCTCCGGGCGCGAACGCGTCGGTGACGACGCCCGTGCGCCGTGCGATCGCCGCCTTGCCGGAGGACGGCGCCCAGATGCGCGCGTCGTAGCGCTCGCGCATCTCGGCGGCGCTACGCGTGTGCCAGAACACCGTGACGAGGACGTGCACGCGGCCCCTTCGCGCGCTTGACGTCGCGGTCGAGCGCCTTCCAGAACTTCGCGGTGTCCGTCGGCGGGACGAGCGGATCGATGAGCACGACGCCGTCCTCGGTCTCGACGTAGACGCAGCCGACGTCCTCCTTCCACTCCTCGTGGTACGCGGTCCAGCGCCAGAGGCCCGGGCGCGATCTCGAGCACGTCCACGGGCGAAACTTTAGATGCGAACCGATCGGCGACACGGCCGTATCGTCACGTTGAGCGACGAAGGAGGATCGCATGGCATGCACGCGACGGCGCTCGTGGTCGGTCTCGCGGTCGTTGGCGCTCGCGCGTGGCGGGCTGCGGCGGGAGCGACGACGAGTCCGCGACCGGCACGACGACCGAGACGGAGACGACGACGACCACGACTCCGCAGACGGCGCCCCGAGACGGGAACAGTGCTGAAGGGGACCGTCGGACCGGGCTTCGAGATCAGCCTGACGACCGAGGACGGACAGCCCGTCACGAGCCTCCCCGCGGGGAGCTACACGCTCCTGACGGACGACAAGTCCGACATCCACAACTTCCACCTCACCGGTGACGGGGTCGACGTCTCGACGGAGGTCGGGACCGACGGGCACGGACAGCTTCGACATCACGGTCACCTCGGGGACGTACACGTTCGTCTGCGATCCGCACTCGAGCACCATGAACGGGAGCTTCGAGGTCTCGGGCTAGGGCTGCGTCGACATCCCGGTCTCGGCGGAGCGGAACAGCGCCTCGATCGTCCGCGCCTGGCCGAGAGCGTCCTCGCGACCGAGCAGCAGCGGAGCCTCGCCGGCGATCGCGTCGGCGAGGTTCTCGAGCTCGAGTCGGTAGGAGTCGACGGCGTCGAGCCGATCTCGCTCGACGCCGTCGTCGCGCCGGAGCTCGATCACCGGCTCGAGGCAGTGCCACGGGTCGTCCAGGAAGAGCGATCCCTCGGTGCCGATCGCCTCGAGCTCGTCGCGCTCGGCGAGGCAGGTTCCGCAGTCGAAGAGCGCGTGGACGTCTCCGGGGAAGCGCATCGCGCCGGTGAACACCCAGTCCGTCCCGCTCGGCCCGATGTACGCCTGACCGAAGACCGTCTCGGGCTCGCCTCCGAGGAGCCGCGATCCGCTCACGCAGTAGCAGCCGACGTCCATGAGGCTGCCGCCTTCGACGTCCGTGCGCAGGCGGATGTTGTCGGCGTCGTAGAGGGAGTAGCTGAACGCCGAGCGGATCGACCCGCAGCTCGCCCGATAGCGCCGTCGCGGACGAGCTCGACGAGCTTCGCCGTCTGCGGGTTGTGCCGGTACATGAACGCCTCGGTCAGCAGGCGACCCGCTCGGTCGGCGGCGTCGAACGCCTCCTCGACGTCCTCGGCGCGCTTGCTGAACGGCTTCTCGCAGATGACGTGCTTGCCGGCCTCGACCGAGCGGATCGACCACTCGCGGTGCAGCGATGTTCGGAAGCGAGATGTAGACGGCGTCGACGTCGGGGTCCTCGAGCAGCGCCTCGTAGGAGCCGTACGCCCGCTCGATCTCCCACGTCTTCGCGTACTCCTCGGCTCGCCGCCGGTCGCGACTCGCGACGGCGACGAGGTCGACCTTCTCGGACGCGTGTGCACCCGGGATGCACCTTCCGGTTGATGTCCGCGGTCGAGACGATCCCGAGGCTCATCCCCATGACGGCTCGGTCATCGGACGCAGCGCGGTCTCGAGGATCCGGTGGCAGCGCGGTCTCGTGAGGCAGAAGAGCACGACCTCGGCGACGTCCTCCGCGGTCATCATCCCCGTCAGGACTTCGGGCGTCCGTCCGTAGCCCTCCTCGAGCGCGAAGTCCGTGGCCACGCCTCCCGGGCAGACGTTCGTGCAGCGGACGCCGTGTTCCCTGAGCTCGTGGTCGAGAGCGCGCGTGAGGCCGACCTGACCGAACTTCGACGCGCAGTAGACGGCCTCGCCCGGCAGGCCGCGCCGGCCCGCCTCGGACGCCACCGTGACGATGTCGCCCTCGCCGCTCGCGATCAGATGCGGGATCGAGGCGCGGATCGCGTAGATCGTGCCCTTGAGGTTGACGTCGATCATCTCCTCGAGGTGCTCGATGGGCGTGTCCACGAGCGTGTGATACGAGCCGACGCCGGCGTTCGCGACGCAGATGTCGAGCCGTCCGAAGCGCTCCACCGTCTGCGCGACGGCATCCTCGACCTGTCCGACCTCCCGAACGTCGCACGGCAGGCCCAGGGCGTTCTCGAGCCCGAGATCGTCTCCCCGTCGAGACGCGAGACCGACGGCGACGCCCTCGTCGGCGAGCGCACGCGCGACCGCGGCTCCGATCCCGCGGCTCGCGCCCGTGATGAACGCCACCTTGCCCTCAAGCCTCATGCTGCTCCTCCACTCCTCGAATAGCCGGGTACAACGCGCGATACCGAGCGTAACCCTCCGCATACGCGCGCGCCCAGGACGTGTTCGGCTCGACCGTATCGCGGACCTCGACGCAGGAGGCGACCGCGTCCTGCGCGTTGTCGAACACGCCGTCGGCGATGCCTGCGAGGAGCGCTGCGCCATAGGCAGAGCCCTCCTCGACCGCTGTCAGCTCGAGCGGGATGTCGAGCACCGAGGCGACGATCTCGAGCCATAGCCGGCTGCGCGCGCCGCCGCCGGACGCCCGCCCGCGCGCGGGCTCGACACCCAGCTCGCGAAGGAGCTCGAGCGAGTCGCGAAGGCCGTAGGCGACCCCTTCGAGCACGCTTCGGGCGAGCGCGCCTCGGTCGTGCTCGAGCGAGAGCCCGGCGAACGCTCCCCGGATGTCCGGGTCCGCGTGTGGAGTGCGTTCTCCCTGGAGATACGGAAGGAAGAGCAGATGGCCGGCGCCTGCTTCGCAGCGAGCAGCCTCGGCCGTGAGCTCGTCGAACGACTCGCCGGGCGCCAGGGCGTCGCGGAACCAGCGAAGCGAGCCTGCGGCGTTGAGCATGACGCCCATCGCCTCCCACGTTTCCGGAACGGCGTGACAGAAGGCGTGAACGCGCGCCTCGGTCTCGTGCGCGTAGGCGGGGAGCGAGGCGAGGACGACGCCGGACGTGCCGAGGACGACGGAGACCGTGCCAGGCACGATGACGCCCACTCCGAGGGCCGCGGCCTGCTGGTCTCCGGCTCCGGCGATCTCCGTCGACTCGCTCGCGGGAGGAAGCCAGGACGCAGGGATGTCGAGCGCGGACAGCACCTCGTCGCTCCAGCGGCGATGTGCGACGTCGAACAACAGCGTGCCCGACGCGTCCGCAGCGTCGATCGCCCAGTCTCCCGTCAGTCGCAAGCGGACGTAGTCCTTCGGAAGCACGATCCGCTCGATCCGCTCGAACGTCTCGGGCTCGTGCCGGCGGAGCCAGAGGAGCTTGGGTGCGGTGAACCCGGTGAGCGCACGGTTGCCCGTCAGCTCGATGAGCCGGTCGAGCCCGATCCGCTCCTCGATCTCGGCGCACTCGGCTGCGGTGCGCTGGTCGTTCCAGAGAATCGCGGGGCGGAGGACGTCACCGCTTGCATCGAGGCAGACGAGGCCGTGCATCTGTCCCGAGAGGCCGACGCGACCGGGGTCGACACCGAGGCGGGCGAGCGCGCCGCTCGCTCGCTCGCCACCAGTCCTCGGGATCCTGCTCCGACCAGCCTGGCTTCGGCGTGGAAAGGGGATAGCCCTCCTCGGCGGTGGCGATCACCGCGCCCTCGGGCGTGATCGCGATGGCCTTGACGCCGGTCGTGCCGACGTCGAGGCCGACCAGCGCGGTCACTCTGGTGCGCCCAGCGCGGCGTAGACGAGCTCGTACGCTCGGATCGCGTCCTTCCGCGACTGCGCCTCGCGAAGCGCCGCGTCGTCGATCTTCGCGGCGATGGAGTCGATGAAGCGCCACTGCAGGACGCTACGGCGCACGGCCTCGACGGCGTCCTCGGTATACGGGTAGAGGTCGAAGCCGAGCCGCTCGCCGTTCTCGCCGTAGCGCGCACGGCGAAGCTCGATCGCGAGCTCGAGCGTCTCCATGAACGCCGTCGCGCCGACCATGTTGTCGTCGTCGAACGTGCCCCAGCCCGAGTTCGCGTGCTGGTGTCCGAGAAGGCCTTCGGCGGCGAGCAGCGCGGCGTACTCGGCGAGCGACTCGCCGTTCATGAGCAGGTGCTGCCAGTCCATGTTCACCTTCACGTTCGTGATGCCGCGGGCGCGCAGCGTGTGGATGACGTGGAGCGTCATCCCGATGTTCCGCATGAGGATCTTCATCGCGGGCTCGGAGTTCTTGTGCTCGAGGAAGAGCGTGACCCCGTGCTCCTGGCACCGGGCAGCGACCTCGCCGACCCCGTCGATGAACCGTGCCCAGGCGTCGGCGTACGGCGTCTGGAACGGGTAGTTGTAGCCCTCGATGCCCGGCCAGAGGATCATCTGCGCGCCCACGGACCCGGCGAAGTCGGCGGCTCTCAGGGCTTCTGCCAGGGCGGCGTCGCGGACGGAGTCCTCGGGGGACGAGAGCCCGCCCCTTCCGAACAGCGGGTTCAGGTGCGTGCCGGTGGCGACGGCGTAGATCCCGTGGTCGCCGAGTGCCGCACGCACCTCGTCGAGGTTCTCCTCGTCCAGCTCCTGCGGGTAGTGGAACTCGTAGTCGTCCATGAGGTCGCCGAGGCCTCCGACCGCACGGGACACCTTCACGGCGGTCGACTCACCGGCGTGCTCGGGCTGGTACCCGCCCGGAACGAAGCGCGTCACCATCGGCCCGAGCGCCCAGATTCCAAGCGAGGTCTTCACGCCAGCCCTCCTTCAACTCGGGGTCTCAGAGCGGCCTAGTATCTCGCACCAGTTCGCAACGAGACGAGGAGGGGGCGTGGGCTCGGACGGGATTCGCGAGATCGGCGTCGGAATGCTCGGGTACGCGTTCATGGGCAAGGCCCACTCGAACGCGTTCCGGAAGATCGCGTACATGACGTGGCCGCCGCCGCTCGCGCCGCGGCTCGTCGCCATCGCCGGCCGCAACGAGGGCGCGGTGAGCGAGGCTGCGAAGCGCTACGGGTTCGAACGGTGGACGACCAGATGGGAGGAGCTGATCGAGGACCCGAGCATCGGGCTCTTCGACAACCTCGGGCCGAACTCGCTCCACGCCGAGCCGACGATCGCGGCCGCCGAGGCGGGGAAGCATGTCGTCTGCGAGAAACCGCTCGGACGAACCGCCGACGAGAGCTACGAGATCTGGCGCCGTGTCGACGCGACCGGGGTCAAGCATCTGTGCGCGTTCAACTACCGCTTCGTGCCGGCCGTACGGCTGGCGCGGGAGCTGATCGACGCCGGCGAGCTCGGCGAGATCCGCCACTTCCGCGGGCCGCTACCTCCAGGACTGGGGCGACACCGACGCCCAGGTGTGGCGCTTCGACAGCGCTGAGGCCGGGTCGGGCGCGCTCGGCGATCTCGCGGCGCACGTCGTCGATCTCGCGCGCTACCTCGTCGGCGAGATCGACGAGGTCGGCGGCTTCCTGCACACGTTCATCCCCGACCGCGAGGTCGACGACGCGGTCGAGGCCACTGTCCGCTTCGCGAACGGCGCGGTCGGAACGCTCGAGGCGACACGGCTCGCGCTCGGTCGCCGCAACGCCTTCCAGTGGGAGATCAACGGCACGAAGGGCTCGCTCGCGTTCGACATGGAGCGTCTGAACGAGCTCCAGGTCTTCCGTGCCGACGGCGACCGGACGCGGGGCTTCAAGACCGTCCTCGTGTCCGAGGCCGACCATCCGTTCTGGGAGCACTGGTGGCCGCCCGGGACACATCGTCGGCTGGGGCGACACGTTCGTGCACGAGCTCCACCACGTCCTCACGCGCGATCGCGGACGACACCGACGTCGCTCCGCACGGAGCCACGTTCGAGGACGGCTACCGCGCGGCTGAGGTTTGCGACGCGATCGTGCGCTCCGGGGAGACCGGGAGGCGCGAGTCGGTCGTCTTACCGAACGCCGTAATGCATTGACCGGCGCGCGATTCGTACTAGAGTCCCCTCGCAGACAACTGTCAGACGCGTGCAGGCAATCAGTAAGGAGGGAATAGTGAAGTCAGTCTCTCGCAGGACCTCGACGTTCCTTATCGGAGTCGCTCGCGGCCGCGGTCACCGTTGCGGTCGTCGCGAGCGGCGCGACGGCGCGGACAGCTCAGACCGGCTCGGTATGCGTCCTCCTGCCGGACACCACGACGTCGGTGCGGTGGGAGCAGTTCGACAGAGCCGTCGTTCGTCAAGGCCTTCAAGAAGGCAGGCGTGCCGGCGACGGTCGTGAACGCGCTGGGCCAGCCGCAGAAGCAGCTCGCGCAGGCCGAGCAGTGCATCGGGGCAGGCGCGAAGGTCGGCATCATCATCGATCTCGACCGCGGTACGTCGATCGCGATCCAGAAGAAGTTCACGGCCGTCGGCGGCAAGACGATCGACTACGACCGCCAGATCGTCGGCGGCACCGGCACCGTATACGTCACGTTCGACGGCAACCTGGTGGGACGCCTGCAGGCCAAGGGTGTCTTGAACGGGATGAAGGCCAAGAAGACGTACGGCCCGAACGGTGTCGTCGCCCAGCTCTGGGGCGGCCCGACCGACGCGAACGCGTTCTGGTTCAAGAGCGGGAACGACGACATCCTGAACCCGCTCTTCAGGACGAAGAAGGTCAAGAAGGGCCCGGCGAAGTTCGTGCCGCTGTGGAACGCGGACAAAGCCCTGACGATCTTCGAGCAGATGCTCGTCCAGACGAGCAACAACATCCAGGGCGTCGTCGCTGCGAACGACGGCATCGCGGGCGCAGTCGTCGCCACGCTGAAGGCGAAGGGCCTCAATCCCATCCCGCTGTCGGGTCAGGATGCGACGGTCCAGGGCGTGCAGAACATCATCTCGGGCTGGCAGACGATGACGGTCTACAAGTACGTGCCCGACGAGGCGAACGCAGCCGCAGCGGCTGCGGTCGCGCTGTACAAGGGCAAGAAGCCGCCGTCGAACACGACGCGGCCGAACGGCAAGAAGAAGCAGCCGACGTACGTCATTCCGGTGACGTCGATCACCAAGGCGAACTACACGCGGCTCTTCCAGGACAAGTGTCCTGAAGCGGAGCGAGGTGTGCTCCGGGGAGTACAAGCAGTACTGCAAGTAAGCGTCTGAACAGCGTGGAGGCGTGCCTCTGGCGCGCCTCCACCGCTTCTCGTAGGCCCGCCACTCGTGAGCGACACACCACTACTCGAGATCCGCGACCTCTCGAAGACGTTCGGCTCGGTGCAGGCGCTGACCGACGTCGACTTCGAGGTGCGCTCGGGCGAGGTCATGGCGCTCGTCGGGCGACAACGGCGCCGGCAAGTCGACGCTCATCAAGTGCATCGCCGGCATCCACGGCTACGACTCGGGCGAGATCTGCTTCGACGGCGAGCCCGTCCAGATCCACGGCCCGAAGGACGCGGCCAAGCTCGGGATCGAGGTCGTCTACCAGGATCTCGCGCTCTGCGACAACCTCGACGTCGTCCAGAACATGTACCTCGGGCCGCGAGATTCGTGACTTCCTCTTCCGGCTCAAGGAGCCGGCGATGGAGCACCGTACGGCGGAGACGCTCAAGGGCCTTCGCGTCACCACGATCAAGTCCATCCGCCAGACCGTCGCGACCCTCTCCGGCGGACAGCGCCAGTCGGTCGCAGTGGCGCGAGCGGTGATGTGGAACTCGAGGCTCGTCATCCTCGACGAGCCCACTGCCGCGCTCGGCGTCGCACAGACCGAGCAGGTACTCGAGCTCGTCAGGCGGCTGGCCGAGCAGGGGCTCGCCGTCGTCCTCATCTCGCACAACCTGCACGACATCTTCGAGACCGCGACCCGGATCACGGTCCTGCGCCTCGGCCGCAACGTCGGCGTCTACGAGCGCGCGACGACCACGCAGCAGGAGGTCGTCCAGGCGATCACCGCAGGGATCCCGACCAAGGTCTCGGGCATTGCGGACGCGGATCCGGTGGTTGCGTGAGCACGGTCGACGTCGCTGCCCCGGACCTCGGCCCGCAGGAAGCCGAGGAACACAAGAGCATCTGGCAACGAGCGGTCGGCAACGTCAAGTCGGGGAACCTCGGTGTCCTTCCGGTCGTCCTCGGCGAGATCCTCATCGTGGCGTACTTCAGCTTCACCGCCACGAACTTCTTCACCGCTGGGAACTTCGTGAACGTCATCCTGCAGATGGCCGGGGTGACGATGATCGCGTACGGCGTCGTCTTCGTGCTGCTCCTCGGCGAGATCGACCTCTCGATCGGCTACCTGAGCGGCATCGCCGCGGTGACCGCGGCCACGATGCAGCTCGCGGACGGGCGCAACTACCCGGGATGGCTCGCGATCCTGATCGGGCTCGCCGTCGTCGCGGTGATCGGCACGGCGCAAGGAACGGTCGTCGCGAAGGTCGGCGTGCCGTCGTTCGTCGTCACGCTCGCAGGTCTCCTGATCTGGCAGGGAGTCATCCTGCAGGTCCTCGAGTTACGCGGCGTGATCATCATCGAGACCAACTGGATCAATTACGCGGCGACGTACTACTTCTCCGCGACGGCGAGCTGGATCATCGCCGCGGTCATCACCGGCCTGTACGCGCTTGTCGTGCTCGGGGGGATGGTCGGTCAGCGGCGCGCGGGTCTGTCGGTCAGCCCCTGGATCCCAGCCATCAAGCTCGTCGGTGTCGGTGTGGCGTGCTTCGGCACGGTCGCGATCTGCACTCACGCGACGAAGCCGGCGGCGTGCCCGGAGGGCACGCCGCTCACGGTGAACTGCACGCAGCCGCAAGGCCTGCCGCTGGCTGCTCTTCTCATGCTCGTCTTCCTCGTCGGGCTGACGTTCCTCGCCAAGCGCACGACGTTCGGTCGCCACGTCTATGCCGTCGGAGGCAACGCGGAAGCCGCCCGCCGCTCGGGCATCAACGTCGCTCGCATCCGCATCCTCGTCTTCATGATCTCGGGGATCATGGCCGGCGTCGGCGGGATGGTCCTCGCCGCCCGGCTCCAGTCGGTGAACTTGCAGGCCGGGGGCGGGACGCTGCTTCTCGACTCGATCTCGGCCGCCGTCATCGGTGGTGTCAGCCTGTTCGGCGGACGCGGCGAGGTCCGCGGTGCGCTCCTCGGCTCGCTCGTGATCGCGACGGTTGCGAACGGTCTGAACATCGGCAACTACTCGACGGGCACGATCTACATCGTCACCGGCGTCATCCTGCTGCTAGCCGTGACCCTCGACTCGGTCGCCCGGCGACTGCAGGAACGCTCGGGCCGCTAGCCGACGTCGACGATCCGGTCGACCGCAAGGTTCGTGCGGACGACCTCGCGACCGTCGGGGAATCGGACGCGGAGCTCCCGGACGTTCTTCACGTTCCCGAGGCCGAAGTGCACTCTCGGATCCTCCGACGAGAGGTAGCTCGAGCCGGCCTGCACCTCGCGGACGAGCTTCCGCCCGTCGCCGAGCGTCGCCGTCACGACCGCTCCCGGTGCGAACGTGCCGAGCCGAACCTCCAGCCAGTGCCGCTTCGGCGCGTCGTTTCGAAGCAGGATGAGCTTTCCGCCGATCGAGTTGACCGCGACGTCGAGGTCGCCGTCGTTGTCGAAGTCGGCCGTCGCGAGGCCCCGTCCGTTCACCGCGGGCGTTCGGGCGAGCCCTGACGCCTTCACGAGTGCGAAGCGAGGCTCTCGGCCGGGCTTCGCCACGTTGTCGAGGATCTGCACGCGCCGCGCGTCCTTCGCGAGGTTCACGACGGGGATCGCGCCGTTCGCCAGGACGAGATCGAGATCGCCATCGAGATCGAGGTCCGCCCACGACACTCCCCACGCGGTCGCGTCGGTCCCGATCACGGCAGCGACGTCGGGGCGGGCGTCCAGGTACGGCGAGCCGGCGCGCCTCGGGCTCCTGTAGGCGGCATGGAGCTGGTGGCGAGAGTTCGTGACGAAGAAGTCGAGTCGACCGTCGCCGTCGTAGTCGCCGGCAGCAATGCCCATCCCAGCGTTCGGGTCGTCGACCTCGAGCCGCTTGGCGACGTCCTGCGAAGCCGAAGCCGAGCGCGCTGTCGTTCGGCGTGTTGCGGTAGAGCTGGTTCGGGTCGGCGTCGTTCGCGACGTACAGGTCGAGGCGTCCGTCCCCGTCCTCGTCGGTGAACACCGCGCCGAGGCCGTGACCGACTGCCTTCCTCTCGATACCCGCGGCTCGGGCGACCTCGCGGAAAGTCGAGTGACCGTTCCCGTCGGTGCCCTCGTTGAGATAGAGGAGATCGCGGACGGGCGCGTGGTCGGACGGGAAGCCCGATGCCGGGTCGACGATGGCGTTCGGGTCCGTATACGACGAGACGAAGAGATCCGGTCGACCGTCGCCGTTCACGTCCCCGACGGCGGCTGCCGAGTGCCACCCCTTCGCGTTGATGCCTGCTTGGACGGCGCCTTCGGTGAACGTCCCGTCCCCGTTGTTCCAGAGCAGCGCGTCCCAGGAGTCCGTCGAGACGTTGTACCCGGCGCTGGTCACGTAGAGATCGGTGTGACCGTCCATGTTGAAGTCGGCCGCCACGCAACCGTTCCCGCGAAGCGGCAGGTCGGCGCCGGCGCGTCGCCGACACGTCCTCGAACCGGCCGCCGACGTTGTGATAGAGGGCGCTTCTCGGAAGGCCGCCCTTGGCCTCCGAGGGAACGATGTCGACGTCCGCGTGCGAGTTGACGACGAACAGGTCGAGCCAGCCGTCGCCGTCGTAGTCGAGCCAGCAGAGGCCGCCACCCATCATCGCCGTCGTGTCCGTGGACATCCCGAACCGGAATGCTCCCTGGCGGAAGTCGAGCCCGACCTCCGGCGCGACGTCGCGGAACGTCGCGCCACCGAGAGCCCCTCCTGGAACCGGTTGTGCTCCTCCCGGCGCGACGCCGATCGGAGCACCGCCCTTCGAACGCACGATTCGGTATGTCCCCTCCTGCAGAGCGAGTTCGAGCGTACGGGTGAACGGCCGCGGTGCCGCGCTTCCGACTGTTGTCTGTCCGGCCCCCGTGAACGTCGACGTCGTCTGCGTGCCCTCGAGTACGGCGATCACGAGGGGCGGGCCCTGGCCGTCGCTCGGGCGGAGACGTACTCGCATCCCGTCGACGTCGTAGCTCGCGACGGTGATCGGACCCGAGGTCGTGCGCATCCGGCTCCAGAGAGTGGCAAGCCACTCGCCGCTCGCGGCGGTCGCGGCCAGGTCCTCGTCGCGACGCCGTAGTGCCTCGAACTCCGCACGCAGGTCGACGACGACGTCGCGGGCGATCGTCTGCGCCGCTTGCTCGTCGATGTCCGCGATGCCCTTCGAATGCACCACCTCGATGGTGGGGAGGGCCTGAACGCCCTCGAGCGCAGCCCTGGATCCGGCCTCCGGCCGGGCCGGAACCCCCGCGGCGACGACGAGGCCGCCGTAGACGAGCGCACCGGCCAGCGCGATCGTTGCGATGACGGCTCGCCTCGGGCTTCGTGGTGCGAGCCTCGTGAGGCGATCGGATCCGACGAGCAGGATCACACCGTGAGCGGCGCACACGAGTGCGAGTGCCGCGAGAATCGCCACCTTCGTCGCGAACTCGGTCGTCTGCGGCGCGATGAGCACCGTCGCGAGCAGCCCCACGCCCACCGCGTAGACGCGACGTCCGGCTCCGCTTGCCGGGATCGTCTTCGGGTCGGTGATCATGAAGAACAGGAAGACGAGGATCTCCGGCGAGGTGACGAGCAGCTTCCAGAACTCGGCGCCTTCGATGGGGCCGACGTGCCACGGCGCGGTCATCGAGTGTCCGCTCGCCGCGAGCACGCCGATCCCCGCAGCGAACGCGATCCAGAATCCGACCGCGATTCCGACGAGGTGCAGTCGCCGGAGGATGAGGAAGCCGCCGGCGACGATGAGCACGAGCGCGAAGACGAGCGCTGGCGACAGCGGCCCCCACCACAGTGCGAGCGGGTCGGCGCGCTCGGCGCCGAGCAGAAGGAAGCAGAGGACGAGGCCGAAGTTCGACGGGTTGAAGACGTGTCGGCCGCGGATGCGGATCACGTACTTCGAGAGCAGCGCGACCGCCGAGGTCCCGGCGAAGATCCACCAGCCGTTCATGCTCCACCAGTCGCCGTGCTCGGTGCCGGGGACGCGGAGGACGAACGCGACGCCGTTGCCCGTCAGCAAGGCGCTCGCGGGCCACATCACCACCTGCTGACGCCAGAAGGTCAGCCCGACCTCGAGGACCGCCGCGACGCCGAGCGAGACGAGGATCTGCGCGATCGAGAGCTGGAAGTCGAACGCGACCTGTCCCAGCACCTGCAGGGTGATGATCACCCCTGCGAGGTGCAGCCGCGGGTCGCGGAATGTCGGTAGGAGCACCGGGTATGCGGTGCCCCGAATCCGCAGCGTCGGCCTGCCGGCAGCGACGGCGGGCGCGCTCATGGTGCGCTCATGGTAGATGGCTCGTCGAAGAACGGCTCACCGGGCCGCGCGTAACGCCGAGCGACGTCGAGGTCGAGCTCGGCGCCGATCCCCGGGGCGTCGGACACGGCGATGTATCCGTCTTCGATCACGGGCGAGCTGGTCGTCACGAGCTCGTCGAAGAACGGGACGGAGGCGGCGTGCCACTCGAGTGCGAGGAAGTTCGAGATCGATGCGCAGACATGAGCGGACGCGAGCGTGCCGATCGGGCCGGCGATGTTGTGCGGCGCCAGCGGTGTCGAGCGGACGTCACCGAGCACGGCGATCCGCCGCGTGTCGGAGAGCCCGCCGACCTTCTGGATGTCCGGTGCGAGGATGTCGACCCCTCCGACGTCCATCAGTGCCGCGAAGCCCGCCGGCCGATAGAGGTTCTCGCCCGTGCAGATCGGCGTCGTCGTGCGCTCGGCGATTCGGGCAACGGACGCGAGGTCGTGCGGAGGGGTCGGGTCCTCGAGCCACAGCACCGGGAGGTGCTCGAGCGCTCTCGCCAGGCGGAGGGCGTCGGCCGGGGCGTAACGCCAGTGAAGATCGAAAGCGACGTCCGCTCGACCGCCGGTCGCTGCGACCGTTGCCTCGGCGATTGCGATCTGACGCTCGAGCTGTGCGGCAGAGATGGTCCGCGCATACAGGTCCTCGTTGGCGACGAGCGGCAGATCGAGGTCGAACTTCAGCGCCGTGAATCCTCGCTCTGTCATCTCGCGGGCTCTCGCCGCGTACGCCTCCGGCGTGTACACGCCACCTGCTTCCGCGGGAGCCCAGTGCAGATCCGGGTCGGCGTCAGGCTCGGTCTCGTCTCCCATCCAGGGGAGGTGCCGTGAGACGAGGGTCGCGCTGTAGCTCGTCAGCGCCTCACCGGCGTGACAGTCGGCATACACGCGAACGCGGTCGCGAAAGCGCCCGCCGAACAGCTGCCACAGCGGTACCTCGAGCAACCGCGCGGCGAGATCCCAGAGCGCGGCCTCGATCCCCGAGATCGCGTGATAGACGGCGCTGCCACCCGAGGCGTGTGCCGTCGCCAGGTGAAGCGTGTGGACGAGCGGCTCCACCTGACGCGCGTCGCGACCCTCGATCAGCGGTGCGAGCTCCCGAATCGTCGAGCAAGCCCTGGTGAGCAGAACGCCTCGCCCCACCCGCACACGCCTTCGTCGCTCTCGACACGGACGATGGTCCAGTCGTAGTTCGCCTCGACGACTGCGGTCGTGATACGGGCGATCTTCATCGGGACGCGTGCTCGAGGACAACGCGTCCCACGACACCGCGGCGCTCGTCCATGAGCGCAAACGCCTCGTCGTAGCGGTCGAGCGGGAAGCGATGGGTGACGATGGGCTCCAGGTCGACGAGACGCTCGCGGAGCAGCCCGACCATGTGCGCCCAGGCTGCCGTCGTGTAGCCGACGCTCCCGAGGACGGTGAGGTCGCGCAGCGGGATGCGATCGGCCGGAAGCACGAGGTCCTGGCCGCTTCCGGCGATCCCGAGTACGACGACGCGACCGCCCTCGCGGGCGAGCCGTGTCGCAAGCTCGACCGCGGGAACGGCGCCCGCCGTCTCCACGGCAACGTCGAGCCCTCCGCCGACGAGACGGCGCGTCTCGCTCTCCGCATCCTGCTCGTCGACGTTGACCACCTCGTCGGCCCCGACCCTCAGGGCGAGCTCGAGCTCCTCGTCGCGCACGCCGTACGCGACGATCGTCGCCGGCGAGCGGAGTCGCGCGATGCGGATCGCCAGGGCACCCATCGCACCGACGCCCACCACGCCGACCGTCTCGGCCGGCTCGATCCGCGCGCGATCGAGCGCCTTCACGACGCACGAACCGGGCTCGACCAGGCTTGCGGCTTCGAAGGACACATGGTCGGGCAGCGTGTGCAGGATCCGCGCCGGGACGACCACGAGCTCGCCCCAGCCGCCGCTTCGCGTGAAGCCGACTGCGTCGTAGCGCTCACAGAGGTGCGTGTCCCCGGCGCGGCAGCGAGCACAGCTCATGCAGCCGATGTTCCCCTCACAGACGACGCGATCGCCGGGTTCGACCGTCGTCACGTCGGCGCCGACCGCATCGACGACACCGCTCCACTCGTGGCCCGGGACAACCGGAAAGCGCACCCAGCGCGGGTCGAGCACGCCGGTGACGATGTCGAGGTCCGTGCGGCAGACGCCCGCGAGGATGCTGCGAACACGGGCCTCGCCGGGACCGGGCGCGGCTGTGTCGACCTCGCGAAGGCGGACGACGTTTGGCTTCTCGACGACGATCGCTCGCACGGGCCGCGTGAGCCTACCGCTGGCAAGATGCGGGGCGTGCAACTCGACCAGGCTCTTGCGGCCATGCGTTTCGTCGTGGAGAACGCTGCCGCGCCGGTCTCCGTCTACGTGACGGACGCTCATGGCGAGATCGTCGCGGCAGCGACGATGGACGGTGCGGCTCCGGACACGCGCCTCAACGCGCACCGAAAGGCGTACACCGCTGCGCGGAGCGACGCGACGTCCACGGCCGAGCTCGCGGAGAAGGCGCGCGCCGATGCCGCCGAGCGGGCGAGCTTCGACCCCTTCTTCACGTTCTTCATGGGCGGCGTCGCGGGGTTCCAGGACGGCGTGCGCGTCGGTGCGGTCGGGGTCAGCGGGCTCCCGGGGCCCGACGACCACGCACTCGCGACCCGTGCGCTCGGGGCCGCCGGGCTCTCGGCCGGCGGGTAAGCGCTACGCCGGGGCCAGCTCGAGCGGCTCGATGGAGCCGTTCGAGATCCTCCAGCCGGCGAGCTCGCCCGTGCGCAGCGTGTAGATCAGGTACGGACGGCCGGCCCAGAGGCCGATGTTCTCGACGTCCGTCCGCGACGGGCGCGGGGGCGAGGAGACGTGCGAGTGGAAGACGGCGAGGTCGTAGCCGTCGTCCTCGAGAAACCACGTCTCGGGCGCGACGTCGAGCTCGAACCGGTATGGCGACGCGGCTGCGTTGCGACCCGGGATGTAACGGGCCGCTACCCCGTCCTTCACGACGACGAGCCCACATGCCTCGTTCGGTGATTCGGACTGCGCATGGTCGGCGAGCTCTCGGCGAACCGCCTCCGGCATCACCACCAGACGGACCTCTCCATTGCGCCCTCGACGTCTACCGCGTCCCAGAAATCCGACGAGAGGTACTTCCAACCTCCGTCCGCGAGGACGCAGACGACGATGCCCTCGTCGAGCTCGTCCGCCACCCTGAGCGCGGCGTGGATCACCGCTCCCGACGAGACGCCGGCGAGCACGCCTTCCACCTCGAGCAAACGGCGCAATCCGGCGACAGCTTCGGCGTTCGTGACCAGGAGCTTCCGGTCGAGCTTGGAGACGTCGAGGATCGGCGGGACGTACCCGTCCCCGAGCGAGCGAAGACCCATGACCTCGTCGCCGGGGAGGGGCTCGGCGGCCGCGACGACGACGTCGGGGAACGACTCGCGTAAGCGCTCTCCCGCACCCATGAGCGTCCCGCCCGTCCCCAGGCCTGCGACGAGCACGTCCACACGATCGAGCGCCGATGCGATCTCCTCGCCGGTGCCGTCGTAGTGCGCTCGCGGGTTTGCCTCGTTCGCGTACTGGAACGGCATGAAGTAGGTCGAGTCGGCCCCCGCCAGCTCCAGCGCGAGCCGGACGGCGCCGTTCGAGCCCTCCGCGCCGGGTGAGTCGACGATGTCGGCGCCGTAGAGCTGGAGCAGGCGACGGCGCTCGGCGGTCACGTTGGCGGGTACGACGCAGGTGAGCTCGTAGCCGCGCAGGCGCGCCGCGAGCGCGAGCGCGATCCCCGTGTTCCCGCTGGTCGGCTCGAGCAGGCGCCTTCCCGGCTCGAGCTCGCCCGACGACTCCGCCGCGTCGAGCATCGCCTTCGCGACGCGATCCTTGATCGACCCGTCGGGTTCTGTCCTTCGAGCTTCGCGTACAGGCGGACGGACGGCTTCGGAGAGATCCGCGTCAGCTCGACGAGCGGCGTCGACCCGACGAGGTCGAGGAGCGACGCCGGAAGCGTCCTAGCTTCCACCGGCCATGGCGGGCAGGAGGATCAGCTGATCGCCGTCGCGTACGGCGGTGTCGAGGCCGTCGCGCGTCCGCACGTCCTCGCCTCCGACGTAGACGTTCACGAACGGCGCGAGCTCGCCGTCGCTGCGAGCAGCTGCGCCGCGAGCGGTGGGTAGCGCTCGACGAGGTCGTCGATCACCTCGGCGACGGTCGCGCCCTCGGCCTCGAGCTCGCGCGCGCCGCCGACCTCGGCACGCAGCGTGGGTGGAATGCGGACTGCCGCCATCAGAGGTGCACCGGCGCGTTGCAGAACTCGACGTAGTCGATGTACTCCGTGATCGTCGGGGCTGTCGCCGCAGACCGGGCAGTCGGGGTTGCGGCGCACCGTGACCTCGTCGAGGGTCGTCCCGAGAGCGTCGAAGAGGAGGAGGCGGCCGGCGAGGGAGTCGCCGCGCTCGAGGATGAGCTTGAGCGCCTCGTTGGCCTGGATGGAGCCGATGATCCCGGGCAGCACGCCGAGAACGCCACCCTCGGCGCAGCTCGGTGCGAGCTCCGGAGGCGGGGGTTGCGGGAAGAGGCAGCGGTAGCACGGCCCGACGCCTGGATGGAACACCGTCACCTGTCCCTCGAAC
Source organism: uncultured Gaiellaceae bacterium (assembly GCA_963709715.1). Classification (GTDB taxonomy): domain Bacteria; phylum Actinomycetota; class Thermoleophilia; order Gaiellales; family Gaiellaceae; genus GMQP-bins7. Next base: position 138,342 of record CAVPXQ010000008.1, read on the forward strand.
CGGAAGATCGAGCCGTGGACGACGGGGATCCCGCTCCAGATGGACGCGTCGTTGACGAGGTAGCGGGTGGGGAAGTTGTCGGCGCCGTCGACGATCACGTCCCAGCCGTGCGCGAGGATCCGGTCGACGTTCTCGGAGGTGAGGCGCTCCTGGAACGGGACGACGTTCACGTCGGGGTTCAGCGCCTCGAGCGTCCGCTTCGCGGAGAGCACCTTCGGCTCGCCGAGCCGGTCGGTCGAGTGGACGACCTGACGTTGGAGGTTCGACTCGTCGACGACGTCCGCGTCGACGATGCCGAGCGTCCCGACCCCGGCTGCCGCCAGGTAGAGCGACGCAGGAGAGCCGAGCCCGCCGGCGCCGATGAGCAGGACACGCGCGTCGAGCAGACGCTGTTGGCCGTCCTCGCCGACCTCGGGGATCAGGAGGTGCCGGCTGTAGCGGGAGCGCTGCTCGGGCGAAAGGGTGCGGGGGATCGTCACCTCGTAGCCGTTCCGCTTCCAGTCGGAGAACCCGCTCGCCAGGTTGACGACGTTCGCGTACCCCAGCTCCTCGACCACCTTGGCGGCGAACGCGGACCGGTTCCCGGCCGAGCAGTAGACGACGAGCGGACGACTCTTGTCGGGCACGAGGCCCTCAATGCGCTGCTCGAGGCGGCCGCGTCCCGTGTAGATCGCCCCCGGGATGTGGCCCTCGTCCCACTCGTCGGGCTCGCGGACGTCGACGAAGAGCGACCCGTCCGACGACACGAGGCGCTCGTGCGCCTCGATGGTGGAGATCTCGTCGATCTCCGACTTGACCTGTGCCAGGAGCTCCCGGTACGTCGCCATTACTTTCGAAACTATAGCGTCGAGGCCCTGGCTATCGTCCAGCGGTGTCCGCACGGCGCCGCATCGCGCTCCTCGTCACCGCGATCGCCGTCGCCGCCGTCGGCGTCGTGGGTGCTGCCGTGCTCTCGTCGGACCGGGGCTCGGCGTCGCCGCAGACGACTGCGCCGGGGCCGCGCCAGGGACGGCCTCCCCTGTCGCTCGCGCTCGGCTTTCGGTCCGATCCCGAGGCGCGCGATCTGACGCGGGCTGCGGCCCTCTACGCCAAGGGCAACACCAAGGCGGCCGCGGTGCTCTTCGCGAGGCACGACTCGCTCGAGGCAAAGGTTGGCGCAGCACTCGCGTCCTGGCCGGAGGGTTCGCTCGACCGGCTGGAGCAGCTCGCGAAGCTCTACCCCGACGTCGGGGTCGTGCAGCTCCATCTGGGGCTCGCCCGACTGTGGGCGAATGAAGGCGATCCGCTCGAGGCCTGGCGCGCAGTCCTCGACGCCGAGCCGGACACGCCGTACGCGATCGTCGCCGGGAATCTGCTCCACCCAGACGTCCCGCGCGGTCTTCCTGCGTTCATCCCCTCGTTCGGCGCTCCGTCCTCCATCACAACCCTTCCTCCTGAACGCCAGCTCGCGGCGCTCCGTCGTGCTGCCGAGCACGGAGGCGCGCGAGAGCAGCTCCTCTACGGCGTCGGACTCCAGCGCGTCGGTCGTCCCGTCTCTGCCGCCCGCGTCTTCGACGGTGCAGCTCGGCGGTATCCGCACGACGTCGAAGCGCAGGTTGCAGGCGCCGTCGGGCAGTTCGACAAGGACGCGCCGGAACGTGCGTTCGGGCGTCTCGGACCGCTCTCGCGCACGTATCCGGACGAGTCGACCGTGCGCTTCCACCTCGGTGTGCTGCTCCTCTGGACGGGGCGGATCCGGCCTGCGGAAAGGCAGTTCCGCCTTGCGGCGCGGGAGCAACCCGGCTCTCCGCTCGCACGGGAGGCGGAGCGTTACCTCGAGACGATCCGGAGCGCCCGGCGCTGACGCTGCTGGCTACGCGGGGCGCGCTCCGCGACGGGGAAGCAATGCGAACGCGGCCAGGTAGAGCAGTCCCGCGACGATCAAAAGGTTGCGGAAGCCGATCAGCAACGCCACGTACTCGATGCACCCGCCGACCATGGCGCCGAGGATGTTGACGCCGAACGCGCTCGGAGCGTTCTCGGTCGCCGAGAACCGTTTCGCAAAGGCGAGATTGGCGAGGTAGATCGGGGCGAACGTGAGTGCTGTCGCGACGACGAGGCGCGGCGGGACGGAGAGCGCGAGCAGGGACGCGTTGGGTATCGCGTACGCGAGCGCGAGGGCCGCGGCGATGCCGACGTACAGCACCGGCAGGCTCGGTGTCCGGAAGCGGCGTGTCGTCTCGACCGCCAGGAGTACGGCGACGAGCACTCCGGCGAACACGATCGCGTTCACGATCCACGTCGTGCCGAAGAGCAGCGCAAACGTCGTGATGCTCTTCGTCTCGAGCAGCAGGAAGGCCGCGCCCATGAAGAAGAGGTCGACGTAGGGGCGCATTGCGCGGAACGGCCCGGCGACGAGGCGGACGGCCACGATGCTCGCGAGGAGGATGGCGGCCAGCGCCAGCAGGTAGAGCGACGGGAGAAACCCTCGCCGCGGAAGTACGGGAACGGTCGGTCGTCGGTCGCCGGAGCAACGTGAGCCGTGTACCTGAAGGCCTTGCCGCAGCGCTGGTTCGCCTTGTCGAGCGCGACGGAGATGACTGCCTGGCCAGCCGCGCGCTGCACCTCGTCGACGCACGGCTCGTGGCCGAAAGCCGCCGCGACCGTGCCGGCGAAGCGGTCGACGAGCCACTGCTCCCGGTAGAGGTTGTACATCGCGAAGCCTCCGCGGTCCGTCAGGTGACGGCGCACCGCGGCCATCGCCTCGCGGGTGAAGAGGTAGCTCTCGAGGCGGATCGCTCCGCTGCCCGTGACGAGCGCGAGTCGAGTCCGGAAGGGCGAAGAGCATCGAGGTCGTAGCGCGACTTCGTCCGCTCGAGGAATGCGCGCCCGTCGTCGACGTGCGTCGTGACGCGGGGATCCTGGTATGGCCGGTCGGGGTGGTGCCGTCTGCCGAGGTCGAGGATCTTCGGGTCGATCTCGACGGCGTCGACGTGCTCTGCGCCCCTGGCCAGGGCGAGCGCGACGTCGTTTCCGGTTCCCGCGCCGACGACGAGGACGTTCCCCGGCGAGCCGTGAACGATGCGCTCGTACGGGATGGCGTACTGCGGGTCGTCGCGCAGCCGTCCTTCGACCTTGCGGGCCACTTGATGCGGAACGCCGTTGACCTGCACGTTCAGCCCTGTCTCGCCGTGGCCGAGGTCGAACTGCTCGAGCGACGATCCGGTAGTACGGCGACCACATCACGTTGCTGGTCGGGAGGTCGGCAACGAACAACGCGATCAGCAGCGCGCACGAGAACGTCACCGCGCGGGCGGTGCCGAGCAACGCGATGAAGAGCGCCACGAGCACGAGGCCCCAGACGAGAGGGGGTGCGCCCACGAAGGCGAGGCCCGTGAACGTGACGATCCCGGCGAGGCTGCCGAGGAGGTCGAGCCGATAGGCGTCAAGCGCCGCGAGGTCACGGAAGCTCCGACCGACGACCTGGGCGGGCCCGAACACGCAAATGGCCACCGCCGCGAAGACCAGCGGGCAGGACGACCCACGTCGGAGGCCCGGACGGATTGACGGCGGTGAAGTAGATGATCTGGTCGCTCCGCCGGTCGATCTCGACGGGCACGAGAGCCACGAACGCGAGCAGGAGGGCGAGCGTCGGCAGCGAGAGCCAGGCGAGATCGCGCCGCTTCCCGCTGGCGAGGAAGCCGAGCCCGACGCCAAGGAAGGAGCCGAGCAGGACGAAGTTCGTGAAGTAGCTGAGGTGGACGATCTTCGCGCCGAGCTCGCGAATCAGCACGAGCTCGAGGAAGAGGACGAGACCACTGCCCAAGAACACGCGCGCACGGGCAGATCGCACACCGGCGAACCGGTCGCTCTTCGTGCGTACGGATGCTGCGTCGACGATCACAACGACCCTCCCGTTGTCGGAAGGATGCGCCGTACACCTGACTGCGCTCGAATCCGCGTCCAGGCTTTTGACGACCGCCGTAGCTGCGACTACCGTGTGACGGCCGACGAGGAAGGGGGGCGGTCTGGCCGCAGACGAAACGCAGGGCGCAACCACTCGCACGCCGATCGAGGAAGTCCTCGCGAGCGACGAGGGTCAACGCCTTCTCGAGAGCGGCTACCGCACGGGCCAAATCGACGCGGACGAGCTCGCGCTCGCGCTCGACGAGCTCGAGCTCGAGCCAGCGCAGCTCGACGACTTCTACGCGGCGCTCGAGGAGGCCCAGATCGCGGTCGTCCACGCCGACCAGGAAGAAGAGCCCGAGGTGGAGGTCGAGCCGGAACCCGAGATCACCACGGATGCGCTGCAGTTGTTCCTCAAGGACATCGGCCGTGTCCCGCTCCTCACCGCCGCGCAGGAGGTGGGGCTCGCGAAGCGGATCGAACGGGGAGAGCACGCTGCGAAGCAGGCGATGGTCGAGGCGAACCTGCGTCTGGTGGTCTCGATCGCGAAGCGCTACCGAAATCAAGGGCTGCCGTTCCTCGACCTCATTCAGGAGGGGACCATCGGCCTCGTTCGCGCAGCCGAGAAGTTCGACTACCGGAAGGGCTTCAAGTTCTCGACGTACGCGACGTGGTGGATTCGGCAGGCGGTCGCGCGTGCGATCGCGGACAAGGGCCGCACGATCCGCATGCCCGTGCACGTCGTCGAGAAGCTCAACCGGATCACCCGCTCCGAGCGCAAGCTCCGCGCCGAGCTCGGTCGCGAGCCGGCGATCGAGGAGATCGCGCGGGACGTCGAGATGACACCGGACGAGGTCGACCAGATTCGCCGCAGCGCACAGGTGCCGGTCTCGCTCGAGAAGCCGGTCGGGGACGACGACGAGTCGGAGTTCGGCCACTTCCTCGCCGACGAGTCCGCGCCACTTCCCGACGAGCTCGCCGAAACGACGCTGCAGCGCGAGGCGCTGCGTTCGATCCTGGGTGCGCTCTCGGAGCGCGAGCGCATGGTGCTCGAGCTGCGGTACGGCCTCGACGGTCAGCAGCCGCGCACGCTCGACGAGGTCGGCCGCGCGTTCAACGTCACGCGCGAGCGCATTCGCCAGATCGAGCATCAGGGCTTGAAGAAGCTGCGGGCACTCGCCGACGCTCAGCGCGTCCGCGACGTCGCCTGACGCCGCAGGGCGCCATCGCTCCCGGCCGGCGGAGCCGGCCTCCGCGATCGGCTGGCGACGCTCGCGGCACGATCCTGCGGGCTCGCCGCTTGGTCGTACCTCGTGTACTGCCCTGCGCAGCTCGCCCTTGACTCCCTTGCGAGCGCCGCCCCTGCGACGCCAGAACCCTGACGCCGCTCGCCGGCGGGCTCCCGCCGGGCGAAGCCCGGCTTCGCCCGCCTGACGCTGCTCGCGGCAGGATACGTCGCGCTCGTCGCGAGTCCGTACGTCGGTGTACTGTCCGCGCTCCTCGCGCTCGTCTCCCTTGCGAGCAGCACCCGAGCGGCGCCAGGCCTACGCTGTCCACGTGCTTTACCACCCAGAGGACTTCGAGCCGCTCGTCGAAGAGCCGTGGGATCCCGAGCGGATCCGTGCCGGGATCCGTGAGATCGTCGCCGACACGGACGCTGCGTACCGCGGGCCGAAGCTCTTCTGGCGGGCGGACGAGTGGGACCGGTGGCTGGCGACGAGCCCGCTGAAGACGCTCTACTGTGGCGCGGCCGGCGTGCTCTGGGCACTCGACGATCTTCGACGGAGAGGCCACGCCGAGACGGTGCTCCACCTCGAGGACGTCGCGGGTCGGGTGCTCGAGCGTCAGCGGGCGAGGCCGGACTGGGGCACTAAGGCGATGTCGAGGATTGCGCTACCCGAGCCCCGGGAGTCGTCTTTGTTGTGCGGCGAGGCCGGAGTCCTGCTCGTCGCCTATCGCATCGCGCCGCGCCCCGATCTCGCGGACGCGCTCTTCGAGCACGTGCGGGCGAACATCGAGAACGAGGCGGAGGAGCTGATGTGGGGCTCGCCGGGAACGCTCGTCGCCGCGCGGCTCATGCTCGGCTGGACGGGAGACGCTCGCTGGCGGGAGGCGTGGGACGAGAGCGCCGACGCGCTGTTACGGCGTCGAGAGCCCGACGGTCTGTGGACGCAGCACCTCTACGGATACACGGACCGCATGCTCGGGCCGGCGCACGGGCTCGTGGGGAACGTCCTCGCGTTGGGCCAGCTGCTCGACGGACGGCGACGCGCTGCGCTCTTCCGGAAGTCCGCTGGCGTGCTCGCCCTCTCGGCCGTCGTCGAGGCGAAGCTCGCAAACTGGCCGCCGTCCGACCGCGAAGGGCTCGAAAACCGAAGAGGCGAGATCCGGCTGCAGTGGTGCCACGGCGCGCCGGGCATCGTCGCGTCGGCGTCCGAGTACCTCGACGAGGCCCTCCTGCTCGCAGGCGCCGCGCTCACGTGGACGGCGGGCGCCCACGGTGACGAGCGCGGCTCGTCCATCTGTCACGGCACCGCCGGCAACGGCTACGCGTTCCTGAAGACGTTCGCGCGTACCGGCGACGAGCGATGGCTGGACCGCGCTCGCCGGTTCGCCGTGCATGCGCTCTTACAGGCGCGTCGGCAGCGTGCGGCACGTGGGCGCGGGCGCTACTCGCTGTGGACGGGCGACCTCGGCGTCGCCCTCTACCTCGCTGACTGCCTCGACGCACGAACCGCGTACCCTGTGCTGGAGGCCTGACTAGACTGCGCGGCCGTGACGCCGCCGTCCGACGCGCTCCGCGAGGACCTCGCCGAGTTCATCGCTATCCCGTCCGTGAGCGCCGACGCGACTCATGCGGCCGACATCGTGGGGGCGGCGGAGTGGATCGCGGCGCGAATCCGGGAGGCCGGGTCGGCCGAGCTCGTTCCCTGGGGCGCACGGCCGCTCGTCATCGGTGACGTACGAGCATCGGAGCGACCCGACTCGGCGCCGACCGTCCTCTGCTACGCGCACTTCGACGTCCAGCCGCCCGATCCGCTCGACCTCTGGGAGTCTCCGCCGTTCGAGCTCACGCAGCGCGACGGCCGGCTCTACGCGCGCGGGGTTGCGGACGACAAGGGGAACATGTTCGTGCTGGTCGAGGCCGTGCGGCAGCTGGCCGCGGAGGGGGCGCTCCCGGTCAACGTCCGCTTCGCCTTCGACGGCGAGGAGGAGATCGGCGGCGACTCGATCGTGCAGTGGGTGGACGGGGACGACAGCCGCGCTGACGTCGCGATGATCCTGGACGGCGGAATGATCAGCCGGGAGCAGCCCGCGTTCATGGTCGGCGTGCGCGGCATGATCTACGCCCATCTCCACGTGCGCACCGGAGCGACTGACATGCACTCGGGCATGTACGGGGCCGCTGCGCTCAACGCCACGCACGCGCTCATGTCGGCGCTGGCGAACGTGCTGCCCCGCGCGGACGGTCGGCTCCGCGACGAGCTTCGCGTCGGTGCAACGGCGCCGACCCAGGAGGAGCTCGAAGCGTGGTCGCAGCTTCCGTCCGGAGAGGAGCAACTCGCATCCCAGGGCGCGGCGCCGATCGCACCCGGCGCGGCCGAAGAGTTCTATGTCCGCACGTTTTCCGATACGTCTCTCGATGTGAACGGGATCGCCGGCGGCTCCCCCGATCTCGTGAAGACCGTCTTGCCCGTCGCTGCGCGTGCGAACGTGTCGATCCGCCTTGCGCCCGATCAGGATCCGGGCGCGATCCAGGAGACGTTCGAGCGACTCCTCCGGGAGGGGCTCCCCGACGGAGCCGACCTCGAGATCACGATCAAGAACAGCGCCCGCCCGGCACTGACGCCGACGGACTCGAAGGCGCTTCAGCTCGCGGGTGACGCATTCGAGCGCGTCGTCGGCGCTCGGCCGTTCCTGGTCCGGTCGGGCGGCACGCTCCCGATCTACGCGAGCCTCGTCGCGCGCGGTCTGCCGACGATCGCGACGGGTTTCGGGATCGAGAGCGAGTGCAACGTCCATGCGCCGAACGAGAACGTGCCCGCGAACACGATCAACCTCGGCGTCGCGACCATGCGCGAAGTCTTCGCGCGCCTGGGAGAGCTTGACTCCTAGAGCACCGTTCTCGAGCCCGCTGGCCGAGGAGCTCGCGGGTGACGTGCTCGACCGCTTCCTGCGCTACGTGCGTGTCGACACGCAGGCGGCGTACCGCATCGCCGACCGGCCGAGCACGGCGAAGCAGCTCGACCTCTCGCGCATGCTCGTTGAGGAGCTTCGTGCGATCGGGCTTGCCGACGCCGAGCTGAACGACGGGCACTCGGTGGTCGCAACGCTGCCGGGGACGGCCGGCGCACCTGTCGTCGGACTCATTGCCCACGTCGACACCACGCCCGATGTGTCGGGTGCGGGCGTCTCGCCGATCGTCCACGACGCGTGGGGCGGCGAAGCGATCGTGCTTCCGGGTGACGCTCGTCAGGTGCTCGATCCGGACGTGCTTCCCGCTCTGGCCGCTCGCGTCGGGCACGACATCGTCACGAGCGACGGGACGACGCTGCTCGGGGCCGACGACAAGGCTGGCATCGCGGAGATCATGGCCGCGGTTGCGTATCTCGCCCGAAACGGCGGCGGATCACGCGCGACGATCAGGGTCGCCTTCACTGTCGACGAGGAGGTCGGACGCGGTGCCGAGGACTTCGACCTCGACGGGTTCGGCGCTGACGCGGCGTACACGCTCGACGGCTCGGACATCGGCGAGCTCGAGGTGGAGACGTTCTCGGCGGCGTCGATGCGCGTGACGATCCGCGGGCTCTCCGTCCACCCCGGCACGGCGAAGGGGAAGCTCGTGAACGCAGTCAAGCTCGCCGCGGAGCTCGTGATGTCGGTTCCGCAGGGGCGGCTTTCCCCGGAGACGACTGAGGGGCGTGAGGGATACGTCCACCCACACCGGATCGCGGGGGGCGCCGAGGAGGCGACCGTCGACTTCATCGCCCGCGACCACGACGACGCTCTGCTCACGCAGCACCTCGAGTTGCTGCGACAGCTGGCCGAGGACGTGGCCGTGCGCGAGCCTCGCGCCAAGGTCGACGTCGAGGTGCGCCACTCGTATCGCAACATGCGTCCGTTCATCGACGAGAACCCGCGTGTGGTGGATGCGGCGCTCGAGGCGATCCGGCGCGCCGGCGTCGAGCCGACGCTCGCGATCACCCGAGGCGGAACGGACGGCGCCGTGCTCTCGGCACAGGGGCTTCCCACGCCGAACCTGTTCACTGGCGGGCAGGAGTACCACTCGGTGCGCGAGTGGGCGAGCGTGCAGGACATGGCCGCGGCCGCGGCGACCATCGTCCATCTCGCCGGTGTCTGGGCAGAGAGCTCGGAGTAGGGCGTGGCGCGGCTCCTCGGAATCAACCACGTCGCCGTGCAGGTGGGCGACATCGACGAGGCGGTCTCGTTCCTGTCTCAGCTCGTCGACGGCCTCGAGCTGCGCGGCCGGAGCGGAGGCATGGCGTTCGTCGACCTCGGAGACCAGTTCATCGCGCTCGAACGCGCGTCCGAGCCCGCCACCGCGGGGCACTACGGCCTCGTCGTCGACGACCAGGCCGAGGTCGTGCGCCGAGCGCGCGAGGCCGGTGCTCAGATGGTCGGCAGCCACGACTTCCTCGACCCCTGGGGCAACCACTGGCAGGTCGTGGACTACAGCGAGATCCAGTTCACGAAGGCGCCGCGCATCCTCGAAGGCATGGGGCTCGCAGATCTCGGCAAGTCGGAGAAGGCGCAGCGCGAGCTGCGCGAGAAGGGCCTGTCAGACTGACTGACGATGACCGCGCGGCAGCTCTTCGCCGGTGAGCCGCACGCGGTCGTCGTCCTTCCGGAGAGCGATCCGACGCTCGCCGGCGAGCGTGAGCTGCTCGAGCTCGAGCGCGCGGAGTTCGAAGTTGCGCTCGGGACGAGCGTCGAGCTGGTCGAGCGCGATCCCGACGTGGGAGCGCGCTGGCTCCTGAAGCTGGAGGAGAATCACTTCGGGCCACCGAGCGTCGAGTTCGATCAGGCAGCGAAGACGATCGTCCCTCGCGCCTCGGATCCGGCGGGCATCTTCGAGTCGATGAACCTGCTGCGCACCGCCGTGCGCCGTGGCGAGCGGCTCGAGGCGGTCGACTGTGCCGACGTCGAGGAGGCGATCGAGCGCGTGGTCGAGGAGGTTGCCGACACGTATCCGGCGTTCGGGCTTCGTGGCCTCGACTGGGGCGAGATCTGCGGACGGCAGATCGATCGCGTTCGCTCTGCGGGCGGCTCGCTCGGCGCGTTCCAGGCATGGCTCGCCGAGCTGCAGGACGGCCACACGTGGGCTTGGGCGCTCGTCGGCAACCTCCCGTATGCGATGCGCGTGGACGACCGGGCGACGTTCGTCCGCGTGCGGACGGAGACGGCCGGCCATGCCGAAGGGGTACTCCCCGGTTGGCGGCTCCTCGCGATCGACGGCGTCGCGGTCGACTGCCATGCGTGGGTCGCTCGCGCGGCGGCGCCGCGCCATACGCGAGCTCTGATCGCGGGGAGGCGTCTCCTCGCGGGTCCGGTCGGTGTCCTGCGCGAGCTCACCGCGGAGTCGCCGTCCGGCAAGCGGGTGACCTGGAGCGAGGCTCCCACGGCCATCCCCTCGGGCGACCTTGTCACCTGGGCGCGGCGCTCGTCCGGCTCCGGCTACGTGCGCGTCGCGGCCTGGATCGCCGGACACGGCGTCGAGGAGGCGCTCGACGAGGCGCTCGAGGAGCTGCGCGGATGCTCGAGTCTGGTCCTCGACCTCCGTGGGAATCCCGGCGACAACCTCGTGCTCGCGACAAGAGTTCGCGCCCGGTTTCTCCGGGAGCCGGTGACGCTCGGCTCGATCCGATACAGCATCGGCGACGGCGAGCTCTCCGGGCCGCTCCCGCTGACCGCCGAGCCGGCTCCGACCGAGCAGCGCTGGGGCAGCCGGCTCGTCGTCCTGACCGACCCGCTGACGTTCTCGGCGAGCGAGGACTTCCTGCTCGGCCTCCAGGGGCTCGAGCACGTCACGGTCGTCGGAGAGCCGAGCGGAGGCGGGAGTGGGCGCGCGCGAGCTCTGCGCCTGCTTCCGGGCATGACGCTGACGATCTCGACGGCGCTCACGTACGACCGCACGGGCCATTGCATCGAGAACGCGGGGATCCCCGTCGATGTCCGCGCGACCGGCTCGGACGACGAGGTGCTCGCGGTAGCCGAGGCGCTCTGACCTGCGACGATCGCGCGTGTGAGATCCGTCCTTGTCACGGGCGCCTCGTCGGGGATCGGGCTTGCCTCGGCGGTGCGGCTCGTTCGGGCCGGCTGGCGGGTGTTCGGCGGCGTGCGCACGAAGGAAGCGGCGGCGACGCTCCGCGAGTACGCGATCGAGCCGCTGACGCTCGACGTCACGGACCAAGCCCAGATCGCCGCGGCTGCAGAAGCCGTCGGGCCGGAGCTGGGCGGCCTCGTCGACAACGCCGGCATCGCCGTTGCCGCTCCGCTCGAGCTGGTCCCGCTCGACGAGCTCCGGCGCCAGCTCGAGGTCAACGTGGTCGGCCAGGTCGCCGTGTTGCAGGCGTGCCTCCCGGCGCTCCGACGCGCTCGGGGGCGCGTCGTCTTGATGGGCTCGATCGGGGGCCGCAGCGCGCTTCCCTTTCTCGGCCCGTACGCGGCCTCGAAGCACGCCCTCGAGGCGTTTGCTGACGTGCTCCGCGTCGAGCTCGCACCCTGGGGGATCCCGGTCTCGATCGTCGAGCCCGCGAGCGTGCGGACTGCGATCTGGGCAAAGGGAGCCGCTCACGCCGAGGCGATCGCCGAAGGACTCGCGTCAGAAGCGGCCGGTCTCTACGCGGCGAGGATCGCGCGGTTCCGAGAGGTGGCGCTGAAGCGCGGCCCCGGCGTCGATCCGGGCGTCGTCGCCAAGGCGGTCGAGCATGCGCTCACGGCGTCGCGGCCGAAAGCGCGCTACGTCGTCGGGCGCGACGCACACCTGCGCGCATGGATCGAGCGTCTGCCGACGCGGCTTCGCGACCGCGTGCTCACGAAAGCGCTGACCGACTAGGTGTCGTGGACGCCGCAGCCGAGCCACTCGTGGCCGAAGCGGCGCATCTCGTAGACCACGGGAAGCAGCGCCTGACCCTTGGGCGTGAGCGCGTATTCGACCCGCGGCGGTGACTCCGGATAGCTCTGTCGCGCGACGATCTCCTCGGCCTCGAGCCAGCGCAGACGCTCGGCGAGCGTCCTGGGGCTGATCCCGGCGCACGAGCGCTCGAGCTCGGTAAAACGTCGCGGCCCCTCGGAGAGGTCGTGGACGATGAGCACCGTCCACTTCGAGCCGACGATCTCGGCCGCCGTCGCGACCGAGCAGGTGCCGGTCTCGTGGACGGGCAGCATCGTGCGCGAGGTCACGAGCTGATTGTAGGCAGCTAGATGGTTGATGCCACGAGACCGCCAGCTCCGGAGCGTGAGATCGTGGCAACAGCCATCTAGTCCCAGGGAGGCGGGTTGTGTACCCAGCGGCCGCCGACCATCGTTGCGACGACCTCGACGGACGCGAGCTCCTCGGGCGGGCACTCGAGCGGATCGCGCGAGACGACGACGAGGTCGGCGAGGTAGCCGGGAAGGAGCTTCCCACGGCGCCGCTCGTCACCGGACAGCCACGGCGGGTTGACGATGCTGGCGACGAGCGTCTCCTCGACCGTCAGGCACTGCTCCGGCTGCCAGGCGGGTCGCTCGTCGATCGTGCGGAGGACACCGGCGCGGATGCCCGCGAGCGGGTCGAGCTCCTCGACAGGGGCATCGGAGCCGTTGGCGACGAGAGCACCGGAGTCCCACAGCGAGCGGAAGGCGTAGGCGCCGTCGAGCCGATCCGGCCAGAAGCGCTCGGCGAGATCGCGGTCCGAGGGCGCGTGGCTGAACTGGACGGAGCATGCGACACCCAGCGCGGCGAAGCGACCCACGTCCTCGAGAGCGAGGCACTGTGCGTGCTCCACGCGCTGGCGCAGCCCGATCGGCGCCCACGCGTCGCGCGTCGACTCGAACGCGTCGAGCGCCTCACGGTTCGCGCGATCGCCTATTGCATGCACGCCGACCGGCCAACCCAGCCGAGCTCCCCGGCGGATCACGTCCGCGAGCTCCTCGCCGCTCGTGATAATCACGCCCGACCCGTCGAGCATCCACGCGGTCTGCGAGCCGAGCGTCCCGTCCATGAACGCCTTCAGGTAGCCGATCCGCAGATAGCCACTCCCGATTCCGGATTGGATCCCGAGCGCCTCGAGCTCGGGGAGGCGCTCGTACGGCACCGACTGCCAGACCCGGAGCGTCAGGCCGTCGCGCTCGTCGACGCGTTGGAAGATCCCCGGCGCGCCGAGCCAGCCGTCCTTGTCGTGGATCGCGACGACACCGCGGGAGGCGGCGATGCGGAGACCGTCGCGCGTGGCGTCGACGAACTCGTCCGTGCTCGGCATCGCAAAGCGACGTCGGAACTGCCAGGCGGACTCCTCGCGAAGGATCCCCGTCGCCTCGCCCTTCTCGTCGCGCTCGACGACACCGCACTCGACCTCGAGGTCACCCTGCGCGCGCGAGAGCCCGGCCGAGTTGATCCAGGCCGAGTGGTAGTCCTTCGAGAAGAGGAGCGCCGGCGCGTCGCCAGTTGCCTCGTCGAGCGAGGCCGCCGTCGGCTGGGCCTCCCACTCGGCCGACCTCCAGCCGTATCCGCGAATCCACTCGCCGTGGCGCGGATGCGTGCGAACGCGCTCGAGCGCCTCGGCGAGCCCGCTGACGCCTTCGAGCTTCACGTCGCGCTGCGATAGCGACCACGTCGGGAAGTGGACGTGCGAGTCCGTGAACCCCGGCAGCACGCAGCGACCGCCGAGGTCGACGACGTCAGGGCTCGGCAGGGCCGTCTCGTGCGTGCCCACACCACCCGCCACACGTTTGCCTGCGATCGCGAGCGCGCGAATCGTCGGCAGCGACGCGTCCATCGTGCGGATGACGCCGTTCTCGAGGATCATGCGCGCCGACTGTAACGACGAGAGGAGGCGGGATGCTCGCGCACGTTGCCGTCAACGTGACCGACTTCGAGGTCGCGAAGGCGTTCTATCTCGGGGCCCTCGAGCCACTCGGATACCGCATCGTCTACGAGGAGCCGGGGACGCTCGCCTATCTCGCCGATGCAGATGGTCTGGACTTCGGGATCGGCCGTCGTGGGCCCGTCGGTGGGGCCCACGTTGCTTTCGAATGCTCGGAGCGGGGCGCCGTCGACGTCTTCTACAAGGCCGCGATCGCAGCCGGCGGCCGCGACAACGGCCCGCCCGGCCTCCGCCCCCAGTACGACGCGAACTACTACGCGGCCTACGTCCTCGACCCCGACGGCAACAACATCGAAAGCGTGTGCCACGCGCCCGTGTAGTTCGGAACGACAGTCAGGCGACGGCCTCGGCGAGGCCGCCGCCCGAGACCGAGCGGCCTACGCCGCAGGCAGGATGTTCTGGTTGACGCGGAAGGTGTTGTCGGGGTCGTACTCCGCCTTCACTCGTGTGAGCCGCTCGTAGTTCGGCCCGTACGTCGCCTTCACGCGCGCCTGCCCCTCTTCCATCATGAAGTTGACGTACGCTCCTCCGGCCGAGTACGGGTGCAGCGCCTCCCAGTACCCGATCGTCCAGCCACGGATCGCCGCGGCGCCCTCGGGGTCGGGATCGACGCCGATGATGACTTGCGACCAGACGGCATCGCGGTACGCGTACGCCGTGTCCTCGGCCGCGACGTCCTGGGCCGCGCCGTCGACGGGATACAGGTGCGAGCCGCACTTGAAGCTCGGCATCGCGTCGTTCCACTCGCGGTTCCGCTCGATCGCCTCGTCCGGGAGCTCACGGAAGAAGTCGCCGCGCCAGTACCACTGGTCACCGGGACCGTAGAGACCGTCGAAGGCACTGTTCAGGTCCTTGAGCGGCATCCGGCCGACGCCGTGCATGAGCGGCTCCGCAACCGAGAGCATCGGCGCCATCGCAGCCTCGGCCTCCTCGTCGGAGCCGTCGATGCACCACACGATCCCGCAGACCTTCCGCAGGTGGATCTCCTCGGGGAACGGCGGCCCGGGTGGCACGGTGTGGAACGCGTAGAAGCCCACCACGTTCCGCGGCGCGCTCGGGAGCCACTCGCGGTAGGCGGCGAGCAGCTCGTCCGAGTCCTCGAGCGCCCAGAACGTCGGCCCGCCGAAGATCGTGGTGCTCGGGTGGGCCTGGAGCGTGAACTCGGTCACCACGCCGAAGTTGCCGCCGCCGCCGCGGAGCGCCCAGAAGAGGTCGGGGTTCTCGTCTGCGCTCGCGGTGACGATCCGGCCGTCGGCGAGAACGACCTCGGCTGCGAGCAGGTTGTCGATGGTCAGCCCGTGCGGGCGGGTGAGGTAGCCGATGCCTCCGCCCAGCGTGAGGCCGCCGACGCCGGTCGTCGAGATGATGCCCGACGGGACCGCGAGCTCGTGCTCGTTGGTTGCCGCGTCGACCTCTTTCCAGATGCATCCCCCGCCCGTCCTCACGGTGTCCGTTGCGGGATCGACCGATATCGCCGTGAGCCGCGAGAGATCGATCACGACGCCGTCGTCGACGCTCGCGAGGCCGGCGCCGTTGTGGCTCCCGCCGCGGACGGCGATGGGCAGGTCGCGACCGCGTGCGAACGTGATCGTCGCCGCGACGTCCGCCGCGCTCGCCACCCGCGCGATCAGTGCAGGGCGCTTGTCGATCATCGCGTTGAAGAGCGCCCGCGCCTCGTCGTAGGTGGCATCCTCCGGGCCGATCAGATCACCGCCGAAACCGGCGAGCTGCTCGCGGGCGGCGGTGGAAGGAGATGCGGTCGTGTTCATGGGGTGCCTCCTTGGCTGCGTTCCGACGAGCGTATAGGTCGGCGTCTAGCTGTCATGACCAGGCCCGACCCACTCTTCGGGAGCACCCTGGTCGTGGGATGATGGTTCGGCTGTCCGCGTAGAAGGTCGCGATGACGGCTCCGTCGCTCGCGTCCTCGGGCTCGCCGGCTAGGGCGAAGCTCGCAAACCACATCGGCATGACGAGGACTGGAGCCAGCACGGCGAGCCGCCGAATCTCCATGCGACGATTCTGAGATGCGATCGTTGCAGATGCAACCCAGCCGTCCGGGCGGATGAGCGCCTACGCGATCGAGAGAACTGCAAGCGCCCCGACGGCTGCAAAGACGATCGCCGCACCGGCGAGCTCCAGCTTCCACCAGAGGCCGCGGCTCATATCGGGGCCCATGAGCTCGCGGTCGCGCGCGAGCACGAGCATGAGGACGAGCAGGGGCACGAGGAGGATCGCGTTCAACGCCTGCGTGAGGAACATGATGTCGACGAGCGGAGCTCCGGGGATCAGGACGATCAAGGCTGCAACTGCCATGACGACGCAGAACGCCGTGTAGAAGAGTGGGTCCTGCCGCGGGCGCTCGTCGATGTGCGGCTCCCGGCCGAAGGTCTCCATGATCGAATACGACGTCGATAGTGGCACGACCGCGGCGGCAAGGAGCCCGGCTCCGAGGAGGCCGATGCCGAAGAGCACGGTCGAGGCGCTGCCGGCGAGCGGCTCGAGCGCCTTTGCCGCATCGCTTGCGTCCTCGATCGTGATTCCCTGCGGGTAGAGCGTCGCCGCGCACGCGATGACGACGAACGCGCCGATGACGCCCGTGGCGACTGACCCGACGACAACGTCGATCCGCTCCACGGGAAGCTCGCGCCTCGACAGCCGCTTGTCGACAGCGTAGGACTGGATGAACGCCAGGCCCCAGGGCGCCAGCGTGGTCCCGACCGTCGCCGTCACGACGAGAGCCGCGTGCCTGCCGCCCGGCATGCTCGGGACCACCAGGCCGTGGGCGACCGCTCCCCAGTCGGGATGTGCGAGCAGTCCCGCGCCGATGTAGGCGACGAACACCGCGGAGAGAGCGAGGAGCACATGCTCCAGGCGGCTGAACGGCTCGAAGATCACGACGGCGGTCACCCCGACCGCGGCGAGCGGGACGGAGACCCACGGCGGAACGCTTACGAGCTCCAGGCTCGCCGCGACACCCGCGAGCTCGGCGCACGTCGTCCCTACGTTGGCGGTCACGAGAGCGATGAGCGCAAGTGCTGCAATGCGCAGACCGAAACGGTCTCGGATGACGAGCATGAGGCCGCGCCCTGTTCGGATCCCCATCCTGGCGCCGAGCTCGTGGAACGCGATCAGCGCGACCGTGGAGAGGGTGAGGACCCACAGAAGCTCGTAGCCGAAGTCCGCTCCGAGGATCGAATAGGTCGTGATGCCAGCCGGGTCGTCGTCGGAAAGTCCCGCGATGAGTCCGGGGCCGGCGACCGCGGCGAAGACGGCAAGACCGGGCATCGCGGAGCCTCGGCGCATGAGTGAAGTCTCACGGGCGCGACGGTCGTGCGCGATCCCGAGACTTAGACTGAGCTCGTGTCCTGGGAGCCGCTGAGCGACGAGCAGCTCGAGATCCGCGAGCTCGTTCGCACGCTCGCGCGCGAGCGCATTGCACCGCGCGCAGCCGAGATCGACGAGTCGCACGAGTTTCCCTGGGACGTCGTCGAGCTGTACCGGGAGCACGGCATCTTCGGCCTGTTCTTCGAGGACGCGTACGGCGGGACAGGCACCGGGACTCTCCTCTCGCTGATCGCGATCGAGGAGGTCTCCAAAGTCTGTGCGACGAGTGGGCTCATCCTCGCCGCCCAGGAGCTCGGGTCGCTCGGGCTCAAGCTGGCCGGGACGGACGAGCAGAAGGCGCGCTTCCTTCCCTCGCTGGCCTCGGGGGAGACGCTGACGGCGTATGCCCTGACCGAAGCGGGCTCCGGCTCCGACTCGGCCGCGATGCGGACGACCGCGCGCCGCGAGGGCGACGAGTACGTCCTCGACGGCTCGAAGCGGTTCATCACCAACGCCGCCGTCGCCGGGCTATACACGGTGTTCGCGAAGACCGATCCGGAGGCAGGTCATACGGGGATCTCCGCTTTCGTCGTCGAGGCGGACACGCCCGGGTTCGAGGTCGCGCGGCTCGAGCCGAAGATGGGGATCGCAGGCTCGACGACCGGTGAGCTCACGTTCGACAGCGCGCGTATCCCCGCGTCCAACCGGCTCGGCGAGGAGGGTGAGGGCTTCCGGATCGCGATGCGCATCCTCGACCGCTCGCGGCCAGGCGTCGCCGCGCAGGGCCTCGGCATCGCCCAGGGCGCGACGGACTACGCGCTCGAGTACGCGCGCACGCGCGAGACGATGGGCAAGCCGATTGCCGACCATCAGCTGATCGCGGCGAAGCTCGCGGACATGGAGACGCGCACAGAGGCCGCCCGCGGCCTCCTCTATCGCTTCGGCCGCATGGTCGACGAGGGCGCCGACGACGCGGAGCTGACGAAGGCCTCGGCGATGGCGAAGCTCTTCTGCACCGACACCGCAATGGACGTCACGACCGAGGCCGTGCAGATCCTCGGCGGGTACGGCTACATCCGCGAGTACCCGGTCGAGCGCATGATGCGCGACGCCAAGATCACGCAGATCTACGAGGGGACGAACGAGATCCAGCGCCTCGTGATCGCGCGCGAGATGCTGAAGGAGTCACGCGCTTTCCTCCTCGCCGGCATCGGGTAGCGACGTCTTTACGCAGTCCGTGCAGCGCGTGATAGTCCGCGCGTGAGGGCCGACCTCGCATCAGGCACGGTCACGTTCCTCTTGAGCTAGTTCTCATGGGAACCCATGGCATCCGCCGCAGGCAGGCAGCTAGCGAAGCGGCAAGGCTGAGCGAGAGGGCACCCTGACCGACAGAGCGCGAGGACTGGTGGGGCGCGAGCTCGAGGCGGGCGGGCTGAACCGACGCCCGGCTCGCCACTTGCCTGTTTGGTAAAGGCACCATCCGTCGTCCCCTCGCCCTTGACCAGTTCGGACGAGACGAGGCGCGAGTGAGCGCCGAGCGTCGGCGCTGGGCCGACGCTCGGCGTCTTTCCTCAGCTTCGGCCGCAGTGGACGAGGGCGTTCAGGCAGTCGTCCACGAGCGTGCGCAGTGCGGTCGGCCGCCACGCGTTCAGGAAGTCCGCGTGCCCCGAGAACTGGCCGCCCGATGCGAGCGAGAAGCCTTCGCCGCCGCGGGACGGATAGCGGTAGATCTGGGTGATCTGCGGCACCTCGACGGGGTGCGTCGACGGGCACTCGCCGCGAACGGCGTACGCCATGTGGCTCTTGTGGTCGGGACTGTCGAGCCGTCGGCCGTCCCAGCACTCCGGGAAGCGGATGTGCAGGCGCAGGAACGATCCGCGTGTCGCCGGGCACGTCGGCACGGTCTCCGAGCGATCGACCCCGCTCAGGACACCGCAGCTCCAGAACGTGATGCGCATCCCCTGTGGGACCTGCGCCTTCGCATCGCCTGCGATCACGCGCAGGTTGTTCGGGAACGGCGTCACGCTGGCGAGTGTTCCGCGCCGGTAGTAGACGGTCGCGGCGACAGGCAGGATCTCCGTCGTTCCCTGGTAGAGCGCGGGCACCCAGTAAGCGGCCGTGTCGTCCGGCCTCATGCACGTCGTCGTGCCGGCGCGCAGCGCTCCGTAGCTCGACGACGCGTTGGTCGTGCGGTTGCCGACGAACGTGTGCTGGTGCGAGAGGCCCGGCCTGCCCGGGAAGACGATCGGGTCGTCGGGCGCCTGGTGCGAGTAGCGGCAGTTCTCCACGAAGTTCACGCCGACGAGTGCGGCGCGCGAGATGGCGCTCTCTTCCCCGGTCGTCGGCTTGCCGCCGGCGAGGGCGGCCGGCCCGAGGACGGCCGCGGCGGCGAGGACGAGGCCGCCGAGCGCGATCAGTACGACTCCCTTCACTTGCGATCCCTCCCTCCGATGGGTTCCATGTGAATCCAGCCACCGAGGCGTTCGGTTTCCGAGGGCAGGCTGTTATCGAGGCGTAAGCATTCCGTGACGTCGCCGACGGTCGGCTCGAGCGCATCGCCGTTCTCGACGGCTTCAGCGGCGGCGCAGAGCGATCCCCGTGAGCGCCTCCCGAATGACCCGGTCGGCGACGAGCGCCGTGACGTCAGCCGATCCGATCGCCGTCGGCAGCACCTCGACGACGTCCATCCCGACGAGCTCGAGCCGACGGGCGAGCTCGCGACATGCCCAGAGGAGGTCGACCGACGTCATGCCTCCGGGCTCGGGCGTTCCCGTGCCCGGAGCGAACGCCGGGTCGAGGACGTCCACGTCGACCGTGACGAACACCGGGCCCTCCCCGACGATCGCGACCGTACGCTCGACGATCTCGCGGATTCCGAGGTCGCGGACGTCGTGCATGAAGAACGCCGTGATGCCCTGCTCGCGCTGCCAGGCGAACTCGGCCTCGCCGGGCCAGTAGCCGCGAAGCCCGATCTGGACGTACCTCTTTGCGTCGACATGCCCGTCGCGGACGAGGCGGTACATCGGCGTCCCGTGCGAGAGCTCGACGCCGAACACCTCGGTCCCGGTGTCCGTGTGCGTGTCGAAGTGAACGAGCCCCACCGGGCCGTGCCGCGACGCGACGGCGCGCACGTCGGGCTCCGTGATCGAGTGGTCGCCTCCGAGGACGACGGGAAGAGCGCCTGCCGCTACGACCTCGCCGACGGTGCGCTCGATCTCCTCATGCGTGCGGACAGGGTCGGCCGGGAGCACCGCCGCGTCGCCGAAGTCCACGACCCGGAGCGCCTCGTACGCGTCGATCCCGGCTTCGAGGTGCGGGCCGGGCGGGAAGCTCGCCGCCCGGATCGCACGCGGGCCGTAGCGCGTGCCAGGGCGATTGGAGACGAGGTCGTCCGTCGGCGCGCCGACGATCGCGACGTCCACGCCCGCAAGGTCGGCCGGATCCTGCGTGTACGGCATTCCGGCGTATGTGAGGAGCCCGGCGTAGTCGGGCTTGTCCGGCAGGCCGAGCCCGCGCCAGCGTTCGAGCGGGTCGATCACCTGCCGATTATCCCGGTGGCGTCGCGCGCGGGTAGCGCACACGGACCTCGTCCACGTAGCGGGCGAGCCGATCGGCGATCGTGCGATCGCGGATCTCGAGGACGTTCTCCGCGTTCCGCTCTCCCGACCGCGAGAAGTTGAAGCTCCCGACGAACGAGGTGTCGTCGGCGACGACCACCTTCGCGTGCATGAAGTCGTGCGTCGACGTCGGCGACCACGGGATCGACGTCTTCCCGCTGAACTGCGCGCCCTCGAGGATGCGGCGCAGGAGCGGGATCTTCCACTCGCTGACGCCGTTCGTCTTCCACTGGCCGAAGACCTGATCGACCTGTGTGTCGTCGACGACGCCGGCGACGTCGCTCCGGCCCTCGTTCACGACCTCGACGAGGGTCGCGAGAATCGGCCCCGAGCTGAGCACGGGTGAGGCGATCCGAACGCGCTCTTTCGCTCTTCCGATGTGCTTCGCGACGCGATGCGAGAGCGCGTCGCCGTATCCCGGGCAGAACCACGCGCGCACGCGTGCGCCGCCGACGTCCTCGGGGCGCGGATCGACCTCGCCCGAACCCTCGACCACTACCGCTCTCCCAGAGTTGGGAGAACGCGAGTGAGTACGCATATGCGATCTCGTGCGACTCGACCGCGACGATGACGTTCTCCTGGCGCGACCACGAGTCGTCCGTCCAGTTCGTCGATCCGGTCCACACCGCGTCCCCGTCACGCACGACGAACTTGTGGTGCATGAGATCCGGCACGCCCGCGACGCCGCGGGTCGAGATGGGGAGCGCCTCGATCGCTTCCGGTGTCGACTCGGGCGGAGGCGGAACCGGGATGGGGCCGGGGTGGGCGACGTTGTAGAGGAGGCGAACCCCGACTCCACGCTGAACGGCCGCGAGGAGCGCGGCGAGGACGAGTGCCCCGGCATCGGTCTCGACCCTGACGTCGTAGAGCGCGATGTCGAGCGTCGAGCGCGCCCTGGAGAGGAACCCTGCGACCCCGCGGGCGACGTCAGCTGCTCGCTGGCCGCCGTCGGTCAGCGTCTCGAGACCGATCCTCGCGGCTTCAGCCACTCCAGCCTGCGATCGCGTCGCCGATGAGCTTCACGCCGATGACGAGCAGGATGACCGTCATGATCACGGCGTTGTTGTGCGCCAGCCAGTTCTTGAGGCGTTCGAGTGGCTCGGCGGCACGCTCGCCCAGTGCGAAGGAGAGGATCACGGGCACGGCTGCGCCGATCGAGGCGATGACCGTGAAGACGACCAGTGCGATCGCCTCCTCGCTCGCCGGAATACCGGACTCTGCGATGGCAGCCATGCCCGCGAGGATCAGGATCACGTTCTTCGGGTTGACCGTCGCGAGCACGACCCCTGCGCCCGCCGCCTTCGGCGGGGTGAAGTGCTCGACCGAGCTCATCCACGCAGGCATCGACTCCTCCACACCGGCGCGGGGGCGGCCCCGCCACTGTTTCAGCGCAAGGAACAGCAGGGCGAGTCCGAGGACGAGCTTCAGCCAGCTCACCCAGCCCGCGGGCTCGCCGTCCTCGGTGGGGCCGACCGCGCCCGCGATCACGAGAAGAAGGGCGCCCGCACCGGCCACGCCGACGATCCAGCCGAGGAGGAACGCCGGCCCGTTCGCTCGGCCACGGGCCGAGACGAGCATCAGCACGACGGCGACGATGGGGATCGGGCTGATCGCAATGCCCACCGCGGCGGGTAGGAAGTCACCGATCGCCTGGCCCATCTCTCGTTCCTGTCAACTCGTCGATCGCGGACTGCTCCGTTGGGGGGAAACGTCGGAGTGCCGCCTCAGCCGATCCGACCCTAACGAGATGGGCACGGCAGCGACGCCCCCTTGCGACGCTACGCCTTGCACGGTCGAGTCGCAGCCGTGAGCAAAATCGGTCGTGAGGTAGGGTCAGCCGCAACGATCCTCCGATCGCCGAGGAGGAGCATGGCGCAGGCGACCGCCGGGGTGGGAGCAGACAAGAAGGGGATGGTGTGGATCCCGGGCGGGACGTTCGCGATGGGCTCCGATCGCCACTACCCGGAGGAGGCCCCGGTCCGCGAGGTCGCGGTGACCGGGTTCTGGATGGACGAGCATCCCGTGACGAACCTCGAGTTCACGCGGTTCGTGAAGGCGACGGGCCACGTCACCTGGGCAGAACGAGAGCCCGATCCGTCGGACTATCCCAACGCCCAAGAGGAGATGCTCTTTGCGGGATCCGTGGTCTTCCAACGGACGGACGGTCCTGTCGACTTGAGCGACCACCTGAATTGGTGGACGTGGACGCGCGGCGCCGACTGGCGGCACCCGGAGGGTCTGGGCAGCTCGCTCCACGGCAGGGAGCGACACCCCGTCGTGCATATCGCATTCAGCGATGCGGAGGCCTACGCAGCCTGGGCGGGAAAGGAGCTGCCCACCGAGGCGGAGTGGGAGTTCGCCGCCCGGGGCGGCCTCGAGGGAGCGGAGTACGTCTGGGGGGAGGAGTTCATGCCGAAGGGCAAGCCGATGGCGAACACCTGGCAGGGCGAGTTCCCCTACGAGAACACGCTTCTGGACGGCTACGAGGGGACGTCGCCTGTCGGCTCGTTCCCGCCGAACGGCTACGGCCTCCGCGACGTCACGGGAAACGTGTGGGAGTGGACGACCGACTGGTACGCGAACGGTCGGGTCTCGACGTCGCCGTGCTGTGGCGGCGACCCGCGCGCGGCGAGCGTCGACCCGAACGACCCGTCCGCGATCCCACGCAGGGTCATGAAGGGCGGCTCGCATCTCTGCGCGCCGAACTACTGTCGCCGCTACAGGCCCGCGGCGCGGATGGCACAGGCGATCGACACCTCGACCAACCACCTCGGCTTTCGCTGTCTGATGCGCGCCTAGCCGGGACCCGACCGAAGGGGGCGGAGCAATGCCGAAGGGCAATCCGAACATCATCGTCTTCTGGGGCGACGACATCGGGATCTCCAACCTGAGCTGCTACAGCGACGGGCTCATGGGCTACCGGACGCCGAACATCGATCGCCTCGCCGACGAGGGGATGCGGTTCACGGACTCGTACGGCGAGCAGAGCTGCACGGCCGGGCGATCTGCCTTCATCACCGGCCAGAGCGTGTATCGGACCGGCCTGAGCAAGGTGGGCCTGCCGGGCGCCGAGGGGGGAATGAAGGCGGAAGACCCGACGATCGCCGAGCTCCTCAAGCCGCTCGGGTACGCGACCGGTCAGTTCGGGAAGAACCACCTCGGCGACCGCGACGAGCATCTACCGACAGCTCACGGCTTCGACGAGTTCTTCGGGAACCTCTACCACCTGAACGCCGAGGAGGAGCCCGAGCACCCCGACTATCCGGACCCCGAGCAGTTCCCTCAGTTCCGAGAGCGATTCGGACCGCGTGGCGTGCTGCACAGCAAGATGACGCGGACTGGCAAGCACACGATCAAGGACACCGGACCGCTGACGAAGAAGCGCATGGAGACGATCGACGAGGAGATCGTCGACGGCGCCATCGACTTCATCGAGCGCAAGCACAACGCGAGGACGCCCTTCTTCGTCTGGATCAACACGACGCACATGCACTTCCGCACGCACCCGAAGCGCGAGGAGCGTCGGTCAGGCGGGGCGCTGGCAGTCCCCCTACCACGACACGATGATCGACCACGACAAGCAACGTGGGAAAGGTGCTCGACAAGATCGACAAGCTCGGCATCGCGCGACGACACGATTGTCGTCTACTCGACCGACAACGGCGTGCACATGAACACGTGGCCGGACGCCGGCATGACGCCGTTCCGCTCGGAGAAGAACACGAACTGGGAGGGCGCGTTCCGCGTCCCGTTCGTCATTCGCTGGCCGGAGAGGATTCCGGCCGGTGTCGTCTCGAATGAGATCGTCAGCCACCTCGACTGGCTGCCCACGTTCCTCGCCGCAGCGGGCGAGCCGGAGATCAAGCAGAAGCTGCTCGACGGTCACGAGGCCGGAGAGAAGACGTTCAAGGTGCACCTCGACGGCTACAACCTCTTGCCGTACCTGACCGGCGAGACCGAGGGGAGTCCGCGGACGGAGTTCTTCTACTTCTCGGACGACGGCGACCTGGTCGCTTTCCGGTACGACAACTGGAAGATCGTGTTCATGGAGCAGCGCGTGCCGGGGACACTCCAGGTCTGGTTCGAGCCGTTCGTGCCACTCCGTGCTCCGAAGCTGTTCAACTTGCGGACAGATCCGTTCGAGCGTGCGCCGACGACCTCGAACACGTACTGGGACTGGTACATCGACCGTGTCTTCCTGCTCGTCCCGGCACAGGCGATCGTGGCCGAGTTCCTGAACACGTTCGTGGACTACCCGCCGCGCATGAAGGCAGCGAGCTTCACGATCGACCAGGTGCAGGAGAAGCTCGAGGCGGCGATAGCCTCCGGCCGCTGACGAGACCAAGACGCTGCGGCTCGGTCGCCGTCGGCTCTACTCCGGAACCGCCGGGTCGACCGCGACGAGGTCGGCCTCCTCGGGGTGTCGACGGATGTAGTCGAGGACGAAGGGGCAGTGCGGAACGACCCGCAGGTTCCGCGCGCGGACATCCGCGAGCGCTCCGCGTACGAGCTCTGACCCGATACCCGTGTGCTCGAGGTCGAGATCGACCTCCGAGTGGGCGAGTACGACGAGCCCGGGCTCCTGGCGGTAGCGGATGATCCCCACGACCCGCTCGTCGAGCAACGCCTCGTAACGGAGCTCGCGCGGGTTGTCGCGGACGGCGACCCCGTCGGTCACCGGCTACTGCTCGTAGCGCTCGACGACCTCTGGGTCACGTGCGTGTGCGGACTCGGGGTCGATCCC
Organism: uncultured Gaiellaceae bacterium; assembly: GCA_963709715.1. Lineage (GTDB taxonomy): Bacteria > Actinomycetota > Thermoleophilia > Gaiellales > Gaiellaceae > GMQP-bins7. The sequence goes on from CAVPXQ010000008.1 coordinate 164,018, forward strand.
GGCCTCGCGAAGGGCGCGGCGCTGCCGGAGGAGGTCCCAGCACTGGTCGAGCGAGACCCTGACAGCGTCGAGCCGGCGCCGGTCCTCCTCGGTCGCCGTGCCCTGGCCTTCGCGTGCCCACAGCTCGTGCTCCTCGGCCACGAGCTCTTCGATCCGTCCGTGTATCTGCTCTTCTGCCATCGCGTCCGTGCTCGTCGTCAACCGGCAGCCGTTGTGGCCTTGAGGGCTGCCTTGTGCGCCCGCTTCGCAGCCTGGTACTCGAGGAGCGCCTCCTTCGAGTCGATCCTGCCGAGACACGGATGCTCCGGGACGAGCTCCTGTGCCGCCTCGACGCCGAACTGGAGCGCGAGTACCGATCCGAGGCCGGTGATCTTCATCGAACCGAACCCGGGAAGCGAGCCGATCCGGCGACGGAGTTCGTCCGCATCGCGTGCGTCCGTCCACACGCGTGCGGCCTCGCCCTCGTACTCGTCGGCGACGACCGCGCACAACTCCTGCACGCGCCGCGCCATCGAGCCGGGAAACCGGTGGATCGCGGGCTTCTCGCGGAACGCCGCCTCGAGGTCCGCCGGGTCCATTGCGGCGATGCGCTTCGCGTCGAGCCCGCCGATCCGGTCCTTCAGCTTCTGGGGGCCGACGAACGCGGTCGGCACCGGGACCTGCTGGTCGAGCGTGAACCCGATCAGGAGCGCGAGCGGATCGTTCGCGATGAGCCGGTTCGCCTCGTCCGACTCCGTGAAGTGGAGCGCCTCGGGCACGCTCCGATCCTAGCCGTCGAGGGTCGTCGCGATCCGCTCGGCGATCGCGGCGGTCGTCAGGTTGGTGTTCGCGCGGGGGATCGTCGGCATGATCGACGCGTCGGCGACGGAGAGGCCTTCGAGGCCGAGAACACGTCCGTCGGTGTCGACAACCGATCCGATCGCGCAGGTACCGGCCGGGTGGAAGTAGTTGCGGATGGTGTCCCGCACGTAGCGCTCCGGGTCGAGATCCCGAGGGCGGACCTCGTCTCCCAAGAGATCGCACAGGGGCGCCGTCGCCGCGAGCGTCTGCGCGAGCTCGATCCCCTCCAGGATCGGCCCGAGGTCCTCCTCGCGCGACAGGAACCCGCGCTCGACCAGTGGAGGCTCGAGCGGATCCGCCGAGGAAAGCGTCACGCGGCCGGTCGAGAGGGGCTTCATGTGGAACACAATCGCCGCGGTCTCGTACCGGCCGTCTGCTCCGGACGGATAGATCCAGGACAGGAGATGGAGGTCCCACCTGCCCGCCGGACAGCGGCTCGACGCCGCCTTCAGGACGACGTGAGGCTCGACGAGGCCGTCGCGCCGCGCATGCTCCGCCGCCTCGGCTTGCAGCGCAGACGACGGCTCCCAGGCGACCGTGGTCCCGCAGTGGTCGAGCAGTCGGCTGCCGGTCGCAAGGTCCGACACAACCGGTATCCCGAGCCGGGTCAGCTCTCGCTCGGGGCCGATGCCGCTGCGGAGCAGGATCGCGGGTGAGAAGTACGCACCCGCTGCGAGAACGACCGTGCGCGCGCCGAACCGGCGTCCGTCGGCGGCGACGACCCCGGTCGCTCGCATTCCGGCGAGCTCGACGCGGTCGACGAGCGAGTCGCCCTCGATCGTCAGGTTCTCGCGTCCACGCGCCGGGTCGAGGTACGCGAGCGCCGCATTCCAGCGGCGACCGTCGACGACGTTCGCGGGGAACGGAGCGACGCCGACGGGCTGGTCCGGATCGTTCGGATCCGTGAGGCGGGGAAGGCCGGCCGCCTGCGCAGCCTCCGCGAATGCGACGTGGAACGACACCGGCCGGTCGGTGTTCGCCGCCGCAGTCCGGAGCGCCGTCTTCGCGCGCTCGAGGTACGGGCGGAGCTCTGCGTACGTCCAGCCCGGTCCCCATTCGTCGTAGTCCGCAGGCGAGCCCTCGATGACCATGCACGCGTTGACCGCCGACGAGCCACCGAGAAGCCGCCCACCGAGACTGCGTCCGTCCTCTCCTCCCGGTCCCCAGCCGTGCGTCGTCGGCAGGGCATTCGCGTCCAGGATCTCGGCGGGCCACCGTCCCTCGGCGAGAGGGCCGTAGTCAGGCCCGGCCTCGAGCAGGCAGACGCTGCGATCGGGTTCTCGCGAGGCCGGGCCGCGAGGACGCAGCCGGCGGTTCCTCCGCCGACGACGATCACGTCGAAACGCACGTTCGGGAGGATATGCCGCGCGGGTACGCTCACCCGTGGAGCGCGCTCGACGTGCTCTCGCCCGCGGACGAGGACGTGGTTCGAGCGCGCGTTCGAGCGCCCCGACGCCCGCCCAGGAGCTCGGGTGGCCGGCGATCGGGGAGGGTGGTCACGTCCTCGTCCAGGCGCCGACCGGCTCGGGGAAGACGCTCGCTGCGTTCCTGCTCGGGATCGACCGACTGAACGGGACGCCCGGCGCAGGGCTGAGGCTCCTGTACGTCTCCCCGCTCAAGGCGCTCAACTACGACATCGAGCGGAACCTCCGGATCCCGCTCGCGGGGCTCGGCTCGAAGCTGACCGTGGCCGTTCGCACCGGGGACACACCCGCCGAGGAGCGCCGCCGGATGCTGCGGACACCGCCCGACATCCTCATCACGACACCGGAGTCGCTCTTTCTCCTGCTCACGTCACAGGCACGCGAGACGCTGCATGGGATCGAGACGGTGATCCTCGACGAGGTGCACGCCGTGGCCGGGACGAAGCGCGGGTCGCACCTCGCACTGTCGATGGAGCGGCTCGAGGCGCTCGTCGACGCATCGTTCCAGCGCATCGGGCTATCGGCGACGCAGCGCCCGATGGAGGAGATCGGCCGCTTCGTCGCGGGCACCGGACGCGAGATCACGCTCGTCGATGCGGGGGTGCGGAAGGACCTCGACCTCCAGGTCGTCGTCCCCGTGGAGGACATGCGCGAGCTCGCTTCGACGGCCGAGCTCTCCGTCCCGGTGCTCGCAGACGGAGTCGAGCTGGGGGTCGGCGTCGAGCGCTCGAGCCGTTCGATCTGGCCTTCGATCTACCCCGCGATCCTCGAGCTCGTGCGGCAGCACCGATCGACGATCGTCTTCGTCAACAACCGCCGGCTGGCGGAGCGCCTTGCGCTCAGGATCAACGAGCTCGCGGGAGAGGAGCTCGCCCGTGCGCACCACGGCTCGCTCGCGCGCGAGCAGCGGCTCGTCGTCGAGGAGCTGTTGAAGGCCGGTGAGATCCCGTGCCTCGTCGCGACCTCGTCGCTCGAGCTCGGCATCGACATGGGCGCCGTCGACCTCGTGATCCAGGTCGAGAGCCCGAAGTCCGTCGCGCGCGGCCTGCAGCGCGTTGGCCGTTCCGGCCACGAGCTGCACTCGGTCTCGAAGGGGCGGATCTTCCCGAAGTTCCGCGCTGACCTCCTCGAGTCCGCGGTGGTCGCGCGGGCGATGCAGGCAGGTGAGATCGAGGAGACGCGCATCCCGCGGAACCCGCTCGACGTCCTCGCGCAGCAGATCGTCGCCGTCTGCGCCGACGAGGAGGTCTCGGTGGCGGACCTCCATGCGCTCGTCTGTCGGGCGTACCCGTTCGCGGAGCTCTCGCGCGCGCAGCTCGAGAACGTCCTCGACATGCTCGCCGGGCGCTACCCCTCCGACGAGTTCGCGGAGCTGCGACCCAGGATCGTCTGGGACCGCACCGCCGGCACGGTGCGCGGACGCTCGGGAGCGCGTCGTCTCGCGGTCACGAACGCCGGCACGATCCCCGACCGCGGCCTCTTCGGCGTCTTCCTCGCCGACGGTGGCGGGCGGGTCGGCGAGCTCGACGAGGAGATGGTGTACGAGGCACGTGAGGGCCAGACCTTCCTTCTCGGTGCCTCGACCTGGCGGATCGAGGAGATCACGCGCGACCGTGTCCTCGTTTCGCCCGCGCCGGGCGTACCCGGAGTCGCGCCGTTCTGGAAGGGCGAGGGCGTGGGAAGGCCGGCGGAGCTTGGACAGAAGATCGGCGAGGCGGCTCGTAAGCTCTCGGCGCTGTCAGACGACGCAGCGATCGAGCGGGTCGAGGACGAGTACGGCCTGGACGCGCTCGCCTCGCGCAACCTCGTCACCTTCCTGCGCGAGCAGGAAGGTGCGACCGGCGTCGTCCCCTCCGATACGACCATCGTCGTCGAGCGGTTCCGCGACGAGATCGGCGACTGGCGCCTCTGCATCCTCTCGCCGTTCGGAGGCCGCGTGCATGCGCCGTGGGCGATGGCGCTGCGTGCTCGTCTGCGCGAGTCGCTGGATCTCAACGTGCAGTCACTGTGGTCGGACGACGGGATCGCGCTCCACTTTCCCGACACGGACGTACCGCCTCCGCTCGCCGACCTCGTCCTCGGCCCCGACGAGATCGAGGAGCTCCTCCTCGGAGAGCTCGCGCAGTCCGCTCTTTACGGCGCGCGGTTCCGAGAGAACGCTGCACGTGCGCTGCTGATCCCTCGTCGTCGCCCGGGCCAGCGCACTCCACTCTGGCAGCAGCGGTTGAAGGCACAGAGCCTCCTCCAGGTGGCGCGCCGGTACCCCCAGTTCCCGATCGTCCTCGAGACGTTCCGCGAGTGCCTGCAGGACGTCTTCGATCTGCCTGCGCTGCGGGGGATCCTGCGCGGGATCCAGACGCGCTCGCTCTCGATCGTCGAGGTCGAGACGGCGTCGGCGTCGCCGTTCGCCGCCTCGCTCCTCTTCGACTACGTCGCCACGTACATGTACGAGGACGACACGCCGCCCGCGGAGCGGCGCGCGCAGGCGCTCTCGCTCGACCGTGACCTGCTTCGCGAGCTCATGGGCGTCGATGAGCTCCGAGAGCTCCTCGACGTGGGAGCGATCGAGCAGGTCGAAGCCTCGCTTCGCCCCTCGTCGAGGAACGTCGACGAGCTCCACGACCTGCTCCGCCGCGCTGGGCCGCTTCTCGACGGCGAGTACGACCGAGGGTTCGCGGAGACGCTGCTGCGCGAGCGTCGAGCGATTCGCGTCCGGCTCGGCGACATGGAGATCCTGGCGGCCGTCGAGGACGCGGGTGTCGTCCGCGACGCGCTCGGGGCGGCGCCTCCAGGAGGCGTTCCGCAGGTGTTCCTCGAGCCGGTCGAGCGCCCGTTGCGCGCGCTCCTTCGCCGCTACGCGAAGACCCATGGTCCGTTCACGTCGCTCGACGTCGCGGGCCGCTTGTCCCTCGACGCGGCACGAGTCGAGGCGGAGCTGTCCACGATGGAGCTCGAGGACGAGCTCGTGCGCGGTGAGCTGAGACCTGGTGGCACCGAGCGGGAGTGGTGCGATCCGGATGTCCTGCGCCGTATCCGCCGCGCGACGCTCGCAGTGCTGCGCCGCGAGGTGGAGCCGGCGGAGCAGGCCGTGTTCGGTCGGTTCCTTCCCACCTGGCACGGGATCGGACGTCGACAGGGGCTGCGCGAGGCGCTCGTCCCGCTCCAGGGCGTTCCGCTCCCCGCGAGGCTGTGGGAGAGCGACGTGCTGCCGCGCCGGGTGCACTCCCTCCGGCCGGCCGACCTCGACGTCCTCTGCGCGTCGGGCGAGCTCGTGTGGGTCGGCGCCGGGCTCGATCGGGTTGCCGTGTACTTCCGAGACGACGCCCGCGTGCTCGGCCCGCCGGCGGGCGAGGCCCCGCCGGAGGGCGAGACTGCCGCCGCGGTGCGCGCCGCGCTCGCCGACCGTGCTCTCTTCTGGGAAGACCTCCTGGGCGCGACCGTGCTTCCCGCCGAGGACGTCCTCGCAGTGCTGTGGGAGCTCGTCTGGGCCGGCGAGGTGACGAACGACTCATGGGCGCCGCTCCGTGCGTCGCGCCGCTACGAGCTGCCTCGCTCCGATCGCGCCGGGCGGCGGTTCGTACGCACGCGCCGAGTGACCGCCTCACCGACCCAGGGCCGCTGGTCCCTGACGGCGTCGCTCTTCGCCGAGACATCCGACCGGCGGGCGCTCGCCGAGCTCCTTCTCGAACGGCAGGGAATCGTGACCCGCGACGGTGTCCGCGGAGAAGGTATCCGCGGTGGCTACGGGGCCGTGTATGCCGAGCTGAAGGCGCTCGAGACCCTCGGCGTGTGCAGGCGCGGGTACTTCGTCGAGGGGCTCGGCGGTGCGCAGTTTGCGTTGCCGGGTGCGGTCGAGCGGCTTCGTGAGCTTCGGTCAGCTCGCACAGGAGAGGAGCCCGAGGCGCTCGTCCTCGCCGCGGCGGACCCGGCTCAGCCGTACGGAGCGGCGCTTTCGTGGCCGAGACGGTCCGGCGCGCGGGCGGCGCGCGTCGCGGGAGCGTGGGTCGTCCTCCTCGACGGAGAGGCGGCGCTCTTCGTCGAGCGCGGTGGTCGCTCGCTCGTCCCGCTCCGCGACCCCGATCCGGAGTGGCTGCGACCGGCGCTGGCCGCGCTCGTCGCTCACGTGCGTGGGGGAGGGGCAAAACGTCTCGCAGTCGAGCGCTTCGACGGCATCCCCGTCGCGGAGAGCGAGGCGATGGCGTTGCTCGTCGAGGCGGGGTTCCTCGCCGGTCCCCGTCGCGCTGTGCTCAGGCCCTGACGGAGGAGAGGCGCCGCCAGTCGCGTACGGGAAGACGTGGCGGTACGTGCACCACATCTCTACCCGCTTCTCCGTGGCTTCGTGCTCGGGTCGTTCGTCGTGCTCGGACGCGAGCTCGAGGACGGGGCTGATCTCCCGTTCGCGTTCGAGGAGCACGTCGAGCGACGAGGGCCGTCGCTCTACGAGCTCAGACCGCTCGTCCGCGCCTTCATCGAGGAGCGCGAGCCCATGCTTCGCGTGCGGGAGGACGCGCGGATCGCGGTCGAGGAGCTCCGCCGTGAGCCGGCCGCGGCGATCTTCGCGCGCGCCCATGCTGGCAAGCGTGCGAGCGAGGACGAGGCGCTCTTCCGTACCGTCCTGCTCGGTCTGCTCGATCTCGACGGCCGAGAGCTGCGGAGGCTTCGACTGGGAGGACGAGGCGTTCGAGCACGCGTACGCAGACCTCGAGTACGTCGCTCTTCGGTGAGCGTCGGCGGTACGTTGCGATCGCGCCCGTGGTCGGCATCTCGCTCGCGAAGGCCGTCGAGCTCTCGCCCGACTCTCGCGTTGCGGCCGTTCGTCACCGGCGAGCTCGCGACGCACTGGCCGGAGTCGCGCGGCCTTCTTCCCCGGACTTCGGCCGCGAGCCCGACCGATCGGTCGTCGTCGAGCTCCGCTGCGAGCTCGATGCCGGCGGAGCAGCCGCCCGACGCCGCCGGCGGAGATCGCCGACGCGGTCAGCGCGCTTCGACTGACGACCAGCGCGGCGGTCGCGGCCGGGCCGGTCCTCTTCGAGACTCTCGACGGCCGCCCGTTCGGCATCCAGCCGGTGCTCCCGATCGCAGCCACTCAGCCTCCGGGCGAGTCGTCACGCCTCGATGCGTTCCGCGCGCCGATCGCGGTCGACGTCCTGTCGGCACTCGGCGACGCCGACGGCGACCCCGATCTCGCGGACGCGCTCGATCGCTGGGAGCTGGCGCTCTTCCAGGCAGAACCGTTCCGCGGCGAGCAGCTCAGGAGCGCGCTCTGCTCCCTGCTCGGGGAGACGTGGCCGATGCGCTGCTGCGTCTTGCTCGAGGACGATCCGCGTGCGCGCGAGGAGCTCTACGGCGAGGTCACATCGCTCGCGGCCGGAGACGCTGCGACGAGCGCAGCCGTCGATGCGGCCCGGCGTGCTGTCGTGGCTGTCCTCCGTGCGCGCGACCGCGACGCTCTCGTGCTCGAGCTCGATCGCGAGCTGCTCGGGGTCGAGCGCAGGGCTGCCGTGCGCGCGATCGCCGTCTGAAGCACATTCGGCGCGAAACGGTTACCCGGCTGCGATCGAGCCGGGGCTACCGTCGGGGCGTGGACGAGTCACGAGCGGTGCTCGAGCGGCTTCAGCGCATCGAGGCACTCGATCGTGCTGGTGCGGCGCCGAGCGAGCTCGTCGCCGAGCTCCGGGCGCTAGTAGCCGAGGCGGAGGCGTGGGCACATCGAGAAGGAGGTGAGTCCGGAAGGAGGGCGGCGGCGGGACTTCGTCGCGCTCTCTCGCATGACATGATCGAACAGTGATCTCGCACTGGGACGACGTGCGGACCTGGCGCGGCGAGCGCGGCCATATCGCGGGCACGTGGTCGAGCCTCACCGGCCGCGAGTCGCGCACCGTCGGGCTCAAGCGCATCCAGGTCGACCCCGAGCGCTGGTCGACGCCGCTCCACCTCGAAGGCGCGGAGGAGGAGATCTTCTGGGTGCTCGGCGGCTCTGGCGTCTCCGTCCAGTGGGAGGGTGAGGGTGACCCGGTCGGCTACGAGGTGCGCGAGGGCGACTGCCTCGTCCATCTTGCGCTCGAGAACGCCCACACGCTGCAGGCCGGGCCTGATGGACTGGACGTGCTCGCGTTCGGGCAGCGCATGTATGCCCCGGGGGTCACCCTGCTGCCGCGCGCCGATGTGGCTTGGCTCGGCGAGACCTGGGCACCGGTCGGTGCCGAGGAGGACCACCCCTGGACACGCGAGGCTGCCGCGGGGCCGGCCGAGGTCGCCGAGCTGTCGCCGCGTCCCACGAACATCGTCAACGTCGCTGACGTCGACCCTGTCGAGCACGACGGCGAGACCCTCGGCAGGCGCGCCCGGTTGATGGGCCGTGAGGCCGGCTCGCTGCGGACCGGCCTGCGGCACCTCGAGGTCTTTCCGGGCAAGCTCAACGCGCCCCCCCACTGCCACTCGGCCGAGGAAGAGATCTTCGTGGTCCTCGAGGGCGACGGTCAGCTCCTGTTGTGGGAGGGCGACGGCGTCGCGGAGCATCCGGTTCGCGGTGGGTCCGTCGTCTGCCGACCGGCCGGCACCGGCGTCGCTCACGCCTTCCGTGCCGGTGAGGAGGGCATGACGCTGCTGGCGTACGGGACGCGCGACCCGAACGACATGTGCTTCTACCCTCGCTCGCGGAAGCTGTTCATCCGTGGCCTCGGGCTCATCACCAGGGTCGGGGAGCAGCTCGACTACCTGGACGGCGAAGAGTGAGACCGAACGTCCGTCGTTACCGTCTCGGAGCTTGAAGGAATTGCCGCGGAGGTCGGGAAGGTGACGCGAACATGGCGTTGTCACGTCTTCTGCCGCGAATCCAGTCGAGGCCCGAGCCGGTTCCCGAGCCGATCGAGGACGAGCCGATCGAGGCCGTCGACGAGTCGCCGCTCCTCCAGGCCGTTCCTCCACCGGAGCCCGAGCCTGCACCGGCTCCGCAGCCCGAGGGTGCGCTGATGGCGAACGTCATCGCGCTGGCGAACCAGAAGGGTGGCGTCGCGAAGACGACGACGACGCTCAACCTCGGCGTCGCGTTGCACGAGAAGGGCAACCGCGTGCTCGTCATCGACCTCGACCCCCAGGGCAACTTGACGATGAGCCAGGGGATGAACCCTGACGCGATCGAGCGCTCGATGTTCGACGTGCTCGTCCATCGCATCCCGATCTCCGACGTGATCAAGACCGTCGAGGTCGACATCGCCGTCGCGTCGATCGACCTCGCCGGCGCGGAACTTTCGCTGTCGGCGCTCATCGGGCGCGAGCGAGCGCTCGAGAAGGCGCTCGTCGAGGTGCGCGACCGCTACGACTACATCCTCATCGACACGCCGCCGTCGCTCGGTCTGCTGACGATCAACGCGTTCGTCGCAGCCGACGGCGTGATCGTCCCGGTGCAGTGCGAGTACCTGTCGCTACGCGGCCTCGTGCAGCTCGAAAACACGCTGGCGATGGTGCGCGAGAACTTGAACCCGCGCGTCCACGTCCAGGGGATCGTGCCGACGATGTACGACGGCCGTACCCTGCACGCGCGAGAGGCCATCGAGATCCTCGAGGAGCACTTCGGCGACCTCGTCTTCGAGACGCGGATCCGTAAGACGGTGCGCTACGCGGAGGCGCCGGTGAAGGGGAACTCCGTGCTCAAGTACGATCCGTCCGGGCCTGCCGCGCAGGCGTACCGCGACCTCGCCAAGGAGGTGCTCGATGGCGCGCAAGCGCGCGACGATGCGTGAGGGCCCGCTCGCGGAGCTCTTCCGCAAGACCGAGGCCGCACAGCGCGCGCAGGAGGATGCGCCCGCCGACGAGCCGGTTCCGCCCGTCGACCCGAGGGCGGAAGCCGCACTGGACGAGACGGTCGAGCACGTCCCCGACTTCGCCAAGGAGCCCGAGCCGGAGCCCGCAGCGCCGCCGCTGTCCGTCGTCGAGGACACGGTCACGGCCGAGGCCGCCGCCTCGCGAGCCGCGGCGCGCTACTTCCAGACCATGCTCGAGCCGGCCCCGACGCTGCACCGTGTCCCGCCGCCGAAGGGTGCCGCGTACATCGCCGCCATTCGCGTCGTCGGCGTGGGGGGCGCGGGGCTCAACGCGATCCACCGGATGATGGACGCGGGGATCGCGCAGGTCGACTACGTGGCCGTGAACACGGACCGGCAGGCGCTCGCCGTCTCCGACGCCCCGACGAAGATCGCGATCGGCGAGGGCCTCACGCACGGGCTCGGATCCGGAGCCGATCCCGGTGTCGGCCGCGCAGCCGCCGAGGAGGCGCTCGACCAGCTGAAGGCTTCGCTGCGAGGCTCCGACATGGTCTTCGTCACCGCGGGAGAGGGCGGAGGCACGGGTACGGGAGCCGCGCCCGTGGTCGCGCGCGTGGCCCGCGAGCTCGGCGCGCTGACGGTGGGCATCGTGACGACGCCGTTCCGGTTCGAAGGCACGCGGCGGCGGACTGCGGCGGACAGCGGCGTGGACGAGCTTCGAGCCGCCTGCGACACGGTCATCGTCATCCCGAACGACCGGCTGCTCGAGGTGCTCGACCGGTCGACGTCCATGGTCGACGCGTTCAAGATCGCCGACGACGTCCTGCGTCAGGGCGTGCAGGGGATCTGCGACCTGATCACGACCCCGGGCCTCATCAACCTCGACTTCGCCGACGTCCGCACGGTCATGCAGGACGCCGGCTCGGCGCTCATGGGCATCGGCTACGCGACCGGCGCGAACCGGGCGCGTGAGGCTGCCGAGCGCGCGCTCGGGTCGCCGCTCATCGACGCGGAGATCGTCCGCGCGCGCGGGATCCTGCTCTCGATCTCGGGCGGTGACGACCTGTCGCTGGTCGAGGTGAACGAGGCTGCCGAGGTCGTCCGCGAGACCGCCACCGACGAGACGAACATCATCTTCGGAGCCACGGTCGATCCGCGGCTGACGGGGCAGGTCTGGGTGACCGTGGTCGCAACCGGGCTCGGAGGTATGCGGCGGCGGTCGGGCAGGCACGGGTTCGACATGACGACGGAGTCGGGCCGGACGGTCGATCCCGAGCTGCCGTCGTTCCTGAACGCCAGCTAGCCATCGGCCAGCCCGAAGCGGCGGCACGAAGCGTCGTAAGGCCTCGTGCTCAGGCTGCATCTGCTCGTGCCTCCACGAGCGTGATTGCGCCCATCGGGCAGGACGCTGGCCGCTTCGACGACCGCGGGCTGCGTCGGTCTCCTCGACGAGGGCGACGGCGACGAGGTCGTCGTCGAGCTCGATGAGGTCGGGCGCGAGGTCGATGCAGGTGCCGTAGCCGCTACACAGCGAGCGGTCGATCTCGATCCGGTACACGGACATCACCTCCTTTGGTTGACGGGAACGAGTGCTCGCCAGCCGGCGGCGCCGAGCGACCGCGCCGACCGCTCCTCCGTAGAGGGCGAGCACCCACGTGCCGGCCGCTGTCGGTGCCGGCGGCGAGGCCGTGGACGGTGGCGAGCGCGAAGACTGCGTACGTGAACCAGTGCAGGCGTCTCCAGGCTCGGGCGCCGATGCGGCGCCTGAACTGCGAACGAGGCGTAGACGAGCGACCATGAGCTCGGCGGCGAGACCCCGAGTGAGGACCAGAGCGGCCGGTAGGAACGAGGCCCGGGCACGAAGAGGCTGCGACGGAGATGTGCACCGTGCTGTCGAGGACGAGCGCGGCTGCGTGCATGCAGATGAAGCCGAGCCCGAGCAGGGCGAGGAAGCGGTGCAGGTCGGTGACGGCGGCCGCCTTCAGCGCGCGCGCCGAACGGGCGAGCCTTGAGCACGATCCCGGCGAGGACGGACGATCGTCAGGAGCGCAGTAGGCGAGGAGACCGCACTGCGCGCGCGCGAGGATCCAGAAGGTCGGATCGGTCTTCATCGGAGTGCTCCCGCGAGCACGCACGTCGCCGTCGTCGTCACGAGAACGGTGGGGATCGCCAGCCGCGTCGGCCTCGTCGAGCGCGCGCTCGGAGTCTCCGGCGAGGAAGAGTGTCTTCGCGAGCACCTCCGCCTCGGTTGCGGACGCTGCCGCGACCGTCACCGTCAGCACGTCGCCGCTCCGCGGGCAAGCCCGGTCGCGGGATCGATCAGGTGGTGTTGCGCCTCACCGTCCCGCACCCAGGTGCGACGGTCGCGGCCGCTCGTCGCGACGCCGCCGTCCTCGAGGCCGAGCGTGATCGACCCGCCGCGCGGCCTCGACGGCGATCGGCCACTCGCGGCCCGAGAGCGGCGATGTCGCCGCCCGCGTTCACGAGTGCCGGGCCGGCACTTCGCGCAGGAGCGGCATGCGCGCGGTCGGCGGCCCAGCCCTTGGCGATGCCCCCGAGGTCGAGCCTGTATCCCGGCTCGAGCGCGACGCGACCCGCTCGCAGGATCGATCGTCGACCGCGCCGCCGCGCGAGCACTCGGCGAAGTCGCGGCCGCAGAGCCGTCGTCCTCGATGAGCTCGAACGAGCGGTCGTACCCTGCCGCGACGACCGCGTCGTGCACGGTCGGGTCGAACCGGCCGCCGCGTCGCGCTCTCGTGCCTCGAGGGCGAGCTCGATCACCTCGAGCAGCTCGGGACCGACGACGAGCTCGCCCGCCTCGTTGAGTCGCGAGAGCTCGGAGTCCGGGCCGAAAGCGGGAGAGGAGCGCCCTCGAGCCGCCGGAACTCCGCCTCGGCCTCGGTCAGACGCGACGCGTCCTCGCGCGTCGAGCAGGAGCTCGACCTCGGTTCCCATCGCGATGAAGGCGTGGCGAAGCATCACGACGTCCGCGTCGTCGTCAGCGGCGGCAGCGTGACGACGCGCACAGCCGGCGCCGGCTGCGCGACGCGCGGCGACGACCTGCGCGACGAGGGCCGCGTCCGCGTTCAGCCGGCGCTGGTACTGGGCGAGCGCGGCCGGACGAGCGCGTCGCGGCGACGACGTCTGCGCCCACGGGTGGGCGGCGATGCCGGCCCAGGCGAGGAAGAGTCCGAGGATCGACCCGGCGAGCGCGTAGAGTCGCGCGGCGTGGTTAGTCGTCACGGTCGCCCCCCTCGCTGGTCCGTCCTCGTGCTCGAACGCGTGCGAAGACACCGGCGCCGTGGACGGCGCGCGCCGGAACACGGTGGTCGTCGGCTGCTGTGCCGGCGCATTCGCGAGCTGCTGGCGCAGCGAGCGCTCGAAGCGGTCGAGCTTCCTCAGCCGGAACGCGATCGCGGGGTCGGAGGCCGTCGCCGCGTGCGCAGGTTGGCCGAGCGCGACGGTGCGCGAGACGGCCAGCAAGTCCGGCGACGACGGCCGCCGCGAGGAGGACGACGAGCGGGAAGAGGTGCTTGCGGGACATCGAGAGCCGTCCTTTCTGATCGATGCCCCGACCGTAGGCGGGCGTCCGGGTAAGCCGCGGGCGCGCGGAAGGTAAATCAAGTCCAAGCCGAGGTAAGGATTCGGCTTTCCACCGATGCAGTCCGGCGGATCGACGCTGCGACGATCCGTGCATGGACATCCTGCTCGTCGAGGACGAGGACGCGATCGCGGAGCCTCTCGCAGCGGGCCTTCGTCGCGAAGGCTTCCGCGTCGACCGGGTCGCCACGGGCGCGGAGCGCGCTCGCTGCGGAACGTGCCGATCTCGTGTCTGCTCGACCTGCGGCTTCCGGACATCGACGGGACGGAGGTGTGCCGCGAGCTCCGTGCCCGTTCCGACGTGCCGATCATCATCGTCACCGCGAAGGGCGAGGAGATCGACCGGGTCGTCGGGCCTCGAGCTCGGTGCGGACGACTACGTCGTCAAGCCGTTCGGATTCCGCGAGCTCCTCGCGCGGATCCGTGCCGTCCTGCGGCGCACTCGTCCGGAGACCTCGGAGCAGTCGGCTCGTCGCCGGGGGGCTCGAGATCGACCTCCGCTCGCGTCGGGTGACGCTCCGAGGCGAGGAGCTCGCGCTCACCCCGAAGGAGTTCGACCTCCTCGCGCTACTCGCGTCCGATCCCGGTGCCGTGGTCGAGCCGCGAGCACCTGCTGCGCGAGGTGTGGAAGACGGACTGGTACGGCTCGACGAAGACGATCGACGTCCACGTCGCCTCGGTGCGCAAGAAGCTCGGCGACCGCCGTTGGATCGAGACGGTGCGCGGCGTCGGGCTCCGGCTCGCGCCGCAGCCGTGAAGCGGCGCCTGCTCGTCGGCTACCTCGGGCGTGGCGGTGCTCGTCCTCGTCCTGCTCGAGGTCCCGCTCGCGATCTCGTATCGCGCGAGCGGAGCGACAGGCTCTCACCGACAAGGTCGAGCGGGATGCGGTCGCTCTCGCGAGCCTCGTCGAGGACGCGCTCGAGCGGGGCGCTCCGATGCCCGGCGCGGGTTCGGCGGATCGCGCGGGACTACGGCGCCGACACCGGCGCGCGCGTGCTCGTCGTCGACCGACAGCGGTCGTGCGGTTCGTCGACTCCGCGCCGACGGGCAGTCGCGACTTCTCCTCACGGCCGGAGATCGTGCGCGCGCTCAACGGGCGAGATCGCGACAGGCACGCGCGCTTCGCAGACACTCGGCACGGATCTGCTCTACGTCGCGGTTCCGGTCGCCTCGAGCGGAGTCGTGCACGGTGCCGTCCGGATCAGCTACCCGACCGTCGGCCGTCGATGCGCGGATCCATCGCTACTGGACGATCCTCGCGATCATCGCGGCCGTCGTCCTCGCCGTCGCGGCGACGGTCGCCGCCGTTCTCGCTCGCTGGGTGACGCGCCCTCTCGATCGTCTCGAGCGAGGCCGCCGACGCGGTCGGCAGCGGCGACCTCTCCGCCCGCGCCCCGCCGACGGGCCCGCCCGAGGTCCGGCGCTCGCGGAGACGTTCAACGCGATGGCGGCGGAGCTCGACGTGCTTCTCCGCTCGCAGGACGCGTTCGTCGCCGATGCGTCGCATCAGCTGCGCACGCCGCTCGCTGCACTCCGGCTCCGGCTCGAGAACCTCGAGCGCGACGTCGCGGATCCGGGAAAGGCCGAGCTTGCACGGCGCGCTCCGCGAGGTCGAGCGGCTGTCGGCGCTCGTGGACGGGTTGCTGACGCTCGCGCGAGCCGATCGCGCTCACAGCTCACCGGTCGAGCGATCTCGCTCGGCCCGCGTCGTCGAGGAGCGGGTCGCCGCCTGGTCGGCGTTCGCCGAGGAGCGCGACGTCGGGCTGCGGCTCGAGCTCGAGCGCGACGTTGCGGCGCTCGCGACTCCGGGTCGCGTCGAGCAGGTGCTCGACAACCTCCTCGCCAACGCGATCGACGTGTCGCCGGCCGGTGCGCACGATCACCGTCTCGACCGGCTCCGTCGAACGGCTGGGCCGAGCTGCGCGTCACCGGACGAGGGCCCGGGGATGAGCGTGGCCGAGCGTAGCCGTGCGTTCGACCGCTTCTGGCGCGCGCACGAGGGCGGGCGACGGCTTCGGTCTGGGGCTCGCGATCGTCCAGCGACTCACCGCCGCGGACGGTGGCGAGGTCGAGCTCAGGGACGCCGCGAGCGGCGGGCTCGAGGCCGTCGTCCGGCTGCGTCGAGCGTGAATCGGCGACTCCGGCCGCGCCGTTCCGGGCGCAGTACCCTCCTCGGATGCGAGGAGCGATCGCAGCCGGTCATCCGCTCACGGCCGAGGCAGGGGCCCGCGTCCTGCGCGAGGGCGGCAACGCCGTCGACGCGCTGCTGGGGGCGGTCTTCACGGCGTTCGTCACCGAGGGGCCGCTCACAGGCCCTGCGGGCGGGGGTTTCGCGCTCGTCCACGAGCCGGGTGGAGCGACGACCATGCTCGACTGCTTCTTCGGCGTTCCGGCCGCCTCGCTCGGCGAGATGGAGGAGCTCGTCATCGACTTCGGCGACTCCGGGACGCAGGTGTTCCATGTCGGCGACGGCTCCGTCGCCGTGCCCGGCCTGCTCGCCGGGCTCGAGCAGCTGCACGAGCGGTTCGCGACGCGACCGTGGGCGGAGCTCGTCGACCCCGCGGTCGCGCTGTCGCGAGCCGGGCTTCGCCCGCGACGAGCAGCGCGTTGTTCTCCATCGGATCCTGAGCGGGATCCTCCTGCGCGAGGAGAGCGGGAGGCGCATCTACGGCGACCCCGAGCACGTCCACACCGGCGACGCCTGCGCGACCCTCGAACGCGTCCGGGACGACGGCGCGGCGATGGTGGAGGACCTGCTCCCGGAGCTACGCGGACGACGTCCGCGCGTACCGCGTCATCGAGCTGGAGCCGCTCGAGCTCGAGGTGCTCGGAGCACGACGATTCGCTCGACGCCGTCGCAGGGAGGCGAGAGTCGTCCAGCGCATCCTCGAGCTCGTCGCCGGGCACGTCTCCGAGCCCCTGCTCGAAAACGAGGCACGGGCGGTCGCGGACGCCTACGGGCCGCTCGGCTCGGGGCCGCTGCCCGGGACGACGCACATCTCGGTCATCGACGGCGAACGGGCTCGCCGCCGCGCTCTCGTCGACGCTCGGATCCGGCTCGGGCGTCTTTCGTGGCGGGCACGCAGCTGAACAACATGCTGGGCGAGCTCGACGTCGTCGGCACTGACGAGAAGGCGGCCGGAGAACGGCTCGCGAGCATGATGACGCCGACGCTCGTCCTCGACGAAGGCCGGCCGCGGCTCGTGATCGGCAGCGCGGGCTCGGTGCGGCTTGCGGGCGCGATCGCGCAGGTGACGTGGCGGATCCTGCGCGGCATGCACGCGGCCGACGCGATCTGCGCTCCGCGGCTCCACGTGGAGGGCACGACGCTCCACCTCGAGGGCGGGTGGGCCGACGACGACGTCGCAGCGCTCCCGCCCTCCTGGGACGTGAACCGCTGGGACGGCCTCAATCTCTTCTTCGGCGGCGTCCAGGCCGTCGAGCAGACCGACCGGGGGACGTTCGAGGCAGCCGGCGATCCACGGCGCGGCGGTGTCGGGATCGTGGTCGCGTGACCACCGTCCGCCGCGCGACCCAGCACGACGCTGGCGCGCTCGTCGAGCTCGCCGAGAGCGTCGGTCGCGAGGACGGCCGCTGGATCCTCGGAACCGGGACCTGGCGGCCGGTCGCCGACGAGCGGCGGTACCTGCGCACGATCCAGCACCACCCCGACGCTGCGGTGTTCGTCGCCGAGGACGAAGGGCGCATCGTGGGGCGGCTGTCGCTGTCCCGGGATCCGCACCCCGCCAGCCGGCACGTGTCCGACCTCGGGCTGATGGTGGCCGCGAGCCACCGCCGCCAGGGCGTGGGGACAGCGCTCCTCGAGGAGGCGGTCGCCTGGGCCCGGGAGTCCGGGATCCGGAAGCTCGAGCTGCATGTCTTCCCCTGGAACGAGCCCGCACTCCAGCTGTACGAGTCGTTCGGGTTCGAGCGCGAGGGGTACCGGAAGCGCCACTACGAGCGCGGCGTCGAGCTCGTCGACGCCGTTCTCATGGCGTACTTCGTCCGCGGGGGCCTCTAGAGGCTTGATGTGAGATTCACACGGGCCGGATGGCGGCCACGACACCGCGCCGGATCGCCACCGTCACGCCTCGCACAGGCTTCAAGCCTGCACGAGTCGCGCCGTCGTCGCCCGGCTTGGTCGTGACCGTCCCCGACCTCGCGCCAATCTCACATCAAGCCTCTAGCGCTCTCGCGGCGTGCGCTCGGCGGTCACGAGGACCGCCAGCGCGCGGTACACCATCCTGCCGCGCGCCCACGGCCGGTACCGGCCGAGAGCGAGGAGGATCGTGTCGAGTGGCCGCAGCATTGACTTGGACTACGGGTCGCTCGCGCGTAACGGGACGATGCGTGCCCCTCCGGCCACGGCCTGCTGCGTCGTCGGAAGGTCGGGAGCCTCCGTGTCGTCGGAGCTCCACGGCTCGGACGCTCGCTCCATCTCGGCCGCGACGTCTTCCATCACCCGGAGGCTGTCGCGGAGGCTGGCGAGGAGATCCTCCGCCGGCGCGTCCTCGTCCTCGTCCTGGGAACGAGGGGCCGCCGGCGCCGTCGGCTTCTCCACGAGCCGTGGCTCGGACCCGGACTCGGACTCGGGCTCGGACTCGGGCTTTCGGGTCGGCGCAGCGTCGTCGAGCCGCGCCTCGAGCGACCGGAGCGCGACGGGCCAGAGCGTCTTCGCACGCGCGATCTCGACGGAGGCCGTCTCCAGCCGCTTGTCGAGCCGGTCGATGCGCTCGGCGAGCTCCGCGACGGCTTCGTCGACCCGAACGGCCTCGAGGCGGTCGACCCGCTGCGACACAGCGTCGACGGTCTCCGTTGCGGACTCGAGCTGCGCCGTGAAGGTCGGCAGCGCCTCGGGATTCGTGTCGGCGAATGCGGCGAGCGCCTCACGGAGGTCATCGACGATCGTCTCGATCTTCGAGCTGGACTCGGTGAGGTGACGGTGCAGCGCTGCGAGCTCGTGCTCCTTGTCCGCGAGGCTCGCAGTCGCCGTCCTCGACACCCTCGGCCAGTGCGTCGACGCGCTGCGCGAGTTCGTCGAGCGACGTCGACGTGGACGACGCGATCTCAGCGATGCGCTCGTCGAGCTGCTCGTCGGTGACTCCCGCGCGGAGGCCGGTCAGCGACTCGACCCGGTCGCGGAGCGTCGCCAGCATCGCCCGTATCTCCTCCGCCGGGGCGTTCGGCTCGGCGAGCTGGCCCTTCAGCGACTCGAGCTCGGCCGCCTGCCCCTCGACGAGGTCGCGGAGCGTCGCCAGCGCCGCCTGTGTCTCCTCCGCCGGGGCGTTCGGCTCGGCGAGCTGGCCCTTCAGCGACTCGAGCTCGGCCGCCTGCCCCTCGACGAGGTCGCGGAGCGTCGCCAGCGCCGCCTGTGTCTCCTCCGCCGGGGCGTTCGGCTCGGCGAGCTGGCCCTTCAGCGACTCGAGCTCGGCTGCCTGTCCCTCGACGCGGTCGCCGAGCGTCGACAGCAGCGCCCGTGTCTCCTCCGTCGGGGGCTGCTGCTCGGTGAGCTGGCCCTTCAGCGACTCGAGCTCGGCTGCCTGTCCCTCGACGCGTTGCTGCGTGTTGTGCACGGCGGCGGAGAGCTCGTCGAGCTGCCGCACGACCTGTGCATCGGGCGCCGCTGTGCTTCTGACGGGTGCTGCCGTGGCGGCCGAGTCGAGGCGCTTGCGGATCGTCGCCAGCTCACCCTCGCGCCCTGCGAGTCCGGCGGCCGTCGTCGAGACCGTCGTGGACAGCGTCTCGAGGCGCTGTGCGAGGAGCGCGACCTTCGCAGCGATGTCGTCGATGTCCTTGGTGCCGTCGGAGGTCGAGCGTCCCTTGGCGAGTGCGGCCACCGCTGCTTGCAGCTCGGCGATCGCCCGGCCTCCGCTCGCCTCACGGGCCTGCGTCATCAGATCGGCGAGCCGTTGCTCGCGCTGGTCGAGCTCCTTCCGGAGGGCCGCTATCTCGCCGTCCTTCTTGACGATCGACGAGGCCGTCGTCGCGACAGTCGACGCGAGCGTGTCCACGCGCTCGGAGAGGACGTCGAGCCGCGCGGAGAAGCGCGCTTCGAGCTTCGGTTCGTTCTTAGACGAGAGCACGGCCCGTCGTGCGTTCCCTCGACGCGACCAATGTGGGATCCACGGACCCTGCGGGCATGCTCATTCTGGCGTATCGGTGCGAGCGCGTGACTGCTCGCTCACCCGACTCAGGGACTAGACGGTTGCTGCCACGATCTCACGCGTCCGGATACGCGATCCGTCGCGCCCTGGAGCGGTCAGCTCACGTTCCGGAGATGGCGGTCTCGTGGCATCAACCATCTAGAGCTCGGGCTGCCAGCCGAGGACGAACGCCCGCTGCTCGAGCGTCTGCGGGCAGCCCGGCCCGCGGGTCTCCGCGATGCGACGGAGCGCATCGTGCGCGTCGACCCCGTGCCGCACGAGCCAGCTCCCGACGACGACCCCCGTCCGGCCGCAGCCCGCCCAGCAATGGACGTACACGAGCCCTCCCCGCGCCAGCTCTGCGTCGATCACGTCGAGCGTAGCGGCGAGCCCGTCCCGGGTGGGAACCGAGAAGTCCCGGATCGGTGCGTTGAGGTAGCGAGCGGGAGGTTCGACGAAGGACGCGTACGGCTCGAGCTCGCCGCCCTCGGTCAGGTCGAGGAAGAGCGTGACGCCGGTGTCGAGGAGTGCTCGCACTTCGCCTCCGGCATCCTCCGGTCCCCAGGCGCACGGATGGCGTCCGGCGATGAGCCGTCCGGGCTCGATGACGGTGGGCGGTCGCAACGTTGCGGAAGTGTGCCGACGCTCCGTTACCCCGTCCGGGGGGAGTGCCTCATACGGCGTCGGACGGGTGCCGATAGCCGTCGCATGGCGCGTGTCGACACCTCCCCAACGGAGTTGCGCGACCGCGCACTCGTCCTCGTCGCCGAACTCGAGATCGACCCGGGCTCGTGGTACGTCCGTGTCCTCGAGGAGGGGCGGCGCGAGGGCGTCGAGCCGGATCTCGGGGCGCTCGTGCGTGCCTACTGGGAGCTCCAGCGCCTCACCGGCCGGTCCGATCTCCGGGACACGTGGCGTGCGCTCGCCGACCTGCTGTGGTCCGGCGAGGCTGCGTAGCGGCGAACGAACGACCCGCATAGACACGCTTCCGGAGTCGTCGGCTCCCCTTAGTAAGGTGGCCATCCCGTGGTCGACGCCCACCTTCGGTCCGCCCTCTCCACAAACGCGCCTTCGCGGCTTACTGCAGCACTCGACACCGGGCATTCGGAGAGCGAAGGATGAGCGCTCCCTTCGTCCATCTCCACGTTCACTCGGAGTTCTCGATCCTCGACGGTGCGTGCCGCATCCCAGCGCTCGTCGACAAGGCAGCCCGGCTCGAGATGCCCGCCGTGTCGCTCACCGACCACGGTTCGCTCGCCGGCGCGGTCGAGCTCTACCGCGAGGCCGGGCGTGCCGGCGTGAAGCCGATCATCGGCTGCGAGGTCTACGTCGCCGACGACCGGCATGCACAGACGAAGGGGTACGCGCACTTGACGCTGCTGGCCGAGTCGAACGAGGGCTACGCGAATCTCATCAAGCTCTCCTCGCTCGGCTACCTCGAGGGCTACTACTACAAGCCGCGCGTCGACTGGGAGCTCCTCGAGCGGCATGCGAAGGGGATCGTGGCGCTGTCGGGCTGCCTCTCGGGCCGGGTGTCGCGCGCGCTCTCGGAGAGCAGGCCGGCGGACGCGCACGCAGACCTCGATCGCCTCGTCCAGATCTTCGGCCGCGACTCGACGTACGTCGAGATCCAGAACGCCGGGCTCGCTGAGCAGGCTCAGATCAACCCTCTGCTCATCGCACTCGCCGAGGAGACGGGCCTGCCGCTCGTTGCGACGGGAGACGTGCACTACCTCGACGCGGACGATGCCTTCGCGCACGAAGCGCTGCTCTGTATCCAGTCCGGCGACACGCTCAAGAACCCGGCTCACTGGAAGTTCGACACCAACGAGTTCTTCTTCAAGTCTCCCGAGCAGATGGCCGCTGACTTTCCGGGCCTCGAGCACGCGCTCGCGCGCACGCTCGAGATCGCGGAGCGCTGCACGGTCGAGCTCGAGCTCGGACGCATCCTCCTCCCGACGTTCCCGGTGCCGGAGGGGCGTGACTCGTTCGACTACCTCGTTCAGCTCTGCGAGCAGGGTCTCGCCAGGCGCTACGGCACGGTTACCTCCGAACTCACCGACCGGCTCCGCTTCGAGCTCAAGACGATCAAGGAGATGGGGTTCGCGGACTACTTCCTCATCGTCTGGGACTTCATCCACTTCGCAAAGCAGAACGGGGTCAGCGTCGGCCCTGGGCGCGGCTCCGCTGCCGGGTCGATCGCCGCGTACTGCCTCGAGATCACCGACGTCGACCCGATGCGGTACGGCCTCCTCTTCGAGCGCTTCCTGAACCCGGCCCGCAAGGACCTGCCGGACATGGACATCGACTTCTCCGTGGCCGGTCGGGACCGCGTCATCAACTACGTCGCGGAGAAGTACGGGCGCGACCGGGTGGCCCAGATCATCACCTTTTCGACGATGGCCGCCCGCGCCGCGATCCGTGACGCCGGGCGCGTCCTCGACATCCCCTACGGCGTGGTCGACCGCATCGCGAAGCTCGTGCCCGAAGGGCCGGGACAGACGCTCGAGGCCGCGCTCAAGTCGGGCGCCGAGCTGCGCCAGGCGGTCGACTCCGATCCGGTGGCGAAGGAGATCGTCGACCTGGCCCGACCGCTCGAGGGCCTGACGCGCGCCGACTCGATCCACGCTGCAGGCGTCGTCATCGGAGCGCAGCCGCTCATCGAAGTCGTCCCGCTCCAGCAAAAGGGCGGCGACCAGGAGATCGTCACCCAGCTCGGCATGTGGGACGTCGTCGACCTCGGCCTCCTGAAGATGGACTTCCTCGGGCCTGCGGAACCTCGACGTCATCGACAAGGCGGTCGAGCTCGTCGGCGGCGTCGACATCGGCACGCTCCCGCTCGACGACGCGAAGACGTACACCATGCTCGCCCGCGGCGATTCCACGGGCGTCTTCCAGTTCGAGTCGTCGGGCATGCGCGACGCTCTCCGGCAGGTCAAGCCGACCGAGTTCGAGGATCTCATCGCGCTCGTGGCCCTCTACCGCCCCGGCCCGATGGCGTACATCCCTACGTATGCGGCGCGGAAGAACGGACGCGAGCACGTCTCGTTCGCCGACGCGCGCCTCGAGGCGATCACCGGGCAGACGTACGCGATCTGCATCTACCAGGAGCAGTACATGCAGATCGCGAAGGAGCTCGCCGGCTTCACGCCGGCCGAAGCCGAGACGCTCCGCAAGGCGATCGGCAAGAAGATCCACGAGCTCATGGCCTCCCTGAAGGACAAGTTCCTCGAGGGGTGCGCCGAGAATCAGGTGGCGCCGTCTGTCGCCCAGCAGCTGTGGAAGGACATGGAGTCCTCGCAGGACTACTCGTTCAACAAGGCGCACGCAGCCTGTTATGCGCTCATCGCGTACCGCACCGCGTGGCTCAAGGCGAACCACGCGAAGGCGTACATGGCCGCGCTCATCTCGTCGGTCATGAATACGAAGGACCGCGTGCCCTTCTACGTCAACGCGTGCCGAGACATGGGGATCGACGTCCTTCCGCCGGATGTCAACTCGTCGCAGCAGGACTTCGCCGTCGTGGGCGGTGTCATCCACTTCGGGCTGAACGCCGTGAAGAACGTGGGGGAGGCGGCGGCGGAGGCCATCGTCCACGCCCGCTCTGCAGGCGGGCCGTTCACGTCGATCTGGGAGCTCACCGAGCGCGTCGACCCGCAGGTCCTGAACAAGCGCGCACTCGAGTCGCTCGTGAAGTGCGGGGCTCTCGACTCAACCGGCGCGACGAGGATGGGCATGCTCGCGGCGCTCGACGCCGCGCTCGGCCATGGCCAGAGGATCTCCGCCGATCGTCTCGCCGGCCAGGCCTCGATCTTCGACGGCGCCTTCGGCGAGGCCGAGGAGGCGGTCGACGTGCAGCACCCGCCGATCGCGAGCACGGAGTTCGACGAGCGCGAGCTGCTGCGGCTCGAGAAGGAGACGCTCGGGCTCTACGTCTCCGAGCACCCGCTCGAGCGGGTGCGAAGCGAGCTCCGGCGGAAGACGGATTGCGCGCTCGGCGACATCGAGCGTCGCCGCGACGGCGAGTTCGTGACCGTCGGAGGCATCGTGTCCGGCCTCAAGCAGGTCACGACGAAGCGCGGCGAGCCCGATGGTCTTCGTGACGCTCGACGATCCGACCGGAAGCGCCGAGGTCGTCGTCTTCAACTCGACGTACGCATCCGCGCGCGAGCTGCTCGAGACGGACCGGATCCTCGTCGTGAAGGGGCGCGTCGACCACAAGCAGGCGGGCGAGACGAAGCTGGTGGCGAGCGAGGTGAACGCATTCGAGTCGGCGCTCGTCCGGCGCGAGGTGCGGCTCCGGATCGACGCTCGCCAGGCGCCGGCCGGGCTCATCCGCGAGCTCGCGTCGCTCGTCGCCGACTACCCGGGCGACGCGCCCGTCTACGTCGCGCTCGAGACGTCACTCGGCGAGCGAACGCTCGCGCTGGGCCCGCAGTACCGGGTGAAGCCCGAGGCGGACTTCTTCGCCGAGGTGCGGACGCTCCTCGGCGAGGCCGCGATCTCGTAGCGGTCGGACGCGAGGGGCGCTAGCTCTGGGCTGTCCGCGCCATGCGCTCGGCCACGGTGTTGAGGACCTTGAGCGCGATCGAGGGCATGTTGTTGATGACGATTCGGAAGTCGCGGTCCGCGATCACGAGAGTCCTCACCGGCGTCAGCGCCGTCGCCGTCGCCATGCGCGGCGAATGCGTCAGCAGCGCGACTTCGCCCACGAAGTCCCCGGGGCCGATGTCGGCGAGCTTGCGACCGCCCTTCGACACACGAACCGTCCCCTCGATCAGGGTGAAGAACTCGCGTCCGCGCCGTCCCTCGCGCATGAGCACCGTTCCCTCGCGCAGATCGAGCTCGTCGGCGACGGCCGCGAGCTGACGCAGCTCACGTGTCGAGCACGCCGCGAACAACGGGACGCGCCGCAGGAGCTCGACCTTCGCGTCACGGCGAAGCGCCATGGCGCCATGCTAGAGGCTTGATGTGAAATTGGCGCAGTGTCGTGGCCGTCCTCCGGCCTGTGTGAATCTCACATCAAGCCTCTCGTACGGCACGAGTTGAACTCGTGACATGACACGTGTCATGCTTGCCGCGACGCTGTCGTCTGTGGAGCTGGGGAGAGGAGTGGGGATGTCGGCTGGTGGGCGTACGTCGTCTCGCGTGGTGGTCGTGGTGTGTGCCGTGACCGTCGCGATGATCGTCTTCGGCGCGACGTCGCGCTCCGCACCCGCGTTCGGCTCGAAGCCGGAGGTCACCCTCGGCGTCATGCCCGGTCTCGGTGCGGTGACGTACGGTCAGACCGTCGCGTACACGGCCACGATCAAGAACACGACGCTGCTGCCCCTCCTGAAGGTCCAGTTTCGAAACCCGATTCCCTCGACGAACGGCGGCCCGGCGAGCGAGCCGTCCGCGTCGTGCGGGGGAGCGATCGTGGGCAACGACTACGTCTGTCCCGAGATTCTGCTCCTTCGCAAGAACGAGTCCGCCAGCGTGACGATCTCGTGGCGCGTGCCGTCCAGCGGCACGTCGTCGAACTGCCCGACCCCGGCCAACTGCATGACGAACGCCACCTTCTGGACGGTCGCGAAGCTCTTCAAGTTCGAGTCGCCCAAGGCCTCCGTCGCCCTCCTTTCCCAGAGTGATCCGAACCAGGTCGCCGGCGTCCAGACGACGTCGTGCACCAATCCGGCGACGTCGGAGACGATCTCGACCCCGCAGACGCTCGATCCGAACATGAACCCGCTCTCGACGAAGGTCTGTGCGCCCGCATCGGTGCCGCTGATCGCCAGCGTGCTGGAGAGCGGCGACCTGCCCAAGGCGGTCGGCGGACTGACTGAGGTCGAGGTCTCGCAGATCTGTCTCGCCGCCCTGGGTCCGTCCGGGTGCGGAACCCCGTTCGCGTTCCCGGCGGACTCGCCCGCTACCCTGACGTTCCGGATCGACGGCCGCTCGCTCCCCGAGGTCTGCAAGGACGACGCTCACCGTGCGGTCTTCCACGGAGGCGGAGGCCACGACTGCGAGCTAGCGACGATCCGCAAGGTCTTCCACGACCCCGAGAACGACGGCACCTATGAGCAGGTTCCGAAGAGTCTGGTCTCGATCTCCTACAACAAGCAGACCAAGATCTGGACCGTCGTCGTCCAGACTCTCTCGAACGGGCGCTGGGACTTCGGCTAGGACGCGGCCGACGGACTCACGGCAGCTCGACCGAGCGCTCGCGCGTCGTCGGCCATCACGGCTGACCCCTTGAGCTCTGCGAGCACGGCGGCCTCGTCGAGCGCCGCCCGCTGTCCGGCGGAGTCGCCGGCCAGTCGCAGGACCTCGGCCAGGTCGAGAAGCGCGCTGTAGCGGTAGACGACCGCGTCGGTCGGCGCAAGGAGCTCGAGTGCCTCCCGAGCCGTCGTCTCCGCCTCGTCGAACGAACCCGCGCGTGCGAGCGCCTTGGCTCGGACGCAGCGCCACAGCGCCTGCGTGTCGACGTCGTCGTCTCCGGCCAGGTGACGAGAAAGCTCACCGAGCTCCTCGGCCTCGTCGTGCCGCTCGAGGATGTACAGCGTCTGGGCGAGGAGGCCGGCGACCGTCGAGAGAACGTACTTCTCTCCCGCGTTCACCAGGATCTCGTAGCCGCGACGCAGTACGAGCTCGGCTGCCGCCGCGTCGCCTGCGAGCATCTCGATTCGCCACGACTCGATCGTCGCCCACGCGACGTCGACGTCGAGTCCGAGCTCCGTGACCATCGCGTCGGCACGCCGCGCGAGATCGCGTGCATGGTCGAACTCGCCGTTCATCGCGTGCAGGCCCGCGAGGAGCGCGAGCAGGCGACCCTGCGAGAACCGATCGCCCTCGACGTGACCGATCATCTGCTCGCAGCGGTCGATTGCCTCGGCAAGGGGGGTCGGCCCGAACGAAGCGGCAGCTGCGTAGGCCGTCGCTGCCCGCGTCTGCTGACGGCGGTCCTCGGCGAGCCTGGCCTCTGCCAGTGCTCGCTCGGAAGCCTCGGCGGCACGGCCGAAGTGGCCGGCGATCCCGTGAGACGTGACGAGAAGCCGCCACGCCCGTGCGAGACCGGCGTGGTCGCCCTCTTCCTCGAAGACCGTCATGGCCTCGGCGACCACGAGGTCCACCTCGTCGCGCCAGCTGTCCGGGTCGCCTGCGCGGAGTCGCACGAGCAGCCGAACGAGAGACGCGTGTGCGGCCACGCGCTCGAGACGGAGCGCGGACGCCCGGTCGACCGCCTCGTCGAGCGCAGACTGCGCCTCCTCGAAGCGGCCGAGCTGAAGAAGTGCCTCACCGTGCTCCGGGAGGAGCTCGAGCCGTTCCGGCGCTTCCGGCGGGAGAAGCGCTGCCGCTCGGCCGAGGAGGTTCGCCGCCGCAGGCACGTCGCCGCGGGCGAAGGCACGCCTGCCCGCCGAGGCGAGCCGGCGTGATCCGTCGGCTCCGACCGCCCGGCCGTGGTCGTCGAGCGGGCCGAGCTCAGAGAGGTAGCGATGGGACTGCTCGAGGTGGTAACCGAGGATCTCCTCGTACTCGGTCGCCCTCTCGCGATTGACGGTGTCGGCCCACTCGACGAACTGCTCGTGGTACGTCGCCCGAGCGCGCTTGAGGATCCCGTCGTAGGCCGTGTCGCGAATGAGGATGTGGTGGAAGCGGAACGCATCCGGCTCGGGTCGCGTGGGGTCCGCTCGTATGAGCTGCTTCTCGGACAGTGACCCGAGGCGCTGGTCCAGCTGGGGACGAGAGCCCTCCACGGTCAGGTGGTGGACTGCGTCGCGGACGAACACCTGCCCGATGACGGACGCGGGCTCGATCACCGCGCGCTCGCCGGCGTCGAGACCGTCCAGGCGAGCGGCGAGAAGCGCATGGATCGTCGGGGGCACGGCGACGGAGTCGATCGCGCCCGTCAGCCGCCACACGCCGTCCTCGAAGCGGATCACTCCGTCGTCTACGAGCATCGACAGCAGCTGCTCGACGAACAGCGGGTTGCCGTCGGCGGCGGCGACGATCCGCTGGCGGACCGGCGCGTCGAGCTCCGCCGTGCCGAGGAGGTGCTCGGCGACAGCCGCCGTCTGCGACTCGGACAGTCGCTCGAGGACGAGCCGGACGGCGCCGTCGCTCGTGGACCACTCGGGCAGCCTCTCGACGAGGTCATGGCGCGCCGTGCAGACGACGAGGAGCTGGGAGTCGGCGGCGTGGACGACGATCTGCTCGACGAGCTCGAGGAACGTCGGCTCGGCCCAGTGGACGTCCTCGAAGAGAACGAGCACGGGGCTTGAGCGACCGAGGCTCTCGAGGAGCTTGCGGACGGCCCAGACGACCTCCTCGACCGGGAACTCCTGCGTGGTGAGCCCGATGGCCGAGGCCAGCCGTTCGCTCACGTCGGCATCGCCCGCGAGGCCGCGGAGCTTCTCGCGCGCGGCCGCGGTCGTGTCGCGCTCTGCGATCTGTGCCGCGAAGCGAACGGCCTCTGCGAGCGGCCAGAAGGTGATGCCCTCGCCGTAGGGCAGGCAGCGGCCGCGCAGTACGACGACGTCGTCGGGTAGTCCTGCGACGAGCTCGTCGATCAGGCGCGACTTTCCGACGCCGGCTTCGCCGACGACGGTCGCGAGGCGGCACGTCCTCGTCCGGACCGCGTCGGCCAGCTGCGCGCGCAACGCCTCCAGCTCGCTTTCTCGGCCGACCATGGGCGCGTCGAGGCGGCGAGGGCGCTCTGCGACCTCGCCCACGCCGCGGAGGCGGTAAGCGGGCACCCGCTCGGCCTTGCCCTTGAGCTCGAGCGGCTCCATCTGGTCGACCTGGACGAAGTCGCGCACGAGCCGGTACGTGAGCTCGCCGATGAAGATCTCGTGCGCACCGGCCGCCTGCTCGAGACGAGCGGCGACGTTCACGGCGTCGCCGACGACGAGCCGCTGACCCGCCCTGGGGTCACCTGCCACGACCATGCCGGTGTTCACCCCTGTGCGTACGGTGAGGCGAACGCCCCACTGACGCTCGAGCTCGTCGTTGAGCCCCCCGAGGACCTGCTGCATCCCCGCCGCGGCACGAACGGCTCGAAGGGCGTCGTCCTCGTGCACGGTCGGCAGCCCGAACACGGCCATGATCGCGTCGCCGATGTACTTCTCGACGACGCCTCCGTGGCGCTCGAGCTCGACGCGCATCGCCTCGAAGTAGCGGGTCATCACCTCGCGGAGCGACTCGGAGTCGAGCCTCTCACCCATGCTCGTCGACCCCTTTAGGTCGGAGAAGACGATCGAGACGACCTTCCGTGCCTCCTGCTGGCGAGGAGCCTCCGCGAGCGGCGAGCCGCACGCGAAGCAGAACCTCGCGCCGTCGGGATTCTCGGTCCCGCACTGGGAGCAGAACGGCACGCGCCGAGTTTGCACCAAACGCGAGACCGGGTGACTGCGTGCGTGTGCGTCGCCGTCGGGGAGGTCCTGGCCACCCAGGGTGCTCACGGAACGTTTACCGCTCCTCAACCCAATCCCCCCAGAAAGGGGACGACCGATACGTCGAAGTGGACGAATAGGCGAGTGACACCGATCCCCAAGGCGAAGGGCGGCGGCATGTCTGCGGCAGAACTCCAGCTCACGTACGTCAGTGAGCGAGATCGAATCGAGCAGTGGCGGCACGAGGCCCTCGAGCGGGCCGGATACGACCCCGAGGCTGCGATCGTCCTGGCGGCGAGCCACGACGTCGACCTGCACGACGCAGTGAGCCTCCTCGAACGGGGTTGCTCGGTCGAGCTCGCCCTCCAGATCCTCCTCTAGCGCCGGTACGGTTTCCTCCACGCGCTGCCCCGGTCTGTGGGCAGAATGCGCGCCGGTGTCTCCGCTCCTGTCGATCCCCTCGCCGAGCTCGAGCACGATCGAGATCGGCCCGCTCTCGATCCACTTCTACGGTCTGACGCTGCTCGTTGCCATCGCCGCGGCCGTGGCGATCACCGGGCTTCGCTGGACGCGGCGCGGCGGAGACTGGGACCTCATCTTCCGGGTCGCCGTCTGGGGCGTTGCTTCCGGAATCGTCGGAGCGCGGCTCTACCACGTGATCACGAGCTGGGACGAGCTGCCCGACGAGTGGTGGGGGCCGTTCGCGATCTGGAAGGGTGGCCTCGGGGTCTGGGGCGGGATCGGGCTCGGGTGCATCGTCGGTGCAATCGTCGCCAAGCGGTCGGGTGCGTCGGTCGCGCGGCTCGGCGACTGTGCCGCCCCCGCGCTGCTCGTGGCGCAGGGCATCGGCCGCTTCGGCAACTGGTGGAACCAGGAGCTCTTCGGCAAGCCGACCGACCTCCCGTGGGGGCTCGAGATAGACGCCGCGAACCGTCCGATCGACTACATCGACTCGGAGACGTTCCATCCCACCTTCCTCTACGAGGCGCTCTGGTGCTTCGGCGCCGCAGGCGTCCTGCTCCTCGTCGAGCGAGTCTTTCGGGGGCGCATCCGACCGGGCGGGCTCTTCGCGCTCTACGTCTTCATCTACAGCATCGGTCGCCTCTGGATCGAGACCCTGCGGATCGACCCCTCGCACGAGCTCGGTGGAGTCCGCCTCAACGTCTTCGTCGCGGGTGCTGCGATCGTGCTCTCCGCCGCCTTCTTCGCCTGGTGGCAGTGGAGCTGGAAGCGCGGCGGCCCGTCGGCCACGCCGACCAAGGTCGAGACCATGGCGGTACCCAAGGGACGCTGACGAAGGCGCGTCCGGCGCCCCGGCTAGCCTCGGCGCGTGCCGCCCACGCCTGTCCGTGAGCTCGAGCTTTCGCTCGACGCATTCGAAGGCCCGTTCGACCTCCTCCTCACGCTGCTCCTGAAGGAGGAGCTCGAGCCGCGGGACATCGACATCGCCGCGATCGTCCTCGGCTTCGTCGAGCACCTCGGCGCTCGCGACGAGCTCGATCTCGAGGCGTGTGGTGAGTTTCTCGTCCTCGTCTCTGCACTCCTCGAGCTCAAGGCACGCGCGCTCTTCCCCGACGAGGCGGCCGAGCTCGGCGAGCTCGAGCCCGAGGAGGCGGCCGAGGAGCTCGCCCGCAGGCTGGCGGAGTACCGGCGCATGAAGGAGGCCGCCGCCTGGCTCCTCGAGCGGCTCGGCGGCGAACGAGATCGGTTCTTCCGTCTCGGCCCGGCTCCGCTTGCACCGCGAACCGAGCGCCGGCTCGCGGACCAGGATCCGCAGGCGCTTGCGCTTGCCATTCGGGCGCTCGCCGCTCCGCCTCCCACCGTCTCGCTCGGGCACATGGCCCTCCGCTTCCCGCCCGTCTCGCAGTTCGTCGAGCGCTTCCGCGCGCTGCTCGCCCGGCGCCGCCTTTTCGACTTCGACGCCGAGGTCGAGGGCCTGTCTCGCGTCGAGCAGGCGGTGGCGTTCCTGGCCCTCCTCGAGCTGCGCAAGTCGGGCGAGATCGGGCTGAGCCAGGCTGCCCCCTTTGCCCCCATAAGGGTTTCGAGAGTCGACCGCGAAAGGAATGCCGAATGGAAAGCACGCTCCGCCTGATCTCCGCCAATCCCGTCGACCGCCTGGCCCGCACGGTCGAGGCGCTCCTCGTGGTCGCGTCCTCTCCACTTACGATCGACGACCTCTGCGAGGCGACGGAGGACGATCCGGAACGAATCGAGACCGCGATCGGACTCCTCCGCGAGCGATACAGCGAAGGGCGCAGCGGCATCGTGCTCGAGCAGGTGGCGGGTGGGTTCGCATTCCGCGCAAGTCGTGATGCCGCGCACGCCTGCGCACGCCTGTACGAGCGGCCCGTCGAGCGAGGGCTCACGCAAGCGGCGCTCGAGACGCTTTCGATCGTCGCGTATCTCGGGCCGTGCTCCCGCCCCGACATCGCCCGCATCCGTGGAGTGGCTGCCGACTCGGCTGTCGCGAGCCTCGTCGAGCGAGGCCTCGTGACGGAGGCTGGTCGCGAGTCGGGAGGAGCAGTGCGTTATCGCACGACCCCACTCTTCGAGCGGGTCTTCGGGCTCGAGAGCCTTGCGGCGCTGCCGCGGCTCGACGATCTCGGCGAGGACGCCGCGGAGTTGCGCGAACGGCTGCTCGAGGTCGCGGAAGCGCGAGCCTCCTAGACGAGCATCAGATCTGCCAGCTGCCGTCCCGGAGGACGGGGACGACCTCGCCGTCCGTGGTGATGCCGTCGACCGCGAGTTCGGGGCTCCCGATCATGAAGTCGACGTGGACGTTGCTCCGGTTGATGCGCGCCCGTTCGGCGGGATCTTCCACGGGGTGCTGGTAGCCGCTGCCGAGAGCGATGTGCGACGCCGCGTTCTCGTCGATCAGCGTGTCGTAGAAGACGCGTCCCAGGTGCCCGATGCGCCCCTCGTTGTCGACGAGCGCGATCTCACCGAGGCGCGATGCCCCCTCGTCGCGGGAAGCGACGGCGCGAAGCGCCTCGACGCCCGAATCCGCGTCGATCGTGACCGCGCGTCCTCCCACGAACTCCACCCGAATGCCTTCGATGATGGAGCCCGAGAACTCGAGCGGTCTCGTTGCCGACACGTGGCCGTCGACCCGTTCCGGATCGGGTGTACCGAACACCTCCTCGGTCGGGATGTTCGGTGAGTGCCGTACGGCCGTCCACGGTCTCCAGGTCACCCGCCGCCCAGTGGGCGGACGCGAACAGCCCGATGGTGAGGTCGGTCCCCGGCCCGTGGAGTCGCAACGCGTCGAAGCGGCGGTCGGTGAGGCGCTGGGCGTTCGCCTTGAGCGCGTCCGATCGCGCGATCCATGCTTCGAACGGGATCGTCCGTCTCGAGTCGGCAGATGTGCGCGATGTCCTCCCACAGCCGCTCGTAGGACTCGTCGCCGTCGCCGTCGAGGTCGGGGTAGACAAGCTCGGCCCACGAGGGCGTGGGGACCGGGACGATGCACCAGCTCGTGGTCATCCGGTTCACCACCTCGCCCGATTCCGGGAGGTAGGGGAGGAGATCGCGCCCGGCACGCGCCGGATCGAGGCCCTCGAGCGCCCGCGGCGCATGTGGGCCGGAGAGCGTGATCCGCGCCGCGTGCTCGTCCGACAGGTGGAAGAGGCGGTCGCGCATCCATGGCGGTACGTAGTCGAGTGTGTCCTCGGCAGCGTGCGCGATGCGCTCGCGCTTCAGCCACTGGTCGAAGTAGAGGACGTCGACGTACTTCGCACCCCGCTCGTACGCGTGCGCGCGTGATCCGGCGCGTGACGTCTTCCTTCCCGATGTAGCTCGTGATCGCGACGAGCTGGCCCGGCTGGACGTTCGCGCCGAAGACCGCGAGCTCGGCGAGCTGGTCCTTCCAGTCGTCGATCTGGCTCACGGCCGCAACACCCTAGCCAGAATGGCCGCGTGCGACTCAACGCCTTCCTCGCGCGGGCCGGCGTCGCGTCGCGACGCGGTGCGGACGAGCTCATCCGCGCCGGGCGGGTACGGGTCAACGGCGAAGCCCGGTGAGCTGAACACCGTCGTCGGGAAGCACGACGTGGTGGAGGTCGACGGCAAGCGCGTCGAGCGGCAGGCGCTCGCGCTACGTGCTCCTGAACAAGCCGGCGGGCGTCGTCACGACCGCGCGCGATCCGCAGGGAAGGCGAACCGTGGTCGATCTCGTGCCGTCGAGCCGCGCGTCGTGCCCGGTCGGTCGTCTCGACGCGGACACGACGGGTGCGCTGCTGCTCACGAACGACGGCGACCTCGCGCACCGACTCGCGCACCCGCGCTACGGCGTGCCCAAGGTCTACGAGGTCGACGTCGACGGGTCGCCCGTCGCCCGCCGCCCTCGCGCGGCTTCGCGAGGGCGTCGAGCTCGACGACGGCGTCACGGCGCCGGCAGAGGCGCGGCTCGTCGGTTCGGGCCGTATCGAGCTCGACGCTGCACGAGGGACGCAAGCACCAGGTGAAGCGGATGTGCGAGGCGGTCGGACATCCCGTCCGGCAGCTGCACCGCTCGCGCTACGCGAGTCTCGACGTCGAGGAGCTCGAGACCGGCGAGTGGCGCGAGCTGACGCGCGACGAGGTCGTCGCTCTCCGCTCCGCTGTGGGCCTCTAGCCGAGCCGCCGGACGAAGCCCATGCGCTCGTACATCGCGTCGAGCGTGGGCTGCGACACCTCGCGTGCCTTGTCTGCGCCGAGCGCCAGGAGCCGCTGGAGCTCGCCGGCGTCGTCGCGGATCTCGCGGAAACGCGTGCTGGATAGGTTCGAGGAGCGCGACCACCGACTCCGCTACCTCGGTCTTGAACGTTCCGTAGCCCTCGCCGTCGTACCGGCTCTGGACGTCGGCGATCGACTCTCCGGTCGCGACGGTCATGATCTCGATGAGGTTCGAGACACCGGGCTTCTCCTCCGAGTGGAGGATCTCGCGTCCCGAGTCGGTGACAGCGATCTTGAACTTGCGTCGGATCTCGTCGGGCGGGTCGAGGACGAACACCGTGCCGTTGTCGGAGCCGCCGGTGGTCGACATCTTCTTCTCGGGCTCCTGCAGGTCCATGATCTTCGCGCCGATCTCCGGGTAGACGCCGCGCGGCAGCGTGAACGTCTCGCCGTAGCGCGAGTTGAAGCGCTCCGCGATGTCGCGCGTGAGCTCGATGTGCTGGCGCTGGTCGATCCCGACCGGGACGATGTCGGTCTGGTAGAGCAGGATGTCGCCCGCCTGCAGCACCGGGTAGGTGAAGAGGCCGGCCGAGACGAACTCCTGCGCCTCGGCTTTCTCCTTGAACTGCGTCATCCGGCGCAGCTCGCCGAAGCTCGTCACCGACGACAGCAGCCAGTTCGCCTCGGCGTGCGCGGTCACGTGGCTCTGCGCGAAGATCGTCGAGCGCTCCGGATCGAGGCCCGTCGCGATGAGCATCGCGAACAGGTCGAGCGTTCGCTCGCGCAGGTCCTCGGGGTCGTATTCGACGCTGACCGAGTGGAGGTCGACGATGCAGAAGAAGGCCTCGCCCTGCTCCTGGGTCGCGGCGTACTGGCGGAATCCGCCCGCGTAGTTGCCGAGGTGCTTCGCGCCCGGTCGGCTGGATGCCCGGAGAAGATGCGCATCGCGGGATTGTCCCTGGACCTGCGGGGGCCCGCGTCGGCTCTCTAGCACTCACTCGCGTCGATGGAGCACCGCCGGACCGACCGAGCTCCTCGCGTACCCGCTCGTCGCGCGCGGGCTCACGCCCGACTCGACCGTCATCGAGGTGCGCGGGCGCCGCATCGGCGACGGCTTCTTCGGGCTGATCGCGGGGCCGTGCACGGTCGAGACGCGCGAGCAGACGCTCGAGACGGCCCGGGCGGTCGCCGCGGCCGGAGCGACCTTGCTGCGCGGCGGCGCGTTCAAGCCACGCTCGTCGCCGTACGCGTTCCAGGGGCTCGGCCTGAAGGGGCTCGAGATCCTCGCCGAGGCGCGCGAGGAGACCGGGCTGCCGATCGTCACCGAGCTCCTCGACCCACGCGACGTCGCCGAGGTCGCCGACGTCGCCGACGTCATCCAGATCGGCGCCCGCAACATGCACAACTTCAACCTGCTCGCCGAGGTCGGCCGGGTGCCGAAGCCGGTCCTGCTCAAGCGCGCGCCGTCCGCCACGGTCGAGGAGCTGCTCATGGCCGCCGAGTACGTGGCGAAGGAGGGGAACGAGCGCGTCATCCTCTGCGAGCGCGGCATCAAGACGTTCGAGCGCTCGACGCGCTTCACGCTCGACCTCTCCGCGGTGCCCGTGCTCAAGCGCGAGACGCACCTGCCGGTGCTCGTCGATCCGTCCCACGCTGCGGGGCGCAGCGATCTCGTGCTCCCGCTCGCTCGCGCTGCCGTCGCCGTCGGCGCGGACGGCGTCATGGTCGAGGTGCATCCGCAGCCCGAGGACGCGCTCTGCGACGGGCCGCAGCAGATCCGGGTGGGCGAGTTCGCCCGGTTCGCCGACGAGATCCGCACGCTCGTCGCGCTCATGGGCAAGACCGTCGGGTAACCGCCGAGTCCGTGCGCATCGAGCCGGTCCCGCGCTCGTCGGGCACCTCGCTGTGCCGGGCGACAAGTCGATCTCGCATCGCGCGGTTCTGATCGCGCGCCGTCTGCGAGGGCGAGACGCAGGATCTCGGCTTCGGGCGCTCTGCCGACACGGAGGCGACGATCGCCGCGGTGCGCGCGCTCGGCGTCGAGGTCGTCGAGGACGACGTCGACACGCTGCGGGTTCCGCGGCGTCGGTGCTGGGCGGACTGCGCGCGCCGACGCGCCGATCGACTGCGGGAACGCCGGCACGCTCATGCGGCTCCTCGCCGGCGCTCCTCGCCGGCCAGGAGGGCCGGTTCGAGCTCGTCGGCGACGCGTCGCTCACCGACTCGACCGATGGAGCGCGTCGCCGAGCCGCTGCGCCGGATGGGCGCGACGGTCGAGACGACGGACGGCCACGCGCCGCTCGTCGTCGAGGGCGCGGCGCTCCGCGCGATCGACTACGAGCTCCCCGTGCGCGTCCGCGCAGGTGAAGTCGGCCGTTCTCCTCGCCGGGCATGCAGGCGGAAGGGCGCGACGACGGTCGTCGAGCCGATCCCGACGCGCGACCACACCGAGCGCCTCCTCGAGCGTGCCGGCGCGCGAGTGACGCGCCGGCCGACGAGCGTCACGATCGCGCGGAGCGGGCGCTGCGCCTCCGGCTCGAGGTCGGAGATCCCGGGCGACCTCTCGTCGGCCGCGCCCTTCCTCGTCGCGGCGGCGATCGTCCCCGGGTCGGCCGTGACGGTGCACGGGGTCGGGCTCAACCCGCGCCGCACGGGTCTTCTCGACGTGCTCGAGCGCATGGGCGCGAGGGTCGCGATCTACAACCGGCGGCTCGATCGGAGGCGAGCCGGCCGGTGACGTCGCGGTGCGCGCATCCGATCTCGTCGGCGCGACGGTCGACGCCCGCCGAGGTGCCCGCTCTCATCGACGAGCTCCCGCTCCTCGCCGTCGCCGCGTGCCATGCCCGCGGCGAGACCGTCGTTCGCGGCGCCGCGGAGCTGCGCGTGAAGGAGTCGGATCGGATCGAGGCGCGTCGTCGAGGAGCTCCGTCGCATCGGCGGCCACGTCCGCGCGACGCGCGACGGCTTTCGGATCAGGGGAGTGCCTGCACGCCTGCGCGGTGGGATCGTCGACGCGCGCGGCGACCACCGTCTCGCGATGCTCGGTGCGGTCGCCGGCGTCGCCTCGCGCGACGGTGTCGAGCTGCGCGGCGCCGAAGCCGTCGCTACGAGCTTCCCCGGCTTCTTCGAGGTGCTCGAGCAGGTCGCGCCGGGCTCTGTGCGCAAGACCGGGATCCACTAGCGCGTATCCCGGTCGCGCCGAAAGCGTCTGTGCGCCAGACCGGGATCCGCTCGCCGTATCCCGCTCGCGCAACCCGGGGGTTCATTACCCTCCCGCGACATGATCGTGGCCATCGACGGCCCGGCCGGCTCCGGGAAGAGCACCGTCGCGTCGACGCTCGCGCGCCGGCTCGGCTTCCGCTACCTCGACACGGGCGCGATGTACCGGGCGCTGACCTGGATCGCACGGCGCGACGGAGCGGATCTCGCGGACGGGCCGGCGCTCGCCGAGCTCGCGCTCGCGCACCCGGTCTCGTTCGGGAGTGACGGCCGCGTCGAGATGGACGGCGAGGACGTGACGACTGCGATCCGCGACGCGGAGATCGACCGGCTCGTTGCCCGACGGTCGCGCGTCATCCCGGAGGTGCGCGAGGTCATGCGCGACCGTCAGCGCGCGCTCGCGGTGGGTGGCGACTCCGTGATCGAGGGTCGCGACATCGGAACGGTCGTCGCCCCGGACGCCGAGGTGAAGGTGTTCCTGCTCGCAGACGCCGACGAGCGTGCGCGCCGGCGGACCGCCGAGCGGCCCGGGCGTCGCCGCGGACACGCTCGCGGCCGATCTGCGCGCGCGCGACGAGCGCGACGCGGTCAACACGCAGACCGGCCGACGACGCGCGTGCTCCTGGACACGACGGAGCTCACCGTCGACGAGGTCGTCGAGCGGATCGCCGAGCTCGTGGAGGCGGAGCCGGTGAACCGGACCGACGCGATCTGGAGCGGTCGGACGCGCGACGATCGGGACGGCGGTGAAGCTCGCGGCGCCGCTGCGCGTCTACGGCGCGGAGCGCGTGCCGCTGGAGGGCGGCCTCGTCGTCGCGTCCAACCACTTCAGCTGGATCGACCCGCCCGCGCTCGGCGCCGCGACCCCGCGCACGCTCTACTTCATGGCGAAGGTCGAGGCGCACCGCGTCCCCGGGCTCGGTCAGCTCATGCGCTCGTTCGGCGCCTTCTCGGTGCGGCGCGGCGAGTCCGATCGCGACGCCGTGCGCACGATGCGCGAGATCGTCCGGGACGGGCACGCGCTCGGGCTCTTCGTCGAGGGGACGCGGCAGCGCTCGGGCGTGCCCGGGCCCGGTGCAGCCCGGCGCCGCCATGGTCGCGATCAACGAGGACGCGCCCGTCAGCTGCGCCGCGATCTACGGCTCGTACGAGTGGCGGCTCGGGAGCTTCAAGCCCGTGTCGGTCGCATGGAGCAACCCGCTGACGTTCGACGGTCTTCCGCGCGGGGGCAAGGGCTACAAGGAGGCCTCCGTCGAGATCGAGCGCGAGATCCGGAAGCTCTGGGAGTGGCTCGCCGGCATCCACGAGCTCGGCCGGCCGCGCGACGCGACGCCTCCGTCATGACCGACACCCTCGCCGCGACGTCGAGATCGCCGGCACCGTCGCGATCGTCGGCTTCCCGAACGTCGGGAAGTCGACGCTGATCAACCGACTGACCGCAACCCGGACCGCGGTCGTCCACGAGACGCCTGGTGTCACGCGCGACCGCAAGGAGCTCCTCTGCGAGTGGTCGGGGACGACGTTCCGGCTCATCGACACCGGGGGCGTCGACCGCGCCGACACGGGGCCGTTCGGCCCCCAGATCGCCGCGCAGGCGCGAGAGGCGGTGCGAGGAGGCCGACCTCGTGCTGTTCGTCGTCGACGCGAAGGCGGGAGTGACACCGGGAGACGAGGAGCTCGCAGAGATCCTGCGCGGTCGCGACGGCCCGTGCTCGTACTCGCGAACAAGCTCGACGACCCGCGGCGCGACGCTCGAGGCGCTCGAGTTCCACCGTCTCGGCCTCGGCGATCCGATCCCCGTCTCGGCACTTCACGGCCACGGCTCGGGCGATCTGCTCGACGAGATCGTGCGCCGGCTCCCCGGACGCGGCGAGAACGCCCGTCGGGGAGGAGGCGATCAAGGTCGCGATCCTCGGCCGCCCGAACGTCGGGAAGTCGTCGCTGCTGAACGCGCTCGTCGGGCGCGAGCGCGTCATCGTCTCCGAGGTCCCCGGAACGACGCGCGACGCGATCGACACGGTGCTCACGCGCGACGACTCGACCTTCGTGCTCGTCGACACCGCGGGCCTGCGCCGCAAGCGCAAGCAGCGGCAGGGAATCGAGTACTACTCGGAGCTGCGCGCGCTCGAGGCTGCCGAGCGGGCGGACGTCGCGCTCGTCCTGATCGACGCCGAGCCAGGGAGTGGTCGACCAGGATCTCGCCGTCGCCGACGT
The DNA here is from genome assembly GCA_963709715.1 of uncultured Gaiellaceae bacterium. Classification (GTDB taxonomy): domain Bacteria; phylum Actinomycetota; class Thermoleophilia; order Gaiellales; family Gaiellaceae; genus GMQP-bins7. Next base: position 203,245 of record CAVPXQ010000008.1, read on the forward strand.
TGCGCGGAAGGCGCAGTGCGCGACGATCGTCGTCCTCTCGAAGTGGGACGTCACGGAGATCCGGCTCGAGGACGTGCGGCCGCGGATCCTCAGCGCGCCTCCGCCAGCGGCCGCCGCTCATCGCGGTGTCGGCCCACACGGGTCGCGGGCTCGAGCGGCTCCTCGGGCTCGTCGAGGCGGTGTTCGAGCGGTACGCGGGCCGGATCCCGACCGCCGAGCTCAACCGGGCGCTCCAGGAGCTCCGCGAGGCACGCCAGCCGCCCGGCCCGCCGCGGCCGGCGGCTCAACCTCCTCTACGGCACGCAGGTGAGCTCGCGACCGCCGCGCTTCCGGTTCTTCGTGAACGACCGCGGCCTCGTCACCCGCGACTACGGCTACTGGGTCGAGAACGAACTGCGCGCGCGCTTCGGCCTCGAGGGCGTTCCCGTGTCCATCGACTTCGTCACCTCCGAGTGAAGGTCGTCGTCGTCGGCGCGGGCTCGTGGGGGACCGCATTCGCCTGTCTCCTCCGTGACAACGGGCACGACGTGACGCTCGCTGCGCGCGACGCAGCGCAGGCCGACGCCATCAACGCGACGGGACGAAACCCGCGCTACGCCCAGACCGCAGACCTCGCCGGTGTCGGCGCTGCGCCGATCGCCGACGCGCCGATCGACGGTGCCGAGCTCGTCGTCGTCGCCGTGCCGAGCCGCGTATTCGGCGACGTCGTGTCGGGACTGCCGGGAGACGCACCCGTCCTCAGCCTTACGAAGGGTCTCGATCCGACGACCGGGAGGCGACTGTCGACGCTCGTGCTGGATCGACCGGTCGCCGTCCTCTCCGGCCCGAACATCGCCGACGAGATCGTCCGCGGGCTTCCCGCGGCGGCGGTCGTCGCGAGCGACGACCTCGAGCTGGCGGTACGGCTCCAGGTCGCCGTGCACTCGGTGCTGTTCCGCGTCTACGTTCGGACGACGTCGTCGGGGTCGAGCTCTGCGCGGCTGCGAAGAACGTCATCGCGCTCGCAGCCGGCGGCGCGGACGGACTTGCGCTCGGTGACAACGCGAAGGCGGCGCTCGTCGCGCGCGGGCTCGCCGAGATGCGCCGGCTCGCGGAGTCGGCCGGCGCTCGACCGGACACGTTCGCCGGACTCGCCGGGATGGGCGACCTGATCGTGACGTGCTGGTCGCCGTCGGGCCGCAACCGCCGGGCGGGCGAGCTCATCGCTCGCGGAGCTCGACCGGACGAGGCGGCGGCCGAGATCGGCATGGTCGTCGAGGGGCTCACGACCGCGCCGGTGTTGCGAGACCTCTCGCGGAGACTCGAGATCGAGCTCCCGATCACCGAGGGCGTCTGCGCCGTCCTCGAGGGTACGTCGTTGGCCGAGCTCGTCCAGCAGCTGATGAGCCGCGCGCCGACGACCGAGTAGCCGTCGCAGCTCCGAGAGGATTGATGTGGGATTCACACGGGCCGGATGGCGGCCACGACACTGCGCCGGATCGCCACCGTCACGCCTCGCACAGGCTTCAAGCCTGCACGAGTCGCGCCGTCGTCGCCCCGCTTGGTCGTGACCGTCCCCGACCTCGCGCCAATCTCACATCAAGCCTCTAGGTACGCTTCCGGCCCGTGGCAGCGCGCACGTTCTCGTTCACGTCGGAGTCGGTGACCGAGGGCCATCCCGACAAGATCGCGGATCAGATCTCGGACTCCGTCCTCGACGCGATCCTCACGCGACGACCCGAACGGGCGCGTCGCCTGCGAGACGCTGATCACGACCGGGCTCGTCGTCGTCGCGGGCGAGATCACGACCGACACGTACGTCGACATCCGCGCCGTCGTACGCGACCGCATCGCCGAGATCGGGTACACGCGCGCGAAGTACGGGTTCGACTTCGAGACGTGCGGCGTCGTCGTCGCGATCGACGAGCAGTCCGCCCGACATCGCGCAGGGCGTCGACGAGTCGTACGAGGCGCAGCACGGCGACACCGACCCGCTCGACCTCCTCGGCGCGGGCGACCAGGGGATGATGTTCGGCTACGCGACGCGCGAGACCGAGGAGCTCATGCCGATGCCGATCCTCATCGCGCACGAGCTCACCCGGCGGCTCGCGGAGGTGCGCAAGGCGAATGTGCTCGCCGTACCTGCGGCCGGACGGAAAGTCGCAGGTGACGGTCCGCTACGAGGTCGACGAGCACGGCATCCAGCGGCCCGTCGAGATCGAGCGCGTGCTCGTGTCGACGCAGCATCGCGACGGGCTCGACGTCGAGACGCTCCTGAAGCCCGACCTCCTCGAGCACGTCGTCGAGCCGATCCTGCACGCCGACTTCCGCGATCTCTTCGACGCCGGCACGGCTCGGCGAGAAGGACTTCCTCTACGTGAACCCGACCGGCAAGTTCGTGATCGGCGGGCCGATGGGCGACACGGGCCTCACGGGCCGCAAGATCGTCGTGGACACGTACGGCGGCGCGGCGCCGCACGGCGGCGGCGCGTTCTCCGGCAAGGATCCGACGAAGGTCGACCGCTCGGCCGCGTACGCGGCGCGCTACGTCGCGAAGAACGTCGTCGCGGCCGGGCTTCGCCGATCGCTGCCAGCTCCAGGTCGCCTACGCGATCGGCGTCGCGCACCCGATGAGCGTGAACGTCGACTGCTTCGGCACCGAGGCGATTCCGCTCGCGCGCATCGAGGAGCTCGTCGCCGAGCACTTCGACCTCCGGCCGGGAGCGATCATCCGCGACCTCGACCTCATGCGTCCCATCTACGCGAAGACGGCGGCCTACGGCCACTTCGGCCGCGACGACCGCGACTTCACGTGGGAGCGCACGGACAAGGCCGACGCCTTGCGCGCCGCTGCCGGCCTGCTCTCCGAGTCGGCCGTCTAGAGGTCTCGGGCGCGACGAAGGCCCGCGGCGCGGGCCTTCGTGCGGAGGGCAGTCGATCGGAGGGAGATGCGACGCTCCCATCCAATCGCATCGGCGTGAGAGCGGCGCTGTGAGTTCCCTAAGAGTTGCCTAAGAACGACGACGAGGCCCGCTTCCGGGCCTCGTGGCTCGACGATGGGGGTATCGGGCGCTAGCTTCTTCGGGAAGACGTGCGTCGCGAGCCGGTCGCGCCGCCTTCTCGAGCCTTCGCGCGATCGCCTCGGCCCGGCTTCGCGAGATCCTTCCTGTCCCCGACCGCCTTCGCGAGTCGCGCCTTCGCCGGCGCAACCATCGCCGCCTCGAGCATGCCGAGGCGCTCTTGCCCTGCTTCTCGGCGAGGCCCGCGAGCGAGTTGCCCGGCAGCTGGGCCCGCAGCTGCTCGCGATTCGAGGTCGAGGAAGTCGGCCGCCGCCCTCAGCATCCCGAACGGCGGCGAACCGCGCCGGACGTCGCCGGGGCGTGCGCCGGCCGCAGAGGTTCGCCTCCGACACGCGCTCGCGCAGCTTCGCCGCGCGCTCCGCCGAGATCCGGCCGGCCTTCTCGGCGGCGTCGATGCGAGCGAGCAGGCGCGCCTTGACGTCGGCCTCGAGCTGCTCGACCGAGACGCCGCGCTTCTCGGCGATCTTCGCGAGGCGCTCCTCGCACGTGCGCTCCGGTCGCCGTCACCCGAGCGCCGCAAGGCGGCGCCGCCACCGACGAGGAGCAGTCGCGGACGCCGCGAAGGCGCCGACCGCATGTCGATTCAGTCTCATCCGTCCCAGTCTCCTTTCGGTCTCCCCCGAGTGTCCGGGCCGCATGCTGGCACCGTCGTGTGATCGCGACGAAGGAGTGCGTGAGCGATTCGTAAAGGCGACTACGCGGCGCGGACGTAGATCCCGTCTGCGGCACGCTCGCTGATCGCGCGCTCGGCGCCGTCGAGACGCGATCGTGAGCTGGCCGGCGGCGGGCTGGGCCGAGACGACCGAGACCTGCGAGCCGGGGACGAGGCCCTCGTCGTAGAACCAGTGGAGGAGGTCGCCGTCGTGCTCCGCGAGGCGGACGATGCGTCCCTCGCGGCCCGACGTCGAGCTCCGCGAGCGCGACGAGCTCCGCGTTCTCGGCCTGCTCGAACTCGGTGTCGACGGGCCAGCCGTGCGGGCAGCGGTCGGGGCTGCCGAGCCGGTCGTTGATCCGCTCGATCATCTCGTCGGTGAACGTGTCGCCGAGCTCGTCCGCATGGACGTGCGACTCGGCCGCCGTGTAGCCCATGAAGTCGGTGAGGAAGCGCTCGATGATCCGGTGCTTGCGCACGACGCGCTGCGCGCGCTCGGCGCCCTCGGGCGTGAGGATCGCCTCCTTCTGCTCGCCGCGCTCGACGAGCCCCTCGGCCTCGAGCCGCTTGAGCATCTCGCCGGCCGACGCGCGCGAGACGCCGAGCATCTCGGCGACGCGCGACGCGATCGCGGTCGACCCGGTGGCGGGCCGGTACTCGCCGATCGGGAAGGCGAGGAAGTAGATCGTCTCGAGGTACTCGTCGACCGAGTGCCCGTGCGCCTGTGCCATGTCGCCTCCAGTCGTTGACGGCGTCGCTGGTGGCATCCACTATAGTCCCGCGCGGTCGATGTAAGGTCGCCTTACATCGAGCTCGGTCAGATCCTTCGCCGCGCGAGCCGGCGAGGAGATCTTCGGCGTCCGGGGCATGCAGTCGGTCGACGTGCGATCGAGGCGTTCGTGAGGGCGTGCGAGGCATCTGCTCGTCGTCTCTGGGACGTTCTCGGCGTCTGTCGAAGAGTCGAGGCTGCTCTGACCGCGGAGACGACGCGCGTTTCTTCGGGCTCGCGGCTCTCCTTGCGGGACGCTTCGCGGTCGGGCTGATGTCGTTGGCTTTCTACGACACGTGGCTGAGGAGGCGCCGCAGCCGGTCGTTGCTCGGCCCGGGTGCCGCGTCCGATGGCCGAGTACGAGGTCGAACGCCACGTCGTGTCGATGTCGCCGTCGCAGTGGCTCGCCGTCTTCATCGCGACCGGGATCGGGCTTCACAACTGCTCGGAAGGCCGGCGATCGGCGCAGTCCGCGGCGGCGCGCGAGCTCAGCCTCGGTCTCGCGCTCGTCGTCGGGTTCGGTCTCCGCGACGCGACCGAGGGCTTCGGGATCGTCGCGCCTCTCACTCGGTGCAAGGAACGGCCGAGCTGGGCGTCTCCTGGCGGTCGCTGGGCCTCATCGGCGGCGGCCCGACGTTCGTCGGCGGCTCGTCGGCCAGGCGTGGGTGAGCACAGCGGATCGCGTGCGTCTTCCTGCGCGCTCGCGGCGGGCTCGATCCTGTCGTCGTCATCGAGCTGATCGGCATTGGCGGGCGCATCGCCTCGAAGGAGATCCTGCTGGCCGGAATCCTCGTCGGCCTCGTGCTCGGCTTCGCCACGGACTTCGTGCTCGTCGCGGTCGGCGCGTAGCTCGTACGTCGGACGCCCGGCGCTACGCTCGCCGGCGTGCCTCTCGCCGAGATCTACCCGCTCGTGACGGCTCGCGCGCTCGCGCGTCCGTTCACGTACGACGTGCCGGACGAGGCCGCGCAGGGCGACGTGTCTGGCGATCGAGCTCGGCGGGCGCGCGTCCGCGGGGTTGTCGTGGCGACCGACGTCGCACGCTCCCGGCGGGCGTCGACGATCGCCGATGCCGGCCAGGTCGTCGATCAGCGTGCCGGCCCGCTCGTCGAGCTCGCGCTCTGGCTTGCCGACTACTACGGCTCGACGCCGGCGCGCGCGCTGGCGCTCGTCGCGCCGCACGCCCGCGCGCGCCGCGGGACCGCCGCGGAGCCGTCGCGTCGCGACGCGCTTCGCGGCGAGCCCGAGCCGGACGAGCTGACGGCCGCCCAGCGCGACGCCGTCGACGCGGATCGTCGCCGCGCTCGACGGCACGGGCGGTCACGTCCTTCTCCACGGGCCGACCGGGAGCGGGAAGACCGAGGTCTACCTGCAGGCGGCCGCGGCGGCGCTCGAGCGCGGCCGCGGCGTCATCGTGCTCGTCCCGGAGATCGCGCTCACGCCGCAGACCGTCGGTCGGTTCCGGGCGCGATTCGGCGACGGCGTGGCGGTTCTCCACTCGGCCTGACCGACGCCGAGCGCCGCGACGAGCGCGAGCGAATCGCGTCCGGGGAGGCGCGCGTCGTCGTCGGTGCCCGCTCCGCGATCTTCGCTCCGGTCGGCGCGCTCGGGCTCGTCGTCGTCGACGAGGAGCACGACGCGTCGTTCAAGCAGGAGTCCGATCCGCGCTACGACGCGCGCACGGTCGCGGCGAAGCGTGCCGCGATCGAGGGCGCCGTCGCCGTCTACGGCAGCGCGACGCCGCGAGCCGAGAGCTGGGCGCGACTCGAGCGGCTCGAGCTGCCGTCGCGCATCGGCGCGCCGATGCCGACGGTCAAGCTCGTCGACCTCCGTCGCGAGGCCGGCTATCCGCTCTCGGCGCCGCTCCTCGCGGAGCTCTCGGCGGTCGCGGAGCGCGGTGGGCGGGCGATCCTCCTTCTCAACCGACGAGGGATCTCGGGCGCGATCCACTGCCGCTCGTGCGGGACGACCCGCCGCTGCCGGAGCTGCGACATCGCGCTCACGCTGCACGCCGACTCGCGGCTGCACTGCCACCACTGCGGCTACTCGACCGAGATGCCGGACTCCTGCCCGGAGTGCGGCTCGGTCGAGCTCGCGAGGATCGGCGCCGGCACGCAGCGCCTCGACGCGGAGCTCGCGCGGCGGGTGCCCGGGCTCGAGCGGATCCGGCTCGACGCGGACACGGCCGCTCGCCCGGCTGCGCTCCGCGAGGCGCTCGAGCGCTTCTCGAGCGCTCGCTCGGCGGCGCTCATCGGGACGCAGATGGTCGCGAAGGGTCACCACTTCCCGGGCGTCGAGGTCGCTGCCGTCGTCGACGCGGACGCTGGTCTCGCCTTCCCCGACTTCCGGTCGGAGGAGCGGACGTTCCAGCTCGTGACACAGCTCGCCGGGCGGAGCGGTCGCGACGCGCCGGGCGGGTCGTCGTGCAGACGTTCCAGCCCGACGCGACGCCGTTCACGTACGCGGTGCGACACGACGTCGCCGGATACCTCGCACACGAGCTCGCGCGACGGCGCGAGCTCGCGTACCCACCTTTTTCACATCTTGTTGCACTCGTCGTCTCCGGACCTGACCAGAGCGACGTGCTGCGCGCTCTGCGTGAGCTCCGGGGCGCGCTCGAGACGCCGTCGCTGCAGCTGCTCGGGCCGGCGCCGCTCCTGCGTCTGCGAGGCCGCCATCGCGCTCAGCTCCTGGCGAAGACGGACTCGCCGCGGGCCTTCGCAAGCCGTGCTGCGACCGTGCTCGCGCGTGCGGCGTCCGGCGATGCGGCGCGACGGCCTGAGTGCCGTCGTCGACGTCGATCCGCAGTCTCCCTAGCCGTTTTAAGCCACGTCCCGACGGTCGTACACCGTCCGTTTCGGCCAATTGCGGGGACAACGTCGCCCCGGATACACCGCAGCGATCCGACAGGGAGGCTTCAGGTGAATCGATGTCTTGCGGCGGTGTTGCTTGGCTTGGTGATCGTGCTCGCCGGGTTCGGCGCTATCGCGCGGGCCGACACCGTCTACGGCTACGCGGGGCCCGGCGAGTGGTTCTCGGTCGACGAGGGTCATGGCTCGGGCTACGACAGCGCGTGCCGCGCGTGGATCGACAACAACTTCGCGAAGGCCCCCAGCGCCTGGGGTCTCGTGACGTTCATCGATCCCTCCGGTGGCTGGAACTACACCCAACAGGGCTACGGGAACATCTTCCGGGTCCTTCCGAACCACAACTGGAAGAAGAAGCTCCACTGCAGGAACAACTCGCGATCCGTCTACCAGGGTGGCTGCTTCGGCTTCATCAGGCAGTACCCGTGCGTGTGAGGAGGACGAACGTGATGCGTCTACTGGTCATCGTCGTCGCCCTCGCCCTGGTCGGGGGCGTGAGCGCCGCTCTCTGGCTCGAGCGTGCGCCGGATACGAAAGCGCCTGCGTCGCGATCGAGCGAGATCGCTGCCGATCGCACGACGCGGGCGAGCGGGCCTTCGCTCGACGGGCGCACGAGAAGGCACCTCGGTACGTTCGCCTTGCGCAGGGGAGGTCGTCAAATCCGCATCGCGACCGCGGACACCGTCGAGGGATCGGGCTGCCTCATCGAGGAGCAGGAAGGTGCGGAGTCGAGCTCGTGTCTCGGTGACGGGCTGTTCGCGAGTCGCCGCGCCGAGCTCATGGTGAGCTCGGAGGGAGGCCCGGATCGCTTCGACGAGCTCCATGTCGTCGGCGTCGCGGCTCCCGGTGTCCGGAACGTGGTGCTGGTCAAGAGCGACGGTACGACGGTGTCGCTCGCGTTCAACATGCAACGTGCGTTCTTCTTCGAGAGCCCGGCTGCAGACCTCGCGGCTCGCGTGTATCCGAGCGCGCTTCGTCTCGTCGGTGCCAGCGGGAAGGTCCTCGAGACGGTGGACTTCCCGGCGGCCGGGTAGCTGCTCGAAAGGGCCATCGCGCGGCGGCTAGACTCGCCGCGCGATGGCCGACCACGAGCACGACCACGATCACGACGGCGAGCACGATCACGAACACGACGACGAGCACGAGCATGCAGCGGAGGACGAGCAGGAGCTCGAGCGCGAGGCGCGGCGGCTGCTGGCGCTCTCGCGGATTCGCCAGTACGGCGACTCCGTGCTGCGCATGAAGGCGCGCGAGGTCGAGGGGTTCGACGACGACCTCGAGCGGCTCGTCGAGCGCATGACCGCACTCATGCACGAGGCGAACGGCGTGGGGCTTGCGGCCACCCAGGTCGGCGTCCTCCGGAGACTCTTCGTCTTCGTCGACGACGGCGAGGACCGCGTGGTCGTGAACCCGGTCCTCACGAACACTTCGAACGAGACCGAGGTCGACGACGAAGGCTGCCTCTCGTTGCGGGACGTCCTCGTGCCCGTCGAGCGTTCGAAGAACGTGACGATCGAGGGCGTCGACGCGAAGGGCGAGCCCGTGAAGCTCGAGCTGGACGCTGCGTCCTCGCGTGTCGTCCAGCACGAGCTCGACCACCTCGACGGCGTCCTCATCATCGATCGCACGGACGACGAGTCGCGGCGCGCCGCCCTCGCGAGACTCAGGCCGCAGCCGGTCCTCGGCGCACGTTGAGCCGGGCGATCGCGGTCGCCGCGAGCGCGCCTTTCGGTGCCGACGTCCTCGAGCGCCTTGCCTCACGGCATGACGTGCGGGCGCTGCTCACGAGACCGGATGCCCCGGCCGGCAGGGGTCGGAAGACCAGGCCCTCGCCTGCGAAGCTCACCGGCGAGCGACTCGGTATCCCGGTTCTCGAGCCCGAGCGCCTCGTGCCGGGCCTCGAGCTCGATGCGGATGTCGTCGTAGCGGTTGCGTACGGCCTCATCGTTCCCGAGTCCGTGCTCGACGAGCGGCTCTGGCTGAACGTTCATCCGTCGCTCCTCCCACGGTGGCGCGGCGCGGCGCCGGTCGAGCGGGCACTCATGGCCGGAGATGCCGAGACCGGGGTGACGATCATCAGGCTCGTCAAGGAGCTCGACGCGGGCCCCATCGCCGCGCAGGAGTCCCTCCTCGTTGGGGCCGACGACGACGCCGGGGCCGTGTACACCGCGGCCGCCGAGCTTGCGGCCGAGCTCCTCGCCGGCGTGCTCGCCGACCCCGCGCCGGAGTTCCGCGAGCAGGTCGGGGAGCCGACCTACGCGGCCAAGATCACCGCGGAGGATCGTCGTCTCGACCTTGACGAGCCGGCCCGGCAGCTCGTCGACCGCGTGCGTGCGCTGTCACCGCACATCGGCGCGCGGGCCGAGCTCCACGGTCGGCGGGTCACGATCTGGCGAGCGCGGGTGGGCGACGACGGCTCGTTCGAGCCGCTCCAGGTGCAACCCGAGGGCGGCCGGCAGATGCCCTACGACGCGTGGCTCCGCGGCCTGCGACCGTAAGCCCGGCTCGCGCTGCGGCGTTCGACGTGGTCCTGCGCGTCTTCGAGGACGGTGCGTACGCGGACCGCGCCCTTCGGGCATCCGCGTCCGCGCTCGACGAGCGGGATCGTGCGCTCGCTCAGCTCCTCTCGTACGGAGCCGTGCAGCGCGTTCGAACGCTCGACCATGCGATCGAGACGCTCGCCCGGCGGCGAGTGGCGCGGCTCGACCCGCCGGTGCGCGCAGCTCTGCGGCTCGGCGCGTACCAGCTCGGCTTCGTCGACGGGGTGCCGCGCTATGCCGCAGTGAACGAGTCGGTCGAGCTCGTGCGTCGGGCGGGTCTCGAGCGCGCGGTTGCCTTCACCAACGCCGTCTTGCGACGGCTCGCCGACGGCATCGCGAGCATGCTCGCCGAGCTCCCCGAGGCGACGCCTGCAGAAGCCGCGTTGAGGCACTCCTATCCGGACTGGATTGCGGAGGCGTGGTGGCGCGACCTCGGCGCCGCGGGTGCGCTCGAGCTGATGCGTGCCCAGAACGAGCCTGGCTCGACGGTCGTCCGCCTGGTGCGCGGCGAGGTCGACGGCACGCCCGATCCACATGTGCCGGGTGCCTGGCACGTCGAACGCATCGACGAGATGGCGCTCAACGACGGCCGGATCTGGCCCCAGAGTGCAGCCTCGCAGCTTGCGGGTCTCGCGGTTGGCTCGAAGGTGGGAGACAGGGTGCTCGACCTGTGCGCTGCTCCCGGAGGTAAGGCGACCATGCTTGGCGGAGACGTCACGGCCGTCGAGATCAACGAGGCGCGGGCGCGGGAGCTCGAGGAGAACGCCCGACGGCTCGGCGCCGACAACGTGCACGTCGTCGTGGCGGACGGGCGCTCGCTCCCGCCGGCGCTCGACGCCTTCGACCGCGCGCTCGTCGACGCTCCCTGCTCGGGGCTCGGTGTGCTCAACCGTCGTCCGGATCTCCGCTGGCGCGCCGAGCCGCTGCCCGATCTTCAGCTCGAGCTTCTTCGTGCGGCGGCCGCTCGCGTTCGGCCGGGCGGCATGGTCGTCTACTCGGTCTGCACCGTCAACTCGGAGGAGTCCGAAGACGTCGTCGATGCCTCCGGCCTCGAGGTCGACGCCTCTCTCGGCGACGAATGGCCGCAATTCCGACACTCGCGGCGGCCCGAGTTCCTGCAGACGCTCCCGCACGTCCACGAGACGGCCGCCTTCTTCGTCGCGCGTCTCAAGGTGCAGTGAGGATCCGTCGCGCCTCGTCGACGTGCTGCTCGAGCCATCCGCGGCGCTCGTCCCATGCCCACGCGAGGTTGTGCGCGACGCCCCAGCCGCGGGCGCGCTCCCGGTCGTAGCCGAGATCCGCGAGGACGTCGAGCCAGCGGGTCACGGAGTCGGCGTTCCGGAGGAGCCCGGTCGCCTCGAGCTCGACCTCGCCCACGAGCGGTTTGGGATCGATGACGAGCCATGGCTCGCGCGTCGCACGCAGGACGTTCCCGCCGTGGAGATCCTGGTTCACGAGCCGCGTGGCCGAACGGTCGACGGTCCGGTACACGTCCAGCGCACAGTCGAGGAGGGTGCGCTCGAATGGCGCGCCGGCGGCTTCGAACCAGCGTGGAACGGCCCCTCCCCACCGGTCGGCTTCGTCGGCAAGAAGCTCGAATGCGTGCGCGTCTCCGACGTCCACCTGCAGGCGCGGGAGAAGCTCGGCGACGACCTCGGCTTCGTCGACCTCCGCGTCCCAGAGACGCACGCCCGGGATGCAGCGCTCGAGGAGGAGAGCCCTCCGCTCGTCGTCGCGAGCGACGAGGCCCACGGCGCCGCGTCCGTTCCAGACGGCGAGCGCGTCGGCCTCGTGCTCCGCCTCGCCGTGCGAGGGGGCGTTGAGCTTGAGCACGACCTCCCCCGCCGGGACGACGAGTGAGTGCGGCGTCTCGAACGCGTCCTCGAGCTCCAGCGACCACTTCGCCGCGCATTCTGCTGCCAGCTGTGGGAGAGCCGCCAGCCAGTCGGGCTCGTGGCTCCACGTCTCGACGAGGGTGGGCGGCAGGCGCATCGAAGGAGCCTATGGTCGACCGTAGGATCAGCGCAGTGGACGAGACCCGTTTCCTGGAGCGCGCGCTCGAGCTCGCAGAGAGCGGGCGCGCCACGACGCATCCGAACCCTGTCGTCGGTGCCGTCGTGGCGCGCGACGACGAGGTCGTGGGCGAGGGATGGCACGAGCGGAAGGGAGAGCCGCACGCCGAGGTCGTCGCGCTCGCGGACGCCGGGGAGAAGGCGCATGGTGCTGCTGTCTACGTGACGCTCGAGCCCTGTGCTCACCACGGCGCAACACCGCCGTGCGTCGCTGCGCTCGTCGAGGCGGGCGTCGCCCGCGTCGTCGTGGGTCAGCTCGACCCGCATCCCGGGCACGGCGGCGGCCTCGAGCAGCTTCGTGACGCCGGGCTCGACGCGGAGCTTCTCGAAGGCGAGCTGGCTTTCCGATGCCGCCAGCAGATCGAGGAGTGGCGAACGTGGGTGGTCACGGGGCGACCGTTCGTGACCTACAAGGTCGCGGTCACCCTCGATGGACGGGTACGGGTCGCGGGGACGCGGTGGGTCACGGGCGAGGCTTCGCGCCGGCTCGTCCACGTGCTCCGCGCGCAGTCGGATGCGGTCGCCGTCGGGATGGGGACGGTGCGTTGGGACAACCCGCGTCTCGACGCCCGCGATGTCCCCGTCGTGCGACAGCCGCGGCGGATCGCCTTCGGCAGGGGCCCGCTGCCCGATGGCTCCGAGCTCGAGCTTCGTTCCGGCGACCTCCGCCAGGAGCTCGAGCAGCTCGCGTCGGAAGGCGTGCAGTCCCTGCTCCTCGAGGGTGGCCCGACGTTGGCGGCGGCGTTCCTCGAGGCGGGCTTCGTCGACAAGCTCCTCGTCTTCGTCGCTCCACGCCTCTCCGGAGACGGTCCCGTGATGCTCGAGGGGCTCCCAGGCCCGGTCGAGCTCACACGCATGGAGGCGCGACAGGTCGGAGATGACCTCCTCGTGCAGGCGTACGTGAACGAGCCGTAAGTACCCTCCACGCGGTGTTCACGGGGATCGTGCGGGAGCTCGGTGTGGTCGTCGAGGTCGACGAGGCTGCCGGCGGCCGTCGGCTCGTCGTACGTGCCCCCGAGACCGTGGCGAGAGCGACTGCCGGGGACTCGATCGCCGTCAACGGCTGCTGCCTCACGGTGACGAGCGTGGCTGCGGATGCGGTCTCGTTCGATGCGGTTCCGGAGACGATCGCGCGGACCACCCTCGGCGATCTCCGGCCCGAGCACCGGGTCAACATCGAGCCGGCGCTCCGGGCAGGCGACGAGCTCAGTGGCCACTACGTGCAGGGCCACGTGGACGGGGTCGGGCGAGTCCAGTCCATGGAGTCCGAGGGCGAGGGCATGCGGGTCTTCGTGGCGGCGCCCGAGGCCGTGCTGCGCTACTGCGTCGAGAAGGGATCCGTCACCGTCGACGGGGTGTCGCTGACCGTTGCGGAGCTTGCCGAGGATGCGTTTGCGGTCGCTCTCGTTCCGCACACGCTCGTGGCGACGACGCTGTCCGACCTTCAGCCCGGGCAGGCGGTGAACCTCGAGGCGGACGTCCTCGCGAAGTACGTCGAGAAGCTCATCGCACGCTGAGGGCTACGATCCGACGGTGGCGACCGACCTGACAGCCCCGGAGACGGCCTCGCCCTTCGCGACGATCGAGGAGGCGATCGAGGACATCCGCTCGGGCCACTTCGTCGTCGTCGTCGACGACGCCGATCGCGAGAACGAAGGTGACCTCACGATCGCGGCGCAGTTCGTCACTCCCGAGGCGATCGCCTTCATGGCGACGCACGGCCGCGGGCTCATCTGCCTGTGCCTTACGCCGGAGCGCTGTGACGAGCTCGATCTGCGACCGATGACCGACCACAACGAGACGCCGCTCGGCACGGCGTTCACGGTTTCGATCGAGGCGCGCGAGGGAGTGTCGACGGGGATCTCCGCTCAGGACCGCGCCCGGACGATTCAGGTCGCAATCGACCCGGGCTCCGTTTCGCACGACCTCGTCCAGCCGGGGCACGTCTTTCCGCTCCGTGCCAAGCCCGGCGGTGTGCTCCAGCGAGCGGGCCAGACCGAGGCGGCGGTCGACCTCGCGCGACTCGCTGGTCTCATCCCGGCGGGTGTCGTGTGCGAGATCATGAACGACGACGGGACGATGGCTCGCGTCCCGGACCTCGTCGAGTACTGCCGGCACCACGAGCTCAAGATGGTCACGGTCGCCGACCTGATCGAGTATCGACGGCGCATCGAGAAGCTCGTCGAGCGGGTCGTGTCGGTTCGGCTGCCCACCGAGTTCGGCGAGTTCCACGCGGTCGCGTACCGCGAATTGCTCACTGACAAGCAGCACGTCGCCCTCGTGAAAGGGGAGGTCGAGGGCGTGGAGGACGTTCTCGTTCGCGTGCACTCGGAGTGCCTCACGGGAGACGTCTTCCACTCGCTGCTCTGCGACTGCGGGGAACAGCTCGAGCTGGCGCTCGCTCGCATCGAGGAGGAAGGCCGTGGAGTCGTGCTCTACATGGGGCAGGAGGGTCGTGGCATCGGGCTCCTCAACAAGCTCCGCGCGTACGACCTGCAGGCGAACGGGCTCGACACCGTCGAGGCGAACCTGGCGCTCGGGTTTCCGCCCGACGCGCGCGAGTGGGGGATCGGGAACCAGATCCTCGCCGATCTCGGGCTGACGACGATTCGGATCCTCACGAACAACCCGCGCAAGCTCACCGGGCTCGACGGGTACGGGCTCACGGTCGTCGAGCAGGTGCCGCTCGAGGTCGAGCCGCGGGCAGAGAATGAGCGCTACCTCGCGACGAAACGTGAGAAGCTGGGGCACACGATCACGAAGCTCCACCACCAGGGCGCCCGCCTCGAGGGCGAGGTGCCGGAGGACTCCGAATGAGCAGTCGAGACATCGATACGACGAGCGAGAACGTGCTCCACGACTGGGCCAGCGACGAGCTGGTCGCGGACGAGGACGAGGCCGCACCGGCGGAGGACGACGAGCGGGACGAGCGTGAGCCGGGCGACGACGGCTCGCCCGCATGGGGCGCCGCCGCGCCGTCTCCATCGGCAGACGAGATGGTGGCCGCTACCGTCGTCGAGACCGAGGTCGAGCACGAGACCGACACGGACGACGGGCTCGATGGCCTCGACGAGGGCGTG
Source organism: uncultured Gaiellaceae bacterium (assembly GCA_963709715.1). GTDB lineage: Bacteria > Actinomycetota > Thermoleophilia > Gaiellales > Gaiellaceae > GMQP-bins7. The sequence goes on from CAVPXQ010000008.1 coordinate 218,284, forward strand.
GGAGCAGAGCTCGGCGAGGCCGAGATCGACGAGACGCCGATGCACGTCGAGCTTTCGCAGGAGCACGCGGCCGGAGACCTCCACATCCCCGACGGTTACGTGGTTCTCGAAGGCGTCGCCGAAGGCGGGAGACGCGCGGTCGGCATCGTCGTTTCGCGTTTCAACGGCCACGTCACGACGCAGCTGCTCGACAGTGCACTCGGCGAGCTGACTGCAGCGGGCGTCCATCAGGAGGCGATCACGATCATGGTCGTGCCCGGCGCCTTCGAGCTTCCGCTGGCTGCAACCGCGCTCGCGAAGACGCGCCGCTTCGCCTGCATCGTCGCGCTCGGCTGTGTCATCCGCGGCGACACGCCGCACTTCGACTACGTCTCGAGCGAGGCAGCGAGCGGTCTTCAGCTCGCCGCGCTCGAGACCGGCGTGCCCGTCTCGTTCGGCGTCCTCACGCTCGACCGGGTCGAGCAGGCGGAGGCGCGTGTCGGCAAGGGCGCCGAAGCCGTGCGGAGCGCGCTCGAGATGGCGGATCTCTTCGCCCATCTCCGCGCCGCGGCAGCACGTTGACCGCTACACTGGCGCGCTGCTCATGAGCAAGGTCTGCGCCATCTGCGGGAAGAAGCCTGGCTTCGGCCACAGCCGAAGCCACTCCATGGTCGCCACGAAGCGGCGCTTCAACCCCAACCTGCAGCGCGTCCGCGTCGTGCTCGACGGGCATCCGACGCGCGCGTACGTCTGTACGCGCTGCCTCAAGGCCGGCAAGGTCCAGAAAGGCGATCTAGACGTTTAAGCTCGCGGCTGTGGAGCGCGAGCCGTTCGTGATCGCCACGACCGAGCACGGGCGGATCGCCGTCGCACCGGATGCGATCGCGCAGATCGTGGGAGCTGCGGCGGCCGAGAGCTACGGCGTCGTCGCGCTCGCGGGCCGCAGACGCCTCTCGCGGCTCCTCCCGTGGGGGATCAGGAAGGGGGTGGACGTCGGCCTCCGTCCCGACGGGCTCGTGGTCGAGCTTCGTGTCGTGATCGAGCATGGGCTGAAGCTCGCCGAGGTCGCGGAAGCCGTTCGTGCGCGTGTGCTGTACGAGTTGGAGCGGATGGTCGGATTGCCGGTCGCGTCGCTCGAGGTCCACATCGAAGGCGTACGGTCACACTGATGAAGCTCGAGATCGTCCGCCACCTGGCGCAGAGCGCTCTCAAGAATCTCGAGGCGCATCGTCGCCGCATCGACGATCTCAACGTCTACCCGGTACCCGACGGGGACACCGGGACGAATCTCGTCCTGACGCTGCGGTCGATCGTGGAGGCCCTCGAGGCGTCGTCCGCCGCGACGAGCGACGCAGTGGCGAAGGACGTGACGCGTGCAGCGCTCATGGGCGCGCGCGGCAACTCGGGAGTCATCTTCTCGCAGATCGTCCGCGGCTTCGTGGAGGTGCTGGGACAGGACGAGCGGAGTCAGCTCGTCGCTCCTCAGTCGTGCCTTCCGGGGTGCGAGCGACACGGCGTACAGGGCGGTCAAGCGTCCCGTGGAGGGGACGATGCTCACGGTCATCCGCGAGATGGCGGAGGAGAGCGAGCGAAAGGAGCACCGCAACCTGCGCCCGAACGACCTCCTCGAGGTCGTCCTTTCGCGCGGTGAGGATGCGCTCGCTCGGACACCCGAGATGCTCGAGGTCCTCCGCAACGCCGGGGTCGTGGATGCGGGCGGGGCGGGGCTCGTCGAGATCGCACGTGGGATGGTCTACGGGGCGACCGGGCAAGAGATCCCGGAAGCCCTCGTCGAAGCGCAGTCGCTGGGCCTCGAAGCCATCCACCAGGAGCTGTCGGAGTTTCGCTACTGCACCGTCTTCGTGGTTGAGGGAGTGGCTCTCGACAAGGACGCTCTCGAGAGCGAGCTCGAGCGGATCGGCGACTCGCTGCTCGTCGTCGGCGACGCCACGGCGCTCAAGGTGCACGTGCACACCGACGATCCGGGGCTGGCGCTCAACATCGGCACGGCAGTCGGCGTCGTCGAGGGGGTCGAGATTGCGAATATGCATCACCAGACCGCCCAGCGCGAGGAACGCCTGCTCGACGGCCCGCCCGCAGCGATCCAGACGCTCGAGACCGGTGTCGTCGCCGTGTGCCCGGGCCGCGGCAACCGCAGACTCTTCGAGAGCCTCGGCGCGACGCGTGTCATCGAGGGCGGCCAGACCATGAACCCCTCTGCTGCAGACATCCTCGAGGCGATCGAGGCGGTTCCGACGGACGACGTCCTCGTGTTGCCGAACAACTCGAATGTGGTCCTCACGGCCGAGCAGGCTGCGGCACTGAGCGAGAAGGCGGTCCGCATCATCCCGACGAGGTCGGTCCAGGCCGGGTTCGCCGCCCTGAGCAGGTTCGTGCCGACGGCTTCCGCGGCCGAGAACGAGCAGGCGATGGTGGACGAGCTCGCGGGAGTCTCGACCGGCGAGGTCACCGTCGCGTCGCGGAGCGCAACTCTCGACGGCGTCGAGATCGAAGAGGGTGCGTACCTCGGGCTCGTGGACGACCGGGCCGTGGCCTCCGGGCCCGAGCTCGACCCGGTCGTGCACGAGGTGGTGGACCGAGTGCTCTCGGGCGGGCAAGGCTTCCTCACGATCCTCACGGGCGAGGACGCGCCCGCCGTCGACGGTCTCGTCGCGGCGCTCGAGCAGCGGCACCCGGGCCTGGAGGTGGAGATCCACGAAGGCGGGCAGCCCCACTACCCGCTGCTCGTCGTCGCCCAGTGAGCGGAGCTGCGGCGCCGGTTCGCGTCCTGCTCGTCGAGGACTCCGCCGTGTACCGGGAATCGCTGGTTTTCCTGCTCGGTCTGCGAGCCGATCTCGAGGTGGTCGCCGCCGTCGACGACGGAAGGTCCGCGGTGCGGGCATGCGCCGAGTACGCGCCCGACGTCGTCGTGCTCGACTACCGGCTTCCGGACGAGGACGGCGCGACCGTCGCCGCGCAGCTGCGCGCGGCATCCGTCGACCAGGCAGTGGTCTTCCTGAGCGCCTCGGCAGGGCAGGACGAGTACGATGCCGCGTCGAGCGCAGGCGCGGCACTCGTGGGCAAGGACGAGGGCATCGAGGCTCTCGTCCGCGCAGTTCACGCAGCGGCCGGGAGGTGAGAAGGTGGACCTGACGACGGAGAACACGGCGATCGTCCTCGACTCGACGTCGGACTATCCCGATGCCCCGGCCCGCTTCCCGAACATGCGCTTCGTTCCGCTCTACGTCCGCTTCGGCGACGAGACGTACCGCGACTACGTCGAGCTCGGGCCCGCGGAGTTCTACGAGAAGCTCCGCGTCTCGCCGGTGACGCCTGCGACTGCTCAGCCGACTCCGCAGGACTTCCTGAGCACGTACGAAGAGCTCGCGGAGTACGACCGGATCTACTCGCTTCACGTGTCGTCCAAGGTGTCCGGGACCTTCCAGAGCGCCGAGCTCGCCGCGGCCGAAATCGGCGGCGACAAGGTGCGCGTCGTCGACACGCTGACGGCGTCGCTCGCCATCGCGATGCTCTCGCATGCGATCCAGCGACGGCTCGCGCGTGGCACGTCGGACGACGAGCTCGAAGCGCTGATCGCCCGCTTCCGCGAGCACTCCGACGTCCTCTTCACGGTGGAGACGCTCGAGTATCTCCAGCGGGGCGGGCGCATCGGGAAGGCACAGGCGATCGCGGGCGGACTGCTGAACCTGCGTCCGGTGCTCAGCGTCGACGAGGGGGTCGTCGTTGCGGCCGCGCGCGTCCGCGGGAAGCAGAAGGCCGTCGCCGAGTTCGAGCGTCGGTTCGTCGGGGCGACCGCCGACGAGGTCGGACTGCGCGTCGCGATTGCGCACGCGAACGCCGAGGAGTGGGTCGGCACGCTCTCGGAGCTCGTCTGGCGTGTACGGCCGAAGGCGGAGATCGAGTTCACCTCGACGCTCGGCGCGGTCGTCGGCACCCACGCAGGCCCAGGCGCAGTCGGTTTCTTCTGGTTCCAAGACGAGTCGTAGACACATGGCACGCCGCAGGCGATCACGGGGCATCGAGATCGTCTTCGAGACGCACTCGACGACCACCGACAACGAGCGTTGGGTCGCATCCGGCTGGCTCGACGGCCAGCTCTCGCCACTCGGTCGACGGCAGGCGAAAGAGCTCGGGGAGCGCCGTGCCGAGGACGAGATCGTCGCCGTCTTCTGCTCGGACCTCGGCCGCGCCGTCGAGACGGCGCAGATCGCGTTCGGTGGGCGCGGGCTTCCGATCTTTCACGACTGGCGCCTCCGCGAGTGCAACTACGGGATGCTCAACGGAACTGCGGTCGCACGGCTCGAGGCCGAGCGGACGAAGCACGTTGTCGATCCCTACTCGGGCGGTGAGAGCTACGTCGACGTCGTCGCCCGTGTGCGCAGCTTCCTCCAGGACCTCCCTGCCAGGTATCCCGACCGGCGCATCATCGTCATCGGGCACTCCGCGACGAAGTGGGCGTTCGACCACATCCTCGAGGGCACGCCGCTCGAAGACATCGTCGAAGGCTCGTTTCGCTGGCAGCCCGGCTGGCTCTACTCGCTCGCGATCGACGGCTGACCGCCGACGGCGGGACCTATCCTCTGCACCGGAGTGAGCACGATCCCACGCATGTCGTCGCCCGTCGCGTTCGCAGGGCCTGATCTGCCCGACGAGTGGCCGCGGCCGCGGCACTCCCCGCGCTCGGACCGGCTCGAAGCCTCTCTCGAGACGCTGGACGGCGTCGGCCCGACGATGGCGAAGCGGCTCGCGAGGCTCGGGCTCGCCAGGGTCGGGGATCTCCTGTGGCAGCGTCCGCGGCGCTACGAGGAGCCGGTGCCGACGAAGCGCATCTGCGACCTCTTCGGTGATGAGGAAGCGGTGATCGAGGGTGTCGTGCGCTCGGCGAGCAGCTACCGCCGGGGGCGGCTCAAGATCCTGTCGGCGAACGTCGCCGACGACACGGGCGAGATCAAGGCCACATGGTTCAACCAGCCGTGGCTCGAGGCGAAGCTCGCACCGGGGACGGAGATCCGTATGCGTGGCCGGGCGAATCGGCACGGCTTCGCGGTTGCGTCCTACGACCTCGACGGGGGAGAGGACACCTCGGACTTCGCTCCCGTGTATCCCGCGACGGAGGAGGTCTCGCAGAAGAAGCTCCGTGAGCTGCATGCGCAGGCGCTCGAGTACGTCGGCGATCTGGGTGAGGACATCCCGTCGTCGCTGCTCGCGGCGGAGCGCCTCCCGACTCGCAGCGATGCCCTCGCGGCGGTCCATCGGCCTCGGTCGCTCGCGGAGGCGGAGGTCGGGCGCATTCGACTCGCGTTCGACGAGCTCCTCACCCTGCGCCTTGCGCTCGCGCGCACCGCGGCTGCACGTGCGCATGCCTCGGCGCAGCCGCTCGGCCGGCCGGGCGAGCTGCTCGCGCGGTACCGGAGCTCGCTCCCCTTCGCGCTCACCGCTGACCAGGAGCGGGCGATTGCCGAGATCGACGACGATCTCGACCGGGCCGTCCCGATGCAGCGGCTCCTCCAGGGCGACGTCGGCGCCGGGAAGACGGTCGTCGCGCTGCACGCGCTCCTGCGGGCCGTCGAGGGCGGTCGCCAGGGGGCACTGATGGCGCCGACCGAGACGCTCGCCGAGCAGCACTTCCTGACGATCGACGAGCTGTGCGCGCCGCTCGGCGTCCGCGTCACGCTGCTCACGAGCTCGCTGAGGGCGAAGGAGCATGGCGCGGCGAGGCAGCTCATCGCCTCCGGCGATGCTCAGATCGTCGTCGGGACGCACGCGCTGATCGAGAAGGAGGTCGACTTCCGGGATCTCGCCGTCGCGGTCGTCGACGAGCAGCATCGCTTCGGTGTCGCCCAGCGCACGGCGCTCGTCGAAGGTCGCAGCCCGCACGTCCTTCACCTCACGGCGACGCCGATCCCGCGGACGCTCGCCCTCACGGTCTACGGCGACCTCGAGGTGAGCGAGCTCGCGCTCCCGCCGGCCGACCGCAAGCCCGTGATCACGGCATGGGTGACCGAGGATCGAAGCTCGGAGGCGTACTCGCGCCTTTGCCGCCACCTGGACGCTGGCCGTCAGGCGTACGTCGTCTGCCCGCTCATCGAGGCGTCGGAGACGCGCGTCGCTCGAGCTGCCGAGGAGGAGGCCGAGCGCCTTCGAGCGGCGGAGCTGAAGGGATACCGCGTCGGCTGCCTGCACGGGCGGCTGCGGCCCGCCGAGCGACGAGCCGTGATGGCGAGCTTCAAGGCGCGGGAGCTCGACGTTCTCGTCGCGACCACGGTGATCGAGGTCGGTGTCGACGTCCCGAACGCGACCATCATGATCGTCCAGGAGGCCGACCGCTTCGGTCTTGCGCAGCTCCACCAGCTGAGAGGACGCGTCGGTCGCGGTGCGGAGCAGTCGTACTGCCTCCTCGTGTCGAGACCGAAGGAGGAGCTGTCCGAGACCGCCGTCGAGCGGCTCGATGCGATGGTCGCCACGACGGACGGCTTCGAGCTCGCCGAGCGCGACCTCGAGATCCGCGGCGAGGGGCAGCTGCTGGGAGCGAGGCAGTCCGGGTACTCGGACCTCCGGTTCGTCCGCTTGCGGCGGGACCAGGACCTCCTCGAGCGCGCTCGCGAGGCAGCCCGGGTCGCCGTCGACGAGGGGCCGCTGGCAGGTGCCGTCGACCGCCTCCTTGGCGAGTCTGAGCACCTGGGCGAGTCGTGAGGATCGTCGCCGGCTCGCGGAAGGGGCACAGAATCACTGCACCAAAGGGTGTCGTCACCCGTCCGACGAGTGACCGCGTGCGTGAGGCGGCGTTCTCGATCGTCGGACCGGTCGAGGAGGCGGCCGTTCTCGATCTCTTTGCGGGATCCGGCGCGCTTGGGCTCGAGGCCCTGTCGCGCGGGGCGCGTAGCTGCGTCTTCGTCGAGCGGGATCGCGGAGCGGCACGTGTCATCCAGGCGAACCTCGAGAAGCTCCAGCTCACAGGCGCGACGGTCGTGAATCGTGACGCCGCCGCCGCACTTCGCAGCGAGCGCGAGAGCGGGCGCAGCTTCGACCTCGTGCTCGTCGACCCGCCCTACGACGAGTGGTCGTCGTATGCGACGCTCCTCGCGGAGTTCGTGCCCGCCGTGCTCGCGGGCGACGGTCTCGTCGTGGTCGAGACCTCTGACCGGATCGAGCCGGAGCTCCCGCTCGACCTCGTCACGACTCGGCGCTACGGTTCCGCGCGGATCACGGTGTTCTCCAGATGATCACGGCGATCTGCCCAGGCTCCTACGACCCCGTCACGAACGGGCACGTCGACGTGATCCGGCGCTCGGCCGCCATCTTCGATCGGGTCGTCGTAGGGGTCGTCCGCGACCCGACGCACAAGCAGACGCTCTTCTCGGTCGAGGAGCGGGTCGCGTTCCTCGAGGACGCGCTCTCGAACGTCGACAACGTCGTCGTCGACGTGTTCTCCGAGCTCGTCGTCGAGTTCGCACGCAAGCACCAGGCGACGACCATGGTGAAGGGACTCCGCGTCATCTCCGACTTCGAGTGGGAGTTCCAGATGAACCACCTGAACCGGCAGCTCGCGCCCGACATCGAGACGCTCTACCTGATGGCGAACCCGCTCTACAGCTTCGTCTCGTCGAGCGGTGTGAAGGAGATCGCATCGTTCGGCGGCAAGGTCGACGAGCTCGTCCCCGCTGCGGTTGCGCGTCGCTTCACCGAGATCTACCCGGACGGCAAGCCCGGTGCCCCCGTCTCACCCTCCGAGTAGACTCCGCGGCGGCCATGGATGTCCTCGTTCTCATCGACCGCCTCGACGACCTCGTCCATAACGCAAAGGCGGTTCCGCTCACGGACCAGGTGCGCCTCGACCGCGAGGAGATCTACGAGATCCTCGACCAGATGCGGGCGACGATCCCCGAAGAGATCAAGCAGGCGCGCTGGATCGTCAAGGAGCGCCAGGAGATGATCGCCGAGGCGAAGCGCGAGTGCGATCGAATCGTCCAGGAGGCGCGCGAGCAGGCCGTACGCGAGGCGTCGCAGACCGAGATCGTCAAGATCGCCGAGAGGCAGGCCGACGACATCGTCGACGACGCCAAGCGCCAAGCGCGGGAGACGCGGCTCGAGATGGAGGACTGGGCCGACTCGATTCTCTCGACTCTCGAGCTGAACCTCGACAAGTTCCTGACCGCGGTCAAGCGCGGCCGCGAACGGCTCCACGAGCGCTCGCAGGAGACCGTCGTCGCGGGCATCGGACCCGAGTCTCTCGACCAGCCTGAAGAGTTCGAGCGGTTTTCGTAGGGCGGCGAGCCAGAGGCTCGCTGTGAAATTCACACGGGCCGGATGGCGGCCACGACAATGCGCCGGATCGCCACCGTCACGCCTCGCACAGGCTTCAAGCCTGCACGAGTCGCGCCGTCGTCGCCCGGCTTGGTCGTGACCGTCCCCGACCACGCGCCAATTTCACATCAAGCCTTTAGGCGGCCGCGGGTTCCACCGCGAGCTCGCCGCATACTTCGACCGCCGATCCGACGAACGCCTCCGCTGCGGGGCTGCGGTGCCGGTCGCGGTGCCACACGAGGCCGATCACACGAGGCTCGATGCGGCCGTGCAGATCGATGACGTCGATGCTCGGGTCGTCCTCGTCGACGGTCAGCCGCGGTGAGACGCTGACGCCGACGCCTGCGCCCACGAGGCCCTGCACGGTCCCGTTGTTGTCGGACCGGAACACGTAGTTGGGGGCGCGTCCCGCCCCTGACAGTTGCAGGTCGACGTGGGCCATGGCGCTGCACTGGTTGAAGCCGATGAGCGGCTGGAGAACGATCTCCTTCAGCGTCGGCGCGCGCTTCAGCTCTGTCAGCGGCGAGCCTGCAGGGACGACGAGCACGTAGGGATCGCGGAGGAGCTCCACGATCTCGTAGGGGCCGCCGAGAACCGGAAGCGTCCAGAAGGTGAGATCGAGCTCTCCACGCTCGATCATCTCGAGGAGCTCGGACTCGTCCTGCGACTCGCTGAGGACGACCTCGACGCCTGGGTGACTCTGGGAGAAGCGGCGGAGGAGTCTCGGGATGATCTTCGCCCCGACGCTCTGAAACGTCCCGACGCGCAGGCGGCCGGCATCCCCGGCTTCCAGCGCCGCCATGTCCGCCTTCGCGGCGAGAAGGCGTGCCTGGATGGCGTCGGCGTGGCGCAGGAGGATCCGCCCGGCCTCGGTCAGCGAGATCGGGCGCGGCCCGCCGGGCCGCTCGACGAGGCGGAGGCCGACGATTCGCTCGAGGGCCGCGATCTGCTGCGAGATCGCCGACTGGGTGTAGCCGAGCCGCTCGGCGGCTCGTCCGAACGAGCCCTCGTCCGCGACCGTCTTGAGCGCGACCAGGTGGCGGAGGTCAAGGCCGAGCCAGCGATCAGATTCCATGATCGTAGGCTACCAGAGCAACAGGGCAGCTTATACTCGTGGAGTGGGCCGTTCGGCGTCGAGCTTGTACCCTCGATCCGTGGCGACGCTAGATCTCAGGACCGTCCGGCTCCGTCCCGGCGAAGTCCGCAGGCAGACGCTCGACGTCGAGCTCGATCCGTTCGTGCTCGGCGGGCAGCGCTACGACGCGCTGCCCGCGACCGTTCCCGTAGAGCTCGAGATCTCGCAGGCATCGGGGGCCACGGTCTTCGATCTGCGGCTGCGCGTGCACGTGTCCGGCCCGTGCATGCGCTGCCTCGGCTTCGCCGAGCTCGAGCGGGAAGTCTCCGCGCGCGAGTTCTACGACGCGGATGCGCCGCCGTCCGACGAGCTCCACTCCGACTACGTCGTCCGCGAGCATCTCCAGGTGAGCACGTGGGCGCGCGACGCGGTCGCGCACGAGCTTCCCGACCAGATCCTCTGCCGTCCCGAATGCGCCGGCCTCTGCCCCGTGTGCGGCAAGGATCTCAACGTCGAGCCCCACGAGCACGCCGACCGCGACCCGGACCCGCGCTGGGCCGCGCTCGAGGAGCTGCGGGAGCGGCTGTAAGGCGGCCGCTCGCTAGCCCCTGAGCCGCACCCGGACGAGCCGGTAGCCGGCGACACCGGCCAGAACCGGATCCCCCGAGCGGTAGACCTTCACGAAGAAGTGGACGTGGTACCCGCTGCGGGGCTGTGGGAAGTTCTTGTTCGGCGTGAGCTGGTAGCTGACCCAGCCGTCGGTCGTGGTCGCCTGGCGATCGACGCCGGCGGTCACCCGCGGCGTCGAGCGGACGGACACGAGCGCGTCACGCACGACGAACCCGCGCGTGTCCTTGGTGCGCACTCGCACGGTCAGCGCTTGCCGCTTGCTCGTGACCGGATCGGGCGAGAACACCACCTGTGAGACGACGAGCCTGCGGTCGGCCGGCACGCTCGCTGCGGGGATCGAGATCTCGCCGTTCGGCAACCGGATCGCTCCCGACGGCAGCGGCTCGCCCACGACGCCCGACTCGCTCGACATGACGGTGACGCTGCCCAGCGAGTTTCGCGCAGTGAGGTTGAACCGCATCTTGTGGTTCACGTCGCTCGACGTCAGCCGGTAGTTGCGGCCGGTCGCGCCGATGGCGACGCAGTCTCCGCCTTGCGTGTTGCAGCGCAGCCAGCTGTACGAGTACGAGATCCCCTGACGTCCGCGCCACGACCCCGGATCGGCCGTGAGCACGGAGCCGACGAGGCTCGTGCCCCGGACGAGGGGGATCGACGTGTTGACGGGAGGTCCCGCGACGACGCTCGTCGGGTTCGACGCCACCGATTGCGACCCATCGGCATTCGACGCCGTGACGCGGACACGGAGCCTCGCGTCGACGTCGGCGCTCGTCAGTTGATAGGTGCGACCCGTGGCGCCGGAGATGATCGAGCAGTCGCCTCCGTCGGACCGGCCGCCGTCGGCGCCGCACCGCACCCACTGGCGCGCGAACGAGATCGGCTGGCTTCCCGTCCACGAGCCGTTGGACGACGACAGCGTCCGTCCCTGCTCTGCTCGGCCGCTGACGGCGGGCTCGGCGGTATTCGCCGGCACAGACGCCGACGCCGCGCTACCGGAGCCCGGCGCGAGCGCGAGGACACCGAGCGAGACGAGGGCTGCCGCGAGGACGGCGGCGGGCCGCAGACACGTGCTGCGGTCCGAGGCTGCGATCGAGTTCATGGTTCCCTCCCTGGAGCGGTCACCACCGTTATGACGGATCTCGCCCGAGGGCGCGCGAACTCTTGCGAACTTCTTACGACGCCTTACATGTGCCTTACTCCACGATCGCGGCTACCATCCCAGCGGCGCTCGTGCGCCGTTCCATGACGGAATAACCCTCCATATCCGTTCCGCGCACGCATCGGCGTGCGCCTGTCACGGTCTCGGAGGTCCGTCGATGCATGTACAGCTTGCAGGCGTCGCGAAGCACTACGGCGCCCATGCCGTTCTCGATCAGGTAACGCTCACCATTGGCCCGCAGGCGCGGATCGGACTCGTCGGCCCCAATGGCGTCGGCAAGTCGACGCTCTTGCGCATCGTCGCCGGCGTCGAGCAGCCCGATAGCGGATCGGTCGTCCGTGCACCCGCGTCGCTGACGGTGGGATACCTCGAGCAGCAGCGGGCAGCGGTTTCCGGCGAGTCCGTGCTCGACCTGCTCGGCCGGCAAGCCGGAGTCGACGTTGCCGAAAGGGAGCTGGAGGCGGCGTCGGGCGCCCTTGCGCGGGGCGAGTCCGCGGACGAGCGGTACTCCGACGCTCTCGAGCGCTTCCTCGCGCTCGGCGGTGGCGACTTCGAGGCCCGCGCACGGGCCGTGTGCGCGGAGCTCGGGCTCCGGGTCGACGTCGAGCGGGAGGTCACGGGCCTGTCGGGTGGCGAGACGGCGCGTGTCGCGCTCGCGGCCATCCTCGTCTCACGCTTCGATGTGTTGCTGCTCGACGAGCCCACGAACGACCTCGACTTCGACGGCCTCGAGCGCCTCGAGAGCTTCCTGCAGGGGTATCAGGGCGCCCTCGTCCTCGTCTCGCACGATCGCGAGCTCCTCGATCGCACGGTCACGCACATCATGTCGATCGAGCCGCACTCACAGCGGGTGCGCGAGTGGGCGGGAGGCTGGAGTGACTACGAAGTGGCTCGGGACGAGGAGCGTGCGGCCGCGCTTGCCTACTTCGAGCAAGCTCAGCTGCGCCGCCGACGGCTGACCGAGCTGCTGAGTACGCGACGAACGGAGGCCCGCGGCAAGGGGGCGGCGCTCGGAAACAAGACCGGAGGTGCGGATCGGCGGGCGACGCACGCGCTCGAGACGAAGGTCAGGCAGGCGGAGCGCCTGCTCGAGCGGAACGAGCTGCCGGAGCGGCCGTTCGAGCCGTGGGAGCTGAATCTCTCTCTTCAGGCGGGAGCGCGCCTGTCCGATCGCGTGCTCACTCTCGATCGCGCCGTCGGGCGGCGCGGAAGCTTCACGCTGGGGCCAGTCGACGTCGATCTCGCTCCCGGTGAGCGTCTCTCGATAGCTGGACTCAACGGCACGGGCAAGTCGACGTTGCTCGGCATGCTTCTGGGCGAGGTGGCACTTGTCTCCGGAGAGCGAACCGTCGGGCGGCGGACCGTGCTCGGCGCCGTCCGCCAGGAGCGGTCGGCATACGGCGGTGACACGCTCCTCGTCGACGAAACCGCGTCGCGTACCGGGCTCTCGCGAGTGGATGCACGGACCCTGCTCGCAAAGTTCGGTCTCGGCGCGGATCACGTCGCTCGGCCATGCTCGTCGCTCTCACCGGGCGAGCGAACGCGGGCTCATCTCGCCGAGCTTCAGGCGCGTGGGGTGAACGTCCTCGTCCTCGACGAGCCGACGAACCACCTCGACGTCGAGGCTGTCGAGCAGCTCGAGAAGGCGCTCGCCGCCTTCGACGGCAGCCTCGTCGTCGTCTCGCACGATCGGCGCTTCCTCGAGCGCGTGGCGCCGACACGCGAGATCACGCTCGACTGAAACGTCGCAGGCGCAGTGCGCTGCGCCGTTAAGGGCCGCTATAGTGCCCAGCCGCTCATGGCCGTCCCCAAGCGAAAGACGTCGAGGTCGAGGCGCGACAAGCGCCGCGCGCAGCACGGGATCTCCGTCCCGCGCCTGCAGGTCTGCCCGACTTGCAAGCAGCCGAAGCGTCCGCACCGCGTTTGCCCGAACTGCAAGACCTACAAGGGCCGGGACGTCGAGCCGCTCCGCATCGACGCGCCGTAGTCTCTCTGCGTGATTCGCGTCGCCGTTGACGCTCTAGGGGGCGACCGAGCGCCTGGCGAGATCGTCGCCGGCGCGGCGTCCGCGGCCTCGGCGGAGATCCAGCCGACGCTCTTCGGCCCGCCGGGGCTCGAGACGCTCGGTCTTCCGCTCGTCGAGACGTCCGAGGCGATCGCGATGGACGACCACGCCGTCGAGGCGGTCCGGGCGAAAGAGGACTCGTCGCTCGTGCGCGCCGTCAGGGTCGTCGCCGACGGCGACGCCGACGTCGTCGTGTCCGCGGGGAACACCGGTGCGATGCTCGCGGCGTCACTGCTCCATCTGCGGCGGCTCCCCGGGGTTCACAGGCCGGGAATCGCGATCGTGATCCCGACGAAACGCGGGCCGAGCGTCCTCATCGACGCCGGCGCGAACGCCGATGCGCGCCCCGAGCACCTCGTGCAGTTCGCCCACATGGGCTCCGTCTTCGCCGAGGAGATCCTCGGAGTCGAGCGTCCCGAAGTCCGCCTGCTTTCGATCGGCGAGGAGGACGAGAAAGGGAACCAGCTCACGATCGAGGCGCACGAGCTCCTACGCGGGGCTGCGTTGCACTTCGCGGGGAACATGGAGGGACGACTTCTGCTCGACGGCGGCGCGGACGTCGTCGTCGCCGACGGCTTCACCGGGAACGTCGCGCTCAAGACACTCGAAGGAACGGTCAGGAGCCTGCTCGACACGCTCCGCTCGGAGCTCGAGTCGTCGGTTCGCGGAAAGGTGGGCGGAGCGCTGATCCGGCCGGCCGCGCGAGCCGTGCGAGCTCGGTTCGACCCGGAGACGTACGGCGGCGGTTACCTCCTCGGACTCAACGGCCTCGTCGTCATCGCGCACGGCTCGAGCACGCGGGTCGCGATCGCGAACGCGATCAGGCTCGGGGCTCGCGGCGTCGAGCATCGAGTGGTCGCGCGCTTGCAAGAGCGCCTGTCTCCCGGCGTGTTAGCATCGGCGCGCTCCACGACCCCGACGGCAGAGAGGTGAGATTTCAGGGATGGCGACTTCGCGAGAGGAGATTCTCGAGCAGGTCAAAGGCGCGCTGAGCGAGAAGCTCGGCATCGACGAGAGCGAGATCACCGAAGACTCGTCCTTCGAGGAGGACCTCGGGGCAGACTCGCTCGATCTCGTGGAGGTCGTCATGGACCTCGAGGACCAGTTCGGGCTGAAGATCCCGGACGAGGACGCCCGCGAGCTCACGACCGTCGGCAAGGCGATCGACTACGTCATCGCCCATCAGGGCTGAACCCGCCGGGGCCGCCGGGCCGCTCCAGCTCGGTCGCCTTATCTCGGAGCTCCCTGCCCAGAAGCTCGGGCAGGTCTTCACGCACGCCTCCTGGGCCGACGATCGCACCGACTCGTACGAGCGCCTGGAGTTCCTCGGCGACAGCGTCCTCGAGCTCGCGATCGCGCGCGCGGTCTACGACAGGTTCGACCGCGCGTCCGAAGGGCGTCTCGCGAAGATTCGCGCGCACGTCGTCTCGCGTCAGAGCTGTGCCGCGGTAGCGAAGGAGCTCGGCCTCGGCGAGCGGCTGCTCGACTACGCGGGCGACGCGCCGCAGGACGAGCTCCAGCGCATCTCACGGAGCAGGAACGTCCTCGCGGCGGTGCTCGAGGCGGCGATCGCGGCCGTCTACCTCGAGCACGGGTTCGAGGTGATCGAGCCCGCGATCGTCGAGGCGTTCGGCGAGCGGATCGAGTACGCACGCTCGAGTCACGTCGACTACAAGACCGAGCTCCAGGAGGCGCTCGCACGCTCCGGCAAGCACGTGCACTACACCGTGCTCGAGGTCGAGGGGCCGCCGCACGACCGCCGCTTCGTGTGCGCCGCCCACGTCGCGGGGGAGCAGCTCGGAGTGGGGCGGGGCTCGACGAAGAAGGCCGCGGAGCAAGAGGCTGCGCGACAGGCGCTCGAGGCGCTCGGCGTCGTGCCCGAGCGGATCTGAGTCTCAGCGCGGCGAGGCGACGGGCAAGCCGAGGGCCTCAGCCGCAGCGAGTTGGCGTGCGTCGTAACTGACGAAGGCAGCAAGTGAACGGCCGAGCTGAACGGCGCTCGTCACATGGAGCGCGTCGATCGAGCTGAGCTCGGGGGGCGGGACTGCGACCGCGCCGACGAGCGAGCGATCCGTGATTCCGAGAAGCGAGAGGCGCGCCAGGAGACGGCGCGCCTCCGGCTCGACGGTCGGGTCGCGTCGTAGCACGGCGCGCAGGACTTCGACAACGGCGATCCTGCTCGTGGCGCGGCGGCTCCACGTCCGCAGTGTCGTTCGCAAGGCGTCCGTCTCGTGCTCGGGAAGTACGAGCTTCACGAGTGCCGAGGCGTCGAGGTAGGCGACGTCAGACCGTGTCGGCACGCATCTCCTCGAGGATCTCGGAGAGCGGAGGGCCGGGAACGCTGCTCGGGCTTGGAGGAGGGAGATCGAGGAGATCTCCCTCGGCGGACGTCGCCTCCCCGATTGCAATCAGATAGTCGAGCACGTCGTCCTCCTCGGGCAGCGGGCCCAGCACCGCGACCGGCCGTCGCCGTTCGGTTACCACGAGCCGCTCGCCCGCCTGAACGCGCCGCAGGTAGCGGCTCAAGTGCTGGCGCAGCTCACGGACGCTCACGTGCTCCATCGTCGTAGGAATGTAGCACCTATGTGTCACAAAAAGGCATAGGTCGCGGCCAGCCTGCGCGAGGGCTCGCGCGAGATCGTCGAAGAGGCGCCCTGCGCTCAGCTTCGCGCCAACGTACTTCCGGGTAGCCGCACCTTCGCACCCGGGAAACCCCTAGGCTCGTCGCTCTCGATCGATCAGGATGGGCAGGTGCTGATCGGCCGCAGGGCGGAGCAAACCGCGCTCCAGACGCTCCTCGACGGTGCTGTGCAGGGTCGGGGCGGCGCGTTGCTCGTCACGGGCGAGCCGGGTATGGGCAAGACCGTGCTGCTGGACGACATCGCAGCGTCGGCGCCGGAGGAGATGACGACGCTGCGGGCGTCCGGTCGCGAGTCCGATTCGGGCCTCCCGTTCGCCGTTCTCAGTGAGCTCCTGCGGCCCGCATATGCGGAGATCGATGTGCTCCCCGGGCCACAGGTCCGGGCCCTTCGTCGCGCACTCGGGCTCGAGGAGGGCGAGGGTCAAGTCGACGGTCTCTCGGTCGGAGTCGCGACCCTTGGCGTGCTCGCCGCTCTCGCACTGCGCCGGCCCGTGCTCGCAGTGGTGGACGATCTGCAGTGGGTCGACGAGCCGTCACGAGCCTCGATCTCGTTCGTGGCACGCCGTGTGTCGAAGCTCCATGTCGCTCTTGTGTGCGCCGGCCGCGGGGGTGAAGTCCCGGAACCGGCGGGCGACATGCCTCGGCTCGAGCTTTCCCGACTTCGGGCGCGTGATGCCAGCGAGCTGCTCGCAGGCTCCGCCCGCGTTCCGCTCGACCGCGTCGTCAGACGCAGGCTTCTCGAGCTGTCGGAAGGCAATCCGCTCGCTCTCGTCGAGCTTCCGATCGCGCTCTCCGACGCGCAGCTTCAGGGCATCGATGAGCTCGGCGAGCCGATCCCGGTGAACGGCGGGATCGAGCGCACCTTCGGCGCGCGCGTTGCGCGTCTTCCCGACCGAGCGAGACAAGCGCTGCTCCTCGCTGCTGCCGGAGGTTCCGACGCAGGATCGTCTCTCGCGGCGGCGCTGCGGGAGGCTGGGCTCGACACGGAGGACTTTCGCGCAGCCGAGCTCGACGGACTCGTGGTCCTCGAGGCCGGCAACGTCACGTTCCGCCACCCGCTCGTACGCTCGGTTGTCTATCAGGGGGAGAGCGAGGACTCGAGGCGCGCAGCCCATTCGCTCCTCGCGAAGGTCGATCAGGACCCGGACCGCCGAGTCTGGCATCGCGCTGCGGCTACGACCGCGCCCAAGGACGCCCTCGCGCACGAGCTCGACGAAACGGCGGGGAGAGCGCTCGCGCGCGGCGCACCCGCATCGGCTGTTCGCGCGTTCGAAGCGGCGGCGCGGTTCTCCGAGGTCGACGAAGCGCGTGGGAAGCGTCTGGCGCACGCGGCACGGGCTGCTCATCGAGCCGGGGACGTCGCAAGCGCGGCTCGTCATGCGGCCGCGGCGAGGCAGCTCACCTCCGACCCGATCACAATGGCCGACCTCCTTCTCGTGGAGTCCGACCTCCGCATGCGCGAAGGGGATCTCGAAGGCGCGCATCGTGCGCTGACGACTCATGCGCAGCGGCTGATCGAGGTCGACCGACGCCGCGCGGTGACGTTGCTTCTCCTCGCGTCGAAGCTCCGCATCTATCGCCTCGAAGCGCAGGTGGCCGTCGACGAGGTCGAGCGTGCCCTTGCGCTGCTTCCGCCCGGCGAGCACGACCTCGTTCACCTTGTCGCCTTGAGCATGAGCCGCACCGTGGCCGGCAGGGCGGATGCCCGCGACTCGGCTCACGCCGCAGCGGCCGCTGCGGCCGGCGCGCCGCACGGACATGCGCACACGCTCGGCATCGCCTGGCCGCTCGTCTGGCTCGAGGATTACGAGCTGGCGCGCCGGGTGACGGATCGGTCGATCGCCGTCCAGCGCGAGGCCGGCTTCCTGCTCTACCTTCCCCAATCACTGCTTCCTCGAGCGGAGCTCGACTTCCGCACAGGTGACTGGGAAGCTGCAACCTCGGCGGGTACCGACGCGCTCACGTTGTTCGAGGAGTCGCAGCAGCCGACGGAGGCTGCGTCGTCCGCGGGGTTGCTCGCGCGAATGGAGGCAGCGCGCGGCAACGCGCAGGAGTGCACGGCGCTCGCCCAGCGCGCTCTCGCGAGCGACGTCGAGTTCGGCCTGCGGAGCGCGTCCGCGCATGCGCTCGCCGCAGTCGGCCTCCTTGCCCTCGGAGCTCGCAGACCGGAGGAGGCGATCGCTCCGCTCGAGACCGTCGAGCGCATCTCGCGTCTCGGCGCCGTCGGCGAGCCGTGGCTGCTGATGTCTACGCCCGATCTCATCGAGGCGCTCGCCCACGCGGGCCGCGAGGCGCGCGCACTCGAGGTTCTTCGCGACTTCGAGGCGCAAGCCGAGGCGCTCGGACGGATCTCGGCGGTGGCCGCTGCCTCGCGCTGCGCGGGCATCCTCGATGTTGCCGGGCGCTGGCAGGACGCATTCGAGGAGGCACTCGCGCTCCACGATCAGGTGCCGACGCCGTTCGAGCGTGCGCGCACCGAGCTCTGCTACGGCGAGCGGCTGCGCCGAGTCAGGAGGCGAGCCGATGCGCGCGCAAGGCTCCGGAGCGCGCTCGAGGTGTTCGACGAACTCGGTGCTCGCCCGTGGTCAGAGCGCGCTCAGGCAGAGCTCCGCGCGAGCGGGGAGAAGGCCCGGCGCCATTCGACTCCGATCGACGCGCTGACGCCGCAGGAGCTTGCGGTCGCCAAGCTCGCTGTCGGTGGCGCGACGAATCGCGAAGCCGCAGCAACGCTGTTCGTCAGTCCGAAGACGATCGAGTTTCACCTCGGCAATGTCTATCGCAAGCTCGGCGTGCGCTCGCGCACCGAGCTCGTGCGCTACTTTCCCAGGGCCTAGGTCGTCGGCAACCTAGGGGTTCCCCTAGTGCGATCGGAGGCCGCTCGACTCTACGCTCGATCCGTTGCGTCAATCAGACCGGATCGAAGGAGGGTAACGATGCGCGATCCGAGACTACTTGCGGGAACTGCCGCGATCCTGGTTGCGGCGATTGCCGTCGCCGGGGCGACGGCCGGAAGCCAGGCCACGACAGCAGGACCTGGGTTCAAGCAAGTCGGGAAGTGGGGCAAGATAGGCACCGCGAACGGCCAGTTCCGCAACCCGTTCGGACTTGCGACCGACAAGGCCGGGAACCTCTACGTTGCGGACACCGACAACAACCGGGTCCAGGTCTTCTCGGCCGCAGGGGCTTTCGTCCGCAAGTGGGGGACGGCGGGTAACGGGAACGGGCAGTTCCAGAGCGCTCAGGACGTTGCGATCAGCCCAGATGGAAGCGTCTGGGTCGCCGACTACCGGAACGACCGCTTGCAGCAGTTCGACTCGGGAGGAGGCTTCAAGCAGGCCGTTGCCATCGACCGTGGACCGTCGGGGGTCGGCATCGATGCCGACGGAAATGTCCTCGCCTCCTTCAGTATCGGCGGCGGGACCGGCCGGGTAGGTCGCTACGAGAAGGCGTCCGGCTATACCCAGGCGAAGGCATGGGGAGGGATCCAGACCGTCGGTGACGTCGAAGTGTCTCCCGACGGAAGCGTCTACGCAGCCGACAACGGCGGCCTGCGCGTGGTTCGGTACGACCTCGAAGGAAAGCAGCTCGGCTCGACCAAGGGCGGGGTGAGCGCACCGATCGGGATCGGCGTCGACCTCGATTGCAACTTCTGGATGGGGAACATTGCGCAGCGGCGCGTCGAGAAGCACTCGCCCACGGGCAGGCTGCTTACCACGCTGTCTACGCCCGACATCGTTCCCGAGGACATTGCAATCGGGCCGAAGGGCGACCTGTACGTCCTGGGCCAGGGGGAGGTTCTCCACTATGCCGAGGACCGCGCGAAGCCGGCGACGGCGAACATCCCGGGCACCCTGTCCGTTGCGGGAGGCGTTGCGAAGATCCCCTACACCCTGAGCGGCGTCGCGTGCCCGGACGTCGTCGGCGCTACGGCGACGCTGACAGGACCTGGGATCTCGGGCAAGGCAGCCGGCCTCAAGTTGAAGGCAGGTGCGAAGAACACGATCACGATGAAGATGTCGAAGGCCGCGAGCGGGAAGGCCACGTTCAAGATCGTCCTCAAGACGAACGGGCGCCCGACGACGGAGACGCGCAGCGTCACGGTGAAGACGAGGTAGCTCGTCAGCGCGTGTTGCTGACCCAGAAGGCGCGCCGCGGAGGTCGGACCCTCCTGGCCTCTGCGGCGTGCTCTCGACAACCGCCGTGATCGGTCTCGTGCGATGCGCAGTCAGCCGATCGGGCACTGACAACGGGAGGTGTTCCATGACCTGGCACGATCGAAGCAAGCGGGCGGGGATCGTCGCGGCGACGCTGGCGGTCGCGACGCTCGCGATGACCCTGGCGGCCGGAGCGACGCCGGGCAAGGGCAAGAACCTCATCGTCAACGGCAACGCCGAGCAGGGTGAAGGCGTCAACGACGTGAACGGCATCGCGACCGATATCCCCGGCTGGACTCGGAAGGGGAACTTCACGGTCGTCAAGTACAACGCACCGGGCGGGTTTCCGGAGGCCAAGGTCGCGACCGCGGTGGCCGGGGGCGCGAACTTCTTCGCCGGCGGGCCGAGGAACGTCAACTCGTCGATCAGCCAGGACATCGACGTCAACTCGATGAAGAAGGCGATCGACTCGGGCACGGCCAAGGCGACGCTCTCCGGGAACCTCGGGGGATACGCGACGCAGACGGACTACCTGGCTGCTTCGGCGACGTTCCTGAGCGCGTCCGGCGCCAAGCTCGGCGCCGTCAAGATCCAGTCCGCACCTCCCGCAGCGCGGCAGAACGCGACGGCGCTGCCGAAGAAGACGATCACGAGCGCGGTGCCGAAGAAGACTCGGAAGATCCGGGTCACGCTCGCAGCGAGCCGCGGCGCAGGCGACTATAACGACGGTTATGGAGACAACCTCTCCCTGACGATCGGGCGCTAGCCGGCTTGCGGAGGGCACGACCGACCGTGAGGTCGTCGTCTCTTCCGGCCGCCCCGACCGTGCGGTCGCGGATGCTGGTCCCGCCTGGCCTTTGCGACCGCCGGCACCTCCGGGCTGCCTTCCTGGCTGCGCTGGCGGTCGTCGCTCTCACCGTCTTCCCGGCCGCGTCGTCCGCCCACGTGGCTCTCGACCCGCCTGCCGAGTCTCCCCCTACGGATGCCCCGGCCCCACCGCTGGCGCTGACGCTGCCCCGAATCAGCGGCCATGCCTTCAAGGGGCAGGTTCTGGTCTGCTCGCCGGGGACCTGGGCTGGAGCCGTTCAGTACACGTTGCTCTGGTCGCGGGACGGGATTCCGCGTGAGGGGCGGACGGCGCCGAGCTACCGCGTGGAGGGAGCGGACGTCGAGCACACGCTGACCTGCTCGGTGACGGCGTCGAACGACGTTGGATGGACAGTCGAGGACGCTCCCGCAGTCGTGGCGCAGCGCGTTGCCGTGCTTCTTCGGCTGGATGTCGAGCGACGGCAGTTCGGCCCGACGCTGCACGTCGTGGGCCGGATCGAGAGCAAGGGGCCGCCCGCGGTCGGCACGGTCGTGTTGCTGCGAGACGGGGAGTTGACCGACACGGGTTCGGTGTCGACCGACGGCGCGTTCTCCTTCGAGGAGTCGTTCTGGGGGCTCGTCCCGGGTCGGACGACGTTCGAGGTGAGGTTCCAACCTCGAGATTCCGAGCTCCATGAAGGCTCGTCGCGTGCGTTTCGAATCCTCGTGGTCTCGCCGGCCACGTATCCGTTCCCGCGGAGCCCGCTCGAACGCCCTACGACGATCTTCGACGACCTCCCGCCGTTCTGGCATGACGGAAGCTCCTGCTCCACGGGCTGCCGTCCCCCGGGTGCGCAGGCGGGCTGGCCGCTCGAGCCGTTCCACGAGCAGCACGGGCTCCGGGCCGGCATCAACGAGCTCAGGGACAAGGGCTTTCACCTGGGCGTCGACATCCAGGCGCGCGCAAGGGCTCCGGTGTATGCGCTGCAACCGGGTCGGGCCCACGTGATCCAGCGGACGGGAAGCGAGGCCCGCGTGCAGGTCGGGAACTACATCTACTGGCACCTGAAGCTGCTCGTGCACGACGGCGAGTGGATCGGCGCTTTCGACAAGCCCCTCGGCATCGTCCTGCGGGACCATCGCCATCTCCATCTGTCCGAGGTCGACGGCTCCGGCGGCTACCTCAATCCGCTCCGCCCCGGCGGGCGCGTGCTCGCTCCCTGGAGCGATCTCGAGCCTCCCGTCATCGGCAGGCCGGTCGTAGGGGGAGACGGGTCGCTCGTGGTCGAGGCGTTCGATCCGCAGTCGTTCGAGGAGAGGACCCGATACGTGACTCCGGTCCTGGCGCCGGCAGCGCTTGCCTGGCGACTCTACGACGTCACCGGACGGCCCCTCACGCCGCTTCGGTGGGCGCTGCGCGGCACCCACGTGCTCCAGCCCGAGCTCGTCCCGGCGATCTTCACAGCCGGCGCCCGACGACCCGGCTACATGTGCTTCGCCGTCGAGACGCTCTGCGTCCCCAACTGGCAGTACCGGCTCGCGTGGCCGGGTGAGTTGGCCGCGGCAGCCGGACAACGCCGTGCTCGACTGACGGTCTACGCGTGGGACTGGCGAGGGAACACGACGGCTCGCGACGTCTGGCTCGATCGCTCGCACTGAGTCGTCCGGGGCCGCGGCGAAAATGCCGCTTCGGTGCACCTGCGCTCGCTCCGCATCCGCGGCTTCAAGTCGTTCCCCGACACGCTCGAGATCTCACTCGAGCCGGGAGTCGCCGTCATCGTCGGGCCGAACGGGTCCGGCAAGTCGAACATCGCCGACGCCATCGTCTGGGCCGCCGGCTCGCTCACACCGTCAGAGCTCCGCGCCGAGAAGCCGGACGACGTTCTCTTCGCCGGTGGCGGT
Source organism: uncultured Gaiellaceae bacterium (assembly GCA_963709715.1). Taxonomy (GTDB): domain Bacteria; phylum Actinomycetota; class Thermoleophilia; order Gaiellales; family Gaiellaceae; genus GMQP-bins7. The sequence continues at coordinate 241,018 of CAVPXQ010000008.1, forward strand.
GATCGCAAGCCGGCCGAGCACTGCGAGGTCGAGCTCGTCTTCGACAACGAGGACGGCACGTGGCCCGACCTCGACTTCTCCGAGGTCTCGATCGCGCGGCGACTCGTCCGCGGGGCGGAGGGGCAGTACCTCGTCAACCGCGCGTCCGTGCGCCGCACCGACCTGGTCGAGATCCTCGCGGATGTCGGGCTCGGCGCGGCGATGCACTCGATCGTCGGACAGGGAAAGGTCGAGCAGGTGCTCGCGTCGAAGCCGGAGGATCGCCGCGCTTTCGTGGAGGAGGCTGCGGGGCTCGGCAAGTTCAAGCGTCGTCGGCATCGCGCGGAGCTGAAGCTCGCGCGGGTCGCGACGCAGGTCGAGCGCGCACGCGACGTCGAGGATGAAGTTCGCAAGCGTCTGCGGCCGCTTGCGCTCCAGGCGACCGCGGCGGAGCGCGCCGAGAAGCTCGTTCTCGAGATCGCGGGGCTGCGTGCGCAGGGTCGCGCAGCTCGACCTCGCCGACTCCGGTGCTCGTCGCGGGGAAGCCGAGGAGCGACGCGATGCCGCAGCCTTCTCGAAGCGCGGCGCGCAGGGGAGGCTGGACGGACTCCTGGCGGATCGCGCCCGAGCAGAAGACGAGCTTTCCGATGCCGCCGGCCGGCGCGAGGCGGCTGTTGCCGCGCGCTACCGGCTACAGGGCGCCACTGAGCGCCTCGAGCTGCGCGCCGAGTCGGCGAGTGCACTGCTCGAGCGTTTCCGCGCCGAGACGCCGACTTCGGCGGACGACGCGACGGCACAGAGCGACGCCGCCCGTCTCGAGGCTGAAGCAGCCCGAACAGCCGAAGCCGCACGCAACGCGGAACGCGAGCGTGTTGCTCTTGCCGAGCGCGCCGATCTCGTCCGTGAGCGTGTCCGCGCGCTCGAGCAGACGCTCGCCGAGCAGGAGGGGTTGCCGCCGGCGGCGCGCGCTCTGGCCGAGGACGGTGCGCGTCTCGCGCTCGCGTCGCTCGACGTCACACCCGGCGCAGAGCGGGCGGTCGCAGCGGCTCTTCGCACGCGCGCCGCGGCTGTCATCGCCGACGATCCGGTCGTCGGGCTCGCTCTCCTGCAGCGCGCTCGAGCGGTCGGTCTCGGAAGCCTCACGGTGCTCGCGGGTCGATCTCCGCAGGAGCTCGTGGGCGAGTATCCGGTCGTCTCGCTCGAGGAGCTGCTCGACGTCACGACGCCGTCCGTCACGCTCGGAGGGCTTCGGCTACGACCCCGTACGAGGCGAGCTGTGGTTCGTCGGCGAGACTGCGGAGGCAGTGCTTGCTCGAGCTGCAAGGGCGCCGAAGCTGCGCTCGTCCTCGAAGCCGCCGAGCTCGACGCGCAGGTCGCGGACGCGACGCGTGCGGTCGAAGAAGCCGCTGCGCGGGCGCGTGTCGCCGAGGCGGCGTTCGGCCGGGCACCGAGGCTCAGGGCGGCGACGATCGACGTGCCGACTCTCGGGCGGCTCGTCGAGCTTGCGACGCGCGCTACAAGAGGCGATCTCCATGGCGCAGAGCGTGGCCGGCAGGTTAGAGGCTCCGCTTGCGTGCCCGCGTCGACGCCGGTTCGACGCGGGCCGGCGAGCTCGGCGAGGAGCTGCGCACGCTAGGTGCAGCTGAGGTGAACCTCCGGCGGGAGCTTGAGGAAGCGAGCGCCGCGGTGGCCGCGGCCGAAGTCGAGATTGCGCGGATCGACGCCGACGTCGCTGACGCAACCAGGCGGCTCGAGTCAGCGGGCGAGGTCGAGCGCGGCCGACGGCGAGGACCGTGACGAGCTGGCGACGCGCATCGAGCGCCTCGAGGTGCGGCGCGCGACGCTCGGCCAGGTGAACCCGCTCGCGCGCGAGGAGTACGAGGAGGAGAAGGCGCGCCTCGATGACCTCAAGACGCAGCGCGAGGACCTCGAGCGGAGCCTCGAGGAGCTCGATGCACTGTGCGCGGAGCTGACCGCGACCGTCGAGCGCAGGTTCGCCGAGACGTTCGGAGCCGTCGCCGAGCACTTCGAGGAGGTCGCCTCGACGCTCTTCCCGGGCGGCGAGGGACGGCTTCGGCTCGTCGAGGGCGAAGACGAGGCAGCAGAGCCCGGCGATCGAGGTCGAGCTGCGGCCGGCGGGCAAGCGCATCACGCGCCTCGTCTCTCCTCTCCGGCGGGGAGAAGGCGCTCGGCGCGATCTCGTTCCTGTTCGCGCTCTTCCTTGCGAGACCGTGCGCCTTCTACCTCCTCGACGAGGTCGAGGCGGCGCTCGACGACACGAACATCGCCCGCTTCGTCGAGCTCCTACGCCGCTACGCGGACCGCGCGCAGTTCGTCGTCGTCACCCACCAGAAGAGGACGATGGAGGCCGCGGATATCCTCTACGGCGTGACGATGGGCCCGGACGGCGTCTCGCAGCTGTCGTATCGCGCCGGCGTCCCGCAGCACGCGGAGCCGCGCCCTGGCGCTCGGGGGCAACCGGCCGTGAGTCGCACGTGGTCGGAGCTCCTCGGCGACAAGGTCACGGCCGCCGACGAGTCCGAGCGCACGGGCTTCCTGGGGCGCATGCGCGAGTCGCTCGCGAAGAGCCGGCGAGCGCTCACGGCCGAGCTCGCGTCGGCGGCGTTCGACTCGTCCGACGACGAGGCCTGGGAGCGCCTCGAGGAGGCTCTCATCCGGAGCGACGTTGGCGTGCCCGCGACGGCAGAGCTCGTGCGCCGGCTCGAGGCGCGCGGCGTCACCGGTTCGCTCGAGGAGCCGTTGGTCGAGGAGGTCGAAGCGCTCTTCGGGGAGCCACCGACCCTGACGCTCGACGCGAAGCCGAGTGTGATCCTCGTAGTCGGGGTGAACGGCACGGGGAAGACGACGACGATCGGGAAGCTCGCGCGCAAGCTCTCCGAGCACGGTCGCTCTGTCCTCGTCGGCGCCGCCGACACGTTTCGCGCGGCGGCGGAGGAGCAGCTCGAGATCTGGGCAGGGCGAGCAGGAGCGGACTTCGTCGGCGCGCCACGCGGCGCGGATCCGGCGGCGGTCGCGTTCGACGCCGTCGAAGCGGCGCGTGCACGTGGCCGCGACGTCGCCGTAATCGACACGGCTGGGCGTCTGCACACCCAGTCGAACCTCATGGCGGAGCTCGAGAAGGTTCGGCGGGTCATCGAGGGCCGCATCGACGGGGCTCCACACGAGACGCTTCTCGTCGTCGACGCGACGACCGGTCAGAACGGGCTCCAGCAGGCGAAGCTCTTCGGCGCAAGCGCCGGCGTCACCGGCGTCGCGCTCACGAAGCTCGACGGCAGCGCTCGAGGAGGTGTCGCGATCGCGATCGCCGTCGAGTTGGGCCTGCCCGTCAAGCTCGTGGGGGTGGGCGAGGGGATCGACGATCTCCGGCCATTCGACGCCGGCGACTACGCTCGCGCGCTGATCCGAGGCTGAGGCGGCCGGAAGATCCCTCGAACGAGGGCTCCAGCCCCGTTGCATGCGACTCGGCGCGCGCGTACCCTTAGAGCGGACCCTGGACGCGACACGGGGAAGGAGGACTGGGAATGGCAGTCGCGATGTACATGCACTGGCCGGGCCTGACATCCGACCAGTACGACTCCATCATGGCGAGACTCGGCCTCGACGCCAATCCGCCAGCCGGCTGGGTGCTGCACATGGCGACCGTGACCGAAGAGGGTGTGGATGTCTGCGACATCTGGCAGACGGAACAGGCGTTCAACGGCTTCCTCGAGCAGCGGGTGCTACCCGCTGTCAGCGAGCTGGGCATTCGAGGCGAGCCGGATATCCGAGTGATTCCTCTGCACAACCTCTATGTCGCCGATCCGGACATGATCGATCGGATCGGTGCCGTGTCCCTCCCGGCTGCGGTCGCGAGCTGGGCCGGCTGAATGCGCGGAGGCGTGGCCCTCGGGGGGAGCCACGCCTTCGGCGTCTAGGATCGTCGATCCGTGTCTGACGAGCGTGAGCCCACAATCGCGTTCGGGCCCGTCGGCATGGCCGGCTGGGCGTTTCTGATCCTGGGGATCCTCCTGCGGCGCCGTCTCCTGGCGCTGCTCGGCCTCGCCGGCGTCGTCGCCGACGCCACGGTCGCCGAGCTCGGTGGCTTCAAGGCGAAGAACGCCGCCTAGCTCGGCGGCTGCGGGTCCTTCAGCGTTACGCCCACCTTGAACGTCCGCGGGTGCTGGTTCGCCAGCAGGACTTCCATCGACGTGATGTCGAACCAGGCGGCCTGGTCCTTAGACACGAACTTCTGCTTTATTGCCTCGGCCGCCGCGCTCTCGAGCGCCTCGCTGAGCTTCGCCGGGTTGCCTTCTTCACCCTCGCTGGTACCGAAGAACGTCTTCCGCTCGCCGCTCGCCCCTGGCCTACCCATCGGATCTCCTCCCGCTCGCTGTCGCGGGCGATCCTACGCCTCTGCCTTGTTGCGCACAACCGGGCGCTCGAGAGTCTCGAGACTCGCCGAGCGGCCGTCGGCCGTGAGGCGCATGAGCGACTCTCGCGAGAGGCGACCCTCGAGGATCGGGAGCACGCGTGCGAGAACGGGAGCCTCGAACTCGTCCGGAGGCTCCGATTCTCGAAGAGCCTCCGCCGTTCCGACCAGGCGAGCGGCTTGCTCGGCGTGTCCCTGCTCGGCTGCGGCTCCCGCGAGGATCAGCACGCATCGGGCGCGCGACCGATCGTCCCCCATGGTCGAGTACACCTCGAGCGCCTCTTGCGCCCGCTCGGTCGCGCCGACCGGATCTCCCTCGTGGACGTCGATCAGGGCGAGCATCAACTGCGCGGCAGCGACATGCGGCTCCTCCGTGAGCTCACGCGCCTGGCCGAGCGCGGCTTCGAACTCGGTGCGCGCACGGACGTAGTTGCCGCTCCAGAACGCGGCAATCCCGACGTAGTAGACGGCGTCGGCGATCAGCAGCGGATCGCCGAGGCCGCGGCGTAGCACGACTGCCTCTTCGTACCGCGCGAGCGCAAGCTCGTGCTCGCCTTTCGCGGAGTACACGTCGGCGAGCGCGCTCAGCGCGCCCGATGCAGCCCGATGGTCTTCGAGCCTCGCTGCAATATCCACTGCCTCCTGCGCGAATTGCTCGGCGCGGTCGATCTCGTTCCGTCTGGTGGCGAAGAAGCTGAGGTAGCTGAGTGCCAGGACCTGCTCACGATCGTCTCCCAGTTCGCGGTAGAGCTCGCGGGCCTCGAGCAGCAACGACTCCGCGGCGCTCCAGTCGCTCTGTGCAGCGGCCTGCAATGACGCCGTACGGAGCGCCGCAGCTCGGATATCGCGCGCCACGTCGTCGGCGTTCGCCAGACCGCGCGCAAGCCAGGCACGTGCCTCGACGACATGCGAGTGACCACGCCAGAAGCGTTCGAGGGCGGCGATCGCCCGGAGCGCTTCTTCCATGCGAGCCGACGTGAGGAGCCAGTCGATCGCAGCGGTGAAATTGTCGAACTCGAGCTCGAGCCGATCTAGCCAGGACGCTTGATCGGATCCCGTCAGCTCGCTCTCCGCCACGAGTGCGAGCTCCAGGAAGCGCTCCGCGTGACGGCGGCGGAGCTCGTCGAGCTCTCCACTCTCTCGGAGCTGAGCGCGCGCATGCTCGCGCACGGTCTCGAGCATCGAGAGCCGAACCTGACCGTCGGCCGACTCGCTGCGAACGAGACTCCAGCCCACGAGGGCCTCGAGGTCGAGGAGGAAGCTCCCACCCGCGCCCGAGACCTGACGTGCGTCGTCGAGCGCACTGCTGTCCGCGAACACGGCCAGAGCGCCGTGGAGTGCGCGCTGGCTGTCCGTCAAGCGCCCGTAGCTCCAGTCGATGGCGGCTCTAAGCGTGCGCTGGCGCTCCGGGAGGTCGACGGGGCCTTCCATCTCGAGGGCGAGACCCTCGGAGAGGGCGCGCAGTATCTCCGACGGCGGGAGCACCGCGAGCCGGGCTGCAACCAGCTCGATCGCGAGCGGAAGGCCGTCCAGGCGCCGGCAGATCTCGTGAATGGATGCCAGCGAGTCGTCGCGGAGGATTACCCCTCGTGCGGCGGCGAGCTCGATGAAGAGCGTCGTCGCGTCCTCGTTCGAGAGGGGCTCGAGCGGGAGGACACGCTCGGCTGACAGGCGGAGTGGCGCTCGGCTGGTGACGAGGATCTGGAGGTCGGGGCTGCGGTCGAGGAGCTCCGCCACGTGTATCGCCGCGGGCGCGAGGTGCTCGAGGTTGTCGAGGAAGAGCAAGGCACCCCCTCCGCCGAGGCGCCCGGCGACGGCCTCGAGCAGTGGCCGCTCGCTCGATTCGCGCACTCCGATCGCCCGTGCGATCGCACTCGGCACGAGGTCGGGATCCGCGACCGGCGCGAGGCCGACGAGGTGGACCGGGCGCTCCAACGCTGCGCCGGCGGCGACCTCGAGCGCGAGTCGGCTCTTGCCTGCGCCGCCCGGGCCGGTGATCGTGACGAGACGCGTCGCCTCGTCGTCGAGCATCGCCCGAACGCGCCCGAGTGCCTCGTCGCGTCCGACGAGGCGGTGATGGAGCGCCGGGAGGCTCGCGCCGCCGAGCGTCTGGAGAGGTGGGAACTCCGGTCGCAGACCGGGAGCGACGAGCTGGAAGAGCTGCGCCACCGACGGCACGTCCTTCAGGCGATGGTGGCCGAGCGGGCGGAACGACGCACCGGGCAGCGGCTCATCCCCGGAGACGTCCCGTGTCGCCTGAGAGACCACCACCTGCTCACCATGTGCGACCGAACAGATACGCGCGGCGATGACGACGTCCATGCCGATGTAGCCGTCGGCGAGCTCCGGCTCGCCCGTGTGCACTCCGACGCGGAGGCGGTGCGCCTCGTCTGGCGACCATGGCTCCTCGGCGAGCGAGCGCTGGATCTGGGCGGCGGCCGCGACGGCGTCCCGCGCTCGAGAAAACGCGAGGAAGACGCCGTCTCCGGCCCAGTCGACCTCGGCTCCGTCGTGGGCGGCGGCCGCCTCGCGGACGAGCTCGCGCATCCGTGCGCGGGCTTCGCCGAAGCGGTCGCCGAGCAGGCTCAGGAGCCGGGTCGAGCCCTCGACGTCCGCGAAGAGCATCGTGATCGTGCCGGTCGGCAGCGAGCGGTCTTGAGTGTGCGGGGTGCCCACGCGACGCTCCTATGTCAAGCACAGCTCGCGAGGAGCTGTACGTGAGGTCGTTGGTGTGGTGGTCTTGAGCGTGTTGTAGACGGTGCGGGCGAGGTGGCGCTTCAAGCAGCGGAGCGCTTCGCGGCGGCTCTTGCCCTCGGCCTGTTTGCGCTCGAGGTAGGCCCGCGCGGGCGGATGCGTACGACCCTGCGTTATCGCGATGCGGTGCAGCGCGCAGTTGAGCTGGCGGTTGCCCGAGCGGTTCAAGCGGTGGCGCTGCTGGCGGCCGCTCGAGGCATCGAGCGGTGCGGCACCCGCGTGCAGGGCGAGCTTGGCATCGCTTCCAAAGCGATCGACGCCGGCGGTCTCGGCCAGGAGCTTGGCTGCGGTGAGTACGCCGCAGCCGGGCAGCTCGATGAGCGCGGGCGCCTGCCTCGAGACGAGTGCGGCGAGCTCGCGCTCGAGCTCAGCAGCGCGCCGGGTCAGCTCGCGGCAGCGCGCAACGAGCTCGCGGCAGATGCGCACCTGAACGCTCTGCTCGATGCGGCCGAGTCGGCGGCTGAGCCGCTGCAGCCACACCTGGCGATCGAGCGCGCCCGCCGGTATCTCGAGCGCTGGGTCGAGGTCGTGCAGGTGCCAGCGCAGGCGCTGCTGGATGCGCGTGCGCTCTGCGACCAGATCCTCGCGATGGTCGAGCAAGAGGCGAATCTCGCGGGTCGCGCCTTCGAGGCGAGCCAACGGCAGATCCGGCTCGCGCAGCGCCGCGCGGGCGACCGCGGTCGCGTCGATCGCATCCGACTTGCCGCGCGTACGAGCCGAGCGCCGCGTGCCGGCCATCAGCTTGGGGGGCACGCGCACGACCGTCTCGCCACGCCCGCTGAGCATCCGCTCGAGCGAGCCCGACACGTGCCGGCAATCCTCGAGGGCGAAACGGCGCTCACCCGAGAGCGAGCGTGCCCAGTGCAGGAGCTGCGCATGGCCGTGCTGGCGCGCCGGCACCGTCAGTGCGCCTACGAGCTCGCCCGTCGAGGCTTCGACGGCGACGGCGGTGTGTGTGCGCTTGTGCGGATCAATCCCGATTACGATCACTCCCGGTCCCCTTTCCTGAGGTGGCCATTGACAGCGGAGTGCCAGCGGACAGGCCTCAGTGGGGGCGTATAGCCACGCTCCTATCAGGTCACGCTGGTGCTCCTCGGACGGCGGCGGGCGACAGATCGCATGCAGGTCAGGCCATATCGGCCGACACCGAGCCTAGGGGTCAGCCCGCCGCCGGCTCCGAGCCTAACCGGCACGTCCGTCACGAGCCGGTCCGTGAGAACCAGGATGACACTGAGGCGAGTCTAGGAGCGACGGACCTCGACGTACACTGTCGGGCCGTGTTCGACACCCTGTCCGACAAGCTCCAGGCGACCCTGGGCGGGCTGGGCCGTAGCGGCCGGCTCGACGAGGATGCGATCTCGAAGGCGATGCGCGAGATCCGGCTTGCGCTGCTCGAGGCGGACGTCAACCTCGAGGTCGCGCGGGACTTCACGAACGCCGTCAAGGAGCGCGCACTCGGCCAGGACGTCCTGAAGAGCCTCACGCCCGGACAGCAGGTCGTGAAGATCGTGCACGAGGAGCTGACGACGCTCATGGGTTCCGGCGACTCGCGACTCGCGTTCGGTCGTCCGCCTACGGTCATCCTGCTCGCGGGCCTCCAGGGCTCGGGCAAGACGACGGCCGCCGCGAAGCTCGGCCTCATGCTTCGTCACGAGGGGAAGCACCCTGCGCTCGTCGCCTGCGACCTCCAGCGGCCCGCGGCCGTCGATCAGCTCGAGCAGCTGGGCAAGCAGATCCAGCTCCCGGTGTACGCGCTCGACCGCGGCGATCCCGTCGTGGCGGCGCGGCTCGGTCTCGAAGCAGCCCGCAAGGACGGTCTCGACGTCGTGATCCTCGACACCGCCGGCCGTCTCCACGTCGACGAGGAGCTGATGAACGAGCTCGAGCGCGTCTCCGCCGAGACGAAGCCGACGAACGTCCTCCTCGTGCTCGACGCGATGACGGGCCAGGAGGCGGTGAACGTTGCGCTCGCTTTCCAGGAGCGGGTCGCGTTCGACGGGGTGATCCTCACGAAGCTCGACGGCGATGCCCGCGGCGGCGCGGCGCTGTCCGTTCGCGCTGTGACCGGGCGACCCGTGAAGCTCGTGTCCGTCGGGGAGAAGCTCGACCAGCTCGAGTACTTCCATCCCGACCGCATGGCCTCGCGGATCCTCGGGATGGGCGACGTGCTCACGCTTATCGAGAAGGCCGAGGCGGCAGTCGAGCTGGACGAGCAGGCGGAGATGGAGAAGCGCATCCGCGCGGGTGAGTTCACGTTCGACGACTTCCTCGCGAGCTACCGGATGATCAGAAGGATGGGGCCGTTGCAGGGCGTCCTGAAGCTCGTCCCGGGCGTGGGCAAGCAGCTTCAGGGGCTCGACCTGGACGAGCGTCAGCTTGCGCGCGTCGAGGCGATCGTCCTCTCGATGACGCCGCAGGAGCGGCGCATGCCGCACATGATCTCGATGCAGCGGCGTCGGCGGATCGCGGCCGGAAGCGGGACCTCGCTCGACGAGGTGAACAAGCTCATGGCGGCGCGCAAGCAGATGGCGAAGATGATGAAGCAGGTCGGGAAGGGCAAGATGCCGACGCTCCCGCCCGGCGTCGCGGGGCCGAGGCGCTAGCCTTCCCTGCTCACCGACGAGAAAGGCTAGAGACAGCACATGGCAGTGAAGATCAGGTTGACGCGCGTGGGATCGAAGAAGAACCCGATCTACCGCGTCGTCGTGGCCGACTCGCGATCTCCGCGCGACGGGCGCTTCATCGAGATCGTGGGCCGGTACAACCCCCAGACGGATCCGTCGACGATCGACCTCGACGAGGCGAAGATCAAGGATTGGATGGCCAAGGGGGCGCAGCCCACGGAGCCGGTGTCCCGCCTCATCAAGGCCGTCGGAATCGACGGCTGACGTGGCCGAGCTCCTCGAGTGGCTGGCGCGAGGGCTCGTGGACGAGCCCGACGCCGTTCGCGTCGAGACCGAGGAGCGCGACGACGCCATCGTCTTCCACCTCCACGTTGCGCCGGACGACGTCGGCAAGGTGATCGGCCGGCAGGGCCGGATCGCGCGTGCGCTCCGGAGCGTCGTCCGTGCAGGCGGTGCGCGCGCCGACGAGCGCTACGTGCTCGAGATTGCCGACTGACCCGGCGCACGAGCTCGTTCGCATCGGGCGCGTCGGGCGTCCCCATGGTGTGGACGGCGCATTCGTCGTGGACCAGGGGAGCGAGGACGAGACGCGGTTCGCGGTCGGGGCGGAGGTCATCGTCGACGGCGAGCCTGCGCGGGTCGTCCTCACCCGTCGTGTGGGTCGGGGGAAGCGCGCGATCAAGCTCGACCGGGCGGTCGACCGTGGCGCCGACCTGATGGTCGAGCGTTCCGAGCTCCCGCCGCTGCCGGCCGACTCGTACTACGTGGCCGACCTCGTGGGGATGGCAGTGCTCGACGAGGACGGTGCCCGCGTCGGCGTCGTGCGAGATGTGCTCCCCGGGCCGGCGAACGACGTCCTCGAGCTGGACACGGGCCTCCTGCTTCCGCTCGTCGAGGACTGTATTCGCGAGGTCGACCTCGCGAATCGCCGCCTCGTTCTCAATCCCGGCTTCACGGGCTGACGGCTACGGTTCCGCCTCGTGCGCCTGGACGTCTTCACGCTCGTTCCCGACGCGTTCGTCTGGATCACAGAGCGCCGGCCGCTCGCCGCGGTGCTCGGCACCGAGCTCGAGCTCCGCGTCCTCAACTACCGCACATTCACGCCGCTGAGCGCCGCTCAGGTGGACGACGAGCCTTATGGCGGCGGGCCGGGAATGGTGCTCCGGGTCGACGTCGTCGCGGCGGCCCTGGACGCTGTCTACAGCAGCATGCCGGCGCATCGCGTCGTCGCGCTCGCTCCCCACGGGCGGCAGCTCGACCAGGAGCTCGTCGAGGAGCTGGCAGGGGAGCTGGACCTCACCCTCCTCTCGGCCCGCTTCGAGGGCTTCGACCAGCGCATCCTCGACCACCTCTGCACGGACGTCGTCTCGATAGGTCCGTATGTGCTGTCCGGCGGAGAGATCCCCGCGCTCGCCGTCGTGGATGCGGTCGCCCGCAGGCTTCCGGGCGCGCTCAGCGAAGGGTCAGGCGAAGTGGAGAGCTTCTCCGCAGCCCTCGATGGTGGGCTCGAGTACCCGCACTACACGCGGCCGGCGGAGTTCCGGGGGTGGGCGGTGCCCGACATCTTGCTCTCGGGTGACCACGGACGCATCGACGAGTGGCGACGCGAGCGCGTCAGGAGCGTGACGTGAGCGGCACCGAGGAGCGCGACCTGGCCGTGACGCCGCAGGTCGACCACGATGGTCTCGCGGACGACTGGCGCATGCCTTCCGGCTATGCTCAGCCGCCTCCGCCTGCCCCACCGTTCTCGTGGCCCCCGTCGCCTTCGAGTGCGCTCGGGTCAGGCGCGGGCGCCGAGGACGACTATCACCACCCGCTCGACCGGGTCACCGGCCGGCTCCCACGCAGGCTCCGGATCGCCGTCGACTGGGTCGTGACGATCGTCGGTGCCATCGCGATCGTGCTCGCGATCAAGGCATGGATCGTCAACCCGTATCGCATCCCGTCGTCGTCCATGGAGCCGACCTTGCACTGCGCACGACCTGCTCCTGGCTGCGAGGCTCGCTTCTCCGATCGCGTTCTCGCCAACCGGTTCATCTTCCACTTCCGTGATCCGCACCGCGGGGACGTGATCGTGTTCGAGACTCCGCCGGCTGCAAAGAAGAAGTGCGGGGCGGGCGGTACGTTCGTGAAGCGGATCATCGGCCTGCCCAACGAGCGTGTACAGGTCCGACTCCGTCGTGGTGCGGCCTACGTCTTCATCGACGGCAAGCGACTCGACGAGCCCTACATCGAGCACGACCGCCGCGACATCGGGCCCGAGGAGACGTTCCGCGTCCCGGCCGCGAGCTACTTCGTAATGGGCGACAACCGGTCGCAGTCCTGTGACTCGCGTGTCTGGGGATCGGTCCCGCGAAACAACATCATCGGCAAGGTCTTCATGACCTACTGGCCGCCTCAACGAATAGCGTTTCGCTAACATCCCGTGCCGGCCCGCGGGGCCGTCCTCCCTCATGAACACCGTCATCGAGAGCCTCGAGCAGCGCCATCTGCGCACGGACCTGCCCCAGTTCAAGGCGGGCGACACGCTGCGCGTGCACTTCAAGGTGATCGAGGGCAACCGACAGCGGATCCAGGTCTTCGAAGGCATCTGCATCAAGCGCCAGGGCTCTGGCTTCCGCGAGACGTTCACCGTCCGCAAGCAGTCGTTCGGCGTCGGGGTCGAGAGAACGTTCCCGCTTCACTCGCCGAAGATCGAGAAGCTCGAGGTAGCCGCGATCGGCGACGTTCGCCGTGCCAAGCTCTACTACTTGCGGAAGCGCGTGGGCAAGAAGGCGCGAGTCCGGGAACTACGCCAAAACTAGGCTCTCCGGCTCCGCTCACAAGCCTCCGTGCTACGCGCGTGCTACGCGGAAAGAGGCTCGCGGCACAGTGCTAGATGAAGCTCGCCGTCCAACGAGACGGCGTGTTCGGACGGCTCGAAGCCGCTGGCGAGAACGGGAGCCGACATCCCCGGCGAGCGTGATACCTTCGCCGTGAGACGCGGGCTGTGGCGGCCCTAGTCGGGAAGTGCATCAACGGGCGGTCCCTCCGGGGACCGTTCGTTCTTCTCGGGAAGTTCCTGCCACCTGGGAATCGGGCCGGTAAAATCGACCTCGATGCAGCTTTCCACTAACGCCACGTATCGCGTCGATGCCTACCGCTGAGTTTCGCGGGCATCGCGGCACGACCTCTGCGCGCTTCGTCGCGCGTCCTCGGATCGACTCCCGTGGAGGAGACGACGGTCACTTAGATGACCTCCTCGCTCTCCTCCCGTGCCCGCTGAGCGCCGCCTAGCTCACCGCTTCGACTGCGGCTTCTCGTCGCGGATCGCCGCGTACTCCAACCACGCCTTCAGGTGTCTTTCGAGACGTAGATCGCAGTCGTTGCAGACGACCGCGCCGCGCTCGACCTCCACCGCGTACATCTCCGCCCCGCACACCGGGCACCGGCTCTCGTCGTCGTCGTGCTCGTGGCCGTGCTCGTCGTCCACGATCTTGAATCGTCGCAGGCGGTCCGGGTGAAGGTCGCCCGTCATCGCCGCTCGGGACTCGTCCACGCGGTCCATGCGGATCAACTCGCCACAGCCTGCGGCCGGTGGATGCGGAGGACGAGCTTCCGCGTGGAGGACGGGCATCGGCTCGACATCGACTGCGCGATGTGTCTCACGACGCTCGCTGTTGCACGTCGCCGCAAGCGCGTGTCGATTCCCGCCGAAGGGTTCCGCTCTGAGGGCACGGCAGGGGTCGGGCGGTACGACGGCACCACCGAAAGATCGAGGACCTCAGATCGCTTCATAGGAGTTCGGCCGTGAGCCGCTGGCCGGAGGGCTACGACCCGCTGAACGGTTGCGGTGTTTGCTCGCGCGACTTCACCTCCGTTCCCGCGTTCGATGCCCACCGGGTGGGCACTCACGATCACGACGTCTCCCTGGACCAGCCCGACGGACGACGGTGCCTCAGCGACGACGAGATGGAGGCGCACGGCCTCGCCCGCGTTCAGCCCGGCGACTCCTCGCGCTACGAGTCCAGGCTCTCCTTCGGCGTCGCGCTGTTCTGGGACCCGGCCGCCGTCGAGCAGGCCCGGCGCACGTTCAGCCGCGAGGAGATGGAGGCGTGAAGAACCCGTCTAGACGGGGCATTGCCCGCAAGCGGCCACGGGGATACGCCGAGTGGAGGCCGCAGGCGCGAACGAAGGTCCTCATCGAGCAGGTGAACGAAGTGCTGGACGAGTACGCGCTCTACCTGCCGCTGACAGTCCGGCAGGTGTTCTACCGGCTCGTCGCCACGCAGGGGTTCGAGAAGTCGGAGCACTCCTACAAGCGGTTGGCCGAGCATCTCGTCCGAGCGCGACGCGCCTGCCTGATCCCGTTCACCTCGATCCGCGACGACGGGATCACGGTCTACCCCGTCTCCTGGCATCGCAACGTGGAGGCGTTCCACGCGGAGACGGCGCGACGTGCGCGCGACTACCGCCGCAACCGGCAGGCCGGTCAGCCGAGTGTGGTCGAGCTATGGACGGAGGCCGCAGGGATGGCTCCGCAACTCGCCCGCGTCGCTCACGACTTCTCCGTTCAGGTCTACTCGGCGGGCGGCTTCGGAAGCCTTACGGCGGTTCGGTCCATCGTGGACAGGGCCGTCAACCAGTCCGGGGTGACCGTGCTCCTGCACGTCGGCGACTACGACCCCTCAGGCGTCGCGATCTTCGACGCCATCGCGGAGGACGTTGCCGAGTTCGTGGAGGCGGACAGGCACATTGCGACCACGCGCGTCGTCGCGCAGCGCGTCGCCCTCACCGCCGAGCAGGTCGCCGAATACGACCTTCCAACCGCACCCGCGAAGCCGTCGGACTCGCGCTCTCGGAGTTGGAGCGGCGGGACGTGCCAGGTCGAGGCGCTGCCGCCCAACGTGCTCTCCCGGATCGTGAGGGACGCGATCCGCGCGCACTTCGACCAGCGCGTCTACCAGAGCGTCCTCGATCACGAGGAGCAGGATCGAGCCGAGTTGCTCGGACTGCCGAGCGGGGAGGACGCATGACAGCGGACGAGGCCCGCGCCCTCCTCGGCCCGGCTCTCACCGAGGCTATGGCCGCGCTCGTCGCCGAGTTTCACGACCGCGACGATGGCCGCGAGCACGCCGACGGAGATCGGTGGCCGCGATTCATGCGGATCGAGACGGCCGCCGCCTACTCCGACATTCCGGTGGACTCGATCAGGAAGCTGATCGCGCGTGGGGTCATCCCGGTGTTGCAGGAGGGTCCCGGGTGCCGGGTCCTGATCGAGCGCGAGGCTCTCGACGCCGCGCTCAGAGGGTGGCGGCGATGAACGTCGGCGGCCGACTGCGCCGGGCCGAGCACGTCAAGCTCTGGACGAAGTTCGAGCTTCAGGCGATCACCGACGAGATCGACCTCGACACGCGCCTCGCCCTTCAGCGGATCGCGGCGCTGGAACGGCGCGTGAAGGAGGGCCGCTGGCCCGGCCTCGAAGGGCACCGCGTCACCGGCCTCCGCGCCCGCGACGATCACGCCTCGATCTCACTCGACTGGTGGCGGCGAGCACTCCGCGAGACGGGGGCGCGGCGCTCAGGGCGTGACTACGCGCGGGCCGTCCGCGACCACGCCCTCGCCACCGGGCTGATCGCCGACTCCGGCGAGCACGACTCGCCCAACGGTCCCGGCCGCTGCAAGCCCACGAGCGCCCGCTTCAGGTGGTGGCCCACGTTCCTGATCGTGCCCTTGCTCCGAGTCGGCTTCGGCAGCTACGGCCAGGTGATCGTCCCTCCTGTAGACCTCCCCTCGGTGAAGGGAGAGGTTCCGGCGTTCCTACTACGGCGATTCTCTCTGTGGCGATTCACGATCCGTCAAGGGCGACCGGCGACGCCGAAGCTCGCCCGGCGCGCCCACCTCGGATCGGTTCAGGCCGCCTTCGCCGCGACCGGGCCGCCATGAGCGGGCGAAGCTCGACCGCGACCACGAGGCGGGGCGACGATCACGGGCACCGCCCGGCTGATCCACGCGCAGACGTGTCGGCGTGCTCCTCCGTCGCTGCCCGCTCTACGTGATGATCTTCATGCACGCGGATCAGGACGCTCAGAGACGACGGGAGAGGGGGAGACGACTGCACCCCTCGAAGCTCTCTCAGGACCGTCTCAGAGGCTCCCGCAGAATCGGCCGCTGGATCGGCCCGGCCCTTCTCCTCGACCGCTCGACTGAGCCGACCTTGCACGCCGCGCACACGCGAGCCGAGCGCCGACCTTCCCCGCGTAGCACGGGCGTACACGGATCGCGCAAACCCGCTCAGCGAGAGGGATTGCGAGATGAGCGCAACGTCTTGCAACTTGCGCGGGGAGCACCTACATTCGGACCGATAACGCAAAGCGGGCGGGCACCGCGCGAACGGTCCCGCCCCGACACCGGGAGGTTCCCCCGATGCATCAGCAGTATCCCTCGGCCCACGCCGAGGAGCTTCCGAACGGCCTCGAACCTCGGATCGCTGAGCCGTGTGAGATCGGGCACCGCGCCGAGGAGTGCTCCTGCCGCCTATGGGACGACGGCGACCCGGAGAACGGTCCTCACCTCGCGGTCGAGCTTCACGGCCGGTGCCCTCTCCACGGGCAGGGCACGAAGTGGGCGGCAGAGCACGGGATCACCTACGACGACGACGAGATGGAGGAGGAGCGATGAGAGCGGACGAGCAGACGACGACAGGACCGGAGGTGAAGCCGAGCACGCTCGCGGAGGCGCGGGCGGTCGCGCTCGCCTCACCGCGTAGGCGCGTCCGGGTGCCGGGCGAGCCGGGGGTATTCGTGCGGGCGACCTCCACCGGGAAGCTCGTCTACGACGCGAAGGTCAGCGAGCCGGGATCGCGGCGGCAGGTCTGGAAGGTCGCAGGATCGGTTACCGAGGCGAAGGCGCTCAGAGCCGAGTTGAAGGCGGCGGCCTCTCGCGGGAAGCCACTCCCGCGCTCGACGCGGATGCGCTTCGCGGAGTTGGCCGAGGAGCACTACTCAGCGATGGAGGCGCGCAAGCGGGCCGGGACACTCGCGCTGCACCGGCAGGCGATAGACAGCCGCCTCAACCCGAAGCTCGGCACGTACCTCCTCACCGAGATCACGACGGACGTAGTGGCCGCGCACGTCTCGGAGCTACTGCGCGAGGGCAAGGTCATCCGCTCAGGCGGGAAGGTGCTCAGGCGGGAGCCGCTCTCGCACCACACCGTTCGCAACACGGTGGGCGTCCTCTCGAAGATCATGGGTCGGGCCGTGCGGAAGGGCTACATCCCGTCCAACCCGGTGTCCGCGCTCGAATCGGAGGAGCGGCCGTCAGGCGAGACGAAGCCATACCCGCGCCTGGAAGCGGCCGACCTCCGCGCGTTCCTGGCCAGAGTCCCGGAAGGATCGAGGACGCTCATCGTCACAGCCCTCTCGACCGGCCTCCGGCAGTCGGAGCTACTCGGCCTGCGGTGGAGGGACGTAGACCACGAGGCCGGAGAGCTTCACGTCCGGCAGGCGCACGGCCGTCACGACGAGGAGTTGAAGTCGGGGAACGCCCGGCGCTCGCTCACGCTCCACCCGGAGACGGCGCAACTCCTCGCCGCTCTCTCACTCGACACGCGACACGACGGCGACGACGACTACGTGTTCGCGACCACCGACGGTCAGCCGCTCTCGCACCGCGACGTTCAGCGCGTCGTGGAGAAGGCACGAGAGGCGGCGGGCCTCAACGAGAAGTGCGCCGAGCAGGGCGCGCGGAAGTTCACGTTCCACGGGCTGCGTCACGCCTATGGGTCGCTGCGGATCGACGCGGGCGAGAACCTCGCCGACGTGAGCCGGGCGATGGGTCATGCCGAGGTCACGATCACCGACCGCATCTACGGGCACGCGATCCGCGAGCGCGACAGGTTGGAGAGGGAGCGCGCGGCGCAGACCAGGGCGTTCTCGGGCGTCCTCTCAGTCACGGCCGAGGACGGCGACGATCAGGAGCACGTCTCCACGTAGCCGAAGTGGACACCTCGACCGCTGCGACAGCGCCTCGCCTCGTGCGGGGCGCTGCCGACAGAGCAGGCGACGAGCACGGGACCGTGGACGATCATCGCCCGCGACGAGCTAGTCACCTTCTCGCTGCCGGTCGGCCTCGCCCGCATCGGACCTCACCCCCTCGACGCCGACGGCCGCGAGTGGTCCACGGCGTATCTCACGTGCGATGAGGCGAGCGACCTCCTGAGGACCCTCGCCGGAGCAGTCCGTCAACTCGGCGGCGACCCGCTGGACGCGATTCACGAGGGCGTCTGGGTCGAGATCGTGGAGTAGCCCGACCCGCAGGACCTCCCGACCTCTCGACAGCCCTCAGAGCGGTTCCTGTGCGCTCGAATCGAGCCGCGCACAGTTGCAACTGCGCGGCAGAGAGCTTCGAGATCGCGGCTGTACCGTGGACAGGGAGGTAACGGCGTGCCTACGCGCCGCGTCGCGTCACGGAGGAGAGCATGACCGCACTTCGCACTGAGGTCATCCGCGTCCGCGTCACCCCCGAGGAGGCTCGGACCATCCGGGTCCTGGCCGACCACGACGGCCGCACCGTCTCGGGCTACATCCGCCGGGCGACGCTCCTACCACCGGCCGCGCGCGTGATCGACGCCGCCGAACAGATGATCCGCGAGCGCGAGGTGAACCGCGCGTGAGCGACGAGAAGCCGGTCGGCTCCGAAGGCGCTGACTCGGAACGGGCCAAGTTGAGCGGGGGCAGTAGTGCGGCGCGGGTTGACGCCCCGGCCGCGCCCCCGTGCCCGTCCTCGACCGTCGGCCCAGGTCCCGACTTCGCCGAGAAGGTCAAGGCCGCCGGTCGCCGACGTATACCAGCGAAGGGCCGAGGGAATCACCCGGCCGACTGCACCTGCACCCGCTGTCTCTCCTTCACCCCCGGCCCGAACGGGACGGCGATCACCCGCCTGACACACGGCGCGTACTCCCTCGTGGAGATTCAGGGCCGAGCCGCCGAGGTCGCCGACGGCATCGCCGCCGCGCTCCGCGAAGAACAACTCTGGCGAGAATCGTTCCGCCCCACCGTGGACGCCTGCGCCATCGTCCTCGTCCGGCTCGAACGAGCCAACGCCGCCCTCATGCAGATGGACGAGGTGACCGAGAACCCGCTCACCGCGTACCTCGACAGGGACGGCGACCCCTTCCAGAAGCTCCGGGGTGACGCGCGCTCGTGGGCTAACGTCGCCCGTGGGTATCTGAACGACCTCGGACTCACTCCGCGATCCCTCGCCGCCATCGCTCGGGACACCGGCCTCGCCCGGTCCTCCCGCGCGAGCGCCGCCCTGACCGCGCTGGCCGAGCACGTCGAGAGGGAGCACGTCGCGTGAATCGTCTCGCTCCCCGCGTCGGACTCGTCGCCGCCTGCGACGACCCGGCGCTGTTCAACTTCCCGCTCTGGCCCAAGCAGCGTGAGGTCCTCGCCGCAGTCGAAGCCAAGCCGAGGATGCACGTCCTCGCGCTCGGGCGACGGAGTGGGAAGACGACGCTGGCCGCGCTCGTCGCCCTTCATGCCTGCCTGCTCCGGCCGGAGTTGCGGCGGTCACTCCGAGCCGGGGAGCGCGGCTTCGCCGTCGTGATCGCCACGAACCTCCGGCAAGCTCGCCTGCTCGTGAGCGCGGCGTCCACGATCCTTCACGCCTCGCCGCTCCTCGCCCCCTTCATCGAGAGCGAGAGCGAGGACGAGATCGCGTTCACGAACGGCATGACCATCGCCGCGTTCGCCTGCACGAGCCGAGGTGGTCGCGGCTGGCCGATTCACACGCTCGTCACCGACGAGCTAGCTCACTTCGTGGACAACGAGGGGAACCTCGCGGCCGAGTCCGTGACCCGCGCGCTGATCCCCTCGACAGCGCAGTTCGGCGACGAGGCGCGCATCCTGGCGAGCGCTGTCGCTCGATGAGGCCGCGAGATCGAGGACACGCGGCGAAGTCGCCGCGCTCCTCCGGCAGTACGAGGCTCGCGCGGTCACCGACCAGTACCGGGCGGCTGGCGTCGTAGAGAGGCTCGCCCAGTCTCGGCTGCCCGGTCGCCGTCCACTCGATGTCCGCGCCAACGAAGGATGCGGCCTACGGCCTGCTCCGAGCGCGGGTGAACGAGGGAGGGATCGAGCTTCCCGACCATCCGACACTCCTCAGAGAGCTTCGTGCGATCAGGACGAGGTACTCGGCCGGGCGCTCGTCCGTGATCCTGCCTCGGATCGGATCGAGCGCACTGTGACCAGGCGCAGGCTCTCGCCATCGCCGTGTACGAACACGACCGCCGAGGCATCGGCCCGTTCCCGGCCCGCTTCGCCTCGCTGAGTCCGGGGATCAGGCTCCCGCGCCCGTCGCCGTTCGGTCCCGATCACGCAGTCATCGACGCCCTGAGGAGGTAGACCCATGCCCGAGACTCAACCCGAGATCAGAGACGCCGCCGAGTTGTCGGACGCCGAGCTTCGCGACGTGCAGCGACACGCCGCGTCCACCGTGCGCGATGTCCGCTCGAAGGCGAAGGCTGGCACCGCGACGGGCCGCGACTACACCGAGGGAACCGAGGCGGCGAGGGAAGCCGTCACCGTGAGGGACGAGCTTGGACGGCGAGCGGCGAACCGGAGCGAGCAGAGCCTCATGCACCGGATCGGCCTCCGTCGCCACCCGCTCACCCTCGCGCGCGACCTCGACCCGGACGTGCTCGACGGCGTGCCGCTCAACCCGGACCTTATGAGCGACGAGGAGATCGCCGAGCTTCGCGCACTCCTCCGGCAGCGCCGTGAGCGCGCGATCACCGACGACGGCCTCGCCCGGTTCGAGCGGCTGGTCGGACAGGCGGCAGGAGAGCCGGGCCTCTACGCCCGCAGGCGACACGAGATCGAGAGGAGTCAGGCGATGAAGGCAGAGGCGACCAAGCTCGCGCGAGCGTTCCTCCCCAAGCGACGTGACCCGGAGCCGGGGAGCATCGAGCTTCCCGCGTTCATCTTCGCGTGGCTCACGAACGGCGAGGAGGACACCTTCGACGTGACCGACCTCGGCCTCCTGGCCGCCCTCGTCTACTCGTTCGCCAACGAGTCCGGTGCGGTGTTCTCGCGCGGGAGCTTCGTCCACGACGAGCACGGGCCGAGCATCGTCGTCGGGAAGTCGGGCACTCACGCTCCGCGCCTGCGCCGAGGAGCCGACGACACGCAGCACCTTCAGGTCATCGACCACCTCTCGGCGCTGAAGGAGAACCGCTGGATCGAGACGACGAACGTGCGCGGCGTCTGGACGATCAGGCCGGGCGAGAGGATGCGGAAGCTCTGGCCGAAGGCACGTGGATAGTCGGCGGGCGACACGGCGACACCGACCGCGCCAGCGAGTCCCGCGGAGGATCGCACCGCTTCCGCGCGAAGCCTCCCGCCGTGCATCCGAAGCGGTACAAATCGGCGCTCCGTGCCACCGTTGCGTCAAGCGCCGCGCCCTATGGCTACACCCTGACGATCTGGACGAGTGGCGCGGTGCTATCGCACGCGCAGGGCATCCCGAACGCGGGTGAGGCGCTGCTCCTCCTGGCGGGCGCAGTCGCCGCCTACGCACTTGTCGGCGGCGTGGCGTTCGGTGGTCTCTCAGAGCAACTGGTACCCGAGCCAGCCCGAGCGGTCGTCTGGGGCGGCCTTCAGTTCGTCTCGGTCGCTCTCGCAATCGGTGCAGCTTCTCTCGATGCGCACTTCGTGAAAGACGCCGCCGCATGGCTACTCGGCGGCTTCCTTGTCACTGGCGTGTATCTAGTCGCTTCAGCTGCGCAGCTGACGGTCGCGCTTGCGACGGCGCGTGACACCCAGACCTCATCCCCTGAACCTTGAATCGTTGGCGCTACTCGCTCATTGCCTCCCGTTACGGTGCGGTCGATGCGGGAGCGATGAGAACTGTCGCGACGCGTATCGCGTCGCCGAGAAGCTCACCGTCGAGGAAGGCGAACCGCGCCCGTACCTCACGTTCAACTGTGCACTGGTTACGCCTAGGTCACCAAGCCAGACGGGCTAACCCCGCCGAAGTATCGGACAGGCCTAGCCCCAGCGTTCTCGGAGACGTCACGTTATGCGTCCGTGACGATGCAGCGCGGACGCCTTGCTCTCGCTCACCTGGTGCCCTACGGACGAGGGCGATGCTCGTCACGAGTATCCATGCAAGGCCGCACAGAGTCACGATGAGTATGTAATCGCCCGTCGGCGACCAGAAGCCCTCGCTCGCCCAGGTCGTCGCTCGGAGGAAGAAGAGCGCCGCCGCGACGACACCGGCCCAAGCGAGCCACGCTGGGATCGAGGCCGTTCGCTTGAGCCCCACGGCTGCGGCGAGCACGAAAAGGCCGGCAGCGAGGCCATCGAGGTTGTCGAGCACGACATCGAGGTCGTAGAGCGCCTTCGTGCACTGCCGTATCACCGGCACCGGCAACGGAGAAGGCGAGCGTCGCAAAGAGCGCCAAGACGACGAACTGCACCGCAGCGAAGGCCGCCCCGGCCACGAGCACCGTTGCCGCGACCCGACCTTCACCGTGCTCCCGGAGGTGATTAGCGACGGCGGCCGCGAACCAGAGGAAGAACACAAGTCCGATCGCGAACAGAGCGCCGCGGCGATCACCTGGTTGCGATTCGAGTCGAGGTAGTCGACGACCTTCTCCGCGCTGTCGGACACCTTCGGCGATTCACCCGCGATGACGAACGCGGCGACAGCGAGCACGACGAAGACGGCGCCCGGATGCGCGTGCACAGCGCTCCCAGCTGAGGGCTTTCAT
Organism: uncultured Gaiellaceae bacterium; assembly: GCA_963709715.1. GTDB lineage: Bacteria > Actinomycetota > Thermoleophilia > Gaiellales > Gaiellaceae > GMQP-bins7. The sequence continues at coordinate 263,558 of CAVPXQ010000008.1, forward strand.
TGCGCGATCCCTCAGCTGCGACGGTCGGAACCGCTCGACGGCCGGCTCCTCGGTCAACTGACGCATGAGGCCCGCAACGTTCGTCATGCACCAGTAGCCGACGAACTTCCCGTCGGCGATCCGGAAGACTTCCGCAGCCTCGGCTGCCACGTGACGGCCAGTCGGCTGGGATGCCCTTGTACTCACCATCGTGCGTTCCGGTCATCGTCGAGCGGAGGAAGACCCTGTCGCCCTCGGCGACGAACTCGTCGAGCGCGACGTGCAGATCGGGGAAGGCCTGGAAGTACGAGAAGCACCCTCGGCGCACTCCCTCGACGATGCGCTCGTCGGCGAAGTAGTCGCCCACGGCGTCGAGATCGCGCCCGTTCAGCACCTGCGCGTAGTACCGCTCCACGAGTGCCTTGTTGTCGTCGGACATGACGCTCCTTTCGGTCGTGTGACGAGGCGGAGTATTCACCCGGCCGCTCGCACCCGGTAGGGGCGATTCCCCTATTCGTCCCCGAGATTCCTCACGGCGTATGCCGCGGCCTCCGCGCGCGTCGAGAGGCCGAGCTTCCCGTAGATCCGGCTCACATGGTGCTCCGCCGTCTTCGGGCTGATGAAGAGCCGCTCCGCGATCTCGCGGTTGGAGAGGCCCTCCCCGAGGAGCCGCAGCACCTCGACCTCCCTCCGACTGAGAAGTCCGACGGCCTTCGGCCCTGCGCGACCCTTCGCCCCGAGAGAGCGCATGAGGGCCGCCGCCGCATCGGCCTCTCGGCTCGCTCCGAGGGCGTCCAGTTCGTTCCGAGCGCGCTTCGCGATGTCCACTGCGGCGTCCGGTGACTCGCTGGCGAGTGCCCTTGCCAGTTCGAGTCGGGCACGGGCAGCGTCCAGCCGCAATCCGAGCGCCGCGTATGCGTTCAGCGCGGCGCGGAGGAGTTCGACCGCGTCCGGTTCGCCCGCGGCCGCCGCGACGCGTGCCCGCGCGAGCAGCGCGAGTCGCCTCGACGCGCTCGCGACCGGATCCCTCGGCGATCCGCGCGAGCCACGCCGCTGCGGCACGCGCATCGTCGATGCGGCCTGCGGCAAGAGACGCCTCGACGAGTTGTCCGTAGAGCGGCGCGGCGAGGAGGCTCGACCTCCCAACCTCGTCCAGTCTCCGGCCGAGTAGCTCCTCGGCCGCGCTCGGCTCGCCTCGCGCGATGCGAAGCGATGCGGCGGCTGCCACGGCCTCCGGCTCATCCTCGAAGCCGTCGAGCAACTGCTCCGCCTCGTCGAAGCGGCCCTGAAGGACACGGATCTCCGCAAGCCGCGCGGCTGGATGTCCGCAGCGCGAACGCTGGCCTGCGTCCGTCAGCTCCCGGATCGCCGCGAGGAGTTCGCCCTCAGCGGCGTCGATCCGTCCATTCGCGGCGAACACGTCCGCGCAGCACGTGCGGCAGAAAGCGAGCAGCGTGATCGGGTCGTACTTGCGGACGAAGTCCTCCAGCACCCCGCTCCACTGCTGGGGACGCTCCGAGTCACCGGCGAGGTCGCACGCCAGCATGAGTGTGCAGCAGACATCGGCGAACGTCTCCAGGCTCGTAGGCTCTCCGGCCGTCGCCGCCGCCATCGCCTCGTCGAGCCGCGCGAGGCCGTCGTCCACGCGGCCGACGGAGACCTCGGCGAGGCCGAGCTGGGCGAGTGCCCTCAGTTCGAGATCCGTGTCACCCGCGGTCTCCGCGACTGCGAGGGCCTCCTCGGCGAGGTGCGCTGACTCGTTCGGATCGCGCGTCCTCTCAGAGCGAGCGAGTGAGAGCCACCCCTGCTCTGCCCCGGGAGCAACATCGCGGAGGAGGCGCTCAGCCCGCGCCAGCCAGCCGCTCGCGACGGCGTCGTTCCCGAAGACGAGCGCGTACTCGCGCGAAAGCCAGAGCGCAATTCGTGCCGCTCGCGCCAACTCGCCGTCGCGGCGGAAGCCCGCATACGCGCGCTCGCGGTTGACGACTGCCCCTCGTGCATCGCGAAGCCACCAGAGCGCCCGTCCGAGTCCATCGAGCGCCTCGGACGCATCGGTGGCGTCCACAGCCTCCCGGAAGGCGTCTCGTGCTGCTTCCCAGTTTCCGGCAGCAAGCGCCTCGTACCCCGAGGCGAGGGATGCCTCGCTCGACACGGTCGTCACGTGTCGGATCGTCGCACGGTCTTACACGGGGTGCCAGCTGCAGCCGGTTGCCGACGAGTTCGGTCGCCCCTCGCCAGCAAGCGATCCTCCCGAATACGCGGTATAAGTCACCCCGGTGCGCCGGGAAGCCTGGTCGGCAACTCGTCAACGACCGGCTGGAGGCGCTAGTGCTTTCCGATTCCGCTCCGCTCACCGACATCGAGCGCCACGCACTCGTCGGTTCCGCTCTCCGGCTCTCGTACTTCACGATCGTCTGGAACGGTGTCGTCGGAGCGACTGCCCTGGTCATCGGGCTTACGACGGGCAGCCTTGCGCTCGCCGGGTTCGCTCTGAACGCGCTGCTCGACTCATCCGCCTCGGTCGTGCTGGTGTGGAGATTCAGGAAGGAACGAAGCGATCCAGTTGCAGCGGAACACCTTGAACGCCGGGCGCAGACATGGGTCATCGCCGCGATGTTCGTCGTCGCCCTCTATGTCGGCATCGAGGCAGTTCGCGCGTTGATGAATGGCTCGCATCCCGAGTCCTCGGCGTTCGGCTTCGGCATCGCAGCGATCTCCCTGCTGGTGCTGCCGGTTCTCGGAGTCATGAAGCTGCGAGTCGCCGGTCGTCTCGGCAGTCCCGCTCTGCGCGGTGACAGCGTTCTTACACTTGCCGCTGCCGCGCTCGCCGCGATCACACTCGTCGCACTTCTGGCCAACTCCGTGCTCGACTGGTGGTGGGCCGACCCCGCAGCCGCGCTACTCATCGCCATCGCGCTCGCCACAGAGGCAACCCGCGTGGCCGTTCGTCACCGCTTCGGGTAGACGCGCTCAGCCCTTCGCGTACTCCTCAGCAGTCTGGGACTGGAACTCGAACCCCTACGATGGCTTCGTCGCCGACGACCCATGCGTCATGACCGGGCTCGATGACGTAGGTCTGGCCTGGGCCGATCTCCTGCTCGGTGCCGTCATCGTGGACGACGTGCATCGTGCCCGACTGCAATAGGCGCCGAGATGGCGTGCCTGACACCGCTCGCCCCCGACGATCGGCTTGATGCACTCCGACCATCTCCATCCGGGCTCCAACCGCATCCGAGCCGCGGTCGCTCCACCCATGCGAACGACCTCGATCGTCGTCTTGTCGGGCGAGCGAGTCTCGTCGGGCGAGTCGAAATCGCGTACTTCCACGCCTGCCATGTGATCCTCCTTGATCTGGGCCGCAGCCTTGTCCCGCGAGTCTTTCACGTGAAGACCCGCGGCGAAGCGGGCCTCGTCGAGGGCTTGCTACTTGACGAGGTTCTGAACCTCGAAAATCTCCGGCTCGGCCGAGTACTCGATCCCCATCTCGTCGAGGATGGGCATCAACTTCTCGCCGTACGCTTGGAACTGTTCGCGCGAACTCCAGATTTCGCTGACGCGAAGATCGTCCGCAGTCCCGAACGCGACGTGGACTTCAAGTCCGGGCGGATTGGGCCATATCCCGGCCGCTTCCATGCGCCGCAGGCTTTCGTCGTACTTCTCCTTCGTAGCGTTCGTCGGGTGGAAGCGCACAACGATGCTCATAGGGCCGTCCTCCATGGTTGGGTAACGGCGACCCTAACCAACGTTGGGCGCTCAGGCGTCCCAGCGGGATGCTCGAACAGGCCGAGGTCGTCGCCGGTCGCGTCGTGGAGGCGGTAGCGGAACAGACGCACGATGGGGACGCTACGTCCGGGACCGAACGGCGACAAGATGGCCTTTTCCAGACGTGGCCGTGCTACGCGCGGTGCTACGCGCAGGCGACCAGAGGCGACGACGGAGCAGGATCGCGCCAGGGACGGCACCGCTCAACGGAGCCGAAGTGCTAGACGACGACGACTCCTGACTACCCCCGCTCGGCTCTCTACTACTTGCGCAAGAGAGTGGGGAAGAAGGCGCGCGTTCGCGAGCTCCGGCAGAGCTAGCGTCTATCCTCGGCCGCGTGCCTCGATCGAGCGGCCAGCGACTTCTCGGGTTCGATCGCAAGCTCGATGTGCGCTTCGTCGCAGGCGCAGACGAGGCGGGTCGCGGCTCGCTTGCCGGGCCGCTCGTCGTGGCCGGTGTCCTGTTCGACTACGAGCAGCTCCGTGGCTCCTGCGTCAGGCCGCTCGCCTCGTTGAACGACTCGAAGCAGGTGTCGGTCGATGAGCGCGAGACGCTGTTCGAGGCGGTTGGAGCGTGCGCATCAGCGATCAGCGTGCGCATCGTCCCGGTCGGCGCTATCGACCGCGACGGGCTCCACCGGTCGAATCTCGCGGGGCTGCGGGCGGTGCTCGCCGATCTCCACCCGCCCGCCGAGGCGTGCCTCGTCGACGGCTTTCGACTCGGCCCCTCAGCGCCGCCGCATCGTGCGCTCGTCGACGGCGACGCGAGAAGTGCCGCGATCGCGGCCGCGTCCATCGTCGCGAAGGTCGTCCGCGATCGCGTCATGAGACGCCTCGACGCGCTCTATCCGAACTACGGGTTCGTGTCGCACGTCGGTTACATCACACCCGCGCACAATGCGGCCGTGCGCTCGTTCGGTCCGTCCGACCTTCATCGCCGCTCGTTTCAGGCCGCGTGCTACCGCGAAGACGAGAGCGAAACGGACGCCGTCGCGCTGGACTCGGCGCTTTCGGCGGCGTGAATCGCGGCGAGCGCGCCGCCCTTCGTCACTACCGGATCCGCGGCTACCGCCTGCTCGAGGCGAATGCACGCGTCGGCCGCTACGAGCTCGATCTGATCCTGCGGCGAGGCGGGCGCGTCCTCTTCGTCGAGGTGAAGGAGAAGGGCGGCACTGCCTTCGGCCATCCGCTCGAGATGATCGACGAGGAGAAGTCGAGGCACGTCCACGCCGCCGCAGCAGGGTGGCTCGCGCGGCACCCCGAGGCAGCCGTGCTCGACGTGTCGTTCGAGGCCGCCGGCGTCAACGGACGGAGGGTGGAGAGAGTGCCGCTCACGTAGGACCGCGCGGCCCGCCGTCGAAGTCGCGTCCGTGGCTCCGACGCAGGCCGCCCTCTACGACGACCTCGCCGAGGACCTCCACCTCTCCTGGTCGGAGGCCGAGCTTCCGGAGCGAGAGCGGACGAAGCACGTCCACCGCCTGCACCCCTACCTGGGAAAGTTCGTGCCGCAGCTCGTCGAGGCCCTGCTGAGGCGATACGTGCGGCCGGGCGGCAGGGTGCTCGATCCGTTCGCCGGCTCGGGAACGACCCTCGTGCAGTGTCTCGAGTCCGGCCACGACGCGGCTGGCATCGACGTTGCGGCGTTCAACTGCCTCCTGATGCAAGTGAAGACGCGTCGCTACGACGTCTTCCAGCTCGAGACGGACCTGCGCGACGCGCTGGCGCGTCTCGGTCGTTCGCGTGCGCGACCCCGCGGCTACGTCGGCGAGTGGTTCGCGCCGCGGGCAGCGGCCGAGCTCCTGCACTTCCGATCGCTCATCGACGACTACGAGAACGCGGACGTCCTTCGGGTCGTCCTCGCGCGCGCGGCGCGATCGGCGCGGCTCACGACGCACTTCGACCTCGACTTCCCGAAGCGTCCCCAGTGCGAGCCGTACTGGTGCCACAAGCATCGACGCGAGTGTGTGCCGGTTCAGGAGGCGGCGAAGTTCCTGTCCCGCTACCTGCTCGACACCCTGGAACGCATCAAGGCCTTCCAGACCGGGCGGACGCGCGGCCGGGCGGCCGAGGTGGTTCACGGCGACTCCACCGAGGTTGTGTTGGAGGGCAGCTTCGACGCCCTCTTGACGTCGCCGCCATATCCGGGGCTCATCGACTACCACGAGCAGCACCGGTACGCGTACGAGCTCCTCGGGCTCGATGATCGCCGCGATCGAGAGCTCGGCGCCGCAGCCTTCGGAACGAGCAGGCGGGCGTTCGACGCATACGTCGACGGGATTTCGCGCGTGCTCCGCCGGCAGTCCGAGCCACTTGCTCCCGACTGCCCGGTGATCGTCGTCGTCAACGATCGGCGCAATGTCTATCCGGACATCCTCGAGCGCAGCGGACTGCGGCTCGTCGACCGGCTGGAGCGCCATGTCAATCGCCGCACCGGCAGGCGTGCGGGCGAGTACTTCGAGTCGGTTCTGGTTTCCGTTCGGAAGACGTAAGAGATCGGTTCGGGCCGCGCCGGGTCGGCCGACCACGTGAGTAGCCTGGCTCGCAGGCCACGAGAAAGGGGTACGACATGAGGAAGCTCTTGCGCCGGCCCTCGCCGGCGATGGTCGTCGCATGCGTCGCGCTGCTCGTCGCGCTCGGTGGCACGAGCATGGCAGCGGCGACGCAGATCGCCCGGAACAGCGTCGGAACGTCACAGCTCAAGGATTCGGCGGTGACGAACGCGAAGGTGAAGAACAACGCGATCAACTCCGCGAAGGTGGCGGCGAGGTCGCTGCTCCGCTCCGACTTTGCGCCCGGTCAGCTCCCGGCCGGCCCCACCGGCCCGCAGGGGCCTGCCGGTCCTGCAGGGCCTGCCGGTGCTGCCGGTGCAGCAGGCGCACCGGGTGTCATCGGCGCGATTACCGTACGGTCGCAAAGCGTCAGCATCCCCGGAGGTTCCGCCGAGAACGGCGCCTACAACACGGGAGAGGTCCAGGCGCTGTGCAACTCGGGCGAGCGCGCGATCTCGGGGGGCGCCGGTTGGAGCGACTCGAACGCGGGGCTCGAGCTCTGGATCGGACGGCTCGTCCCGGTTCAGAACACGTCGAGCCAGGTGGTCGGTTATCTCGGATCGGGCGGCAACGACAGCGGTCAGTCGAGTACCTTCATCGTCTACGCGCTCTGCTACACGCCGTCCTCGTAGATCCCTCTTCACGAAGTTGACACCGGGGCGTTGCTTGCGGCGACGCCCCGGTATCTACCGTGACGCGGGTGCTCGCTCGTGCGATCACCCATGCTCTCGTCGGGCTCGAGCCTCGCAAGGTCGAGGTCGAGGCGCACCTGCAACCGGGCATCCCGGGCTTCGCCATCGTCGGGCTCGCCGATCGCGCGTGCCAGGAGGCGAAGCATCGGGTCCGGAGCGGCGTCGTCTCGGCTGCGCTCGAGTGGCCGTCCAGCCGCCGCATCACCGTCAATCTGGCGCCTGCGGCCCTCCGGAAGGAAGGGTCGGGCTTCGATCTCCCCATCTCGCTCGCGGTGCTCGGTGCGTCGAGGCAGCTTCCTCCGGAGCGGCTCGCAGAGCACGCCGCGGTGGGCGAGCTCGCGCTCGACGGCCGCATCAGGCCCGTCGCCGGCACGCTCGCTGTCGCTGAGGGAGCTCGCCGGGCTGGGCTCAAGCGCCTCGTCTGCTGCTGCAGAGTCGGCTGCCGAGGCCGCGCTCGCCGGCGTCGAGCCCGTTCCGGTCCAGCACCTTGCAGAGGTCGTTTCGTATCTTCGGGGCGAAATCGAAGCACCGGTCTTCGAGCCGCACATCGGGAGTCGCGACGACGCTCCCGTCCCGGATCTCGCCGATGTTCGGGGCCAGGAGCGCGCCCGACGCGCGCTCGAGATCGCGGCTGCGGGGTCGCACAACCTCCTGCTGATGGGGCCGCCGGGCACGGGGAAGACGATGCTGGCCCGGCGATTGCCCGGCGTCCTGCCGGAGCTCACCCGCGACGAGGCGCTCGAAGTCACGCGGATCCACTCGGTTGCGGGTCTCCTGCCGTCGGGGCTCGCGCTCCTCTGCGTCCCTCCGTTTCGCGCGCCACATCACGGCGCTTCGGCGCCAGCCGTGATCGGGGGCGGGACGAACCCGCGACCGGGCGAGATTTCGCTGGCGCACCGAGGCGTGCTGCTCCTCGACGAGCTTCCGGAGTTCTCTCGCATTGTCCTCGAGTCGCTGCGCCAGCCGCTCGAGGACGGGGTCGTTGCCGTCGCCCGCGTGGGCGGTCACGCGATCTTCCCGGCACGGTTCCAGGTCGTCGGAACGATGAACATGTGCCCGTGCGGCGCGCGCGGTGATCCCGCGGTCGAGTGCGCGTGCACGCCGCAGCGGCTTGCCGCGTACCGGGAGCGGCTCTCCCGCGCTCTGCTCGACCGGTTCGACCTGGCAGTTGCGATGCCCAGACCGCGAGCGGCCGAGTTCGCGGCGCCTCCAGCCGAGGCGTCGCTGCCCGTACGTACCCGTGTCGTCGACGCGCGCGAGCGGCTTCGAGCGCGGGCCCCGCGGCGGACGGAGCCCGCGTCCGAGCTCCTGTCGAGCGCGGTCGACCGGCTTCCTCTGTCGGGGAGGGGGCGGGCACGGGTCGCGCGCGTCGCACGGACGATCGCGGCGCTGGCACGAGCAGACGTGGTCGAGCCCGCGCACGTCGCCGAGGCCCTGTCCTACCGAACGCCTGGAGACCTGACGGCGGCGTGAGCGACGCGCCGTGCCTCCGGCGGCGAGAGCAGGCGTTCCCAGGTTTGCTCGGCGCCATCCACGATCCGCCTCCACGCCTGTATCTGCGTGGATCGGGCGACGTGGCGTTGCTCGCCGAGCCGGCGGTGGCGATCGTCGGCGCGCGGGCGTGCTCCTCGTATGGGAGATCCGTTGCCCGCTCGCTGGCCCGCGAGCTCGCAGCAAACGGTCTCGTGGTCGTGAGCGGTATGGCGCGCGGTATCGACGGCGAGGCTCACCGAGGCGCGCTCGACGCCGGTGGCAGGACGATCGCCGTCCTCGGCTGCGGGATCGATCGCGACTATCCGGCCGCCCACGCCGAGCTCGCGCGGCGCATCTGCGAGAGCGGCCTCGTCGTCTCGGAGTACGAGCCTGGTGTCGAGCCCGCCCCGTGGCGGTTTCCCGCCCGCAACCGGATCATCGCGGGGCTCTGCGGGGCGACGGTCGTCGTCGAGGCCCGTGAGCGCAGCGGAGCGCTCATCACTGCGGACTTCGCACTCGAGGAGGGGCGCGAAGTGCTCGCCGTTCCGGGTGAGATCACGAGTGGGCTGTCCGCGGGCACGAACGCGCTTCTACGCCTCGGGGCCACCCCGGTGACGTGTGCCGGCGACGTGCTGGAGGTCTTCGGGCTCGAGGTCGCAACGCGCGCCGTCGCGGACCCGGGAGGCGTCGCGGGCGCGCTGCTCGCACGACTCAGGGAAGGCGCGCTGACCGCCGACGAGCTAGTCCGCGCGGCGGGCATCGATCCCGGAGACGGTGCGGCGACGCTCATGGAGCTCGAGCTGGCCGGGCAGGTCGTCGTCGAGGACGGTCTCTATCGCGCTGCCGTCTAGGATCGCGGGCCCGTGTCCGACGGTCTCCTACTGGTTCGACCACCCGGCCGACTCGCGGGTTCCGTGCCTTGACTTGATCCCGTACTCCCCGCCGGTAACGCTTTAGAGGATGGTGGTTCGCGTTGGGTGGATCCTCACAGGAGTTGCTCTGCTTGCGGTGTGGATCGTCGGACTCCTCGGATCCAGAGGCAAACCTGATGACTCCGAGGTCAACGGGTTAGCGATGTTCGTGATCTGGTACGGCGGAATCGCGCTCGCCGCGATATGGCTCGCTGTGCTCGTTGCCGTTGGCGTCGGGAAGGCACTTCGACTCAGGAGAGACGGCTAGCCTTTCGCGGCTCAGCTCGATTCCGTCCTCCACGCCGGCAATCGATCCGCCAGTTGGAGGTCGAGAGCGCCCCTGTCTTCGGCTTCAGCGACGGCGGCATCATCGGGCTCGACATCGCGATTCACCATCACTCACTCGCCAATCTCGTACGATCGATGGGACATCGACCGAAGGAGGCGCTATGTACGGACGACTCGTCGAGATCGAGGGTGTCGACCCGTCGAAGCGCGAAGAGGTAGTTGCGCAGATACGGGAGAGGATCATCCCTGGACTCAAGGAGATCGAGGGGTTTGCAGGCTTCATCTCACTCGTCGATGAGGAGAATCGCCGCGCACGCTCCGTCGTGCTTTGGGAGACGAAGGAAGGTGCGGACGAGGCCGAGCGTCAATTCGCCGCCAGGCGCGAAGAGATGGTGCGCGGGATGGGCGGGACGGTTCGGTCCGCGGATCTCTTCGAGGCAGCGATCGTCGAGGTACTCGCAGGCGTACACGCTTAGGGGTAGGCAAGGGATGCGGGCCCCATAGGGGGGCCCGCATCGCTGCCCGCGCACTTCGTCAGTACAGACGGATCGGCTCGAAAACCGCTGTAGCAAGCAAGGGATGAGAGAACGAGCTCCCTCTCGGCGGGGACGAATGCCCTCCTACGGCTTGGAGCCACTCCCGTCACCCGCGCGGCTGATGTGCTGGAGATGTACGGGCTCCCGCCGGCGCCGCGGCCTTGACGGAACTGGAGCTCGCAGGACGGGTGACGCTCGAGGACGGCGTGTACCGCGCTGCGATCTAGGATCGCCGTTCCATGTCCGCCGCCTCGTACTGGCTCGCCGAGCCGGCCGACCCGATGCCGCCCACGAGGCTCGACGGGGCAGCGGACGTCGCCGTCGTGGGCGGTGGAATCACGGGCTGCTCGTGCGCGCTCGCACTGGCCGAGGCCGGGCTCAGAGTCAGGCTCTTCGACGGCCGTGAGATCGCGGGCGGCGCGAGCGGTCGCAACGGCGGCTTTGCGCTGCGTGGTGGCGCGGCTCCCTACCCCGTGCTCGTGGAATCGATCGGAGAACATGCGACCGCAGAGCTCTGGAGGTGGACGGAGGCGGAGCTGCGAGAGCTCGCGACGATGGCGGGCGATGCCTATCGGCCGACCGGGAGCCTGCGCCTCGCAGCGGACGAGGAAGAGCGCGAGGAGCTTCACGAGGAGTACGAGGCGCTTCGTGCGGGCGGATTCGAGGTCGAGTGGCGCGAGGGCTTCTCGCCGCCGCTCGATCGGTATCCGGCTGCGCTCTTCCATCCCACCGACGCGGCGCTGCAGCCGGCGCGGCTCGTGCGTCGCATCGCGGCGCGAGCGGCCGCGGCAGGCGTCGAGATCCACGCGCAGACGCGCGTCGAGTCGATCGACCAGACGGGCGCCTCCGCGGTCGTCGTTGCGACGGATGGCTACCCGAGCGGCCTGCTCGGCGAGCTCGAGGGGCTCATCGTGCCGACGCGCGGACAGGTGATCGCGACCGAGCCGATCGGAGAGATGCTGTTCGAGATCCCGCACTACGGCCGCCACGGCTTCGACTACTGGCACCAGCGGGCCGACGGGCGGATCGTCGCGGGAGGCTTCCGCGACGTCTCGCTCGACACGGAGTTCACCGACCAGGAGGTGACGACCCCGGTCGTCCAGGGCGCGCTCGAGCGCTTCGTCGAGGAGCACGTCGGACGGCCACTGCGTATCGACTACCGCTGGGCAGGAATCTTCGGGCTGGTCTTCGACTTCCTCCCGGTCGTGGGCCGCGTGCCGGGCGACGAGCGTCTCTGGATGGCGGGAGGGTATTCAGGGCACGGAAACGTGCTCGGATTCGCGTCCGGGCGGCTCGTGGCACGTGCGCTCCGCGGCGAGCACGATCCGAAGCTCGAGCTCTTCGAGCCCGCGCGCCTGCTCGTTCACTAGAGCTCGAGCTGCTGCAGGTCGAGCTCGGAAGCCTTCGCGTACGCCGCCTTTGCGATCGCCAGATCCTGGATCGCGAGCCCCGTCGAGTCGAAGAGCGTGATGTCGCCGGCGCTCCTGCGGCCGTCCGCCGCGTCCGTCAGCACCGCACCCAGCTCGGTAACCAGGTCGCGCGTGACGACGCCTGCCGCGACACCGGTGGCGAGCTCGCCACCGTGACTCGCCTGCTCCCAGTCGTCGCAGAAGAGATGCGCGCGAGAGAGCTCGGCGATCGCGACCTCGGCCTTGCCCGGTCCGTCCGCTCCCATGAGCGAGACGTGCTGGCCGGCCTCGAGCGAGCCTTCTTCGTAGAGCACCGTCGCGCCCGGAGTGACCGTGATCACGACCTCACACGCGAGCGCTTCCGCTGCGCTCGAGGCCGACCGCGCGCCGAGTCGGTCGGCTACGAGCTCGCGGCGTTCCTGTGCGACGTCCCACAGAAACGGTGTCACGCCGTGTGCGACCAGCATGCGCGCCGTCTCGGCGCCGTTCACGCCACACCCGACCACCGCGTACGACGACGCCTCGGGCCGGCACAGCGTGTCGGCGGCAAGGACACCTGCGGCCGCCGTACGCAATGCCGTCACGGCCGCGGCATCGAGGAGGGCCAGAAGTCTCCCGTCCTCGGCGTCGGAGAGCAGGACGACTCCTGTCACGGTGGGAAGGCCGCGCGCGGGATTGCCGGGGAACGACGTGACCCACTTCAACACTGCGTGACCGTCGCCGATCGCCGGCATTGCCCGGAAGTCACCGGCCGGGTAGTTGGCCACGTAGACCTTCGAGGGCATCGACCAGGTCCGACGTGCATGCGCCTCGAATGCGACCCGCACGGCGTCGTAGGCCTCGTGTGGAGAGACTGCGCGCTCGACGTCGGCAGCTCGGAAGACCGGGATCACGTCAGTTGGACTTGACGGCGGCGATCAGCTTGAGAACCGACTCCTTCGCGTCGCCGAACAGCATCGTCGTCTTCGGATCGAGGTAGAGCTCGTTGTCGATACCGGCGAAGCCGGGGTTCATCGAGCGTTTCATGACGACGATGCTCGCGGCCTTGTCGACATCGAGGATCGGCATGCCGTAGATCGGGCTCGACGTGTCGCTGCGAGCTGCCGGGTTCGTCACGTCGTTCGCGCCGATGACGAGTGCCACGTCCGTCTGCGGGAACTCGGGGTTGATCTCGTCCATCTCGAAGAGTTGCGTGTAGGGCACGTTCGCCTCGGCCAGGAGGACGTTCATGTGGCCCGGCATGCGGCCGGCGACCGGATGAATCGCGTACTTCACATCCACGCCTTTCTCTTCGAGGAGGTCGGCGAGTTGGCGCACGTCGTGCTGGGCCTGCGCGACCGCCATGCCGTAGCCGGGGACGATGATCGCCTTGCGGGCGAACGAGAGCTGAACGGCCACATCCTCGGCCGTCGTCGCGCGAACCGTGCGCCCGTCGTCTGTCCGAGCGCCGCCGGTGCTTGCCTGCACCTGGCCAAAGGCCCCGAAGAGGACGTTGGCGACCGAGCGGTTCATCGCTTTCGCCATGAGGAGGGTCAGCAGCGTTCCCGCCGCACCCACGAGCATCCCGGACACGATCAGGACGGTCGAGTCGAGGACGAAGCCCGTCGCCGACGCCGCGAGGCCCGTGAAGGCGTTGAGCATGGAGATGACCACCGGCATGTCCGCGCCGCCGATCGGGAGCACGAACAGCACGCCGAAGAGGAGAGCGAGCCCGATGACCGCGTACAGGACCCATTGCTCGTGGTAGCCGGCGATCGCACTCGTGCCGAGTGCGGCGGCGCCGCCGAGGATCGCGAGGTTGACGACGTTCTGACCGGGGAAGACGATCGGTCGCCCGCTCACGAGCTCCTGGAGCTTCGCGAACGCGACGACCGAACCGGCGAACGAGATCGAGCCGATGAGTGCGGAGAGCACGATCGAGGTCGTCTCGTCCCAGACCGGATCGGCTCTGATGTGCCACTCGGCGAGGGCGACGAGGGCAGCCGCACCTCCGCCGACGCCGTTGAAGATCGCAACCATCTGCGGCATCGCGGTCATGCGCACCGTCCGCGCACCGACCACGCCGACCACGGAGCCGATCACCATGCCGACGACCAGCAGCGGCCAGTTCCCGATCCCGTCGACCGCCAGCGTCGTCCCGATCGCGACGAGCATCCCCGCGCCGCCGATCCAGTTCCCCTTCCTCGCGTGCCTGGGCGAGGAGAGGAACTTCAGCGCGACGACGAAGCAGACGATCGTGACGAGGTAGAGCAGGCCGACGACATCGGGATCCGAAATCACGCCGTCAGTCGTCCTTCTTCGGCTCGGGCCGCCGCTTGAACATGCCGAGCATGCGATCGGTCACGAACCAGCCGCCGACGACGTTCGCTGTGGCGAGCACGAGCGCGATGAAGCCCACTGCCTTCGTGAACGTGTCGTCTGCGCCCCCGAGAACGATGATCGCTCCCACGATGACGATGCCGTGGATGAAGTTGGCACCCGACATCAACGGGGTGTGCAGCATCGTCGGCACCTTCGAGATGACCTCGAAGCCCAGGAACGCCGCCAGAACGAGGATGGTCAGCTCGACGACCAGGGAGACGGTGCTCACGACGTTTCCTCCGGCTTCGTCACGCAGGTGTCGCTCGTGATCTGGTCGTCCCAGTCGAGCACCAGCTCGCCCTCGGGCGCGAGGTGGAAGAGGAGTGCTCCGACGTTGCGCGAGTAGAGCTGGCTCGCGTGGTAGGCCATCGTGGACGGGAGATTCCGCATTCCGATCACCGTGACGCCGCCGTGCTGAATGACTTCGCCCGGGACGGTGACCTCGCAGTTGCCACCAGTCTCGGCCGCGAGGTCGACGATGACCGAGCCCGGACGCATCCCCTCCACGGCGCTTGCAGGGATGAGCCGTGGCGCCGGGCGTCCGGGAACTGCGGCAGTCGTTATCACCACATCGAAGTCCGGGATCCGCTCCTCGAGAGCCGCCTGTTGCCGAGCCTGCTGCTCGGTTGTGAGCTCGGTCGCGTACCCACTCGCTGTCTCCTCGGTGCGGACACCGAGGTCGAGGAACGCCGCGCCCAGGCTCTCCACCTGCTCGGCAACGGTGGGGCGGACGTCGAACGCCGATACGACGGCTCCCAGCCGTCGCGCGGTTGCAATCGCCTGGAGCCCGGCGACGCCCGCGCCGATCACGAGTGCGCGGACGGGAGCGATCGTCCCGGCCGCTGTCATGAGCATCGGAAACATGCGTGGCACGCGGTCGGCGGCGAGGAGGACGGCCTTATAGCCGGAGATCGTCGCCTGCGAGGAGAGCGCATCCATCGACTGCGCGCGCGTGATCCTCGGGATGGACTCCATCGCGAACGCGAGGACACCGCGCTCACGAAGTCGACTGATCCCCTCGGAATCCGTAAGAGGCTCGAGGAAGCCGATCACGATCGTCCCGGCCGCGAGTGAGGCGACCAGAACCGCTGGCGGCGACGCAACGCAGACGAGGGCGGTGGCGCCCGCCGCGAGGTCGCTTCCGTCCACGAGCTCGGCGCCCGCAGACGCATACTCGGCGTCCGAGAACCCTGCGGCAGCGCCTGCGCCGCGCTCGATCTGCAGCTCGAAGCGGGCGTCACGGAGCTTCGCGACCGTTTCCGGGACGAGCGCGACGCGGCGCTCGCCGGGAGCCGTCTCCATCGGAACCGCGACTCGCATGCGGTCGGAAACTCTACGGAGAGGGTGTCCCGACCGTGCCCGGAACCGTCACAGTGACGCCCAGACCTCGATCTTCGTCCGCGTCCGCCGGATCACCTCGTCTGTGAAAGCGGTCGTACTGTGGTCTCCGCCCAGGTCGGCGGTCCGGACTCCGTCGGCGACGGCCTCGAGACAAGCCTCTCGGATTGCGCGCCCGGCGGTCTGCGCCGCGTCGGCGTCGGCATGGGAAAGCAGGGCGGCCCCGGCAAGGATCATGGCCATGGGGTTCGCCACGTCCTTGCCCTCGAGCGCCGGCGCAGTCCCGTGCGCGGCTTCGGCCATGAGGGCGTTCGGCACGTAGTCGTCGCCGAACGCGACGAGGAGCGACTCGGAGCCGGCGATCGAGCCGAAGAGCGGCAGAACGAGATCGGAGAGGATGTCGCCGTCCCGGTTCAGCGCTGGAATGACCATCGGAGCGCCGCTCGACGAGATAAGAAGGGCGAACGTCGCGTCGATGAGCTGCGGCTCGTACGGTACGTCGGGATGTCGGTCCGCGGCGGCGTCCATCTCCTCCTTGAGCATGCCCTCGTAGATCGGGCTCACCGTGTACTTCGGGCCTCCGAAGACCTTTGCGCCCATTCGCTCAGCCTGACGGAACGAAAACTCCGCGACCGCGTGGCAGATCCGCCGCTCGATGCGCTCGGTTCGGAAGGCGACCTCGTCCTCGCCCTCGCCCTCGCGCCACTCCTTCGCGCCGTAGGCGTCGCCGACGGCCATGCGAACGACGGAAATGGGGGAGTGAACCCCGCCGAGCGGGACGACCCCGGGAATCCGCCTCCCCGTGCGGACGATGACCTTGCCGCCGATCTCCTCGCGGAGGATGCGATTCGGCGATCCGACGTCGGTGGCTCCCTCCGGAGTGACTGTCGCTGCCTTGAGCCCGAACCCGTACTCCCGCACCGCAGCGGCGGCCTCGTGGACGACCGCATTCTCGGTCGCGCGTCTTCCCGCGAGCGAGAGGTCGAACCGGGCGAACTCGAGCGCCACCCCGATGACGTCGGGCGACAGCGTGCGCAGGGCTTCCTCGAGCAGCTCCTGGCCGGTCTGGTCGCCCTCGAGCACGACGATCGTCTGCACGCGCGGGATCGTACTCGGTGGATCCCGCAGCAGAAAGGAAACTCTCGGTTTGGACTTGCCTTTTCACAGTCCTTTGCTCTAGGCTACTGCTCGCGAAAATCGAGCGGCCGGGAGGAAATCGAATGGCTAGGAAGACGATCCTCGTATGCGACAACTGCGCAAAGGAAGTTCCGGAGAGTCGCGGGGCAGTGATGCGTCTCAATTACACCGATGCAAGGCGAGGCTCAAAGCAGGCAGATCTCTGCGACGACTGTGCAACTGGAATGCCCGGTCATGCGGTCGCCAGGCGCGGTCGACGCCCCAAGTCGGTCGCAGGCTGAGCAGGGAGGTCAGGCCCTCGTGGCCTGACCTTCGCGTTTCCACGCTCTTTGCACAGAGTCGGCCGGCCGCGTACGAAAGCGCGCCCGAGGCCGGGACTACGATGGACCGATGGGTCTCTCGCTGGTCGTCGGGCCGGCGCACGCCGGCAAGGTCGCGCTGCTGCTGGAGCGGTTTCTTGACGTTCTCGAGCGCGATCCGTGGCTGGTCGTCCCGAATCGCGTCGACGTCGACCGTGTCGAGCGTGACCTGATCCGCCGCCGGCCGGCGCTGCTGGCCGGGACGATCGGCACCTTCGACGACCTCTTCCGCCTCGTCGCCGACGGCTCGGGCGACGGCCTACCGGTGGCGTCCGACGCACAACGTGCGGTGGCGATCCGCCGCGCGGTCGCGGGACGTGACCTCGAGGGCCTCCGTGTGTCCGCGGCGACAACCGGGTTCGCGGACACGCTGCTGCACACCATCGGAGAGCTCGAATCCGCGCTCGTCGACGTCGAGCGGCTCGACGGGGAGCTGTCCGAACTGGTCGCGGCATACCGGTCCGAGCTCGAGCGTCTCGGTCTCCGAGACCGCGATGCGCTTCGCCGGCGGGCGGTGGTGCGCCTGCAGAGCGATCTCGAAGCCTGGGGCGGAGCCCCCGTTCTCGCGTACGGCTTCGAGGATCTGACGGCAGCCGAATGGGCGCTTCTCGAGGCTTTGGCTGCTCGAACCGAGGTGACCGTTTCGGTCCCCTACGAGCCCGGTCGAGCTGCGTTCGTCCCTCTCGCGCGAACCGTCGACGACCTCGCCGCGTTGGCGGCCGGCTCGATCGAAGAGCTGCGACCCGCCCGCCCGCCCGCGACGCCGGCGGCGCTCGTGCACCTCGAGCGTGAGCTCTTCACCGACGACGCTTCTCCGAGTCCGCCGCTCGACGGAGCGCTTCGCTTTCTCGAGGGCGCCGGCACGAGAGGCACGGTCGAGCTGCTCGCGAGCGAGGTGGCGGCGCTCCTGCGCGGCGGCACGGCAGCGGATCGAGTCGCCGTCGTCTGCGACTCGGTCGATCGCTGGCGGGCGGCCCTCGACGCGGCGTTCGGTGAGCTCGACATTCCGGTTGCCGTCGAGCACGCACGTCGGCTCGGCGAGATGCCGCTCGGTCGGGCGCTCATCTCGGCTCTTCGCTACGAATGGCTCGGCGGGGGCCGCGACGAGCTCTTCGCGTTCCTCCGTTCGCCGTTCTCCGGGCTCGAGCGGCGATCGGTGGACTTCGTCGAAGGTCGGCTTCGTGGGCGCGCGGTGTCGGTGAGGGAACGCGTCGAAGAGGAGAGCGAGCGGCTTCGCGGCGCGCCAGTGCCGGCGCTGGTCACGTTTCGTGGCGCAGGCGAAGACCCGGTCGTTTCGGCGCGCGCGCTTCTCGAGCTCCTGCTGGGCAACGCGTGGGGGATCGAGTCGCCCGCGGTCGGCGACCACGTGCGCGGCGACGCGCGGGCGTACCGGGCCGCGGAGCGTACGCTCGCGGAGCTCGAGGCTTTGGTGGAGGCAGGTGGAGCGATCGGGTCTGACGACGTGCTCGCGGCGCTCGAGCGAACGCGGGTGCCCCCCGAGACCCCGACGACCGGTCGAGTCGCGGTGCTCGACCACGAGCGTGCGCGCACGCGAGCCTTCGACGTCGTCTTCGTCCTCGGGCTGGAAGAGGGTGCGTTTCCGAGGCGAACCCGCCCGTCCCCGCTCCTGAGCGACGAGCTCCGGCGCGAGTTGGGTGGCCGGCTCGAGCGACCGGACGCCGTCGCTCGCGACCGCTACCTCTTCTACACGACCTGCACGCGTGCGAGCCAGCGGCTCTACCTCGTGCGAGAGGCGGTCGGGGATGAGGGAACGCCGCGCGAGCCGAGCCCGTTCTGGGAGGACGCGAGGTCGCTGTTCGACGTGACGGACGTCAAGCGTGCGACCCGCCGGAGGTCGCTGTCCGCACTCACGTGGTCCCTCGAATCCGCACCGAGCGAGCGGGAGCGGCTCCGTGCGCTTGTTCGCCTCGCGGGTGACGATCCGGAGGGCGCGACCTCGCTCGCCGTGGCCAACGACTGGTCACGTCGCCTCGGTCGCGCCCGTGGCGCGTTCGACAGGACGACTGCGCTTCGGAGTAGTGCGGTTGTCGGGCCGTTCGCGGCGCGCACGACCTTCTCCGCCACGGAGCTCGAGCGGTTCGCCGACTGCTCCTCTGCCTGGCTCGTCGAGCGCGTCATCGACCCGAAGAAGATCGACGCCGAGCCCGACCCCCTTCTCCGCGGGCAGGTGCTGCACACGACGCTCAACCGCTTCTATTCATCGCTCCCGCGTGAGCTCGACGCCGAGCGCGTGACGCCGGAGAACCTCGCCGCCGCCACCGAGCTGGTGCACCGGTGCCTCGATGACGCGCTCGAATCCGGCGTTCGGCTCGATCTCACCGAGCTGCAGGAGGCCGAGCTCCGAGAGACGCTTCGCGCCGACCTCGACGGCTTCCTGCGTGACGAGGCCGCCTCCGAGGTCGCCTTCTTGCCGAGGCGCCTCGAGGTCGGGTTCGGCTCGGAAAGGTCGGCGCCCGAGCTCCAGCGAGGGCTTCCCCTCGGGGATGATCTCTGGCTCTCGGGGAAGATCGACCGGATCGACATCGACCCGTTCAGCGCGCGCGGGATCGTCCAGGACTACAAGTCGGGGAAAGGGGCGCACTCGGCGCGGGACATCGATCGCGAGCTCCGGCTGCAGATCCCGCTGTACATCCTCGCGCTCCGCGATCTCGTCGGTGTCGAGCCGCTCGGTGGCGTGTACCGGGCACTGGCAGGTCGGCGGATGACGCGTGGCATGTTGAGGGAGAGCGCCCGCGAGGACCTCCCCGGGTTCGCCAAGGACGACTATCTGGACGAGGAGACGTTCTGGAGTCAGATCGAAGGAGCCCGCGAGCGTGCCTCCGACAACGCGCAACGCATCCGGGCGGGGGACGTGCTCCACGACCCGAAGGGCGACGGATGCCCGCCGTGGTGTGACCTCTGGCCCATCTGCCGGGTGCCTCGCGCATGACTGTCGTGGAGTCGGCCACGGGGCTCAACGGGGAGCAGCTCGCAGCAGTCGAAGCGGAGGGTTCCGTGTTCGTGTCCGCGGGAGCGGGAACCGGGAAGACGTCGGTCCTCGTCGAGCGCTACGTCCGTGCCGTCTGCGAGCGGGGCGTCGACGTCGAGTCGATCCTCGTCATCACCTACACACGGAAGGCAGCGGGAGAGCTGAGGACGCGCATTCGCTCGTCGCTCCGCGACCGCGGTCGGCCGGACCTGGCCCGGGAGCTCGACGGTGCGTGGATCTCGACCATCCATGGCTTCTGCAGCCGGCTACTGCGCGCGCATCCGTTCGCGGCCGGGCTCGACCCGCGATTCCGTGAGCTCGAGGATGCGGGAGCGGCCGTCCTGCGCGGCGAGGCGTTCGAGCGCGCGCTTCGGGACTTCTGCGCGGACGGAGAGCCGGAGCGCCTGAGGCTGCTCGCGACGTATCGGGCGGGAGGGCTTCGCCGCATGCTCACCGGGGTCTACGAGACACTCCGCTCCGCAGGGCGCGAGCTCCTGCTCGAGCTCGGGGAGCGGCCGAGCGTCGAGAGCGCGGTCGTCGCGCTCCGCACCGAGGCCGAGCAGCTCGTCGCCGATGCGTCGGCGACGGAGACTCAGCGGCGCAATGCCGGAGAGGTCCTGCGCGTCGCGACGGAGGGCTCCCCGCCGGAGCGTCTCGTGGATCTCTCGGCATTCGCGTGCAAGGGTGCTCGCGCCGCATCCTTCGAGCAGGCACGCAAGGCGGCCGAGCGCGCTGCTCTCGAGGAGCTCGCCGCTCACGACCGAGACCTCCTGCAGGAGCTTCTCGAGCGCTTCGGAGTCGAGTACGCGGCCGCCAAGAGGCGCGAGTCGGTCGTCGACTTCGAGGACCTGCAACTCGCTGCGCGTGACCTGCTCCGCGACGACGCGACGGTCCGCGAGGCGACTCAGCTCCGCTTTCGGATGGTGATGGTGGACGAGTTCCAGGACACGAACCGCCTCCAGTGCGAGCTCATCGACCTCGTCGTCCACCCGGATCACACCGAGCTCTTCACGGTGGGCGACGAGTTCCAGTCGATCTACGGGTTCCGTCACGCCGACCTCGAGGTGTTCCGCGAGCGGCGCGCCGGGGCCGAGAGCCTGCTCGCTCTCACTCACAACTACCGGTCGCGCCCACAGGTGCTCACGGCTGTGAACCATCTGTTCGGCGAAGCGTTCGGCGACGATTACCAGCCGCTTGCCGCGTCCGCGGACTTCTCCGACCCGGTCTTCGGGCATCCGGTCGAGCTCCTTGTCACGGACAAGACGAGCTTCGTCGACACCGGTGAGCATTGGCGCCAGGGCGAGGCGCGTCGCATTGCGTCTCGCGTGCGCGAGCTCGTCGACTCCGGTGAGGCCGATCCCGGCGAGATCGTCGTCCTGTTCGCTGCCGGCACGGACGCCGAGCGCTACGAGGAGGCGCTGCGCCGTCAGGGCCTCCCGACGTTCCGCGCGACGGGACGTGGCTACTTCGGCCAGCAGCAGGTCGTCGACCTCCTCGCCTACCTGCGCCTTCTGCACAACCGCTACGACGACGTCGCGCTCGCCACGGTCCTGGCATCTCCGTTCGTGGGCGTCTCGAACGACGCTCTCGTGCTGATTCGCCGTGACGCTCCGCGACGGCCGTTGTTCACGGCGCTCGAGCGCACGTTGCCCGAGCAGCTCGCAGAACGCGACGAGCGCCTCCTACGCGCATTCCTCCAGCGCTACGAGCGCCTCGTGCGCTCGTCGGCACGGATCGGGCTCGAGGCGCTCTGCGAGCGGATCGTCACCGAGCACGACTACGACCTCGCCGTCCTCGCGCGCTGGGACGGAGGTCGTCGCTTCGCGAACATGCGCAAGCTCGGGCGTTTGGCCCGCGACTACGAGGCCGTCCGCGGCACGGACCTCGCCGGCTTCGTCCGCTTCGTCCGCGAGCAGGATGCGCTCGGGGCGAGGGAGCTCGAGGCAGTTGCCGAGGAGGAGGGAGGAGGCGCCATCCGCCTGCTCACGATCCACGCGGCCAAGGGGCTCGAGTTCAAGGTCGTCATCGTGGCGGACGCTGGGCGTGATGTGGGGGGGCCACGTGGTCCGGACGAGATCGTCGCGCTCTCCGACGGCCGCTTCGGCTTCCGGATGGTGCATCCGACGCGCGGTGAGCCGCAGCCGGTCTTCGCGTTCGAGGAGGTACGTGAAGCCGAGCGCGACCAGGAGCGTGCCGAACGCCTCCGCCTCTACTACGTCGCGATGACCCGGGCGATCGACCGTCTCATCGTCTCGGGCGCGATCGACGCGAGCCGGACGGCCGATCGCACGACGCCGATCGGCTGGGTACTCGAACGGCTCGATGCCGCGGACGTCATCGTTGACGCCGGCGACTCGCCGATCGAGCTCGACCGTGACGAAGCGCGCTTCGTCGTGACGGTCAACCGCTACACGCCCGGTCCCGCCGGCAATGGCGCGGCCCAACAGGAGCTCGCCGCCATGGAGGACATTCTCCAGCTCGCTCTCTTCGACGAGGTGCCGGTCGGGCGTCCCAGGCTCGGGATCGAGCTCCCCTCGCTCGCAGACGTGCCGGCTCCCCCGGTGCACGATGTCCGGCGGCTCTCGTACAGCGCACTCGCGCTGTTCGAGCGCTGCTCGTACCGCTACTACGCCGAGCGCGTCCTCGGCCTTCCGCCGCGCGAGCCGCCGCCACCGAGCGAAGCTAAGGCGGGCCTCGCAGCGACGCAGATCGGCGATGCGGTCCATCGGCTCCTCGAGCACGTAGCCCTCGACAAACCCGCCGCGCCTCTTCGCGAGGAGCTCGACGTCACAGTCCGCACGTGGTATCCGCTGGTCTCGCAGAACGAGCTCGCCCGCATCGCGGAGCTCGTCGATGCGTACTGCCGCTCGGAGCTCGCTCGCCGTGTCGCCGGGCTGCAGGGGGCCCAACCCGAGCGCCCGTTCACATTCGAGCACGACGACGTCGTCATTCGCGGGCGGCTGGACGTGCTCTGGCAGGACGGCGAGCGCGCGCTCGTCGTCGACTACAAGTCGAACGCCCTGGAGGGTCGGGAACCTTCGGAGATCATCGAGTCCGAGTACGTCCTTCAGCGCCTCGTCTACGCACTCGTATGTCTGCGTGCGGGGGCGGACGAGGTCGAGGTGGCGTACCAGTTCCTCGAGCGGCCGAGCGACGTCGTGTCGAGGACGTTCACGCGAAACGACGTCTCGACGCTCGAGGCGGAGCTTTCGACGGCAATCGCGCGTATTCGCGAGGGGCACTTCCGGCCGACGCCGAGTGAGTTCGTGTGCGCTGACTGCCCGGCGCTCGGTCTCCTCTGCGCGGGGCCTGCGCTCGGCCTCGCCCGGTAGCCTCGCGCCGTGCGCGTCGCGGTGATCAGCGACATTCACGGCAACCTGCCCGCGCTCGAGTCCGTGCTCGTGGAGATCGACGGCGAGGGCATCGACGATATCGTCGTCGCCGGGGACACGATCTCGGGACCGTGGCCCGCCGAGGTGTTCGACGCCCTCGAGGCGCGACACGTAAGACACGTCCGCGGGAACGCCGATCGCGAGGTCATCGAGCGGAGTGACAGGTACGGGCCGCTCGCGGCGTGGAGCGCCGACCGCCTCGGGGAGCGAAGGCTCGCTGTCTCTCGAGACTGGCCGCTGACGCTCGATCTGGCGGTCGAAGGTCTGGGAAGGGTGCTGGTCTGCCACTCGACGCCGACGAGCGAGGACCCGATCTACACGCGGATCACTCCCGACGATGAGCTCCGAGCCCTCTTCGAGGGCGTCGACACCGAGGTCGTCGTCTGCGGCCATACCCACATGCAGTACGACCTCGAACTTTCGAGCGGTCTACGCATCGTGAATCCCGGCAGTGTCGGTATGCCGTACGAAGGTGCGAGAGGGGCGTACTGGGCCCTGCTCGGACCGGACGTCGACTTCCGCCGAACCGAGTACGACGTCGACGCAGCCGTGGCTGCGGTCGAGGTGATGGGCGCACCGGTGGACGAGAAGCTCCTCGAGCAGATCCTGGAGCCGCCGGACTCCGTGACGACGACGGAGTTCTTCGAGTCGCTTCGTGGCGCGTAGCTACGTCCGGGAGGCACGCCGCGGACGCGGCCGACGGCGCGAGCGGATCGGGCCGATCATCGAACGCCTCGCCTCCGAGCACGCAGACGCCGAGATCGCGCTGCGCTTCCGCAGCGACCTCGAGCTGCTCGTCTCGGTGATGCTCTCGGCGCAGACGACGGACGTCAACGTGAACAGGGTGACGCCTGCGCTCTTCGGCAAGTATCGAAAGCCGGAGGACTACCTCTCCGTTCCGGTCGAGGAGCTCGAGCAAGACATCTATGCGACTGGGTTCTTCCGGCAGAAGGCGAAGGCGATCCGCGGAACGATGCGCATGCTGATCGATGAGTACGGCGGCGAGGTGCCTCGAAGGCTGGATGAACTGGTGCGGCTGCCCGGCGTCGCGCGGAAGACCGCGAACGTCGTGGCAGCGGAGCTCGGCCACGCGCAGGGGATCGTCGTCGACACGCATGTCCGCCGGCTCTCGCAGCGTCTTGGTCTTACCCGGAACGACGATCCCGTGAAGATCGAGCGTGACCTCCAGAGGGTCGTTCCGCGTGCGGACTGGGCCCGGTTTCCTCATCTCCTTATCTGGCACGGGCGCCGCGTCTGCGACGCGCGGCGTCCGCTCTGCGAGGAGTGCGTGCTCGAGGATCTGTGCCCGGCGAGTCGGCTCCCCGACTGACCTATGATCGTGACGTCAACGCCAGAGGAGGCAACGATGGATCACACGGCCACGATGCGGCAGGCGTACGACCTGATCAACGCGGGCGACATCGATGGCTTCGGCGCGCTGCTCGCCGACGACTTCGTCGAGCACGAAGAGCTTCCCGGCCTCGAGCCCGGCAAGGAGGGGGTCAAGACGTTCTTCCGGATGTACCGCGCGGCGTTCCCCGACCTGCGCATGAATCCCGAGGACGTCATCGCGAGCGGCCACAAGGTCGTGGCCCGGGCGCGCGCCACGGGCACGCATCGCGGCGACTTCATGGGGATCTCTCCCACCGAGAAGAGCATCGACGTGCAGTTCGTCGACATCATCCGCTTCGGGGACGATGGCCTCGCGCACGAGCACTGGGGCGTCTTCGACTCGATGACGATGATGCAGCAGCTCGGCGTCGTGCCGGAGGGCGCTCCCGCGTAGAGAGTCAGATCCAGCGGCGCCAGCGGTAGAGGGCCAGCTGGACCATCGTGGTTCCGAGGATGAGTCCGGTCGAGACGCCGAGGTTCCAGAAGGGCTCGTCGAACGCCGGCTCGAAGTTCTGACCGTAGTAGCCGACGATGAGCGACGGCACGAGGACGAGTGACGCGATGACCGTCAGCTTCTTTCCGACCTCGTTCTGGTTCTCCGCGATCTTCGACTGCATGTGATCGCGCACGCCCGAGAGCAGGTCGCGCGCGATGTCGAGCTCCTCCGTGACGCGAACGAGCGTGTCGTATGTGTCGGCGAAGAGCCGCTCGACCTCGGGCGGAAAGAGCGCGTGATCGCCGACTTCGACCCGGCCGTCGGCAATCCGGTGGGCTGCCACGCGCGTTGCCGAGACGGTGCGACGCCGGCGCATGAGGCCGTGCCTCAGCTCGGCGAGACGGAGCCGTACGCCGGCCGGCCGCAGGTCGTCGATCTGATCCTCGAGGTCGTCGATCTCCCCGTAGATCACGTCGAGCAGATCGAGGTAGCTGTCGGCGACCTGATCGACGAGCCGATGGATGAGCACGCCGACGGAGCTGCCCGACTCGTCGGCGGCATGTAGCGCCCCGACGTCGAAGCTGGCACCGTTGGGCGT
Source organism: uncultured Gaiellaceae bacterium (assembly GCA_963709715.1). GTDB lineage: Bacteria > Actinomycetota > Thermoleophilia > Gaiellales > Gaiellaceae > GMQP-bins7. The sequence continues at coordinate 289,158 of CAVPXQ010000008.1, forward strand.
GGACTTCCTCACCGTGATCAGCCGGTCGGGAGTCGCGACGAAGTAGATCTCCTGTGGCGTCTGCTCGTCGTTGTCCGTGAGTACCGGCACGAGGACGCCAAAGATGTACGAGCCGTGGTCTTCCAGGAGTGGCTGTGCCTCGCGCAGCGCATTCACCGGATCGGCGAGCTGTTCGATCACGTCCGGGTCGACCCCGACCGGGAGCACCGCGTCCACCTCTGCGCGGGTCGGATCGACGAGGTCGAGCCAGCGTGCGCTCACACCGCGCGAGGGTAACGACGGGTGCGGTCGGAGGAGTCGGTCAGGCCGACGCGGCTGCCAGCTCGGGGCGGTGCCGCTGCTCCTCGAGCCACCGCTGTGCGTCGAGGGCCGCCATCGTCCCCGAACCGGCGGCGGTGACGGCCTGGCGGTACGTGTGGTCCTGGACGTCGCCGGCGGCGAACACGCCAGGGATGTTCGTTCGCGTCGAGCGTGGCTCGGTGACGAGGTAGCCGGCCTCGTCGTGGTCGAGCCAGTCGAGGAAGAGCGACGTCGTCGGATCGTGCCCGACCGCGACGAAGAGCCCGTCCGCCGCGATCTCCGTCGTCTCGCCGGTGACCACGTCCCGGAGGCGGAGACCGGTGACGTGACCGTTGCCTTCGCCGAGCACCTCGTCGACGACGGCGTTCAGAACGAAGTCGATCTTCTCGTTCTCCTCGGCCCGGTCGACCATGATCGGTGACGCCCTGAACTCGTCGCGGCGGTGGACGATCACGACGTTGCTCGCGAAGCGCGTGAGGAACGTCGCCTCCTCCATCGCGGAGTCGCCGCCGCCGACGACGACGACCGTCTTGTCCCGGAAGAACGCCCCGTCGCACGTCGCACAGTAGGAGACGCCGCGGCCCTGGAGCGTCTGCTCCGAGGGCAGCCCGAGCTGGCGTGCGCTCGCGCCCGTCGCGACGATCACGGCGTCGGCGCGATGCTCGTCGTCGCCGACGTACACCCGGAACGGGCGCTCCGAGAAGTCCACGCGGGTCACGTCGTCCGTCACGAACTCCGCACCGAACCGCTCGGCCTGGCGGCGGAAGTCGGCCATCATCGTCGGCCCGAGCACGCCGTCCGCGTAGCCCGGATAGTTCTCGACGTCGCTCGTGATCATGAGCTGCCCGCCCCAGTTGAAGCCCTCGATCACCAGCGGCTGCAGGTTCGCACGAGCCGTGTACAGGGCGGCCGTGTATCCCGCGGGCCCTCCTCCAATGATGATCACGTCACGGACGTCGCTCACAGAGCCTCCTTACAAAAGCCTAGCCCGCACTCCGGGCTGCTCCGCGAGGAAGAACGTATCGATGGCGATCGATGTTCCCGTCACGCGGCGTCGGCGCCGGTCGAGACGGCTTCGAGCGTTGGCTGCGTTGTGTCCACGAGCTCCGCCGCGGCGAGTGCGCGGGTCTGACGCTCGATCGGCTGGAGCTCGGGGGGCTCGACGCCCGAGATCCCGTGCTGTTCGAAGCGACGTGCCTGAACGAGCACCTGACGCTCGAGCGAGCCGACCGTCTCGTTGTACGCCTTCACGGCTCCGTCGAGCGACTTTCCGAGCCGTGAGAAGTGCGCGCCCATCGTCGAGAGGCGCTTGTAGAGCTCTCGTCCGAGCTCCGACACTTCCCGCGCGCTCTCCGCGATCGTCTCCTGCTGCCATCCGTAGTGGACGGCGCGGAGGAGCCCGATCAGGTTGGTCGGCGATGCGGGGATCACGTTGTTCGACACGGCGACCTCCACGAGCGACGCGTCCTGCTCGAGCGCCGCCCGGAGGAAGGTCTCGTCCGGGAGGAACATCACCACGAACTCCGGGGTCGTCGGCGAGCTGGCGCCAGTACGCCTTCTGCCCGAGGCGCTGGATGTGATCGCGGACGTGTCGAGCGTGGTCGGCGAGGAACGCGCGCCGCTCGTCGTCCGAGATGTCCTCGCGGAATGCGTCGAGGTACGCGACGAGGGGCACCTTCGAGTCGATGACGACGTGCTTGTCACCCGGGAGCTGCACGACGACGTCGGGGCGCAGGACGTTGCCGTCGGCGTCCGACGTCGTGTGCTGCTCGGCGAAGTCGCAGTGCGCGACCATGCCCGGCCATCTCGATCGACCCGGCGGAGCTGGATCTCGCCCCAGCGACCGCGGACGTGAGGAGTGCCGCAGCGCAGTCACGAGGTTGCCGGTCTCGGTACGCAGCTTCTCCTGGTCGGCGCGGAGCTGCCGGACGCCCTCGGTGAGCTCGCCGTACGACTCCTGCCGCACCCGCTCGACGCTCTGGAGCTGCTGGTCCATGCGCTCGAGCGAGTCCTTCAGGGGCTCGCACCGTGGCCCGAGAGATGCGTCTCGGCCAGCTCGAGGAAGCGCGCGCTGTTCGCGTCGAGCGCCTCCGTCGAGAGGGCGACTTCATCGCCGCCTGCGAGCCGCTCGTCGCGCGAGTCCCGCTCCACCGTCGAGCTCGGCCTCCGCTCGCGGCGAGCGCGCGTTCGAGCTCGATGACCTGCTGCACTCGCCGCCGGCGCTCGACGAGAGCCGGGCGGACGGCGACAAGGACGGCGAACGCGCCGACGCGAGACCGATGAGGAGCGCAACGATGACCATCGAGCCGATGCACGGTAGTCCGGTCGCCGGACGGCACGTCTTACGCAACCGGGGCTGAACAGGGGCCGCTGCTACCCTCGCCCGCGGACATGGCCGACAAGCCCCGCGTCAAGGCGCCGAAGCAGCGGTCGTCGACTCCCGCACGGAGCGACAACCGCCGACGGCTCATGGTCGTTGCCGCGGCCGTCGTCGGTGTCGTGCTCGGGTTTGTCGCGATGGCCGGGGCGCTCGGGTTCATCGGAGGCGGCGATTCCGCCAAGGCTGAGGAGAAGGCACGCGCGAAGCTCGAGGCCGCCGGCTGCACGTTCAAGGACTACAAGGGGGTCTCTCGCGAGCACCTGAACGAATCCGGCGGCCCGACCGAAGGAGTGGAACTCCTTCCCGCCGACGTCCGGGCCGCACTACGTGACGCCCGCGGTGTACGGCTACTACACGGATCCGGTCGAGCTGGCCCGCATCCTGCACGGGCTCGAGCACGGAGCCGCCTTCATGCTCTACGGGTCGAAGACGCCTGCCGACACGGCCGAGAAGCTGCGCGAGATCTACAACCGCGATCCACGCGGTCTCGTCGTCGCCCCGCTGCCGGAGCTCGGCGACAAGATCGCGCTCGGCGCCTGGACGTCCAAGGCTCCTGGTAGCCAGCTCGTCGGAACGGGCCATCTCGCGAAGTGCACTGCGGTCGACAAGAAGGCGTTCGAGGCGTTCCTCGCCGCGTATCGCGGGCGAGGCCCCGAGGGCGAGAGCCTCGACCTCCTGCAGCCCGGAGGCACGTAACACACGTCGGCGTACACTCGTGGCGCCGGGGTGGCGGAACGGGTGAGACGCGCCCGCCTTAAAAGCGGGTGTCCCTCAGGGGGCGTGCGGGTTCGAGTCCCGCCCCCGGCACCTCCGGTTCCCCGGACGCCTGGGCGCTGCAGACGGCCAGCTAGACTCGGCCGGCCGTGGCGAGCCCGCCGGACGCGCTTGCCCATGCCCAGCTCGAGTGGGATACGCCGCTCTACCGCATGGCGGTCGCCCAGTTCGACCAGGCAGTCCCGGTCGCGGAGCATTCCGGACGACGTCGCGGAGCGCCTCCGCTTTCCCGAGCGCTCGACGATCGTCTCGATCCCGGTGCGGATGGACAACGGGCGGCGCGTCGTCTTCCCCGGCTACCGCGTCCAGCACTCGAGCATCACGGGGCCGACGAAGGGCGGCATCCGCTACGACCCCGGGAGTGACGCTCGGCGAGTGCGCGGCGCTCGCGATGTGGATGACGTGGAAGTGCTCGCTCCTGCGCCTTCCGTACGGCGGCGCGAAGGGTGGTGTTCGCTGCGACCCGCGAGCCCTGTCGCTCGGCGAGCTCGAGCGGCTGACGCGCCGCTTCACCTCGGAGCTCCTGCCGATCATCGGCCCGAAGGAGGACATCCCTGCGCCGGACATGGCCACGAACGAGCAGACGATGGCATGGATGATGGACACGTACTCGATGCAGCAGCGGCTACGCGGTGCCGGAGATCGTCACCGGGAAGCCGATCTCGATCGGCGGCTCCGTGTTCCGCCAGGAGGCGACCGGCGCCGGGGTCGTGATGGTCGATCGCGCGCGCGTGCGATCGGCTCGGATGGACGCTCGCCGACCAGCGCTGCGTCGTGCAGGGCTTCGGGAACGTCGGCGGTGTCGCCGCCTCGGAGCTCGCATGCGCTCGGAGCGACGGTCGATCGCCGTCTCGGACGTCTCCGGCGGCCTCCACTCCGCAGCCGGGCTCGACGTCGCGGCGCTCCACGCCTACGTGCGCGAGCACGGCTCGCTCGAGGGCTGCGACGGCGGGCGATCGGCTCACGAACGAGGAGCTGCTCGAGCTCGAGTGCGACATCCTCGTGCTCGCGGCCCGCGAGGATCAGATCACGGGCGACAACGCGCCGCGCGTTCGCGCGCGCATGATCGCCGAGGGCGCGAACGGGCCGACCTCGCTCGAGGCGGACGAGATCCTCTGGGAGCGCGGCATCCCGGTGCTCCCGGACGTCCTGACGAACGCCGGCGGCGTCACCGTCTCGTACTTCGAGTGGGTCCAGGACCTCGGCCGTCTCTTCTGGACGCGCGACGAGATCCGGGCGAAGCTCGCCGAGAAGCTGTCGAATGCGTTCGATCGCGTCTGGGATCTCGCGGAGGACCGGGACGTGACGCTGCGCACAGGCGCGCTCGTCGCCGGGATCCGCGAGGTGTCGGACGCGCTCCAGGCGCGGGGAATCTTCCCGTGATGAGTCCATGAACACCGTCCGCGACGCGATGGTCTCGCACCCCGGGCCAGCTCCCGGCCGACGCGTCCGCGCAGGCCGCCGGGGAGCTCCTGCAGCGGCCGGAGGTGCGCGCCGTCTACGTGACCGACGACGAGCGGCTCGTCGGCGTCGTGACGCGCAAGACGCTCGTCCGCGAGGTGATCGCGCACGGGCTCGACCCGACGGGAGACGCAGCTCCGCGCGATCGCCGAGGCGCCGCACTTCACGATCGGCCCGGACGTCCCGCTCGAGGAGGCGTTCCGCTTCCTGGAGACCGAGGACGCCGAGCGCGTCCCCGTCGTCGACGAGCACCACCGGCTCGTCGGCGTGCTCTCGCGCAGCGTGCTGCAGCGGCGGCTCGCCGAGGACGAGGACGAGCCGCTCCCGCCGGCCGCGTAGACGCCCACGCGGCCCGCTGCGAAGATCCCTCGCGTGATCGTCTGCCCGTCATGCGGCGAGGAGAACCCCGAGCGCGCACGCTTCTGCCTGGCCTGCGGGAGGCGCTCGCGACGAGGCCCCGGCCGGCGAGGAGCGGAAGGTCGTCTCGGTGCTCTTCGTCGACCTCGTCGGCTTCACGAGTCGCTCCGATCGCGCCGACCCCGAGGACGTCCGCGCGACGCTGCGCCCGTACCACGAGCGCGTGAAGGCCGACATCGAGCGCTTCGGCGGGACGGTGGAGAAGTTCATCGGCGACGCCGTCATGGCCGTGTTCGGCGCCCCCGTCGCGCACGAGGACGACGCCGAGCGCGCCGTGCGGGCGGCGCTCCGGATCCTCGAGACGATCGAGGAGCTCCGCGACGAAGGACTCGAGATCGCGGTGCGAGCGGCCGTGACGACCGGGGAGGCGGTCGTCGCGCTCGGCGCGCGGCCGGAGCGCGGCGAGGGGATCGTGACCGGCGACGTCGTGAACACCGCGGCGCGGCTGCAGTCGGCCGCGCCCGTCGGCGGGGTGATCGTCGACGAGACGACGATGCGCTCGACGGAGCGCGCGATCGTGTACGTGAGTCACGTCGAGCCGGTCGCGGCGAAGGGAAAGGCCGGAGCCGATCCGGTCTGGCGCGCCACCGAGGCGCGCAGCCGCGTTCGGCGCAGCCGGAGGCTGCGACGCAGACGCCGTTCGTCGGGCGCGAGCACGAGCGACGCTCCTGCTCGGAGACGTTCCTCGCGCGCCGAGCGGGAGTCCGTCGGTGCAGCTCGTGACCGTCGTCGGCGAGCCGGGCATCGGCAAGAGCCGGCTCGTCACGGAGTTCCGCTCGACGCTCGACGAGCGGCCCGATCTCGTCACGCTGGCGCCACGGTCGCTGTCTGCCGTACGGCGAGGGGATCACGTTCTGGGCGCTCGGGCGAGATCGTGAAGGCCGAGGCCGGGATCCTCGAGTCCGACGACGCCGGTCGCTGCCGTCGCAAGCTCGCCGAGCCGTCGAGGGCGCTCTTCTCGGCAGCGAGTCCGACGCGAGCGTGGATCGAAGCGCGCCTCGCACCGCTCGTCGGCGCGCGAGAGCGACGGTGCCGGCGGCGAGCCGGGAGGAGTCGTTCACCGCCTGGCGGCGCTTTCTCGAGGCGATGGCGGCCCAGCGGCCGTCCGTCCTCGTCATCGAGGACCTGCACTGGGCGGACGACGCGCTGCTCGACGTTCGTCGAGCACCTGCTCGACTGGAGCAGCACCGGTGCCGCTCGTTCCTCTTGTGCACCGCTCGCCCCGAGCTCTTCGAGCGCGGCCGGCGTGGGGTGGCGGCAAGCGCAACGCGACGACGATCTCGCTCTCGCCGCTGTCTCGACGAGGAGGCGGCGCGGCTCGCTCCAGATCGCTCCTCGAGCGAAGCGTGCTGCCGGCCGAGACGCAGACCTTGCTGCTCGAGCGCGCCGGCGGGAATCCGCTCTACGCCGAGCAGTTCGCCCGCATGCTCGCCGAGCACGACGCCATCGACGACCTCGCTGTCCCGGAGACCGTGCAGGCGCTCGTCGCCGCGCGGCTCGACACGCTTCGACCGGAGCTCAAGGCGCTTCTGCACGACGCCTCCGTGCTCGGCCGCGTGTTCTGGACGGGCTCCGTCGCGGCGGTCGGCGGACCGTGACCGCGACGACGTGCGTCGCGACCTCAACGAGCTCGTCCGGCGCGAGTTCGTCCGGCCCGTTCGTGTCTCGTCGATCGACGACGAGGAGGAGTTCTCGTTCTGGCACGCGCTCGTCCGCGACGTCGCCTACCAGCAGATCCCACGTGCGTCCGCGGCCGAGAAGCACGTCGCAGCCGCCGAGCTGGGTCGAGCAGATCGCCGGCGAGCGGCTCGAGGATCACGCCGGGATCCTCGTCCACCACTACTCGGAGGCGTTCGAGCTGCGCGTGCCGCGGGGGCGGCTCGGATGGCGAGGTCGAGGAGCGTCTGCGTCCGGTGCGCTGTTTGCTCGCGGGAGATCGCGCGGCGCAGCCTCGACATGGACGGCGCGGAGAGGTACTTCCGTCGCGCGGTGAATGTGGCGGGCGACCGCCGCGCCGAGCGCGCGGCGGCGCTCGCGAAGCTCGGCTACGTGCTGACCTCCCGTGGCGAGGTGCCTCGAGGCGATCGCAGCCTACGACGAGGCGATCCCGGTCCTACTCGAGACGGACGCGGTGGCGGCCGGCAGCGCCCTCGAGCGTCTCCAGTCCGCGACGTGGGCACTGGGCGAGACGGAGCGGACGCGCGAGGTGGCGCTGCGGGCGGTCGAGGTCCTCTCTCCCATCCGGGACCGGAGCTCGTCCGTGCCTACGGCTCGGCCGCGCTCACGGCGGCGATCGCAGGACGCTATGCCGATGCCGAAGGGTTTCTCGACCCGGGTCTTCGGTTGGCCGACGAGCTCGGCGTCGAGAACGTCGTGACGCTCCTGCAGGCGCGCGCAGCGGTTCGCGGCTACGCGGGCGACCCGCGCTGCGTCGACGACTTGCGCGCGGCATGCGACCTCGGCCTGCGACTCGGGCTCGGGCGCGATACGGCCATCTCGATGAACAACCTCGCCGACTCGGAGTCGTTTTACATCGGGCTCGGCCAGGCCCGCGAGACATTGGAGCAGGCGATGGCGTTCTCCTCCGAACGTGGTCTGGCAGCTGGCGTGATGTGGCAGCGCGGCGAGCGCCTCCGACATCTCTACCACGGGGGCGAGTGGGACGCCGCGCTCGTCGAGGCCGCCGAGGTGCTTGCCTGGGACCTCGAGAGCCCGAGCGGGCCCGCTCTCGGTCTTTGCGCGTCTGCCGCTTGCAGGAATCGGCCTCCATCGCGGCGACCTCGAGGTCGCACGGGAACAGGCCGCGGCGCTCATGGCCGGCGCAGAGCGAAGCGGCGATCCCCAGGTCCTCGTTCCAGGCCTCTCCATGGCGGCGCTCGTCGCCTCGGCGGCGGGCGACGTGGACGCCGCGGTGCTGAAGCTGGAGCAGCTCGAGCTCGATCACGCGCGACCAGCCCGCCTGGCGGACGTTCTGTCGAGTCGAGCCGCTGCGGGTCGCCGTCTCGCTCGGACGGCCCGATCTCGGCGAGGCGTTCCTCGGAGACCCGGGCTCGGGCGCCGGGTGGGATCCTTGCTCGTACGCGACCGCCCACGCGGTCCTGACGGAGCTACGCGGCGACGTCGTGGGGGCCGCCCGCTGGTACCGCGAGGCCGCCGGTCGGTGGAGCGAGTGGGGGAGCGTGGTCGAGCAGGCGTACGCCCTGCTCGGGCTTGGCCGCTGTGGCGACCGAGACGCTGCCCGCGAGGCGGACGCGATCTTCGCCGGGCTCGGCGCCCGTCCGGTCCTCGCGCGAGCCGCCTAGTCGCTCAGCAGCACGTGTAGGCACCCGGAGGTGCGGCACCCTCCTCGCGCTCGGGCAGCTCGGCCGCCGCGAAGGCGGCCCCGTGGAGGACGTCGCGCTCGGAGATCTCGATCTCTTCGAGCCCGTAGGTGCTCATGCACCTCGCGCAGGATCGACGATCCCGGCGACGATGACCGGTGCGCGGCCAGGCTCGAGTCCCGGAACAGCGAGCCGCTGCTCCGTCGTCATCGCGGCGAGCCGCTCGAGCTGCGCTTCGACGGATGCAAGCGACAGTCGGTGGCCGTGCGTGCGAGCAGGGTCGTACGCATCGCCGCCCAGGTCGAGTGCTGCGACGGTCGTGATCGTGCCCGCGACCCCGATTGCACTCCCCGCCTCGAGCCCGGGGAGCAGCGAGCGGATGTACGCGCCGGCGGCCGCGAGCTCGGGCCGTGTCGGCGGGTCGCTGCCGAGGAAGCGCTCGGTGATGCGCACGGATCCGACGTCGAGGCTCGTCGCGAAGGCGACCTCTCCTCCGGCTGCGACGACGAGCTCGGTCGAGCCGCCGCCGATGTCGACGACGAGCACGTCGTCGAGCGGTGGCCGGCCGGCAGTGACGCCGCGGATCATCATCGCGGCCTCCTCCGCGCCCGAGAGCAGGCGCGTCGTGAAGCCGTAGCTCCACTCGATCTCGCCGAGGAATGCCTCGCCGTTCTCGGCGTCGCGGACCGAGCTCGTGGCGATGCACAGCGTTCGCTCCGCGCCGAGCGACTCGAGCTCCTGCCGGTACTCCGCGAGGCAGTTCCGCACGCGTGCGATCGGCGACGGGGAGGAGGCGTCGCCGCTCGTCGACCCCCTCGCCGAGCCGCGTGATCGTCAGCCGCCGCGTGATCTCTTCGAGCTCATCGCCGTCGACGTCCGCGACGAGGAGCCGGGTCGAGTTCGTCCCGAGGTCGACCGCTGCGACGCGCGTCATCGGGTCGGGGAGGAACGCACGCAGCCAGCGCGTGCGCCGCTGTGCGCCCTCGAGCGATCCCAGGAGCACCTGGAGCCGCGCCCGCGACACGCGGAGTCGCTCGGTCGCGGCCTGCAGATCCTGGCTCGCCCGCTCGGCGTCGGCGAGGAGTTGCTCCGTGCGGGCCGCGCGCTCCTCGAAGAGCGCGAGCTCGCCCGTGATCGCGCGGCTCGGTGCGCTTGCCCTGACGCCAGAGCGCGATGCCGCGGACGACGACGACGAACGATGCCGACGAGCGAGAGCACGAGTCCGACCAGGAAGGCGGTGAGGATCACGAGGCCAGTCTAGAGGCCTTCTTCAGCATCCCGAAGACACCTCGCACGACCTCCCGAGTGAGAACCTGCGGGATCCAATCAGGATCATGTTTGGATCCAATAAGGCCGAAATCTTGGCATTGACGCCATTCAGTCTGCTCTCTTAGGATCCAATCAGGCACTCCGGTGCACACAATTCCGAGCTAGGGGAGGCATTCAGCTGGGACAGGGCGAGTCGAACGGGCGCTGGGACGGGGTCGAGCGGCCGTACTCGCAGGACGACGTCGAGCGGATCCGCGGGTCGGTTCCGCATCGAGCACACGCTCGCGCGGCTCGGCGCCGAGCGGCTGTGGCAGCTCCTGCACTCCGAGGAGTACGTGGCCGCTCTCGGTGCGCTGACCGGCGCGCAGGCCGTGCAGATGGTGAAGGCGGGCCTGAAGGCGATCTACCTCTCCGGCTGGCAGGTCGCCGCCGACGCGAACCTCGCGGGCCAGACGTACCCCGACCAGAGCCTGTATCCGGCGAACAGCGCGCCGGCGCTCGTGAAGCGCATCAACAGCGCCCTTCTCCGCGCCGATCAGATCGATTCGGCCGAGGGCACGAACGGCACGTACTGGCTCGCGCCGATCGTCGCCGACGCCGAGGCCGGCTTCGGCGGCCCGCTGAATGCGTTCGAGCTCATGAAGGCGTTCATCGAGGCCGGCGCCGCGGGCGTCCACTTCGAGGACCAGCTGTCGTCCGAGAAGAAGTGCGGCCATCTCGGCGGGAAGGTGCTCGTGCCGACGAGCCAGTTCGTCCGGACGCTCGTCTCCGCACGCCTCGCCGCCGACGTTCTCGACGTGCCGACCGTGCTCGTCGCGCGCACCGACGCCCTCTCGGCGACGCTCCTCACGAGCGACGTCGACGACCGCGACCGCGAGTTCACGACCGGTGAGCGCACGCCCGAGGGCTTCTTCCGCATCCGGCCGGGCTCGAGGCGCCGATCGCACGCGCGCTCGCGTACGCACCGTACGCCGACGTTCTCTGGTGCGAGACCTCGACCCCCGACCTCGACGAGGCGGCGCAGTTCGCGGACGCCGTGCACGCGCAGTTCCCGGGGAAGCTCCTCGCCTACAACTGCTCGCCGTCGTTCAACTGGCGGAAGCATCTCGACGACCGGACGATCGCGTCCTTCCAGCGCGAGCTGGCGGCGATGGGTTACAGGTTCCAGTTCGTGACGCTCGCCGGCTTCCACGCGGTCTGCAACTCGATGTTCGAGCTCGCGCGAGGCTACGCAGCCGACGGCATGAGCGCCTACGTCCAGCTCCAGGAGGCGGAGTTCGCGAACGAGGAGTTCGGCTACACGGCGACGCGGCACCAGCGCGAGGTCGGCGCGGGCTACTTCGACGCCGTGCTCGAGGCGGTGACCGGCGGCGAGAGCTCGACGCTCGCGCTCAAGGGCTCGACCGAGGAGGCGCAGTTCGAGGCGGCCCCTGTAGCGTGAGCACCATCGGCCGACGCGATCGTCCTCGCTCCCGACGAGGCGGGCGTCCTCACTCCGGAGGCGCTCGACCTCGTCGTCGCGCTGCAACGCGAGTTCGGCGGACGGCGTGAGGAGCTTCTTGCGGCGCGCGTCGAGCGTCAGGAGCGAATCGCGGCGGGCGAGCTCCCGGACTTCCTCGAGTCGACTCGCGGCGTGCGCGAAGGCGACTGGCGCGTCGCGCCGACCCCCGCCGACCTGCAGGACCGCCGCGTCGAGATCACGGGCCCGGCCGGCGACCGGAAGATGGTCATCAACGCGTTCAACTCGGGCGCGCGGATCTACATGGCGGACTTCGAGGACGCGAACTCTCCGACGTGGGAGAACGTCGTCGGCGGTCAGCAGAACCTGACGGACGCGATCGAGCGCACGATCTCGCTCGAGCAGGGCGAGAAGCGATACGAGCTTCGAACGACGAGGTGGCGACGCTCCTCGTCCGACCACGTGGCTGGCATCTCGTCGAGCGGAACGTCGAGATCGACGGCGAGCCCGTCTCGGCCGGGCTCTTCGACTTCGGCGTGTACCTCACGCGAAACGCCGAGCGCCTGCTCGAGCGCGGCTCGGGCCCGTACTTCTACCTCCCGAAGCTCGAGAGCCACGTCGAGGCACGTCTCTGGAACGACGTCTTCTGCTTCGCGCAGGATCGCCTCGGGCTTCCGCGCGGGACGATCAAGGCCACGGTCCTCATCGAGACGATCCTCGCGGCGTTCGAGATGGACGAGATCCTCTACGAGCTGCGCGACCACTCGGCCGGGCTCAACGCGGGGCGCTGGGACTACATCTTCTCCGTGATCAAGAAGTTCCACGCGCGGGACGACTTCGTCCTGCCCGACCGCGTGCAGGTGACGATGACGGTCCCGTTCATGCGCTCGTACACGGAGCTCCTCGTGCGGACGTGCCACGGGCGCGGCGCACACGCGATCGGCGGGATGGCCGCGTTCATCCCGAGCCGGCGCGATCCCGAGGTGACCGAGATCGCGCTCGCGCGCGTGCCCGAGGACAAGGAGCGCGAGTCGCGTGACGGTTTCGACGGGACCTGGGTTGCGCACCCGGACCTCGTCCCGGTCGCAATGGCCGAGTTCGACGCGATTCTCGGCGAGCGGCCGAACCAGCTCGACCGCCTGCGCGAGGACGTCTCGGTGACGGCTGCGGACATCCTCGACGTCGCCGCGACCCCCGGGGAGATCACGGACGCAGGCGTGCGGACGAATGTCTCCGTCGGGATCCGGTACATCGCGGCCTGGCTCTCAGGCGTGGGCGCGGCCGCGATCGACAACCTCATGGAGGACGCGGCGACGGCGGAGATCTCGCGCTCGCAGGTCTGGCAGTGGGTGCACCACGGTCGAGTCGAGCGTGCGGACGTCGAGCAGACGATCGCCGAGGTCATGGCTGAGCTTCCCGACGAGCCGTGTCCACGTCAAGGCCCGAGAGGTCTTCGAGAAGGTCGCGCTCGGCGACGAGTTCGTCGACTTCCTCACGCTCACCGCGTACGAGCGGCTGCTGGAGGTCGCCTGATGTCCGACGGCACGAAGGCCGACGACATCGCGCTCGCGCTCGAGGAGGCGATCGTCTCCGGCGAGATCCCGCCGGGGAGCACGCTGCGGCAGGAGCACCTCTCCGAGCAGTTCCAGGTGAGCCGGACGCCCGTGCGCGAGGCGCTGCGGCGTCTCGCGGCGCTCGGCCTCGTCACCTTCGAGCCGAACCGCGGCGTCCGCGTCCGCATGCTCTCGCGCGACGAGATCCGCGAGGCGTTCATGGTGCGCGCCGAGCTCGAGGGCCTCGCGACCGAGATCGCGACGCCGAAGATGACCGACGACGACCTCGCGGAGCTCGAGCGGGCCGAGCGCCGCTTCCAGCCGCGCGACGCAGCGCACTCGTCGAGATGAGCCACGACGGCCGCCAGGACCTCGAGATCGCGCGCGACTGGCTCCACCTCAACCACTCGTTCCACGACGTGATCTATCGCGCGGCCGACGTCCCGCTCATCGAGCGGATGGCGAAGGCGGCGCGGCGGACGTTCCTCGTGAAGCCGGTGTGGGCGACCGGGGCCGACCTCGACGAGCTCTACCTGAAGAACGACCGCCAGCACCGCGCGATCCGCGACGCGATCGCCGCACGCAGCCCGGAGGGCGCGCGCGTCCTCGCGCGCGAGCACGTGCTCTCGTCGGGGCGTCTGCTCGAGGCGATCCTCGACAAGGTCTCCCGCAGTCGCGCGAGCCGTCGGCGCGCTAGGCCGCCTAGCGCTGCGCGCGAGCGTGACCTTGGACAGGCCGCGCGGCGCGTCGGGGTCGAGCCCGCGTGCGCGGGCGAGCGCCCACGCGAAGAGCTGCCCGGGAACGATCGAGAGAAGCGGTGCGAGCAGCGGAGAGGGCGTCCGCGGGCTCGGCCAGGACGTAGTCCGCGCCGGGAATCGACTCCGCCGCGGAGCCGCTCGCGACGATGGTCGCTCCGGCCTCGTGCGCGCGCTCGACGGCCTCGATGACCGCGGGCAGCGTGGCGTCGTCGGAGGCGATCGCCCATACGGGGAAGAGCGAGTCGAGTGCGGCGACCGGCCCGTGCGCGAGATCCGTCGCCGTCAGCGGCTCGGCGGCGATGCGGCACGTCTCGAGGAGCTTCAGCGCGATCTCGCGCGCGGTCGCGAACTCGGCGCCGCGGCCGACGACGAACATGCGGCCGGCGTAGGCGAACGGGACGTGCGACGTTGGCGATGCGCGCCTCGAGCGTGCGCGTGAGCTCGGGCATCACCTCGGCGACGGCTCGCAGCTCGTCGGCGAACGCGTCGCCCCTTCGCCGGCGGCGTGCGCGGCGAGGAGGCCGAGCGCAGCCAGCTGGTTCGAGTACGTCTTCGTCGCCGCGACCGCACGCTCGGGTCCGGCCCGGAGCTCGAGGACGGCGTCGGCCTCGCGCGCGAGCTCGGAGGCAGGGTCGTTCGTGAACGCCACGACGTACGCTCCGCGGCGCTTCGCGCCTGACGCGCGTACTCGACGACGTCCGGCGTACGTCCCGACTGCGAGAGCGCGAGCGCGGTGCAGCCGGACATGTCCAGCTCGGCGCCGTAGTAGACGGTGAGCGAGATCGAGTCGCGGAGCGCCGTCCAGCGCGGCAGGAGCCCGAACGCGTAGACGCCGTACGACGCCGCGTTGTCGGACGAGCCGTGGCCGACCATCCGGATCGTCGTCGCGCCTCGCGTGCGGATCTCGGCTGCCACGTGGGCGAAGTCGTCGTCTCCCTCGAGCAGGCGCAGAAGCGCGGCAGGCTGTTCGCGGATCTCCGCGAGGAACGTCGATCCGGGTCCGGCGGCCGCAGGCGGCCGGAAGCTCAGCCGACGACACGCGCGCGTCCCTCGACGAGCACTCGCTCGATCTCGAGCTCGTCGGTGAGGACGACGACGTCGGCGGGCAGGCCGACCCCGATCCGCCCCGCGGACGGCAGCCGCAGGACGCGCGCCGGCACCTCGGTCGCGGCCCCGATCGCGTCCTCGAGCGGCACTCCCAGCGAGTGCAGGTTCCGAACGGCCTCGATCATCGTGAGCGTGCTGCCCGCGAGTGCGCCCGTCGGCCCGCGCGCGACGCCGTCCTTGATCTCCACATCGAGCTCCCCGAGTCGGTACGCGCCGTCTCCAGTGCCGCACCCGAGACGGCGTCGGTGACGAGCGCGACGCGTCCCTGCGCGGCCTGCCAGACCATCGCCGCCGTGATCGGCGCGACGTGGATCCAGTCGACGATGAGCTGGACGACCACGTCGGGCCGGGCGAGTGCCGCGCCGACGATCCCTGGATCGCGGTGGTGGAACGGGCGCATGGCGTTGAAGAGGTGCGTGACGCTCCGGACGCCGAGGTCGAAGGCTGCGTTCGCCTGCTCGGCGGTGGCGTCGGAGTGGCCGCACGAGACCGCGATCTCGCGGCGCAGCAGGTGCTCGATGACCTTCGCCGCTCCCGGAAGCTCCGGGGCGAGCGTGACCAGCCGGACGGGCCCCGCCTCGAGGAGGCGCTCGAGCAACTCCAGGTCGGGGTTGCGGCGAGCCTCGGCTGGGTGAATGCCGAGGCGGAGGGCCGACAGGAAGGGCCCTTCGAGGTGTGCTCCAAGGATGCGGGGCCCGTCCGACTCGGCAGGCACCTCGCGGAGGGCGGCGAGGAGCTGCGCTTCGGGGGAGGTGATGAACGTGGGGAGGTAGGCGGTCACGCCGGTCTCGAGCAGCGCCTCACCCGCCTGGCGGTAGCCGTCGGTGTCGGCGGTGAGGAAGTCGACGCCCGCGAAGCCGTTGACCTGGAGGTCGACGAAGCCGGGCACGGCGATCCCGCGGCCGTTGGGCGAAGCGAGCCCGAATCCGGCGATGCGTCCGCCGATGACCTCGACGTCTCCGGGAACGAGGGTTCCGTCGACGAGTGCGGCCTCGACTCCGAGCCTCACGCTTCCGTCTCCTCGAGCGCATCGGCGATGCTTCGGCCGGAGTCGTCGAGCCGCTCTCGTGCCGTCGCCGCGTCGATGCCGGCGCGAAGCGAGACGATCGCGACGCGAGCGTCGCCGTCGGACTCGGCGAGCGCCGCCGCAGCTTCGGTCTCCGACGTGCCCGCCGCGCCCGCGACGATTCGCCGGACGCGCTCGGCGAGCTTGTCGTTCGCCGCGACGACGTCGACCATGAGGTTCCCGTAGGTCTTGCCGAGGCGGATCATCGAGATGGTCGAGATCGTGTTGAGCACGAGCTTCTGGGCCGTCCCGGCCTTCAGGCGGGTCGAGCCTGCGAGGAACTCGGGCCCGACGACGACGACGATCTCGTGGTCGACGAGCGAACCGAGCTCCGAGCCGGGCGCCGAGACGACACAGGCGGTGAGCGCTCCGGAGCTAGCGGCGACTTCGAGAGCTCCGAGCACGTACGGCGTGCCTCCGCTCGCGCTGATTCCGATGATGGCGTCGTCAGACGAATCTCGAGGGCCTCGATGTCGCGTGCGCCGGCGTCACGGTCGTCCTCTGCGGCCGCCTGCACGAGAGGCGGCGAGGACTCGCCGCCGGCGACGAGCGCGACGACGAGGCCCGGTGGGGTCGAGAAGGTCGCCTCGCACTCCGATGCGTCGAGCGCGGCGATCCGGCCAGACGATCCGGCACCGACGTAGACGAGGCGGCCGCCGGAGCGCATCCGGGCCGCGATCGCGTCGACCGCGTCTGCGATCGCCGGCGCGGCGGAGGCGACTGCGCCGGGGACGGTCATATCCGCGGCGTTCATGAGCTCGACGAGCTCGATCGTCGCGCGGCGCTCGTACCCCGCTGCCGGGTCGCTCCCCGCTTCGGTGACCGGCACGTCGTCGACCATCGCGCGAGTCTACGTCGGCGTCCACCGGTGGTCAATACCAGTTGTGTGGAAATGTGGTATCCATACCCGGCACTCATGGCGGAGATCGAGCTCCGAAACGTCACGAAGGTCTTCGCGGGCGACGTCGTCGCGATCGACGACGTGTCGCTCCGCATCGAGGACGGCGAGTTCATCGCACTCGTCGGGCCGTCCGGTTGCGGGAAGTCGACGCTTCTGCGCGCGATCGCCGGACTCGAGGACGTGACGAGCGGCGAGATCTCGATCGAAGGTCGCGACGTGACCGATCTCGCGCCCCGTCACCGCGACATCGCCATGGTCTTCCAGAGCTACGCGCTGTACCCGCACATGAGCGTTCGCGCAGAACCTCGGCTACGGCCTGAAGGTCAGGCGTACGCCGAAGTCCGAGATCCGGCGGCGGGTCGACTCGATCGCCGAGCTCCTCGGGCTCGAGGAGCTGCTCGAGCGCAAGCCCGCTCAGCTCTCGGGCGGACAGCGACAGCGCGTGGCGATGGGCCGAGCGATCGTGCGCGAGCCGCAGGCGTTCCTCATGGACGAGCCGCTCTCCAATCTCGACGCGAAGCTCCGCGTGGGGATGCGCGCGTCGCTCGCGCAGCTCCACCAGCAGCTCGGCGTGACGACCGTGTACGTCACGCACGATCAGGTCGAGGCGATGACGCTCGGCCAGCGGGTTGCCGTCATGCGAGACGGCCGCATCCTCCAGGTCGACACGCCGCAACGGCTCTACGAGCAGCCGCTCGACGTGTTCGTCGCCGGCTTCATCGGATCGCCCTGCGATGAATCTCGTCGAGGCGACCATCGACGGCGGCGAGGCGGTATTCGGCCAGTTCCGCGTGCCGCTCGACCGACGATCGCCGGCCGAACGGCTCCGCGTCGGATCGCGTCATCCTCGGCATCCGGCCGGAGACCTTCGAGGACGCAGCGTTCGCGCCGTCCGAGCTGCCGACGATCGACGTCGACGTCGTCGTGCTCGAGGAGCTCGGCTCGGACGCGCACGTGTTCTTCCGCGTCGACGCGACCCGAGTGACGACCGGCGCCGACGACGAGGGCGACGACGCGGCCGACCTCGTCAGCCGATCGCGGCTCGCTGCTGAACGCGCGCGTCGATCCGCGAACGACCGCACGGGTCGGGGGCTCGCTGCGGCTCGCCGTCGACCCTGCGCGCTTCCACTTCTTCGACGTCGAGACGACCGCATCGCTCCTCTGGTCGAGCGCACGGCGATCAGGTGCCCGCCGCGGCACCGGCCTGACCCGAGCTTGGTCTTGACCAGTCTCGAAGGTCGACTACGATGCGCCGCGTGACGAAGCAGGCCGAGACGCGCGACCTCGTGCTCGACCTCATCGAGCAGCATGCCGTCGGCGACGCGATCCCGTCCGAGCGGCAGCTCAGCGCGGACTTCGGCGTCTCGCGGCTGACCGTCCGCGCTGCGCTCGACGATCTCGTTCGCGAGGGCTACCTCGTCCGGCGCCACGGGTCCGGCACGTTCGTGAGCGAGCCGAAGATCGCCCAGGAGCTGACCATGACGTCGTTCACGGACGACATGCGGAGGCGGGGGCTGCGGCCGGCGAGCAGGACGCTCGATCTCCGCGTCGCGCCCGCCGGCGCCCGTCTCGGCCGCCTGCTCCACGTGTCGCCGTCGGAGCCCGTCGTCGTCGCCGCGCGGCTCCGGCTGGCGGACGGCGAGAGCATGGCGATCGAGACGGTGCACATCCGGGCGTCCCACGTTCCCGGGCTCACCGCGGCCGACCTCGAGGAGCGGTCGTTCTACGAGCTGCTCCGCGACCGCTACGGGATCGTCGTCGTCGGCGGCGAGCAGACGATCGAGCCCACCGTCACCGACGAGGACGAGTCGACGGCGCTCGGCGTCCCGCTCCACTCGCCGGCGTTTCGCTTCGAGCGCGTCACGCACTCCCAGACGCGGCGAGATCGTCGAGTTCGTCGAGTCGATCTACCGCGGCGATCGGTACCGCCTCGTCACCTCGCTGGCGGTTCCGCCGGAGCGTCGCCGGTGCCACGCTCAGCCGGCGGCGACGGCGACGGCAGTCGGCCCGCCCGGCGTGGTTAGTACCAAGCAGCTCGCGACCGCATGCGAGCCAGCGCATAGCCTCTGAGCAGGCCAATTGCCGTCGCAGCCGTGCGCACGATGACCCTTGACAGACGGCGCGAGATGTGGAAGCCTCCGGCCCGTGGCAGATTGGTACAAACCACTTGAGCGCTCTCGTCGTGCGCTGCCACACCGTCCTGACACGACCTGGTCGGGCGCTCGAATGCCGCGGGAGATGCGAATGAACGTACGTGTTTTCGCCGCAGCTGCGCTCGTTGCCGCGCTCGCAGTCGTAGCTGTCGGTGCATCGGGAGCGTCGGGTGGGAGGGCCGCCAACACCCTGACCGTCTGGCTCCAGGTCGACGCGCAGTCCGGCTGGCCGGAGGTCGTGGCGGCTGCGAACGCCCAGTTCAAGGCCCAGAACCCTGGCTGGGACGTCGATGTCCAGTACCAGACGTGGGGTACGCACCTCGGCGAAGTTCGACGCGACGCTCGCCGGCGGCAACGCGCCGGACGTCATCGAGATGGGGAACACCGAGATGACGAAGTACATGGCGGCCGGGGCGTTCCAGGACCTGTACGGCGATCTCGTTCCCGAACCAGAGCACGTGGCTCGGCGGTCTCGCGGCGTCGGGTCGGTACGGCGGCAAGCTCTACGGCGTTCCGTACTACGCCGGGTCGCGCGTGGTCACGTATCGCACCGACATCTTCAAGCAGATGAACGCGAAGATCCCGACGAGCCAGGCCGAGTTCATCGCGCTCGCGCAGGAAGATCGGCGCGAAGAACACGGAGAAGACGTTCTCGCCGGTCTACATCGCGGGCACCGACTGGTACGTCGCGATGAGCTTCGTCTACGACTACGGCGGAAAGATCGCGATCACGCGCAAGGGCAAGTGGGTCGGCACGCTCGACAAGCCGGCCGCGCTCGCCGGCCTCGCCGCGTACAAGCGGTTCTTCGACGCCGCTCTCGCGGGCTCCGAAGACGACCGACGAGGCGCACCCGAACCCGTACGACGTCATGGCCCAGGGCAACGCCGCGTCGACGTACGGAGCCGGCGTGGTTCACCTGCTGCGTCGGCGACTACAAGAACCGCGTCGCGCAGTTCGTGATGCCGAGCCACACGAAGGGCCAGCCGATTCCGGGCTTCCTCGGCGGCTCCGACCTCGCGGTTCCGATCGGTGCCAACAAGGACGGCCGCCGCGGCGTGGATCAGCGCCTTCACCGACAACGCGTCGATGACCGCGCTGCGCGCGAAGGGGAACATCCCGAACACGACGAGCCTGCTCGGAAACAGCGTCAACGAGCGCGCGGCACGCAAGAGCTGGTTCGTCCCGACCGTCGAAGAACTGGGTCAACGTCGAGAACGGGAACGTCCTCCGCACGATGCTGCAGCGGATCCTCACCGGCAAGTCCAGCGATCAAGGACGCCGCGTCCGTCGCGAGCGACAACATCACCTACACCCTGAATCAGTAGGGTCCGATCGAATGACGGTCGCCGCCGAGGCCACTGCCCACCGGTCTCGGCGGCGACCGCGTCGTCAGCGGCTCGCTCAGGCGTCCGTTCCGTACCTGCTGATCCTCCCGGTGATCGTCGTGATCACCGCGATCCTCGGGTATCCGCTCTACAAGCTCGTCACGCTCTCGTTCCAGCAGTACGGGCTCGCCGAGCTGATCCAGCGCAAGGGCGTATGGATCGGCTTCGACAACTACTCGTCCGTGCTGCACGACGAGGTCTTCTGGCGCACGCTGCTGCGCACGGTGATCTTCACGGCCGCGAACGTCGCGCTGACGATCGGGCTCGGGACGCTCGATCGCGTTCCTGCTCGTGCGGGTCTCGACGTGGGTGCGCGTCCTGCTGACCGCCGGCCTCGTCCTCGTCTGGTCGATGCCCGCGGTCGTCGCCGTGCAGGTCTGGTATCTGGATGACGAACTTCCAGAACGGGATCCTCAACTACGTGCTGACCGAGCTCCACGTCGGCGACTACACGGCAGCACGACTGGTACGCGACGACGTTCTCGAAGCTCGCGATGGTGACGCTCCTCATCGTCTGGGGCGCGATCCCGTTCGTGACGATCACCGTGTACGCCGGGCTCGCGCAGGTGCCGCGCGAGCTCGTCGAGGCGGCGGAGATCGACGGCGCGGGCCCGCTCCGCGTCTTCCGTGACGTGACCTTCCCGATTCTGAAGCCGATCTTCCTCATCCTCACGAGCCTGTCGATCATCTGGGACTTCGGCGTCTTCACGCAGCCGTACCTGCTGATCGGCGCGTCGCGCGGTCGACACGTCGAACTACCTCATGGGCGTCTACGTCTTCATCGAGGGCTACGCGCACTCCGACTTCGGGCGCGGCGCGGCGATCTCGCTGCTGATGCTGCTGATCGTCGCCGTGATGAGCGTCTTCTACGTCCGGCGGATGGTGAAGATGGGTGAGGCGCGGTGACGCACGTCACCGAGGCCGCGCCTCGAGCGCCGCTGCCGCGTCGCGCCGCGCGCTGCGACGATCCGGCGCGAGCGCCGCCGCCGCCTGCGGCGCGTCGCCTGGAACGTCGTCGGCCTCGTCGTCTTCGTCGTCCTCGTGTTTCCGGTCTTCTGGATGATCTCGACGGCGTTCAAGCCGGACACGGAGATCAACAGCTTCTCGCCGACCTGGTTCTCGACGCGATCCGACGCTCCAGCACTTCCGCGACGCGATCGCGCGTCCCGTACTTCTGGGACACCGTCAAGAACAGCCTGATCGTCGTCGGCGCCGTCGTCGCGCTCTCGATGGTCGTCGCCTTCCTCGCCGCCGTCGCGCTCGCGAAGTACCGCTTCACCGGCAACAAGCTCTTCGTCGTCCTCGTCATCGGGATCCTCATGCTCCCGCAGGCCGGGCTCGTGATCCCGCTCTACGTCGTCCTCGCGAAGTACCACCTGACGAACGCACCTGATGGGGCTCGTCCTCACGCACCTCGTGATCCTGCTGCCGTTCGCCGTCTGGACGCTTCGCGGCTTCATCATGGGGATCCCGAAGGAGCTCGAGGAGGCGGCGATGGTCGACGGCTCGAGCCGGCTCGGAGCGTTCACGCGCATCCTGCTCCCGCTCGTCGCGCCGGGACTCGTCGCGACGTCCGTCTTCGTCTTCATCACGAGCTGGAACGAGTACATCTTCGCCAACGTCATCCTCACCGACCAGGCGAACCAGACGCTCACCGTCTGGCTCTCGTACTTCTACGGGACGAGCCGCGCGACCGACTGGGGCGGGCTCATGGCGGCGTCGACGCTGACGGCGATCCCCGTCGTCATCTTCTTCCTCGCTCGTCCAGCGGAAGATCGCCTTCGGCCTGACCGCCGGCGCCGTCAAGGCCTGATGCCTCCGGGAGGAGGCGAGGGGCGTGAGCGAGCTCGAGCGGCTCGCCTCGAGCTGTCATCTTCCCGGGCTTCGAGGGTCCGACCGTCCCCGACTGGGTTCGCCGCCGCGTCGACGAAGGGCTCGGCGGCGTCGTCCTCTACGCCTGGAACGTCGAGAGCCGCGAGCAGCTTCGCGCGCTGACGGACGACCTGCGCTCGGAGCGAGCCGGACCTGCTCGTCGCGATCGACGAGGAGGGCGGCGACGTCACGCGGCTCGAGGCGGGGACCGGCAGCTCGTATCCGGGCAACGCCGCGCTCGGCGTCGTCGACGACGTGGAGCTGACGCGAGCGCGTCGCGGCGCTCGCTCGGAGCCGAGCTCGCCGACGGTCGGCGTCAACCTCGACTTCGCGCCGGTCGCGGACGTCAACACGAACCCCCAGAACCCGGTGATCGGGATCCGCTCGTTCGGCTCCGACGGCGCGCTCGTCGCGCAGGCACGTCGCCGCGTTCGTCCGCGGACTGCAGGGCGCCGGCGTCGCGGCGTGCGCGAAGCACTTCCCCGGACACGGCGACACGTCGGTCGACTCGCATCTCGCGCTTCCGGTCGTCGACGAGCTCGAGGAGGTCGCGCTCGACCCGTTCCGGGCTGCGATCGAGGCCGGCGTGCAGTCGATCATGACCGCGCACATCGTCGTGCGCTCGCTCGGCGACATCGCCCGCGACGATGAGCCGCGAGATCCTGCACGACCTCCTGCGCGACGAGCTCGGCTTCGAGGGGATGGTGATGACCGACGCGCTCGAGATGAAGGCGATCAGCGACACGGTCGGGGTCGAGGAGGGGGCGGTCCGCGCGATCGCCGCCGGCGCCGATGCGCTGTGCCTCGGCCACGACCTCTTCGACGAGTCCGTCGCGCTCGGTACGCGACGCGCTCGTCGGTGCCGTCCGCGCCGGCCGGATCACGGAGGAGCGGCTCGTCGAGGCGGCGGCTCGGGTCGGCGAGCTCGCCGCGTGGACTCGGTGGGAGTCGGCGCCGTCGCCGTCGACCGCGAGGCCGGGACGCGAAGCGGCGCAGACGCGCGCTTCGGGTCGAGGGTGACGTCCGTATCGACCGTCCGTCCCTCGTCGTCGAGCTCGTGCCCGAGGTGGGGATGGCGGCAGGTCGCCTCTCGCAGCTCCCCGGCGAGTGGTTTCAGGCCGTCGACCCCCGATTGCGAGGTGCGCGCGGTTCGACAACGCGCCGACCCGAGCTCGCCCTCGACGGCCGCCAACTCGTCGTCATCGCGCGCGACGCGCACCGCCACGCGTGGGAGCGCGCGCGCGATCGAGGCGCTGACGGCACGCGAGCCCGATGCGATCGTCGTCGAGATCGGTCTCCCGTACTGGCGTCCGCAGCATGCGGCCACCTACGTCGCGACGTACGGCGCCGCCCGCGTCAACGTGGAGGCAGCGGCCGAGGCGCTATACTCCGGCCCGCGACGCGGGGTGGAGCAGTCAGGTAGCTCGCCGGGCTCATAACCCGGAGGTCGCAGGTTCAAATCCTGCCCCCGCTACTGAAAAAGCCCCGGAAACGGGGCTTTTCCGTTCTCGCTGTGGCGATCAGCTGGCAGAACTTTTGCCCAACTTTTGCCTTTACGGATGCGATGCCGCCCAAGTCTGGGGTCATGCGAGTTGCTTTCAAACGAGAGTACGCTCGCACATCCCAGTGTGCGTGCCGTCGTTCGCCTGATTTCAAGTGAAGAAGACCGGCTCGACTTCTGCGGTCGCCCGGCGGTTGAGGACGACGAGCGGCTTTTCGGCGCTGGGTCTCGCGCCATTGCGGTTAGGGTCAAGGGTGCGAAGCTGGCCGGAGCGCGAGCCAGGTCGAGAGGAGCCCAATGAGGGGCGCGATCGAGCATGAGCCAGACACGCCGACTATTGCGGCGCCAGCCGACGCGAGTTCCCGCCTTGCGGGCCTGATCCAGGAACGTCCACTCGCGAGCTTCTTCGTCCTTGCCTACGCGATCTCTTGGATTCTCTGGCTACCGCTCGTGGTCTCCGGTGACGGCTCTCCTACAGGCTTCGGCGTCGTCCTGGTACTCCTGGGATCGTTGGTGCCTTCCTCAGTAGCGATCGTGCTCGTCGGCGTCATGTATGGCAAAGCTGGAGTACGGAAGCTGCTCCGTCGGCTTCTAATCTGGCGAGTCGGCATTGGCTGGTGGGTGGCTGTCGTGCTGGTGTCAGCCCTTGGGGTCGGCGCGGTCGGCTTGAGTGTCCTGCTCGGAGGCGACTCTCCGGATGTCACCGTGGCGATCCCTGGGGCCGTGGTCCTGCTCCTCCTCTCCATCTTCCCGGGCAGCGCGGGGGGCGAGGAGATCGGATGGCGTGGGTTTGCTCTGCCACATCTACAGGCCGTCCGGAGCGCCCTTGGCGCGAGCGTCGTCCTTGGTGTCGCGTGGGGCGTGTGGCACCTACCCCTGTACCTGACCGGAGCGGACATGCGCCCGCTCAGTCTCTTCGCCCCGTGGGTCGTCCTCACCGTCGCTGTCTCGATCGTCCTCACGTGGATGTACAACGGCACCGGCGGGAGCCTGTTGATCGTGGTTCTGTTTCACGCGGCGTCCAACTTGCCTTTGACGGTCTTCTTCGAGCCGCTCGACGACGAGATCACACAGCCCTTTCTGATTTACGTCGGGCTGATGGTCCTCGCGGCCGCGGTCGTGGTGGCCACTACGGGACGGGCAACTCTGTCCCGCACTCATACCAAGCAGGTTGCAGTACCTTGACCTCGGTCTCTCGGCCGGCGCCCCGCTCGGCCCGCTCGGACAGCCAACGAAGCGGCCCTTGAACGTCAGTCTGGGCTCTACGTGGCGGCGGTTTTCGCCTGTCGCTCGGCTTCGATCTTCAAGTGCTGAAGGCCCGAGTCGATTGCCTTCTGTAACGACTTGGTCATCGAGCGACGGAGCAGCCGGACAATGAGGCCGTCCCATGACTCCGCCGATCTAACCATCGTCTTCCCGTCCTGCTGTTCGAGTCGATGGACGTGGATCGCCTTGATGCCGAACGTGGTTCCCGTCCAGACGATGCGGTGAGGGGATTCGACGGTCTGAAACGCCGATTTGATCGTCCCCGGCCCAGCTTTCCAGCGGAACTCCGTCCCCGGAGCAACCGGGCCCCCGAGCGTCGCGGACTTGACGTCGGGGTTCCAGCTCGGCCAGATGGCGATGTCTGTGAGAACGGACCAAACGATCCCGGGCGACGCCGCAACCTCGATTTCCCCGCGCGCGACGGCTGGAGCGCCCGCGTTGATCTCCATCGCGCGCACCGTACAGCGAACGCGACGGCGGTGCGGCGCGGACCACCAACGGTTAGTGTCGAGGCGGCGAGGCTGGCCGGGAAAGCCAGCAGGTCGAGAGGAGCGCCATGAGGCGCGCGATCCGGAATGAGTCGGAGGGGCCGACGACCACGGACCCGGCCGCCGTGGGCGATACGGCAGCAGGTCATAAGACGGGTCGCATTCGCGCGCGGCGCCGCGGCATCATCGTCGCCGTCGTGCTTGGCGCGCTCGTCCTTGGCGGCGCCTACCTCGTGAGCAAGCCCGGCTCTGATACGCCCGCTGCCAACGGCGCGGGTACCGGCTCGAGCTATGCGGAGATCGAGAGCTTCGTACAGGGCGAGATGGCGGCGCAGCGCGTTCCGGGCCTCGCGCTTGGCATCGTCGAGGATGGCCGAGTCACCTATGTGCGTGGGTTCGGCAAGGCGGACGACTCCGGGCGGGCCGTAACGCCGCAGACGCCATTCATCATCGGATCGGTGGCCAAATCGTTCACTGCCTTGGCGATCATGCAGCTCGTCGAGGCGAACAAGATCGACCTCGACGCGCCCGTGCAGCGCTACCTGCCTTGGTTCCGGGTGGCCGACGAAAAGGCCTCCGCCGAGATCACCGTGCGGCACCTGCTCAACCACACGAGCGGGATCTCCACCAAGACCGGCCGGTCGTACCAGGGTAACGGGGACACGAGCGACACCGCCTTGGAGCAGGCAGTACGCAAGCTGAAAAGCGCCGAGCTGACAGCACCGGTCGGCTCAAAGCACCAGTACAGCACCATCAACTACTCGGTTTTGGGCCTCATCGTGCAGACGATCACTGGACAGTCGTACGAGAGCTACGTCCAGGCGAAGATCCTCGATCCGCTTCAGATGCACAACTCGTTCACGTCCGAGACTGCAGCGCAACCAGCGGGTCTCGCAAGCGGTTACAACTATTCGTTCGGCCGACCGCGGGCATCGCACCAGGCGTACAACCGGGGCCTCCTGCCCGCGGGCTACCTGATCGCCAGCGCCGAGGACATGACCCACTACGTGGTCGCACAGCTCGATGGCGGTCGGTACGAGGGCACGTCCGTTCTCTCATCAGGCGGGATCGGAGAACTCCACCGACCGGCCGTGCCGACGCCGAAGGAAGACACGTCGTACGGCATGGGCTGGTTCGTCGGCCCACTCAACGACATCCCAGTAGTCCACCACCAGGGCGAGACGTTCAATTTCCACTCGAACGTCGTGCTGATCCCGCAGAGCCAAAAGGGAGTCGTGGTGCTGATGAATGCCGAGAACTCCCTCGACCTCTTCACCGCCGGTCGCATGGGAACGATCGCCGCAGGCGTCGCCAGCCTGGTCGAGGGGCAAGAGCCACCGTCTCCGCCGTCGAACATCGCAATCTTCATCGTCTACGCGGCTCTGTTCGCGCTGCTCGTGCTGCAAGCCCGCGGCATTGTCAGGTCGGTCGGCGCGCTGCGTCGCGGGCGCGTTCGCCGCGGCCGGATCGGCCCATGGTGGCGTATCGGCTTCTCGCTGGTGCTGAGCCTGATCTGGGCGCTGTTCGTCTTCGTACTCATTCCGAAGCAGTTCGGCTTGCCGCTTTCGATCATGGCCAACGGATTCCCCGACGTCGTGTACCTGTTGATTGCGAGCGCGTCGGTGGCACTCGTATGGGCCGTGGTCAAGGCGGTGTGGACTTACGTCATCCTTCGCGGAGAGCACCGCGACGAGCTGGCCGGGCAGGTGGCGGCGGCTTAAGGTGTCCGGCATCCGTGATGAGTGAGCTTCCTGGTCGCACGGAGGTGCTGGTAGTGGGTGCAGGGCCGGTGGGGTTGGCGGTCGCCGCCTCGTTGGCCGGACATGGCCATGACGTCACGGTGGTTGATCGGCAGGCGAAGGGGGCGAATACCTCGCGCGCCGCCGTCGTGCACGCCCGGACCCTCGAGATGCTCGAGCGGATCGGCGTCTCGAAGCGACTGGCGGGGCTCGGCATCCAGGCGTCGCAGTTCAGCATCCGCGATGGCGATCGCGAACTCGTGCCGGTCCGGTTCGACCGCCTCCCGACGGAGTATCCGTACACGCTGATGGTCCCGCAGAACATCACCGAGCAGGTCCTACTCGACCGCCTCGAGGAACTCGGCGGCACAGTCCACCGCCCGTACGTCGCCACCGGGGTGAGCCAGACAGCCGACAGTGCCGAGGTCACGCTGGACAGTGGCGACATGATCGAGGCCCAGTACGTCGTTGCGGCCGACGGCATGAACAGCACGATTCGCGACCTGGCCGGACTCGGGTACGACGGCAACGATGTGCTGTCGCTGTCCTTCACCCTGGCTGACGTCCGGGTGGATGGCGGACTGCCGGCGGACCAGGTCCTGCTGTTCTTCTCCACACCCGGCATGCTGGTCGTGGCGCCGCTCCCAGACGGGTCGTTCCGGCTTGTGGCCGAAGTCGACGATGCGCCGGAGCAGCCTGACGTCGCCTTTGCGCAGCGGCTGCTCGACACCCGGGGACCGCGTCGTACGACGGTGAGGGTGACCGAAGTGATCTGGGGATCCAGATTCCGGATCCACGAGCGGGTGGCTGATCAGTACCGGTCCGGACGGGTGCTACTGGCCGGCGACGCCGCACATACGCACAGCCCAGCGGGTGGGCAAGGCATGAACCTCGGCCTGCGCGATGCGGTGACTCTCGGGGATGCGCTGTCGGTCGCTCTGCGGGAAGGTCGCGAGGACGAGCTCGACCAGTATGCGGCTGGCAGTCGCGCCGAGGCCATGCATGTGGTGACACTTGCCCACCGGCTCACCCGACTGGCCACCGCCCCGCGGGCGGTTCGCCCGCTGCGCAATGTGGCGCTCCGCCTCCTCGCACTCGTGCCGCCCTTCCGCCGCCGCCTGGCCGAGCAACTTTCCGCCATCGGCCACCGCTAAGGCAAACGGGTCGTCTGGAACGTCCCCCCTGCCATCGGAGAGCGTTCCTATCCATAAGGTGCACGTGAGACTGGAACGAATCTGGAACGGTGAGGTGGGGACAGACGGGCAAACGGAGCGGCTCCGCCGAGCGGCACCTGGCTTGACCAAGCCAGATCTGGGAAGGACGGGAACCGATGGGAAGCCCTGCGCCGATTTTGCAAGCCGGAGGTCACCGGTTCGATCCCGGTACGCTCCACTCCCGTCAAACCGTTTGTCAGAGCGGGTTTGCGACTCATTCCTCGCCGCTCGAGTCCCCGCTCGGCGCCCGCTCGACGATGTCGGATGACTCGGGAAAGTTCCATCTGGCTCAATCTGACAGCCGGCGTGCTCCGCGCCCAGTTAACGTCCGGCCTGCGATCTAGACAGGAGCGCGCGAGCCCCGTTCCGCTACGAGTTCAAGGGACATTCCCGAACGCTGGCGCAGGCGACGGCGACCTATCCGGCGGAGAGATTGCCGTCGTTGCGTAAGGCAGGACTACGCGAGCCCTCGTGCAGCCCAGGCGTGCGCTGTGAGCAGGAACGGTGCGGTAGGGAGCTTCGCGCGGCAGCGTTCCCGGAGCTGAGCTCGTAGTGCCGGGTCGAGCCCGGCGACATAGCCTCCGGCGGGTCCGACGCCGAACGTGAGCGGCTCCCACCATTCTTCGAAGCTCGAATGCTCAACGCGGATGGAGTGGGTCGCTTCGTCGATCTCCATCAGTCCGGCAGCGTCGAACAACTCCGCGAGATGCCCTTCGCGAACACCCGCGAGGTGGGACTCGTCAATGAGGTCGGGGTCGAGCTCGCGCGCTGCATCCCAGAGCATGCTGACTGGGCCTCGGCCGCCGGCGTAGTCCCAGACCGACGCCGCAACGACCCCGCGCTTCCGGGTCACACGCACCATCTCGGCCACTCCCGCCGTGGGGTCCTCCATGAGAAGGACCACCAGTTGCGCCAGGGTCGCGTCGAACTCCGCGTCCTGGAACGGCAACCGCTCGGCGGCTGCGCGCCGCACGTCGACGCCAGGATGACGCTCCTCCACCGCGGCCACGAAAGGCTCCGATGGATCGACGGCAGAAACGGCTGCCGCACCGAGTCGTTTGACCAACTCAGCGGTCAATGCACCCGGGCCGCATCCGACGTCGAGAACTCGTTGACCCGCCGAGACCGTTGCGAAATCGGCGAGCTGATGCGCAAGCAGTAGCGAGTACCTGCCCATGTAGCTGTCGTACGCGCTGGGGTCGACGGTGAAGCTCACCGGCGGGAGGCTAACGCCCATGACGCTTGTCCCATCGCCTAGGGACATTCCCGCACACTGGCGCAGGCGACCCGCTGGACGCCCGGATGTCAAGATGCGGACGGTGCGGCCCCGTGCAGTCGCCGCAGGTGCGTGGGGCTAGCATCGTCGCATGAGCGCCTTGCGTGAGCCGGTGCCGTTCGAGGTGTACGAGGCGGGCGTGTACCTGCACGGTACGAAGGCAGAGCTCGCGGTGGGCGATCTGCTGGCCCCGGGGCGCGAATCGAACTTCGAGACCGGCCGCGTGATGAACTACGTCTACTTCAGCGCCACTCTCGACGCCGCGGTCTGGGGCGCCGAGCTCGCCAGCGGCGAGGGCCGCGGGCGCATCTACATCGTCGAGCCAACCGGGGCGTTCGAGGACGACCCGAACTTGACCGACAAGAAGTTCCCGGGGAATCCAACGCAGTCCTTCCGTAGCCGCGAGCCGCTGCGCGTTGTTCGCGAGCTTGTCGACTGGGTCGGTCATTCGCCCGAGAAGCTCGAGGCCATGCGAGCCGCACTCGATGCGTTGCAGCGGAACGGATCGGCGCAGATCGAGGACTAAGTCCCCGTGCGGTCGACTGTCAGAGCCTCGGGTGACATTCATGAACGCTGGCCCAGCGCACGGAGTTCTCGCAGGCTGGCGGTGCGAGGAAGCAAGGGCCCGGGTCCGTCGTTGCAGCAGGTGTGCGGCTCGGGCTCTTGCTGCTCTACGTCGAGGACTTCCCGACCATGTTCGCTTTCTACCGAGACGTGCTCAGGCTCGAGGTGACGGACGTGGATCCCGGCCCCGGCCACCGTCCAGGCGTCGACTGGGTGCAGCTCGCCGCTGAGGGTGGGACGATCGAGCTATTCGACCATGCGATCTTCGGACGAAGTCGGGTGTTCCCCTATCCGCGCAGCAACGGCGTCGTGATCACGTTCAGGGTCGAGAGCGTCGATGTCGAGGTCGAACGGCTGCGCGCCGCTGGAGTCGACGTGCCCAGGATCCATCGTGCCGAGTGGGGTGCTGCGGCCCACTTTTTCGATCCCGAGGGCAACGAGCTGCAGGTCTTCGAGTCGGTCTCGGATCCCTGAGGCTGGGGCGGAGAGGCGGTGGCTCGCCGCCGATCCCGTGCGGGCGGCAGCCATTGGGCTAAGCAGCACATGTCCACCTAGGGGTTCAAGGGACATTCCCGCATCACTCGCGCAGACGAGCGTGACCCGGTTCGAACCTCAGATCGCATAACCCGGAGGTCGCAGGTTCAAATCCTGCCCCCGCTACTGGAAAAGCCCCGGAAACGGGGCTTTTCCGTTCTCACGGCGGCGATCAGCCGGCAGAACTTTTGCCCAACTTTTGCCTTGGCGGATGCGATGCCGGCCCAAATCACGGGGTCATGCGAGTTGCTTCAAGCGAGAGCACGCTCGCGCATCCGAGCGCGTTCCCTCCTCGAGATCGGTGCGCGTGAGTGCTGTCCACGGATGAGCGATCAGCGTCCGCCGCCGTCGGGCCCAGCAGACACTTGACTTAGAGCGCGCTCGAAGTCCTATGGTGAAAGCATGACTGTCGTCACCGAGCGTTCAGAGCGCGAACTGAGCATCGCCGAGGCAGCGGAGATCTCCGGGCTGAGCGCGCACACCCTGCGCTACTACGAGCGGGCGGGCCTCCTCGAACCCGTCGGTCGCAACGGAAGCGGTCATCGTCGCTACCGGGAGGCGGACCTCGAGCTCATCAGGTTTCTCACGCGTCTTCGCGCCACCGGGATGCCGATTCGCGAGGTTCGCCGGTACGCGGAACTCATGCAGGCGGGCGACGCCACGAACGCCGAGCGCCTGCGCTTGCTCGAACGGCATCGCGACGCGGTCCTCGCCGGGCTCGAGACCACGATCAAGAGCCTCGAGCTCATCGAGTGGAAGATCAACTTCTACAAGGAAAGGCTGGGGTAAGCATGGAACGCCGCAGGCTTCGCAACCTGGAGGTTTCGGCTATCGGTCTCGGGTGCATGGGCATGTCCGCCTTCTACGGCCCCACCGACGAGGATGAGGGCGTCAAGACCATCCAACGCGCCCTCGAGCTGGGGATCGACTTCATCGACACCGCGCAGCTGTATGGCCCCCTCACGAACGAGCTTCTCGTCGGCCGCGCGATCAAGGGTCGCCGCGAGGAGTACGTCATCGCGACGAAGTTCAGCCGCCGGATGGACGACGCCGTCCCAGGGGACATGTCGACCGTCGGGCCGCAGGACTGCTCCGCCGAGGGCGTGCGTCGCTCGATCGAAGGGTCACTGATCCGGCTCGGCACCGACTACGTCGACCTCTACTACCCGCACCGGGTCGACCCCACGGTGCCCATCGAGGAGACGGTGGGCGCGATGGCCGAGCTCGTCCGGGAAGGCAAGGTGCGCCACATCGGCCTGAGCGAGGCCGCTCCCGAGACGATCCGACGCGCCGACGCCGTTCATTCGATAACGGCCGTGCAGACCGAGTACTCGCTCTGGAGTCGCGAGCCCGAGGCTGAGATCCTTCCGACCTGCCGCGAGCTCGGGATCGGATTCGTCCCCTACTCCCCGCTCGGTCGTGGGTTCCTCGCCGGGCGGTTCACGTCACCCGACGAGCTCGCGGAGGACGACTTCCGCCGCACCGGGCCGCGCTTCACGGGCGGGAACCTCGACGAGAACCTAGCGCTCGTGTCGAAGGTCAAGGAGATCGCGGCCGAGAAGGGCGTCTCGCCGGCGCAGCTCGCGATCGCCTGGGTGCTGGCGCAGGGCGACGACCTCGTCCCCATTCCTGGCACCAAGCGTCGAGACCTATCTCGAGCAGAACGCGGGCGCGGTCGACGTCGAGCTGACGTCGGGACGACCTCGAGCGCATCGATGCGGAGGTACCCAGCGCCTGCCGGTGAGCGCTACAGCGAGGCCGGCATGGCAAACGTGAACCTGTAGCCCAGTGGCGCCCTCATCGGGCTATGCCATGACCGGCGCGCAGTCGGAAGGACGCGCCTCGGAGCACATCCTCAAGGGACATTCCCGCACGGCGGGAGCGCTCGGGCGGCAAGAGCGACGCCCTCGATGCGGTCCGGGCCGCGCGTAGCGCGTTCGGCCAGAACCGGCCCGCGCAGCCTCGTGCGGGCGCGGGGGAGCGGGAAGCGTTGCCAGCGCTGATGGCGGCTCGCGAGGGTGCCGTGAACGCGAAACGGGCTGGGCTCTGCCGGCCGCGTGACCTGCTCGTCACAGCGCCCGAGCCGCTCCGCAGCGAACTGCGCTGGTTGACGAGGGCCCGGCTCCTACGGTCGACTCGCCGCGGTACGACCGGAGCGCCGCCGCGATGCGGAGCCACGCGGAACGCTGCTCGCGATGCGCTCTGTTGCGCGCCGCGTGCAGCAGCTGACGAGCGAGGAGCGCGAGCTCGCGCGGGAGATCGAGACGCTGACAAGGAAGCTCGCACCGCAGCTGCTCGCCCAGCCAGGCGTCGGCCCGCTCGCTGCGGCACAGCTCCTGTTGTCTTGGTCACATCAAGGTCGCTTCCCCGGTGAGACTGCCTTCGCGCGCCTCGCCGGCTGCGCTCCGATCCCCGCCTCATCAGGCCAGACGGTTCGTTATCGCCTCGACCGCGGCGGCGACCGGAAGCTCAACCGCGCGTTGCACATGATCCTCGTCACCCGACGTCGCGCGCACGCCCCGACGATCGCCTACATCGAGCGGCGCATCCAGGAAGGCAAGAGCCGTCGCGAAGCGGTCCACTGCCTCAAGCGTTACCTCGCCCGCAACCTCTACCGGCTCCTCGAGAACGGCGCGCCCCTGGCCAGTTGACAGACATAGAAGCACGCTCGCGCACCGTGGCGACGCCTAGACAGAAGGGGGCAGGATCGCCGCGAGATCCCAGACCCGCGCGTCTGTTGCCGGAAGCCGGAGCAGGACTCCTGGCTTCGACGTGCGGGCGGCGGCGAAGCGCCGACCGCCGTCAGCGCCGAGGTAACGGCCAGCAATGTCCTCACGGTCGGCGGTGACATCCCGTTCGACGAGCTCCGGCACGCCGCGAACCTCGATGCCACGAAACGGGGGGACCGCCTCGAATACGAGGAAGACGCAGCGAGGATCGCGGGCCAGGTGCTTGAGCTTCACGTCGCCTCGCACGATCACGACCTCGAAGGCGTCGTCCTGCCACCGAAACCAGACCGGCGAGACATTCGCACTGCCGTCCTTCCGGTAGGTCGTCAGGACAGCCGGGGACGGCGACTCGATCAGCGACCGGAGGATCTGGCTCCACTCGTCCGCCACGACGGCAACCGTATAGCGCGCTCAAGCGACATTCCTGGGGGTTCGGCCATCATCGTCGAGGGGGCCTTCCCCGGCCCCCTCCCTCAGAACAGCCGGCCCTGCGCCGGTTGAAAGTGCTCCATGCGGAGGTACGGGCGCAGGTACGGGTCGCTGAACCTGAAGACGTATTGCCCGCGCGGGCCGCGCCGCGTGAGCACCGCGCCGCGTTTCGGCAACACGAGCGCCCCGAGCGCCGCATGGAGAAACCCTGGGTCTTTGTCCTTCGGGAGGTCGTAGAGCTTGGCGTACTCCTCGACGAGATCGCCACTGCGCCACTCGCGTCGGTTCGAGGCGCACATCGTGTGGAGAATCCGCTTCCGAGGCTGAACCTTTCCGCCGCGCTCGAATGCCTGCGCGATGCGCGTAGGAAACGTGCCCTCGACCTGCTTCGAGACGTTGGCCAGCGCCGCGTCGAGGGTCGGCACCGAGATCCCCTTCTCACCCCTGCGACGGGCGTCCCGCGCGACGTTCAGACCGAGCAGGTGCGCGAAATACGGGAATCCGTCGCAGTAGAAGATCAGGTCGCGCAACGCGTTGTCCTCGCTAGCGTGCGCTTCTACAAGCGACCTCGCAACCCAATCTGCGCGATGTCATGACGACATCGACAATGGCCGGCTCATGTGCCTGCTCGGAGTCGCGTCCGCCATACCGGCGAAGTTCGTGATCTTCCGGATCAAGCGGCCTGCCCGACTCTTCAGGCGACTTCTGCGAGTGCGCGTGCCACCGTCGCGCGCGTCTCGGGCTCCCACCGCTCGAGTTCTGATCGCAGTGCCTCGTCACCCTGATCGACGAACGCGGTGATCGCCTGCGCGTACGAGATCGCGAAGATGAACTTCATCTCACTCCAGCTCAAGGCTTCGACTTCGGCCACGGAGCTAGGCATCCGCGGCTCGGCGACCTCCGCCTCGCCGACTCGACCGAGACCCTCGCGAAGCAGTGTCTCGACCGCCTTGATCCGGGCACCGTGATCCGGAACAGAGATCTCCTGACGGAAGCTCTTCCCGCACTCGGGACAACTGCAGGTCGCCCACGACTCTCTCGTCGTGTTGGTCGCAGCCTCGAGCAGGACGCGACGGATCGTCTCGACTTCCTCGGCGGCGGTGAGCGCGAGCGCGGGGCGGACCGCCGATGGACGAGCGGACGTGTGTGATGTGAGCTCGAGCGGTTCGGTCTCGGCCACCACGGGGATCCGCTGGCGAGCACTTCGTCTCTTCGTGTGACTGCCGTTGACGACCGTCTCCCGTCCGAGTTCTTCTGCGAGCCGAGCGTGGTGCTCGCAAAGGTCTCCTGCAGTGCCGGCACAGAGCGGCAACTCCGTGCCATCGCGAAGCCTCGCGGCACAAAGCGGAGTTTCGGTGTTGATGTCTGAATTCTGACAGCGCGTTGTCGACGCGTGCATGCGATTCCCACGTGCGTGCGATTCCCAGTTGTCGGCCAGCAGTTCGGTTTACACCACGCTGAGCGGTACTTCAGCGGACTCGCTCGTGCGGATCGCCACCCCCGCATCCAGGCCCCGACTCGACGAACACGTTCGGGGGGTGGGGGTAGGCTCTCGGCGCCTCCTGCTTCTTTCTAACGGAGCGGTGGATTTCCGTTGCGCGTTCCTCGTGTGGCCGCGTACCGAAGATGCGCCGCTCGCTCTCGGCGATCCGCAGGTCGTTGATGCTCGCTTCACGTCGGCGCATCAGCCCGTGCTCGTCGAACTCCCACAACTCGTTGCCGTAGCTCCGCCACCACTGACCATCGCGATCGTGACTTTCGTACTGGAAGCGCACCGCGATGCGGTTGTCCTCAAAGCACCACAGGTTCTTGCGCAGCGCGTAGTCGAGTTCGCGCTCCCACTTCTGCGTCAGAAACTCGATGATCTCGTTTCGTCCTGAGACGAACAGGTCGCGGTTTCGCCAGACCGAGTCGACGGTGTACGCCTGCGCGACCCTCTCTGGATCGCGCGTGTTCCAGGCATCCTCTGCGGCCTGCACCTTCTGCGCCGCGGTCTCCCGTGTGAAGGGAGGCAGCGGAGGCTTCTCTTCGGTCATGGTGATCCTTTCGTCGCCGGGTCGAGGCTTAGCGGTCGTTCGGAGTGAAGGCGAGAAGCTCAGGCCCGTGCACGCGCAGCCAGTCGCGCTGGTCGCGCCAGCGCGGTCGGTGTCGCTCGACGAGCGCCCAGAACCGTCGTGAGTGATTCGGGACGCGCAGGTGGCAGAGCTCGTGCACGACGACGTAGTCGAGCACCTCGAGTGGAGCGAGCACCAGTCGCCAGTTGAAGGAGAGCGTGCCGCGGGCCGAGCACGAGCCCCAGAGGGTCCGCTGGCCGCCGATCCGAATCCGCTGGTAGGCGACTCCGATCCGCTCGGCCTCCTCCTCGGCCAGCGCCGAGACGATCTCTCGCGCAGCGATGCGCGCCTCGGACTCGCTGATTGCACGCTGCTCGAGTCCGAGCCGCGGTACCTGGTGCCGCCTTGTTGCTCGACGATCCACCGCTGCTCTCGGCGAGTAAGCGCCTCACGTCGGCTGACTCGTCCCGGCGGGCACGGTGAGTCGCGCGGCCTCGCCCCACGGCACCTCGAGTCGCCAGCGGCGCGCCCGCCGCGACCACCGCACGTCAATGGCGTCCAGGCGCACGAGCCTAGCTTTCGCTCCGGGCATCCAAGGGACTTCGGCCCGATTCCGGGTATAGGTCAGGCAGTCTGAGAGCGCGCTTAGTTCGGTGCGCAAGAAACTGAGGGTTGCGGCGGTTTGGGATCGACTGCCACGAGGCCCGACCCGACGAACGGGCTCACCGGGGTGGGGCGTCACGCCTGTCTATTACGTGCGCGCGCGGACCGCCACGCACGCGTCCACCCTAGGTGCGCGCACTCCGGCGCCGATTACGGTTGAAGTGCCGCGTGTGCCTCCGCGCCCCAGCGTGCGACGAGCTCTGCAGCTGGCACGGCCTCGGCCAGCGAGTAGGCCTGCCCGGCCCACAGGTTGATTCCATCGGCGTCTGCGGCGGCGCGCGCGGCCGCGCGAAGGGGCGCGGTCACGTAGTGGACTTGCGGGTAGGCCTTCGGCGCCGCGGCGTCGTGGTCGCGCATAAAACGGTTGACGATTCCCCGCGCGCGACGCCCGCTGAAGGCGCGTGTCAGCGCAGTTGGCGCGGCACCGGCGAATGCTGCCCGGTGTGGCGCGCTCGTCCCGGCCTCGGGGGTTAGCATCAGGCCGCTCCCTATCTGAGCGGCCGACGCGCCCGCAGCGATGACGCCCGCGACTCCCCACGCCGTTGGCTATCCCGCCCGCCGCCACGAGCGGCAGATGGGTCGCGTCGCGGACGAGCTGGAGCAGGGCAAGGAGGCCGATGGGCGCCTCGTCGGTGTCGTCGAACGAGCCTTGGTGACCGCCCGCCTCTGCTCCTTGCACGACGAGTGCGTCAACGCCGGCCGCGGCCGCGGCCGTTGCCTCCGCTTGGAGTCGTCACCGTGCACCAGACAGCGATTCCGCTGCTCTGTAGCTGCGCGACGATCGAGCGATCGGGACATCCGAATGTGAACGACGCCACGGCCGGTCGCTCGCGTGTGACGAGTTCGAGCTTTCCTTGCCACCCGTCGTCGCTCCAGCGCGCTTCCCCACATGCGACTCCGTAGTGCTCGGCTTCTCGGGCGAGCCGCACGGTGTATTCACCGACCGCTGCCTCGTCTGCCGCCAGCTGTGTCGGGAAGAACACATTGACGCCGAACGGTCGCCGTGTTCTCGCCCGCACCTCCTCGATCTCCTGCCGCACCTCGCCGACCGTCTTGTAGCCGGCGGCGATGAAGCCGAGCCCACCGGCGTCCGACACGGCCGCCGTGAGCTCCGGCGTCGACGAACCTCCCGCCAGCGGCGCGCCGACCACCGGAATCTCCATCAGCGACCTGAATGCGTCAATGTTCATGATCGCTCCCGGTCGCAAACATTGCCCGCGACCGACTGGGGAAGCAACCCTCCGTTGCCCATGTATGCAGAACATCCCTTGAGCCGAGGACTTGCCGTCCACCGCACCAGGCGGGCCTCGCAGCTCAGGCCCCACGCCTCTGAGTTCGTTCAGGGGGTGGGGTAGGGACCTCCTACTACGCGTGCGCGCGCGTGCGCGCGAGGAGAAGTCGGGGGCGCGGCCGAGCGGGGCCGGGCGCGACCAGGCCCCAGCCCGACAACGCCCGGCGGGGGGTGGGTGGGTACCGTCACACACACCCTCTCTATCCCCCGGCTCAGGCGAACAGAGGCACAGGGTTACAACAGGTGCAAGACGTTCGCCAAAAACCGCTGCGAGGGTCGATCGAAGTTCTTTCCCTGGTTGACCGCGAGAGCGAGGGTGACATCCGAGCTCGGACAGTGAACGACGGTCGTCCCCCAGAAGCCGGAGTGGCCCCAGCAGTTCTGCCCGCCGAACTGGTTGGAGAAGATCCCCATCCCGACGTCGTTGAGCGACCGGGGATTCGGCTTCCCGAGCATCAACCGAAGTGTGGTGGCCTTCTTGAACACGCGGCCGTGGAGGAGTCCGCGATAGAAGCGTGCGAGGTCGTCCACCGTCGAGACCAGGCCGCCGCCCCCGTAGAGGTCGAATGAGGGATCGAAGGCAGTCGAGTCGATCGTTTCGTAGTACTGATGCGACCGCGCATGCGCCTCGCGCGGGCGTGGCTCGAGCGACTCCAGGTACGTGTCGGCAAGGCCGAGCCGCTTGAAGGAGAGAAGACTGCGGTAGGCGCGAGCGAGCCCGCCTCGAGTCGTACGCTCGAGAATCTCGCCGAGCAGCACGTAGCCGGTATCCGAGTAGTGGAACTCTGCGCCGGCAGCTGCGTATGGCTTCCCGTGCGTCATCGCAAAGCCCACCTGCTCACGCCGGTTCCAATGGTGGCGGCCGTGTGTGAGCACGAACTGCACAAATGCAGGGTCACTGGCGTAGTCGTAGAGACCGCTTGTGTGCGTCAAGAGATGCCGCACGAGGATCGCATCGGCGTCGTACCCGCCCTGGCGAAGGATGTCGAGTGTCTTCGGCGACAGATGCGTGGCGATCGGATCGTCGAGGCCGACGCGGCCGCTCTCGACGAGTCGCAGCACCGCCGCGGCGGCGAACGTCTTGGTGACGCTCGCGATGCGGAAGCCCGCATCAGGATCGAGCACCGTGGATGAGCCGAGCGCGTCGTGTCCCGCACTACTCGTCGAGTGCGATCGTGGCGAGATCACGGCGAGCGAGACGCCGGGATACGTCCGATGCTGTTGGGCGAAGGCAGCGGTGGCCGCCTGAAGCCGTGCGCCGGTCGGAGGCGCCGCGGAGGGCGCCTTCGCTGCGCCGACTGCCAGACTCAGCAAACTTGCCGCCAGTCCGATCGCTAGAAGCCGAGACGCTGCGCCGGCATCCGTTCGCAGACGGGCAGGCGTCACGAGGTTTCTCACACGACGAGTGTCCGACCTGCGCTCCGTCGAGTCAAGGGGCGGATGGCGCCGCCCGCCTCACAGACGTGGTCGCCCGGACCTTTGTATGTACGCGCGCGTGCGTAGAAGGCCACCACCCGGCGCCAACCGCGACCAGGCCCCATCGCCGGAGCGCCTCACGAGGGGGAGGGGTGGTGGACATCCCGCACGCTGGAGCACCTGGCCCGTAACGGATGCTGGAGGTCGAGCGTGACCCGGCGGGGTGGACTGTGAGGCTCGGCGCTCGCCAGCGCGGCTACGGCGGGGGCGCGGCCTGAGCGAGCCGTGACGGTCATTACCTTCGCCCTCGTCGGCGAGGACGCCCGCCCGGCTCCTCGGTGGTTTACGTTCACGCGTGATACCCGGCCTTCTCGGGGCCGGGGCTACGAACGAACGGAGGCCGGAAAGCCATGGAGTCAAGCAGCCAGACGAGCGGCGAGCCGGACTATCCGGTGCGCTTCTCAGTGGAGTACCCGGATCGCCAGCTCAACCGCGGCACCACGGCGTTCAGGGTGTTCGTCGCGATCCCGATCTTGATCGTCGCCGCCAGCATCGGCAGCCTCGCCCCCGCCGAGCACGGCTCCTGGAGGTTGGTCGGCGTGACCGGCGGGGTGCTGTTCCTGTCGCCGCTGCTGATGATCGTGTTCCGGCAGAAGTATCCGCGCTGGTGGTTCGACTGGAACCTCGAACTCCTCAGGTTCGCGAACAGGATCGGCGTCTATCTCGCGCTCATGGACGACCGCTACCCCTCTACCGATGAAGAACAGGGTGTCGCGCTCGACTTTCCCTACCCGGACGCGAAACAGGGCCTCAACCGCTGGCTGCCACTCGTGAAGTGGCTGCTCGCGATTCCCCACATCATCCTGCTCGTCTTCCTCTGGATCGCGGCCGTGATCGCGGTGGTGATCGCCTGGTTTGTGATCCTCTTCACCGGCCGCTATCCCCGCGGCCTGTTCGACTTTGTCCTCGGCGTCCTCCGCTGGACTAACCGGGTCGTTGGCTACGCATTCATCCTCGTCACCGACGAGTACCCGCCGTTCCGACTCAACCCGTGATGCCTCGCTCGCACATGCCGTTGGGGCCGGCGTGGCGGTGCGAGAGATGTGTCCGGAACGTCAGGGGGGGGGGGACACCCGCGATCGGGCGGAACCTTTGGCCAAGCTTTTGCCCACCTCAGCTGACCTCAGCTCACCTCAGCCGATCGAGCGTGACGGAACCATGCCGTATTGACCGCAGTTGACCTAAGAAGCAACGTCTCATAACCCGGAGGTCGCAGGTTCAAATCCTGCCCCCGCTACTGAAAGAGCCCCGGAAACGGGGCTTTTCGCATTTCCGAGGGTCGCACGCGCGGCGACTTCTACCCGACTTTCTACCCATCAACGAACAACTGAGCTTCGGCAAGTTCCGCGGCGTCCGGGTAACTCATCTGCGACGCATGCAGGTAGCGCTCGGTGGTCGATCCCTGCGCGTGACCCGCCTTTGCCTGAACGAACATCGGCGGCACCCCGGCCGCGGCGCAGCCTTCAACGGCGCGAAGCTCGGCGAATGGGTCCCGGCGCTCGCAGGCGAGTACGACGTCGACGTGCAGTCCGTCGCCGTCGCCGGCTCGCACGTCTACCTCAGCGGCGACTTCGAAACCATTGGGCGTGTTCCCCGTTCCGGCCTCGGCGCCGTGTCGACTAGCACCGCGAATCCCATCGCGTGGCCGAGCGCGCGCATGAAGCTCTCCGGAGTCGTAACCGCAGGGCCGCAGGCGGTTGTCGTATCAGGGAGCTATGGCAAGGAGGATCACCGGCTGGCGCGATCTCGGTATTCCCGCTCCAGCCGAACGACTGAGACGCGAGCGAGCTCGTCCGGCACCACCGAGACCCCCCTCGGCCAGGCCCCGCACCTTGCAATCGGCGCAGGGGGGTGGGAGTACCCTCACACCTCTTTCTCTTACGCGTGCGCGCGTGCGCGCGAGGAAGAGTGGTGGGCGCGCCCGAGCGGGGTCCGACCTCCATCTCAGGGGCAGGCGCGCTCGGGCGCGATCTTCGTGCCCGGCGTACCGGCCTTGTACGGAACGGCCAGCGGATCGCCGCCGGGCCCGACGACCGTCACGACGCAGAGCTTCCCGGTCCCGCGCGGGAGCACGCGCAGCGTGAGCGTCGCGGTGTAGTTCCCGTTCGCCCAAAGCGCCGAGCACCTGAACTGCGAGTAGCGACCGGCGACGCTCTTACCCGTGCCGAGGCACGTCGCGTCGATGATCGCGCTCGAGCTGTCGCCCCCGACAATCGGGCTCGAGGCCTCGAGCTTCGCGGCGACCTTCGTCGGCGGCCACTGCCAGGGCTTCGGCTTCGTAGCTGAAGATGCTGCCGAAACGGCGACCAGCGCGACCAAAGCGGCGAGCAACGCGAGCGTCACGATCCGCGAGGAGCGCTGATCTAGGGGCGGGGGCACGCCTCTCAACCTACTTGAGCAAAGGCACGGAGACCACGTCCGCCGCAGAAGGCCGAGCGCTTGCCCTGTCCCTCCGCGACATTAGAGCTCCGGGTGCGATCCGAGGAACGAGCGCCAGTCGCGCTCGCGATTCCGTGCGTCGGCGAGCCGCTCGACCAACCGCGCGTGGAGCTCGGCAGCCGGCGTGACCATCTCGAGGAACGCGTCGCGCTCGACGTGGACGTCGTCACGTCGCGCGAGGACGCCTTTGACGCCGGCCAGGTAGGCGTTCAGACCTTCCGCGAGCTTCTCGACGACTGCGAGCGCATCGGCGCGGACGTACACCAGTCGAGCGTAGAAGACGTCAGGGCGACATTTCTACGGCACTGTGTGTCGCTCGCCCTTGACGGCGCGCGAGCAGAGGGAGAAGATCGCCCGACGGTCGATGACCGGCGCGAGAGGATTCTCATAGCTGCCGTCGTCTTGGGCCTCTCGATTCTGGGAGGCTCGCTGCTGCTCGGCATGTCGGTCAATCGCGGCTGCGCGCCCTGGCAACAGGTGGTCGAGGAAACGACGTTCGAGGGCGCGAGCGCCTACACAGGCAGCGTCGCGCGCGGAACGAGGCTATGGGAGAAATCGTCACGGTGTCGTGTCGATAACCCGCGGTCCAGATCGTGCGCGGATCGAGGGCGACACTTCTCGGCGCCGCCTGTCGCCGGTGGCCTAGCCCCGCAGCACGCCCTCACTCATGCGATCAGGTTGTCGTAGAGCTCGAACAGCGCTTCGGTTGAGTTGTCGCCGATCCCGCAGTCGAGCACGTGGCCGTCGGCAGTCACGAACGCATAGAACGCGAGTCCGTGATCGAGAGGGGTCTCTCGGAACGTCACGAGCGGCTCGGTCCAAGGCGCCGGCTGAGTGATGATTTGTCGGCGTCGCCGTCCGTAGTAGTGCACTCTCGTTGATGCGCGGATGGCGGTGCTCTGGCCAGCGTTCGTGGACACGACGCTCACGATACAGACGCCCGAGGACGCATCTCTGCGCGCCAGTGGAATGCCGGGCTCAGAGCATCAGCGCCGTTGCTGACCCCGCCTGCCCGGAACTACCGAGACTCAGCCGCGCTTCAGCGTCCAGAGGACGGCGTGTGTCTCGCCGTTCTTCGTTTCGCTTGGCCGATGATCTGACCGCGCTCATTGATCGCGAGCGCCTCGCTCTCTTGCCGCCGAGCGTGCCGAGGTCAGTCATCCGTCCCCTTCTCCCACACGAGCGCATGGAACCGTCGATTCCCCGTCCTGCTATTCCCGATGACGTGGCCCCGCGAGAAGAGCCAACCCACCTATGAGCAGGACAAACCGGCGCATGCCTCACCTCTCTGCTCGCAGCCTGCGACGGGCCGCCGCTCAGGGCATCAGGGCAGCCGCTGACCCCGGATACCCGGAACGACCGAGGAATCCCTAGGGACGACGACAAGCTGAATACGCGCTCGGCGATTGGAGACGTTTTCGGCCCAGGCCACTCGGTCGCCCTCGATGGAAAGGCCGATCGGAGTAGCGCTTGTCGTGCGAAGGAGTCGTGGCTGTCCATTCATCGCCCCAAGCACCCAGATCGCCCTGCCTACCCGGTACACGATCCGCGAGGCCCCGATTGCGAGATCGGCGGCGGCTGCCGATTCGATTGCCGTTGCGCCGATGAGTGCACCCGTGGCGGCGTCGTCGCGTTCTATC
This sequence comes from uncultured Gaiellaceae bacterium, assembly GCA_963709715.1. GTDB lineage: Bacteria > Actinomycetota > Thermoleophilia > Gaiellales > Gaiellaceae > GMQP-bins7. The sequence continues at coordinate 332,637 of CAVPXQ010000008.1, forward strand.
CGCTTGGTCGAGCCCTGCTGAACGAGGACGGCCGCGACGGTCGGTGAAAGCGCGATCGCCTTCACTGTTCCCTTCGGCGAGAACCGCGTGACGAGCGTTGCGCTCGCGACGTCGCGCACCTCGACCGCACCGTCCGGCTTCGCCTGCGGCCCCGGCCAGTCCATGCACGATCTTGCGCAGCGGAACGAACCGCCTGCTGGAACGATCGCGATGCGCCCGCCCGACACGGCGATCGCCATTGGGCGAGTCGTGCCGGGCAGCGGACGGACTGTGTGACCGATGACGCGCTGACCGCGCCTGCTCGTAACCCGGAACACGCAGGGTCCACGTGCACAGCTATCAGGGTCATCGCCAACTGGATACACGGAAAGGGTCGCGTAGACGAGCGTAGAACCGTCTCCAGCGACCCCGGTTATGTAGTCGCCGTAGAAGTAGTTGTCCCAGGTGACCTCTTCCAACCTGATCGGACGCTCACCCGTCGCGGCGGTGACGAGACTGCCGTGGCCGTCGTTGCCCCACTCGTCGAAGGCACCCCAAAGAGCACGCCTTCCCGCGAGCGCGAAGGCTGGGAATCGTTGCCCGACATTGAGCTGGAACGTCCAGCAGTTCCCCCCGTAATCCCCAGAAAGCTTGGGTATCGACGCCAACGTCGCCTGCTTGCCCGTGCTGAGGCTCCAGGTCTTGACCTTCCCGGGGCAGGCACCAGCTATCCAGGCGACGGTGCTGCCGTCCTGGGCGAGGGCTTCGATGTGCTCGTTTACCACCAGTGCTGACGCTCGTTCCCGCTCGGTGCCGCCCAACGCGACGGCGGCACCTGCGAGCAGGAGCAATACAGATACGAGTAGCGGAAACCGGCGCATACGCACCTCCTGCACGGCTCAGGGTGTTGCCGCGTAGGTTCCGCCGCATCAGCGAATCCGCTGACCTCGCCTACCCGGAACTACCGAGGGGTCAGCGCTTCAGCGTCCATTTGGACGACGCAACCTGACTCGTTTTCGAAGGTCTGGGTCGGAGCAAGTCGTGCAGGCGTTCGAGGCCGAGGCCGAAGATCCCCCAGATTGGCAGGTAGTCGAGCCTGGCGAGCCCGCCTCCGATCCCGAGTCGTGCCTCGCCGTAGTCCCCAGGGAGCCGAGCCGAGGAGACCGCGGAGGAGGCGGCCGCTCGCGTACTCGACGCCGAGGATGCCAGTTCCGTAGACCGCGCCCGGAGCGCGAGTGGGCGATGCCGCATCCGATCGTGCAACGGTTCGAACAGCGGCTGCGCAAGCCCATACACAGGGACGTTCAGGAGGCTGCTCGGGCGTCGCCGGCCCGTGCGCAGCCAGACGAACGTCGAGTCAACCGCCCAGCCCGCCAGCCCGTACACGAGGAAGCGCCTGCCCGCGGTCAGGCCGCGACTTCTCTGGATCGGCAGCGCGAGGGACATCGCAGTCGTGCGAAATTATCGTCTCGCCTGTGCTCGTCTACGCGGTCGTCGAGGACGCCCTCTAGCCCGACTTCTTGCCCGGCGTCGCGTCTCGGGGCGCGCGGGCGGAACCAAGGCGACGGCAAACGGCTAGCCAAGCCCTTCAGCCATTGCGTCGGTACGTTCCGCGCGCGAGAAGCCGGGTGCCGCTGTTTGCGGGTCTTCGCCGCCACGATGGTTGTCGGTTGCAGCTCAGGCGACGACGGTACGAGTGCGGACGGTGGTAGATTCACAATCGTCACGGACATCGACTTCACCACCGAGACGGGCACGTTTAGGGTCAAGAAGGGCTCGGAGGAGCTTGGCTGCTCAGCGGCACGTTCGTAAACCACGCGCTTGGGCAGGAGGCGTCTGGGCCAGGAGAGTCGAGTGGCGCGATCCTGAAGGTCTTGACCTGTACGGATGGTGAACGCAGCGGCTCGTTCCTCATCAGCCTTGAGCTCGCCTTCTCCCGCTGGAACTTCCGGAGCGGGACGGGCGACTTCGCCGGAGTCAAGGGCGGGGCAAGTTCTCCGTGCGCCGCAGCCCCGGCTCCGAACTTCGGCGTCGAGACCCTCGCGGGCACGGTGCGTTTTTGAGCGTGCATGCCTCTCGCAATCGACGCTTCTGGTGATCGTCTACGCCGTCGTCGACGACGCCCTCTCGCCCGACTTCCCGCTCGGCGTCGAGCTCGAGGTGTTCATCCGCCGCGAGGACGCCGAGCGCTTCATCGAGGAGGTGCGCGGCGACGATCCCGAGATCGCGGCGAAGCTGCGGATCGAGGAGCGGGAGCTCGAGGCGGGCGGGCTGAACTGAATGCTGGCCTTGAGTATCTCTTGAGCGTCGCATGAGAATCTGTTTCTCGTGCACAGACTTCTCCTCATCCTCGTAGCCACGGCCACCGTCCTAGTCGGAGCGCAATCGACGGCCCACGGGGACAGCTCGTCGCAGACCTCTCAAGGCCTCGTCTTCGAACGCGATGGTGACCTCTACGCAGTCGCGCTCAACGGAACTCGCAACGTCCGCCTCACGAGCACGCCCGTCTGGCAGGAATCCTCGCCGGCGGTCTCGCCCGACGGCCGCTGGATCGCCTACGCCCGAGAAGGGCCAAACTCATCGACGATCTGGATCAGGAGCCTCGATGGGCGGGTGGCCAAGCGGATCACGCGAGGATGGGACTACGAGCCTGCGTGGTCACCAGACGGACGCGACGTCTATTTCGCACGCTACCTCTCCCAAGACGACGAAGGGCCGGGCTACTCGTATCACGAGGAATGCGGTTCCCTCTTTCGAGTGCCGGTCGACGGGCGCGAACCGGCCCGCCGGCTGACGAACGACCCGTCGCTCGACTCGTTCCATTCGCACTCGGCACCTGCCGTCTCACGGGATGGCAGCCGGATCGCGTTCACCGATGCCAATCAGTGCTCGGGCGGAACGACGAGTATCGCCATGCGGGTGATCGACACCTCCGGACGCACTACGAGCGACCTTTCCCGCCTGACTGGCAACGTGTACTATCCGGACGGCGAGGAGTACGGTGCGCCGGCCTGGTCTCCCGATGGGCGCCGCTTCACCTTCGTTAGTGGATGTGACAGGAGCGTTCTCTGGACGGCGAATCGCGACGGAAGCGATCTTCGGCGCGTCACCCCGAGGCGCGTCAACGCCGGAGACTCATTCGGAGACGGGCCTGCTTGGTCCCGGACGGCGCGTGGATCGCGTTCGCGAGCTACGAGAGGCCTGCCGCGAACATCTATGTGATCAGGCCCAATGGAACGGGGCTTCGGCGGCTCACAAAGACCAGAGCCGGCGAGTTCTCACCGTCGTGGCTGCCTCAAATGCCAACGAGATAGACCCGACTCACCGCGGCTTCCGAACCTGCCGGCTTGCTGACGCCCTCCAGCTTGTCCAGCTCTCGTCGGAGCGCGGGCTCTCCGAAGTACGGGAGGGCGGCGCTGCGCTGGCCAGGCTGGAGCGGTATCTGACCGGAAGGCCCGCCGAGCCTCGGCAGCTCGCGGTGGCGCCGCGGATCTGGCAAAGCGCGGAGGGGTCGTTCTTGGCACGCCCACCTGCGGATCGAGGAAGCCGGAGCTCGTCCGCTCTTACACTCGGGTGGTGGGCGTCTCCTGCTCGAGGCCCGATTCGTGAAGAGCACCGCTGAGCGATGATCATTGCGCGACTCCTCATCGCGGTGATCGGCGCAGTCACCATCGTGGTAGTCGTCGGTCACGACGAGATGGCGAACGCACGCTCCGCAGGACGTGGGGCGTCGCTCGAGGATGTCGTTGGAGGCCTGCGACGCCCGGTGTTCGTCACCGCTGCTCCACAACGGCCCCAGCGACCGTCTCTACATCGTTGAGCAGGCAGGGCGGGTACGCATTGCGGACGGACCGAGGCTGTTACCGCAGCCTTTCCTCGACCTCCGCTCACACGTGCGCAGCGCCGGGCTCCAAGGAATGTTCTCGCTCGCCTTCGATCCCCGCTACAAGCGCAACCACCGCTTCTTCGTGAATTACGTCGGGCGGGACGGCAATATCCACATCGAGTCGTTCCGAACGCGTAGGGGCTTCGCCGTCCCTCGATCGCATAGGAACATCCTCACCGTCCCGACGATCAACAAGGATCCGTACTCCCACTATGGCGGTGCGCTCGTCTTCGGCCCTGACGGTCATCTGTATGCCAGCTTCGGCGACTCAGGCGACGGCAGTTCCTCGCAAAGCGACTCGACGCTACTCGGAAAGCTCGTGCGGATCGACGTCGCTCATCCGGGCAAGGCTCCCGTGGTCGTCGCCTACGGGCTCCGCAACCCCTGGCGCTTTTCCTTCGACAGAGCGACCGGAGTGATCTACGTCGGTGACGTCGGCGGCGACCTCCGCGAAGAGGTGAACCGCCTACCCAAGAAGATGCGCGGCAAGGCGAACTTCGGCTGGGACATCTATGAGGGCAACATCCGGAGAAAGCCGGTTCCAGCCGTGCTGCCGGGTGTGCTGGTCAAGCCGTTCGTGGTGTACCGCCACCAACGTAAGAGGTGCAACTCGGTCATCGGCGGATACGTCTACCGAGGAAGCAGAGTCCCGTCGCTGCGCGGCCGATACGTGTATGGCGACCTCTGTGGCGGCGTATGGAGCGTCAAGCTGCGGCACGGAAAAGCTGTCGATCGAAGACCCGAACCTTTCGACCCGCCCGATCTCCTCTCCTCATTCGGCGAGGGAATCGACGGCGAACTCTTCGTGCTGAGCTTTGACGGCCACGTCTATCGTCTGATCTGACCTGAGTACAGGTCGTGGTTCGTCTTCTTCGACCTCGTCTAGGTCGGCGGCCGGTCGTGATCGTCTACGCAGTCGTCGATGACTTGCTCTCCGCGACGTTCCCGCTCGGGCAGGCGCTCGAGGTGTTCATCCGCCGCGATGATGCCGAGCGTTTCATCGAGGAGGTGCGAGGCGACGATTCCGAGATCGCTGCGAAGCTGCGGATCGAGGAGAGGGAGCTGGAGGCCGGCGGGTTGAACTGAGCTTGAGAGATCGGCAACTCTGACCGATTGAGAGGATGTGGGCGCGGCAGGCTCCTTTGGCTGCCGCCGCCAAGGAGGCAGAGCGCCGCGCCCGTTCTTCTCAGTGCCGCCAGGTGAAATATCGGTGCGCCACGCACGCCTGCCCTGCGCCATTGGTACGGCATGGGTCCAGACTTCCGAAGAGTCCCGTCGTCCTTACGGCGGCTCGCGAGCTGCCGAACCTGCCACTCGAGGACGCGCTGCAGCTCGTTCATCTCTACTTCGAGCGGGGCTCCCCGAAGGCTGAGTCGGCCGCGAGGCGGTGGCTGGTGCGCTACCTGGCTGAAGGTTCGCCGGGCTTGCGGGACGTCGCCAGAGTCACGGCGAGTCTGGCGGAGCTAGAACTCGAGGCGGGCGGGCTGAACTAGCCGCTGGACATTGGCGTCGTCTTCGCCCCTACCATCGGCAGGGCTTCGCTCAAGCCGGATGGCAGGGTTGCACCCCTTGCAGTGTCAAGCCCCTGACAGTGAATCAGTGCAAGGGGCTTGCAGCTATCAGCTACTTGCAGCGTGTCAGGGCTTCGTTCCTTCGCTCACAGTCAATGCAGCGACAGGCAGTCAAGCCTGCACTGCAAGCCCTGACAGCGATGCTAAGCCCTGCCGACAGTAAGCCGAAGGTGAGCGACAGTGCGACAAGGGGTCAAGCCCTGCAAGCCCTGTATGACCACTATCGGCAGGCAGCGCGTGAGAGTGCATCGCTGATGCAGCGGCTTCCCTACGATGGTCGGCCGCCGATGGCTGTCA
>CAVPXQ010000009.1:0-344707 GCA_963709715.1 uncultured Gaiellaceae bacterium
TGGGTTCAGAACGTCGTGAGACAGTGGACACCGCTGTCTATAAATCTGGCTATTTGCTGGAAACTCCGAGTATCCCGCGCTACTCATCGGAGCGTCCGACCGGGCGTTCACGATAGTGACAACGTGTCGGGTGCGGACAATCAGCAGGAAAGGCTGGATGGCTACATCGCTGGGTACGTGGACGGAGAAGGCAGCTTCTCGGTCTCGGTGCAGCGCAACCGGTCGTGCCGCGTCGGCTTCCAGCTCGTGCCTGAGTTCCATGTCAGCCAGAACGGCGACAGGGCGCAGGTCTGGAGCTGATCCGACATGAGGCTCGGTTGTGGCTACATCAAGCCGAACAGCAGGACAGATCGTGCGCTCGTGCTCGTCGTGAGGAATCGCGAAGAGCTCACAGAGCGGGTGATCCCCTTCTTCGAGCGGAACCCGCTTCTCTCGTCGAAGCAGGCGACGTCGAGAAGTTCGCACGGATCGTGCGAGGGATGGCTCTCAGGTCACCATCGCGAGCCCGCCGGCTTCGGCGAGCTCCTGGATGTGGCGCTCTCCATGAATGGAGACGGGCGGCACAGAAGGGTGCGGTGGAAGGAGCAGGTAGCTCTCCAGAATCCTCAGAGACTGCACGCCAGACAGGGCCGCGAGGCCCGGAAGATACAGTCCGAGCTGCATGGCGACATGCAGAGCCAGGCAGAAATGACTTGGCCCTCGAACACATAGCGTGTGTCGAGGTAACAACTCTGTCGGTCCCTATCCGCCATGGGCGTTGGAGGTTTGAGAGGAGTCGTCTCTAGTACGAGAGGACCGAGATGAACAGGCCTCTGGTGTAGCAGTTGTCCTGCCAAGGGCATCGCTGCTTAGCCACGCCTGGATGGGATAACCGCTGAAAGCATCTAAGCGGGAAGCCCACCTCGAGATGAGACCTCCCATCCCCTCGAGGGAGTAAGGGCCGTGGTAGACGACCACGTCGATAGGCGGCACGTGTACGCGCAGCAATGCGCTCAGCGGAGCCGTACTAATTGCCCGAGGTCTTGATTTTGAACACCGACGGCTGCTGCTATGGAGTTTTGAAGGTCGCGCGCTCTGCTTGTCGCTCGTACGCGCGAGCGTCCGCGAGGAAGCGGCACCTTTGACACCTTGGGCGGTCATAGCGGCGGGGATACACCTCTTCCCATTCCGAACAGAGAAGTTAAGCCCGCCAGCGCCGATGGTACTCGGGGCGCAAGCCCCCGGGAGAGTAGGACGCCGCCCGCCTCTTTGCGTCAGACCGGAATCCGCGAGCGCGGATTCCGGTCGCGCGAAAGCAGACCCCTTCATGGGGTGCCCGAGTAGTTCACCTATGCCGGGTGTGAAGTCGGTTGGGTGTCAAGCCCTGACTCGTAGACTCGCGACGTGGAGCTGCGAGACAGCGATCTCGTGTTGCGGTCGTGGACCGAGGACGACGTCCCGGCGCTCGTCAGAGAGTGCAACGAGGCAGAGATCCGGAAATGGCTTCCCGCGCTTCCGGCGCCGTACGCCGAGGAGCATGCGCTTGCGTTCATCCGTGGTGAGGCGCAACCCGCCGAGCAGACGTTCGCCGTGACGCTAGCCGGTGTCGTGGCCGGTTCGATCGGGCTGACCGTGAACGACGGCGGGTACCGCGGCACGATCGGTTACTGGGTCGCAGCGGACGTGCGTGGGCGTGGGGTCTGCACTCGCGCGCTTCGCCTCGTCTCGCGGTATGCGCTCGATGAGCTCGGGCTCCAGCGCGTTGATCTCGTCACGGATCCGGACAACATCGCGTCGCAACGCGTGGCCGAGAAGGCCGGCTTCCAGCGCGAAGGTGTCCTGCGCGCCCGCGTGCGACTTACCGACGGCCGTATCCGCGACGACGTGATGTTCTCGCTACTTCCGGGTGAGCTCCGCGACTGAGACCGGCCGCTTCCCGTTCTGGCCGGCACCGAGCTCCCGCAACCGACGCACCCGAGCATCGAGCGGCGGGTGGGTCTTGAACATCCGCGCGATGCCCTCCGCCTCGAACGGATCGATCGGGTAGAGGGGCTCGGTCGCGGGGGACGCCGCGAACTCGACGAGCTCTGCTGCGCGGTCAAGGCGCATCAGTGCGTCCGCGAGGTCGTGCGCCGCGCCGGTCGCGCGAGCGGCCAGCGCGTCCGCGTGGAGCTCGCGCTTGGGTGAGAGCAGGATGTGGACGAATGCGGCGCCGATCGGGGCGAATACGTAGAGCAGCACGCGAGAGAACCAACCCCCGATCCGGCTCATCTCGACGAGCGTCGTCGCGAAGAGGACGACGAAGGTCTGCACGAGGACGTCGCGCCGTCGGACGTGGGCGAGCTCGTGCGCGATCGCCCCTTCGAGCTCCTCGCGACGAAGCGCCCGGAGCGCACCCGCCGAGACGGCGAGCGTCGAGCTGGTCGGCCCGCGCCCGACTGCGAACAACCGCGGGAATCCGTCATCGATGAGGTAGAGCTGCGGCGGTCGCACGCCGAGCTGGGCGGCGATCTTGTCCGTTCCCGACCGCAGGACCGGATCCTCGGCGAGAGCGAACGGGCGGGCACCCAACATCCCGAGGAGCGCGCGATCCCCGTACCGGTAGACGGCCGTCGCAGCGAGGAGCGAGGAGAAGGCGAACAGAGCCGCCGTGGTCAAGCCTCCGATGAGCCAGCCGAGGCCACCTGCTGCGGACGTGAGCAGGGCGACGAGCGCGCCGGCCTTCGCGAAATTCAGCGCGACCGCGCGCGCCACGGCTTACCGAGTCCTCTGATGTCGTCCTCGATGAAGCCGCGCGGAGGCCAGTCGGGCTCGGGTGCGTCGCAACGGCTCGAGCAGTGCAGCGACGCGACGTTTTGCAGCGGAATGAGGATGTGCCCGTTGAGCTCGACGTGGGGGACGTCCTCGAACGAGCAGTACGCCGTGAGGACACCTTCCTGATACTCGCCGCCGAAGAGCGCAACCTCGACCTGCTCGCCCTTGTACTTGTTCGTGTAGTCCTCCACCGCGCGGAGGGTAACCGAATGCCGCATGGCTACGTGGTCGTCCCTGCCGTAGATGTCGCTAAATGCGGTGCTGGTGGTGCACCGGTGGTGCCTCGAATGCGTTGTCTGTTTGGGACACGCCCCGTCCGGCCATCTCGCCGCCCGAGCTCGAGCGCGTCATCGTGTCGGCGTGATCGTCTACGGCGTCGTCGACGACGCCCTCTCGCCCGACTTCCCGCTCGGCGTCGAGCTCGAGGTGTTCATCCGCCGCGAGGACTCTGAGCGATTCGTCGAGGAGGTGCGCGGCGACGTCGACGACGTGGGCGTGGGCGACGACGACGGCGGCCTGGTGGGCTAGCCCCGACTCGCGAGACACACGAGAACGCGCGGCCCTGCCGCACGTACGAGGGAAGCGAACGGCCGCGCAAGCGGCCGTTCGTGTTTCCGAGGACGCCCAACGCTTCGTCGAGGAGGTGCGCGGGCGACGATCCGGAGCTTGCGGCGAAGCTCAGGATCGAGCAGGGGGAGCTCGAGGCGGGCGGGCTGAACGACGCGGTGCGTGCCGGACGCGACGGTCTCTCTTGATTGACTGACCATGCTTCGCCTCGCGGCGAGGCGTCCCCCGGTTCTTACGTCAACCCCTCCAAGTGCCGCGTCCGGCCCTCGTATAGATAGTCAGCCGGCTGCTTACTGCAAGCCCGCGCGTCGACGGGCCTGGGGGTCCATCTGGTGTACGCCCTGACCGAGACGTAGAGAAGGCTCGCTGGACGCGAGCCTTCTCGTGACTGGAAGAGGCGGGCAGGTTCGTCGATCAGCCGCCACCGCCCACCGGTTGGAAGTAGTTCGCGGCCATGTAGTTCGCGATGTTCATCCCGAGCTTCTGCCCTTGCACGTCGCCGCGGCGGTAGTGCAGACCGGCCCAGATGCGGGCCTCGATGAGCTCCGTAAGTGGCTGCGAGAAGGTGTCGAAATGACGCGTCGTGGGGTTTCCCGGTTGGAGCAGGGCGGAGATGCTGGTGATGTCGAAGCCATCCTCGATCACGTCGCCGAAGAACATCCGCAGTACCGCCACGTGCGCGGCGTTGAGGCAGTTGTTGCCGGACGGATGGTCGGGGTACGGGGCGCTGAAGAGCGGCGCCCAGCCCGCCTGGGCCGTCGTCGCGTCATTGCCGTCCTCGGCCGCTCGGGGGATTGCGTTCCACGGCCGCCAGAAGTCGTAGTGGTACTTGTCGTTCCAGCAGTTGATCGACGCGTCCGCCGCGCTCAGATTCTGCATCGCGAGCAAGCGAGCGCTGTCGACGATGTCGAACCCGTTTCGGCCGATGAGGTCGCGTGCGACGTCGTTCCAGTTCTTGAGTGGCTGGGTCTGCCACCAGCGAGCGATGTACGTCTCGGTGGCCGAGCGCTCGGCCGCCGTGGCCGTCGCCGAGCCCTTGATCTTCACCTCGTTGAACTCCCTCGCATACTCGGGGCTGGTGAGGGGGAAGGGAGGCGATGTGCGGAACTGCGAGGAGCTCTGCATGAGGAATGGCTTCACCCCTCCGACCCAGGGAGTGGGGTCCAGGATCTGCTGCCCTGTGGCGTTGAGGAGTGGCTGCCAGTGCCCGACCGCTGTGCTCGGCACCCACTGAGACGGTCCGAAGCGCCCGTCGCCTTGCCTCGCCGTGATCATGGCGTTCGCCGCTGCATTCCCCGCGGCCACTCCTCGGACCTTCGACGGCGAGTCGGGAATAGCTGCGAGTGAGGCAGCGTACTGCGTTTCGAGCGTCTGCAGCACGGTCGCCTTGGCCGGGAACGCGATGCTCTCGGGCACGGTCGAGATGATGTTCGAGAGCACCTTGTACGCGGCGGTCACGGCGGCAGCGCGCTTCGATGAGCTCGCGGGGAAACGGCGCTTGAGGAGGTATGGCTTTCGATACTTCGCCGCGATCGCGTTGACTGCGTCGTAGACGGCGCCTTGAACCATCCCCATGTTGATCTGGGCAGCCGGCGCTGCTCCACCCGCCGGCCCCGGAACGGCGACGAGCGTGTTGGTGGCGATGAGATCCCACTGCGTGACGACGTTGCCCTGCGTTTGGACGGGTGCGGCCGACGCGCTGATCACGCCGAGCGCAGCAAGCAGCGCAGCGGCGACCGCGACAGGCCACATGATTCTTCTCCAGTGCATGTGCTCCCCTCTCGTGTCTCTGCGGCTACCCCGAGCGCAGGAAGCCCTCGGCTCTAAAGGTCACGGGGGCCCCGCGCAGCCAAGACGCCGCTCCGCGTCCGCTCCCGGAAATGCCGTCGTACATCCGCTCTCCTGTGCCGTGGTCAGCCGATCCTCGGCGATGCGGAGGCTTGTGTCAAAGATCTGGATGTTGTGGTGAGAACATACGTTCGGATGACCGCCCAGCCCCACGCGCACGTCCGCTTCCGACGAGCGATCGAGCGATGAGCGATGAGCGGAGCCTCTGGCTCGCGAGGACGCTGCGCGCGATGCGGGTCGCGGGATGCATCGCGAAACGTAAATCCGCCTGGTCGCGGGCGAAACGTGTGTCAGCGGCCGATCGGCCGCCACTAGTAACGCCAGCCACGATCGAATAGGCTTCCGCCGACCTACGGGGAGGATCGATGTCGAAGTCCGCTCGTGCCCTGGCGTCCCTGGCGCCGCTTGCGGCTGTCGTCGCGATCGGATCGGCTGCGGCGCAGACGGGTCCGACGATGTACGTCGTCACGCTCAAGCCCGGGAGCACCGACGCTGCGACGGTGGCTACCGGCCTCGCGCGGGCGGACGGCGGAACGGTCGGCTTCGTGTACCGGCATGCATTGCGCGGCTTCTCGATTCGGACGACTCCAGCCGGCGCGGCGGTCATCGCGCGAAGCCCGAGGGTGGCGTACGTCGAGGCGGATCAGACGTTCACCGCGGCCGCCCAGTCGATGCCCACCGGGGTTCAGCGCATCTTTGCCGCGTTCGATCCGGCGACCGGCACCGGGAATCCGGCGATCGGCATCGACGGTGTGGACGACAAGCGGGTCGACGTGGACGTCGCGGTCATCGACACCGGCATCGACCTCGATCATCCCGACCTCAACGTCGTGGGAAGCACGAACTGCGCGACGCTGTTCGCGACGTGCAGCTCGGGCGGCGATGACGGCAACGGCCACGGCACGCACGTCGCCGGCACGATCGGTGCGATCGACAACGGCATCGGCGTCGTCGGCGTCGCGCCGGGGGCGCGCCTGTGGTCGGTCCGCGTTCTCGGCAACAACGGCACCGGGACGACCTCGCAGATCATCGCCGGCATGGACTGGGTGACCGCGCACGCGTCGACGATCGAGGTCGCGAACCTGAGCCTGAGTGGCGGAGCGTCGGCGTCGATCGACGCCGCAGCCAATCGCATGGCCGACGCGGGCGTGGCGGTCGCGGTCGCGGCCGGGAACAACAACGCCGACGCGTCGAGCTACAGCCCGGGGCGGGCCGCGAAAGTGCTCACCGTGTCCGCGATGGCCGACTACGACGGAAAGCCGGGTGCGTCTGGGGTGAATGAGAGCGTCACCTGCGTCGACGAGGACGACACGAACCTGAACTCCTCGAACTTCGGCTCGGCGATCGAGGTCACGGCGCCGGGCTGCGTCATCCTGTCGACGTACCTGAACGGCGGGTACGCCTGGATCACCGGCACCTCGATGGCGACGTCGCACGTCACAGGCGCGCTTGCGCTGCTTGCATCGAAGGGGTTCGCCCGCAACTACGCAGGAGTCTCCGGTCTCTACTCGACAGTCACTGGCAACGGCAACGACGGCTGGACCGACGAGTCAATTGACGGGATCAAGGAGCCTCTCCTCGACGTCTCCAGCCCGGTATTCGCGCCCGTCTTCGTCGGCCCGCCTGCGAATCAGGCGCCGACCGCCTCGTTCACCTTCTCGTGCAGCGGGCTCACGTGCTCGTTCAACGGATCCTCGTCGTCCGACTCCGACGGGACGATCGCCTCGTACTCGTGGGACTTCGGCGACGGAGCGACCGGGACGGGCTCGACGTCGTCGCACACGTATGCCGCGCCGGGAGGGACGTTCACGGTGAGCCTCACGGTCACCGACGACGACGGCGCGACCGGTAGCATCTCGAAGACAGTCGCCGCGTCGGCTGCCGCACCGGTCCTGGCGCTCACCGCCTCGAGCTCGAACGGCTTCCTGAGCTGGACGGCGAAGGTCACGATCACGGTGACGGTGAACGGCTCGCCGGTCTCGTCTGCCGTGTCGGGAACGTGGAGCAACGGAGCCAGCGGCTCGTCGAGCTGCTCGACCTCGCCGGCGGCCTGCTCCGTGAGCAAGACCGGGATCTCGAGAGGGACGTCCACGGTGACCTTCACCGTGAACACGGTCGGCGGGAGCTCCAACTTCACGGGGACGAAGACGATCGTGGTGCGGAAGCCGTAGGTCCATCGGGCGGCGGCCTCCTTGCCGAGAGGCCGGTCGTCGCGCTGGATAGCCTTGCCGCATGGACCTCGGCCTCGCCGGGAAGCGGTGCCTCGTGACCGGCTCGACCGCAGGGATCGGCCTCGAGGTCGCGCGGCAGCTTGTCGACGAGGGCGCTCGCGTCGTCACGTGTGGGCGTCGCGAGTCACCCCGAGTCGGCGAGGACGGCCACGTCGTTGCCGATTTTGCGCTTGCCGGCGAGCCGGAGCGCGCGGTACGTGACGCCGCGGTGGCGCTCGGTGGGCTGGACGTCCTCGTAAACAACGTCGGAATCGCGCGGCAAGTGCGGTTCGAGGACGTCTTGGACGACGAGTGGGATCTGTACTGGCAGCTGAACGTGATGAGCTACGTCCGCTCCATCCGCGCGGCGCTCCCCGACCTGCGCGACGCCGGTGGCGCGATCGTCAACGTCTCGTCGACAGCCGGAAAGCGCCCGTCGACGGGAATGCCGCACTACTCGGTGACGAAGGCCGCGGTCCTGTCGCTCTCGCGGCTGGTCGCCGATCTCTACGCGAAGGACGGCATCCGCTGCAACGCAGTCACGCCCGGGCCGACGGCGACGGACGCGTGGCTCGGCGAGGGTGGGCTGGCCGACCAGCAGGGCGATCGCGACGAGGTGCTCGCACGGGTGGGTGCGGGTCGCCCTCTCGGTCGGCTTGCACAGCCCGATGAGATCGCTGCCGTGATCGTCTTCCTGTGCTCCGAGCGCGCCTCCTACGTGACGGGTGCGGCGTGGAGCGCCGACGGAGGGACGGTTCCGATCATCCTGTGATCCCGAAGGACGGATCGCGTGCCGTCGGCCTGACCCTGCTCGCCGCGCTCGCCGCCTCGCAGGCTGCGCTCGTCGTCGTCAATCCGGTCCTCCCCGACGTCGCTGCTGATCTGGGAACGTCGGTCGCGACTGCCGGACAGCTCCGAACGGTGTCCGGGCTCGCGGCCGGGCTGTCAGCTCTCTTCTCGGGTCTGCTGGCTGCGCGCGTGGGGCTCCGCGAGCTCTTGATCGGCGGCGTCGCGATCCTCGGTGTGGGCTCACTTGCGAGCGCGGCTGCTCCCAGACATGGAGGTGCTCGCAGTCGCTCAGGCGCTCGTCGGCGTCGGGATGGGCCTGTCCTACTCGGCGGCACTGGCCGCCGTCGCGGAGTGGTCGACGCCGGAGACGCGCTCGCGCACACTCGCGCTCACGCTGCTTGGTCCGCCACTTGCGTGGATCATCGGCATGCCGCTCGTCGGGCTGATCGGGGAGGCGAGCTGGCGCCTCGCGTTCCTCGTCGTGCCGGTGTCGATGGCAGCCGTCGCGATGCGCGTTGTTGCTGATGCGGCCCTCGACGCCTCCGGCGAGCTCCCGTGCCGGATTGAGAGCAGTCCTCTCGTATCCCGGCGTGGTCCGCTGGTCGGTCGGCGAGCTCCTGGCCTTCTCGGGTTGGGCCGGCTCGCTCGTCTTCATGGGCGCACTCTTCGTCGAGTCGTACGACCTGTCGGTTGCAGCGACAGGGTTCGCACTCGGCTTCGGCGCGCTCGTCTACGTTCCCGGGAACCTGCTCTTCCGCCGGTGGGTCGACGAGCACGGTCGTGCCCTCCTCATCGCGCTCGCCTTCTCGGCGGCGGCGACGACCGCGGTGCTCGGTCTCGTCCGTCCCTCGCCCTGGTTCACGCTCGTCATGTTCTCGCTGCTGTGCTTCATCGCCGGCGGGCGAACGCTGGCGGGCAGCGCTCGCGGTCTCGGGCTCGCGCCGGAGCTCCGCCTCGGCGTCACGGGAGTACGCACTGCAGCGCTGCAGTCCGGCTACTTCGTGGGCGCTGCGGTAGGCGGCGCGGCACTGGCGTCCGGCGGCTACGGGGCGCTCGGCCTTGCGTTCGCCGCGCTGTTCGTCGGCGCAGCGGTCGTGCATCTCCTGCCGGGGTCGCGCGAGTGGTCTGACGAAGGAAGGACCCAGCCCGAACGAGCCTGATCCGCCCAGTTGATCCCGCTCGGCCGGCGCGATGACGACCACGACCCGTGCACGGGATACGGCGGGGAGGACGGTTGGGTGACGGGAGGAAAACGTGATCATCGCGCGATCAGCCCTCTTAGCCGTGGCGCTCGTTGCCGTCCTGACGGTTGCGCCGGACGCCCCAGCTGGAGGCATCTCCGACGAGACCTGTCCGAACGTCGCAGGCGAGCACACGAACACGTGCCCAGCCGGAACCGTAGGCGTTCCGTACTCGATCCGATTCAGAGAGAGCGAAGGTTCAGGGTGCGGACCGGGCCGACAGACGTTCCACTTCGATTCGGGGATGCTCCCGCCAGGGATGACGCTTGCACCCGATGGCACCCTGAGCGGCACGTCTTTTCACCCTGGCAGCTTCCAGTTCTACGTAGAGATGCGCGAGCCGGCGGACGACCCGGCCAACTGCGCCGGGAAGCGAACTCAGAAGCAGTTCACGCTCAAGATCCGGCTGCAGCCTTGGATCGCCTCGTTTCCCGCCGTCACGTCTCGGTCGGAGGTGGGAGTGCCTTTCCGTACGGCTCTACGAGCCCGAGGAGGCTCAGGCATCTTCGCGTGGTCGGTCGCCTCCGGTCGACTCCCCGAGGGACTCAGGCTCTTTGCTGACGGGTCTATCGAGGGCACACCGCGCTCCAACGGCACATACCGCTTCACCGCCAGGGCAAAGGACACGGATGGTCGGATGGTCGGATGGAAGGTCGAACTCGCCATTGCCTCAAGGCTCCGCGTGCATAGCCGGCAGTTGCCCCGAGCGCAGACCGGGCGCACCTACCGCGCCGATCTTGCCTGCGTCGGAGGCATCGGTCCGATCACATGGAAGCTCACCCGTGGTCGCCTCCCGCGCGGGCTTCGCCTCGACTCAGCGCTTGGTCGCTTGACCGGCTCACCGACCGAAGCGGGCACGCATGTCTTCACGGTCGAAGTGCGGGACGGGCTGAAGGTCACGGTAAACAGAGCGTTTCGCATCGTGGTCGCCAAGCTTCCCCGCGATCTGTAGGAAGAGGATCGAGGGAAAATGCCCCGCGTTGTTCGCGTGCAACCCTGCGATCACGGCGTGACGCCGGCGGTTGCCCAGCCCACCAGGTGGTGGCACTCTCGGGCCTCTCCCGCCTCGGCGACTACCCTGGCCTCATGGAAGTAGCGGGGCCGGCGCGAGCGGCCTTCGAGGAGAGGATCAGGGCGCTCGAGGAGAGCCTGTCGCCGTTCGCGGTGCGCTCGCTCGAGACGCGAGGCCGTGAGCTTCCGGAGGAGGAGTGCGGCGTACGGACGCCGTTCCAGCGCGACCGCGACCGCATCGTCCACTCGAAGCCCTTCCGTCGCCTGAAGGGCAAGACGCAGGTCTTCATCGACCCGGAGGGCGACCACTACCGCACGCGGATGACGCACACGCTCGAGACGACTGCGATCTCGCGGGTCGTCGCGCGGGCACTCCGGCTCAACGAGGACCTGACCGAGGCGATCGGGCTCGGGCACGACATGGGGCACACGCCTTTCGGGCACGCGGGCGAGGACGCGCTCGACGCGGCCGCTGCAGGAGGCGGGATTCACACGCCGCTTCCGCCACAACGAGCAGTCGTTCCAGATCGCGCGGTCGCTCAATCTCACGCACGAGGTCTGCAACGGAATTCTCACGCACACGGGCGAGCGCGAGCCCGAGTCGCTCGAGGGAAAGATCGTGCGGCTCGTCGATCGGGTGGCCTACATCAATCACGACATCGACGACGCGGTGCGGTACGGGCTGCTCGGCGAGGACGACCTTCCGCGCGAAGAGATCGCGACCCTCGGCGACACGGGCTCGAAGCGGATCGACCGGCTCGTCCACGACATCCTCGAAACGTCCGAAGGCGTCGACGACATCCGTCAGTCGACGGAGGTGGGGGAGGCGATGCTCTCGCTGCGCGCATTCATGTTCGAGCGGGTCTACCTCGGTCCGCAGGCTGCGCCTGAGCACGAGAAGGCACACGAGGTGATCCGCGCGATCTTCGAGCATCTTGTCGATCGAGGCGACGACGTTGACGAGATCGTCGACTACATCGCCGGCATGACCGACCGCTTCGCGCTCGCCTACGCCGACTCGCTCTGAGTGCCAGCGAGCGCGCTCTCGATCTGGGCGACGTAGGCCGATGCGTCGACCGAGCGATAGAACGCAAGCGCACGCTCGAGCTCGACCTCGCCTTCGGTATGTCGCCCGTCGGCCAGCATCCGGAGACCCCCGTGTCTGCGGAGGTTCGCCTCGCTCGTCCGGCTCCCCGCCGACGCCATGAGGTCTGCTGCCGAGACGAGCTCGCCCGCAAGGATGTGCTCGATCACGCTCCGCCAAAAAGGAAATCTCGGGCCGGCTCCAGCGGCGACGGCATCGCGGAGCTCGTCACCGATGCCGAGTTCGTCCGCGAACGGCCCGAGGCGCGTCAGCGCGCCATGCAGCCCGACCTCGCGAATGATCGGCGGCACCTGCACAGCGAGTGCGTGAGCTTCGTCGACCTGACCGAGCTCGGCGTACAGCGCCGCGGTAATTGCGAGCGAGCCGAGCCTGTGGAATGGCTCGTGCCTCGTCTGCGCGTGCTCGAACGACTGGAGCTGGTCGCGAAGTGCAGCGTCCTGATCTCCGCGGGCAAGCCAGAGTGCCGAACGTATTTCGCGCGCCATGTACTCGAGCGTGTGCGGTGACCCCGCCTCGCATTCGGCGATGAACGTGTCCGCTGACTCGAGCGCGCGGTCCCAGCGCCCGAGAAAGAAGTCGAGAAAGATGCGGTTGCCGCGGACGAAGCGGACGCTCGAGGCGTTTCCGTAGCGCTCGCCGAGGCGGGTCGCCTCGGCGTAGAGCTCGTCAGTGCGTCGAAAGTCGCCCGCAAAAGTCGAGTAGACGGCGAGGTTGTTGACGATCGCCGAGGCGACCGGGGCGTCGGCCGCGAGAGCGATCTCGAGGGCACGCTCCATGTCGGCGACGCCCGACCCGAGGTCGACGTCGTTCTTCGCCATGCCGATCGTCGTGAGCGCATGAGCACGGAGCTCGTCGAGCCCGAGCTCGGTCGCCGTCGCGAATGCGGCCTCGGCGAGACGTCGCCCTTCGTCGTGCTCGCCTGCGATCTCTCGGATCCGCCCCGCGAAAGCGAGAACACGTGCCGCCGCAGCCGAGACCGAGTCGCCGGCGAGAGCCTCCGCGCGCGCGAGATGCTCCCGGACGAGATCGTGCTCACCCCGCTCCCAGGAGACCTGCGCGAGGAACGACTCCGCCTCGGATGCGCGCTCCGTGTCGCCCACCGCCAGCAATGCGTCTCGCGCGGCCTCGAGTGCATCCTGCTGGCGCGTTGCGTTGTAGGACCGGTGGAGCGCGACGGCAAGCCGAAACAGAAGGTCGGGGCGCTCGGCGTCATCCGGCCAGAGCGCGAGCGCGTCGTCGTACTGGGCCGCCGCGACCGCGTAGCTGTTGAGGGAGGACGCTCGGTCTCCGGCTGCGCGCAAGGCCAGGCGAGTGCGCTCCACGATCTCGTCGTCGCTACCACCTGACGCACGGACGAGCTCGAGCGCCGAGCTCCAGTGGTACGCGAGCATCTCGGCGTGGTCCTCAGGACGGCCGAGGCCGTCGATCCACTCCGCGACAGCACGGTGCCTCTGCGCGCGATCGGCACGTGGGATCTGGCCGTACGAGACGTCGCGAACGAGCGCGTGCGCGAACGCGAACTCGCTCTCCCCTTCGAGTGACGAGCGGCGCTGGCGGCGGACGAAACCCTTGCGCTCGAGTGAATGGAGCGTGGTGGTCGCAGCGTTGGAGTCTGGTCCGATCGAGCTCGCCCAGAAGACCTTTCCGACGACTGCTGCGTCCTGCAGAAGGCTCTTCTCCGAGTCGGGAAGCCCGTCGAGGCGTGCGGCGATGATGCCCTGGAGTGTCTCGGGCAGCAGGAGCTCGGATGTCGAGCCCTGCTCGACATAGAGCTCGACGAACTGCTCGGCGTACAGGGGGTTTCCCCCGGCGCGCTCGAGCAGCAGTTGCTGTGACTCGGCGGGCAGCACCGAGCGCTCGAGGAGGTGGGCGATGAGGAGTGCGGTCTGATCCTCGCTGAGCGGCGCGAGCGCGAGTGTCGTCGCATTGAGCTTGCCGCCTCCCCAACCAGGCCTGCGCTCGAGGAGCTCGGGACGCGCGGTGGCGACGACGAGGAGGGGAACGTCGGTGACCCAGTCCACGAGCTCGTCGAGAAAGTCGAGAAGGCTCTCGTCGGCCCAGTGGATGTCCTCTACGACGATCACGAGTGGACGCTGCTCGGCGAGACCCTCCAGGAAGCGGCGCCATGCTGCGAACGCCTCGTTTCGGCGATCACCGCCGAGCTGCGCTTCGCCGGCGAGGCCGAGGAGCGCGAGGAGATGCGCCTCGACGCGCGCCTCGTCGCCCGTGCCCACGAGCGTGTCCTCGACGGTCTGGTGGACTTTCGCCGCGATGTCCTCGTGCGTGTCCTGCTCGAGGACGCCCGCCTGCGCCTTGACGATCTCGCCGAGGGCCCACAGCGTGATCCCATCGCCGTAGGCGAGACAGCGTCCCTGCCGCCAGGTGATGAGCTCTGGATCTGCGTCGACGATGCGTTGGAGCTCGTAGACGAGGCGACTCTTGCCGATGCCGGGGACGCCGACGAGCGTGAGGAGTTGTGGCGTGCGCTCGTGCCGTGCGCGCTCGAACGCGTCTCGGACGACGCTGAGCTCGCGCTCGCGACCGACGAGCTCGGAGCGCGCCTCGTGTGCGACGTCGACCCCGAAGCGAGCGTGGGCGATCATTGCCTGCCAGACGACGATCGGTTCGGACTTGCCTTTCGCTTCGACCGGGTCGGCGTCCGCAAAGTCGATCGCGGAGCGGGTCGCACGGTAGGTCGTCTCGTCCACGATCACGCCGTTCACCGGAGCAGCGCTCTGCAGTCGAGCGGCGGTGTTCACGACGTCGCCCGAA
Source organism: uncultured Gaiellaceae bacterium (assembly GCA_963709715.1). Taxonomy (GTDB): domain Bacteria; phylum Actinomycetota; class Thermoleophilia; order Gaiellales; family Gaiellaceae; genus GMQP-bins7. The sequence continues at coordinate 14,337 of CAVPXQ010000009.1, forward strand.
GCCATGCCTTCGCCGGCGTCGGGCCGGGCGTCCAGCGAGATGAGCGCCTCGCCGGTCGTGATCCCGACTCGCAGCTCGAGATCCTCTTCGACGGCGAAGTCGCGGATCGCCAGCGCCGCGCGGACGGCGCGCTCGGGGTCGTCCTCGTGCGCGGTCGGCGCGCCGAAGAGGGCCATGACTGCGTCGCCGATGAACTTCTCCACCGTGCCGCCGTGGCGCTCGAGCTCGGCACGAACCCGCTCGTGGTAAGGCCGCAACAGTGCCTCGACGTCCTCCGGGTCCATTGACTCCGCGCGCGACGTGAAGCCCGACGAGGTCGCAGAAGACGACCGTGACGACCTTCCGCTCTCGGCGCGGCGCGCTCATCCGGCCGCAGCCTCAGCGAGGAGGCGCTCGCCGCACTCGACGAACAACGTCGCGCCGAGGGGCCGGTAGAACGCCATCGCCTTCTCCAGAGCCTCTGATCCTCTCTGCCAGCCTGCCCTCGGAGATGAGCTGTGCTGCGTGCCGAAGATGCGCTTCTGCCTCGAACAGCCGCGTAGCCGGCTTCGGCGTACGCCCGGGCGGCCGCATCGAAGCTCCCGTCGACGACTGCGAGCATTGCTCGGGAGACGGGGGCGGGCGGCTGCTGTTCAACCATGCGGCGAGCCCAGGCTGCCTCGCCGAGGTCGTACGCGATCTCGGCAAACATCCACCGGGGTGCGTACGGCGCGGCCTCGACGTGCGGCATTGCCTCGGTGAGGAGCACGCGCGCCTCGTCCCGTCGACCCAGCCAGAGATACGCCCACGCGCACCGGATCAGCCCCGGGGCCATCGTGGAGTGGTCGTCCGGCGTCTCCCGTGCCAGCTCGAGCGCTCTCGCAAGCTCGGCGAGCCCGGCCTCCGACTGTCCTCTGGCAACCCGCATCGCGCCGCGAAACTGCCTGATCGGGCCTTCGAGCACGGATGGCGAGCCCGCCTCGCACTCGGCGATGAACTCGTCCGCCGCCGGTGCTGCCTCATCCCATGTGCCCATGAAGAAGCTCATCAGGATGAGATTGCCTCGAGCGAAGCGCGCGAGGTTGGCATCGCCGAACCGCTCCGCCTCGACCAGGGACTCGCGTTGTAGACGCTCGACGAGGCGAGCGTCGAACGAGTCGAGCACGACCGCGAGGTTGTTCAGCGGGCCTGCTACCAGGGGTGAAGCTGCGGATCGACCGATCTCGATCGCGAGCTCGAGATCGGCCCTCCCCCCGCCGATGTCGCCCATGTTCGCCTTGGCGGTGCCGATGGTCGTGAGCGCGTGACACCGGAGATCATCGAGGCCGCCGATCCGTTCCGCGATCGCGAGGGCGGTCTCCGCACGCCGAAGCGCATCGCCCTGTTCTCCGAGATCGCCCGTCAGCATCTGCTGGCGAGCTGACCACGCGAGGACCCGAGCGACACCGAGGGACGGTTCCTCTCCCTCGACGAGCTCCTCCGCCGCTCGAAGGTGCGTCGACACCTCGTCGTGCTCGCCGCGGTACCAGTGCAGGCGCGCGAGGAGCGCCTCCGCCGTCGCAGCGCTCGGCCTGTCCCCGCTCGCCACGAGGGCGTCTCGCGCACGTTCGAGGGCTTCAGCGGCGCCATTGTCGCCGACGTTGAAGAGCGCCTCGGCCCGCTTGAAGAGGAGGTCGGGGATCGCCGAGTCGTCTTGCGGCGCGAGGTCGAGCGCACGGCGGTAGTGACCGGCGGCAGCGCCGAATGCGTTGAGAGATGCGGCGCGATCGCCGGCCAGTGCGCTCGCCCTTCGAACCTGCTCTTCGAGTCGCACGTCGGCGCCCCCGCTCGCCTGCACGAGCTCGAGGGCGGACTGCCAGTGGTACGCGAGCATCTCGGCGTGGTCCTCGGCTCGGCCGAGCGACTCGATCCACTCGGCGACAGCGCGATGCTTCGCCGCGCGCTCGGCGCGCGGGATCTGCCCGTACGCGACGTCCCGAACGAGGGCATGGCGCGAACGCGTACTCGCTCTCGTTCTCGATCGACGTGCGCCGCTCGCGCCGGACGAACGCCTTGCGTTCGAGCGAGTGGAGCGTCGACGCGGCGTCCTCGCGCTCTCGTCCGAGCGAGCCGCTCCAGAAGACCTTCCCGACCACGGCTGCGTCCTGGAGGAGATTCTTCTCGGCAGCCTCGAGGCCGTCGAGGCGGGCTGCGATGACGCCCTGGAGCGTCTCGGGCAGAGGGAGGTCCTCGGCCGACCCGTGTTCGAGGTAGAGCTCTGCGAACTGCTCCGCATAGAGCGGGTTCCCCCCGGCGTGCTCGAGGAGCTTCTGTTGGGCTTCGGCGAGCACCGGCCGTGCGAGCAGCCCTCCGATGAGCGTCGCCGTCTGCTCGTCCGTGAGCGCCGAGAGTGCGACCGTGGTCGCATTCAGCTTGCCGCCGGCCCAACCCGGACGACGGGTGAGCAGCTCCGGACGGGCGGTTCCCACCACGAGCAGCGGCACGTCGGTCACCCAGTCGACGAGGTCGTCGACGAAGTCGAGCATGCTGTCGTCCGCCCAGTGCAGGTCCTCGATGACCAGAACGAGCTGCCGCTGCTCGGCGAGCCCTTCGAGAAACCGTCGCCACGCTGCGAAGGACTGTCCCCGGCGGTCGCCTCCGAGCTCGCTCTCCGCGCCCTGGCCGACGAGCGCGAGGAGCTGTGGCTCGATCCACGCGGCGTCCGGCGATCCGGGCAGGGCGTCTTCGACTGCGCGGTGGATCTTGGTTGCGACGTCCTCCGGCGCGTCGCCCTCGAGAATGCCTGCCTCCGCTTTCACGATCTCGCCCAGCGCCCACATCGTGACTCCGTCGCCATAGGCGAGACAGTGGCCCTGTCGCCAGGTGATGAGCTCCTCGTCGTCCTCGGCGATGCGCCGCAGCTCGTAGACGAGGCGGCTCTTGCCGATGCCGGGGACGCCGACGAGTGTGAGGAGCTGCGGCGTCCGGTCGTGTCGCGCACGTTCGAAGGCGTCACGAACGATCCCGAGCTCGCGCTCACGACCGACGAGCTCCGTGCGCGCCTCGTGCGCGATGTCCACGCCGAAGCGCGAGCGAGCGGCGACGGCCTCCCAGACCGGGATCGGCTCCGTCTTGCCCTTGGCCTCGACCGCCTCTGCGGGCCGATAGTCGATCGCCTGGCGCGTGGCGCGGTGGGTCGTCTCGTCGGCGATGACGCCGTTCACGGGCGCCGCGCTCTGCAGCCGCGCAGCCGTGTTGACGACGTCGCCGGACGCCATGCCCTCTCCGGCGTCGGGTCGCGCATCGAGCCTGACGAGTGCTTCGCCGGTCGTGATCCCGACGCGGAGCTCGAGCGCCTCCTCGACGGCGAAGTCGCGGATCGCGAGCGCCGCGCGCACCGCTCGCTCGGGATCGTCCTCGTGTGCCGTCGGAGCCCCGAAGAGCGCCATCACGGCGTCGCCGATGAACTTCTCGACGGTGCCGCCGCGCCGCTCGAGCTCCGTCCGGACGCGGTCGTGGTAGGGCGTGAGGAGCGCCTCGACATCCTCGGGGTCCATCGCCTCCGCCCGCGACGTGAAGCCGACGAGGTCGCAGAAGACGACCGTGACGACCTTGCGCTCGCGCCGCGACCCGGCCATCAGACGGCCTCGGCCTCTCTGAGGAGCGCTTCGCAGCGCTCGACGTAGAACGTCGCGTCGACCGAGCGGTAGAAGGCCAGCGCCCGTTCGTCGCCTGCTCCTCGCCCTCGGCGTGACGGCCTGTCTCGATCAGCTCCTCGGCCGCCCGCAGGCGGAGCCGCGCCTCCCAGGTCGGGCTGCCCGCCACGGCCCACATGTCTGCGGCTCGGACGAAGTCGCGATCGAGGCAGGCGAACCCGAGTGCCTTCCACGGCCATGGCGGGGCGTCTTCGAGCGCTTCGCGCAGCTCGGATTCGTGTTCGAGCGCGATTCGTGCGAAGAAGAAGTCCAACGCAAGCGCCCAGACTGCATCCTGCGGGTGCGAGCGTGCGAGATCGACGCAGCTCCCGGGCGAGTGTGCGCGCATCTTCTCGCAACCCGCGAGTCTCGAAAGCCGCGACAGCAGCTCCGAGATTCGGCAGTAGCTCTTGCGGGTCGTGTGTGGATCGCGCGAGAGTCATGGCTCGCTCGACGTCCGCCAGCGAACCCGCGAGGTCTCCCCGTGCCTCGCGGAGACGCCCGCGTTCCCGGCGGACCGTTCCCTCGATGTAGTGCGGCGAGCCCGCCTCGCACTCAGCGATGAACTCGTCGAGCATGGCGCGTGCCTCATCCCAGTCCTCGAAGAAGACCGCCATGCACGCGCGCTGGGCCCGCAGCCAGCGCGCTCCCGAAGCGTCGCCGAAGCGCTCGGCGATCCGCAGTCCCTCGTCGAACAGCTCCTCTGCCCGTCGCAGGTCGAACGCAGAAAATCGCGTGAACGGCCACGTTGTTGGCGATCGAACCGGCCAGCGGCGAGTTTGCAGCCATGGCGAGCTCGAGCGCACGCTCCTCGTCGTCCGCGCCAGTGGGGTCGCCGAGGTAGCTCTTGGCGAGCCCGATCGTGGCGAGGGCGTGCGCCTGGAGCTCGCTGGATCTGCAGCGTCTCCGCCATCGTCATTGCCTCGGTCGCGAGTCGGAGCCCTTCCTGCGGATCACCCCCGATCGCCCGAGTGCGGGCGATGTACGCGAGCACGCGAGCGTCGCTGCAGACGATGCGCCCGCCGACGAGCTCTTCTGCGCTCGCCTCGTGGAGCTTCGCCTGCTCGCTCTGCCCTCGGTGCCACCAGACTCGCGACTGGGACAGCTCTGCTTCGGCGGCGGTCTCTCGGTCGCCGACTCCGAGCAGCGCATCGCGAGCGACCTCGAGCGCTGTACCGCTCGCTCGTCGTCGGCGACGTAGAGCGCTTCTGCATGCCGTAGAGCAACCACGGTCGGGCTTCGTCCTGCTCTGGCCAGAGCGCGAGCGCGTCGCCGTAGTACGCAGCCGCCGCCGGGTAGGCGTTGACGGCGAAGGCACGGTCTCCGGCGGCACGGAACGCCATGCGCGCGGATGTCTCGAGCTCCCTACGTTTCCTGGCTGGCTGCGCGAGCGAGTTCGAGCGCCGAGCTCCAGTGGAAGGCGAGGAGCTCGGCGTGGTCCTCGGAACGGCCGAGGCTCTCGATCCACTCCGCCGTCTCGCGGTGCTTGTGCGCGCGATCGGCGCGAGGGATCTGCCCGTAGGCGACGTCGCGCAGGAGCATGTGGGCGAAGGCCCATTCGCCCTCGCTCTCGACCGACGACCGCCGCTGCCGGGTGAGGAAGCCCTTGCGCTCGAGAGAGTGCAGGAGGGTGGCAGCCGCGGGCTCGTCCCGGCGCAGCGCACCCGTCCAGAACACCTTGCCGACGACGGACGCATCGTGGAGGACAGCCTTCTCCTCGGCCGAGAGGCCGTCGAGGCGGGCAGCGACGATCCCCTGCAGCGTCTCGGGAAGCGGCAGGTCGTCGGCCGATCCGCGCTCGAGGTAGAGCTGCGCGAACTGCTCGGCGTAGAGCGGGTTGCCCTCCGCGCGCTCGAGCAGCGCCTGCTGGATCTCGGCCGGGAGCAGGGAGCGTTCGAGGATGTGCGAGATGAGGACGGCGGTCTGCTCCGGCGAGAGCGGCGAGAGGCCGATCGTCGACGCGTTGAGCTTGCCGCCGCCCCAGCCGGGCCTTCGCTCGAGGAGCTCCGGCCGGGCGCTGCAGACGACGAGGAGCGGGACGCCGCTCAGCCAGTCGACGAGCTCGTCGACGAAGTCGAGCAAGCCGTCGTCGGCCCAGTGCAGGTCCTCGAGGACGAGGACGAGCGGACGCTGCTCGGCGAGCGCCTCGAGGAAGCGACGCCAGGCAGCGAAGGCCTCACCGCGGCGATCGCCACCGAGACCCGTCTCGGCCTCCAGGCCGACGAGTGGACGGAGATGCGACTCGACCCAGCGGGCAGTCGCGGCTCGTCGGAATTGCGTCTTCGACCGCGCGTGCAGCTTCTCGGCGGCATCCGCCTCGGCGTCCTGCTCGAGGATGCCGGCTTGTGCCTTGACGACCTCGGCGAGCGCCCAGAACGCGACTCCGTCTCCGTAGGCAAGACAACGCCCCTGCCGCCATGTGATGAGCTCGGGGTCTGGCTGCACGACCTGGGAGAACAACTCGTACACCAGGCGGCTCTTTCCCATCCCCGGGACGGCGATGAGCGTGACGAGCTGCGGCGTGCACGTCGTGCGCGCGCGGAGGAAGGCGTCACGGAGGAAGCCGAGCTCCTGCTCGCGGCCGACGAGCTCGGCGCGGGGGTGGTGCGCCACGTCGACGCCGAAGCGCGAGCGGGCCGCGGTCGCCTCCCAGACAGAGATCGGCTCGGCCTTGCCCTTTGCGTCGACGGCAGGCGCTCCTCCGTACTCGATCGCCTGGCGGGTTGATCGGTACGTCGTCTCGTCGGCAAGGATTCCGTTGACAGGGGCGGCGCTTTGGAGGCGGGCAGCCGTGTTGACCACGTCGCCGGAGGCCATTCCCTCGCCTTCCGATGCGCTTGCGCCCAGGGAGACGAGGGCCTCGCCGGTCGTGACGCCGACACGAAGCTCGAGGCCCTCCTCCACCGCGAAATCGCGAATCGCGAGCGCGGCACGGACAGCTCGTTCCGGGTCGTCCTCGTGTGTCGTCGGCGCGCCGAAGAGCGCCATCACCGCGTCTCCGATGAACTTCTCGACCGTGCCGCCGTAGCGCTCGAGCTCGGCGCGCACGCGGTCGTGGTACGGGCGGAGGACGGCTCGCACCTCCTCCGGATCGAGCTGTTCCGCCTTCGCCGTGAACCCGACGAGGTCGCAGAAGAGCACGGTGACCACCTTCCGCTCCTCCCGTGCCGCGGTCGCCTCGGGCCCGAGCGCGGTGCCGCACATCCCGCAGAGACGGAAGCCGTCCGGGTTCTCCTGACCGCAACTGGGGCAGGTCTGCACGGTAAGAGCCTACGACGTGGCCGCCGAGTAATCTCGACCGATGGCGCGGATCAAGGACTCTACGGTGCGGGATGTCGTCGCGGCGGCCGACATGGTCGATGTCGTCTCCACGCGAACACCTCTTCGTCGCGCCTCGGGCTCGCGCTACACGGGGCGCTGTCCGTTTCACGAGGAGAAGACGCCGTCGTTCTCCGTGAACCCCGTCGAGAAGCTCTACTACTGCTTCGGCTGCGGGAAGGGCGGCGACGTCATCTCGTTCGTGCGCGAGACCGAGAATCTCGACTTCGTCGGCGCAGTGGAGTGGCTTGCCGACCGTTTTCGTGTGCCGATCGAGGTGGAAGAGACCTCACCGCGCGTCGAGGCGGAACGACGCACGGCGCGAGCGCCTCTACGCCGTGCTCGATCAGACGGCGACGTACTTCGAGCGTCTCCTGTGGGACGGCGAGGCGGGCGAGCCGGTGCGCGAGTACCTCGCGGAGCGCGATCTCGGTGAAGAGATTGCGAAGGAGTTCCGGCTCGGTCTCTCGCCTGGCCGTGGGCTCGCCGAGAAGGCGAAGGAGCGGGGCTTCACGCTCGACGAGCTGAAGGCCGCGGGGCTCGTGAGCACGCGCGGGACGGACTACTTCCCGCAGCGACTGATGTTCCCGCTCGCAGACGCACGCGGCCGCGTCGTCGGCTTCCAGGCGCGAAAGCTCTCGGAAGACGACCCTCTGCGCGGCAAGTACGTGAACTCGCCGGAGGGCGATCTCTTCCACAAGAGCGCGATCCTGTACGGACTCCACCTGGCGAAGACCGCGATCGGCAAGCAGGACTTCGCGGCCGTCGTCGAGGGTAATACCGACGTCATTGCACTGCGGCAGGCGGGGTTCGAGCCCGTGGTCGCGTCGATGGGCACCGCGCTCACGGAGCGGCAGCTGCGCGAGCTCGGTCGCATGACGAAGAAGCTCTATCTCTGCTTCGACGCCGACGCGGCAGGGCAGGAGGCGACGCTTCGCGGAATGGAGCTCGCGGCTGCGCAGGGTTTCGACGTCAAGATCGTGACCCTGCCGAAGGGTCAGGACCCGGCCGACGCACCGGAGGGCTTCGCGGATCGGCTGCGGGGCGCCGAGAGCTACCTCGTGTACCGCGTTCGCCTCGAGATCGAGCGCTCGGCCGACCGGCAGGAGGGGTTCGTGCGCGCCCGGGAGGTGCTCGCGAAGGCGGAGGATTCCCCGGAACGGCAGGAGGCCCTACGGCTGCTTGCGGATCGCCTCGACCTCCCACGCGAGACGCTTGCAGGGCTTGCGCCGGCGCGTGGCAGCGTGCGGAGGACGCAGGACGAGGCGCCGAGGCTCCTCGAGGCGGGGGGCCGCCTCGAGCGAGACGTCCTTGCCGCGTGCCTCGCGCACCCGTCGCTCCTGCGCGGGCTCGCAGAGCTCTCGTCAGACCACTTCGACTCCGAGCAGAGCCGCCGCTTCCGAGACGTACTCGTCTCGGGTCGCGACGATCCGGAGCTCACCGCATTCCGAGCGGAGCTCGACGCGCGAGCCGCGCAAGAAGCGCTCGACGAGCGCACGGGCGCGGAGCTGCTCCTGCGGCTTCGCGAGCGCAAGCTGAAGCGGGACCTCGCGAGCGCCGACCTCGCCCGCACGACCGAGCTCCAGGCGCACCTCGCCAAGGTACGCCAGGCGCTGGCCGAACTGACCTAGCTTCAGGGCCGGAGGCGGCGTCACCGCTAGCAGTACCCGAGCTTGCGGAGGAGGTCGCCGGCCTCTGCCTCGACATCCGCGAGCTGCTCGGCGGTCAAGTCCGCCCGGTAACGGCCGACCGAGGATCCGTGCGCCCGGCCGAGCGCCGCAGCAAGCGGTTCGAAGGGAACGTCGAGTGCGGGTGCGAGCGCTTCGGCCACTGCTCTCGGATCGGCGGCCAGCTCCTCGTAGCGGACCTCGGTCAGGGGGACGCCTGCCGTGCGGACAGCGGTGACGTAGCGTCGCCACGCCCAGGCAGCTCGTCGGGCGTCCGTCGCCGACTCGAACTCCTTGCGCCGCTCGGGCTCGACCCAGAACCGGGCGTACGAGCCGTGAGGAATGCCCGCGTCGTCGGCCCCGGTTCGTCCCTGGCGCAACCACCCTCTCTCGAGGAGCGAGCAGACGACGTCGCGGCCGTCGCGGACGATGTGCACGATCCTCGACTTCGGAAACGCGAGGGGGAGGGCCGCAGCCATGTGTGCGAGTTCGGGTGTCTGCTCGACAGCGCGGACCGAGCCCACTAGGCCCACGCGACGAGACAAGGCGAGGATCCGGCGCAGCCGTCGCGCTGCCTCGCTCGGGGGGAGGGCCGCGAGCTCGGGTACGGCCGCCTTGACCGGCGCCACCTCTCCCAGATCGACGAAGCCCGGCACCGAGCCGACCGCACCCGCGAGGAAGGTCGTCCCGGAGCGCGGGGAACCGACGACGAAGACGAGGCGGTCGTCGAGCCGACCGAAGCGCTCGCCGAAGGTGGCGCCCCGGCGCGGGGCGAGGCGCTTCGCGATGCGAAGCTGATTCACGGCCGATTCGACCATGCTTGGCACGCGTCCGATTCTCGCAGCGACGTATGCTCCCTCGGTCCCGCAATCAGCAGCCGAGAAGGAGGCCGAGGATGGCCCTAGCACGCGTCGTAACGTTCGAAGGGGTCGGCACGGACCGCATCGAAGCGCTCAAAGGAGAGGTCGAGAGCGGCGAGCAGCCGGAAGGCCTGAATGCGACCGAGATGCTCGTACTTCATGACGCAGACGAGGATAAGTCGATCGCGATCGTGTTCTTCGACAGCGAGGAGGACTACGCGCGCGGCAACGAGATCCTGAACGCCATGCCTACCGGCGACACGCCGGGTCGTCGCACGTCGGTGTCGAAGTACGACGTGGCGATTCGCATGACGTCCTAGCGACGAGACGAGCGGTCGTCGTCGGCGACCGGCACTGCCTGGTAGCGAGCACCCCGCCAAGCGACCGAGTCGGTGCCGGTCCGGATGATCTCGCCGTCTCCACAACCGAACGAGCGCACGTAGTCGACCACGGCCTGCATCGCGCTGATCGAGTACTGCGTCGAAACCGTCCGACGTCCTGCGCGGATCTCGAATTTTGTCGTCATCTCGCGTGCTGCGTCATGTGCGCCCCCTCGAGTACTCTCATCGACCCATTGTTCTGAGTCGAGAGTGCTGATCCTACGGCTTCGACCCCGCGGACGGAAATCGAACCGGCAACCCTCCGCGTTGAAGCCCAGTTGACCAGGGCGGAGTGGAGGCATGCGCCCGATCTAGGGGCATTCATGTCTGTTTGGCTCTACCGAGCCATGAGGGCGAGGCTATCCGACCAAGAGCTGGAAGCCGCTGACGCGATGATCCTTCAAGATCGCGACATCGACGTATGCGATCTGCGAGTAAGGCAGGAAGACCATCCGCTCATCGCGCGTGAAGAGCGTCGTTCCGATCTCGACCGCGCTCAGTCGCATGGCGTCGAGCCGCTCTCCGGTAAGAGTCACGACCTCGAGGCGTACCTCGGCATTCTCGTGGTCTCGGCTGAACTCGCGAACGGCCTCAGCGAAAGCTCCGCCGAAGAACGTTCTGTCGAACACATCCACGACGCTAACAGAACTGGCGACAGCCCAGTGGCCGTCGTTGACGGCTGATGCGTTGTCAGGGTGGGATACACTCCATAGCGGCTACCATTCTTCTCCCAGAGCCTCTCTTTCGCCTTGACCCTCACTGGCCATCGCGCCGAGGGCGGCGGAAAGCGAGGTCCCTCATGCAAGTCACGCGTAGCCTCTCCTCGAGAATCCGGAAATGGCTCGGGGAACTGCTCGGCAAGCGGCCGAACCGGGCACCCTACGGCGCCGGTGCGTCGGGTCGTTGAAAGAGGTTAGGTGATCGGGACACTCCCCAGGAACCTCTTGCGGCTCGACGACAACGAGCTTCGAAATGCCAGGCGGGATCGTGATGAGCGGATGTCGCTCCTCTTTCGCAGCTGGCCCTCGTTGACCAACATCGAACTGCGAGAGCTCAGGATCTTGAGCGACGAACGCCAGCGGCTCGCGAGGCATGTCGGCACGCTTCGAGGCCTCCGCATGCTTCGGAGCTCGAAGACACGCACCTGAGGACTTCTTGCCCGCCTATTCCCGGGAAGCCGCCGGCACGACCTTTCCACTGAAGCTACGTCGATGGCAAAGCGGGAGGATGTGGGCGGCGTGGATAGCCGCGGGCGTGTGTGTCACTCGCAGCCGCGGCTCGTAAGACGCAACACAGCGCGTCCATACCGCAGCTACTGTGGATGCGCGCGCCGGTTGTCCTGAAGCCGTCGAGGCCTGCACGTTGGCTCTTCGACTGTCGCACCGACCTGGGCGCAGCAGGCAGTTCACTCGAGCTCTCTGTCCCGAAGGGAACGAAGGAGCACCACATGCATGCGACCATTCGCCGCTACGACGGTGTCGACCAGAGCCGCACGACGGAGCTCACGAGCAAGGTCAACGAGACGCTCGTCCCGAAGCTCAGCAAGCTACCCGGCTTCGCCGGCTACTACCTCATCGAGGCCGGTAACGGCGTCTTCAGCTCGCTCGGTCTGTTCGAGACCGCAGAGCAGGGCAAGGAGTCTTCGAACGTCGTTGCGAACTGGATCCGCGACGAGAAGCTCGAGACGTTGATTCCCAATGCGCCGAAGATTACGAGCGGCGAGGTCGTCGCTCACGGCAACGGGATCGCCGTCTCGTAGCTCGAACGCGACGCATTCGATCGAGACCCGGCTTGCCAGGCCCTCGATCGTTCGGCGTTGGGCTTCGTTTGCCTGAGGGCGCCTCTTGGGGCGCCCTCGACGTTTCTACCCTCTTTCCCAGGTACTTCGCACTCCCCGGACTGGGCTCGAAGCAGCCTGCCGGGGTTTCACAAGAGCCAAGGGCGGAAGCGAGGGTGATGCAGGGCCTCGGAACCACCCCATACGACTACTTTTCGCTATGCACTTGGACGTCATTTGGACAGCGAGCGATGCCCGCATTTGCGGAGGTGTGCTGAAGCAGCCTGACGCGTGAGCGCCCTGTACGACGACGGACGCCCGGTGCTGCAGGTCTCGGAGGCGGCGTCTAACAGCCGCTTAAGCGACACCATTGTCGGCCGATGGTCTACGACGTGTGGACGGGATAGCGCAGATGCGTGACACCCACACCGGTGACGACTGTCGGATTCCCGAGGACGACCGGTGTGTTCGCGAGGTGGTCGAACAGCCGCACTCCTGCGCCTAGCAACACGGCAGCCAGATCGATGCGGATCTCGTCGAGCAGCCCGGCGTCCAGACACTGCTGGATCGTTTGGGCGCCGTGCACTCCCACGGACTTCGGCTCGGCAGCCGATATTGCTCGAGCAACGGCGCTTTCGATGCCGTCGGTGACGAACTGGACTGTCGAGCCGGGTCGTGGCCAGCCTTCGGGCACGTGGTGGGTGACGATGAAAGCGGGCACATCCCACGGGTGCTCGCCGCCCCAGCCGTCGGCGCGCTCGAACGTCCGCCGACCGGTGAGCATCGCGCCGATCTCAGCCACCAAACCCCTCAGGTGCTCGGCGCTCGGCGGCGAGACCTGGAACGTCATGCCCGATCTCGCGCTCGCTGTGGGGACCTCGACGTCGCCCGAGAAGTACCAGTCGAATACTTCGCCGACCCCGTCGTTCGCGTCGGCGACGTACCCGTCGAGAGACATGGACATGATCGCGACCACCTTGGTCATGGTGCAGCTCCTTTCACGACAAGAGCGCGGCACATCGTAGTAGCGGCGTACGCTCGATCCGGCCTCGGATCTCTTGGTGGAGGTGACGGGATTTGAACCCCTGACACCCTGCGTTGCGAACGCAGTGCTCTACCGGGCTGAGCTACACCCCCTCCGACCAGAGGAGAGGGCAATTGAGGGGGAGGTCAGGCCAGGCGGGCGATCGCTTCGTCGGTCGTGATGACGTCTGCAAACTCATCCTGCAGGCTCGCGAGCGCGGTCCGGTGGATCAGATCGGCAGGGAAGACCTCGCCGTCGGGACCTTCGCGGTCGTAGGTACTGGCCGCATCACCCACGAACCACGTCTCGAAGCCCAGGTTGCCGGACATGCGGGCGGTGGTCGATCCGCAGTGGTCGGTGGTGAAGGCCGCGATCACCAGGGTCGTGGCGCCTGCGGTGCGCAGCCGTTCCTCGAGGTCGGTCCCGATGAACGCGGAGTTGACCTCTTTGGTCAGCACAGGCTCCCCGTCGCGCGGTTCCGCTTCCACTTTGAGCGCGAACCGGGGGTCGTCTTCGTGGAACATCGGCCAGTCCGGATCGGTCTCGCGGTGCCGGACGTGGATGATCGGGGCGTCCACGGCGCGCCACGCCTCCAGGAGTCGGGCGACGTTGCGTTCGGCGCTCGGGTTGTTGTTGCGCTCCCCCAGGCCGGGGTCGTCCCACGCCTTCTGCACATCCACGACCAACAGCGTCGGCTTCGCCATGGACATCAGCCTAGCGCGACCCAGATCTCACCTTCGGCGGGCCACATCTCCGACCACCTGATCGGTCGAAGGGTTGCGCCGCGCCGACATCCCACCGCACGTCGGGCACGTGGTGGGTGACGATGAAAGCAGGCACATCCCCACGGGTGCAGTGCTCGCCGCCCCAGCCGTCAGCTCGCTCGAACGTCCGCCGGCCCGTGAGCATCGCGCCCCACCCACAGCGACTGCAGGTCGGATAGAAGCGGCGCGAACACGAGCGTGCGAGGCCCGTCGCCGGCGACCTGGTAGGCGATGGCGACACCGTCGGCGCGCGCATGGTGAACGTCCGGGATGTCCACTGCGTGAGTGTCCCATGTCAACGCGCCAGATAGGGCTCCGCGCGGTGCGCCAGTGTTCAGGAATGTCGCTAGAGATGCAGAGGGCGGTCGCGTTCTTGACAACAAGATGCAGTAGCCTCTGAGCGAAATCGCCGTCGTAACCAGACGCGACTACCGCATCTACTCACGGGAGGCAAGGGTGAATTCACGGAGCATGGCCGGGTGGATCGGGTTTGCCGGGATTCTGATGGTGATCCTGGGAGGCCTCAACTTCTTCGAGGGGCTGATCGCGCTCTTGCGGGACAACTACTACGTCGTCGTACCGTCGGGCTTCCTGCTCTTCGACGTCACCGGCTGGGGCTGGATCATGTTGTTCTGGGGGGTCCTCTTGGCGTGCATCGGCCTCGCTCTGCTCGCTGGAGCAAGCTGGGCGCGGTGGACGACGATTGTGTTGGTGAGCATTAACGTGTTTGGCCAACTTGGCTTTCTCGGCAACACAAACGACCTGCTGTGGATGCTGACCACGCTGACGTTGAACATCATCGTTCTCTACGCCTTGATCGTCCGGTGGGACGAGAGCGTGCCGCAGCCCAGCTAGAGAATCGCTGGGAACACACCAAATTGCTGTTCCTGTGCGGGGGCAGCCCACCACAGGCGCCCTCGCACAGGACGTCCACATCGTCGCGAGCCCTGTCCCGGATCAGCGCCGTCTCCCGTCGCGTGGAGGCCTGTCAAGTGGGTGGCCCGTTGCCTGTACAAGCGTGCTCTCTCTATGCCAGGGAGGTGCCGGGGATCCACCACGGAGCGTTACCTGCACGCACGCCGGCCGAGCTATCCGGACGCAGCCGACCTCGCGGAGGGGAGGTTGTTCGCAGAGGTCGACGACGGGTAGGGTCGCCTCGCGTGATCCACCCAACGCACCCGACGTTAGAAAGGGGTCCAAGCATGCCGCGAATTGTCGTTACCCATGCAGTAGTCGATATTCCGCGCTGGCTCGAGGGAAAGGCAGAGCGTGCTGCCGCGATTGAGTCCGGCTCGGGCTCGAATGTGACCGACCATGTCGCAGCAGACGGAAGCAACAACATCGCCGTCACCGCAGATGTTGCGGATCTCGATGCCATGAACGCGATGCTGGCTTCGCCATCTCCAGAGGACTCGGCCTTGATGGAAAAGCACGGTGTCGTGCCGCCGTTCACGGCCTACATCGAGGCCTAGGCTGCAATCGAACCCGAGAGCGGTAGAAATTTCGGTAGACAGCGAGGGCGCCCTGTGAGGCGCCCTCGACGTTTCTACCCTCTTTCCCAGTTGCTTCGCAGCTCCCCGGACTGGACTCGAACCAGTAACCCTCCGGTTAACAGCCGGATGCTCTACCAATTGAGCTACCGGGGAAGGCAGCCGCGGGATTGTAGCCGCGCCCTTTGACGCGCTCAGACGGGAGGACGGCTGCGGTGAGCGGAGAATGACGGCTCATGCGTCGCTTCGCCGTCGTCGGCGTCGCGGTGTCCATTGGCGTTCTCGTGTTCGCTCCCAGCGGGCTCGCGGCCAGTGCTCGCGTCGCCGCGCTCCAGATCGGGCTCCGCGCCCACGGCTTCGATCCGGGGCCCGTCGACGGCGTCCGAGGGCCGTTGACCTCGAGCGCGCTCGTCGCTTTCCAGCGCGCGCAGGGGATCCGTGCGACCGGACGGCTGGGAAGGGCGACGCGACGCGCGCTCGGTGCTCGCGGGCGGCCGCTCCTGGGCCAGCGCGAGCTCGCGGTTGGCGCAATTGGTTGGGACGTTGCCGTGCTCGAGTTCAGGCTCCGCCGCTTCGGCCTCGCGCGCGGTGCGGTCGACGGGCGGTTCACGGTGCCGACGGCCGTCGCGCTTCGTCGCTACCAGGCTCGCCGTGGCCTCGACGCCGATGGGATCGCCGGCCCGCACACGTACCGGGCGCTGGCCGGGCGGGCGGCGACGCTCTGGCACGTCGTGCAGCCGGGGGAGAGCTTCTTCTCGATCGCCGCCCGCTACCACGTCAGCCCGTGGCGGCTCGCGCGCCGGAACCGTCTGTCGCTGATGACGATCATCGTCCCGACCCAGCGCCTGGTGCTTCCGCGTGGAGCGAGGCTCGTGACCCCGGCGGGCGTCGGCCCGCCGGCAAGCCGTGATGCCGTGCGCGCTGCGATCGACTACTGGGCGAACGTCTACGGGGTCGATCCGGCTCTTGCCCGCGCGCTCGCATGGATGGAGTCGGGGTTCCAGCAGGACGTCGTCTCGTCGGTGGGGGCAATCGGTGTGATGCAGCTCCTGCCCGAGACGTGGGAGTTCGTCGACGTCGTCCTCCTTGGCGTCCACACGGAGCGCAACTACCAAGGCAACGTTCGCGCTGGTGTCCGTTACCTGCGCTGGCAGCTCGACGAGTTCCGGGGCGACCGGCGGCTCGCGCTCGCGGGCTGGTACCAGGGAGCGCGCGCGGTGCGTGAGCGAGGTCTCTTCGACGACACGCAGGAGTTCGTCCGCATCGTCCTCATGCTCTACGGGACAATCTGATTCGGATGGCTCTCGACGTCAGTGAAGAGGAGCGTGACGGTGCCGGTCGGGAGATCACGCGACATTCGCCCGAGCGTAGTACGTCGGACGAGAGGCGACCGGGAGCTAGCCGGCCCTGCGGATCAGCTCGTTGAGCGGCCGGGCTCGCGGGTCCAGCACGTTGCCAGCCTGCTCCGCGCCGGTGATCGGGAGCTCAGACGGATCCAGCAGGCCGACCTGGGCGAGGAGCGACGCTTGGTCCCAGTAGATGTGCTCATGCGCGACCTTGCCCCCGTCGAATCCCACCACGACACAGAACGCGAGCCGGACGTGTCTGCCCGTGGGCGCGACGCCCGGGAGGAGCTGAGGCATCTCGATGTCGTGCGTGAAGGCGAGGACGAGCTCGTCGACGACCTGGTCTTCCCCGACCGTCCGCGAGACGGGTGTGATCGCGATGTCCTTCGGCCACTTGCCGATGAAGTGGTCGCCGTAGAACCGGCGAACGTCGTCGAAGCCGACGCCGCCGGTCATCACTGGGATGTGGTTGACGTACGGATTGTCGGCCATCGTCGCCATCGTCGCATCGAGATCCATGTCGACGAACTCCGCCGTGACGTGGTCGTCGAAGACCGTCGCGATGTCCGGACCGGTTGCCATCTGGTGGCGGACACTAATCGCTCTCGTTCTCGCTTGACATGTCACGGCGCCGTGTGACTGAATCTCTCCATGCTCCTGCGCGAGGTCGAGTACGCACGCCCGGCCACGATCGAGGAGGCGGTCTCGGTGCTCGCGGCACACGACGGCGCCCGTGCGCTCGCGGGTGGGCAAACGCTGATCAACGTGATGAAACAGCGTGCCGCGTCGCCTGAGGTGCTCGTCGACCTCGCTGACCTCGACGAGCTCCGTGCGATCGGCTTCTCGGCGGACGGCATGCTCGAGATCGGCGCGATGGTGACCTGCGCCCAGCTCATGGGGTCGTCGGAGGTGGAGGTGGCCAGACCGATCCTCGCCGAGGTCGCCGGCACGATCGCCGACGTCCAGGTTCGCAACCGCGGCACGATCGGCGGGAACGTCTGCGTGAGCGATCCGACAAACCACTTCCCGCCCTTGCTCGTCGCGCTCGAGGCGACGTTCACGATCCGCGGGCAGGGCGGCGAGCGGACGGTCACCGCGGACGAGTTCTTCGTCGGCGTCTACATGACCGCTGTCGGAGAGGGAGAGCTTCTGACGAAGATCAACGTGCCGCCGTCGAGCGGGGCCGGCGACGGGTATGCCGGTCTCACCATCGGAGCGCACGGGACGTACATCGTCAACGCCGCGGCGACGGTTGCGGGCGACACCGCTCGGATCGCGATCGGCTGCGTTGCAGCCTCACCGGTGCGGGCGACGGCGATGGAGGAGCGTCTTGCAGGCGGGGACTACTCCGTGGAGGCGGTGAAGGCTGCGGCCGAGGGTCTCGGCGCGTCGCTCGACCCGCCGTCCGACGTCCACGGCTCGGCGGACTTCCGGCGCCACCTGGCCGAGGTGTCCGCCGCACGCGCGGTGCTGCAGGCGGCGGGGCGGAGGAAGTAGTGGCCGGGCCGGTATCGAGCCGTACCGTCTCGGTCGACGTGAACGGCGAGCAGATCGAGTACGAGGTGCCGGCGCGTCGGCTCCTCGTCCACTTCCTCCGCGACGACCTCGGCCTGACCGGGACGCACATCGGCTGCGACACGGGCAACTGCGGCGCTTGCACGGTGCACGTGAACGGCGAGCCGGTGAAGAGCTGCATGATGCTCGCGGTCCAGGCCGAGGGTGCGAGCATCACCACGGTCGAGGCGCTCGCGTCGGACGGTGAGTTGACGGCCCTCCAGCAGTCGTTCAACGCGCACCACGCGCTGCAGTGCGGGTACTGCACGCCGGGGATGCTGATGAGCGCGACCGCTCTTCTCGCGCGGAACCCGCATCCGTCGGAGGAGGACGTTCGCTACGCGCTGCAGGGCAACATCTGCCGCTGCACCGGCTACGTGAACATCGTCGAAGCGGTCGTGGCCGCGGGGAGTACGTCGTGACGACGACCGTCACCGAACCGACGACGACGCTCGAGAAGGGATTCATCGGGCAGTCGATCCCGCGCAAGGAAGACAAGCGACTCGTTCAGGGGCAGGGCACCTTCTTCGACGACGTGCGGCGGCACGGGATGGGGTACGTCCACTTCGTGCGCTCGCCCTACGCGCACGCGAAGATCATCTCGATCGACGTCTCGAAGGCGCTCGAGCTCGAGGGTGTGTACGGGACGATCACCGGTGACGAGGTCGCGATTCACACGGACCCGTTCTTCGAGATGTCCGTCGAGCCCGGCGGAAACATCAAGGACTACGCGCTCGCGGTCGGCCGCGTCCGACACATGGGCGAGCCCGTAGCTGCCGTCTGCGCCGCGACGCGTGAGCTCGCGCGCGACGCTGCCGAGCTGATCGAGGTCGAGTACGACGAGCTGCCGGTGCTCGTCGACGCCGAGGAGTCGCTGAAGGACGAGGTCGTCCTCCACGACGACGCCGGCTCGAACGTCGTCTGGTCGGGCGTCTTCGACTGGGGCGACGTCGACACGGCGCTCGCCGAGGCCGATCACGTCGTGAAGATCGACAAGCTCCACTTCCACCGCTTCTCCTCGACGCCGCTCGAGTGCGCGGGGGCGCTCGTCGAGTACGACAAGGGCACCGGTGAGTGGACGCTCACGTGCAACCACCAGATGCCGGGCGTCGGCGCGATCTGGATGGCGCCCGCGCTGCGCACGGGGATCGACAAGCTGCGCTTCGTCACGCACGACATCGGCGGCGGCTTCGGCAACAAGATCTGCCTGCACCCGCAGTACGTGGTGCTCTGCCTCATGGCGCGGAAGCTCGGCCGCCCGGTGCAGTGGACGGAGTGGCGCACCGACCAGCACACGGCGAACGCGCACGGCAACGAGCGCTGGTTCCTCGACGTCGAGGTCGCGGTGAAGGCCGACGGGACGATGACCGGCTTCAAGGTGCAAGGCGCTCGACGACTGCGGCGCGTTCCCGCGCTACGAGCCGCTCGGCTGCATCATCTGGGCGCAGGTCGACGCCCGGGGCTCTACGGCTGGCGGAACATCCGCGTCGACTTCACGCAGGTCTGCACGAACAAGTCGCCGGTGTCGCCGAATCGCGGCTACTCGCGCATGCAGCACCTGTGGCTGACCGAGCGGATCATCGACATCGTCGCCGCGGAGCTTGGGTTCGACCCCGTGGAGATCCGGAAACGCAATTACGTGCAGGCCGAGCAGATGCCGTACGAGACGCCGAACGGCTGCGTCTACGACTCGGGCGACTACTCGGCCGCGCTCGACATGGTGCTCGACCTCATCGACCACGGCTCGATCGAGGAGCGGCGGCAGGAGGCTGCGTCACGCGGCAAGCTCCTCGGCCTCGGCATCGGCTCGACGCTCGACTCGGGGACGAACAACTTCGGCCAGTCGACGCTCCTCAACCCGGACCTCCAGTTCTCGGGGAACAACGAAGCGGCCTCGGTAAAGCTCGACATCTTCGGCGAGGTCGTCGTCACCCTCGGCACCGTGCCGCAGGGGCAGGGCCACGAGACGACGGCCGCGCAGGTCGTCGCCGACATCCTCGGTTGCTCGCCCGACCAGGTGAACGTGCGGCGCGGACACGACACGTGGTTCAACTCGCATGCGGGCTTCTCCGGTACGTACGCGAGCCAGTTCGCCTTCACCGGGCTCGGTGCCGTGAAGGGCGCCGCCGAGCTCGTGCGGGAGGAGATGATCCAGCTCGCCGCGGCGGTGCTGCAGGCGCCGCCGGAGGCGATCGAGCTCGCAGACGGGTTCGCGCGGATCAAGGACGGGCCGGAGGAGGCTGCGCTCCCGTTCATGGCCCTCGGCGCGATCGTCAACGCGAACAACGCCTTCCTACCGCCCGATTTCAACCCGACCTTGAACCACCGCTACGTCTGCCGGCCCTACTTCGGGATGGTCGACACAGGAGAAGAAGACCGGGCAGCTCACGCTCACGTACGCGACACAGATCCACGCGGCGGTTGTCGAGATCGACCCGGAAACGGGTGAAGTCGACGTCGTCGACTACGCCGCAGTCGACGACTGCGGCGTGCGCATCAACCCGCAGATCGTCGAGGGCCAGGTTCACGGCGCCACCGCGCACGCGATCGGCGCCGCGCTGCACGAGGACTTCGTCTACGACGAGGAGGGGACGCTCCTCACCGCCAACTTCTACGACTACCACGTGCCCCACGCGATGGACATGCCGCCGCTCAAGACGGGTGCGATGGAGTCGCCGTCGCCGGTCGCGCCGCTCGGTGCGAAGGGGATGGGCGAGGGCGGCGGCGGCGGGATCCATTGCATCTGCTCTGCGATCCAGGACGCCCTGCGCGAGGCGGGCAGCGCGATCGTCTACGACAGCTGTAACCCGGCGCACCGCGTGTGGTCGATGCTCCAGGACCCGGAGTCGACGCGCGCGAACGTGTCGGTGTCCTCGAAGTGATCGTCTCGGGCACGAAGGAGCTCGCCGCTCCGCGCGACGTCGTGTGGAGCGTCATCAACGAGCCGTCCGAGATGGCGAAGCTGATGCCCGGCGTCGAGTCGTTCGAGATCCAGGACGAGAAGCACTGGACGGCGAAGGTCAAGGTGCCGCTCGGGCTCGGCGGGCTGAAGATGACGATGAGCTTCGAGAAGCTCGAGGAGCGCGGGCCAGAGTTCGCCTCGATGCGGGCAAAGGGTCAGGGCGTGGGTGCGCTCATGGACATGACGACGTCGTTCACGCTGTCGGAGGCCGAGGGCGGCACGTCGATGGCGTGGGAGGCGGACGTCAAGATTGCCGGCCCGGTCGGTGCGATGGGCCAGCGCGTCCTGCAGCCGCTCGTGAACCAGCAGGTCTCGCAGGTGCTCGAGGCTCTCGAGCTGCGAGTCGCCGAAGCGTCGAGCTAGGACCCGTGACGGTCCCGTTTCGCGTCGGCGTCATGCAGCTGACGATGGAGCCGCTCGCGGAGATGCTCGAGTCGGCGCGCGTCATGGATGGGGCCGGGATGGACACGATCTGGCTCGCCGAGGCATATCCGTGGTGGCGCAAGCACGGGATGGAGGCCCGCTCCTCGACCGTCGTCTCGGCGTTGATGGCGCGCGAGACGGAGCGGCTCACGATCGGGTGGGGGATCATCTCGCCCTTCACTCGTCATCCGGTGCAAGTTGCCATGGATGCAAGAGTCGTGCAGGAGGTCGCCGGGCCGGGCCGGTTTCTCCTCGGCTTCGGGACCTCGAAGATCTTCCTCAACAACATCCGTGCACAGACCTCGAAGACGCTCGGGCCCATGCGCGATGCGGTAACGATCGTGCGGGGCGTTCTCGGTGGGGAGCCGTTCGAGTACGAGGGCGACACGTGGAGCGCGTCGGTGCCGGGTCTGAGTGCGGACGCGCACACACCGCGCGACGTCCCGCCCGTCTACGTCGCGGCGACCGCGCCGAAGATGCAAGCCCTCGCGGGCGAGATCGGGGACGGCTGTCTGACCCCGTCGATCACCACCCCGGCCTTCGTGCGGTACACGCGCGAGAACGTCGCCGCCGACATCGACATCGGCTGCACCATCGTCGCGTCGATCCACGAGACGGATCGCGCTGCCGGGCGTGACGGAGCTCGCGAGATCGCGGGGATGTACCTCGCAAACAAGTTCCAGAACATCCGGGGCTCCGCCGACACGCTGCTCGAGCTCGCCGGGATCGAGATGGAGGAGCTCGCACCGGTCGCCGAGGCGATGGAGCGAGGGGGCCGGCTGGCCGCCAAGGCCGAGGTGACGGACTCGCTGCTCGACCGCTGCAAGCCGATTGCCGGCACGCCGGAGGACTGCATCGCAGCGATCGAGGAGTACCGCGAGGCAGGCTGTACGCACGTCATGCTCGAGCTCTGGGGCGACCGCCGGCACGATCAGATACGCCTCTTCGGCGAGAAGGTGCTCCCGCACGTCCGTGGCTGAGCTGCGTATCGATCACGATCGCCTCGTCGGCTGGGCGTCGGAGGCCATCGGCACGCCGAGCTTCACGGGCTCCGAGCAGGCGATGGCCGCGCTGATGGCGCGAACGTTCGCCGAGATGGGGCTGCAGGTGCAGTGGCAGCAGGTGGAGGACGGTCGCGCCAACGTCCTCGGCACCCGGCCGGGCACGGGCGGCGGGCGGAGCCTGATGTTCAACGGCCACATGGACACGTCGTACTCGGGGAAGGAGGCCTGGCTCGCGCACGTGCCGGGGTTCCAGCCGAGCGCGTTCGTCGAGGATGGACGACTGTACGGGCTGGGTATCTCGAACATGAAGGGCGCGCTCGCCTGCTACGTCGAGGCCCTGCGGGCACTTGCAGACGCGGGGGTGCGGCTGCGCGGCGACGTCATGATCGCGGCCGTCGCCGGCGAGATCGAGAAGGCGCAGTGGGGCGACGCGCAGGGCGCCGAGTTCCGCGGCTACGCAGCGGGGACCCGGTATCTGGTGACACATGGGGGCGTCGCGGACATGTGCATCCTCGGCGAGCCGACCGAGTCGAAGGTCGTGCTCGGGCACTTCGGCTCGCTGTGGCTGCGCGTCTCCACGCAGGGCCACTTCGTTCATACGGCGTTCAGCGAGGGCAAGCGCGACCGGAACGCGATCCTGCGGATGCGTGACGTCCTCGCCGCGGTCCTCGAGTGGATCCCCACGTGGGAGGACGATCCGGAGAACGCGTACCGGGGGGCGAAGGCGATCGTCAACGTCGGCGGCATCCAGGGAGGCTTCGGCTGGCGCGTCTCCCGGACTCCCCACCGGACCGATCTCTTCCTCGACGTGCGCGTGCCTCCGACGAAGGAGATGGCGGCGGCGCGTGGACAGGTGCTGGACATGGTTCGCGGACTCCAGGAGCGGTTTCCGGAGTACGGCGTGGAGGGCGAGGTGTACGTGACCGCGCCCGGTGCGGAGATCGCAGAGGACCACCCGCTCGTCGGCGCGCTCGATGCGGCGCACGCCGAGGTGTTCGGCTCGCTGCCTGAGCGCGATGTCACACGGTGGTTCTCCGATGCGTCGGCGCTCACCCGGTACGGCGTGCCCACGGTCAACTACGGGACGTCAAGCGGTCTCCTCGACACGGTGAAGGGCGAGAACCTCGAGATCGTCGGGCTGGTCCGGACAGCCGAGGTGTACGCGCGTGCGGCGATGAGGGTCTGCGGCGTCGCGTGAGCATCTACACGCTTCCGGAGGGTCTCCCCGTTCCGGTCGACGACGGGGCGTGCGACCACCTCGTCGGCCTGGCGCTGCCGTCTCTCACGCTCGACTCCTCCGCCGGGCCGGTGAGCTTCCGCCAACTCGGGATCGATCTGGCCGTCCTCTACGTCTACCCGCGCACCGGGACTCCCGGACGACCGACGCCGGAGGCGTGGAACGCGATCCCCGGCGCCCGGGGCTGCACGCCGCAATCGTGCGCGTTCCGCGACCACGCGGAGGAGCTCGGGAATCTCGGCGCGCGTGTCGCCGGGCTGTCTGCCCAGACGCTCGAGGAGCAGATAGAGCTCGCGGAACGCGAGCAGCTCCCGTACCCGGTGATCGCGGATCCGGACCTCCGCCTGGGCGCTGCGCTTCGCCTTCCGACGTTCGTGTTCGAGGGTGCGGAGCTGTACAAGCGGGTGACGCTGATCCTCGAGGACGGTCGCGTGGTCAAGGTCTTCTATCCGGTGTTTCCGCCGGACCAGAACGCCGCCGACGTCGCGGCGTGGCTCACCGACCGACGCCGAGGCGGCTGAACGAGGAGGAACGGATGTCCGACGACCTGGCCAAGCTCGACATCCTCGAGCGCATGGTGGACGGGTTCAACGCCCACGATCTCGACGCGATCATGTCCCTGTTCACAGAGGATTGCGTCTTCGAGTCGCCGCGCGGCCCGGAACCCTGGGGTCGCCGGTTCGAGGGACAGGACGCCGTACGCGAGGGGCTCGGGGCGCGATTCACGACGATTCCCGACGTCCACTACGGCGAGGGGAGTCACTTCGTGGCGGGCGACCGCGGCGTGTCGGAGTGGACACTCACCGGCACGACCACGGACGGCGTCCGCCTGAACGTCCGCGGCTGCGACCTCTGGACGTTTCGCGACGACCAGGTCGTCGTGAAGAACTCGTTCTGGAAGATCGTCGAGTGAGGCTCTCGTCGCTCCTGCTCGGTGCGACGGCCGTGGCCGCGCTTGCGGTCGTGGCGACCGGTGTCGTGAGCGCGAGCCCGGCCAAGTGTGTCGAGGGCACCAAGGTCGTCGATGGGAGGTACCTGCGCGTCTTCTGCGGACCGGCTCGAGCGACGCTCGTCGTGGGTCCGCGCACCTACCGATTCCAGCCTGGTGAGTGCTTTCGCTCGAAGGACTTCACGAACGTGAACATCGGCACATTCACGGTCGGCATTCCTCCGGTTGCCCGCTACCTGCGCATCGTCGGGCCGAGTCGGGACGGCACGACGCGCAGTGGCTCGGTCACCTGGCAGCTTCCCGGCTTGGTCGACGGGATCAGTGGCGCGCGACTGACCCTCGCCGGACGAGGCACGAAGGGCTCGTTCACGGGCAGGACGCAATCGGGAAAGCCGGCGCGCGGGTCGTTCACGTGTCGATGAGGGTCGCGACGCCGTGAAGCTCGTGACGTTCGGCGACGAGCGCCGTGTCGGCGTCCTCGACGGCGAGGAGATCGCGGTTCTCGACGTCCCAACCATGCGCGAGTACTTCGAGCGCGGGGGTGCCGACGAGACGGGGGACCGTGTCTCGCTGGCGGAGACGAAGCTGCGCGCTCCGATCGTCCCGAAGAAGTTCTTCCACACGGCAGGGAACTTCCGCGAGCACGAGGAGGAGTCCAAGCAGGTCGGCTGGTCGCACGAGATCGCGCCGTGGATCGTCTTCTTCCAGAACGTCGACGCGATCGTCGGTCCCGACGAGCCGGTCGTATACCCCGAGCACCTCACCGAGGAGCTCGACTACGAGCTCGAGCTCGCCGTCGTTCTGCGCAAGTCGGGGAAGTGGTTCGGCCCCGAGGAGGCGACCGACTACATCGGCGGCTACGTCATCTTCAACGACATCACGGCGCGTGACATCCAGCGCCGCGAGATGCGCTCCGGCGTGTTCAGCTTCTGCAAGGCGATCGACACGTTTTGTCCACTCGGGCCGTGGATCGTCACGCCCGACGAGATCCCCGACCCGCACGACCTCGCGATGGAGCTGCGCGTGAACGGCGAGTCGAGACAGGTCTCGCATTCGGGACGGATGAGCGTCACGATCCCCGAGATCCTGAGTCACTACTCGGCGCTCGGCTATTCCGCAGGGGACGTGCTCTCTACGGGGACGGTGTCGGGCGTTGCCGGCTTCTCGCCCGATGCGGCCTCGCTGTATCTGAAGCCGGGGGACGTCATGGAGTGCGAGATCGAGCGGATCGGCATCCTCCGCAACCCGGTCGTCTCGTGGGAGGAGGCGCACGGTGAAGGCGCTCCGCCGAGGGTGCGTTGGTAACGTCCGAACCCGTGGCGGAGGACTTTCGCGTCGAAGTCGAGCTCGACGACGAGGCGCACGGCTACTCGCTGCGTGAGCGCCTTCGGGCGCTCGATCTGGACGACCAAGCACGCGAGCGCCTGGGCAAGAACGTTGTCGTGACGCGCGATGGATCGCGCTTGTTCGCCTATGCGTCGACCGAGGATCAGGTGCGCGCAGCCGAGCGCATCGTTCGGGCTCTGGTCGCCGAGGAAGGGTTGACCGCCGAGATCGCGGTGACCCGTTGGCACGAGATCGCGGAGGACTGGAAGGATTCGTCCCTGCCGTTGCCCAAGACAGCCGAGGAGGAGCAGTCCGAGTACGAGGCACGTGAGGTCTCCGAGCGGATCGAGGCGGAGCGGGAAGGAGCCTTCGACTGGCATGTCGTTGTGGAGCTGTCGACGAGGAGCGACGCGACGAGGCTCGTCGATCGGCTCTCGAGCAAGGCCGATCCGGTCACGCGCCGCTGGCGGTACGTGATGATCGGAGAACCCACCGAAGACCGTGCGGTCGAGCTCGCCGAGCAGCTGCGCGCCGAGCTCGGCGATTCGGCAGAGGTGTGGGTACAGGCGGACCTCAGCGACGTCGCGGCCGGCCCGTTTCAGTTCGTCGGCTTCTGAAGTGAGCTGGCCGCGCGACGACGTGAAGCTCGAGCGCGTTCGGGCGCTCATGGCCGAGCGCGAGGTCGATGCGCTCGTCGTCCGCGCGCCCGACAACGTCCTCTATCTCACCAACTTCTGGGGCATGAAGGGCTACGACGCCTGCGTGTTCCCGCGCGAAGGTGATCCGGTGCTCATCTGCCTCGAGGCCTCGGAGGAGGACGCTGCGCGTACGGCGTGGACGAGCGATGTGCGCTTCTTCAAGGGGTACGACGAGCGGGATCCACGGCCGCCGACGGCACGCGTCCTCGACCTCGCGCGCGAGGCTGCGAGCGCGCACGAGCGGGTCGGAATCGAGCTCTCGCTCGGCACCCAGGCAGCGGATCGCATGGTCGGCGAGCCGACGACGTTCACCGGAGAATGGTTCACGGCGTTCGGCGATGCTGCGGACGCGACGCCGCTGCTCGCGCAGGCGCGCGCGATCAAGACCGAGCAGGAGATCGGGCGAATGCGGCTCGCGAACGACATCGCCGCCTCCGCCATGGAGCACTGCAAGCTGGTCATCGACGCTGGCATGAGCGAGGCCCAGATCGCTGCGGAGTGGGAGGGGTTCGTCCATGGCGAGGGCACCGGCTGGGAGGGAAAGGTCGACCTCGCGCTCGGGTTCTCGCTCGTCTGGTCGGGATCCGGGATCAAGACGTTCACTGCCACGACGTCTCGCCCCATCGTCGAGGGCGAGCCGACGCTGTTCGAGATCTGGGTGTGCGCAGACGGGTACTGGTGCGACCACACGAAGAACCTGGTTGTGGGCGAGCTCACGCCGCAGTACCGCGAGCTCGAGGCGGGCCTGCTGGGGGTGTATGTCGATGCGGTCGGCTTCCTCGGCCCGGGTGCGAGCTTTGCCGAGCTCGATCTGCGGATCCGGGAGGGCATCGCGGCCATCGGCTTTCCGGGGCAGCCGTCGCATCCGATCTGCCACGGCGTCGGCGCGCGCGCACACGAGCCGCCGTACGCGCACCAGGCAGGCGGCGGCGCGGTCGCCTCCGGCATGGTGCTTGCAATCGAGCCAGGATGCTATATCGAAGGCGGCGGGGGCCTGCGCGTCGAGGACAACTTCCTGATCACCGACGCAGGGGCCGAGAAGCTCTCTCCGTTCCCGGACGGGATTGTCCGGGCTGCCTAGCGAAGGTCTCGTACGCGCTGGATCTTGCCGCCGTCGGAGCGCGGCGCCTCGCCTGGCTGCACGAGCGTCACCGCCATCGTGCAGCCGATCGTGTCCCGGAGCAGCGCCTCCGCGTGCTCGCTCAGCGCCCGGACGCGCTCGTCGTCGAGCGCTACCAACGCCTCTGGCAGCGGCTCGGCGAGCACCTCGACCTCGTCGAGTGTGCCCAGCCGTCGTACGACGAGCCCGAAGTGGGGCGAGAGCTCCGGGATCCGGCCGAGCACGGAGCCGACCTGGCTCGGGTACACGTTGACGCCGCGGATGATCAGCATGTCGTCGCTTCGACCGACGATCGGGCCCATGCGGACGAGCGTCCGGCCACAGCCGCACGGCCGGTGCGAGAGCGAGCAAATGTCACCGGTCCAGAAGCGGACGAGCGGGAGCGCCTCCTTCGTCAACGTCGTGAAGACGAGAACGCCCTCCTTCCCCTCGGAGAGAGGCTCGCCCGTCTCCGGGTCGACGATCTCGGGCAGGAAGTGGTCCTCGTTCACGTGGGATCCGGCGCGCTCCTCCACGCATTCACCGGAGACACCGGGGCCGATGACCTCCGAGAGGCCGAAGATGTTCGTGCAGCGAACGCCGAGGCCGGCATCGATCTCGTCGCGCATTCGCTCCGTCCACGGCTCGGCGCCGACGACCGCGAAGCGCAGGCTGACCTCGTCGGGCGTCACGCCGCGCTCCGCGAACGCATTTGCAAGGGTGAGTGCGTAGCTCGGCGTGCACGCGATCACGTCCGGTCGGAGATCCTCGATGAGCGTGAGCTGTCGCTCGGTCATGCCGCCCGAGACGGGGACCACGTTCATCCCGAGCCGCTCGCCGCCGCCGTGGAGCCCCAGCCCTCCGGTGAACAGGCCGTAGCCGTACGCGTTGTGCAGGGTCATCCCAGGCTCCGCGCCGGCCATTGCAAGGGTCCTCGCGTTCATCCGCGCGAAGACGTCCAGGTCTCCCGCCGTGTATGCGACGACCGTCGGCTTCCCTGTCGTGCCCGAGGATGCGTGGATCCGGGCGAGCTTCTGCCGTGCTACCGCGAGCATGCCGAGTGGGTACGTCTCGCGCAGGTCGTCCTTCCGCGTGAACGGAAGCCAACGGAGATCGTCAATGCTCGCGAGGTCCTCAGGCTCGGCGTCGGCGAGGCGGCTCCGGTAGAGCGGGACGTTCTCCTTGACCCGCTCGACCAGGTTGCGCAGCCGGTCAAGCTGGAGCTGCGCGAGTCGCTCACGGGGAAGCGCCTCGAGTTGCGGCTCGAAGATCACCTGGCGAGTATCCAGTCCCGGAATGCGATAGTCACGCGGTGACCCTCGATCGCACGAAAGTGTGGACCGGCGACCTCAACGCGAAGGCGCTCGAGCCGCAACCGCGCGTCACCGTCGGGCTCTACGACACGACGCTCCGCGATGGCGAGCAAACGGTGGGGGTCGTGCTTTCGCCAGAGCAAAAACTAGATATTGCAAGGGCGCTGGCCGAGGCCGGCGTCGACCGCATCGAAGCGGGCTTCCCGCGCGTCTCGGAGGAGGATGCGCAGGCGATCTCTCTGATCCTCGAGGCGGAGCTCGAGGCGGAGATCTGGGGCTTCTCGCGAGCCGTACCCGCCGACGTCGAGGCCCTGGTCGAGCTCGGTCTCACGGCATCCGTCATCGAGAGCCCGATCTCGGACGGCAAGCTCGCCGCGCTCGGCGTGTCGCGAGAGACGATGCTCGAGCGGATCCGGGCGGCGGTCTCGCTCGCGGCGGGCGCCGGCATCAAGGTCGCCTTCTTCGGCGTCGACTCGACGCGCGCCGACCTCGAGTTCGTGCGGCGGGTCTACGAGGGCGCGGTCGAAGCGGGCGCGCAAGAGGTCGTCGTCGTGGACACGCTCGGAATCGCGACACCCGAGGCCGCTGCGTTCCTCGTCAACGACGTCGTCGAGCGCCTCGACTACGAGATCCCGGTCCACTGGCACGGCCACGACGATTTCGGCCTCGCGACCGCGGCAGCGGTCGCGGCCGTCCAGGCGGGTGCGACCTGGGTGCAGGGCACGGTCAACGGGATGGGCGAGCGCGGAGGCAATGCCGACCTGATCGAGGTCGCACTTGCGCTCGAGGCCTTGTACGGGATCCCGACGCGACTGCGGCTCGAGCGCGCGCGGACGCTCGCACGCGTCGTGCAGGAGCTCTCCGGGACGCAGCTCGCTCCCTGGAAGGCCGTTACGGGCGACAACCTGTTCACGCGCGAGTCCGGTGCGGTCGCGGCGCAGTTCCACGACCCGCCGGCGATCGAGCCCTACGCCTCGCGAGCTCGTCGGCGCCGAGCGCGGGATCGTGCTCGGGAAGAAGAGCGGGCTCGACTCGATCCGGATCAAGGTCGCGGAACTCGGCCTCGACGTCCCGGAAGAGCGGTATCCCGCGCTGCTCGAGTCCGTGAAGCGAGCGGGGACGAAGAAGCGTGGGCTCGTCACCGACGCCGAGTTCAGACGCCTCGTGAGTCGCGCGAAGGCTCGCAGTGCCTAGCAAACCAGGAACCTGCGGGAAGATGCTGTTTGACTGACATGTCACCGCGCTGAGATACTCGCTCAGCAGCGTGGAACGTGTCTGCATCGTCGGGGCGGGCGTCATCGGGAGCCTCTTCGCGGGTCATCTCGCCGGCGTGTGCGAGGTCTCGGTGCTCACGCGACGCCGCGAACACGCCGAGGCGTTGAGCGAGTACGGGCTCCGCGTGAGCGGCAAGAGCGAGCGTCACGCGGACGTGATCGCGACCGACGATCCGGCCGCGCTCCCCGAGTTCGACGTTGCGATCGTCGCGACGAAGGCATCTGGGCTCGAGGCGGCGGCCCGCGCGCTCGAGGGGCGATTCTCGGATGCAACCGTGGTCACCGTCCTCAACGGCATCGGCGCCGAGGAGATAATCCGCGCCCACGGCGACTGGCCGATCGTCTCCGGCGTCACGTTCATGAGCGGGACGCGCCACTCGGACACGCACGTCGAGTACATCCTCGACACGGAGACGTGGCTCGGCCCGTACGAGGACACGCCGTTCGAGGTGGTCGAAGACGTTGCGGAGACAATCGTGAATTCGGGTCTGAAGGCGGAGGCACTTCCCGACCTTCGGCCTGCGCAGTGGTCGAAGCTGATCTTCAACGCGGCAGTCAACCCGACCGCTGCGGTCACAGGGCTCCCGCACGACTTCCACTTCGCACGGGAGGAGGAGCCTGGCGACCTCGGACACTTCGTGCACGGGCTCGTCGACGAGGGGAAAGCCGTCGCAGCGGCCGCGGGCATCGAGCTCCACGACGACCCGTGGGAGATGAACGTCCTCGCGACGAAGCGAGGGTCGGCGCACTATCCGTCGATGCTCGAGGACGTGGAGGCACACCGGCAGACGGAGATCGAGCTCATCACGGGCTCGCTGGTGCGGGAGGCGGGGCGCCACGACGTCCCGGTGCCGCTCCACGCGCTGCTCTACGAGCTCGTGAAAGGAAAGGAAGCATCGTGGCAGGCAGCTCACGCATCGACAGGAGGGAACACATGAGGAACCTCGGGAGGGCGACGCTCGCCCTCGTAGGCATGGCCATCGCGGCCGTCGTCGTAGCTGGCGGCGGCGCGGCGGCACCGCAGGCGACCGTAACGATCGGCTGGGCGTACGACGGCATCGGGAACATGGCCGCGTACGACGGCCCCGCCCTCGCGACCGCGAAGGAGCGAGTTATCCAGCTGAACAAGGTCAAGTCGAACACGACGAAGTTCAAGCTCATCACCTGCAATACCCAGGGCAACAAGCCCGCCGTCGCGAAGGCCTGCGCGGCCAAGCTCGTCTCGCAGGGCGCGAACATCATCATGACCACGTGTGACGTCGACTACGCAGCACCGGTCGTGCAGTACGCCATCGACCGCGGGAAGCTGACGGTCGCCGCGTGCATCGGTACCGACCAGATGGGACCGAAGCGGTTCGGTCCCAAGGGCAGGCTCGCGTTCTCGTTCGGCAACGTCGCGCAGGACGAGGGCTCGGCCATGGCCGAGTTCGCATGGAAGCAAGGTTGGCGGGATGCGTCACTCGCGACGGATACCGTCATCGTGTACTTCCGCAACGTCGTCCAGGCGTTCAAGGCACGCTGGCAGCAGCTCGGCGGCAAGGTCGTCACCGAGGAGACGTACCAGTCTGCGGGCGGGAGCCCGGCCTCCTGGCAGAGCACGGTCACGCGTCTCAACGCGAAGCAGGCGGACGTCATCGTGACGTCGACGGCACCACCGTTCGGTGCGCAGGTTCCAATCCTCACGGGTCTGCGGACGCTCGGGAACAACACTCCCGTCCTGAACTCGTGGGCGGGTGACGGCAACTACTGGTACGGGACGCTCGACCCGCCGCTCTCGAACTACTACTACGTCACCTTCGCGTCAGCCTTCGGCGACGACCCGGTGAAGGCGGTCAATGCGCTGCGCAACAAGTACCAGGCAGCTATCGCGAAGGGCGGCAACACCGGCGCGTTCGTCACCGGGTGGTCCGCGATCGACGGGATCAACCTCGCGATCAAGCGCGCGGGAGGGAGCACGAACGGCGCGGCACTCGCGGCGCAGATGGAGAAGTTCAAGAACGTCCCGACGCTCTCGGGGCTCGTGACCTTCTCGAAGACCCTGCACACGGTGTCCGGCCGCACGTATCGCGTCATCCGCGTGCAGAACAACACTCCGAAGGAAATCGGGGTCATCAAGGCCAAGGTCGTCCCGAAGATCTAGGGCTTGACCGAAGGGAAACCTGAAGTGACCAGGCGGTCCGGAGCGTCGCTCCGGGCCGCCGCCGTCTCGCGCGCGTTCGAAGGCGTCCAAGCGCTTCGCGAGGTCACGCTCGAGCTTCACCCGCACGAGGTCGTCGGTCTTATCGGCCCGAATGGAGCAGGGAAGTCGACGCTCGTGAACGTCCTGACCGGCTTCGACTTTCCGGACGAGGGCTCGGTGGAGCTCGAGGACCGGGACGTGACACGCTGGCGCCCGCACAGGCGAGGGCGTGCCGGGCTCGCGCGGACGTTCCAGCACAGTCGCTCCTTCCGCGGTCTCTCCGTCCGCGAGAACATCGAGGTCGCCGCTCTCGGCGCGGGAGCGTCGCCGCGCGCGGCGCGAGGCCGCGCGGACGATCTCCTCGAGTCGCTCCAGCTCGGCTCGTACGCCGACGCGCCTGCCGGCTCGCTGCCGCACGGCGACGAGCGGCGTCTCGGCGTCGCGCGCGCCCTCGCGACGGAACCGCGCTTCGTCCTCATGGACGAGCCTGCTGCCGGGCTTCCCGAGGCCGAGATGCCGGCGTTCGCGGCCGTCGTGCGCTCGATCCGTGACGAGCACGACGCGGGCGTGCTCCTGATCGATCACAACATGGCGCTGATCATGGACGTCTGCGATCGCATCCAGGTGCTCGACCAGGGGCGCACGCTCGCCGCGGGCACACCCGCCGAGATCCGCGGCAACCTCGACGTGGCAGCGGCGTACCTGGGCGAGCCGGCGGTACAGGAGTGACGACTCTCGCGATCCGCGACCTCGAGGTGGCGTACGGGGGCGTCGCAGCCGTGCGAGGGCTGTCACTGAGCGTCGATGCCGGCGAGATCGTGGGGCTCATCGGCCCGAACGGCGCGGGGAAGTCCACGACGCTGCACGCGATCATGGGACTCGTTCCCGCTCGGCAAGGTGACATCCTGCTCGACGACGACTCGCTCCGGGGCTGCACGCCCGAGGCGGTCGCTCGGCGTGGCATCGCTCTCGTCCCAGAGGGCCGCAGGCTGTTCGGAGAGCTCACGGTGGAGGAGAACCTGCGGCTCGGGTTGGCCGCGCGCGCTACCTCCGAGGGAGTCGCAGAGGACATCGCGGAGGTCTATTCGCTCTTTCCCGTATGCGAGGAGTTCCGGCACCGCCATGCCGGTGCGCTCTCCGGAGGGCAGCAGCAGCAACTCGCTATCGCCCGCGCGCTCGTGGCGCGGCCCTCGATCCTGCTGCTCGACGAACCGTCTCTGGGGCTCGCGCCGACCGTCGTCGACCTCGTCTTCGGGGCGCTACGCGGGATCGCCGAGCGTGGGATAGGTCTTCTGCTCGTCGAGCAGCGTGCACAGCGGACGGTCGCTCTCGCCGACCGGACACACGTCCTCGCGAACGGCGAGCTCCGGTTGACACTCACCCCCGACGACGCGGCGGACACCGATCGGATGGTCGCCGCCTATCTCTCCTGACTGATGCTCGCGAGCGGACTCACGGACTTCGTGGGCGACGCGCTCGACCTGCAGGTGCAGGTCGATGCGATCGGCCTGGGGGCGATCTTCGCCCTCATGGCGGTCGGCATCGGACTCGTCTTCGGCGTCATGCGCCTCGTCAACTTCGCATACGGGCAGCTGATCATGGCCGGCGCGTTCGCGCTCGCGTACGCATCGGAGCGCAACTGGCCCGTCGGTGTGGGGATCGCGCTCTGTTTCGCGGTCGTGCTCGCGCTCTCGCTCGCGATGGAGCGCGTCGTCTTCCGACCGCTTCGCACGCAGTCGGCGGCCGTGATGCTCATCGCGACGTTTGCGGTGGCGTTCCTCCTGCAGTCGATCGCGCTCGTCTGGTTCGGGCCGCTCGGCAAGACGGCAACCTCGCTCGTCGAGCTCAATCGACCGATCTCTGTCGGCGGGCTCGACATCCGGAAGATCACGATCGTCGCCATCGTGACCGCTGGGGTCTGCCTGGTGCTCCTCGTCCTGCTCCTGAACCGCACCTCGATCGGGCTGCACATGCGCGCGGCGGCCATCGACTCGCAAACGGCTCGCCTGCTGGGGGTGCGGGCGAACCTCGTCAACACGGTCTCCGTCCTCATCGCCGGCGCGCTCGCCGCGGTCGTTGCAGTGATGCTCACGGTGCAGTTCCCGACCGTGACACCCACGTTCGCCCTGCAGGAGACGATCC
The DNA here is from genome assembly GCA_963709715.1 of uncultured Gaiellaceae bacterium. Lineage (GTDB taxonomy): Bacteria > Actinomycetota > Thermoleophilia > Gaiellales > Gaiellaceae > GMQP-bins7. The sequence continues at coordinate 48,776 of CAVPXQ010000009.1, forward strand.
TCGTGCTCGCAGGCGTCGTCGTCGGCGGGATGACTCGGCTTCTCTCGGCGACACTCGGCGGTTTCCTCATCGGCTACGTGTCGGGCCTCCTCGGAGGAGCCCTGCCTTCGAGCCAGAGCCAGTACCTGCCGTCGTTTCTCTTCGGGCTCGTCATCCTCGTGCTGCTCGTCAGGCCGGACGGTCTCTTCACGCGCAGCCGCGGTCTCGTGGAGCGGGTATGAGAACGCGCCGCGCGGCACTCGAGCTGCTGGCACCGGCGCTGCTCGTAGTCGCAGCCGGAGTCGTCGGGGCGTTCGTCTCGCAGACCAACGAGATCTACTTCGTGACGGCGCTCATCTCTGTCTCGACGGTCGTCGCGATTTACGTGTTCGTCGGGAACTCCGGTGTCCTGTCGTTCGGGCACATCAGCTTCTTCGCCGTCGGTGTGTGGGCTGCAGGCGTGCTCTCGATCCCCGAGGCGGAGAAGCCGGCCACGATGCCCTACCTCTTCGACTTCCTGAGCTCGACGACCGTCGGCAACGTCCCTTCGCTCGTCATCGCCGCCTGTGTGGGCGGGGCGTTCGCCCTCCTTGTGGGGCTGCCGTTGATGCGTCTCTCCGGGCTCGCGGCCGGGATAGCGACCTTCGCGGTGCTCGGCATCACGAACAACCTCCTCAGGTACTACGAGAAGATCGGCCCGGGCCTGAACACTTTCTCGTCCGTGCCGGAGACGACCGACGTCGTCCAGGCGACCGTCGGCGCAGTCCTCGTCATCGTCGCGGCGTTCGCCTACCAGCGAAGCCGGCTGGGGCGTCAGCTGCGCGCTGCGCGCGAGGATCCTGCCGCCGCGCGCGCGGTCGGAGTGTCGATCTATCGTCAGCGGCTCGCGTCGTTTGCGTTGTCCGGCTTTCTCGCGGGCTTCGCAGGTGGCCTCTACATCCACTTCATCCCGATCAACGTCGACGCGGTCTACCTCGACCTCACCTTCATCACGCTCGCGATGCTCGTGATCGGAGGGACCACGAGCTTGTGGGGAGCCGTCGTCGGTGCGCTGTTCGTCAGCGCGCTCGACTCGGTACTCGCGGAGATGGAGGACGGAATGACCGTGCTCGGACGCACGATCGACCTCCCGTCCGGCTCACGGATCGTCGTCGTGAGCTCCGTCATGGCGCTCGTCCTCATCCTCCGGCCGGGAGGGCTCACCGGCGGCCGCGAATTCTCGTTTCCCCGTCTACGAGCGGCGGTTGCGAAGTGAGGGTCTGCGTCGTGGGCTGCGGAGCCGTGGGGTCGCTCTTCGCGGCGAACCTCGCCCAGCTCGACGACGTCGAGGTGTGGGCGTACGACGTGTCGCAGCCGCACGTCGACGCGATCAACGCGAACGGGCTCCGACTCGTCGGCGCCGGCGAGGTGGTCGGCCGTCCGACCGCGACGACCGATGCGGCTGCGCTACCCCCGTGCGACTTCGGGATCGTCGCGACGAAGTCGATGCACACCGACGGCGCGATTGCCGCGACGGCACACGCCTTCGCGGACGGTGCCGTCGCGACGGTGCAGAACGGCGTGGGCAACGAGGAGGTCGTCGCGAGACACGTTGCGCGCGTCATACGCGGGACGACGTTCCCGGCGGGGAAGATCCTCGAGCCGGGCGTCGTGCAGTGGGACGTGAAAGGCGACACGACGCTCGGGACCCTTCGAGCCGCAGCCGGCCGCGTCGCGGACGAGATCGAGCGGCTCGCGGACGCGTGCACGCGCGGCGGAATGCCGACGACTGCCGTCGACGACGCACGCCCGGCACAATGGCGCAAGGTCATCTTCAACGCGGCGACGAATCCGGTCGGCGCGCTCACCGGGCTCACCCACGGCCGTGTCTGCGAGCGACCGGATCTGCGGGCGATCGTGAGCGCTCTCGTCGACGAAGGGAAAGCGGTCGCGTCCGCACAAGGGATCGAGCTCGACGCAGACCCCGAGGAGCTCATCGACCACGCAGCGAAGCCCGAGGTCGCCTACGAGCACAAGGCGAGCATGCTCCAGGACGTCGAGGCACGCCGGCAGACGGAGATCGACTTCCTGAACGGCGGCATTGGTCGTTTCGGGCGTGAGCTCGGCGTCCCGACGCCGCTGAACGACGCAATCACGTCCTTGATCAAGGGATTGGAGGCCTCATGGGAGCAGCGCTGAGTTCCGAGCTGCAACGACGCCACGCGAACGCCCGCGCCGCGATGGCTGAACACGACCTCGACGCGCTCGTCGTCTCGGGTAGCGAGTACTCCGGCTTCGAGGGTGCCGTGACCTACATGTCCGGCTTCCAGATCGTCCACCGGTACGCCTACGTCGTCGTTCCCGCGGAAGGTGATGCGTACGTCGTCTTCCCGACCGAGGCGCGTTACGTCGGCGAGCACGCAACGGCGCAGCTCGAGCAGGTCTTCCACGACCGGCCCGGGGAGCTCATCGCTTCGCGTGCTCGGGACGCAGGCTGGCGTCGTGTGGGGGTGTACGGGCTCGACTACGTGATGACCGTCCGCGACTACCGGGCTCTCGACGGCTTCGAGTTGATCGGTTTCGACGTCGAGTTCGACCTCGCGCGCGCGGTGAAGAGCGACGCCGAGCTCGAGTCGGTGCGCGATTCGGTACGGATCAACGAGCGCGGCTTCGAGATCTTCTTCGACGCCTACGCGCCGGGGAAGTCCGCTGCGGAGGTCATGGCCGCCGCGGAGGAATGGTTCGTCGCCGAGGGCTGCGGGCGGCTCACCCAGAACATGGTGCTCACGGGCACCGATGCGTTCGCGCGGCCGGAGTTCAAGATCGCGCGTCGGGAGGAGATCCTCCGCGAGTTCCTCCTGCCGTCGCTCGAGGTCGCAGGGCCGGGCATGCACTGGGTCGAGGTGTCGCGCGCGATCGCGTCGCGCGACGCCACGCTCTCGGCGGACACCGAGCGCATGGTCGAGGCGTACGTCGAGTACTTCGAGTCCGCTCGAAGACCGCGATGCGCCCCGGGCGCGAGCTGTCACGACGTGCACCGCGCCGTCTCCGAGCCGGGTTCGCCGAGCGCGGATACCACCTCGGGCACGTCACCGGACACTCGATCGGGATGACGATGATCGAGTTCCCGAAGGTCGGCGAGGGGGTCGAGACCGAGCTCGCCGAGAACATGGTCTTCTCCATGCACCCGCACGCGATCGCCGCGAACGGCGAGGATTGCCTGTACATGCAGGACACGTGGCTCGTGACCGCCGAGGGCGGCGTGCCGCTGGCAAGGCTCCCGATGCAGGTCTTTCGAGCGGCGGCCGCGTCGCTTCGAGGCGCACAGCGGCTGCGCAGCGGAATCCGCGCTCGGGCTTCCGCTCTGCGCCAGCTTCACCTAGACTGCACGTGAGCTGGCCGTGGCTCGTGTTGCTCGTCCTCGCGGCTCTCCTTGCGGTCGCCGTCGAGAAGCCGCGCCTGGAGCGCCGCTTCGGCGCCGCGGCACGCCGTGATCGCGAGCGGCAGCGGCGGAAGAAGCAGCTTCGGGTGATCACGCCGGAGGACGAGAGCGAGGAGTTCATCCGCTCCGTCCAGCGCGACCTCGACGCGCTCCCGACGATCGAAGAGCGCGACCGGCAGAAATAGCCGCTACCCCGGACGCGGAAGGTGGCCGTGAGCCAGCGCGTGTTCGGGAGGATCCGCGCGACGTTCTCGGTGTTCTTCGACTCCTGGTACGTCCGAGACGCGCAGGCGGAGCCGGTGTGACCCCGCGTCGAGGCTGCGCGTCGGGATCGACACAACACCGTCGCGGTAGGAGGCGCGGACGAGCTCGCCGTCGACCGTGGCTGCGATCGAGTCGGCGTAGATTCCCGATCCCTTATCGACGGCTCGCGACCTTCACGTCCTGTCCTGTGCGCACGGCCTTGGTGCGGAGTCGAAGTGTCGGCGGAGTCACGTCGTTCACCCAGAACCGGAACGCGAATCCGCCGGCCCCGGCTCGCGTGGCGCTGTCGAAGACGATCGCGTAGGGCCCGGGAACCGGTGAGAGGGCGCCGGCAGCGAGGATCGGCTCCCGGAACGCGTCCATGTACGGGTTGTGGTTCACGGGGAGCCCTGCGTAGCCCGTCAGGCGGTTCTCGTCGAAGTCGGCGACGACCCGCGGCTCGACCTTGCTGCTCTTGGTCCGCGTCGTGATGACGACACCGAAGTTGGCGATGCCTCGTCCCATGCCGACGATGTACACGAGCTCAGGGCCGCGGAGAGTCGTCGTAACGCCCACGCCCCGCGGGTCGTCCGGGTAGCGGTAGCGGGTCACGAGCGCGGGCCGGCCCACGGTCGTCGCGCGGTGCAGGCTGCCGGGACGCGTCAGCGGCACTCCGGGCCGGTGTTGCGCCAGTGCCTGGGAGTCGACGCGCCCCCAGAGAGGAATCCGCCTTACGTCCGCGCCGCGCCGGAGCTCGACGTAGGCGTCGACGTCGCCCGGCGGCGCGCTGCGTGAGGCGTAGGCGCTGACGGCGAGCTTGCCGGGGACGGTGACCGTTGCCGGCACGCCGAGCCGGACGGCGCGCCCCGGAGAGTGGCGCACGACGACCGACACGTTCCACGTTCCGGCGCCACCGCCGGCATCGTCGAGACCGACCGTCAGTGCTGCATCCTCTGTCCGGCGCGAGAAGTCCGAACGACAGCGCCGTCGGCTCCGCGAACAGGAGCGGCCGATCAGCTCGCTGGAGGGCGACGACGCCACCCCCTTGGAAGCGCGGGCCGGCGATCCGTCCGTCCTCGTCGACCGAGTCGATGCCTGTTTGCACGAGCGCCGACTTGATCTGCGCCACCGTCCAGGTCGGATGTCGCTGGCGCAGCAGCGCCGCAGCTCCTGCTACATGAGGAGAAGCCATGCTCGTGCCGGAGAACTCCGCCCAGCCGCCGCCGGAGACCGAGGACAAAACGTCGACGCCGGGCGCGGCGACGTCGGGCTTGAGGCGCAGCGAGATCGTCGTCGGCCCGACGGACGAGAAGTCGGCGTGCGTCGCGCCGGTTGCCGCTGATCTCGACGGCTCCGACCGCGATCGCCGCCTCGGAGTTCGCCGGAGACGACACCGAGCCGGCGCCGAAGTCGTTGTAGTCGTTTCCGGCTGCGATCACGGGCACGACGCCCGCTGCGGCCGCCGCGTCCAGGGCGAGCGCGACGATGTCGCGGCTCGGCTCGATCTCCGGCTCCCCGCCCGAGAAGTTGATGACGTCCATCCCGTCGGCGACGGCCGCCTCGATCGCTGCCACGATCGCAGGCGAGTTGGCGTTCGGGCTGAGCCCGGAGTCGGTCTCGACGAAGACCTTGTAGTTGCCGAGGTATGCGCGCGGCGCGACGCCCGAGACGCGTCCTTGGCCGGTCGGCGTGTCTGCGTTGCCGGCCGCGATCCCGGCGACGTGCGTCCCGTGGCTCGAGTCGTCCTCGCTGAACGCGAGCTTCGTGCTCGGGGCGAGTTCGCGCCGCTCTTCGGCGCGAACGACGCGTGCGACGATCACCTTCGCCGTCGTGAACCGGTGCTGGCCCTTGGGGAAGCCGGACGGCATCGTGTAGCCGGTCGGGTCGAAGAACGGGTGCTCGGCGTCGATGCCCGAGTCGATGATCCCGATCTTGACTCCCTGTCCCGCGGTGTCGAGCGTCTGCGCCCCAGAGCGCCGGTGCGCCGATCTGCTGCTGGCGTCGAGGCGTCACGCGGGTGCGTAGGTCGCGGTCGGGCAGGACGTCGCGCACGCCGGGAAGCGCCTGGAGCCGCGGGCACGTCCGGTCTCGGAAGCGAGACCGAGAAGCCGTTCGCGACGAGCCGGTAGCGCCAGCCGATCTCGCGCCGCGGGACGCGTGCCGCGAGCTCCTCGGCGGAACGCGCGCTGCTCGGCGTCGACGACTGCGTCCGGTCCCGGCGCGCGCGCGAGTGGAGGCGCGTCCGAGCAGGACGACGACCTCCGCTCGTGCACCGGACGCGGCCGGCGGCGCCGGACGGCGTGCCCAGGGCCGAGGCGCCACGGCGGCCGACGGCTACGACGAGGGAGGCGAGCCGGGTCATCGGGGAGTGAGACGACCCAAAGCTAGAATCGTTCGGCCGCGCGGATGTGGCGGAATTGGTAGACGCGCACGGTTCAGGTCCGTGTGCCCGTAAGGGCGTGGAGGTTCAAGTCCTCTCATCCGCATCTCTCCCGAGATTGTGGCGACGCGGATCACCCGGTCGCGGGGTTGCCGCTCTAGGCGAGCGCCGCGAGCACGTCGTCCGCGTGCTGGTTGGCTTCACCTTCCGCATCACCGCCGCGACGTTCCCGTCGGCGTCGATGACGAAGGTCGAGCGCTCGATGCCCATGTACTTCTTCCCGTACATGCTCTTCTCGACCCAGGTGCCGTACTTCTCGGCCACCTCGTGCGACTCGTCGGAGAGGAGCGTGAACGGGAGGCCGTACTTCTCGCGGAACTTCGCGTGCTTCTTCGGACTGTCGGGGCTGACCCCGAGGACGAATGCACCCTTGCGTTGCACCTCGCCCCAGACGTCGCGGATCCCGCAGGCCTGCGCGGTGCAGCCGGACGTGTCGTCCTTGGGATAGAAGTAAAGGACGACCGGCCTCCCTCTGAGGGACGAGAGCGTGACAGCCTCACCCGCGTCGGACGGGAGTGTGAAGTCGGGTGCTGGCCCGCCTTCCTCGATCATGGAGCGATCGTAGTCGCTACCCGACGCGCAGCTCGGCGGCGGCGTAGACGTGTTCGGGAAGATGGGATCGGTGGCCCCATTCCGCGCTCGCCCGCCGGGCGATACGTTGCAACTGTGGGTGTTGATCGAAGGGAGGCTGCCGCGTGGACCGCGTTGACGCGGTCGTAATCGGCGCGGGGGTGGTGGGTCTCGCGGTGGCACGCGCCTTGGCGACGGCTGGGCGCGAGGTTTTGATCCTCGAGGCCGAGACCGCCATCGGCACGCATACGAGCTCACGCAACTCGGAGGTCATCCACGCCGGCATCTACTACCCGCAGGGCTCGCTCAAGGCGCGCTCGTGCGTGGAAGGGAAGCAGCGCCTGTACGACTACTGCGCCGACCGCGGCGTGCCGTTCGAGCGCTGCGGCAAGTTGATCGTCGCGACCGATGCCGAGCAGGCGGACCAGCTGGAAGGCATCCGGCAGAGGGCCCACGCGAACGGCGTCACCGATGTCGTTCCGGTGACCCCGGCGCAGGCTCATGCGCTGGAGCCGGAGTTGCATTGCGTTGCAGCCTTGCACTCGCCCTCGACGGGGATCATCGACAGCCACGCCTTGATGCTTGCCTACCTGGGCGATGCCGAACGGGCGGGTGCGATGCTTGCGTTGAAGTGCCCGCTCACGAAGGGTGTCCTTCGTACTGGCGGCATCGAGTTGCACGTCGCGGGAGCCGAACCGATCCTCGCCGCGCAGGTCGTGAACAGCGCAGGACTGCGCGCGCCGAGCCTCGCGCGGCGCATCGAGGGTTACCCCGCCGAGCTTGCGCCCCCCGAGCTCTACGCCAAGGGCAACTACTACACGCTCGCGTCGCACTCGCCGTTCTCGCATCTCGTCTACCCGGTGCCCGAGCCGGGCGGACTGGGCGTGCACGTGACGCTCGCCCTCGACGGACGCGCGCGCTTCGGCCCGGACGTTGAATGGGTGGACAGGATCGACTACACGGTGGATCCGCAGCGCGCCGAGCGCTTCTACGCAGCGATCAGGCGCTACTGGCCGGGACTGCCCGACGATTCGCTCGAGCCGGACTACGCCGGAATCCGACCCAAGATCGCGGGGAAGGACGCCCCCGCGGCGGACTTCGTGGTGCAGGGTCCACTCGAGCACGGCGTCCCGGGTCTGGTGAACCTCTTCGGCATCGAATCGCCCGGGCTGACCTCGTCGCTGCCACTCGCCGACGCCGTGCTCGGGCAACTGAGCTGACTGGGCACCCCGAAAGAACAGTGCGAGGTCGTCCGCCGTCGTGCCGTCGCTGAGCTCGTGCAGCGAGAAGGTCGCGAAATGGGAGGACTCGTTCTCCACTTCGACGGCGAACAGCCCCTGAGTCGTCTCGTGGCCCTCGAGCGTGCAACCGTCGTCCGTCAGCGTCGCCCGCGGCTCGCCAGCATCTCCGCCGCCGCATCCGGCGACCGACAGGATGGTCGTGAGAGCGACGGCTCCCGCGTGACGGCTGGAGGCTCTCGCCACGAGAAGACCTTAGTGCCCACGGGCCACTGGTCAAGACAGCCGGCTGGCTGCGCTTCCCCTGAAACGAGTTCGCTCGTACACTCTCACGGGTGATCCGGCCGCCGATCACGCCTGCCCGGCGCAGTGTGCTCGTCGATGCCCTCCGCGGAGCCTGCTTCGTCTTCATGACCGTGGACCACTTCCCCGGCAACCCATTCGGTCGTTTCAGCAACCCGTACTACGGTCCCTTCGGATTCTTCACGGCCGCGCTCGGATTCGTCTTCCTCTCGGGCCTCGTCGCCGGTTGGGTCTATGAGTCGCGCCGGGCCGTGTACGGCGTCCGGTCGATGACATACCTCGCCCTCCGACGGGCTCGCGCCATCTACGTGACGCAGATCATCCTCTGCGTCATGCTCGCTGCGGCCGTAGCGCTGCACGTTCGCGGCGTCGAGCGCTGGAGTCTCGACATGTTCGAGAGCAGTGCTTGGAAGGGCTTGTTCGCGAGCGCCTCTCTCCTCTACGAGCCCGAGTACCTTGGGATCCTGCCGATGTACTGCCTGTTCCTGGTGCTGACCCCGGTCCTGATCTGGCAGCTCGCGAAGGGCCGCGTCCGATACGTCCTGGCGGCGAGCATCCTGGTCTGGGTTGCGGCCAGTCTCCTCGTGCGGCTCCCTGACGATCCAAACGGAGTCAATCTCGGGGGGTTCAACCCGTTGAGCTATCAGCTGCTCTTCGTCGTGGGTCTCGCAATCAGCACGAAGAGCATCGACCTCGAGTCGCTGGTACGGCGACGTTCCTGGCTCGTTCCTGCCGCCGTGATGGCAGTGGCCGTGTGCTTCGTCGCGCGCCAGCTCTATGCGGTGCACGGCCCGGCCAGCTCGGTGGTCGATCGTTTCGGCTACCTGTCCAGCTTGACCGAGCTTGGCCCGTTGCGCGTTCTCGACTTCGCGGCGTTCGGCCTCGTGCTCTACGTCGTCTCCCGCAGGATCGACTGGACGACCGTCGAGTTCCGCGGGTTTCGCTGGCTCGCCTTCATCGGACGGGGCTCTCTTCCCGTTTTCGCATGGTCGATCGCCGTGACTTACGCCGCCGGGGCGTTGTTGCCGTTCGACCTGAGCCGGCCGCAGGAGACGCTCGTTCTTCTCGCTATGGTCGCCAGCCTGACCTTTCCCGCGTGGGCCCGGTCGAGACTACGGCAGCGCCGGGTGCATCCGCTTGCTCGCGAACGGCGACCTCCAATACGCCGTGGAGCCCCAGGTTGGCTGTTGGGGATGAGGCGGGCGCCACACGAGGCTCGACCGCAGGTGGACCCGGAACCGAGCTGAGGCGCCCACCGTCGGTCACCCGGGGCTCGGGCAATCGGTGTCGAGAGCATGGGACGGTGCGGCCGCGCCGTCCGTCGCTAGGGTGCGCGCGATGCTGACCGTGCACGTCGCGCTCGGCGTCGCGGTGATCGCGGTGTGCGTCGCGTCGGCGGTGCTCGGGTTCGTCGCCTACCGGCGCGCCGGCACTGGAGGGGCGTTCGTGTCGCACGCTCTCGTGCTCGCACAGACGCTCCTCATCGCGCAGGCGGCGGTCGGCCTGCTGCTGCTGTCGGACGGGAGGCGCGCGCCCGAGAAGCTCCACTACACGTACGGTGCGCTCGCTCTCGGGCTCGTCCTCGTGCCGTGGTTCTACGCTCCGGGCGTGGGGCCGAGGCGTTTGCTGTGGTTCGCTGCGACGACGCTCGTGGCCGGTGGGCTCGCCGTGCGGGCGTTCATGACCGGGTCGTGAGAGGGCATCTGGAATCGCATCCCTCCGCTCGCCCGAGCGCTCGGGATCGTCGCGCTGATCGCACTCGTCGTCGTCGTCCTGTCGCTCGAGCCCGTCGTCGCGACGGTCGGCGGGATCCTGCAGATCGCGTTCTTCCTCGCGATCGCGCTCTTCCTGTTCATGGTGTGGCGCGAGCGTCGGGGCGACCTCGAAGCGTGGTCGGACTGGAATCGCAAGCTCTTCTACGCGGCGGTCGTGCTCGCCGTCGTCGCGATCGGGCTCGCGATCGGGTACGGCCTCCCGGGAGCCGCGACGCCTTCGCGCTCGTCGTCGTGCTCGGCGCGTGCGCGTACGTGATCGTGCGCGTCTGGCGCATCGAGCACCGTTACTAGGGCAGTGCGAAAGTCGAGCCCGACCGGATCGTGGGCGCGGCCGGGTTCACGGGGTGGACGAGCCGGATCGTGTAGCGGTACGTCCCCGGCCTAGCCGCCGTCGTGCCCGAGATCGGCCTGGACGAGCTCGCCGACCTCGGCCGAGCCGCTCGCGGCGAGCTTCGTCGCGTGCGTCACCGCGTTCTCGAGGCGCACCCAGTAGCGGCAGTCGAGGTCGCAGCGGAAGCTGACCCGGAAGACGCCGCGCTTCGCGGCCGAGCGCGTCCCGAAGCGGAGGTACGTCGTCCGCACGGGCAGCTGGACGCCGGGGCAGCGCGTGATCGACCCGCCGGTCGTGCGGTCGAGCGCCTCGGTCGACGCGGGCGCGGCTCGACTTCGGCGTGCCGTCCACGTAGTGGATCCCGGACTGCCAGGCGGAGCGCGCGCGCTCGTCGCGCGAGAGGAAGAGCAGCATCCCCTCGACGTTCGGCTGGCAGAAGGCGAGCGCGAGCGCCTGCTCGTAGTACGCCGCCTGCGTCGACTCGCTGACCGGCTTCGTCGTCGTCGGCTCGGTCCCCGTGTACAGCGACGCCTTCGCCGCCGGGATCTCCGACTCGACGCCGAACTCGCCGTAGAAGATCGGGAGCTCGGATCCCGCGCTGCGCGGTGCCGTCGAACGCCTCGCCGAGGAGCGCGACGAGCTTCCCGTAGTCGGCGACGCCGATCGTCGTCGTGTTCGGGTGCGCCGTCGCCGGCGACTGGCTCGAGTTGTCCGCGTACGGGTGGATCGCGAACGCGTCCATCACGGGGCGATCGCGCCCGCTCGCGCGGTAGGCGGCGCCGAGCTCCTGGATGAACCTCGTCGGCGAGTGCGTCGGGCGCGCCCCGCCGGGCCGGTCGCTGCCGCGCGGGGAGACGGCGCCGCCGTAGACCTGCGACGTCGGGCGACACGGCCTTGACCGCGTCGTACGTCTCGCGCGAGGAGCGCGAGGTACGCGGCCGGCGCGGCGCTCGACCCGTCGAGGCCGAACTGCGGGAGCCAGAAGCGGTTGAGGTTCGGCTCGTTGCCGACGATCACGTGCTCGATCGACGGCGCTCCGCGCACGATCGCCGCCGCGTACGAGGCGAAGTCGGCCGCGCCTCGTCGGTGAGCGGCGTCGTGCGCCGATCCCGGGCTCATGACGGTGACGTAGACGCGCACGCCGTTGCGCATCCCGGCGTCGCCGACGTTGCGCAGGACGCGCGAGCTCGTCGTCGCTCGGGCGTCGTCGAGGCCGGGCCGCCAGTAGCTCGTGATGCGCACCGCGCGGAAGCCCGAGAGCCGCAGGTTGGCCATCCGCGCCTCGGCCTCGACGAGCGTCGACGCACGCACGTCGTCCTCGACGGCGCCGACGACGAGCCCCGGCCCGGCATGGGCGAGACCGGGCGCCGACGAGCGCGACGAGGGCGCCGAAGGCCGCCAGGACGGCAAGACGCATGGGGATACGCTAGCCCGGGAATGCGAGAAAACCTTGAAGGGAAGGCTTCAGGCGCTTCCCGCGGAGCTCCGGCGTCTACCTCTTCCGCGACGAGACGGGCGACGTGCTCTACGTCGGGAAGGCGAAGTCGCTGCGCTCCCGAGTCCGCAGCTACTTCCAGCGCGGCGACACGCGCATCGGCACGGCGCAGCTCGCCGAGCGCGATCGACGACGTCGAGGTCATCGTCACGCGCACCGAGGCCGAGGCGCTCCACCTCGAGCAGAACCTCGTCAAGCGCCACCGGCCGCCGTTCAACATCCGGCTGCGCGACGACAAGTCGTTCCCGTACATCGCGGTGACGCTCACCGACGAGTACCCGCGCGTGATGTTCACGCGCGAGCGGCACCGCCGCGGCACCGTCTACTTCGGGCCGTACGCGAATGCGAAGAAGGTGCGCGAGACGCTCGACGTCCTGAACCGCGTCTTCCGCTTCCGACCCTGCGAGGGGCCGCGGCCGGGACGCCACTCGGGGATCCCGTGCCTCGACTTCCACATCGACCGCTGCTTCGCGCCGTGCATCGGCGCGATCTCGAAGGAGGACTACGCCGCGGTGATCGACGGCGTCGTCGGCTTCCTCTCGGGCGACACGCAGACGATCCAGGCCGAGCTGAGCGAGCGGATGCGCGAGGCCGCGGCCGACGAGCGCTTCGAGGAGGCGGCGCGCTACCGCAACCGGCTCTTCTCGATCCGGCACCTCGCCGACCGGCAGGCCGCCGACCGACGCGACGTCGGCTCCGTCGACGTCATCGGGCTCGCGATCGAGCGGCGACCAGGCGGCCGTGCAGGTCTTTCCGCTGCGCGACGGCAAGATGATCGACCGCTACGGGTTCCACCTCGAGAACGTCGCCGGCGAGGACGCGCAGTCGATCCTCGAGGCGTTCGTGCTCGAGTACTACGGCGCGTCGCCGAGCGCGCCGCCGGAGGTGCTGATCCCGGCCGGGATGGACGACGCCGACGCCGCTCGCCGAGTTCCTCAGCGAGCGCCGCGGCTCGCGCGTCGTCGTCCGGACGCCGCTCCGCGGGGAGAAGCGGCGCCTCGTCGAGCTCGCGGCCGAGAACGCGCAGCTCGCGCTCGAGGCGGACGCGGCCGTGCGCGAGGCGGCGCGCTCCAAGCGAATCGCCGCGCTCGAGGAGCTCCGCGAGGTGCTGAACCTCGAGAGCCTGCCCGTGCGCATCGAGTGCTTCGACGTCTCGAACATCCAGGGCGAGTCGATCGTCGCCTCGATGACGGTCTTCGTCGACGGCACGGCCGAAGAACGCGCACTACCGGACGTTCGCGATCCGCGGGCTCGACGGACAGGACGACGTCGGGGCGATGCGGGAGGCGGTGTCGCGACGCTTCGCGCGGCTGCGCGCCGGCGAGGTGGACGAGAGCTTCTCGCGGATGCCGAACCTCGTCGTCGTGGACGGCGGCAAGGGGCAGCTCGCCGCCGCGCTCGCGGCGATGGAGGAGCTCGACCTCCCGCGCGTCGCGGTCATCTCGCTCGCGAAGCGGGAGGAGGAGGTCTTCGTGCCCGGGTTTCCGGCGCCGATCGTCCTCGACCGCGTCGAGCCCGGCGCTCCAGCTCCTGCAGCGGATCCGCGACGAGGCGCATCGCGTCGCGCTCCGCTACCACCGGCCGCAAGCGCGGGTCAGCGCTCGATGGAGACGATCTTCGAGGGCCTGCCCGGCGTCGGGCCGGTGCGACGGCGCGCGATCATCCGCCACTTCGGCTCCGTCGAGCGCTTCCTCGAGGCGTCGCAGGAGGAGCTCGAGGGCGTTCCCGGCCTCCCGCAGAAGACCGCGCGCACCTCTACGCGCAGCTCCACAAGGCGGGCCCGTCGTAGAGGCTAGGTCTCGGCGACCTCCTCGGGCGGCGGCCCGAGCGCCTTCTTGAAGCGCACCGTGCGCAGCGTCAGCGCGATCGCCGTGAAACCGGCGACGACGTTCGTCAGCGTGATCGTGAGCTTCGCGCCGACGCTGAAGGCGAGCAGCACCGACGCCGCGGCGACGCCGTTCAGCACGTAGAGCAGGAACGCCTGCTCCGTGCCGACACCGGCAGGCGTGATGGGGAAGAGCGTGGCGACGCTCGTGCGACACCTGGACGAGGCCTGCGTTCTCGAGCGTCTGCGGGATGTCGAACGCGGCGAGCATGAACCAGATGGTCACGATGCCGCAGGCCCCAGTCGGCCGCCTGCCAGGATCGCGACGCGGCCGAGGTAGCGCGTCGGCGGCGACAGGACGCGGAACGCCTGGGCGAACGCGCTCGCGGAAGTCGGCGACGTGGCCCGCGATCCAGAACGCCGACGACGCCGAGCAGGACGATCGCCGTCGCGATCGCGAGGTCGAAGAGCAGCGGTCGCGCGAGGATCCATGCGAAGTCGAAGCTCTCGAGCGTGCGACAGCACGTCGAGCCCGGGGAGCTCGCCGATGCTCATCGCCCAGGCCAGGAAGAGGCTCGCGGCGAACATGTCGAAGAAGCTCAGGACGAGCGTGCTCGAGACGACCGTCGTGTAGGTGCTCCCCGGAATCGCGCGATGTGCGAGGACGATCCGCACCGCGTCACCGGCCCGCGCCGGGATGATCGCGTTGATTCCGACTCCCGCGAGGTACGCGCCGTAGATGGAACTCCAGCGCACGTGGGTCTCCGGATACGCGGCGGCGAGCACGTTGCGCCACGCCCGGCTCGTGCAGGCCATCCGGAGGAGGTGGCATCCAATCGCCAGGGCGAGCGGTCCGAATGCGACCGACCCGAGCTGGTCGAGGAACGCATCGATCCCGTCCAGGACGCGGACGGCCATGTCCGCTGCTCGTTCCTAGCTCGTGCCGTCGGCGTCCGGCGCGAGGAACGGGTAGCGGTAGTCGGTGGCCGGGACGAATGTCTCCTTCACCGTGCGCGGAGTCACCCAGCGGATGAGGTTCCACATCGAGCCGGCCTTGTCGTTCGTCCCGCTCGCGCGCGAGCCCCCGAACGGCTGCTGGCCCACGACGGCGCCGGTCGGCTTGTCGTTGACGTAGAAGTTGCCCGGCCGAGTAGCGCAGCTTGTCGTGCGCGTCCTCGATCGCGGCGCGCTCCGTCGCGAAGACGGCGCCGGTGAGCGCGTAGGGTGCCGTCTCGTCGACGAGCTCGAGCGTGTCGTCCCAACGCTTCTCGTCGTAGACGTACGTCGTCACGATCGGGCCGAACAGCTCGTCGCGCAGGAGCCGGAAGCCCTTGTCCTCGGTCGTGATCACGGTCGGCTCCACGAAGTAGCCCTCGGAGTCGTCGGTCGAGCCGCCGGTGAGGATCTCCGCGCCGGCCGAACGCGCCTCGGCGATCGCCTGTGCATGCGTCTCGAAAGCGCTCGAGTCGATGACGGCACCCATGAAGTTCTCGAAGTCCGTCGGGTCGCCCATCCTGATGCTTTCGACGTCGGCGACGAGGCGCTCGCTTGATCTCGGGCCAGAGGTTCGACGGGACGTACACGCGCGATGCGGCGGAGCACTTCTGTCCTTGATACTCGAAGGAGCCGCGCACGACGGCGGTCGCGACCGCCTCGGCGTCCGCGGAGGGGTGCGCGAGGATGAAGTCCTTGCCACCCGTCTCGCCGACGAGGCGCGGATACCCTCGGTAGCCCCCGGCGGCGATCGTCTTGCCGACCGTCTCCCACATGCCGTTGAAGACCCCGGTCGAGCCGGTGAAGTGGATGCCGGCGAGGTCGGGGCTCGTCGAGCGCGGCGTCTCCGATCGTCGCGCCGGACCCGTAGACGAGGTTGATGACGCCGTCGGGAAGGCCCGCTTCCTGCAGGAGGCGCATGTAGTAGTACGCCGAGAGCGCCGCGGTCGAGGCCGGCTTCCACACGATCGTGCAGCCCATGAGCGCCGGCGTGCATGAGAGGTTCCCGCCGATGCAGCTGAAGTTGAACGGGCTGACCGCGAGGACGAAGCCCTCGAGCGGCCGGTACTCCATCCGGTTCCAGATCCCGGTCGGGGAGTGCGGCTGCTCCGAGTAGATGCGGACCAGGAAGTCGACGTTGTAGCGCCAGAAGTCGACACATCTCGCAGACCGCGTCGATCTCCGCCTGGTGCGACGTCTTCGACTGGTTGAGGATGGTCGCGGCGTTCAGCGTGGAGCGCCACGGCCCGGAGAGGAGCTCTGCGGCCCGGAGGAAGACGGCCGCGCGCTCGTGCCAGGGCATCCGCGACCAGTCCGCGTGCGCCGCCGCAGCTGCGTCGATCGCCTGCTGGACGTGTTCGGGGCCGCCCTTGGCGACGTCCGCGAGGACGTGGCTCTTGCGGTGCGGCTCCACGGCCTCGAAGGTCTCGCCGGAGTGGACGTCCTTCCCGCCGATGATCATCGGGATGGAGATCCGCTCGCCCTCCATCTGGCGTAGCCGTGCCTGGAGCTCGGCGCGCTCGAGCGTGCCGGGGGCGTACGACTTGATCGGCTCGTTGTCGTGCTGGGGCGGGGTGAAGAAGCCGTGTGCGCTCATGGCGGCGATTCTAGAGTGGGCTCGGTGGCGATCGTCGAGACGCGCTACGTCGCGCCCGGCTGGGGCGTCGGCGAGCTGTGGATGCGGGACGAGGTCGTCCTCGCGCACGACTTCCACTTCGGCCGTGTGCCCGGGACGGAGTCGGGCGCCGACGTCGACGGCCTGGTGGGCAGGTTTCGGGCGTTCCTGCGAGGTGAAAACGTGTCCTTCGAGGACGTGGCCATCGACCTCGAGTGGACGACGCCGCTCCAGCGAGCCCTCGTCGAGGCCCTCCGTGCGGTGCCCCGCGGGGAGGTCGTCTCCTACGGCGAGCTGTCCGCGCTTGCGGGACGTCCCCGAGCTCCGCGAGCCGCCGGCGCGGTCTGCTCTGCGAACCGCTTCGCGTTCATCGTGCCGTGCCACCGCGTCGTTGCGGCGCACGGAATCGGGAGCTACGGCGAGGCGGGCGTCGAGGTCAAGAGGAGGCTGCTCGCGCTCGAAGGGGTCATGGTGTGATCACCTCCGAGGACGTGCGGGAGGAGCTTGCGACGATCGCGCCACGGCGAGAGTGCGACCGCCGCGCCGAGCTCTCGGCGCTGTTCCACTCGGCGGGAAGCCTGCATCTCCGAGGCGCCGGAGACTGGGCGCTGCACCTCGACCTCGGCAGCGGCGCTGCGGCGCGCCGTGCGTTCACGCTTCTTCGCGAGAGCGGCCTCGACCCCGAGATCCGGACCTACCGTCGCCACGCCTTCGACACGTCGACGCGGTACCAGCTCCACGTCGAGGGTGACGCCGAGGCACAGCGCATTCTCGCCGCGGCAGGTGTGATCGACCGCAGGCACGCGCCGCTCGAACGGCCCCCGCAGCGCGTGGTGGGACGCAGCTGCTGCCGCGCCGCCTACCTGCGCGGCGCTTTCCTCGGGGCGGGCTCGCTCTCGCTCGGACGTTCGCCGCACCTCGAGCTGCGCACGTCGTCGAGTGGGTCGGCCACGCTGCTGGCCCGCCTAGCGCACGCCGAAGGCGTGGAGCTCGCGGTCACCGAGCGCACGACTCACGCGCTCGCGTACGCAAAGAGCTGGGAGGGCATCGAGTCCCTGCTGGCAGTCATGGGCGCAGCCGAGACCGTCCTCGCCCTCGAGGAGCGAGCCGTCGTGGCCGAGACGCGCGAGCGCGCGAACAGGCTGGCGAACGCCGACCACGCAAACGTCGTGCGGACGACTCGCTCGGCCCGGCGACAGCTCGAGGCGATCGAGCGGCTGCGAGGGGACGAAGGGCTCGAAGGCCTCCCGGAGTCGCTTCGCGAAGCAGCGGAGCTTCGTCTCCGTCATCCGACGGCGTCGTTGCGTGAGCTCGCAGCTCGCGCCGATCCGCCGGCCACGAGGGCCGCTCTGCACCGCCGTCTGCGGCGGCTCGAAGAGCTTGCCGAATAGACTCGGGTGGCGACTTCGGGAGCGACCAACGGAGGAGAGATGGGGATTCGCGTCGGCATCAACGGCTTCGGACGCATCGGGAGGAACTTCTTCCGGGCGCAGCAGGCGCTCGGCTCGGACATCGAGATCGTCGCCCTCAACGACCTGGGCGACGCGAAGACGATGGCGCACCTCCTTCGCTACGACTCCAACCTGGGGCCGTTCGAGGGGGAGGTCGAGCTCGCCGACGGCGTTCTCCGCGCTGCGGGCGAGGACATGAAGATGCTGTCTGAACGCGATCCTGGTGCGCTCCCGTGGAGTGAGCTCGGCGTCGACGTGGTGCTCGAGTCGACGGGGTTCTTCACCGATCGGGAAGGCGCGCAGAAGCACCTCGACGCAGGCGCGAAGAAGGTGGTGATCTCGGCCCCCGCAACAGATCCCGACATCACGATCGTGCTTGGCGTGAACGACGACCAGTACGACGCGGGCTCTCATCACATCGTCTCGAACGCCTCGTGTACGACGAACTGCGTTGCGCCGCTCGCGAAGGTGCTGCACGACCTCGGCGGGATCGAGTCAGGCTTCATGACGACGATCCACGCGTACACGAACGACCAGGTGATCCTCGATTTCCCGCACAAGGACCTCCGACGCGCCCGGGCCGCCGCGATCAACCTCATTCCGACCTCGACGGGAGCGGCGAAGGCGATCGGGCTCGTGCTTCCGGACCTCAAGGGGAAGGTGGACGGTGTCGCCGTCCGCGCGCCGGTCGCCACCGGCTCACTCACCGATTTCGTGGTGCAGCTCGGTCGCGAGACGTCGGCGGACGAGGTGAAGGACGCCTTCCGCGTCGCCGCAGCAGGGCCACTCGAGGGGATCCTCCAGTACTCGGAGGATCCGATCGTCTCGACCGACATCAACGGGAGCGCATACTCGTGCATCTTCGACAGCGAGCTGACGATGGTGCACGGGAGCACGGTCAAGGTGTTCGGCTGGTACGACAACGAGTGGGGGTACTCGTGCCGGCTCGTCGACCTGATCGCCAAGCTCGTGCACTAGATGCGCCTGCCGCGCTCGGTTCGCGACGCTGACGTTGCGGGGAAGCGGGTTCTCGTTCGGGCCGATCTGAACGTCCCGCTCCAGGACGGGCGGGTCGCCGACGACACCCGGATCCGGGCATCGTTGCCCACGCTGCAGCTTCTTCTGGACGGAGGTGCCGCAGACGTTGCGGTGTGCTCACACCTCGGACGCCCGAAGGGGCCCGACCCGGTATTCGCGATCGAGCCGGTCGCCGCACGCCTGCACGAGCTCATCGCGGACGAGCGGATCGACGTGCTCGAGAACACCCGCTTCGATCCAGGCGAGACGAAGAACGACCCCGGATCGGCGCGCCGGCTCGCCGACGGGATGGACCTCTTCGTGAACGACGCGTTCGGGTCGGCGCACCGAGCTCACGCCTCGACGGTGGGTGTTGCGCACCTCCTCCCTGCGTACGCAGGGCTCCTCCTCGAGCGTGAGCTGGAGATGCTCGGGCGACTGCTCGGGGAGGTGGAGCGCCCGTTCGTGCTCGTTGCCGGCGGTGCGAAGGTCGAGGACAAGCTCGGCGTCCTTGCTCACCTCGGCGGTCGTGCGGATGCGGTCCTCGTCGGCGGCAAGATGGCCGAGCAGCTGCGCGACGAGAATCCGCTGCCGTACGCAGCGCAGCTTCCCGTCGACGTGGTCGCCGCTTCGGCGTTCGAGCCCGACGCCGAGAGTCACGTGACCTCGTACGACGACGTGCCGGACGGCTGGCTCGGTCTCGACATCGGGCCCGAGACCCGTCGGCGCTTCGGCGAGGTGATCCGTGGCGCGCGGACGATCTTCTGGAACGGGCCGATGGGCGTCTTCGAGTGGCCGCGCTTCGCGGAGGGAACGGAGGCCGTCGCTCGTGCGGTGGCCGACGCCGACGCGTTCAGCGTCGTCGGGGGCGGCGACTCCGTACGTGCCGTCTCGGAGCTCGGGCTCGCGGAGCGCGTGTCCTGGGTCTCGACCGGAGGAGGCGCGTCGCTCGAGCTGCTCGAGGGCAGGGAGCTCCCGGGGGTCGCGGCGATTCCGTCAGTCTGAGCGCAGGCCCGGCACGTGACGCTCCAGGAAGTGGCGCGTCAGCTCCACTTGCCGAACGCGCTCGCCGACGTCGAAAGACGCGTGTCCCGTCTCGTAGATGTAGACCTCGTGCGGATGCTCGCGCGCGGCGAGTCTCTCGACGTACGCCATTGCCTGGCCGTACGGACACCGTGAGTCGTTTCGTCCGATGAGGAACAGCACCGGCGCACGGACGTCGTCCGCGAAGTTGATCGCGTTTCGGTCGCGCATGAGCTCGGGAAGCTCCTTCGGGGTCTTTCCGCCGAGGAGCGCGCGGTCGTACGCCTGGAGAAGCGGCGAGAGCTCCTCGTACCCGGCCTCGTAGTCACCGACGGGGACGCCCGCGATGCCGCATGACCAGAGCTCGGGATGCTTGCCGAGCTCCATGAGGGTGACGTACCCGCCCCACGAGTAGCCCGCGATGACTGCGCGCCCGGGATCCGCGAGCCCCCGGGCGACGAGGTCGCGAAATCCTGCGTTCACGTCTTCGAGCTCCGGGCCTCCGATGTTCCCGATGAGCGTGTCACGCCATTCGCGCCCGTAGCCGAGCGACCCGCGGTAGTTGACCAGTCCGACGACGAACCCGAGGTCGACGTACGCCTGCACCTCCGGTTGCCAGCGGTCGATGTCGTGCCAGGTGGGGCCGCCGTGGACGAACATCAGCACGGGGAACGGACCACCCGACTCGTCGGGGGTGACGACGAAGCCGTGCACCGTGTGACCGTGCTCGTTCTGGAAGTGCCACGGCTCGTACGGCTGCGAGGCCGGTGCTGTCACTCCGAAGGAGACGATCTCGGTGCCGGTGTCGTCGAGCACGAAGACGCTGGCGGTGGCCCTGTTCGTGCAGGAACCAGACGCGACCGTCGGGCCGAACTCGCGCCTTCCAGATGTAGCCCGGCTCCGTCGGCAGCTGCGTGAGATCGCCGCTGGCGACGTCGTACCGGTACAGGTAGCTCCGGCCCTCGAAGAGGTTGACGAGCAGCAGCGCAGATCCGTCGGGCCACCAGTCCGCGGCGGAGACGGATCCACCGAGGTCGATCGCGAGGTCCATCCGGTCGCCGGTGAGGAGGTTCCAGATCCCCGGCCGCTCGTCGCCATCGCGCTCGTGGGTGAACGCCAGACGGGCGTCGCCGGCGACGGGCGACCAGCACCTCGAAGCGAGAGACAGCTCTTCGTCGCGAAGATCGCCGATCGTCTCGCCGGTGCGGGGATCGAGCACACGCAGCGCGGGGTGGACGAGATCGCCGTGCTCGGAGTGCTCGAGACAGAGAAGTGCGCCGTCGGCGGACAGCGCACCCCGGACGAAGCCTCCGTCGGCGCTGCCGAGCCCGACGAACTCCTCCGAGCGATGGATCTCGCGCGCCGGTTCCCCGACGACCGAGATGTGGATCGCGAAGCCGCCGCGGTCCGAGATCGCTGCGGCCACGATGCCCGGTGCCTGGGCCACACCGGCGCTCCAGCCGTGAGGGACGCCTTCGAGGAAGGGCCGTGTCTCACCGCCGTGGAAGGGCTGCACGAGCCACTGCCCCGACTCGTCGCCCGTCTCGTCCTGGAACCAGAGGACACCGTCGCCGTCGAGCGTCGGCACCGCGTCGGTGAGCCCGACGGGGTGGTCCGTCACCTGCCGGGTGGCTCCGGTGTCCACGTCGAGTGTGTGGACCTGCCAGCTGCCCGACTCGTTCGACGTGTACACCGCGTGCCTCGGCGCCGCCGGAGACCACTCCGGCAGGAACGAGATAGGCGCGCGAAAGCGCTGCTCCCATCGGGCCGCGGCCATGTGGGCGAGGCTACCAAGCGTGTCGCCTAAGATCGCCGCGTGCTCCTCGCGGCGAACTGGAAGATGTACAAGGGCGCGCACCAGGCGCGTGAGTTCGCGGCGCAGATCCGCCTCGTGGGAAGGGGTGCACCAGGCGTCGAGATCGTCGTGTGCCCGCCGTACGTATCGCTCCAGGCGACGCTCCAGGGACTCGGCGCGGACAGCGGCATCCGCGTCTTCGCGCAGAACGTGCACTGGCAGCTCGAGGGGGCGTACACAGGCGAGGTCTCCGCGCCGATGTTGCTCGAGCTCGGCGTGACGGGGACGATCGTGGGGCACTCGGAGCGCCGACAGCTCTTCGGCGAGACGGACGAGGGCGTGCGGATGCGCGCAGAGACGGCGCTCGAGGCCGGCCTCCATGTCATCGCCTGCATCGGGGAGACCGAATCGCAGCGCGACGCCGGGGAGACGGAGGTGATCCTGTCGCGGCAGGTGAGCTCGATCCCGCAGCACGAACGTCTCGTCATCGCCTACGAGCCGGTGTGGGCGATCGGCACGGGAAAGACGGCCACGCCCGACATCGCGCAGGAGACGCACGCGTTCATCCGGACGCTCCACCCGGCACCGCTGCTCTACGGCGGCTCCGTGAAGCCCGAGAACGCGGGAGCGCTGCTCGCGCTCCCGGACGTGGACGGCGCACTCGTCGGCGGAGCCTCGCTCGACCTCGAGTCGTTCGACGCGATCTGCCGCACCGGCGCCGAGGTCGTGTGACACCCGTCTGCCTCGTCATCCTCGACGGCTGGGGTCTCGCTCCGCCCGGGCCGGGCAACGCGGTCGAGCTCGCCGACACCCCGGTGTTCGACGCGTTGTGGAGCCGCTTCCCGCACGCAACGCTCGCCGCGTCCGGCGAGGCGGTCGGCCTGCCAGACGGACAGATGGGCAACTCCGAGGTCGGGCACCTGACCATCGGCTCGGGACGGATCCTGCTGCAGGACCTCCAGCGCGTGAACCGGGCGATCGCCGATCGGTCGTTCTTCGACATCGAGGCGCTCGTATCGGCATTCCGACGGGCCCGCGAACGGGATGCCGACGTCCACCTGCTGGGACTCGTGTCGTACGGAGGCGTGCACTCGCACATCGACCACCTGCGTGCCCTCCTCGAGCTGGCGGGCCGTGAAGGCATGGCCGACCACACGTGGATCCACGCGTTCACGGACGGGCGCGACGTGTCTCCGCACGCTGCGGACCGCGATCTCGCCGAGCTTCCCGCCCCTCGGATTGCGACCATCTGTGGGCGCTACTACGCCATGGATCGGGACAACCGGTGGGAGCGGACGGACCGTGCGGCGCTCGCGGTGATCGCCGGCGACGGAACGAGCGCGGACGATCCGGTCGACGCCGTGCGGGCGAGCTACGAGGGCGGTGTGACGGACGAGTTCCTCGAGCCGGTCGTTCTCGCCGGCCGCCCACGACTGGGCGCAGGCGATGCCGCGATCTTCTTCAACTTCCGTCCGGATCGTGCAAGGCAGCTCTCGCAGAGGCTCCTCGAGGCCGAGATCGACCTGACCACGATGACCCGCTATCGGGCGGACTTTCCGTTCCGCGTGGCGTTCGAGGAGCAGGAGGTCGGCAATACGCTCGCCGAGGTTCTCGCGGTGAACGGTATGCGCCAGCTCCACGTCGCCGAGACCGAGAAGTACGCCCATGTGACGTACTTCTTCAACGGCGGGGAGGAGCGCGAGTGGGAGGGAGAGACGCGCATCCTCGTTCCCTCGCCGCGCGACGTGCCGAGCTACGACCTCAAGCCCGAGATGTCGGCCGCGGAGGTTGCCGACCGGCTCTGCGCCGAGATCGGCGAGGGCTACGCCTTCGCCGTCGTGAACTTCGCGAACCCGGACATGGTGGGACACTCGGGCTCGATCCCTGCAGTGATCGCAGCCGTCGAGGCGACCGACCGCGCGCTCGCCCGCGTCGTCGAGCGTGTGGAGGCGCTCGGAGGCGTGTGCCTCGTGACCGCGGACCACGGCAACGCCGAGTACATGCTCGAGCCCGACGGGGTGAGCCCGCACACCGCGCACACGACGAATCGTGTGCCGCTGGTCATCACCGACGAGGCTCTCGAGGTCCGCGACGAGGGCGCGCTGTCCGACCTGGCGCCCACCATCCTATGGATGCTCGACGTGCCCGTACCCGTTGACATGACAGGGATTGTGCTCGCAACGCGGTCGTAACTGCCGCGGCGCAAAGCCTTCACAAATCTCCCTCTATACTCGCCGCGCATATGTCGCTGCCCCAGCCAGATCTCGGAGTTCTGCGCAAGGCCCAGCGCGGTGACGAGCGCGCGTTCGCGATCATCGTGAGGACGTACGAGCAGCCGGTCTTCAACTACGTCTTGCGGCTGACCGGCGACCGGAGTCTCGCCGAGGATCTGACGCAGGAGGTCTTCCTCCGTGTCTTCCAGGGTCTACCGAGCTTCTCGCTCAGGTCGCGCTTCACGACGTGGCTGTTCCAGGTGACGAAGAACCGCGTCCTGGACGAGCTGCGTGCGATCGAGCGCCGGCCGCGGGCAGTCGTGAACCTCGAGGATGCCCCGCCGCTCGAGGTCGTCGATGCTCCCGCCGAGCGCGCGGAGACGATCGACGCCGTCTGGCGGGCCGTCGAGGACCTGAACCCCGACCTGAAGATGGCGCTTCTCCTACGCGACGTGGTCGGGCTCTCGTACACGGAGATCGCCGAGACGCTCGAGGTCACACTCGCCACCGTCAAGTGGCGGATCTACAAGGCACGCGAGGAAGTGCAGCTGGCGCTTCACCGCGATGGCGTCGTGATCCCGATCACGGCCGCACCCTCCGCCAAGAGCCGCTAGCAACTCCGCACGCCGCTTACGATGGCGGCGATGCGGGACTCGTTCCCATGGCGTCGCTTCGGATACGCGCAGGCGGCGTTCGTCGGCGTCCTCGTCGCCGGGACGATCGGGTTCCAACTGATCCTCGGTGAGGGGTGGGTCGCATCCTTCTATCGCTCGGTCGTCTCCACGACCCTGACCGGCCTCGACACGAGGCCGGAGGGAACGGGCGCACAGCTCTTCACGATCGTGCTCCTGATCGGAGGCGTGGCAATCTTCCTCTACCTCGCGGGGGCGATCGTCGACCTGATCGCGCACGGGGCACTGTCGGAGGCCTACTCGGAGCGGAGGATGCGGCGCACGATCGAGGACTTGCGTGGACATGCGATCATCTGCGGCTTCGGTCGCGTGGGACGCAGCGTCGCTGCGGAGTTTCTCGTCGGCGGTGCACCTTTCGTCGTCGTCGACCACAATCCACAGTCGGTTGCCTCCGCGCGCGCATTCGGTGCGCTCGTGGTCGAGGGTGACGGGACGCAGGACGACGACCTCGCACGCGCCGGGATCGAGCACGCCAGGGCCCTCGTGGCCTCCGCCGACTCGGACGAGTCGAACGTCTTCATCACCCTCTCGGCGCGGGCGATGCGACCCGACCTCGTCATCGTCGCGCGCGCGTCCATCGACGCGGCCGCACGAAAGCTCGCTCTCGCCGGCGCGAATCGTGTGATCCAGCCGTATACGACCGCCGGCCTGCAGATGGCGAACGTCGTGTTGAGGCCCCACGTCGCCGCTTTCCTCGACATCGCCACCACCGCCGGTGGCGAGATCCCGGACCTGCGGTTCGAGGAGATCGTCGTGTCACACGACTGCGAGCCGTGCGGACGATCGATCAAGGACCTGCGGATCCGGGACGAGACGGGCGCGATGGTCGTGGCGATCCGCAAACACGACGGCACGTTGGACGTGACACCGAACCCGAGCGCTGTCTTCGAAGCCGGAGACGTGGTCATCGGCGTGGGCACGAGCGAGGAGATGTCGGAGCTCGAGGCTCTCTTCGCGCCACGCGAGGCGACGGTTGGCTGATCCCGTCGCACGACTCGCCGGCGAGCTCAGCGAGATCGCCGGCGCCCCGGTCGCGCTCGAGCGCCCGTCGGACGCCGCCCACGGTGACTACGCGACGAGCGTCGCACTCAAGCTCGCCGCCGGGCGGCAGAAGCAGCCTCCGCGCGAGATCGCGGAAGAGATCGCTGCTCGCGCGGTCGAAAGCGGGCTCGCGGAGCGGGCAGAGACGGCCGGACCGGGCTTCGTGAATCTCTGGCTCGCCGACGAGTGGCTCGCGCAGGCGGTGGCGGAGATCGTGGCTGCTGGCAGCGGCTTCGGATCGGGATCGGCGTCCGAGCGGGAGCGCATCCAGGTCGAGATGGTCTCAGCGAACCCGACAGGGCCTGTCACCGTGGCGAGCGCACGGAACGGTGCATACGGCGACTCGGTCGCGCGGCTCCTCGCCTTCGCCGGGCACGGGGTCGAGCGCGAGTACTACTACAACGATGCCGGCGCACAGATGGACCTCTTCAGCGCGTCGGTCGAGGCCGTCAGGCGCGGTGAGGAGCCGCCCGCGGACGGGTATCGGGGCGACTACGTCGTCGAGCTCGCGTCTCTGAGGGACGACCCGGTCCCGGTCATGCTCGAACGGATCGAGGCGACGCTCGAGCGCTTTCGGATCCACTTCGACTCGTGGGAGCGTCAGAGCGCAGTCGAGGTCGAGATTCCCGAGGCGATCGCGTTGCTGGACACGTTCGAGGACGACGGCGCCGTGTGGGCGCGGACGAGCGAGCACGGTGACGACAAGGATCGTGTGCTCGTCCGGTCGGGCGGCGAGCCCACGTACTTCGCGGCCGACGCCGCGTACATCCGGCGGAAGTACACGCGGGGGTTCGACCGCCTGATCTACGTGCTGGGCGCCGACCACCACGGTTACGTTGCGCGCCTCCAGGCGCTCGCCGAGATGCTCGGGCACCCGCGCGAGTCGCTCGAGGTGCTGATCTACCAGCTCGTCCATCTCGTCGAGGGCGGTGCCGCGAAGAAGATGTCGAAGCGGCGCGGCGACGTCGTCTTCCTCGACGAGCTCGTCGACGCGATCGGCGTCGACGCCGCGCGTTGGTTCCTCGTCTCCCGCGGCCCGGACCAGACGATCGAGCTCGACGTCGACCTCGCGAAAGAGCGGACGAGCAAGAACCCTGTCTACTACGTGCAGTACGCCCACGCACGCATCGCCGGAATCCTGCGGAACGCGGCCGGTGTGCCGACGGAGCCGGAGGTCACGTCGCTCGTACCGGAGGAGCGCGAGCTCGTGAAGCGACTGCTCGAGTTTCCGGAGGTCGCCGCCGAGGCGAGCGAACGGCGCGCTCCGCATGCGATCCCGGTGTACGCGATCCGCGTCGCCGACGACTTCCACCGCTTCTACCACCACCATCGTGTGCTCGAATCCGAGCAGGAAGCCTTTCGGCTGCAACTCGTCCGTGCGGTGCAGCTCGTCATCGCACGTTGCCTGGATCTCGTGGGAGTCGAGGCTCCGGAACGGATGTAGGATCGAGAGACGTGGCCGAGGTACCGGACAGGAACCTTGCGCTCGAGCTCGTCCGCGTCACGGAGTCCGCAGCGACGTTCGCGTCGCGCTGGATCGGGCGTGGGGACAAGAACGCGGCCGACCAGGCCGCCGTCGACGCGATGCGCCTCATGCTCGACACCGTCGCCATGCGAGGCGTCGTGGTCATCGGCGAAGGAGAGAAGGACGAGGCGCCCATGCTCTTCAACGGCGAGGAGGTCGGCGAGGGCTCGGGTCCGGAGGTCGATGTCGCCGTCGATCCGCTGGAGGGGACACGGCTCACGGCGCTCGGCATGCCGAACGCCATCTCCGTGATCGCCGTCGCCGAGCGGGGCACGATGTTCTTCCCGGGTGCGGCGCTGTACATGGACAAGATCGCCGTCGGCCCGGAAGGGACGGATGCGATCGACATCGAGTCGTCGCCGACCGAGAACCTCGAGCGCGTCGCGGAGGCGAAGCGCTGCGCCGTGAACGATCTCACGGTCGTCGTCCTCGAGCGCGACCGCCACGACGACCTCATCGCCGAGCTCCGCGAGGCGGGGGCGCGCGTGAACCTCATCCGCGACGGCGACGTCGCGCCCGCGATCGCCGCCGCGCAGTCCGGCACTGGGGTCGACCTGCTCATGGGCATCGGGGGGACACCCGAAGGCGTGATCTCCGCGGCCGCGATCAAGTGCCTCGGCGGCGCGATGCAGGGGAAGCTGTGGCCGCGCAACGACGACGAGCGGCAACGCCTGGTCGGAGCGGGCTACGACCTCGACCGCGTCCTCGGTGCCGACGACCTCGTCCGGGGCGAGAACGTCTTCGTGGCGGCGACCGGAGTGACGAGCGGTGCGCTGCTGCGTGGCGTCCGGGTCGTCGGCGACCGTGTCGAGACCGAGTCGATCGTCATGCGATCGCGCTCGGGCACCTTCAGGCGCATCGTCGCCTCGCATCCACTGACGAAGATCCAGAGCTTGATGAAAGGAGCGACGTAACCATGGGAGCGCACGAGCTGTACGAGACCGCCAGGGCGATCGTCGCCGACCACAAGGGCATCCTCGCCGCCGACGAGTCGACCGGAACGATCAAGAAGCGGTTCGACTCGATCGGCGTCGAGTCGACCGAGGAGAACCGCCGCTTCTACCGCCAGCTCCTCTTCGGCACGCCGGGGATGGAGGAGTTCATCGGCGGGGTGATCATGTACGACGAGACGCTTCGCCAGTCCGCCGACGACGGGACGCCGTTCGCCGAGGTGCTCTCCTCGAAGGGCGTGGTTCCAGGCATCAAGGTGGACACTGGAGCCCACGACCAGGCCGGGCATCCGGGCGAGAAGGTCACCGAGGGGCTCGACGGTCTACGTGGACGCCTCGCGGAGTACCGAGAGCTGGGGGCGCGGTTCGCGAAGTGGCGCGCCGTCATCACCATCGGCGACGGGATCCCCACGGTCGCA
The DNA here is from genome assembly GCA_963709715.1 of uncultured Gaiellaceae bacterium. Classification (GTDB taxonomy): domain Bacteria; phylum Actinomycetota; class Thermoleophilia; order Gaiellales; family Gaiellaceae; genus GMQP-bins7. Next base: position 77,130 of record CAVPXQ010000009.1, read on the forward strand.
TGCATCCGCGCGAACGCGCATGCGCTCGCCCGCTACGCGGCGCTGTGTCAGGAGGCCGGAATCGTCCCCATCGTCGAGCCCGAGGTCCTCATGGACGCCGACAACACCATCGAGCGCTGCCACGAGGTGACTTCCCGCACGCTGAAGTGGACGTTTCACGAGCTGATCGTTCAGCGCGTCGACCTCAAGGGCACGCTTCTGAAGCCGAACATGGTCATCTCGGGCAAGGGCTGCCCTGATCAGGCGCCCGCATCGAGGATCGCCGAGCTCACGATCGACTGCTTCCTCACGCACGTGCCGGCGGCAGTGCCCGGCATCGTCTTCCTGTCCGGCGGACAGTCGGAGGTCGAGGCGACGGAGAACCTCAACGCGATCAACCAGATCGGCGGCCCGTGGCCCCTGTCGTTCTCGTACGGGCGTGCGCTCCAGCAGTCGGTTCTCCAGGAGTGGAGGGGCGAGGCCGGTAACGCTGAAGCCGCCCAGGCGGCCTTCATCCACCGTGCTCGGATGAACGCCCTCGCGGCGGCAGGGGAGTGGAGCGCGGAGTTGGAGCGGTCTGTCGCCGTCTAGAAGCGCCATCACCGGACCCGTGTCCGTCGAGTCCGATCCGCTCGAGGAGCACCTCCTCGAGGCGCTCCGGACGCTCGAGCCGACGGCTTCGCTGCGGGCAGCACCGCCCGAGGCGGAGGAGCTGTGGCGAGCACAGGTCGACAGCCGCCAGGCTGACTACGCCGCCCGCTGGCTCGAGCAGCACGGACGCAGCTTCTACACGATCGGCTCGGCCGGACACGAGTCGAACGCGGCGCTCGCGCTCGCGCTGCGGGTGGACGATCCGGCGCTCCTGCACTACCGCTCCGGGGCGTTCTATCTCGCGCGCGCCGCGCGGGCGGGAATCGAGGGGCTCCGCGACATCATGCTCGGCGTCGTCGCCGCGGCGGTCGAGCCGATCGCCGGCGGGCGGCACAAGGTCTTCGGGCGCAAGGAGCTCGCGATCATCCCGATGACGTCGACGATCGCGTCGCACCTGCCGCGTGCCGTAGGGGTGGCATTCGCGATCGACCGAGCGAAGCGGCTCGAGGTCTCGCGCTCGTGGCAGGAGGACGCGATCGTCTTCTGCTCGTTCGGGGATGCTTCACTGAACCACGCAACTGCCCAGGCGGCGCTCAACACGACCGCGCAGATCGCATTCCAGGGGCTCCCGCTGCCGCTCCTGTACGTGTGCGAGGACAACGGGCTCGGGATCAGCGTTCCGACACCTCCCGGCTGGGTCGAGTCGGCGCTCACGGCGCGATCCGAGCTTCGCTACGAGATCGCGTACGGGCACGACCCGGCCGAGGTGTTCGGCGTGGCGGGCGAGCTTGCCGCGTGGGTGCGTGAGCAGCGCAGACCCGCGGTTCTCCACCTGCGTTGCGTCCGCTACCTGAGCCACGCCGGAGCCGACGCGGAGATGGCATACCGCATGCCGCAGGCGATCCGTGCCGACTACGAGCGCGATCCGATCCTCGGCACTGCACGTTGGCTCGTGTCCGCAGGCAGGGCGACGGGTCCGGAGCTCGCCGACGACTACCTCGCAGCTCGCGACGAGGCGCGGGAGGTCGCGCTCGAGGTCGCGGAGCTTCCGCAGATGACGACCGCTGAGCAGGTGATGGCGCCGCTCGCGCCCCGCTCGCCCGGTGTCGTAGCCGAGAAGGTGAGTCGCGTTCAGCTCGAGGGCGAGGAGCCGTTGACTCTGGCACAGGCGATCAACGCTGGGCTCGCCGCCGTGCTCGAGCGTCATCCGAACGCACTCCTGTTCGGCGAGGACATCGCGGTCAAGGGCGGCGTGTACGGCGTGACCCGTGGCCTCCACGCGCGCTTCGGTGCCGGCCGGGTGTTCGACACGCTCCTCGATGAGACGTCGATCCTCGGGCTCGCGCTCGGCGCGGCCGTCAGCGGCTTTCTCCCCATCCCGGAGATCCAGTACCTCGCTTACCTGCACAACGCCGAGGACCAGCTTCGCGGCGAGGCCGCGACGCTCCAGTTCTTCTCGCAGCGCGCGTACCGAAACGGGATGGTGATCCGGATCGCGGGCTACGGCTATCAGCGCGGGTTCGGCGGGCACTTCCACAACGACGATGCGCTCGGAGTGCTGCGTGACATCCCCGGCGTCGTCGTCGCTTCGCCGGCGCGGCCGGACGACGCCGCCGCGATGCTGGTCACATGTGCCGAGTCGGCCCTCGTCGACGGTACCGTCTGCGTCTTCCTCGAGCCAATCGCGCTCTATCACGCACGCGATGCGCTGGAGGAGGGCGACGATGGATGGGTCGCCGTGCCGACCGACGAGCACGTGCCCGTCGGCGCCGCGCGGCTGTACGCCGACGGCGGCGACCTGACGATCGTTACCTGGGCGAATGGCCTGCACCTCTCGGCGCGGGTGGCGCACCGGCTCGCCAAGCAGCAGGGGATCCGCGCGCGTGTGCTCGATCTCCGCTGGCTCGCCCCGTTGCCGGTCGACGACATCCTCCGCGAAGCGAACGTGACCGGACGGGTCCTCGTCGTCGACGAGACGCGCCGCGCCGGTGGTGTGTCGGAGGGCGTCGTGGCCGAGCTCGTGGACGCGGGCTTCGGTGGACGGATCGCGCGCGTCACGAGCAAGGATTCGTTCGTGCCTCTCGGCGACGCCGCGCGATTCGTCCTCGTCTCGGAGGACGAGATCGAGGCGTCAGCGCTCCGGCTCGTCGGCTGACGTCAGGTCGGCGCTACGTGCGCCCAGGACGCGGGCACGTCTCCGCCGCCCTCTTCGGAGATGCGGGGGCCGAAGCGCACGAAAGTGGGATGCGAGCCGATCTTGCCCGCGACGAGGGATTCGCCCATCCGAAACGACATCGCCCGGTCGAGGAGCGGCGCGGGTGCGACCGAGACGAGCCCGCCGATGTAGGCGAGATCGCCGGCCGAGATCATCCGCATCAGAACGAGGTTGTCGCACTGCGAGACCACGAGCTCGTTCACGCGTTGCGGGCGCTGGGTCGAGACGAGCAGATAGAGCCCGAACTTCCGCCCCTCCGCCGCGATCCTGGCAGCGTGCTCGGTCGCGAGCGCAGTCACCGTGTCGTCAGGCTTCCGCGGGCACACGTTGTGGGCCTCGTCGATGACGATCAGGATCGGTTCGCGGGCGGCGCGGCGGCGCCAGAGTGCAGCGAGCACGCTCTCGGCCGCGATCGCCTTCTCGCCGGACGTCTCCAGCGAGCCCAGGTCGACGATGACGATGCGGGGTCCACCGGGCTGCATGAGGTCCTGCAGTGAGCCAGCGTCCCCGACCGACCAGATCGGCCAGCGGTGAAGGCCAAGGTTCCGGATGCGGGCTCCGAGCGCTTGGAGTGCGGAGCTCGGCGCAGCGAGCAGCCGGGACGCGAGGTCGCCGACGCTGCTCGGTTCCGTCTCGAGCCTTCCGTCGAGGAGCTCGACGAGGGCTCCGTACTCGTCTCGATCCGCGATCGGATCGAGACGAAGGACGGCAGCCTGCTCCTCGGCATCGCAGTCCGTGAATCGGACGTGGAGCCGCTCGCCGCCGGCCGTCGCGCCGCGCCGCACCGTCGACGCCGCAACGGCTTCGTGGTAGCGGGCGGCGAGGCCGGGCTCAACTCCGGCACAGACCTCGCCGAGCCTAACGAAGTCGGAGTTCGGATCGAGCACGACGATCCGTAGGCTCGTTTCGAGGATCAGGCGCTCTATGACGGTGCCGAGCGCGTACGTCTTGCCCGACCCCGATTGACCGCAGAAGAAGGTGTGTCGGTCGAACCCGCCGGCGTCCAGTGCGACGCGGAGCTCGGGCTCCATTAGCATCTCTCCGACGTCGAGCCCCGCCCGCTGACCGTTGGTCCCCGCAAGGTGCTGCTCGACGACGCTCGTCGTCGCGCGCTCGATCGGGAGCTCGTGGAAAGGGCTCGACTGGGCGTCGAGGACGACGCCGCTCCCGCGCACGACGGCGATTCGGACGTCGGACGGCGCATCGGTTCCCTCGGGCACTGCGGCCGCGAGCTCCGCGCCCTCGACCCATGCGTAGCCCAGCTCGTGGACCTGCCCGAGATAGCCGTTCAACGCGACGTAGCCTCCGACCTCGACGTCGAGGTCATGTGCGGACCGCTGGAACACGAAGCGGCGCCCGTCGATCGACGAGGCAGCCGCCCGTACGGACGCCTCGAGCTCCCTGCGACCGAGGCTCGTCACGCTGCCTAGACGGTATCGACGGTCGGCTGCGGAGCGCCCTTCATCTCGGCGATCCGCTCGCGGCGGGCCTTCGTGAGCTCCTGGACGAATATCTGGATCGTCGCGGCTATCGGCACTGCGGTGAGCGCGCCGAGGACGCCGAGGAGGGCGCCGAAGAGCGCCACCGCGACGATGATGAAGAAGCCCGATAGCCGCACCGCCCTGCCCTGGATCTTCGGGGTGAGGATGTTGTTCTCGACCTGCTGGTATGCAAGAACGACGATCAGCATGATGATCGCGGCCGTGAGGCCCTCCTCTGCCCACAGCGTGGGCACCAGGACGAAGCCCGCGATCGTCGCGCCGATGTTCGGGATCATGTCGAGTAAACCGGCGATCACGCCGAGCCCGAGCGCGTAGCTCGATCCGAGGAGCCACGCGGTCGTTCCCTGAACGGTGCCGGCGATCACCGCAATGATCGCAACGCCGATCGCCCAGCGCGAGACCGTCTCCGTCACGCGTTCCCACACCGCCAGCCAGCGCTCGTCCTCGCCCGGCGCGAGCACGCTCGCGAGCGAGCGCTTCAGATTGGCGATGTCCGTCAGCAGGAACAGGCAGATGAACAGGATCGTGAACCCGGCGAGGAAGATGGAGAAGAAACTGCCGGCTATCCCGAGCACGGCCGAGATCGCGTCGGGCACCGACACCGAGACCTGCTCGGCGCCCGACTGGACGTTCCCGGCTGCGCCGGTGTCGCCGAGCCAGGACAGGCCGTCGGCGTTCCGCAGGTCGTCGATCGTCTGCGGGAGGTCCTGCAGGTAGTCGCGGATGCTCGCGACGAGAGGAACCAGGAGCACGAGGAACAGCAGGGTGACGGCGACAGCAGTTCCGAGCACCGTCGTCGTCGCCGCCATCCCGCGGGAGAGACGCGTCTTCCGCATGACGTAGCGCACCGGGTACTCGAAGACGAGCGCCAGGAAGATCCCGACGAAAACGATCAGGAACGTGTCGCCGATCGCGCGGAACGCGCCGACGAGGCCGACCGTTGCGACGAGCAGAATGATCGTGCGCATCGGCAGCAGGAGCTCGATGCGGCGGGCCCCGTCGGATTCCATGGCGAGACTCTAGGAAGCGAGCCGGTCGGCGCGCCCGGGGGCGTGCAGCGGAGATCTGGCTCGGCTAGTACGCGGTCTGGTACCGCGACTTCGCGGCGCGGGCGCTGTACGTCGCGATGTCGGCGGCGAAGCCGAGCGCGACGAGGAGCCAGCCCCAGCCGCTCACGTCGTACACCGGACCCCAGGCGACGACGTAGGCGAGCGTCGTCCAGGGGAGGAAGAGCAGGCCCAGGAGCGGCCAGATCCACGTGTCGAACGCGGCGTCGACCTTGTCCCCGAAGATCCACCAGAAGAACAGCGCGATCCGGGGGCCGAGTACGCCGGCAGTGAGGGCGAGGCAACACATGAGTCGTCAACCCTCTCGCATTCCGCGACGGGCGTCAAGCGTCAACCGTCGGCGCCGTCGTCAGACTTCTCGCCCGAGCGCCGGAATCCGCGCATGAGTCCGCGCCGCCCCTCTGTCTGTCGCGCCTCCCGCTTCGCCTCGCGCTTCTCACGGCGATCCTCGCTCATCTCGTCCTTCTTCACCTTCGCCTCGCCGTACGAGTCCTTGACGAGCTTCGACCCACCCTGCCAGCCGAAGACATGGCAGAGCAGGATGATCGCGAACCCGGCGTTGAAGGCAGTCGTGATGAGCTGCTGGCCGGTCGAGTAGGCGGCGGCTGTCGTCGAGTCGGTATAGCTGTCCAGCGCGAACGTGTTGAACGCCTGGTTGACGCCGACGCCACCGGGCGTGAACGAGAGGAGGTTGGCGAGCTGGTTCGAGCCGAGCACGCTCATGACCGAGCCGAATGTGACCGGGATCCCGTAGGCGGCGAGGAAGACGATGATCACCATGACCTTCGCCCCATATCCGCCCATCGACGGGAGCAGCACCCACTTCACGTAGGCGCCGAAGTCGCCCAGGATCGCTGCCCCCTCGGTCGCCTTCGCCCACATCTTCTTCACCCACGCCCAGAAGATCCGGAGGAGGAGCGCGACCAGGAAGATCCCCGCCGCGATGATTCCGAGCACGAGCACCGGATGGTTCGAGATCGCGTCCCACTCGTTGCCGAACTGGAAGTCGAAAGAGCCCTTGACCGCCCAGAAGAGATACAGGTAGATCAACGTGCCGACGATGACGTAGAAGATCTTCTGGACCGCGTACGCGCCCAGAACGCCCGGGAATGTCGACCCCCGGACGACGGCGACATACATCAACAGGGAGACGAAGGTGCCGAGGTTCGCGGGCACGAAGTTGTTGAGCGAGACCCCGACCGCGTATGCCGTGAGTACGGCCAGGTATGTCGTCCCGCCCGGGTACGCGTAGCGCAAGATCCCGTACCAGGCGAGACCCGTCAGCGTCGTCTGCAGACCCTGGAAGATGCAGCCCAGGATGATGTAGCCGATGGAGATCTCGGTGAGGACGTCCCAGAAGCTTTGGAACCACCCCCAGACGTCGATGCCCGCGAGATGCAGGGCGGCGAGGATCGCGAGGGCGCCAACGACCCAGGCGGCGATCTTGAGGATCCGACGTGTTGTCGAAGGCTCGGCGGCGACGGGCGGCGACGGTGCGGCGACCTCGGACATCGAACGAGCCTAGCGTGCTCCTCCCGGGCGTGAGAGTGGCTGTGGCGACGCCGTGTCGGCGTCGCCACAGCCAGACGGGTGCTAGCCCGCGGCCAGCGCCTTCTGCTTGATGGAGTCGAACTCGGCCTGCGTGATGGCCCCGGAGTCGAGGAGGCCCTTCGCCTTCTCGATCTCGGCGGCTGCACCGCCGCTACCGGCGACGGACTGGATGTACGCGTCAGTCGCTTGCTGCTGTTTCTGCATCTGCGCGATGTTGCGGTCGGCCATCCCGTCGTGATTCGCGATCAGGTAGATCAACACGCCGAGGTACGGCAAGAGGATCACGAAGATGATCCAGAGTGCCTTCGATCCACCCCCGACGTCCTTGCGGCGGAAGATGTCGGCGAACACCGTGATAAGGATCCAGATCCAGATCACGAACAGGAAGAAGATGAACATCGTCCAGAGGATGTCCAGGAACGGATAGTCGGCACCGAGCAGCATTCACAGCCCTCCTGGTTGCAGGTTTGCGCTGAATACATATCCTCTTTGGACTCAGGCGACAACCACAACCACCAAATCACCCGGGTGAAGTGGCTGCAGCGGTGGTCGCGATTCGCCAGAGTTACGACGACACGGCCCCAAAAGAGGAGGACAGCTATGGAAGAGATCGGCCCCGTCGATTACGCGATCATCGGGTTTCCCGGAAACAAGTTTCGGGGGGAGATCGCGCCGGCGATCGGCGACCTCGTCGATGCCGGAACCATCCGCATCATCGACATCGCGTTCGTCGGCAAGGACGCGGACGGCAGCACCGTCGCGATGGAGATGACCGAGCTCGATCCGGACGTCCAGGAAGGGCTTGCGAGCCTGGGTATCGAAGTCAGCGGCTTGCTCAGCGATGAGGACCTCGTCGGGGCGGCAGAGGAGCTCGAACCGAACTCATCGGCCGCACTCCTGATCTGGGAGAACGTGTGGGCGCGCAACGTCGCCCAGGCGATGCGCGACGCGGGTGGAGTTCTCCTCGCGTTCGAGCGGATTCCGCACGACATCGTCCAGGAAGCACGCGAGTTGGCGCTCGAAGCAGCCAAGGCCTAACGAGACGAAGAGGAGAGCTCAAATGATGCGACGAAGGGGTATGGGAGTGATCGGCACCGCGGTCGTCGTCGGCGGAGCTGCCCATTACGGCACGAAGAAGGCAAACCAGGCGGCAGCGTCTCAGGAGCAGGCCCAGCAGGCCGCGTACGAACAGGGTCTGGCAGCCGCTCAGCAGCAGGCCGCCGTTGCGCCCCCGGCGGCTGCTCCGGCCGAGGACGACCCGATGGCCGAAGTCCAGAAGCTCGCCCAGATGCACGCCGCGGGCATCCTCACCGACGACGAGTTCGCGGCCGCAAAGGCCAAGGCGCTGGGTATCTGAGGTCGACCGCCAGACGGGGGCGGCCGCTCCGGCCGTCCCCGGCGCGGCAGCGGGCGATGATCGGCGTCACTCGCGATGAGTGCACACGCCGACAATGGTGCGACGACAAGCTCGGCGAGTTCGAACCCCCGGGCGGCGGACCGAGCGCCGGGGACGGTCCTGACGTGAGTTGCGCCCAACCCGCTTCATCCCGGGTGAATCCCGCGCTCCAGCTTGTTCACAGGGCCGCGACCTGTGAGGATCGTCGGACGGGGCGTCGTCCCGATCGGTATCTCGCGAGAACTGGGGGGTGAGATCGTGAGCAGCGACACCGCGAACAAGGGATTCGTCGTCGTCACCGGGACGTCGACGGGCATCGGGGCGGCCACTGCGCTGCATCTCGCGCACGAGGGGTTTCACGTCTTTGCCGGCGTGCGGCGTGCGCAGGACGGCGACGCGCTGCGCGCCCAGGCCGGCGACGGAGTGACGCCGGTCATGATCGATGTCACCGACCAGGCGACGATCGAGGCCGCGAAAGCTAACGGTCGCGAGCGTCGTGGGGGATCGCGGGCTCGCCGGGCTCGTCAACAACGCGGGCATCGCGAAGCCGGCGCCGATCGAGTTCCAGCCGCTGGCGGACTTCCGGATGCAGCTCGAGGTCAACCTGTTCGGCCCCGTCGCCATGATCCAGGCCTTCCTGCCCCAGATCCGGAGTGGCGGAGGACGGATCGTGAACGTCGGCTCGATCGGAGGGCTCCTCGTGCTTCCGCTCAACGGCGCCTACAGCGCGTCGAAGTTCGGGATGAGAGCAGTGAGCGACGCGCTACGTCTCGAGCTGCGCCAGTGGAACATCCACGTGTCCCTGATCGAGGTCGCACCCGTGAAGACCGCGATCTTCGGCAAGACGTACGCAGAGCTGGACGCGCTCGAAGACACGCTCGGCAAGACCGGCTACCGGCTCTACGAGGAGCAGGCCGCCGCGGTCAGGGCGGCGACCGAGAAGGCGGCCGCGGACGCCGATCCACCCCTGGTGATCGCGAAAGCCATTCTCGACGCGCTCACGTCGAACAAGCCCAAGACCCGGTACCTGGTCGGCCACGGCGGAAAGCAGGTCGCGGTCGCGGCAGCGCTGCCCGACCGCGCGAGGGACAAGGCACTCGCTCACGAGCTCGGGCTCCCGAAGCCGGAGTAGTGGACGGGGTCGCCCCGAGCCAAAGGGAGAGCATGTGAACGCAGAATCGAAGCCCAAGGTGTTGATCGTCTACTACACGCTCACCAAGCAGTCGGGCAGGGTCGCCGACGCGATGGCGAACGCCCTCGAGGCACGCGGGTGTGAGGTCGCGAAGGCGCTGATCGAGTTCAAAGATGAGCGGTACGTCCCGAAGCTCTCGCAGTTCCCGATGAAGCGTCCAATGATGCAGATTCCGGTCATCCTGCCGGCCCAGCTCCGCCACAAGACGGGGGAGATCGTCATCCCCCCGGAGGCGCAGGCGGGTGAGTACGACTTCGTGCTGATCGCGTCTCCCACGTGGTGGTTCCAGACGAGCATGCCGATCCGCTCCTACCTCGAGTCACCGGTGGCGAGGACGGTGCTCGACGGCAAGCCGTTCGCGTGCGTGTCGATCTCTCGCCGCTACTACGGCAGCAACCTCCGGCAGCAGAAGAAGATGGGCGAGAAGAACGGCGGGCGTTGGGTCGCGAAGACGCACTTCGTCAGTGCCGGTGGCCAGGTCAAGTCGATGCTCGGGTGGCTCGGGTACATGAAGCACGGTGAGCCGCAGGAGCGCGTTTTCGGACTGAAGATGTATCCCCCGAACCTCAAGCCCGACGTCGAGGAGCAGGCGACGTTGTTCGTCGACTCGATCGTGGACACCGAGCTACTGCGGCCCGCCGCCGCGGGCGCCGGCGTGACCATGTGAACTCCGGCGTGTGCGAGTAACGGTCTAGGCGAACGGCGGGTGGACGATGAGTGAGACGACGAGCGCAGGGACCGCGCCGAAGAACGCGCGGCTGGTCCTGATCTCGCTGATCCTCGTCGCGGCAGTAGCCAACCTCAACCTCTCCGTCGCGAACGTCGCGCTTCCGGATATCGGCGAGTCGTTCGACTCGTCCCAGACCATGCTCAACCTGATCGCGGTCGGGTACTCGCTCGGCCTCGCGGCGTCCGTGCTGTGGCTCGGTGCGCTGGGCGATCACTACGGCCGCAAGCTGTTGCTCGTCCTCGGGATGTTGCTCTCGGTTCCCGCGTCGTTGGTTGCCGCCTTCGCGCCCACCGACACGGTGCTGTTCGGCGCGCGCGTCGTCGGTGGCATCTCGGCCGGGATGGCGTACCCTACGACCCTCGCTCTGATCACGGCACTGTGGTCAGGTCCCGGCCGCACGAAGTCGATCGCGCTCTGGTCGGCGCTCGGAGGAGGAATCGCCGCGCTCGGCCCGCTCGTGTCCGGCGCGCTGCTCGAGTTCTTCGACTGGGGATCCGTCTTCCTCGTCACGCTGCCGCTCGTCGCCGTCGCGCTCTGGATGGCGATTCGCTACGTCCCGAGCCACGTCAACGAGTCCACCGAGCCGGTGGACAATCTCGGCGGGATCCTGTCGGCGGTGCTCGTCGGCGCGCTCATCATCTCGATCAACTTCATGCCCGTCCCGAACGAGCAGGCGCTGGCACTCGGGCTCCTCGTCGTCGCGCTCGCCGCAGCGGGCGCGTTCTTCCTCCGCGAGCGACGCGCGGCGAATCCGCTCTACGACCTGAACATTGCTTCGCGGAGGACATTCTGGGTTGCGGCGGCCGCGGGGATCATCGTCTTCGGGTCGCTCATGGGGGCGATGTTCATCAATCAGCAGTACTTGCAGAATGTGCTCGGGTACTCGACCCTCGAGGCAGGCGCCGCGATTCTTCCGGCGGTCTTCGCCATGGTGCTCGTCGCGCCGCGCTCGGCCAAGCTCGTCGGCTCGCAAGGGTCGCGCAGGACGCTCCTCTCGGGTCAGCTCCTGATCTTCCTCTCCTTTGCCGGGATGCTCTTGCTCTGGCGCGAGGACATCCCGTACTGGCAGGTCGCAATCCCGCTGGTGTTCCTCGGAGCGGGCGTGGGGCTCGCCGGGACGCCGTCGTCGAACTCGCTCACCGGCTCGGTGCCGGTGTCACGCGTTGGCATGGCTTCCGGAACGGCCGATCTCCAACGCGATCTCGGCGGTGCGCTGATGACCTCCGTCTTCGGAGCCCTGCTCGCGGCGGGCTACGCCTCGGCGATGGGACAGGCGATCGACGAGTCGGGGAAAAACATCACGGAGTCGACGCAGTCCCAGCTCCAGCTCTCGTTCGCAAGCGCCGAGGACCTCGCCGCGAGCAACCCGAAGTACGCCGATCAGATCACCGCCGCGGCGCAGCAGTCGTTCCTCGACGGCGATCGCTGGGCATATCTGGCCGCCATGGGCGCGGTGCTGATCGGGATGGCGCTCGTCTTCCGCTTCTTCCCGGGCAAGGACGACGAGGAGGCCATGCGCGCGGCATACCACGCCGAGGACACCGGCACGCGTGGCGCGACGGCAGCACCGAGTCGTGGCTGACGACTCGCCGGACGCTCGCAGGGTGCTCGAGGCCGAGCATCGACTCGAGACGCCGCGGGCCGCCGGCGTGGCAGGGCTCGTCTTTGCCGTTCTCTTCGTCATCTCCATGGTCCTCATCCGGGAGCGGCCGGCGCCGGGGAGCAGCGCGGCGCAGATCGCGGACTTCTATCTCCGACAGGATGGCGGCCGCGTCATGCTCGTCGGCATCTACCTCGTACCGTTTGCAGGTATCGCGTTCCTCTGGTTCATCGCCGCCATCAGGAGCCATCTGGGTGAGCGCGAGGATCGCTTCTTCGCAACAGTCTTCCTCGGAAGCGGCCTGCTGTTCGTGGGGATGCTCTTCGCCGCGTCGGCTTGCGCCGGCGGGCTCCTCGTGGCCGTCAAGTTCCAGGACCAGCCTCCCCCTGGTGCGGACACGTTTCTCCTCGCTCGCGCGCTCGGCTTCGCGTTCCTCTTCATCTTTGCCGTCCGTGCGGCCGCGGTCTTCATGCTCGTCGCCTCGACGATCGGGCTCCGCACCGGATTCCTGCCCCGCTGGCTCGTCATCGTCGGCTACGTGGGCGGACTCGTGTTCCTCTTCAGCGTCACCTACATCGAGTTGCTCGTCCTCATCTTTCCCGCCTGGGTGATCGCGGTGAGCCTGGTCATCCTCGGACGTGGCGGAAGACAGCGAGAGAGCCTGGACCCGGCCAGCCAGCGTGAGCGGCACGGTTCACCCGGATGACTCGCCGTCCTCACCCTTGTAGTTCCCACAACGCGCGGACGAGAATCGTGGTCCTACGAGTGGGGGTGATGTGCTGGTTCTCACTGCGAACGGATGGTGGCTCTGGACGATCGTCGCAGCTTGATCTTCTTCCCGGCGCCGCTGATCGTGGCCTATGTGGTCTCGGACAAGTCGGCCGCCGCAACCGCGTACTGAGGGGGGTTCATGACCGACACCACGACCGAGCCCGTAGAACAGAACACGGATCTCGACTCACTGGGTCCCGTCGACTACGTGATCGTCGAGTTCCCGGCGGGCGCGAGCAACTTCACGGGCGAGATGGCGAAGGAGCTCGTGAGACTGGTGGACGCGGGAGTCATCCGCGTGATCGACGTCCTGATCCTCACGAAGAACGAGGACGGCACCGTCGACGCGATGGAGCTCTCGGACGTCGAGGAGCTCGGGCCGCTCCAGGCGATCGAGACGCAGCTGGCCGAGCTCCTGGCAGCGGACGACGTCGAGAATCTCGCCGCCGCGATGGATCCGGGCAGTACCGCCGGAGTGCTCATCTGGGAGAACCTGTGGGCCGCGCCATTCGCATCGGCAGCGCGGCGCTCGGGTGGCCAGTTGATCGCCACCGGACGGATCCCCATCCAGGCGATCATCGCCTCCATCGAGGCCGACAACGCACTCGCGACGGAAGGAGCTTGACATGCCACTCAGACCAGCACGAGTTGGAAGAGTCGGTGTCGTCGGCGCGCCGGTGGCAAAGACTGCGGTCGTTGCTAAGGCCGTGACACCCGGCCCGTCGCCGGTGGCGAAGACGGCGGTCGTGGCCGCAGCCGTCACACCTGGGAGGGCAGGTCGCCGGCGGATCTAGCCCGTCGCGAAGCAGTAGTACGCGGCCCGTTTTGCCCGACGAGCAGAGCCACCGCGATCAAACGAGAGCCAGGCCTTGCACCGAAGGAGGAACTGCAGGATGAGCGAGCAAGCGATCGATCGCACGAGACTCCCGATCCGCCGGCCAGCGTTCGCCGGCGAGACGAAGAAGACCCTCGAAGGCTCTGTGCCGGACTGGAACCAGGCCGCGCAGGTTGCGCCGCCGGAAGGCGCACCGAACGTGTTGCTCGTCCTCATCGACGACGCCGGGTTCGGGAATCCGAGCACGTTCGGCGGCCCGATCGAGACGCCCGAACTACACGCGCATGGCCGATGAGGGCCTCCGCTACAACCGCTTCCACGTCACCGCCGTGTGCTCGCCGACGCGCGCGGCGATGCTGACCGGCCGGAACCAGCACCGAGTCGGGTTCGGCCTCGTCGCCGAGTTCTCCGGTCCCTTCCCCGGCTACAACGCGACCATCCCGCGCGACTGCGCGACGCTGCCGCGGATCCTGCAGGAGAACGGCTACATGACTGCCGCGCTCGGCAAGTGGCATCTCACCCCGGATGACCAGCAGGGGTCGGGCGGGCCGTTCAACCGCTGGCCGGCGGGACTCGGATTCGACTACTTCTGGGGCTTCCTCGGGGGTGAGGCCGGACAGTTCGACCCACTCATCACCGAGAACCAGAAGACGATCGGTGTGCCGGAGGGGAAGGACGGCGAGCCCTACTACTTCCCCGACGACCTGTCGGAGAAGACGATCGACTGGCTCCATCGGGTGCGCGCGGAGAAGCCCGAGACGCCGTGGTTCGCCTACTACGCGACGGGCTGCAGTCATGCTCCACACCACGTGCCCAAGGAGTGGTCGGACAAGTACGCGGGAAAGTTCGACGAGGGCTGGGACGTCCTACGCGAGAGGACGTTGGCGCGCCAGAAGGAGCTGGGTGTCGTTCCGCCCGACGCAGAGCTGCCGCCACGCAACGACGGCTTCCCGACATGGGAGTCGCTCTCCGAAACCGAGCGGCGACTGTATTCCCGGCAGATGGAGACCTACGCCGGCTACTCGGAGAACGCCGACTGGAACGTCGGGCGCGTCCTCGACGCAATCGAGGAGATGGGCGAGCTCGACAATACGCTCGTGATCTGGATCTGGGGCGACAACGGCGCCAGCATGGAGGGCACGCTCTCGGGCACGTTCAACGAGATGACGACGCTGAACGGCATCCCGTTGACACCCGAGCAGCAGATGGGGCTCCTCTTCAAGCACGGCGGGCTCGAAGCCTGGGGCGGCGATCTCATGGCGCCCCACTACGCGGCCGCGTGGGCATGGGCGAGCAACTGCCCCTTCGACTGGGGCAAGCAGGTCGCCTCCCATCTCGGTGGGACACGGAACCCGCTCGTCGTCCGATACCCACACGCGATCTCAGACACCGGCGCCCTGCGCAGCCACTTCACGCACGTCATCGACCTCGCCCCGACGGTGCTCGAGCTCCTCGGAATTCCCGCGCCGACGCACGTGGACGGCATCGAGCAGGAGCCGCTGCACGGCTTTACCTTCGCCGACTCGCTCTCGGATGCTGACGCGGCGGAACGGCACACGCAGCAGTACTTCGAGGCCGTCGGAAACCGGGCGATGTACAAGGACGGCTGGTGGCTGTCGATGCGTCTGCCGCGCATCCCGTGGTTGCTCGACCCGGAAGCCCTCCGGCACTTCGGCCCCGGCTGGGACCCCGATGACGATCCAGTCGAGCTCTACTACCTGCCCGACGACTTCGCCCAGGCGCGGAACCTCGCCGAGGAGCACCCGGACAAGGTCGCCGAGCTGCGTCAGCTCTTCTGGGAGGAGGCAGAGCGCTATCAGGTGCTGCCGATCCTCGGCGGGCTCTCGTCCTTCTACGGAATCGTGCCGCCAATCCCGAAGGTGTCGACGTTCACGTACAGGGGGCGGATCGAGAACATCGCTGCCGGGATGATTCCTCGCGTCTACAACCACTCGTACACGATCAGCGCCGACCTCGTCGTTCCCGAAGGAGGCGCCGAGGGCGTCATCGTCGCCGCGTTCGACCACCTGGGCGGCTTCACGCTGTACGTCCAGGAAGGGAAGCTCAAGCACCACTACTCGATGCTCGGCGTCCTCGAGTACACGCAGGCTGCCGAGTCTCCGCTCCCAGCGGGCGACGTCAGCGTCGAGATGGTCTTCGCGGCCGATGCGCCGAAGCCGGCGACCGGTGGCGAGGTGACGCTTGCTCGTGAACGGCGAGCGGGTCGCATCCGGACGGATGGACCACACCGTGCCCGCGCGCTTCTCGGGCTATGCCGGAATGGACATCGGCTGCGACAACGGCCTCGTCGTCGACCGCAGCTACGCGGACAAGGCGCCGTTCCGCTTCACGGGTGAGATAAAGCAGGTCACGTTCGACATCGCGCCACACATGACCGACGAGGACAGGCAGGCGCTACACGAGCACGCGGCGCAGGCGCTGGCAGCCCACGGAGCGAACGCATGACTCGAGGGGAGTACGAGATGAGTGAGCAAGGTGATCTCGACGTCCTGATCGCGGTCTACTTGATCCCCGATCTCGCGAAGCGGGACTTCGACGCGTTCGTGAAGCTCGCCGAGGAGGGCACGGTCACGACTGACGGAGTCGTCCTCGTCACGAAGGACGCAGAGGGCGAAGTGACCGTCGAGGAGACGGGCGACCACCTCGGGCGGAAGGGGCTGAAGGTCGGAGGCGGTGTGGGGCTCGTTGTGGGTCTGTTCGCGCCGCCGCTGCTTGCAGCGACGGCGATCGGAGCAGCTGCCGGAGGCGTTCTCGGCAAGCTCGGACGCAAGCGGATGGAGGCGGGGATCGGAGAGAAGATGGACGAAGCCTTGCCGCCCGGCTCCGCAGGGATCATCGCCATCTACGACCATGAGCACGCCGACGACGTGGCACACGCTCTCGAGAACGCGATTCGGAGCTCGATCTCTCAGATCGACAAGGCGTCGGCGAAGGAGCTCAAGGCCGGTCTCGAAGAGGCATCGGCAGGGTTGGGCGGTTGAGTTTCGGGATCGGCTCATTGGCTCGGCTCATGCGGGGCGCAATGAACGACGACGCGCACTCGGCGTAGGCTCCCTCCGATGGAGGCCGGTGCGACAGGAGTGGGTGACCCGGCGCATGCCGCGCAGGATGAGGAGCGGGTGTTCGTCGAGCCGCGCTGGCCGATCGCGCTCGCGCTCGGGTTCTTCATCGCCATCTCGGTCGCGCTCCGGCTTATCGAGCCTCACCGGCAGTCGCTCGGTCCGCACTGGCTCGTGCCGAGCATCGAGATCGCGCTGCTCGGCGCCCTGCTCGCGGCCGATCCAGCACATGTGACGGGCCGTCGTCGGTGGCTGCGTCCGCTCTCGATCGCGCTCGTGATCGCCCTCGCCGCCGCCGCGCTCCTCGCGACCGCGGTCCTCATCACCGAGCTCATCCAGGGCGGGAAGGTGACGGACTCGGCTTCGTCGCTGCTCTCGTCGGGCGCCCTGATCTGGCTGGGGAACTGCCTGATCTTCGGACTGCTCTACTGGCTGCTCGACAGCGGTGGTCCCTACGCTCGCTTCATGGGCGAACGCGAGTACCCGGACTTCGCTTTCACGCATCAGATGAGCCCCGAGCTCGCGCCACCTGGCTGGCGACCCCAGTACGTCGACTACCTGATCCTCGGCGTCACGACCAGCACGGCGTTCAGCCCGACCGACGTCATGCCCATGGCGCGGTGGGCCAAGTTGACGATGGCGCTCCAGTCTCTGATCTCGCTGACGGTTGTCGGCCTGGTCATCGCCCGCGCAGTCAACGTCTTCTCCTGATGCCGCCGTCGGCAGCGGGGGCGGCCGCCATTCAGCCTTCGAGCGCCGCCTTGATCTTGTCGAGCGCGTCCGTCTCACCCGGCTTGACGCCGCCCTTCGACTCCGCGACGGCCTCGGAGATATCGAGCACCAACTGGCGGTAGGCGTCCACCTCGTCGGGCGCCTTGACGCCAAGTGCGCCCAGCGCCGTTTCGAGAGAGGCGAGGGTCTCGGACTCGACTTCCTGAGGGGAGGCGGTGAGCCCGAACCCGGTTCCTCGCACGGTTGCGAGCTCGCGCACGAGTTCGCTCGGGCTCGCCTCGCGCTGCGCGGCGAGCGCTTTCGCGAGGGCGGTGGCCTCGCCGAAGCTGTCCGTGAAGTCACGGTCGGCGACCGAGACGAGCATCCCCGACCCGGTGACGCCCTTCTCCATCGCCTTCCACTCCTCCTCCGTGAAGTCCGCTTTGGTCGCCATGCCTGCCTCCGTTTCGTCGGTTCCGAGCCGACTGGCGCCGGCAGCCGCAATTATCGGTGACGCGCGGTTCCCGCCGTCGTGGCCTCAGCGCGAGTCGCTGACGGTGGCCGGGTCCATGTCGAGCTCCAGCTCCGGCGCCCGCTCGAGGAGCTCTTCGCGCGTAGTCACACCGAGCTTTCGGTAGATCCCGCGTCGGTGCGTCTTCACGGTGTTGGGCGAGAGCCACAGCTCGTTTGCGACCTGCGACACCGAGAGACCGCGGAGGAGGCGCTCCAGCACACGCTTCTCGGCGTCGCTCAGCTCCTCGCCGCGAAACCCATCCCGGCGAGGTCGGTGCTGCAGCGCGTCCGCGGTCTCGTGGTAGAGGTCGCCGAGCATGCCGACGTCGGGGAGCTCGTCGAGCTCGCGACGCGCACGAGAGAGTGTGGCGCGTGCGCCTCCGG
The DNA here is from genome assembly GCA_963709715.1 of uncultured Gaiellaceae bacterium. Classification (GTDB taxonomy): domain Bacteria; phylum Actinomycetota; class Thermoleophilia; order Gaiellales; family Gaiellaceae; genus GMQP-bins7. Next base: position 95,247 of record CAVPXQ010000009.1, read on the forward strand.
CGTCCCCGACGCGGTGCCGAGCGGCGGCCAGGTGGATGAGGGCATGCGCGTGCCAGTACGACGCCGCGTCAGCGAGTGCGAGCTCCGCGGCGCGCTCGAGATGCTCGACTGCCGCGTGGACGTCCGTGCCCCGCATGAGCGCACACCCGAGCGCGATCTGTGGGTTTGCCGCTGCCGCACTCGCCGAGTGTCCGATGTCGGTGGCAAGCGCGAGGGCGTCTCGGGCGAGCGTCTCCGACCGTGCGTCGTCCCCGACCGAGAGCTCGACGAGTGCGAGATACGCGAGCGCGAGCACGGTCGTCGCGCGCCCTCGCGCGCCCGGGAGCGTTAGCGCTTCCTCGAGGGGCTGGCGCGCCTCCGCTGGACGACCGGCCAGGAAGCGGGCTTGTCCGAGAGGGACGAGGGAGGCATACCGCCATGGACTTCCTTGGGGCTCGGTCTCCAATCCGAGCGCCGCCGACCGCTCGGCGTCGGCGATGCCACGGCTGAGATACGTCGAGCTCACCATCGCCACGCCGGCGCTCATCGACGAGACACCGATCGCGAGTGGACCGAAGTCCGGGCCGTCCTCGGCGATGGCGAGCCACCGTTCCACGTCGTTTCGGCTGTGCCCGCTCAGAGGTGCGGCGAGTGCGCGCATGAGTGCGAGCTCACGGTCGGCTCGGGCCTCCGGCCAGGAGAGCTTGTCGAACCACCGGTTAAGCGTCGCCATGCGGCCAGCCGACAACAACGGCACGGCGGCACGCGTCACGAGCACGCTCGCACGCGCGACGTCCCGGCTCGAGATGGCATGATCGATCGCGGGCTCGACATTGCCTCTCTTCTCGTGCCAGACGGACGCGCGCGTGTGCAGCTCGGGAACCGAGCCTGGGTCGGTCGTCTCGAGCTCGCGGCGCAGGACGGCGGCGAAGAGGTGGTGGTACCGGTATTCGGAGCCCGCCTCATCGAGAGGGACGAGAAACAGGCTCGAGCGGTCGATGTCGGCGAGCAGCGACGCCGAGTGTGACCTCTCGAGCACGTCGTCGCAGAGATCTCCCGACAGCGTGTCGAGCACCGAGGAGCGGACCATGAACGCACGTGTCTCCGGGTCGGTCGTCGCGAGGACATCACGCGCCAGATAGTCGAAGACGTAGCGCGTATCGTCCGAGAACTCACGGACGAAGCGGTCGGGTTCCTCGTGCTCCTTGAGCGCGAGGGCAGCCAGCCAGAGCCCCGCGAGCCAGCCCTCGGTCCGCTCGTTCAGCAGTTCGACATCGGTTGCCGTGAGTCGAACGCCGGCACCGTGCAGCAGCTCTGCCGCCCCCTCAGACGACACCCGGAGATCCCGCGCCCTGATCTCCGTCAGTTCGCCATGCGCTCGCAGGCGGGCGATGGGTAGGCCGGGATCGCGCCGGCTCGAGACAACGACCTGCACTGCCGGTGGAGCGTGTGTCACGAACGCGCTCATGGTCTCGTCGCCGACGCGACTCGACACGAGGTGCCAGTCGTCCAGGATCAGCGCGATCGGCGGGCAGTCGGACAACTCGGTGATGAGCAGCGGGATCCCAGTCTCCGATATGGAGGTGGGGCCTGCGGCGAACGCGCCGAGCGACCGCTCGCCGACAGGCGCGTGCACCTCCTGCAAGGCAGTGATGACGTGGCCCCAGAGTCTTGCCGGGTCGGAGTCCAGCTCGTCTATCGAGACCCATGCAAACGTCTTTCGATCGGCATCGGTGCGTGCCCACTGAGCGAGGAGGGTGGTCTTTCCGTAGCCCGCCGGGGCGCAGACGAGCGTGAGCGCCCTTTCGCTCCCGGTGCGCAGCCTCTCGGTCAGATCTGCGCGGTCGAGCAGCCTGTCCTGCGTGTGCGGAGGGCGTAGCTTGGTCGGGACGACGAGCGGGGGTCCGAGTGTCGTCTTCGCCCGCGGGGGTGTCCGCGGCGTTGTCACGTCGGAAGCTTCGCTGAACTCCGTTCGGCGGACAAGAGCAAGTTCACCCGGATGAACCGCCGATGTGCATATCACGCGAGGTCGGGCCGTCGTCATGCTGGCTGCGGGTGAGCGCGTCGAGCACAGGAGCGGTACCGACCCCGTATGAGGTACTCGTGCGGGGAGATCTGGGCGATGATCTCGTCGCGGAGCTGGGTGCACGGAGGTTCGCGCCCTGCCCTGGCAAGACGGTCATCGTGGTGGACGTCATCGACCAGTCGCACCTGCACGGCGTGATGGCGTGGCTCCAGGATCGCAACATCGAGGTCGAGCGCATCAACCCCGTCTGACGAGACTGCCTTGGGACGATGCGAGTGCATCCGGCGCTGCGTCCGTAGGCTGGGGGCTGTGGAGGCCCTCGGCGCGCGTACACGATGACGCCGATGCTCACGTCCTTCGTACTCGACCTTCCGCTCGCCGAGGTCACCCGCGAGGAGGGGCGCTCGCTCGTCCTCGTCTTCCTTGCCACGACGCTCGGCGCGCTCTTCTCGCGCTGGCACCCGGTGATCGTCGTGCCGACGGTGGTCGTCGAGATCGTCCTCGGCATCGTGATCGGTCCGGAGGTGCTCGGGATCGCGAGTGTGAACGAGTTCATCACGTTCCTCTCCAACTTCGGCCTCGCGCTCCTGTTCTTCTTCGCGGGGGTCGAGGTGGTCGAGCACCACGTCCCTCGCAACGCCCTGCGTCGCGGATCGATCGGCTGGTTGATGTCGCTCGCGATCGCGTCGATCCTGGGTGTCGGGCTCGAGCGCGCGGGGGTCGATGCGGAGTGGTGGCTCCTGGCCGTCGCTCTGGCGACGACCGCGCTCGGCGCACTCGTCCCGATCCTCTCGGACGCCGGGCTGCTACCGACGGAGCTCGGGCGCGCGGTGCTGGGAACGGGCGTCGCCGGCGAGTTCTGGCCGATCATCTTCATCTCGGTCTTCCTGACCAGCGTCTACGGCGCCGTCACCGAGGTGGTGCTCCTCCTCGTCTTCGGGCTTCTCGTGTCCGTCGCGGCCGGATTCGCGCTGCGCACACGCCCTCCACGTCTGATGCGCATCCTCCAGGGCACGCTCCACACCACGGGGCAGGTCGGCGTGCGTGCCGCGATCTTCGTCCTCGCACTGCTCTTGCTCATCGCGACGGACGCCGGCTTCGAGTTCGTGCTCGGAGCGTTCGCCGCGGGGCTGATCGTCGGGCTCGTACTCGACTCCCCGGACGGCAAGATCGTGCGGATGCGGCTCGAGGGAATCGGGTTCGGATTCCTGATTCCCGTCTACTTCGTCGTCACCGGGATGACCTTCGACCTGGACAGCCTGCTCACCGCGGACGGACTCCTGCTTGCCGGTCTGTTCCTCGTCCTGCTAGTCACGACGCGCGGAACGCCTGCGCTCCTCTGGGCTCCGCGAGTTGGGAACGCGACGAACGGCGAGCCTCGCCCTGTTCGGGGCGACGGGGCTCCCGCTGATCGTCGCGATCGTCGGCATCGGGCAGGAGCGTGGCGCAGTGTCGGCGAGCGTCGGCGCCTCGTTGATCGGCGCGGGGATGATCTCCGTGTTGGTCTACCCGTTCGTCGGGACGAAGCTGGCTGCCCCCTATATCGGATGCCGACGCGCCGGTCGAGCCGGTCGACGAGACCGGGGAGTACTAGTCTGCCGCCCATGAGCGACGCTGCGATCCGACCCGACGGCTCGCTTCTTCGCCGAGCTCGCGCCGAACGCGGGCACGAGCCGCTGCTGCGAAAGGCCACCGGGTGCACACGCTTCGACATCGTCGACGGGCCGGCCGAGTGCGCCGGTGGTTCGTCGACGGTCGACAAGGGGAGGTCACCGTCGCGCGCGAGTCGACGACCGACGCGCGACTGCGTCGTGCGGGCGGACAAGCGTCTTCGACAAGATCGCGTCCGGGAAGGCAGAACGCCGTCGCGGCTGTTCTCCGCGGCGACCTCGCGGTCGACGGCGACTGGCGCCTACTCGTGCGCATGCAGCGCCTCTTCCCGAGCCCGCCGCGGCCGACGACGGAAGGCGCACGCGTGAACGACGGGCTCGTCAAGATCCTCGACGGCAACACGTTCGTCGTCAGCGACGAGCGCGGCGACATCGAGGCGTCGCTCACCGATCCGACCGGGCTCTTCTCGTTCGACACGCGCTTCCTCTCGCGCTGGGTGCTGACGGTGAACGGCGAGCGGCTCAACCCGCTCTCGGTCGACGACCTCCAGTACTTCGAGACGCGGTTCTTCCTCGTTCCCGGAACGGGCACGGTCTACATCGACGCGAAGCTGTCGGTGATCCGGCAGCGCGCGGTGTCGACGGCTTCCACGAGGAGCTGACGATCCTCAACCACGCCGACAAGACCGTCTCGCTCGACGTCCGCATCGACGCCGGGCTGCGACTTCGCCGACCTCTTCGAGGTCAAGGACGCGCTGAAGAAGAAGGGCCGCTACTCGACGAAGGTCGAGCGGCGCAAGCTCACGCTCGGGTACGAGCGCGGGCCGTTCGCGCGCGCGACCGAGATCACGCGCCAGCGCACCGGCGCCGCTCGACGCCGACGGTCTCACGTTCAAGGTCAGGATCCCGGCGCACGGCGAGTGGACGACGCGGCATCGACGTCGTCACCGCTCGCCTCGGCGCCGGGCAGGCGCCGCTCGAGCGCCAGGATCCCAAGCGCGTGCAGGCGCCGCATGCGGCGCAACCTCGAGCGCTGGATCGACGAGGCACCGCGCGTCGAGTGCGACTGGGACCCGCTCAAGGCGACGTACCGGCGGAGCCTCGTCGATCTCGCCGCGCTGCGCTTCTCGCCGCCGATCGCCGGCGGGCGGTCGCTCCCCGCCGCCGGGCTCCCGTGGTTCATGACCATGTTCGGCCGCGACAGCATCTTCACGAGCCTGCAGGCGCTGCCGTTCACGCCCGAGCTCGCGGCGACGACGCTTGCGTGCGCTCGGCGACTGGCAGGGCGTGCGGCGTCGACGACTTCCGCGACGAGGATCCCGGCCGGATCCTCCACGAGATGCGCTACGGCGAGATGACGGCGTTCGAGGAGCGTCCGCACTCGCCGTACTACGGCTCGGTCGACGCGACGCCGCTCTACGTCGTGCTGCTCGACGAGTACGAGCGCTGGACGGGCGACCGCGCGCTCGTGCGCGAGCTCGAGGTCGAGGCGCGCGCGGCGCTCGAACTGGATCGACGAGTACGCGGACCTCCAGGGCACGGGGTACATCTGGTACCAGCGCCGCAACGAGGAGACCGGGCTCGAGAACCAGTGCTGGAAGGACTCCTGGGACTCGATCTCGTTCCGCGACGGCTCACTGCCCGGCTTCCCGCGCGCGACCTGCGAGCTCCAGGGCTACGCCTACGACGCGAAGGTGCGCGGCGCCCGGCTCGCGCGCGAGATCTGGAAGGACGCGGAGCTCGCCGACAAGCTCGAGCGCGACGCGGCCGATCTCAAGCGGCGCTTCAACCGCGACTACTGGGTCGAGGACGGCGAGTACTTCGCGCTCGCGCTCGATCCCGGACGGGCGGCAGGTCGACGCGCTCGCGTCGAACAACGGCCACCTGCTCTGGAGCGGGATCGTCGACAAGTCGAAGGCGAAGGCGGTCGCGCGCCATCTGCTCGGCCCGCGGCTCTTCTCGGGCTGGGGCGTGCGCACGCTCGCCGACGGGCGAGGCGCGCTACAACCCGATCGGGTACCACACGGGAACCGTCTGGCCGTTCGACAACTCGTTCGTCGCGTGGGGCCTGCGCCGCTACGGCTTCAAGGACGAGGCGGCCGAGATCGCCGCCGGGCATCCTCGACGCCGCCGAGTTCTTCGACGGCCGGCTCCCGGAGGCGTTCGGCGGCTACCCGCGCCAGCCAGACGAAGTACCCGGTGCAGTACCCGACCGCGTGCAGCCCGCAGGCGTGGTCGACCGGCACGCCGCTCCTGCTCCTGCGCACGATGCTCGGGCTCGAGCCGCACGGCGAGCACCTCGTCGTCGATCCCGCGCTCCCGCAGCGAGATCGGGCACCTCGAGCTGCTCGACATCCCCGGCCGCTGGGGCCGGATCGACGCGTTCGGGCGCGGTCGCGTCGACGTCCGGCGCTAGCCGCGGAGCTCGACTTCCTTCGTACTCGGGCACGCCGGGTCCCGGAGTCGCTCTGCGGCGTGACGGTGATCGTGTGCGACTCGCCGTCGCAGGCGACGACGACGTCGTCGAGCCGCTCGGGCCGAAGCCTCGTCGGCGACGCGGTGTCGACGGCGATCTCGACCGCGGTCGCGTTCTCGGTCTCCCACGTGACGGTGACGGGGCCGGTCGTGGCGGCACCGCAGGTGAGCTCGCCGACCTCGAACGACGTCACCTCGGCCGGCGGCGGTCGTCTCCGTCGTCGTCGGTGTCCGTCGTCCGTCGTGTCCGTCGAGGCGGGGCAGCTCGTGTCGTCGGTCGTGCCGTCCGTCCGCGTCGTCCCGCAGAGGGTCGCACCGTCGAGGTTCGCGACCCGGTGATCGTCGCGCCCGTGAGGTTCGCGCTCGTGAGATCGGCGTCCGAGAGGTCGGTGTCGACGATCTGCGCGTCCGGTCAGGTTCGGCTTCGCTGAGGTTCGCACCGCTCAGGTTCGTTCCCGTCGAGGTTCGCGCCCGAGAGGATCGCGCGCGAGAGATCCGCGCCCGTCGAGGTCGGCGCCGGAGAGGTCGGCGTTCGGGCACTGGGTCGCGGGCTCGATCACGCAGCCGTTGACGGTCTGCGGCAGTCCGATCCGCCGCAGCCCGACGAGCGAGCAGCGCTGCCGACCATCGCCGTCACGAGCGCTTGCGCTGGAGCTCTCACGTCGAATCCTCCCCTCGGGGCTCGATGCGGCGCCAGATCATGACGGAGTTGCGAGAGGATGTCGCGGTGAGCGCGTCGCCCACGACCTTCCTCGTCGACGTCGACGACACGCTCCTCGACAACGACCGTATCCGCGAGGACCTCGAGCGCGCATCTCGAGCCGGGAGTACGGCCCGGACGCGCGCGCCGCGTACTGGACGATCCAGGAGCGGCGCTTCGTCGACCTCGGCTACCGCGACTACCTCGGCGCGGTGCAGGAGTGGTGGGAGGCCGAGGGCATGGACCCGCAGACTCCTCGCTGTCTCCGAGTACCTCCTCGACTACCCGTTCGCCGACCGTCTCTACCCGGGCGCGCTCGACGTGCTCGCTCGTCTGCGCGCGCACGGGCCGACCGTCGTGCTCACCGACGGCGACGCCGTCTTCCAGCCGCGCAAGGTCGTGCGGGCCGGCATTCGCGACGCCGTCGACGGCGTGCTCGTCTACGTGCACAAGGAGGAGTCAGCTCGACGACGTCGAGCGACGCTACCCGGCGGAGCGCTACGTGCTCGTCGACGACAAGGTGCGGATCCTCGCGCCGCGAAGCAGCACTGGGGTGAGCGCGTCACGACGGTGCTGCCGCTGCAGGGGCAGTTCGCGAACGATCCGGAGCTCGCTGCGGCGCACTCCGCGCCCGACGTCACCGTCGAGCGCGATCGGCGACCTGCTCGACATCGACCGGAGGTGCTCGGCCGTGGATAGCGATCGCGAGAAGCAGGTCGCCGCGGAGGCAGCCGCCGCGCTCGTCGAGGACGGCATGCGGGTGGGCTCGGGCACGGGCTCCACGGTGGCCCGGCTCCTGCCGGCACTGGCAGGAGGCGGCTCGTCGCTGCGGTGCGTCGCGACGTCGCCGCGACCGAGCGGCGGCGCGCGAGCTCGGCCTCGAGGTCGAGCGGTTCTCCGGGGTGGATGCGCTCGACGGAGCTCGACATCGCGATCGACGGCGCCGACCAGGTCGCGCCGTCGGGTTGGGTCGTGAAGGGGGGCGGCGCGGCGCACACGCGCGAGAAGGCCGTCGCGGCGGCGGCCGAGCGCTTCGTCGTCATCGTCTCGTCGGACAAGCTCGTCGAGACGTCCTCCGACCGCCGATCCCACTCGAGCTCCTGGAATTCGGTCTCGCGGCGACGCTCCAGCGGCTCGGCTCGGTCGAGCTCCGCGACGTCGCGCGGAGCCCCGACGGCGGCGTCATCGCCGACTACACGGGCGCGGTGCGACGATCCCGGTGAGCCTCGCAGCGCATGGCTCTCCGCAACTCCGGGAGTCGTCGAGCACGGACTCTTCTCGCCGGAGCTCGTCGCCGACGTCGTCGTCGGGCGCGGTGACGAGGTCGAGCACCGGACCTACCGCTAGTCGGCGCCGTCGTCTCCTCGCTTCCGCCGCTTGGGGGCACGGGTCTTGGCCTCCTGGTACGAGGCGCTGACGAGGGTCTTGCCCCCTGCCCAGCCGAACACGACGGCGACCAGCACGATCGCGAGGCCGACGTTCCACGCCGTCGTGATGAGCTGCTGTCCGGCCGAGTAGGCGAGTGACGTCTCGCGGTCGACGTCCTCACGCGTGAGGGTTGCCGAGTTCACGGCCTGGTTGACACCCGCACCGCCCGGTGTGACCGAGACGACGTTCGCGAGGGAGTTCCCTCCCGCGACCGACATCACGGTGTGCAGCGACACAGGGATGCCGTACGCGGCGAGGAACACGGCGATGACCGCGAGCTTGCTCAGCCACGCGCCGACTTCAGGGAGAAGCACCTTGACGCGCGTAGGCGCGCGGCTCCGAGAGGATGGCGCCGCCCTGCTTCGCGCGGGCCCACAGCCCGCGCAGTCGGCTCCAGAACGCCCGGATCACGACCGCTGCGACGACCACGACGGCGATGGGGACGAGCACGGCCAGCCCGCGGTGCTCGTCGAGGAGCGACAGCTCGAGCGAGAACGAGCCCGGCACCGTGAGGAAGAGGTAGAGGTAGACGAACGCGCCGGCGGCGACGAAGAAGAGCTTGTGCACGACCTGGCCGCCGATCAGGCCGGGGAACGTCGACTCCGGGATGATCGCGGTGAGCATCACGAGCATCACGAGCGTCCCGAGGCTGGCCGGGAGCACGTCGTTCCCGGCGACCGCGACCGCGTACGTCGTGAGGACGGGGAGCGCGCCGATCTCGGCACTCGGGATACGCGACGCGAAGGATCGGCGACCCACGCGATCCCGGCGAGAAACGTCTCGAGCGTCTGGAAGACGAGCCCGAGGACGACGTACTCGGGATCGACCGCCGTCAGCGCATCCCAGAGCGAGGCGAACCAGCTCTCGACGTCGACCCCGAGGACCTCGAGGAGCACGAGAGCGAGCGCAGCGGCCGCGAAGGCGGCGGCTGTCCGCGCGACGCGCCGACTCAATCGACCCAGAGGCGGAAGCCGCCGAGGAACGCGTCCTCGTTGTGGCCGAGCCGGCAGTTCGGCGGGAGCTCGCCGAGGTCGCGGGCATTGCCGCCGCCGAGGACGACGTAGTCCGGCTCGAGCGCGGCTGTGAACTGCTCGATCGTCTCGAGGACCGTCTTCTTCCAGCGCTTGTGGCCGAGGCGCTCGAGTGCGGCCTCGCCGACGTAGTCCTCCCAGACGCCCTTCTTGTACGCGAGGTGGCCGAGCTCCATCGGCGCGATGACGCCGTCGATGATCATCGTCGAGCCGAGCCCCGTGCCGAGCCCGAGGAAGAGCATGCGGCCGCCCTCGTAGCTCCCGAGCGCCTGCATCGTCGCGTCGTTGATGACCTTCGTCGGCTTGCCGAAGGCCTTCTCGAAGTCGAAGCCGATCCAGCCCGTGCCGAGGTTGACGGGCTCGCGGACGGGCTTGCCGTCGCGAACCGGCGCCGGGACGCCGACCGAGACGCGCACGTACTCCCAGTCCTTCGTCAGCTCGAGCACGCCGTCGACCATCTGCTGCGCGGTGAGCGTCGGGCCCGGAGGCGAAGCGCCGGCGCTCGTCGATGCCGTTCAGCACCGCCTTCACGTGCGAGCCGCCGACGTCGACCGCGAGCACGGCCGGGGCCTTCGGCTCGAACGGGTACTTGCGCTCGGTCTGCTCGCTCATGGCGTGGATCCTGCCGCAGCGGCGTCGGCGAGGACGAGCGCGTTCGCCGTCGAGATCCAGGCGGCCGGGATCGACTGATCGCCGTCCCGCAGCCGGCGCAGCGCGTCGACCTTGTCCGTCGCCCGTGACGAGCCAGAGGATCTGCCGCGCGCGGTTCAGCGCCGGGTAGGTCAGCGTCATCCGCCTCCGTCCCTGGTAGACGCCGGTGATGCGCGACGTCGCGATCCTGGACGGCGAGCACGGGATCGCCCGGCACGAGCGACGCGGTGTGCCCGTCCGGGCCGAGCCCGAGGTGCACGAGGTCGAGCTCGTCGGGGAGCGCGTCGGCGTACATCGCGGCGGCGGCGTCGAGATCCTCGGCCCAGACGGGCATGGCGCGCACGTCCGCCGCTCCGCCGGGCGGCAGGCTGCGCTGGAGCTGCGTGAGGTTGCGATCCGCGATCGCCGTCGGGCGCGATGCGCTCGTCGACCTGGAAGATCGTCACCTTCTCCCAGGGCATGCGCCCGTAGAGCGCCGCGAACATCGCCCACGGCGTTCGGCCGCCCGAGACGGCGAACGTGAAGCGATCGCGGGTCGGCGATCGCGACCGCTGCGGCCGCGGCCACGATCTGAGCGCCGCGCTCGGCGACCGCGTCGGCGTCGGGCAGCACCTCGACCTCGAGCGCCATCAGGCCGTCTTCTCGTCGTGGCCGCCGAACTGCTTGCGCATCGCGGAGAGGAGCCGGTTCGCGAAGTCGTCCATGTTGCGCGACGCGAAGCGCGAGTACAGCGCCGTCGTGAGCACCGGCGCCGGCATGCCTTCCTCGATCGCCGCGATCGACGTCCAGCGGCCCTCGCCGGAGTCGGAGACGCGGCCGGCGAACTCCTCGAGCGTCGGGGACTCGTGGAGCGCGGCGCCGTGAGGTCGAGGAGCCACGAGCCGACGACGCTGCCGCGCCGCCAGACCTCGGCGACCTCGGTCGTGTCGATCTCGTACTGGTAGAGCTCCGGGCCGCTCGAGCGGCGCGGTCTCGGCGTCCATGTCGCGCTGCCGCTTGCCCATGTCGGCGTTCGCGATGACGTTCAGGCCCTCGGCGTACGCGGCCATGAGCCCGTACTCGATGCCGTTGTGCACCATCTTCACGAAGTGGCCGGCGCCGTTCGGGCCGCAGTGGTAGTAGCCGTGCTCGGCCTGGCTCGGCTCGCCCGCTGCGACCCGGCGTGCGCGGCGCGGCGTCGACGCCCGGCGCGATCGACGCGAAGATCGGGGAGAGGCGCTCGACGACCTCGTCCTCGCCGCCGATCATCAGGCAGAAGCCGCGCTCGAAGCCCCAGACGCCGCCGCTCGTGCCGACGTCGACGTGGTGGATGCCCTTCTCGCGGAGCTCGTTCGCGTGCCGGATGTCGTCGACGTAGTGCGTGTTGCCGCCGTCGATGATCGTGTCGCCGGGCTCGAGCACCTCCGCGAGCGCGGCGATCGTCTTGTCCGTGATGTCGCCCGCCGGCACCATCACCCAGGCCGCGCGCGGCTTCTCGAGCTTCGCGGCGAAGTCCTCGAGCGAGGACGCGCCGACCGCGCCGTCGGCCTCGAGCGCCTCCACCGCGTCCGGCGGAGACGTCGTAGCCGACGCAGTGGTGCCCGTCGCGCATGAGCCGCCGGACGATCCCGGCGCCCATCCGGCCGAGGCCGACCATTCCGAGCTGCATGGGAGTGTCCGTCGCCATCTCCTAGCTCCTCTCGCTCGAGGATGAACCGCTCGACCGCGTTCGCGAAGCCGTCCTCGTCGTTCGAGCTGGTCACCTGGCGCGCGGCCTGCTGCACCTCGTCGCTCGCGTTCCCCATCGCGATCGAGAGGCCCGAGTGCGCGAACATGAGGACGTCGTTCGGCATGTCGCCGATCGTCGCGATCTCGTCGGGCGCGAGCTCGTAGCGCTCGGACAGGAACCTGCACGACCGCGCCCTTGTTCGCCTGCGGGTGCGTGACGTCGAGGTAGTACGGCTGCGAGCGCGAGGCCGAGACGTGCTCGCCGAGCTCGCTCGCGCGCGTGGTTGCTGCCGCGGCGGCGACGGCGTCGTGGTCGTCGCTCACGCCGACGATCTTCGCGACGTGCGTCGGTGCCGTCGAACGCGTCGACGACGGTCGGCTCGAACTGCACCGTGCGCGACTCGCGCGCGACGTGCGGCCCGTCGGGATCGCGGACGAGCCAGTCGGCGCCGCGGTAGACCCAGACCGAGAGCTCGAAGCGACTCGAGGAGCTCGATCGTCGGCGGGACGACGGTCGTCGGGGATCGTGCGCTCCTCGAGCACCTCCATGTCGGGCTCGACGACGAGGCCGCCGTTGAACGCCGGCGAGCGGGGTGCGGAGCGCGAGCGGCTCGACGAGCATCTCCATGCCGCGCGGCGGCCGCCCGCTCGTGACCGCGAAGTGGATCCCGGCGTCGTGCAGCGTCGTGCACGGCCTCGATCGAGCGCTCCGAGAGCGACTTGTCCGATCGGACGAGCGTCCCGTCGACGTCGGAGAGGAGCGAGGCGGATCACTTCGAGCGCCCGGTAGCGGCGGATCAGCGCGTTCGTCGAGGAGTCGTGCGCGAGCTCCGGCTCGGTCCTCGGCGGTCAGCTCCGGGATGATCCGCTGCGCGAGCGCCTTGCCGAGCTCGACGCCCCACTGGTCGAAGGAGTTGATGCTCCAGACCGTCCCCTGCGTGAAGACGCTGTGCTCGTAGAGGGCGACGAGCGCGCCGAGCGTGAACGGCGTGAGCTGCTCGGCGAGGAGGACGTTCGACGGGCGGTTGCCCTCGAAGACCCGGTGCGGGACGACGGCGTCGGCCGTGCCCTCGGCGCGCACCTCCTCCTCGGTCTTCCCGAACGCGAGCGCCTCGGCCTGCGCGAAGACGTTCGACATGAGGATGTCGTGGTGGTCGCCGAGCGGGTTCAGCGTCTTCCCGAACCCGATCAGGTCGACCGGGATCAGCTTCGTCCCCTGGTGGATCAGCTGGTAGAAGCTGTGCTGGCCGTTCGTCCCCGGCTCGCCCCAGAAGACGGCGCCGGTCTCGTAGTCGACGCGCCGGCCGTCGAGCGTGACGTTCTTGCCGTTCGACTCCATCGTCAGCTGCTGGAGGTAGGCGGGGAAGCGCTTCAGGTACTGGCTGTACGGCATGACGCCGACCGTCTGCGCGCCGAAGAAGTCCGCGTACCAGACGCAGAGGAGCCCCATGAGCGCGGGCAGGTTCCGCTCGAGCGGCGTCTCGCGGAAGTGCTCGTCCATCGCGTGGAAGCCGGCGAGCAGCTCGCCGAAGGCGTCCGGCCCGATCGCGAGCATCGTCGAGAGGCCGATCGCCGAGTCCATCGAGTAGCGGCCGCCGACCCAGTCCCAGAAGCCGAACATGTTCTCGGGGTCGATGCCGAACGTCGCCACCTCGTCGGCGTTCGTCGACACCGCGACGAAGTGCTTCGCGATCGCCGCCTCGTCGCCGAGCGCGGCGAGCGCCCACGCGCGCGCGGAGTGCGCGTTCGTCATCGTCTCGAGCGTCGTGAACGTCTTCGAGGAGATGACGAAGAGCGTCTCGTCCGGGCGCGAGGTCGCGCGTCGCCTCGACGAAGTCGGTCGAGTCGACGTTCGAGACGAAGCGGAAGGTCAGGTCGCGGCGCGTGTAGTGGCGGAGCGCCTCGTAGGCCATGACCGGCCCGAGGTCGGAGCCGCCGATCCCGACGTTGACGACGTTGCGGATCGGCTTGCCCGTGTGACCCTTCCACTCGCCCGAGCGGATGCGCTCGGAGAACGCGGCCATGCGGTCGAGCGACCTCGTGCACCTCGGCGACGACGTCGACGCCGTCGACGACGAGCGAGCGCCCCGCGGCATGCGCAGCGCGACGTGGAGGACGGAGCGGTTCTCGGTCGATGTTGATCCGCTCGCCGCGGAACATCGCCTCGGTGCGCTCGGCGAGGCCCGACTCCTCGGCGAGCTCGACGGAGCAGGCGGAGCGTCTCGTCCGTGATGCGGTTCTTCGAGTAGTCGAGGTAGACGCCGGCGCCCTCGGCGGCGAGCCGCTCGCCGCGCGTCGGGTCGGCGGCGAAGAGGTCGCGCAGGTGCGCATCGCCGATCTCGGCGTAGTGGCGCTCGAGCGCGGTCCAGGCCGGTCGTTCGCGGAGCGGCGTCATCGCGCGACGACCTCCCGCGCGACGCGGCCGACCGCGTCCGGGCGTGAAGCCGAACTTCTCGACGAGCTGCTTCAGCGGCGCCGACGCGCCGAACGTGTTCATGGCGACGATCGCGCCGCCGTCGCCGACGTAGCGCGCCCAGCCGAGCGCCGAGGCCTGCTCGATCGCGACGCGCGCCTTGATCGCCGGCGGGAGCACCTCGTCGCGGTACGCCTGCGGCTGGCGGTCGAAGAGCTCCGAGCACGGCATCGAGACGACGCCGCGCGCCGATGCCGCTCGGCGGCGAGCTCGTCGCGCGCCGCGAGCGCGAGGCCGACCTCGGAGCCGGTCGCGATGAGGATCACGTCCGGGCTCGCCGTCGGTGTCGGCGAGCACGTACGCGCCTTGCGCGACGCCTGCCGCGGGCCGCGAGCGACCGAGCGGTCGAGCGTCGGCAGCGCCTGCCGCGAGAGGACGAGCACGGCGGGCTCGTGGTGGAGCTGCATGACGTAGCGCCACGTCTCGGCGACCTCGTTCGCGTCGGCCGGCCGGAAGACGAGCAGGCCCGGCATCGCGCGCAGCGACGCGAGCTGCTCGACCGGCTGGTGCGTCGGGCCGTCCTCGCCGACGCCGATCGAGTCGTGCGTGAAGACGTGGATGACCGGGATCTCCATCAGCGCCGAGAGCCGGATCGCGCCGCGCGCGTAGTCCGAGAAGATGAGGAAGCCCGACCAGAACGGCCGCAGCTTCGAGAGCGCGAGCCCGTTCGCGATCGCCGCCGAGGCGAACTCGCGGACGCCGAAGTGGAAGTTGCGCCCGGAGCGGTCCTCCGGCGCGAAGTCGCCGGCGCCGTCGAACGTGAGCCGCGTCTTCGTCGACGGCGCGAGATCGGCCGCGCCGCCGACGAGCCACGGCACGCGCTGCGGCGACGCGTTCAGCACCTGGCCCGAGGAGTCGCGGCTCGCGAGGCCCTTCTCGTCCGCCGGGAACTCGGGAATCGCCGGCGTCCCAGCCGTCGGGCAGCTCGCGCCGCTGCATGCGCTCGATCTCGTCGGCGAGCTCGGGGTACGCGGCCCGGTACTCCTCGAACAGCGCCTCCCACGCCTCGCGCGCCTCGCGTCCGCGCGCGCCGATCCCCTCGGCGAAGTGCTCGACGACGCCGTCCGGGACGAGGAACTCGGCGTCCTCGGGCCAGCCGTAGAAGCGCTTCGCCGCCTTGACGCCCTCCGGGCCGAGCGGCTCGCCGTGCGCCTTCGGCGTGTCCTCGACCGGCGTGCCGTAGCCGATGTGGCTGTGCACGACGACGAGCGTCGGGCGCTCGTCCTCGGCCTTGAAGTCGTGGAACGCGCGCTCGGCCGCCTCGAGGTCGTTCGCGTCGGCGACCGTCGTCGACGTTCCAGCCGTACGCGGCGAACCGCGCGGCGACGTCCTCGGTGAACGTGAGGTCGGTGTGCCCCTCGATCGTGACCCGGTTCGCGTCGTAGATCCAGCAGAGGTTCGAGAGGCGCTGGTGCGCGGCGAACGACGCCGCCTCGGACGCGACGCCCTCCATCATGCAGCCGTCGCCCGCCTGCGCGTAGACGTCGAAGTCGAAGAGCGTGAAGCCGTCGCGGTTGTAGCGCGCGCCGAGCCACTGGCTCGCGACCGCCATCCCGACCGAGGTCGCGACCCCCTGGCCGAGCGGCCCGGAGGTCGTCTCGACGCCGCTCGTCCAGCGGTACTCGGGATGGCCGGGGCACTTCGAGTCGAGCTGGCGGAAGCGCTTGAGGTCGTCGAGCGAGACCGCGGGCTCGCCGAGGACCTCGTAGTCGGGATCGACGGCGCGGACGCCGGTGAGGTGCAGCAGCGACCAGAGGAGCAGCGGACGCGTGGCCCGCCGAGAGCACGAAGCGGTCGCGGTTCGGCCAGATCGGGTCGGCCGGATCGAAGCGGAGGAACCGCTGCCAGAGCGTGTACGTGACCGGCGCGATGCCGACCGGCGTCCCGGGATGGCCCGAGTTCGCGGCCTCGATCGCGTCGATGCAGAGCGTGCGGATCGTCGTGATGCAGAGGTCGTCGAGCTCCCGCGTCACGACGGCGGGCTCCTCCTCGAGCATCCGGTCGCCCTTCATGACATAGGTCATGGCCCGACGCCGTACATCCACGGGGTCAGTCGCGCTGGCAGCCATGGATCTCCTCCATCCTCCGTAGTCGCGGGTGAGGCTCGTTCGCCGAGTCGGGCGCCCCACGTGCCGGGCTCGTAGACCTCGACGGGCGGCGGCGAGTCGATGAGCGGCTGGACGACGCGCCACGTCTCCTCGACGGCGTCCTGGCGGGCGAAGTGGCTCGGATCGCCGCGCATCGCCGCGTCGAGCAGCACCTCGTACGGCGTCGGCCCCTCGCCTCCGAACGCCGCGAACTCCATGTCGAGCTGCACCGAGCGGAGCGCCATCTCCTCGGGGTGCTTCGTCTGCATGCGCAGGCGCGCACCCGGCCGCGGCCCGACCCTCAGGACCAGCTGGTTCGCTTCCGGGCGCGGAGCGCCTCGCGGAACGAAGCCGAGCCAGGGCGTCGTGTTGAACACGACGCGCACCTCGGTCACGGTGACCGGGAGCGACTTCCCTGCGCGGATGAAGAACGGCACGCCGGACCAGCGCCAGTTGTCGATCTCGAGGCGCAGCGCACAGAAGGTCTCCGTCTGCGAGTCGGGTGCGACCCCGTCGACGTCGAGGTATCCGCGGTACTGGCCCCGCACGTAGTGCGCCGGGTCGGCCTCGGCCAGTGCGACGAAGACGTCGCGCTTGCGGTTGTTGATGACGTCGGTCCCGCGACCGGTGGGCGGTTCGATTGCGACGTAGCTCAGGACCTGGAGGAGGTGGTTCTGGACGACGTCGCGCATGGCGCCCACCGGGTCGTAGAAGTGGCCGCGGTCGGCGACGCCGAAGTCCTCGCCCATCGTGATCTGGACGCTCGACACGAACTGCCGGTTCCAGAGCGGCTCGAGGATCGTGTTCGCGAAGCGGAGGTAGAGGATGTCCTCGACGGACAGCTTCCCGAGAAAGTGGTCGATCCGGTACAGCTGCGACTCGTCGATCAGTGCGTGCAGCTCTGCGTTGAGCGCACGCGCGGACGCGAGGTCGTGCCCGAACGGCTTCTCGACGACGACCCGCGCGTTCTTCGTGAGCCCTTCCGTGGCGAGCCCGCCGACGACGGTGCCGAAGAGCGAGGGCGGGATCTCGAGGTAGAAGACCGGGAGGGTCGCGCCCTCGATCGCCTTCGCGACCTGCTCGTACGTCCCGGCGTCCGAGAAGTCTCCGTGGACGTACGAGAGCCGCGCTGCGAGCCGCTCGAAGATCTCCTCGTCCAGCTGCTCGCCCGTTGCGACGATCGAGTCGTGTGCGCGCTCGACGAGCTGCTCGAGCGTCCAGTCGTCGAACGCGACGCCGACGATCGGGCAGTCGAGGAGTCCCCGCGCCTCGAGCCGGTAGAGCGAGCGGTACGTCATGACGCGAGCGAGATCGCCGGTGATCCCGAAGATCACGAGAACGTCGGCAGGCTGCGGCCCGCCGTTCGCCTGCCGGTTCACGCGTGGAGCATTTCAGCTGGCGGCGCTGCTGTTCAAGGTCAAGCGTCGCGAACCGGCGTGGATCGCCTCCAGACAGCC
The DNA here is from genome assembly GCA_963709715.1 of uncultured Gaiellaceae bacterium. Taxonomy (GTDB): domain Bacteria; phylum Actinomycetota; class Thermoleophilia; order Gaiellales; family Gaiellaceae; genus GMQP-bins7. The sequence continues at coordinate 112,871 of CAVPXQ010000009.1, forward strand.
GTGAGCGCCCGAGTACGCTTCGAACGAGGATCGCCACGAGTCGTGGCGCGGTCGCGAGGGGAGGAGTCGCGAATGACGGGTGTCGAGGAGAAGACGAAACTGCCACTGCCGACCATCGTCGCTCCCAACGAGCCGGGTACCTCTGTCGCTGCGTCGCCCGAGCCGAAGGACGTTCTCCACTTCACCCCGGCGGAGCGCTCGGCACGCGGCAAGGCCGCCCGCCAGGAGCTACCACGCTCGGCCCACGGGACCTGGGAGCCCGCGCCGCAGCGTCGCGATCCGATCGAGCTCCTCGAGGAACAGGCACGGACGCGCCTCCCCGAGCTCGTCCCGATCCGGTACGGACGCATGCTCGACTCGCCGTTCGCATTCTTCCGCGGCGGCGCCTACCTCATGGCCGCCGATCTCTCGGCGGGGCCGCGGACGGGCCTTCACGCACAGCTCTGCGGCGACGCGCACCTCTCCAACTTCGGCATCTTCGCGGCGCCCGACCGGCGGCTCGTCTTCAGCATCAACGACTTCGACGAGACGCTGCCAGGCCCGTTCGAGTGGGACGTGAAACGGCTGGCGGCGAGCATCGCCGTGGCCGGCCGCGACCTCGGGTACGACGAGTCGACGCGACAGCGTCCTCGTCACCGCAGACGGTGCGCCAGTACCGCGAGGCGATGGCGGGCTTCGCGCCGATGCGCAACCTCGACGTCTGGTACACGCGCCTGGACGTCGCGCGCATCGAGGAGCGTCTGAGCGGGAACGTCTCCAGCAAGCGCATGAGGCGGCTCCAGAAGGGAATCGAGAAGGCGCGGACGAAGGACAGCATGCGAGCGCTGGCCAAGCTGTGCCACACCGTCGACGGCGAGCTTCGAATCGTCGGTCGCCCGCCGCTCGTGACGCCGATCGAGGACGTGCTGCCAGGTGTCGAGCAGCAGCACCTCGAGGACGTCGTCAGGCGGATGATCCGCACGTACCGACGCTCGTTGCCGCGCGATCGGCGCAAGCTGCTCGAGAGCTACCGCTACGTGCACGCGGCCCGGAAGGTCGTCGGCGTCGGAAGCGTGGGCACGCGCGCCTGGATCCTCCTCCTCGCCGGACGGGACGAGAACGATCCGCTGTTCCTCCAGTTCAAGGAGGCACAGCCCTCGGTGCTGGAGCCGTTCCTCGGCAGGAGCGAGTTCACGCAGCACGGACAACGTGTCGTCGAGGGCCAGCGGATGATGCAGGCGGCGCCCGACATCATGCTCGGCTGGTCGCGCATCCTCACGATCGACGGCGAGGAGCGGGACTTCTACATCCGCCAGCTCTGGGATGCGAAGGGGTCGGCCGAGATCGAGCTGATGGATCTCGCCAGGGCTCCAGGCGTACGGGAGAGTGTGCGGCTGGACGCTCGCCCGCGCGCATGCCCGCTACGGGAGACCGGGTCGCGATCGCCGCGTACCTCGGGCAGCGGCGACGCATTCGACCGCGCGATGGCGACCTTTGCGGAGACGTACGCCGACCAGAACGAGCGCGACTACGCGGCGCTTGCAGGACGCCGTTGCGTCCGGACGCGTCGTCGCCCAGACCGGAGATCTAACTGGCGGTTCGTCAGTCGGTGGGCTCGAGCGAGCCGATGACGCCGATGCGGAAGCCCTGCCACGGGTAGATGCGCTCGAAGCCGACGTTCTCCTCCGGCTGTCGTCCGGTCGCGGAGATCCACAGCTGGTACGCGGGGGCGTTGGCCACGCCTCCGTGGGCGTAGCGCCAGACCCTCGCGTCGCCGGAACCGTTGGGCGACGGCGCGATCGTGTCGGTCCATTCGACGGCGTTGCCGCCCTGGTCGAGGGTGCCCCACGGGCTGCGCGTTCGCGTCTGGCCTACCGTGCTGACGTTGGCCTGATAGTCGGACGTCGTAGTCGGCCGAGCCCAGGTGGAGCGGGTTGACGGTCTCGCAGTCCGAGCCTGCCTGCGATGGACACCACGTCGGATAGGTGCCCGCCGGTGCGTTCTTCGGGCCCTGTGGGCTGAACGTCGAGAGAGGCTGCGTGTCCGCGTTCACGACGTCCCCGTCCGCGCTCGAGCGACGACGCGCTCGGTGCCGTAGGCAGGCCCCGTCGGGTAGCGCCAGTACGAGAACGTCCCGCTGCCCTTCGGGTCGTAGTACGCCGCCTTGATCCACTCGTCGTTGCTCGGCACGACGAATCCGGTCGCCTCCTTCCTCGTCGCACCGCTCCCCGAGAGGTCGTACATCCCGTCCTCCACTTCGTCCGAGAGTCGGACCGAATACGTAACGACCTCGACGCCGTCCTCGGTCGAGGTCTTCCTCGAGGTGACGTCGCCGTTCACGAGCGCGTTGACGAAGCTCGCCGCGCGAGGGAAGTTCGCAAAGGCGATCGGCTTGTCCTCCCATTGCGGATACGCGACCGAGTAGTGCTCACCGGGGTCGGCTCCGTCCGCGTAGGCGACGGATCCGAACTTGGGCCACTGCGACGGGCTCATGTTCTCGACGTAGAGGTCGCGCTCGTTCGTTCCGTGCCGGATCGACCGTGTTGAGGAAGGCGACGTACTGGCCGACGGTGATCTCGAGCTCACCGATCTCGTACTCGTAGTCGACCGCACCCACGGACAAGCAGCTCTGCTTCTTCGACGGCGCGTTGCTGCAGTCGTCGTAGATGCCCGGATGGAACGGCACGATCGCCGCCGCCGCGTTTCCGGCGTCACCGACCTCGACCGTGCGGATCGTCACGACAGCGCTCGTCGAGTCGTCCTGCGCGTCGTCGTCGCCCGAGCAAGCCCGAGGCGGTCAGCAGCGTTGCGACGGCGAGGACGATGCACAGGGCTCGAGGGCCACGGCCTCTCGGACGGGCCGGGGCCACCGGAGAGATCCTCCACACAGTCGGACGACGCTAACAGTCGCCGGAGCCGACCGTTCGGAATTCACCCGGATGAAGCTGCTCGCCGGGCGCGCGGGGGCTGACATGATGGCGCGGTGCGGTCGCAACGACGGTCGAGTCACCCGCGGACGGAGCGAGGGCGGGCGCGGTGAGCGTCGCGGTGTCGACCGTCGACCTCGCGCGGACGCAGTTCGCGATGACGTCGCTGTACCACTTCCTCTTCGTCCCGCTCACGCTCGGGCTCGCGCCGCTCGTCGCCGTGATGCAGACGATCTGGTACCGAGGCGGCGACGAGGCGTGGCTGCGGCTGACGCGCTTCTTCGGGACGCTGATGCTGATCAACTTCGCGATCGGCGTCGCGACGGGCCTCGTCCAGGAGTTCCAGTTCGGCATGAACTGGTCGGTGTACTCGGAGTTCGTCGGCGACGTGTTCGGCGCGCCGCTCGCGATCGAGGGGCTCGCCGCGTTCATGCTCGAGTCGACGTTCCTCGGCCTCTGGATCTTCGGCTGGGACCGGCTCTCGAAGCGCGTTCACCTCGCGACGGTGTGGCTCTTCGCGGTCGGAACGCTGGGCCTCGGCGTTCTTCATCATCGTGGCGAACTCATGGATGCAGCGCCCCGTCGGCTCGGACGTCGTGGACGGTCGAGCCGAGCTCACGAGCATCTGGGATCTCCTGTCGAACAGGCTCGCCTTCTGGGCGTACGGGCACGTCGTCCTGGTCGGCCTGACGACCGCGGCGGCCGTGATCTTCGGCGTCTCGTGCTGGCACATCCTGCGCGGGCGGAACGAGGATCTCTTCCGGAAGGCCGCGAAGCTCGCGCTCGTCGTCGGCGTCCCGATCTCCGCGGTCAACCTGTGGTGGGGAAGCCATCTCGGCATCGTCATCACCGACTACCAGCCGATGAAGATCGCCGCGACGGAAGCGCTCTGGGACACGGAGCAGCCGGCGTCGTTCTCGATCTTCCAGATCGGCGGCTTCACGAAGGAGGATCAGACGCCGAGCTTCGACATCGAGATTCCGTATCTCCTCTCGTTCCTCGCGACCGGGTCCTTCAACGGCGAGGTGCAGGGCATCAACCGCTGCAGGAGCAGGCGGAGCGCGAGTACGGGCGCGGCGAGAACTACACGCCGCCGGTGGAGACGACGTACTGGGCGATGCGGGCCATGGCGTACCTCGGCAGCCTCGTCTTCCTCGTGTTCGCCGTCGCTGCGTTCTTCTCGTGGCGCGGCACGCTCGAGCCGAAGCGGTGGCTGCTGTGGGCGGGCGTGTGCACCATTCCCGCTCCCGTACATCGCGGCGCTCGCCGGCTGGGTGCTGACCGAGGTCGGGCGGCAGCCGTGGATCGTGTGGGGACTGCTGAAGACGGCGGACGCGAACTCGCCGGTCGTCTCGAGCACGACGATCTGGCTGAGCCTCGGCGTGTTCGGCGCTGCTCTACGGTCTGCTGACCGTGCTCAACTTCGTCCTCCTGCGGCGGTACGCGCGCCTCGATCCGCCTGAGGTCGGCGGTGACGGCGACGAGTTCTCCGTTCCGGCGGTGTCGTACTGATGGACCTCGAGACCCTCTGGTTCGTGCTCATCGCGGTCCTCTGGGCCGGGTACTTCGCACTCGAGGGCTTCGACTTCGGTGTCGGGATGCTCCTGCCGTGGGTCGGCCGCGACGACGCCGAGCGCAGCACGATGCTGCGGACGATCGGACCCGTGTGGGACGGGAACGAGGTCTGGCTCGTCGTCGCGGGCGGTGCGACGTTCGCGGCGTTCCCCGCCTGGTACGCGACGATGTTCTCGGGCTTCTACGTCGCGCTGCTCCTCGTCCTCTTCTTCCTGATCATCCGGGTCGTCTCGTTCGAGTGGCGCTCGAAGAGCGAGTCCGCCGGATGGAGGACGTTCTGGACGTGGTGCAACACGATCGGGAGCGTCGGGGCGGCACTCATCTGGGGCGTCGGGCTGTCGAATCTCGTGAACGGCGTGCCGATCGACTCGAACGGCGACTACGCGGGTGACCTCGCCGACCTCTTCAGCCCGTACACGGTGTTCGCAGGGATCGCGGTCGTCCTCCTGTTCGCGTTCCACGGCGCGACCTTCCTCACGCTCCGGACGGTCGGTGATCTCTCGAGCCGGGCAGCGCGCACTGCCCGGAGGCTGGCCTTGCCGGCGGCCGCCGCGGCCGCCGCGTTCCTCGTCTGGACGGTCGTGGTGGCGATGGACCGAAACGACAAGGATCTGTTCCCGCCGGTGCTCCCGGCAATCGTCGGCATCGTGGCGATGGTGCTCGCGGTCGCGTTTCTGCACCTCGGGCGGAGCGGCCGGGCGTTCGCGATGACCGGCATCGGCGCGATCTCGGTGGTCGCGACGCTCTTCACCGGCCTCTATCCGCGCGTCATGGTCTCCGATCCCGACTTCGGCAACAGCCTCACCGTCGACGGCGCGGCGTCCTCGCACTACGCGCTCCAGGTGATGAGCGTCGTGGCGTTGATCTTCGTCCCGCTCGTGCTCGCTGTACCAGGGCTGGACGTACTACGTCTTCCGCCAGCGCGTCGGCGGCGAGGCGACGCCGACGAGTTGACACGACCGCTGTTCGTCCCTGTGATCCTCGGCACGCCGCGCCAGGGTCGGATGAGCGAGCACGCCGCGAACGTGCTCCGGGTCGAGGTTGGCAAACGGCCCGAAGTCGAGACGGAACTCGTCGACATCGCGGCGCTGTCGATCCCGGTCGACGACGAGGGCGAGGCGGCGAAGGAGGCGGAGTTCGCCGAGCTCGTGAATCGTGCGGACGCGCTGGTGCTCGTCGTGCCCGAGTACAACCACGGCTATCCGGGACTCCTGAAGCACGTGCTCGACACGAACCTGAAGGAGTACATCCACAAGGCGGTGGGGGTCGTGGGCGTGTCGGCGGGCGTCTTCGGTGGCGCGCGTGCGATTCAGAATCTCCTTCCCGTGCTTCGGGAGCTCGGTCTCGTCACGATCTTCTGGGATGTCAACTTCACGACGGTGCGTCGACGGTTCGACGAGGACGGGAATCTCGTCGATGACTCGTTCCTGGCCATCGACAAGTTTCTCGACGAGCTTCTGTGGATGGCGAAGACCCTGCGCTACGGTCGGGAGAACGTGACGATCGGGGAGCCGAGCTGACTCGTCCGACGATGACGTGCCCGAAGTGCGGCACCGAGATGAACCACCAGGCCGACAAACTCGTCCAGCCGGTGACACACGACGACGATGACGTCGCCGCCTGGGACGATGCTCGACGGCATACTCGAGCGCGTGTTCGCCTGCCCCGGCTGCGGCTGGATCGACTCGCGCCGCGAGCCCGGCGAGACGCCGGCTACGTCCTGACGACGGTGCGCGTCCTCGATCCGCGCCTGCTGCGCCGCGCGCGAGCGGTGCGCACGCTGCTCGTCGCCGATGCGGTGCTCGGGTCTCCTCATGGCGCTGCTCGTGCTCGCGCAGGCCGTGCTGCTCGCACGGGTCGCCGCCCGCGGCGTTCGGCGGCGCATCGCTCGGCGACGTCGAGGGCCCGCTCGTGCTGCTCGTCGCTGGTCGTCATCGCGCGGGCACTCGGCGCCTGGGGGTTCGAGGTCGCCGGCCGGCGTGCCGCGGCGGACGTCATCTCGCAGCTACGCCTCGATCTGGTCGAGACGCGAGGCTGCGGCGCCGCCCGGCCGCGCTCGACGGGGTGCAGAGCGCGGAGGTGGCCACGGCGGCCGTCTCGGGCGTCGACGCGCTCGAGACGACGTTCGCGCGCTACCTGCCGCAGGTCGTCCTCGCGGTCGTCGTCCCGGTCGCGGTGCTGGTGCTCGTTGCGTCCATCGACCTCGTTGCGGCCGGGGTCATGCTGGTGACGCTTCCGCTCGTCCCGGTCTTCATGTGGCTCGTCGGCCGCTACACGGAGCGCCGCGCGCGAGAACGCTGGCAGGCACTGTCGCTCCTCTCGAACCACTTCCTCGACGTCGTGCGTGGGCTGCCGACGCTCCGAGCCTTCAATCGCGGACGGGCACAGGTGGAGCGAATCGCGGAGGTGAGCGAGGAGTATCGCAGGGCGACGATGGGGACGCTCCGTGTCGCGTTCCTCTCCGGTGCGGTCCTGGAGCTCGCGGCGACGCTCGGCATCGCGCTCGTCGCCGTCGTCGTGGGCGTGCGCCTGGTCGACGGCGGCATCGGCTTCGAAGCGGCTCTGACCGTGCTCGTCCTCGCCCCTGAGCTCTACCTGCCGCTGCGGAATCTCGCGGCGCAGTTCCACGCGAGTGCGGACGGCGCAGCGGTCGCCGAGCGCATGCTCGACCTCGTCGAAGATCCCGCCGATCCCTCGGAGTACTGCCTGCGCCGGATCCATCGGCCGAGCGCATCGCCTTCGAGCGTGTCTCGTTCCGGTACCCGACGCGAGACGCGAACGTCCTTCGCGACGTCGATCTCGCGCTCGAGCCAGGCGAGACCGTTGCGCTCGTCGGTCCGAGCGGGGGAGGAAAGAGCACTCTCGTGTCACTGCTCCTTCGCTTTGCCCGTCCGTCGGGCGGCGGATTCTCGTGGGAAAGCACGACCTCGAGGAGATCGATCCGGAGTCGTGGCGTCGACGCATCGCCTTCGTGCCGCAGCGGCCGACGCTCTTTCGCGGGACGGTTGCCGACAACATCAGGCTCGGGGATCCTGCCGCCGGGGACGATCGCGTCCGCGCCGCCGCGGCGCTCGCGGGCGCCGACGGCTTCGTGTCCGCGCTTCCCGAGGGATACGAGACGGTCGTCGGCGACGGCGGGCGCCAGCTCTCCACCGGTCAGCGACGGCGAGTCGCGCTCGCACGGGCGTTCCTGCGCGACGCGCCGCTGCTCGTGCTCGACGAGCCGACCGCCGACCTCGATCCCGTCACGGCCGCGATCGTCGCCGAGGCGATCGATCGGCTTCGCGCAGGACGAACGGTCCTGCTCGTCGCGCACCGCCCCGAGCTCGCGGCACGCGCCGACCGGGTCGTGCGGCTGGAAGACGGACGCATCCGCGAGCTCGCGAAGGCGGCGGCATGAGCTCACTGCGTCGCTTGCTCGCGCTCGCGAACATGCCGCCCGCACGGGTGGCACTCGCGATCGCGCTCGGTGCGCTGGCCGTCGGCTTCGGCGTCGCGCTGATGACGACCGCCGGCTACCTGATCTCGCGGGCGGCCGAGCAGCCTCCGATCCTCGCGCTGACGACGATCATCGTCGTCGTCCGCTTCCTCGCGCTTGCCCGTCCGCTGGCGCGCTACCTCGAGCGTCTCGCCTCGCACGACCTGGCGCTGCGGGCGCTCGGCAGGATCCGCAGTACGGTCTACGAGCGCATCGAGCCGCTCGCCCCCGGCGAGCTCGACGCCTATCGTCGCGGTGACCTCGTAGCGCGCATGGTCGCCGACGTCGACGCGCTGCAGGGGCTGTACCTGCGAGGGGTCGGGCCGCCGCTCGTCGCGCTCGTCGTCGCGCTCGGCTGCGTGGTCGCGACCGCCATTGAGTTGCCGGCGGCGGCGCTGGTGCTCGCGCTCGGGCTCGTTCTCGGGGGAGCGATCGTCCCCGCCCTCGCGGCCGTGCTTGGACGCCATGTCGGGCGTCGCCAGGCACCGGCTCGGGGGGAGCTCGGTGCCGAGCTCGTCGAGCTCCTGCGCGGAGCGCCCGAGCTCGTCGCATTCGGCCAGGAGGACGCTGCTCTCGACCGCGTCCGCCGCACCGACCAAGAGCTCGCTCGGCTCGCGCGTCGCGACGCTCTCGTTGCGGGTCTTGCCGACGCTGCCTCGACAGCGGTCGCGGGGCTCACGACCGTCGGGGTGCTCGCAGTTACGGTCGTCGCGCACGACGCCGGCAATCTCGACCGGGTGCTCGTCGCGACCCTTGCGCTGCTCGCGCTCTCGTCGTTCGACGCCGTGACGCCGCTTCCCGGCGTGGCCCGCGAGCTGTCAGCGACGCTGACGGCCGGCGGCCGCGTCCTCGAGCTCGTGGACCGGGAGCCCGCGGTGCAGGACCCCGACGAGCCCGCGCCACGCCCCGGCGCTTCGAGCGTCGTCGCCCTCGAGGGCGTGACTGCGCGCTACGCGTCTGACGCGCCGAACGTGCTCGAAGACTTCGAGCTTCGCCTTGACCCCGGCGCGCGGGTGGCTCTCGTCGGTCCGAGCGGTGCCGGGAAGACGACGGTCACGCGACTGCTTCTGCGCTTCCTCGATCCGGACGAGGGTCGCGTCACGATCGGCGGTCGCGATCTGCGAGAGCTTTCGCAGGAGGACGTCCGTCGGACGTTTGCTCTCGCGGGTCAGGAGGCGCATGTCTTCGACTCGACGATCCGCGAGAATCTGAGGCTCGCTCGCCCCACCGCGACCGACGACGAGCTCCGCGACGCGCTGCGTAGGGCGCGGCTCGACGACTGGGTGGCCGCGGCTCCCGACGGGCTCGACACGCTCGTCGGGGAGGAGGGATCTCGACTGTCGGGCGGCCAGCGTCAGCGGCTCGTCGTCGCGCGAGCACTACTCTCCGACGCGCCCGTCCTGCTCCTCGACGAGCCGACGGCGCATCTCGATCCAGAGACGGCGCGAGCTCTCGTCTCGGATGTGCTCGCCGCCTCGGCGGGTCGGACCGTTCTGCTCGTGACGCACCGTCCGGAGGGACTCGATCTCGTCGACGAGATCGTGACTCTCGGTGACGTTGCGGGCGTCCGCGACCGGGCGTAGGCTCCCACGCCGTGGCTGAGATTCTCGCGCTGGTCGCCGCCTTCTTGCTTCGCCCTCGCAGCGACGCTCCAGCAGAAGGGTGCACTGAATCTCGGGGGCGTCTCGCTCGGGTCGCCGAGCTCGTTCCTGACGCTAGCGAAACAGACGTGGTGGCTGATCGGAACGCTCGTCCTTCTCGCCGGGTATGCGTTCCAGGCCGTCGCGCTCGACAACGGCCGTCTCGCGGTCATCCAGCCACTCCTCGTGACGACGATTGTCTTTGCGCTCCCGCTCGGGTACTTCCTCACGAATCAGGTGGTCCACCGCAAGGAGGTCTGGGGGGCGGCCATCGTCGTGCTCGGCTTGGCGATCTTCACGGTCGTCGGCGATGCGGCGACTGGCAACGACAACGCCCCGGCCGACGAGTGGGCCATCGCGCTCGTCGTGTTCTCGCTGGCCGCCGTGGCGCTCATCGTCGCCGGTGGACGTGGAACGGCTCTGCGAAAGGCCGCGCTCTACGGCGCCGCCGCGGGAGTGCTGTTCGGGCTCTCTGCATCGCTGTGCAAGCCGACGATGGAGATCCTCGACGCGAGCGGGCTCGATGGAGTGCTCGAGAGCTGGGAGTTCTACGCCTTCGCCGTCGCCGGAATCATCGCCTTCGTCGTTCAGCAGGTGTCGCTTGCAACAGGCAAGCTCGCCGCGTCCGTGGCGACCGTCTCGGTCTGCAACCCGCTCGTGGGAATCATCATCGGGACGCTGCTCCTCGACGAGCGGCTCGCGGAACCGAGGTGGCACAAGGTGATTGCCTACTGCGGGCTCGCCGTGGCGCTCCTCGGCGCGGTCGTCATCTCGATGTCGACGGAGGGCGACAAGGAGAGTGACGCCATCGCACCGGTGCCGGCACCCGCATCCTAGGCGTCACCCGGAGGCCGGGGTGTGAACGGGCGGAGATCGTCCTGCCCTGCCCGGACGACCCCGTAGTGCGACTCGGGCACTTCGTTCCAGGCGCCGACGAGATCGCCGAGTGGCTCGGAAACGATGAGCCGCGACTCGTCCGAGAGTTCGTGGAGGATCGCGACCTCTGGGTGCTGCTCGCGGAGCGTGTCCACGCGCGTCGAGTAGAACAGAGAGCGCGACACCCCCTCGCTCGAGTAGCGAAACGCCCAGACGCTTGCGCCATCCGTGGTCGCCACCGTCATCTGGATCGGATGCTCGACCCCGGCGGCCCGGCCGGTGTGCTCGATGAAGCCGACCGCACGTTCGACGGCGCCGGGAGGATCGTCCTCGAGGCCCATCGAGAGTGCGAGGAAGAAGAACGCCTCGGAGTCGGTCGAGCCCTCGATCGACGGGAAGAGGCTCGGGTCGATTGCGAGCACGAGATCGCGCTTCACGCGATGGAAGTCGGCGATGAGCCCGTTGTGCATCCACAGCCAGCGTCCGTGGCGAAACGGATGGCAGTTCGTCTGCTGCACGGGCGACCCCGACGAGGCGCGGATGTGCGCGAAGACGAGGCCGGATCTCAGGTGCGCCGAGAGCTCGTGCAGGTTCCGGTCGTTCCACGCAGGCTCGATGGAGTGGAACGTGCCGGGCGTCTCACCGACGCCGTACCAACCGACCCCGAACCCGTCGCCGTTCGTCGTCTCCGCACCCATCGTCGAGTGGAGGCTCTGGTCGATGAGCGAGTGCTTCGGCTTGTACAGCAGCTCCTCGAGGAGCACGGGCGATCCCGAATATGCGAGCCAGCGGCACATCAGTGGGCGAAAGCGGTCCCCGATGCCGCGTCGTGCACAGGTGATGGCTGCCGTTGCAGTCGCGGGAGCTGTCGCTCGATGTCCGCGGTGAGCATGTCGGCCATATCGTGCGTGAAGCCGCGACGGACAACGACCCGCAGCGCGGCCAGGTCGGTGCGGTTCTCCGGGAACGTGTACGCAGGCACCTGCCAGCCGCGCTCGCGCAGCGCATTGGACACGTCGAAGACGGTGAAGTTCTCGACGCCCGGCTTCAGCGTGAATGCGAACACCGGAAGCTCGTCGCCGCGGGTGAGCAGCTCGAACGGCCCGATCTCGGCAATTGTTGCGGACAGCCGAGTAGCGACCTCGCGAGCGTAGCCCTGGACGCGCCTGAAGCCGTCGTAGCCGAGCCTGAGGAAGTTGTAGTACTGCGCGATGACCTGTGAGCCTGGCCGTGAGAAGTTGAGCGCGAACGTGGGCATGTTGTCGCCGAGGTAGTTGACCCAGAAGATGAGGTCTTCCGGTAGGGCGTCGGCGTCGCGCCACACGACCCAGCCGACACCGGGGTACACGAGGCCGTACTTGTGCCCGGACGTGTTGATCGACGAGACGCGGGGGAGGCTGAAGTCCCACTCGAGCTCGGGGTCGAGGAAGGGGGCGATCATGGCACCCGATGCGCCGTCGACATGGACGGGGACGTCGATCCCCGTCTCGTGTTGGAACGTGTCGAGCGCGTCGCAGATCTCCTTCACCGGCTCGTAGGCGCCGTCGAACGTCGAGCCGAGGATCGCGACGACGCCTATCGTGTTCTCGTCGCAGAGCTTCACGGCCTCGTCGGCCGAGAGGGTGTACCGATCGCCCTCCATCGGCACGAGCCGCATCTCGACGTCCCAGTAGTTCGCGAACTTCTCCCAGCACACCTGGACGTTGATGCCCATGACGAGGTTCGGCCGGTCCGCCGGCTTGCCCTCGGCTGCGCGACGCTTCTGCCAGCCGCGCTTGAGCGCGAGCCCGCCGAGCATCGCGGCCTCGCTCGACCCGGTCGTCGAGCAGCCCGTCGCCTGGCCGGCGTCGGGCGCGTGCCACAGGTTGGACAGGATCGCAACGCAGCGTGATTCGATCTCGGCGGTCTGCGGGTACTCGTCCTTGTCGATCATGTTCTTGTCGAAGCACTCCGCCATGAGCTTCTCGGCCTGCGGCTCCATCCACGTCGAGACGAACGTCGCGACGTTGAGGCGCGCGTTGCCGTCGAGCATGAGCTCGTCGTGGATGATCTGATAGGCGACGTCGGGAGGCATCTCGCCCTCCGGCAGTGCATCGCGCGGAATGGTCTGCGTCTCGAGGCTGAAGTGCGGTGCGATCGCCAGGTCGGGATCGTGTGAGGTACGTGTCTTCGGATGCTTGAGCGTCACGGCTCCTCCGTCTGCGGGTGCCTTCGAGTATCTCAGGGTGCTGGTGTCGAGGCTGCCCGTTCACCCGGGTGATTCCGCGACCGGCCTGGTGGATGACTTCGCCTGGTTGTGTCGAACTGCACGCACATGGGTCTGTTCGACCGCTTCCGGCGGCACGAGGCCGAGCCGTCCGCGCCCGAGCCGCACGAGTCCGAGCCGACGGTCGTGCAAATCGATGCGACGTCGCTCTCGCGCGTCTTCTCCGCACCCGTCTGGGTGCGCGATCTCGGGCTTCTCGCGTGGTTCCTCGTCGGGGCGGGGATCCTCGTCGTCGGGCTGACGTGGCTGCTTGCGCTCACCTCCACGATCACGATCCCGGTCGCAGTGGGCGCGATCCTCGCGACGGTCACGGGCCCGCTCGTCACGAAGATGCACCGCCGCGGAATCCCGCGCATCGTTGGCGCGATCGTCGTATTGCTCGCGTTCGTCGCGCTCGGCGTGCTCATCTTCCTCATGGTCGTCGGGGGTCTCTCGGAGCAGTCCTCCGAGATCAAGGCGTCTCTCAACCAGGCCGTCGATCAGATCGAGAGCTGGGCCAAGGACGCAGGGGTCGATAGCCCCAACACGACCGACAGTGCGACGAGCGGAACCTCGGCGACGGGGAAGACCCTTCTCCAGGGCATTGTGAGCGGGATCGAGGGGCTGACCTCACTCGTGTTCTTCCTGACGTTCAGCGCGTTCGCGACGCTGTTCCTATTGAAGGACGGACCGGTCGTGCGTGGTTTCGTCGACCGGCATCTCGGCGTCCCCGTGTCCGTTGCGACCGTCATCACGGACAACGTGATCAAGTCCCTGCGGCGCTACTTCCTCGGCGTCACGATCGTCGCCACCTTCAACGCCATCGTCGTCGGGATCGCCGCCGTCCTGCTCGACGTGCCGCTCGCTGGGACGATCGCCGTCGTCGTTTTCGTCACCGCCTACATCCCATTCATCGGTGCGTTCATCTCAGGCGCGTTCGCGGTCCTGCTCACGCTGTCGTCTCAGGGCACCACAGCGGCGGCGATCATGCTCGTCGTCGTCATTCTCGCGAACGGTCTCCTGCAGAACATCGTCCAGCCCATCGCATTCGGCGCGACCCTCGACCTGAACCCGCTCGTCGTCCTCATCGTCACGATCGGGTTCGGCAGCCTCTTCGGCATGATCGGAATGGTCCTCGCGGCTCCGCTCACCTCGGCGGCTCTCCACATAAGCAAGGAGCTCGCCGCCGCGAGAGCGGCAGAAGAGGCGGTTGCCGACGACGGCCACGGGCCCCCGGCGTCCGAGCCGGTTCCAGGCGTCGCCTAGGCAGAGAGGTGCACGGGCTGGGTGGCCAGCCAGATCGTCGTGCACACGAAGAGGACGTAACCGAAGCCGAGGAGTCCGATCCTGAGGTCGCGAGCGTGGAGCCTGGTACTGAGGGCGGCGAAGAACAGCGAAGTCGCGTACAGCACGACGGCGAGCATGTAATTGTCTGCGCGCTCGACGTATCGGATGACGAGCCGTCCATATTCCGCCGCCTGCTCCTCGAGCGCGTCCGCGTGTTCCGAAGCCGCAAGCTTGTACTGCGGCATCGCGAACGGAGAGAGCGGTGCGTCGGGATTCTGGCGCGGTTTGGTTGCGATCCAGGCGTTGAAGGCCGGCTCGAACTCGTCCCTGAAGCGCTTGCGGTAGAAGGACGCGAGGTCGCGCTCGTCACGCGCGTACGCGTCGATCCACTGGGTGAAGAGCGCGACGTCGACCTGAGCCTGCCGGTTGGCGACGGCCGCCTCGCGGGTGGACTCGACCCGGGAGGCGATCGATGCGCTCTGTGCCTCGGCCTGCTTCCCACGCCAGACTGCCGACTGGTACGTCGCCCAGGCAGTCGCGATCGCAGCCAGCGCAAGAAGGGCAGTGGCGGCGAACTCGAGCCGGTGGTCCTTGGCGGCTTCGTCGATCACGTAGGTCGCGAGCTAGCCGGCGCTCTGGAGCTGCTGCCGCCAGCCTCGGAGGACGCCGTGGACTGCGGCGGCGCCGATGATCCGCTCGTCCGGAAGCGCGAACGACGTCGGATAGAGGATGAACGGCCGTGTCTGGGGGCCGCCCAGCCCGCCGTGGAAGCAGATCAGCTCCTCGAACGCACACCCCTCGTCGAGCTGCGGGTCGTAGAAGCTTCCGACCATGATGTCCGCGACGTCTGCAAAGCCGTCGGTCCGGCGAAGGTGCTGCGCCGCCGTCGGAGCGAAGTCGGCGAGCGGATCCTCGCCCTCGACGCGGTCTTCCGAGAGATAGCGAACACCGCCGCCGCCGAGGGCCGCGGGTCCGTCCTTCTCCGACCGCACGAGAAGCCAGCCGATGTGCGGATGCTCGCGAAGCGCCGGGATGAGCGCGGGGTGGCGCGCCTCGATCTCCTCGAGCGTCATGCGCCGTGGCTCGTCCATGAGGTAGATGAGCCCGAGGTTCCCTGACCCCATGACCACAACCTGTCGGTCGGATACGTCGTTCTTGGGCTTCTTCTTGGAGGTGTCCGAGCCCGTCGCCTCGCCCACCGCGAGACCGACCATGGCACTTTGCTCGTCCCCTCCGGCGAACCCGGTGACCTCCCCGGCCGCGAGCGAGCGCTCGACGAGATCCTCGAGCCCGTATCCGTTCCTCTGCTTGAACGTCGCACCCTGCGTCTGCCCGTGGTCGGAGAGGACGACGATCTCGTACGGTCGCGGCGAGTACTTGCGCGCGCGGTCGATCCGACCGAACTGCTGATCGAGCTTCCGCAGCGCCTCGAGCGTGTCGGCGCGCTCGAGACCGGAGTGGTGTGCCACTTCGTCGTAGCTGGAGAACGTCGCGTAGATCGCCGGCCTGCCCTTGAGCATGTCCGACAACACTCCGTAGACGATCAGGTCGCGAACGACGACGCACATGGCGGCGCGCATGAACGGGTAGAGGCCGCCGCGGTGACCTCGCGGGCGGACGTCCCGGCGAACCGCCCGGAGTGCAGCGGTCCACTCGAGGAAGACCTCCCAGAAGAAGAGCACGAGGACTCGCGTCACGTTGAACCCGTTGGAGAAGAACGCGCGGTAGCCCGGGTTGGCGCCCTTCTCTGCCTCCATCCGGCTGACGGTGAGGATCACGTGGTCGGCCTCGCCCGAGAGGAGGTTTCCGCGGCTGGCGCCACCGTCCGTGAGCAGACCGACTCCGGTCGAGTGGCGACGCTCGAGCTCCGCGCAGTCAGCGGGCGCCGAGCACGTCATCGTCGTCGCCGTCGCCTTCTCGACCCACCGGAACGCGGGGATGTTCTCGTTCGAGCCAAGGAGGATGCCGGCCTGGCTCGCGCCGGTCTGCGAGGAGAGGTCGGGCTCCCACTCGGCGAAGCGATGGTCGCCGTCGGCAACCCAGCGAGCCATGGTCGGTGCGTTACCGTCGCGCATCGCGCGCTGGAGCACGGGAAGCGCGAGGCCGTCGATCTCGAGGTACACGATCCCGGGGACGTCGGTCTCGACGCGCTCGCCGGATCGGCGCGCGATCCGCTCGATCACGCGCAGCGTGTACGTGTCGTCGTCGTTCGTCCCGAACAGGACGTCCAGGACGACCGTGACGGCGGAGGCGATGAGCGCGGTCAGCAGAGCCCACCCGAAGCTGTCCACCTCGATGGCGTTGTCCGTGAGCGCGGATGCGGCGAGGAGCATGAGCGCATCGAGAACGAGGACGATGAGGAAGCCGAGAACGAGCGTCAGCGGCAGCCGAATCGCGGCGACAAGCGGCAGCACCAGCGCATTCAGGACGGCGATGACGAGGGAGACGAGGGCCGCACCCAGAAATGTCCGGATCTCGACGTGCGGCACGATCCAGGCCGCGACAAAGAGCGCCGCGGCCGCGACGAGCCAGGACACGAGGAGCCTGAACGGCTTGATCTTCGGCCTGACCATCCGCTGCTCCGGTGCCGTGGCTTGCGTGTTCAAGAGACTCCTCCCGGTTGGTGACGTGCTGCGCGCGAATACTGACGGCTTCGCAGCACCGCGTGTACGCCTAGCGGCGGTTCACCGGGGTGAAGCGTTCGCTCGTGCTGCCTTCAGCGAGCCGCCTGGAGCTGCTCGAGCTTGGCCCGGAGCTGCGCCGCGGTTTGCTCCTGTTGGTCGAGCAGCGCATGGATCTCCGCGATGTCCGGGGGTAGCTCGGCCGGCTTCCGCTTCCGCGGCGACAGAAAGGCATTCGCGAGGAAAGCGGAGAAGGTCGCGAAGAGCCCGACCCCGACGGTGAGCATGATGACGCCGGAGATGCGACCGCCGGTCGTCACCGGGAAGTAGTCGCCGTACCCGACCGTCGTCGCGGTGACGTAGCCCCACCACAACGCGTCGCCGGCCGTCGTGATGTTCGCACCCGGCGCGTCTTCCTCGAAGCGAAGCTCGAGCAGGCCGACGACCTCGAGCACCGTGATGCCGACGAAGATGACGAAGTAGAGCGCTCCCGAAGCCAGCTCTTGCCGCAGCTCGCGAAAGACGCGCGGACCGCCGAGCCCCCTCACGATGCGGACGGCACGGACGATTCGGAAGAGGCGGAAGATGCGCAGAGCCGGCACGCAGCTCAGCAGATCGAGGAACCCTCTCTGGCCGACGAAGTAGCCGGTCTTCGACGGGGCGGTCGTCAGGCGGTATGCAAAGTCGGTCACGAAGACGAGCGTGAGGCTCGCCTCGATCATCATGACCAGGTACCACGACTGCGACTCGTACGGGAAGATGAAGAGCAGTGGCAGATTGGCGATCGAGAGGATCGCCATCGCGAGCATGAAGAACTCGTAGGTCGTGTCCTTGAGGTCGCCTCGATCGGGAACTGGGACGGCCTGGCTCACATCCGCCGAATTCGGGGCAGGGGTGGCGAGGCCTGCTACCCGGGGTGGGCGCGCTCCATGATGTCGGCGATCACGGCGGACTTGGCGTCCGCGTAGTTCTGGACGTACTTCCACTCGCGCGCGGCAAGCTCGCGCTTCGCACCCTCGTAGAGATCGCGGTCGTCCTCGTGCGTTCGCAGCCAGTCGCGGAACGCGAGCATGCGGTCGACCTCCGCGCATCCCTTCGAGAACGTATGCACGTTGACGTTGGTGCCCGGCCCCTTGAAGAGCCGGTGCTCGTACCAGTCGGGCTCGCGGATGCGCAGCACGTAGCCGGCGGCTTGGAGATCGGCAACGTACGCGTCCTCGTCCGACGAGTCGGCGACGACGAGATCGATGTCGATGACCGGCTTCGCAGCGAGCCCCGGTACGGACGTCGACCCGACGTGCTCCACGTGGAGCGCCTTCGCTCCGAGCGCGGCCCTGATCAGCCCTTCTTCGCGCGCGTACAGCCGCGGCCACTCGGGGTCGTACTCGGCGAGATGGATCGTCGCCTCGTATGGCGTGAGCTCGCCGATGGTTGCTGCGCGGATCTGCTCCTCGGTGAGAGGCTCGTGTTCTGGAGGCACGCGGCGGAGGCTACTCCGCGCGCCGAAACGTGAAGCTCGGATGGTGCGGGGCTACTTGCGCTTGCGCCCCGGCTCGGCGCCATCGGCCTCGCCCATGTGCTTGCGCTTCCGCTTCCGCTCGGGATCGAGCTCGGACGATTCGTCGGTCACGTAGCTGTGTGCCTCGACGTCCGGCTCGTCGTCCTCGTGCTCCTTGCGCTTCCGGCTGAGTTCGTCGTCCGACATCGTGCGCTCCTTCCGGCTGGGGTTCGGCGCCTTGTTCGCGCCCGATCATAGGACGGGACTTCCGGAGGAAATCTTCCCTCCGGCCGCGTTCCGGAACAAGGGCGAAGGTGCGATGCTCGCCCGATGGCGAAGCCGAGCAGGCTCCGGGAGACGGCTCAGCTCTTCAAACGCGCCGGCCGGAACGCGGATCTGCGGCGTCTCATCCTCGCCTGGGCCGCGTCCAACCTGGCCAGCCGTGCGTCCGCGATCGCCGTCGCGGTCTATGCCTACGAGGCGGGTGGGGCCGCGGCGGTGGGGATCATCGCCTTCGCCCGGCTCGTGTCGACGGCAGTCCTTTCGCCGCTGCTCGGCGTCGTGGCCGATCGCCGCTCGCGGAGACGCGTCATGGTCGAGGTGGAGCTTCTGCGCGGCGTCCTCTTCGGACTGCTTGCGGTGCTGGTCTCCTCCGACATGCCGAGTGCCGTGTACGTGGTCGCGGTGCTCGTGGCGATCGCGGAGCCGCTCTTCCGCTCGGCACAGGCGGCGCTCACTCCCTCGCTCGTGTCTGCGCCCGAGGAGCTCACCGCGGCAAACGTGCTCGCAAGTGGCGTGGAGAGCGTCGGGCTGTTCCTCGGGCCGGCGCTCGGCGCGGCCGTGCTCGCGGGGACGAGCATCGCCACGGTCTTCTGGGTCTCGGCCGGCCTGGTGTTCGTCGCCATCTTCTTCGTCGCCCGCATCGGCGTCGCGGGGGAGCCGACACCGGAGCCGGAGGCCGATCGCGGACACTCGCTCCTCGCAGGCTGGCGCTGCATCGCGGAGGAGCGCGACCTCAGGGTGGTGATCGGGCTCTTCTCGATGCAGACCCTCGTTGCAGGGATGTTCAACGTGCTCGTCGTCGTCCTAGCGATCGACGTGCTCGATCTCGGAACCCCAGGGGTCGGTCTGCTCGACGGACTGGTGGGGGTCGGGGCGCTCCTTGCGGTGGCCGTCGCAGCCGGCGCGGCGACGCGTGGAGGGCTCGCGTCCTCGTTCGGGGCCGGTTTGCTGCTCTGGGGTGTACCCCTCACGCTCGTCGCCCTCGTGCCCGAGATTGCAGTCGTCGTCCCGCTCTTGATCCTGGTCGGCGTCGGAAACACGCTCGTCGACGTCGCCGGGATCACACTCCTGCAGAGATCGGCGCCCGACGCGGTGCTCGGGCGCGTGTTCGGTGCCTTCGAGGCCCTCGTCATCGGAACCATGGGGATCGGGTCGCTCCTCGCGCCGGTGCTCGTCGCAGTGCTGGGCGCGCGTGGAGCACTCGCCGTCGCAGGTCTGATCCTCCCGGTCGTCGTATTTCCGTTGTGGCGTCGTCTGCTCGCAATCGACGCGCGCGGGCGAGCTCCCGAGGCGGCGCTCGAGCTGCTGCGCGGAGTCCCGATCTTCGAGACGCTCCCACTCCCCGAGCTCGAGCGCCTGGCGCTCGCCGTGACACACGTGCAGATCGAGAGCGGCGCCACCGTCTTCGACGAGGGCGACGTGGGCGACCGCTTCTACGTGATCCGCTCCGGGGACGCCGAGATCTCTGTGGGCGGAGAGCGTCTGCGAACGGCGCGCGCCGGCGACTTCTTCGGCGAGGTCGCACTCGTTCGCGACGTGCCACGAACCGCCACCGTCCGGGCGCTGACCGATCTCGAGCTCGGCGCGCTCGAGCGCGCCGTGTTCGTGGCGACACTGAGCCGGCATCCGGGGAGCGCGGAGGCTGCTGGCAGCATCGTCGCAGCGCGCCTACCGGCGCCGGTGATCAGCTGAGACGGAGAACGCTCGGCTCTAGCGGGAGCGGATCCGATGGATGCCCGCGACGACCTGTCCTCCGTCCAGCTGGCGGATCGGGACGAGGTTCGTGAGCAGGACTGCCGAGTTCAGGGCGAAGCCGAAGCCGAAGAGCACGGGTGCCGGCTCGGGGAGGGCGGTCCCTCCGAGGAATGCGAGTGCGAGGAAAGCAGTCGTGGCAAGCCCGCCGAGCGCCACCTTCCACAGCTCCTCGGGCTTGCCGTCGGGGTCCGCCACGAACGAGGCGCCGTACCAGTGCCAGCGCAGAGCGACGACCTTCCATCCCACTGCGCGCGCGGTCCACATGTGGCCGAACTCGTGGAGGAGTGCCGAACCTCCCACGACACAGGCCGCCCAGACAAGGACCAAGCCAGTCACCGCATGCAACCCCTCGACATCGTTCCCCCTCGCGACGGTTTGCAATTCGAGTCTGACACGAACGACCCGAGCCAGGAAGGCGAAAGGCGGTCGAGCAGCGACGGTTTTTCCGCAAATTGGGAACCTCTCGCGCTCGTCCGCGAAGAGTGTCCGACGACTCTCGCGAGCGCGGACGACGGGGCTCGACTCCGCGACACCTGGCTTGGGAAGCCGTGCCGATGATTGGGGCGCTCGACGACGGGGCACTACGATCGGACGCAACCATGCGGGCTTGCTGATCTAGACGGCCAGTGGGCCCGCATGGCTTCTTGGCACCTTTCAGGACGTTCGGGGCGTGCGTGGGGCACGGTCATGTCCCGACCGGCCATCTTGCGGGCCGAACTGAACCCACCAAGAACTCAAGACTTGCGCAATCGGCGCAGAAGCACCAGAACGGTGAAGGCGAGCTTCAGCCGTCGCCTGTGCCTGAAGACATCGCGTGCGAATCGGAGGTGCCGTCTGAGGCTCACAGCGAGCAGCACCAGAGCGATGACGGCAGCGACGCGTCGGGGAGTCAGAACGCGCCTGCGAGATCTCTGCTGCTCCGGAGGGCGCTCCGCTGGGACGGCATCGTCCATGGCACCGAATCCTGCCATGGGTGCGCTACGCGTTCTGGTTCGGAGGTCTCTTCGGCTTCGTGTTGTGGGTCCTGCTCGTGAGCATCACGCTGGCGGTGCGCTGGTGGCGCATGCGACGCGGGTCAGCAACCACCGCGAGCTAGCGAACTGCGGCCGTTCTCCAAGCTCGCGAGCTACCTGCGAATCGAGGAGCGGGAACTCGCGGCGCGCGCGCTGAGCCGGAGACCGTCGCGCCGGCGATCGACGTGTTCGCAACCTAGCCCCGAACCGAAATGAGCTCGGCCCGCTCGTTTCCACCTTTCACGGTTTGCTCAATGACAGTGCCGACTCCACGCACGTAGAGCTTGTGGTCGAGAACACCGGGCTCAAGCGGAGTCCACTCCTCCGTCAAGAGCGTGACTTCCCGGCCGCGCGGCCCGACGGTTCGCTGGATAGCAACGATCCGGAAGTGATCCTCGGCGTGGCCCTTGTAGAACTCCTGCCGAAACGCCTGACCCACCTGCGGGCGTGCGGGCATGAAGATCCCCGGCCTCGCTCCGTCGACCCCTGCCATCCACGAGCCTTCGGTGCTCGTGATCTTGCCGACGTCGTTGAGCTCGGCCGTTTCTTCGCCGAAGTACCAGACGTTGCCCTTCGCATCCTGGGTGTACCAGTCGGTCGTTCGTTCGTGCAGACGGCCACGTACGTAGAGCCGGTCCCTGACCACAGCGCACGGAACACCAGCGATCAGTCTTGTCTCGTCAGTGACTGTGACGACGTCACGGGCGCGCTGTCCATCCTTGACGCCCGTGTAGACGTATGTCGAGCCGCGCTTCAGTGGGAACCACGGATTCGTGACGTGTGCCGAGAAGTCGGAGTGACGCAGAGCGGCGAGCGCACTGATCCCAGTTGCAAGCGCGACCAGAAGTGCGAGGAGCAGGAGGATTGGGACTCTCACGGTAGAGCCTCCTCAGTCGGGTCAACCTGCACTGTAGAGGTGTGTCGCAGGCGACGGTCTCTCACTGGGAAGCGCTGTCGCCTGACGACACAGAAACCCTCGATTACCAGGTTTTTTCGTGAAGCGGACGACGGGGCTCGAACCCGCGACACCTGGCTTGGGAAGCCAGTGCTCTACCAGCTGAGCTACGTCCGCGCGCCCAGGATTCTACTGGCGTCCTAGCCTTCGCCCTTCTGGCCGACGCCACTTCAACGCCACTTCGGGGCGCTTGCCGCATAGGGTCCTAGGCGTAGAATCCAGAAAACGGTGACGACAGACGAGGACATTGCGAGCGTCGCCTCCCAGTTGGCCGAGCTCACCCACAAGGTCGACGCGATGGCGACCGATCTCAAGGCGATGACCGAGCGCGCTGATCGCCAACAGGCACGCGCTGACAGCCAGCAAGACCTCGTTGACCACCAACAAGAGCGTGCGCAAATGCAGCAAGAGCGCATTGACCTAGCTGCGCGAGAATTAGCCGACGTCAGCGATCGTCTGCAAGCCGCCGCGACGGCACTCCGAGAATCGGTCTGATCGTTCATTGCGCGAGCTCCTGTCTCGCGAGAGTCGCCGCGAACGCGTCTAGCCGCGAGCGGAAAGCGTCGTCCGCGCCCATGACGTCTAGCCGTGCGGACGGAGGTGTGCAGGATCCTGCAGAATCCCTGCATTCGTCGGGGATCGGGGCCGATCGTCGTCGAGCGTCGGGACGCGCCGAGTGGCTTGGGAAGCCACTGCTCTACCAGCTGAGCTGCGTCCGCGTCGGAGCGATTCTCGCCCGGCCTTGACATCGTCCTCATGAGACGGCCGTAGAGTGATCGCGTGCTTCGGATCGCCCTCTGCGGCGCACTCGGCGCGGCCGTCGTCTCGATCGGCGCCGCGTCCGCACCTGCCGCCCGGACAGCGGATCCTTCGGTTTTTGGAGGTCTCGGAACGTGGGTCGACATCTACGACGGTGCCGTCTACGCAGCGCCCGGACCGCACGGCGCGGCGCATGGCCGCGCGGAGGGTGCAGACGGTGTGGATCGAGACCGCGAACTTCGGTGCATCCGCCGACGTGGTCGACCCGGACAGGCTCGGGGCACTCGTCGACGCGCTCCATGCGCGCGGGATCCGCGTGGTCGCGTGGTACCTCCCCGGTCACGTGAAGCCGGCACTCGATCTCCGACGCTCGCTCGCCATGCTCTCGTTCCGCACGCCGTCCGGCGGTTCATTCGACGGCGTCGCTCTCGATATCGAGTCGACGAAGCTCCGGAACGTGTCGCTGCGCTCGCGTCGGGCCGTGGTGCTTGCACGAACAGCTGCGGGAGGCGGCGGGCGACGTTCCGCTCGCCATCGTCCCGTTCAACCCCCGTGGCCTCGAGCGCCATCCCGCGGCCTGGCCGCGTTTTCCGTGGGCAGAGCTCGCGGCGACAGCGGATGCATTCGCGCCGATGGTGTACACGGGCGGAGCGCTACGAGGGTTTCGACGCAACCTACGGCTACGTCACCCGCGCACTCCGTCTACTCCGCGTCAGCACGGGCGACCCGAACGTGCAGATCCACGTGGCCGGAGGGGTCGCGAACAGGCTCGGGGCCGAGGAGCTCGCTGGGTTCGTCGCCGCCATCGAGGACGACGGCGGCACGATCGGCGTTCAGCCTCTACGACTGGATGACGACGCCACCGCGCGCGTGGAAGGCGCTCGCGCCGCTCACGCAGTAGCCCAGCTTCTCGCGCAGCCGGTCCCGTGTCGCGAGCAGGTGCTCGGGGATCACCTTTACGTCGGCGAGCACGGGCATGAAGTTCGTGTCGCCCGACCAGCGCGGGACGACGTGCTGATGCACGTGGTCGGCGATGCCGGCACCGGCGACGTAGCCGAGGTTCCAGCCGAGGTTGAAGCCGCCCGGCTCGTAGACGAGCTCCGAGCGTCCCGACGGCGGCGACGACGAGGCGGTGGATCTCGAGAGTCTCCTCGGGTGTGAGCTCGCGAGGTCCGCGACATGCCGGCGCGGCGCGACCATGAGGTGGCCTGACGAGTACGGGTACTTGTTCAGCAGCGCGATCGCCGTGTCTCCGGCGTGTACGAGGAGTGACTCCGCGAGGTCGAGAGTGCCGGCGGCCTCGTCGCAGAAGACGCATCCCGTCCTGCTCGCCCGCCTGCTTGATGTACTCGAGGCGCCAGGGTGCCCAGAGTGGCTTCGTCATGCGCCGTTTCTACCACTGCGTTGCGCGATGCCCGGCGAGGCTCGTAGACTCGGCTCGTGGCGAGCTATGGCTTCAAACTGGCCGGCGTCGCGATTGCGATCCTCGCGCTCGGCATCATCGCCATCCTGATCTTCGACGCGATCTGGTTCCGAATCGGGCTTGGTGCCGCGCTCGTCCTCCTCTTCGGCGGCCTCCTGCTGTTCGCGTGGAACAGCGATCGCAAGGACAAGGCGAAGCGCGCCGGCATCGACGAGCTTCCGCCGGTCTGAGCCCAGAGCGCCGGCGCGTATGCGCCGCGGTGCGTCACTCGAGCTGACTCGGTTCGACGAGGCGTCACTCGGACGAGGGACGTTCGCGAGGGGAACCCAGACCTTCGGCGCGGCGACTCTGGACCTCAAGCGGGCGCCGCTCGAAGCCGATGACGCTGAACTGTGACCCTGTAGTCGAAGGCAACGAGGGAGGCGGCTAAAGGTGACTGCGGCCCAGTTCGAACTGATCGACGAGACTGAGGCAGAAGCGATCTTGCGGTGGCGCTTCGAGGAGCTCGTTCGCTCCGGATACGACATCGGATCGGCGCTCGTCCTGGCCTCTCACGTCGAGATCGATCTCCATGATGCGTCGGCGCTCACGCGTCGCGGCTGCCCTCCCGAGACGGCACTGCGGATTCTCCTCTAGCGAGTGGCGGCACGAAGGCCGGAGCCCCGGTGCGGCGGGGGCTCTGGCCTGTCTGCCTACGCTTGAGCGGGACGAGCCGCGTGGCTCGTAGCGGCCCCTCGAGAGCGGCTCGAACGATCACTCAGAGCCAGCGTCTCCAGCGGAAGAAGCCGAGGGTCGCGGCAGCGATCAGCGCGAGCGCAACGACGATGACCCAGAACGCCTCGTGCGTGCCCTCGCCCGGGAAGAGCGACGTTCATGCCGAAGATCCCCGTCACGAGCGTCAGCGGCAGGAGCGTCACGCTGATCACGGTGAGGAGTCGCAGCACGTCGTTCTGGCGGTGGGCGAGCACGGACTCGTTCGTCGACTCGAGCCCGTCGACGACCTCCTTGTAGTTGTCCAGGAGGTCCCAGATGCGCTCGGCCGAGTCGACGATGTCGTCGAAGTAGAGCTCGAGCTCCTCGGGCAGGAACGCCTCGACGCGGCGCTCGAGGACGCGCAGCGTCGAGCGCTCGGGCTTGATGATCTTGCGGTACGAGATGATCTCCTGCTTCACGTTGGAGATGTCGCGGACGACCTCCTGCGAGCGACCCTCGAACATCTCGTCCTCGATGCCGTCGAGCTTGTGCGCGATCTTGTCGAGGATCGGGAAGCAGTAGTCGAAGAGGTCGTCGAGGATCTCGTAGAGCAAGCGACCCGAGCCGCGCGCGAAGAGCTGCTCGCGGAAGAGGTCGTCCTCCTCGCAGCGCGCGAAGAGGCGGTTTACGGGTCGGAGCTCGCGGTTCGGGATCGTGACGACGTAGTCGTGACCGACGAAGATGTCGAGCTCCGCCGCGTTCAGCCGCTGAACCTGGTTGTCGTAGAACGGGAAGTGGAGGACGGCGAAGAGGTAGCCCTCGTCCTCGTAGTCGTCGACCTTCGGCCGCTGGCGCTTCGAGACGATGTCCTCGACGTCGAGCGGATGCCAGCCGAAGCGCTCGGCGAGCTCCTGCGCCGTCTCGACGTCGGGCGAGACGACGTTGACCCAGGTGAGCCCGCTAGCGGTGAGCTCGTGGACGACCGGCGCCGGCGAGACGACCGGCGAGCCGCCACGGGCGCGCGAACGACGGATGCGAGGGAGGCTCGGCATGGGTACTCAGCGGGTCGTCCTTCGTCAGCGCCATGTTCTCGATTGTAGCCCTGGAGCCTCCCTGCTCAAGCCGAGACAGTGGCGGCAGGCATCGGGGTGCGGCGCGCGCGGGTCGGAAGCGCCCCCTCGACTGCGAGCGTGCAGGCGGCACCGACCGCGCAGAGCGCGGCCGCGGCGATCCAGACGCCGTTCGGCGAGACCGCGAGCCCCGCGCCGCCGAGGGCAGGACCGAGCGCGAACCCGATCTGCCACGAGAGGGCGTTCAGCGCCATGTACCGGCCCATCAGCCGTGGCTCGGCGAGATCGGCCGCGAGCGGACCGGCGACGGCACCGTGCAGGCACTGGCCGAGCGCGAACACGACCATCACGACCGACGAGGACGACGAACGCCGCGCTCGTGCGTCGCTCGCTCCGGCGATCGGGAACGAGGAGCCAGGCGCCGGCCCAGAGGAGCCCGAAGAGCGCGAGCGTCGGCATCCGCCGCCGCCCGCGCACGAGCCGCGCGATCGGAAGCTGCGTGAAGACGATGACGAGCGTGTTGACGAGGAACAGGAGGCCGATCTGCGTCTCGCTGAGTCCGGCCTCGTTCTTCGCGTAGACCGGGAGCACGTCGAACCCGGAGAACCCGGCGAAGATGAACAGCGAGTTCAGGCCGATGACCGCGACGAACGGGCCGGTGGCGCAGCACCTCGCGGTACGAGCCCGCTCGTCCCGCATGTCCGCTGTCACGCAGGCCGGGCTCGGGGACGAGCAGGAGCATCACGACACGCGTAGACGAGGAACGTCGCCGCGTCGAAGCAGGAACAGCACCGTGAAGCTGCCGGGTGAGTCGGTCGTCGCGATCAGCCCGCCGGTGAGCGCTCCGAGGCCGATCCCGAGGTTCATGACGACACGCTGCATCGCGAACGCGGACGGGCGCTGATCCGGCGGCGTGAGGCCCGTGATGAGCGTCGACTGCGCGGCCAGAAGCCGCCGACGCCGATCCCGCTCACGACGGCGACGAGGAAGCCCTGCCAGGGCTCGTGCACGAGCGCGTAGCCGGCGTAGCCGAGGGCGAGGATGCCGAGCGAGATCGCGAGCATCCGCTTTCCGCCGAAGCGGTCGATCTGCGAGCCGAAGACCGGCCCGGCCACGATGCTCACGACCGCGTGCGTCGCGACGATCAGTCCCGTGATCGCCGAGCTCGATCCCGCGCACGTTGTGCAGGTAGATGAACATGAACGGGATGACCATCCCGTTCCCGAACGAGTTCGACGAGCCCGCCGACCTGGAGGGTCAGGACGGAGCGAGGAAGCGGTGGGAAATACGTTCGGAGGAGTCCGCGCACCGTGGGACACTAGCCCCGCATGCGCGGGGGCTTTCTCCTCGATCCGGACGTCGCGTACTTCAACCACGGCGGCTACGGCGCGTGCACGGTCGAGGTGTTCGAGGAGTACCAGCGGCTGCAGCGCGAGCTCGAGGCGCGAGCCGACCGAGTTCCTCGCACGACGGTTCGACGAGTGCGCTGCTCGAAGCGCGCGCCGCGCTGGCGTCGTTCGTCGGCGCGCGGGTCGACGACCTCGTCTTCACCCCGAACGCGACGTCGGCGCTGAACGCGGTCATCCGCTCGCTGCGGATCCGGCCGGAGGAGGAGATCCTGACGACGAAGCACGAGTACGGCGCGATCCTGCGCACGCTCGGGTTCATCCGCGCGAACGTCGTGCTCGTCGAGCCGGAGGAGCTGGTCGCGAGCATCGGGATCCGGACGCGCGCGATCGTCGTCTCGCACATCACGTCGCCGACGGCGCTCGTGCTCCCGGTCGAGGAGATCTGCGACGCGGCACGGAAGGCGGGCGTGCTGACGATCGTCGACGGCGCGCACGCGCCCGGCCAGGTCCCGCTCGACCTCGAGGCGATCGGCGCGGACGTCTACGCCGGCAACTGCCACAAGTGGCTGTGCGCGCCGAAGGGCTCGGGGTTCCTGTGGGCGCGGCCCGAGCACCAGGAGTGGATCGAGCCGCTCGTGATCAGCTGGGGCTACCACGAGGACGCGGACTTCGGCGAGCGGCACGGCTGGCAGGGGACGCGCGATCCGGCAGCGTACCTCGCGGTGCCGAAGGCGATCGAGGTGCACGCCACGTTCGATCTCGACGCGCGAAGGAGCTCGCCGACGAGGCAGAGCGCGCGACTCGCGCGCATGCGGTCTGCGGCCGCTCCGCGGCGACGCGCGCGCCGCTCATGCGCGCGCTCACGGTGCGCGACGGCAGACCCGCAGGAGCTCTGGCAGCCGGCTGTACGAGGAGCACCGCGTCGAGATTCCGGTGTACGAGTGGGAGGACGTCGACGCTCATGCGCGTCTCCATCGGCCCGTACAACGACGAGGCCGACGTCGAGCGGCTGGTCCGAGCGATCGAGATCGCTCGTGCGACTTCGCGCCCCGCGATCGCATGGCGTGTGGTTCTGCCGCTCGCCGTTGGGCAGCTCGTGCTGCTGCTCGGGTTCGCGAACGGGTACGGATATCACCGGGACGAGCTCTACTTCCGTACCGCTGCCCGGCACCCGACATTGTCGTACGACGATCAGGGCTCGCTGACGCCGCTCATAGGCAGGCTCAGTCGAGGTGCTCTTCGGCGAGACGCCGCGTGGCCTGCGTGTCCTGTCGGCCCTGATGGCCGCGCTCGTGGTCGTCGTCGTGGCGTTGATCGCGCGCGAGCTCGGCGCGCGCGCCGTCGGGCAGCTCGTTGCAGGTCTCGGCGCCGTCGGCTCCGCAGTACCTTCTGGCGGTCGGCCACCTTCTCGACCACGTCGTGCCTCGATCTTCTCGTCTGGACGACTGCGGTGCTGGCCGTGGCGCGCATCCTCGCTGGCGGCGACGAGCGACTCTGGCTCGCCGTCGGCGTGATCGTCGGAATCGGTCTCGAGAACAAGCAGCAACCGCTCCTGCTCGTGGCTGCGCTCGCGGCGGGGCTCGCGCTCGACAGAGCAGCTCGTTGCCGGCTTCGATCGTCCTGGCTCTGGGGCGGAATGGCTGCTGCGCTCCTCCTCTGGCTGCCGTACCTCGTCTGGCAGGGCACCCACGGGTGGCCGCAGCTGGAGCTCGCGGAGGACATTCGTCAGGACGAGGCGACGCGAGAGCCGCGCAACTCTGCTGCCACTGCAGCTGCTCCTCCTCGGACCGCTGCTCGCGCCGGTCGCTCGTTGCCGGATTGTGGGGGTTGCTCCGCGATGCCGCCCTGCGGCCGTGGCGTGCCCTGGGCTACGCCTATCTCGCACTCCTTCTCGTGATCTTCGGGACGGCTGGGAAGCCTTACTACGCCGCTCCGTTCCTGCTCGTGCTCCTTGCGGCCGGGTCCGTCCCCGTCGAACGCTGGCTCACCACGTCGGTGCGTCGCATCGCCCTGGGAGTCGCCTTGGTCGCTTCGATCCTGCTGTCCGCGATCGTCGTGCTCCCGGTGCTTCCTGCCGACCGAATCGGCGGCACGGCTATCGCCGATCTGAACGAGGACGCTGTCGAGACGATCGGCTGGCCGGAGTTCGTCCGCACCGTCGCGGAGGTCTACGACGGGCTCACGCCCGCCGAGCGCGCCACCGCGGTGATCTTCGCCGGCAACTATGGCGAGGCAGGTGCGATCGACCGCTTCGGCCCCGCCTTCGGACTCCCGCGAGCGTACTCGGGGCACAACGCGTACGCCCGCTTCGGGATCCCGCCGGCGAGCGACGGCCCGGTCCTCGTGCTCGGGCACCGCGATCCTTCGGTGGACTTCAGCGACTGTCGGCGAGCGGCCACGATCGACAACGGCGTGGACGTCGACAACGAAGAGCGGGGCGGAGTGGTCTACGTCTGCGAACGGCCGCGGCTCCCGTGGGCTGCACTCTGGGCGCAGCTGGACCATCTCGACGCATGACGGAACGCGGCACTGCGGGCGAAGGGCGAAACCGCGGACGAGATCGCCGGCTGTGCCGAGGCCATGCGCGCACACGTCTGGCTCGGGTGGCTGCCGTAGGAGTGTCTCGAGCGAGTCATCTGCCCGGTGATCGGGGCCGCACCAACCGTTGCGCGCGTTCCGTGGAGAACGGCGTGATGCGCCCGGCAGGATTCGAACCTGCGACCTCGCGCTCCGGAGGCGCGCGCTCTATCCCCTGAGCTACGGGCGCGGGAAGACGCCAGTGTACGCTCGCGCCGTGGAGGTCGACGCCCGGATCGTCGGCTGCACCTCGCCGAGACGTTCGTCATCGCGCGCGAGGCGGCCGACTACGCGGACGTCGTCCACGTCGCGGTGACCCACGACGGCGTGACCGGCCACGGCGAGGCAGCGCCGGTCGAGCGCTACGGCGAGTCGGCCGAGTCGGCGCTCGCGTTCGTCGACGAGCACGGCGCGCCTCGTCGGCGACGACCCGTTCGCGCTCGAGGACATCGGCGAGCGGCTCGGCGCCGATCCCGGGCGAGCAGGCGGCGAAGTCGGCGCTCGACGCCGCGCTCCACGACCTCCAGGGGAAGCTGCTCGGCGTTCCGGCGTTCCGGCTCCTCGGGCTGCCGCGGACCGGCCCGCCGACGTCGTGGACGTCTGGCTCGGCGACCCCGACGACATGGCTCGGCGGGCGGAGAAGGCAGCGGCGACGTTCCGGCGGCTGAAGCTCAAGCTGGGCGGCGGAGACGGTCTCGACGTCGAGCGCGTGCGCGCGGTGCGCGGCGTGACCGACCTCCCGCTCATGGTCGACGTGAACGAGTGGTGGTCGCTCGACGAGGCGCTCGACGCGCTCCCGCAGCTCGCGGAGATCGGCGTCGAGTACTGCGAGCAGCCGCTCGAGGCGGGCGACGAGGGCGGTCGCGACGCTGAAGGAGCGCTCGCCGATCCCGATCTACGTCGACGAGGACTGTCACACGCTCGCGGACGTCGCGGTCTGCGCCGAGATCGCGCACGGCATCAACATCAAGCTCGCGAAGTCGGGCGGGATCCGCGAGGCGATCCGCATGGCGCACGCGGCGCGTGCGCTGCGCATGGGCGTGATGCTCGGCTGCATGCTCGAGTCCGGGCTCGGCGATCGCCGCCGGCTGCTGCGTCGCGCCGCTCTGCGACCACATCGACCTCGACGGGAACCTGCTGCTGCGCGAGGACCCGTGGCCCGGGGTCGAGCTCGTCGACGGTGTCCAGGTGCCGTCGCTCCAGCCCGGTCTGGGGGCCACGCCGCGTGCGTAGGGAGATCGCAGCGGCCTCGCCGACGATCGGTCGCTTGGGGTTCGAGCTCGACTCGAACGACATCTGACGCGGCAGGCGATGGACGTGCTGGCGGCCGCGGGTCGGCTCTAGAGTCCAGCCCGTGGCGGAGCGGCGCATCCTCATCCTCGGCGAGGGGTTCTCGCACGATCCCCACTACGGCAAGACGATGCGCGGGATCATCCGCTACGGCCCGGATCCGGTCGTCGCGATCCTCGACTCGAAGCGCGCGGGCGAAGAGCACGACGGGATCCCGATCGTGGCGACCGTCGAGGACGCCTTGCCGTACGAGCCGACCGTGGCGGTCGTCGGCGTCGCGACGCAGGGAGGGCGCTTCCCGCCCGCCTGGCGCGAGCTCCTGAAAGCGTCGATCGAGTCCGGGCTCGACGTCGAGAGCGGCCTGCACGAGTTCATCTCGGACGATCCGGAGCTGACGGAGCTTGCCCGGCAGCACGGCGTCGAGCTGCGCGACCTGCGCAAGCCGCCGGCGGGCCTGAACGTCCCGACGGGAGCGAATCTCGAGGTCGACGCGACGATCGTCCTCACGGTCGGCTCCGACTGCGCGATCGGCAAGAAGACGGTGGCGGTGGAGCTCGACCTCGAGGCGCGCCGCCGTGGGCTCGAGTCGGTCTTCGTCCCGACCGGCCAGACCGGCATCGCGATCGCCGGGTGGGGGATCGCCGTCGACGCGGTCGTCTCCGACTTCCTCGCCGGAGCGGCCGAGTGGCTCGTCGTCGAGGGTGCGCGGCGCGGCGGAAAGCTGCTCTTCGTCGAGGGGCAGGGCTCGCTCGTCCATCCGCTGTACTCGGGCGTGACGCTCGGGCTCGTGCACGGCGGCGCGCCGCACGCGTTCGTCCTCTGCCACGCGGCCGGCGCGACCGAGATCGAGGGATCTCCCGGGCACCCGATCCCGCCGCTGACGGAGCTGATCGAGCTCCACGAGCGCATCTCGCTGCCCGCGCGGAAGGCAAAGGTCGCGTGCATCGCGGTGAACACGGCGTCACCTCGCCGACGACGACGCTCGCCGGGCAATCGCCGAGATCGCCGAGGAGACCGGTCTTCCGGCCGACGATCCGGTCCGCTTCGGCGCGCAGCACCTCCTTGACGCGCTCCTCGCCCGGCTCTAGGCTCCGATCCGGCTGCGGGCAGTGGGGAGCCCGCGATCGGGAGACATTGGATGCGGATCCTCGCTGTCGCATCGGTTCTCGTGTCTGCGCTCCTCACCGGAGCGTCGGCCGCCGTTGCCGCCGACGTCGGCGCGAACGACGACTCGGCGAAGTTCGAGGACGACGGCGGCGCGGCGCTGTACGGGCGGATGTCGGCGCTCGGTCTGCACCAGACCGTGATCGGCGTGCGCTTCGTCCCGAGCGAGGCGGTCGTCGATCCAGGACAAGCAGCTCCTCGACCGCGCGATCGCGAGCGCGACCGACGCCGGGCCTGAAGGTCGTCCTCGCCGTCTACCCGTATCCGCCGCGCGAGCTCGAGGCAGGGCTCGGCTCGCCGTCGATGTTCGCCTCGTACGTCGGCGTGCTCGCGTCGATCTATCCGCAGGTGAGGCAGTTCGTCATCGGGAACGAGCCGAACCAGCCGGCGTTCTGGCGCCCGCAGTTCGACGCCGTCGGGCGCGAACGTCTCGGCGCGCGGCGTTCGGTCCGTACCTCGCGGCCGCCTACGACACGCTGAAGGCGGTCGATCCCGCAGATCTCCGTCGTCGGCGTCGGCCTCTCGCCGCGCGGCAACGACCGGCCGACCGCGAGGAACAACATCTCGACGTCGCCGGTCCGCTTCCTGCGCGCGCTCGGTGCCTGGTACCGCAGGAGCGGGCGGACGAAGCCGCTCATGGACGGCTTCAGCTTCCACCCGTACCCGAACGAGGCGACCGATCCGCTCGAGCGCGGCTACCAGTGGCCGAACGCGGGCTTCGCGAACCTCGACCGCGTCAAGCAGGCGCTCTGGGACGCGTTCGACGGCACCGCGCAGCCGACGACGCTCGACGGGCTCAAGCTCCACCTCGACGAGGTCGGCTGGCAGGTCGACACGAGCGGGGCGCGTCGGCTATCGCGGGCTCGAGAACGTGCCTGTGACGGACGAGGCGACGCAGGCGGCGATCTACGGGCAGCTGATCCGCGAGGCCGCGTGCGACCCGGATGTCGCGTCGCTCAGCTTCTTCGGCTTCCGCGACGACGGGCTGCGCACGGGCTTCCAGGCGGGCCTCGAGCGCGCGGACGGGAGTTCGCGACCGTCCGCCGCCGCCGTGCAGCACGGCGATTCCCGACGGCTGCGTCGGGCAGCTACGCGCACGTGGGCGCCCGGCGATCGACGTCCTCGGCGCGAAGGTCGCCGTCGGCGGCCAGGGCCGGAGGTAACTGCTCGCGTCGCCGCCGGGGAGGACGCCCGCGCGAAGGTGTGCGTCCGCGACGCGTCGTACGCGCTCTCGGCGCTCGACGCGCTGCCGCTCCGTCACCGTGCCGCGGCCGTCGCTCGCTCGACGTCGCCGTGCGCGCTCCGGCGGGAGCGACCGGCTGGGTCGAGGTCGCCGTGCAGTTCGCGGCCGAGTCGAACCGCGCGCGCCGGACGCTCGTCGTCGCGTCAGCGCGGTCCTGAGCGCTGAGTCGCGCTTGACATCGAACACGTGTTCGTGCCATAGTGCGAACACATGTTCGGTCGCATCGTCGTCGTCGTTCTCGTCGCCGTCCTCGTCTGGGCCGTTCTCGCGCGGGACACGGGCGCGAGTGGCGAAGCCGC
Source organism: uncultured Gaiellaceae bacterium (assembly GCA_963709715.1). Classification (GTDB taxonomy): domain Bacteria; phylum Actinomycetota; class Thermoleophilia; order Gaiellales; family Gaiellaceae; genus GMQP-bins7. The sequence continues at coordinate 146,869 of CAVPXQ010000009.1, forward strand.
ACCATCCACACGGTGCAGGCGGGCGAGACGCTGTGGACGATCGCGGCCGCACGGTACGGGGGCGACCCGCGTGCCGGCGTCTGGAAGCTGCAGCAGGCGAACGACCTCGGCGAGCGCGACGATCGTGCCCGGGCAGCGCCTGCTCGTCCCGTAGCTCGCACGCCAGCGTCGCCGGCGGTGATATGAAGCGCGCGATGGCCTCCGAGCGCATCCTCGAGCTCCTCCGGCGGCCCGTCGACGTCGACGAGTACGCGGAGATCCGCGAGCTCTGGAAGGCGCATTCGATCGCGGAGGACAACCGCGACCTCCCGGGCCTCATCGCGACCCTCACCGAGGACTGCGTCTACGAGGTGATGGGGACCGGCGCTCGCTGGGAGGGCCACGAGGGTGCGGCGCGTTTCTACACGGAGCTCCTCACGGCGTTCCCCGACATCCACTTCGACCTCGAGTACATCGTCATCGGGCCGCAGGGCGTGTGCGAGGAGGCGCGCGTCACGGCGACGCACGCAGGGCCGCTGGCTCGAGCACGAGCCGACCGGCGAGCGGCTCGAGTGGCGCAACGCGATCTTCTTCCCGTGGGACCCGGCCGCGCAGAAGTTCCGCGGGCGAGATGGTCTACACGGACCTCGCGTTTCCGTCAGACGGCGACCGCTGACGTCGGCGGCGCTTCGGGCGGCACGATCTCGGCCGGTCGCCGCGCGAGCATCGCGGCGAATGCGTCGACGACCGCCGGGTTGAACTGCTTCCCGCGCCCGGCGTGGATCTGCAGCATCGCCTCGTTCAGGTCGAGTGCGACTGCGTAGGGCCGGTCGGTCGTCATCGCGTCCCAGGCGTCGGCGATCGCGATGATCGCCGCCTCGACCGGGATGTCCGTCCCGCTGAGCCCGTCGGGATAGCCGAGGCCGTCCCAGCGCTCGTGATGGTGGCGGATCGCCGGGACGCAGTCGCTGAGCGACGAGATCCGCGCCACGATCTCGGCGCCGCGCGACGGCGTGCTCGCGCATGATCTGCTGCTCGGCGCGATCGAGCCGCTCGGGCTTCGTGAGGATCGAGTCGGGCATCCCGATCTTCCCGATGTCGTGGAAGAGTGCGGCCGTGGCGAGCGCGCCGAGCTGCTTCGCCGGCAGGCGCAGCTCGCGGCCGATGGCGAGCGAGACGCGCCGGACCCGCTGCGAGTGTCCGGCCGTGTACGGGTCGCGGGCCTCGACTGCTGCGTTCAGCGTCTCGATCGTCTCGAGGAGCGTGGCCTCGAGCTCGCGCGTGGACTCGACGAGGTCGTGCGAGCGCTGCGTCGAGGTCCTCGTTCTGGATCCGCATCCGCGCGGACGCGCCGCGAACGAGGAGCGCGAGCGCGAGCCAGAGGAGACCGAAGACGATCCCGACCGCGTACCAGATCGTCCGCGTCGAGTCGGCGATCGTGACGGTGACGACGTCCTCGTCGAGCGAGACCTCGGCGGCGCCGACGACGCGTCCGCGTGCGCGTGTGCAGCGGCGCCCACACCTTGACGACCGGAGGCTGCCTTTCCCATCGGATCGACGACGTCGGCGCTCGGCTTGCCGGTGCGGACGACGTGTCTTGAGGTCGGGGCTCGAGCGCCGTCGTCCCGATCCGCTCCGGGCGCGTCGTCGAGAACGACGAGTCGCCCGTTTCGGGCGTAGACGTTGACGCCCTCGCACGTCGTTCGGGAAACGAACCGTGCGACCGAGGCGTCGCAGCGCGCGCGGCGTCACGACGACCGTTCCCGCGGACGACGGTCGGCGCGAGCACGGCGTCCGTGTACGCGGCGACATCTCGCGCGTTGTCGGCGAGGGCGGCCGTCGCGGAGATGGCTCGAGAGCCGCGACGAGAGTACGACGGCCCCGACCACGAGGATGACCGCGGACGCGATCGAGGAACGTCCGCAGCAGCGTCAGGGAGCGCGCCGAGACCGGACGAGCGGTAGGCCCGCATTCGCCGCATGCGCCTCTGTATCGGCTCGCACAAGGCCGACTTTGAGCGTCCGAGTACAATCGGCCGCCGTGGACCTCGACGTCGTCTTCCTCGGGACGTCGGGCTCCATGCCGACGGCCAGGCGCGCACTGCAGCGCGACGCTCGTTCGGCGCGGCGGTGAGCGGCTCCTGTTCGACTGCTCGGAGGGCACGCAGCGTCAGCTCCTGCGCAGCGACGTCGGCCTCGTCGAGCTCGAGGAGATCTTTCTCACGCACTACCACGCCGACCACTACCTCGGCCTTCCCGGGCATGCTGAAGACGTTCGCGCTGCGCGGGCCGCGAGACGCCGCTGACGATGTACGGGCCGAGAGGGCTCGACGATCTCCTGCGCACGCTCGGCCGGATCTTCGGGCGCCTGACGCTACCAGGTCGCAGCTGTCGAGCTCGAGGCCGGCGAACGGCTCGAGCGCGACGGCTACGGGATCGAATCGTTCGCCGTCGAGCACGGCGTGACGGCGCTCGGCTACTGCGCTCGTCGAGCACGCGCGTCCTGGCCGCTTCGACGTCGAGGTCGCGGACTCGACTCGGCGTGCCGAACGGCCGCGAGCGCGGCGAGCTCCAGCGCGGCGAGAGCGTGACGCTCGCGAACGGCACGCGTCGTGACCCCGGCGGACGTCCTCGGCACCGCCACGGGCCGGACGCAAGCTCGTCCTCACCGGCGACACGGCGACCGTGTTCGGCTCGTCGTCGAGGCTGCGTCCGGTGCCGACGTGCTCGTGCACGAGGCGACGTTCCTCGCAGACGAGCGTGCCCGTGCACGCGAGACGTCTCACTCGACAGCCGGAGAGGCCGCGCTCGTCGCGCAGGAGGCCGACGTCAAGCTCCTCGCGCTCACGCACGTCTCGACGCGGTACTTCGGCCATCAGGTGCGTCGAGGAGGCGACGCAGCTGTTTCCGGCGACGGTCGTGCCCGCGCGACTTCGACCTCGTCACGATCCCGTTTCCGGAGCGAGGCGAGCCCGAGCTCGTGCGCTCCGGTGCGCGGACGCGCCGGTCGATCGCGGACGCGGCCGGTACACTCGCCGAGCCAATCCTTTAACCCGGTCCAGCGAGGCCGGAAAGGAGTCGTACGTTGTCGACGCACGTCCCCGCAGACGCCACCGGCGAGGCTCATCCTCGACGACGAGGCGATCGCGAAGTCCCTCTCCCGTATCGCTCACGAGATCATCGAGCGCACGGACGAGCTCGAGAGCGTCGCGCTCGTCGGGATCCAGTCGCGCGGGGCACCGCTCGCGTCGCGCCTTCGCCGTCTCGTCGAAGAGCGAAGCGGTGTCTCGCTTCCTGGTCGGCGCGCTCGACATCACGTTCCACCGCGACGACGTCCACGTTCGCGACGGGGGACGTCCGGCCGGACGGCAACCCGTCGTCCGGGCGACGAGCATTCCGTTCCCGATCGAAGGCATGAACCGTCGTCCTCGTCGACGACGTCCTCTATACGGGCAGGACGATTCGCGCGGCCATCGACGCTCTCATCGAATTCGGTCGACCCGCTCGTGTGCAGCTCGCGGTGCTCGTCGATCGAGGGCACCGCGAGCTGCCGATCCGGCCCGACTACGTCGGCAAGAACCTCCCGACCGGGCGGGACGAGCGCATCCAGGTCGAGCTCGTGGAGATCGACGAGCGCGACGGCGTCTTTCTCGTCGCGGAGCGCGAGGGCGGTGCCGATGGCTGAGTTGCTGCCACCCGCCGCGCCACGGCGACACTTGCTTTCCGTCGGCGATCTCTCGCGCGAGGACGTCGAGCGCATCCTCGATACGGCGGGCTCCCTCGCCGACGTCACTCGAGCGCGAGGTGAAGAAGCTCCCGACCTTGCGGGGACGGACGGTCGTGAACCTCTTCTACGAGTCCTCGACGAGGACGCTCTCGAGCTTCGAGCTCGCTGCGAAGCGGCTCTCCGCAGACACGATGTCGATCCGCTCTGCAGGCTCGTCGGTCGACAAGGGCGAGTCGCTCAAGGACACGGCGCTCACGCTCGCGGCCTACGAACCCGACGTGATCGTCGTTCGGCATCCGTCGATCGGCGCGCCACAGCTCGTCGCCACGCTGACCGACGCGCACGTCGTGAACGCCGGGGACGGCAAGCATCAGCATCCGACCCAGGCGCTCCTCGATCTCTACACGATCCGGAATGCGCTCGGGACGCCTCGAGGGTGTCCGGGTCGCGATCGTCGGGGACGTGCTCCACTCTCGCGTCGCGCGCTCACTCGTGCAGGCGCTCGCGCTCGTCGGCGGCGAGACGGTGCTCGTCGGGCCCGCCGACGCTCGTCCCGCGCGGGATCGAGAGGCTCGGGTGTCGGATCTCGCACGAGATCGACTCCATTGCAGACGCAGACGTCGTGTACGTCCTGCGGATGCAGCGCGAGCGCATGGAGGAGGCGTTCGTCCCGTCGCTCCGCGAGTACACCGCGCTCTACGGGATCACGCCGGACCGCATCCGTGCCGGGCAGGTCGTAATGCATCCCGGCCCGATGAACCGCGGGATCGAGATCGACCCGCGCGTCGCCGACTCCGAGCAGGCGCTCGTGACCGACCAGGTGCGGGCAGGGCTCGTCGTCCGGATGGCCGTGCTCTACGACGTCCTCACCGTTGCACCGGTACCGGTCTCCGAGCGTGCGGGGGTGGCGTAGGTGGTCGTCGGACGCAACGGCCGAGCCGACTCGCTCACGCTCGAGGGCCGCGTCCTTGCGCCGGCACAGGGAATCGACGAGTGCGCTGCGCATCACGGTCACGGATGGAGTGATCAGCGCCATCGAACCGGGAGCGGCGGGCGAGCTCGTCGTTGCTCCGGCGTTCGTCGATCCGCACGTCCACCTCCGCACTCCCGGCCGCGAGGACGAGGAGACGATCCGCTCGGGCACGCAGGCGGCTGCCGCTGGCGGGTACTGCGCGATCCTCGCAATCCCGAACACGGACCCCGTCGTCGACTCGGCCTCGGTCCTCGGCGCTCTCGTCGAGCGCGCTCGCGAGGAGGCGGTCGTCCCGACCGGCTTCATGGCTGCGATCAGCAAGCGACAAGCGGGCGAGGAGCTGACGGAGATGGCGGAGCTGGCCGCTGCGGGCGCGGCGGCGTTCACGGACGACGGCAGACCGGTCGTCTCCGCAGGGCTGATGCGACGGGCGCTCCAGTACAGCGCGCTCACGGAGCTGCGGCTCGCGCTGCACTGCGAGGAGCCCTCGCTGTCGCGCGGAGGTCACGCGCACGAGGGAATCGTCGCGGCCGAGCTCGGCCTCGGGCCGTACCCGTCGACCGCAGAGAGCGTGATGGTCGAGCGCGACCTCTCGCTCGCGCAGGCCGAAGGCCGTCCGCTCCACCTGATGCACCTTTCGGCCCGTGAGTCGGTCGTTGCGGTTCTCGACGTCGCGCTTTCGGCGGGGCGTTCGCGCGACCGCCGAGGTGACACCGCACCACCTCGTGCTCACCGACGAAGCTGTGCGGTCGCTCGATCCCGAACATGAAGATGAACCCGCCGCTGCGGTCATACGACGATCGCGAGGCGCTCCGCGACGCGCTGCGGCGTGGCGCGATCTCGTGCGTCGCGACCGATCACGCGCCGCACGCGCGACACGAGAAGGACGTGCCGTTCGAGGAGGCGCCGTTCGGCGTCACCGGGCTCGAGACGGCTTTCGCCGCGCTCCACACGCACCTCGTCGTGCCCGGGATCGTCTCGCTCGAGACCGTGCTCGAACGGATGTCGACCGGGCCGGCGCGAGCGTTCGGCCTCGACGAGCCGCGAATCGAGGTCGGCGCGCGCGCGAACCTCGTCGCGCTCGATCTGAGCACGGAGTGGACGGTGAGCGAGGAGGGCTTCCGGTCGCTCTCGGCCAATTCGTGGCTTCTCGGGAGAGACTCTTCGGGGTCGAGTCGTGACGACCGTTGCGGACGGACGAGTGGTGTTCGAGTCGTGAGCGGCGGGTACGTCGTCCTCGAGGACGGCACCGTCTTCCGTGGCCGCTCGGTCGCCGCTGACGGGGTTGCGTTCGGCGAAGCCGTCTTCACGACGGGGATGACGGGGTACCAGGAAACCGTTACCGACCCGAGCTACGCCGGGCAGCTCGTCTGCTTCACCGGCTCGATGGTCGGCAACTACGGCGTCGCAGACGAGCGCGGGGAGTCCGCGGGCCCGCATGCGAAAGCGGCGCTCATGCGCTCACTCGGAGGAGCCGAGTGGGCCGAGTGGCTGCGAGAGCACGGGCTCGTCGGTCTGGACGAGCTCGACTCGCGCACGCTCGTACTGTGGCTGCGCGATCGCGGCGCGATGCGCGCGGCAGCGGTGTCCGACGAGGAGGTCTTGCCGGTCGCCGACGCGCTCGAGCAGGTGCACGCACAGCCGGAGATGGAGGGCCAGGCGCTCGTTGCGCAGGTGTCGACGCCGGTTCCGTACGTGTTCGCCGACACCGGGTGCCCGCGCGTGGCGGTCGTCGATTACGGGACCAAGCGCTCGATCCTCCGCCGGCTGGCGAGCGCGGGCGCGGCGGTCACGGTGTGCCCGCACACGACCCAGGCGGACGACCTCGCCGAGTACGACGGCGTCGTCCTCTCGAATGGGCCCGGCGACCCGGAGCCGCTCGTCGAGGAGGCGGAGGTCGTGCGCGATCTCCTCGGCCGGGTTCCGATCCTCGGGATCTGCCTCGGTCACCAGCTTCTCGGTGTGGCCACGGGCCACGCGACGTACAAGCTTCCGTTCGGCCACCGCGGAGCGAACCACCCCGTGCTGGACCGGCGTTCCGGCCGTGTCCTCGTGACGAGCCAGAACCACGGCTTCGCGGTCTCCTCGACGGAGGACGCGGAGGCGACTCACGTTTCGTTGTACGACGGGACCGTCGAAGGGTTCGACTTCCCGGAGCTGCGCGCGCGCTCGGTTCAGTTCCACCCGGAAGCCGGCCCGGGCCCGCACGACGCCTGGCCGATCCTCGAGCGTTTCGTCGAGGAGCTTCGCCGCTAGATGCCGCGCCGCGACGACATCGAATCGGTCTGCGTGATCGGGTCGGGGCCGATCGTGATCGGCCAGGCGTGCGAGTTCGACTACGCGGGCTGCCAGGCGCTCAAGGTGCTGCGCGAGGAGGGCTACCGGACGATCGTGGTCAACTCGAATCCGGCCACGATCATGACCGACCCGGGGTTCGCCGACCGCACGTACATCGAGCCGCTCGACCTCGAGGGGGTTGCGGCGGTCCTCGAACGCGAGCGGCCGGATGCGTTCCTCCCGACCCTCGGCGGCCAGACCGCGCTGAACCTCGCGGTCGCTCTCGACGAGGAGGGGATCCTCGACGAGCTCGACGTCGAGCTGATCGGTGCGCCGGTGCAGGTGATTCGCCGCGCCGAGGATCGCGAGCTCTTCCGCGACGCGGTTCGCTCGTGCGGTCTCGAGGTTCCCGCCTCGACGATCGTCAGGTCACTCGGCGAGCTCGACGGTGCTCCGGTGCCTGCAGTCATCCGACCCGCGTTCACGCTCGGCGGGCATGGCGGCGGCTTCGCCGACGATCGGGCGACACTCGCCTACCACGTCGAGCGAGGTCTCTGGGAGTCGCCGATCGGGCAGGTCCTCGTCGAGGAGTCCGTGCGCGGCTGGGACGAGTTCGAGCTCGAGGTCATGCGGGATCGCGCGGACAACGTCGTCATCGTCTGCTCGATCGAGAACCTCGATCCGATGGGCGTGCACACGGGCGACTCGGTCACGGTCGCCCCGCAGATGACACTCTCCGACGAGGCGTACCAGGAGCTCCGCGACGCTGCGATCGCCGTCATCCGAGCTGTCGGAGTGGAGACGGGCGGGTCGAACATCCAGTTCGCTCGTCAGCGCGAAACGGGCGAGCTCCGCGTCATCGAGATGAACCCGCGCGTATCGCGCTCGTCCGCGCTCGCATCGAAGGCAACGGGGTATCCGATCGCGAAGGTCGCCGCGAAGCTTGCCGTCGGGTACACGCTCGACGAGATCCCCAACGACCTCACGAAGACCACACCTGCGAGCTTCGAGCCGACGCTCGACTACGTCGTCGTCAAGTTCCCGCGCTTCGCGTTCGAGAAGTTTCCCGGCGCTGACCAGACCCTCGGGACGCAGATGAAGTCGGTGGGCGAGGCGATGGGGATCGGACGCACGTTCTCGGAGGCGTTCCTCAAGGCCCACGGCTCGCGGGAGCTCGAGCGGGACGTGCCGACGCCATGGCCGAGCCTCGAGGACGAGGATCTCCCGGACGAGCTGCATCCCTGGTTCCGGAAGGAGATCGCTCGAGCCCGCGAGATCCTGCGAAGCGGCGACATCGCCGCCGCCAAGAGGGCAGGGTGGGGGGACGACACGCTCGGCGCTGCACTCGGCATGAGCGGTGCCGAGCTTCGCCGACGTCGACATGAGCTCGGGATCCGACCCGTCTTCCGGCGGGTCGACTCGTGCGCCGGCGAGGTCGACGCGGGCTCCAACTACTTCTACTCGACGTGGGGCGAGATCGACGAGGCGATCCCCACCGGCGACCAGCCCCGCGTCGTCATTCTCGGGTCGGGGCCGAACCGCATCGGCCAGGGGATCGAGTTCGACTACTGCTGCGTCCACGCGGCCCAGACGTTCCGCGCGCTCGGCTACGACGCCGTGATGGTCAACTGCAACCCCGAGACGGTTTCGACCGACTACGACACGTCCGACCGCCTCTACTTCGAGCCGCTCTCGCCGGAAGAGGTGCTGGCCGTGTGCGATCGCGAGCAACCGGTTGGCGTCGTCACGCAGTTCGGAGGCCAGACGCCGCTCCGTCTCGCGCGGCACATCGAGGAAGGCGGCTTTCGCATCCTCGGCACGCCGCACGAGGCGATCGACCTCGCGGAGGACCGCGAGGCGCTTCGGGCTGCTCGTCGAGGAGCTCGGCGTCCGTTGTCCGCCGTGGGCGATCGCGCGACGGCATCGACGAAGCGCTCGCCGCGGCGGAGGACATCGGGTACCCGCTGCTCGTGCGGCCCTCGTACGTGCTCGGTGGCCGCGCGATGCGCATCTGCTACGACGCCGACCAGCTCGAGTCGGCGATGGGAGCCGTTCAGGGGAGCGTCCTGCTCGATCGTTTCGTCGAGAACGCGATCGAGCTGGACGTCGACGCTCTGTGCGACGGCGACGACGTCTACATCGCCGCGGTCATGCAGCACGTCGAGGAGGCTGGGGTGCACTCGGGCGACTCTGCCTGTGTCCTCCCCGCACCGTCGCTCACGCTGGGCGCGGCGCTCGAGGTCGAGCACGTCGTGAAGCGGCTCGGACCGGCGCTGGGTGTCGTCGGGCTCCTGAACGTCCAGCTCGCGATCGCCGACTCGAGCGTGTACGTCCTCGAGGTGAACCCCCGTGCGTCCCGGACAGTGCCGTTCGCGAGCAAGGCGATCGGCGTGAACCTCGTCGACGCGGCCTGCCGCCTGGCTGCAGGCGCGACGCTCGCCGAGCTCGATCTGCCGGTGCCCCGGCCGACGCAGGTGAGCGTCAAGGCGGCCGTCCTGCCGTTCGCGCGCTTTCCCGGCGCCGATCCCGTCCTCGGACCCGAGATGCGCTCGACGGGCGAGGTCATGGCCAGCGCCGCCGACCTCCCGACCGCGCTGGCCAAGGCCGAGCGCGCCGCGGGCCGCCCGCTTCCGACCTCGGGCACGGCGTTCCTCTCCGTGCGCGACGAGGACAAGCCGGCCGCGGTGCCAGTCGCCGCGGCGCTCGCAGGGCTCGGCTTCGAGCTCGTCGCGACCGAGGGAACGGCGCGAACGCTTCGCGCGGCCGGTCTCGACGTCGACGAGATCACGAAGGTCGCGCAGGCGACGGAACGCGAGGAGACCGTCGTCGATCTCGTGCGCAGCGGCCGCTGCGACCTCGTCGTCAACACGCCGCAGGGAAGCGGAGCACGTGCCGACGGCTACCTCATCCGCGAGGCGGCGCTCGTCGCGCGCGTGCCGTGCGTGACGACGATCTCGGGCGCGGCTGCCGCGGTGCACGCAATCGCGAACGCGCGCGCCGAGTCCGCGCTTTCGCTCCAGGAGCGCATCGGAATCGAGCACTAGTGCCGGGCGACGCTCTGCTCCTGGCTGGACGCGAGGCCGCTGCGAGCGACTGGCCGTCGTCGGCTCCGAGGCGGTCGGGCCGTACACGCTGCTGCGCCTCGAGCGCGGCGATCTCGAGCCGGGCGTTCCCGGCCAGTTCTTCATGCTCGAGGCACCCGGACGCGTGCTCCCGCGGCCGATGAGCCTGTGCCAGGCGCCTTCCGGTGAGCTCGCGTTCCTCGTCGACCCGATCGGCCCGGGGACGCGTGCGCTGTGCGCACTCGCGGACAGGCGAGCGCATTCGCGTCCTCGGCCCGCTCGGGAACGGCTTCGACCTCGAGGTCGAGCGACCGCTGCTCGTCGCGGGCGGGATCGGGATCGCGCCGATGCCGTATCTCGCGGAGGCGCTCGGGGACCCGCCCGCGATCCTCGGGTTCCGGAGCGACCACCACGCCGAGGCGGCGTCGCTGCTCCCGGGCGCGACGGTCGTCGTCGAGCCGAGGCTCGTGACCGAGCTGCTTCCCGACGAGCCGTACGACGTCCTCGCGTGCGGGCCGGAGCCGATGCTCGACGCGGTTCGTGCGCTCGTTCCCGCACGCCCAGCTCGCGTGGGAGGCGCCGATGGCGTGCGGGTACGGCGCGTGCTACGGCTGCGTCGTCGAGCGCGACGGTCGGTACGTTCGTCTGTGCGTCGAGGGCCCGGTCCTGAGGGACGCCGCGTGATCCCGATCCTCAATGCGTCCGGGTGCCTCGACGCGCTGACGGCGCCCGACGTCGCACGGAGCCTCGACGCGTTCGTGACGAAGACGGTCACACCGCTCCCGCGCGACGGAAATCCACCTCCGCGCATCGCGGAGACCGACAGCGGGATGCTCAACTCGATCGGGCTCCAGAACCCGGGCATCGACGCCTTCTTGAGCGACCACGCGCCCCAGCTCGAGGCGCTCGGCGTCCCGATCTGGGTCTCGGTCGGAGGCTTCAGCGCCGGCGACTACGCGGACGTCTGCGACAGCCTCGACGGCTGCGACGACGTCGAGACGATCGAGCTGAATCTCTCGTGCCCGAACGTCGAGGAGGCGCCGGAGACCGCCTGCGGAGCTCGTCGCCGCGGCTCGGGCAGCCACGAGGAAGCCGCTGTACGCGAAGCTCTCGCCTGCGACGTGGGACATCGCGGAGTCCGCGCGTGCGGTCGCCGACGCCGGAGCGGACGGGCTCTCGCTCGATCAACACGATCCGCGGTCTCGCGATCGACCGCGGGACGCGTCGTCCGACGCTCGGCCGAGGTGCGGGCGGCTACTCGGGCCCAGCGCTCAGGCCGATCGCACTCGCGTGCGTGCACGCGTGCGCCGAAGCCGTCGATCTGCCGATCGTGGGCATGGGCGGCGTTGTCTCCGGGAGCGACGTCGTCGACTTCGTCGCAGCCGGGGCGAGCGCCGGTCGCGCTCGGAACGGTCCTCTTCTCGGACCCCTGGGCGCCCGGTCGCATCCGGCCGAGCTCGCGGCCGTCGGAGCGCCGACGGCGACGACGCGGCAGGCCGCCTCGGCGCGGGCACCGACGCCTGGCCGAAGAGCTGTAGTCTAATCCAGACAACACAAAAAGTCCTGCAAATCGGCCAAAACGGTTCTGCTTGACCGCGAGGGGAAGCTTGGTAGACTCGTCCGGCTCATGGTCACGACGAAGTCGCACGCACAGGCGCCGGCGCGCTCGCTCGACCAGAGGATGGAGGCGCTCCAGCGAGCGAACGACGTCCGGGTCCGGCGCGCGCAGCTCAAGCGCGACCTCAAGGCGGGTCAGCGAGAGCATCGAGACGATCCTGCTCGACCCGCCCGAGTGGGTCGAGACGGCGAAGGTCTTCGACATGCTCATGGCCGTCCCGAAGTTCGGGCGCGTGAAGGCGGCACGGCTTCTCAACCAGTGCCGGATCAGCCAGTCGAAGACGGTCGGCGGCCTCTCCGAGCGCCAGCGGACCGAGCTCGTCGAGCTCTTCAACCACCGCGGGCTAGCCGCGCAGCGGTGCCGTCCGACGGCCCGTCTTCGTCGTCACCGGGCCCGTCCGGGGCGGGCAAGGGGACGCTGATCAAGGGCCTGCTCGAGCGCGTGCCCGGGCTCGAGGTCGCGGTGTCGGCGACGACCCGCCCGCAGCGCCCGGGTGAGGTCGACGGCCACGACTACTGGTTCCTGTCCGACGAGGAGTTCACGCGGCGGATCGAGGACGACGAGTTCCTCGAGTGGGTGCCGTACGTCTCGGGGCGCCGCTACGGGACGCTGCGCTCCGAGATCGACCGAATCGCGCGCAGACGAGCGCGTCTGCGTGCTCGAGCTCGAGCTCGACGGGGCACTGACGCGTGCAGCGCGACGTTCCGCGGAGCGTCACGATCTTCATCGCGGCCGACGTCGACGAGCTCGAGCGGCGGCTCCGCGAGCGGGCGACCGAGAGCACGGGGGAGATCGGGGAGCGGATCGCGCTCGCGCGCGAGCAGCTCGAGCAGGCGCACGAGTTCCGCTACATGGTGCGAAACGACGACCTCGAGCGCGCGACGGCGGCGCTCGCGGCGCTCGTCGAGTGCGAGCTCGCACTCGCAGGTACCATGGCGCGACCATGATCTACCCACGCCTCGACGATCTGCTCGAACAGGTCGACGGATCTCGCTACGCGCTCGTCCTCGTCGCCGCCAAGCGCGCCCGCCAGATCAACAACTACCACCACCAGCTCGGTGAGGGCATCGGCTTCGAGGAAGCGCCGCCGCCCGCTGATCGAGTCCCGTTCGAAGAACTACCTCACGATGGCCATGGAGGAGATCGCGAACGGGAAGATCAGGCTGCTCGCTCCCGCGAGCTGAGGCAGCGGCGCATGGCGCGCATCCTGCTCGGCGTGACCGGCGGGATCGCGGCCTACAAGGCCTGCACGCTCGTCCGGCTGCTCGTCCGCGCCGGACACGAGGTGCATCCCGTGCTCACGGCGGGCGCCGAGCGGTTCGTCAGCCGCCGAGACCTTCATCGCGCTCGCGCGGCGCGCGCCGACCGACGATCCGTACCCGCATCTGGGTCGCTGGGACCTCCTCGTTGTCGCGCCGCTGACGGCGAACACGCTCGCGCGCCTCGCGCACGGCCTCGCGGACGACGTCCTCACGGAGGCCGCGCTCGCGCACGACGGGCCCGGTGCTCGTCGCGCCGGCGATGAACACGCGGATGTGGCAGCACCCCGCGACGCAGGCGAACGTCGCGACGCTCCGCGAGCGCGGCGTCGAGATTCGTCGGCCCGGTCGAGGGCGAGCTCGCCGAGGGCGAGGAGGGCGTGGGTCGCATGGTCGAGCCCGAGGAGATCTCACGCGCGAGTCGAGGAGCTCCTGCGGCCGGCACCGGGGCGCTCGAGCGGGAAGCGCGTGCTCGTCTCGGCCGGTGGGACCCGCGAGCCGCTCGACACGGTGCGCTACGTCGGCAACCGCTCGTCCGGCCGCATGGGCGTCGCTCTCGCCGAGGAGGCGCGACGTCGCGGCGCCGACGTCACGCTGCTCGCGGCGAATCTCGCGGTGCCCGCTCCGTCGGGCGTCACCGTCGTCGAGACGCCGACCGCCGCCGATCTCGAGCGCGAGGCGCTCGCGCGCGCGGACGCCGACGTGATCGTGATGGCCGCCGCGGTCGCCGACTACCGGCCCGGCGGCGCCGCTCGAGGCGAAGCGCCCGAAGGACGGCGCGCGTGGACGGTCGAGCTCGAGCCGACGACCGACGTCCTCGCAGCGATCGGCGCCGACGCGAACGGCCCGGGCAGGTGCTCGTCGGGTTCGCCGCCGACGCCGGGGACGAGCGGGCTCTCGAGCGCGCGCGTGAGAAGCGGCTCGCGAAGAACGCCGACCTCGTTCGTCTTCAACGACGTGAGTCGCGCCGACATCGGCTTCGACGCGCCCGACAACGAGGTCGTCGTCCTGTCTCGCGGACGGCGAGCGAACGATCGAGAAGGCACCGAAGGCGGTCGTTGCGGCGGCTGTTCTCGACGAGGTGGAGCGGCTACTCTCGGCGAGATGACCGACGCCGCGCGCGCGGGTGGGCCGGTCGCGACCGCGGTCGGCGGCCGACGTCGTCGAGCGCGTCGTCGAGAACCTCGAGCGCGCGGTCCGCGCCCCCCGCTCGACGCTCGAGCTCTGCGTCCTCTGCCTGATCGCCGAGGGGCACCTGATCATCGAGGACTTCCCGGGAGTGGGGAAGACCGTGCTCGCGAAGTCGGTCGCGCGCTCGCTCGACCTCTCGTTCTCGCGGCTCCAGTTCACGCCCGACCTGCTGCCGACGGACGTGACCGGCGTCAACGTCTTCAACCAGCGCTCCGGCGAGTTCGAGTTCCGGCCCGGGCCGGTGTTCGCGAACGTCCTTCTCGTCGACGAGATCAACCGCGCGTCGCCGAAGACGCAGTCGGCGCTACTCGAGGCGATGCAGGAGGCGCAGGTGACGATCGACGGGTCGACGTACGCGCTCGAGCAGCCGTTCTTCGTCGTCGCGACGCAGAACCCGATCGAGTACGAGGGGACGTATCCGCTGCCCGAGGCGCAGCTCGACCGCTTCACGGCGCGGCTCTCCCTCGGCTATCCGCCCTCGGGCGAGGAGGCGCGCATGCTCGCCGAGCAGACGACCGCGCCACCGCTCGACGCGCTCGAGGCGGTCGCCGACCGCGACGAGCTCCTCGCGGCGATCGACGCCGCACGTGCCGTCTACGTCGAGGAGAGCGTCGGCGAGTACGTCGTGACGATCCTCCGGCACACGCGCGAGAGCGACGCTGCTCGCGCTCGGTGCGAGCCCGCGAGCCGGGATCGCGCTCCTGCGGATGGCGAAGGCCCGCGCGGCTGCGCAGCGGCGCGACTTCGTCGTGCCCGAGGACGTCCAGGCGGTCGCGGTCGTCGTGCTCTCACATCGAGTGATCGTCGCGCCCGAGGCGCGTGCGGCCGGCGTACGGGGCGAGGACGCGATCGCGCGTGCGCTCGCAGAGGCCCCGAGCCCGCGATGAGCGCCTGGCGCGGCGGCCTCGGTCTCGGAGCCGTGGCGCTCGCCGCGGCGGTCGCAACCGGATCGCGCCCGCTCGGCGTCGTCGGCATCGGATTCCTGTTCGCGGCGGCCGTGACGTGGGTGTGGAGATGGCTCGCGGAGACGCCCGTGACCCTCTCGCTCGAGCCCACGCCCGCGCCGGCGACGGAAGGCGATCGCGTCCGAATCGTCGCCGAGCTCCACCGTGCATCTCGGATTCTCCTCGGGTCCGCGACAGCTCGGGCAACGGTGGGTCGCCTCGGCCCACGTGACTGGAGCTTTCGTGGGCATGGACGCACGCTCAGGGCCGAGGTCGACCTCGGCGTGCTCGCCCGTGGCGTCCACACCGTCACTGACGTCGAGGCCGCGATCGGAGACCTTCTCGGGCTCGTCTCCGTGACACCCTCCGTCGCGTGCGAGCAGGCAACCCTCGTCGTCCGCCCGCGCCTTACCACGCTCGACGGGTTCTTCTCCGACGCGGGTCGCCTCACGGGCGATGGAAGGCGCCTGCTCCTGCGCCGGTCCGCCGGCTTCGACTTCCACTCGGTCCGGGAGTACGAGCAGGGGGAGTCTCTCCGTCGAGTCCACTGGCCCACGACTGCGCGGCGCGGGCAGCTCATGGTGAAGGAGCTCGAGGAGACCGCCCACGACGGTGCGGTCGTGCTGCTCGACTGTGATCCGAGAGGAGCAGTTGGCGTCCCTCCGGACTCGAGCTTCGACGTGGCGGTTCGGGCGGCCGGTTCGATCCTCCAGGCACATGCAACCCGCGGACGCTCGGCGACCCTCGTCACGACCGCTCAGGGGCACACCGTGGTTCGCACGGCGGACTTCGAGGTCGGCGCCGCCGTCACTGCGCTCGCAGCTGCGATGCCCGATGCGCGGTACCCGCTCGCCCGGTTCCTGAGCTCTGATGGTGCGGTCGCCGGGGGCGCGGAGCTCACGATCGTGACCGCGGCGCTCGATCCCGCAGCGTTCACGGCAGTGCTCGGCGCGGCGGCGCGCCGACTCGTTTCCGTGGTCTGGATCGATGCTGCGAGCTTCGCAGCGCGGCCCACGCGCGCGGATACCGGTGTGCTGCGGCTCGCGGCCAACGGTGTGCCAGTGGCCGTCGTTCGACGTGGGGACGACCTGGGGTCCGTGCTGTCGGCACGAACGCCGGCGATGGCGGTCGCGGATGGCTAGGACGCTCATCGCCTCGATCGCCGCGGCGCTGGCCTTCGTCGCCGCCTGGTCGAGCCTGGAGGACCCAGGGGGACGCGAGACGCGTTGCTGATCGGATTGCTTGCTCTCGTTCCGGCGCTCGTGCGGCCGGGGGTGCCGCGGGTGTCCGCGCTTGCCGTCAGCTCGGTCGGAGCAGCGTGGCTCGCCTTCGGCGCGCAACCGTGGGAGCTTCTGCCGTTCCGCGACGAGCGCGTCCTCGCAC
Organism: uncultured Gaiellaceae bacterium; assembly: GCA_963709715.1. Lineage (GTDB taxonomy): Bacteria > Actinomycetota > Thermoleophilia > Gaiellales > Gaiellaceae > GMQP-bins7. The sequence goes on from CAVPXQ010000009.1 coordinate 163,281, forward strand.
CCATGCTCCGCGACGCCGGAACGGGGATCGTGGACTTCTACGGCGTCTTTCTGCCGTTCGTGCCGATCCGGAACCCGGAGATGCACTCGCTCGTGCTGTGTGCGGTCTTCGGATTCACGCTCGCAACCGCGTTGCTCGTGGCGCGCCGCCATCCGCTCGCGGCTTCGGCGGTAACGGTGGCCGGGGTCGGCTGGCCGGCGACCATCGGCGGCGGGGATGCGGTCGCGTTCGGGACGCTGGCGCTCGCCGCCGCGCTCGCGATCCCGCTGATCCTCAGGGCGAGCTCGCTCAGGACGCTCGGCGTGGGAGCCGCGATCGTCGGTCTGGTGGTGGTTGGCGCCGGTGCGGCATCGTCGGCCACTGCGCTCGGGCGCAGCGCCGCATTCGACTGGGAATCCTGGGACCTCGGCGGCTCCGCGCACAAGGCGAGTGCGGTGAGGTTCGTCTGGGACTCGAACTACGACGGAATCAGCTTCCCGCCCGTGAAGACCGTTGTGCTCAAGATCGACGGGCCTCCGGAACCGCACTACTGGCGAACGACCACGCTCGACCGCTTCACCGGCGCGAACTGGAGCGAGGATCTCTTCTGGCTGCAGCAGGTCGATCCCGACACTCACGAGCTCCAGCTCGCGGAGCTCACGCCCGAGCGTGCGGCGAACCCGCGGAACTGGCTCGAGCAGCGCGTGCGCGTCGAGGCTCTGGTCGACGACCACCTCGCTGCGGCAGGCACGCCGGTCGGCCTGGACGCCCACAGGATCGGCACGGTGTTCCTCCTCTCCGACGGCGTGCTCCGCGTCCGCAACCCGGTCGCGAACGGGGAGACGTACACGATCTGGAGCTTTGCGCCGGATCCGTCCCCTCGCAGCCTCGCGAACGCGCCGATCCGCCACCCGGCCGTCCTCGCCCGCTTCCTGGAAGTGGACGGACGCGTGTTCCCTGCGTTCGACATGCCACGCCGCGATCGTGCGATGCGGGCATTCCTGCGAGACCCGTCATATGCCGGCTACGCGTGGCACGAATCGATGTACGACGTCGCCCGGCGCGTAGCGGGAAGGGCGAAGACTCCGTATGACGCCGTACTCGCGCTCGAGTCGTGGTTCCGGCAGACGGGTGGGTTCCGCTACGACGAGTCGCCGCCGAAGGTTGGCGGGCCGCCGCTTCTCACGTTCGTGACCCGTACGAAAGCGGGTTACTGCCAACACTTCGCCGGAGCAATGGCGCTCATGCTGCGGATGCTCGGTGTCCCGGCGCGGGTCGCCGTCGGGTTCACGAGCGGCACGCGAGACGGCGACACCTGGGTCGTCACCGACCACGAAGCGCATGCCTGGGTCGAGGTGTGGTTCGCCGGACTCGGGTGGATACCGTTCGATCCGACGCCCGGACGAGGGAACCTCGGGGGTGGATACTCGTTCGCGTCGAAGTCGAAGGCCGCCGTCGCGGCACTTCGCCGGGGTGACCGCAGAGACTTCGCCCCGGCGCGCTCGCGCCCCCCCGACGTGAGTGACCTCGGCTCGACGACGTCCTCGCCGTCCGATCGTGGCCCCTGGCTCATTGGTGTCGCGCTGATCCTGGCCGCGGTCTGGATCCTTCTGGTCGGGATCGGCAAGGCCGTCCTTCGTCGCCTGGCGTACATGACGCGTGACCCACGCCGCGTCGCGTCTGCGAGCCGGCGAGAGCTCGAGGGATACCTCCGCGATCAGGGTGCGGCTCTTCCGCCGAACGGCGGTCTTACGGCGCTCCAGGAGGCTGTGCACGGAGAGCTTGGTCTCGACGGGCGTGCCTTCACGGCAGCGGTCGCCCGGGCTCGGTACGGACCGCCTGCGACGGCGGAGCAGGGTGCGCGAGCCTCGCGCGAGGAGCTCCGGCGATTGCTGCGCGCGGCTCGCGACGGGCTGTCCGTGCGAGCGCGGTTGCGCGGGTTCGTGTCCGTGCGCTCGCTGCGCGCGACCGGAATCGAATGACCGAGACCTACGATCTCTTCCAGCTCGGCCGCAGCCACCTGCGCAACGGGATGGCGGCACAGGCCACGGTGCCGCTCGAGAAGGCGAAGAAGGCCGAGCCCAGCTCACGGTCGATCCGGGAGGCGCTCGGCATCGCCTACTTCCGGATCGGCCGCTGGAGGGAGGCGGAGACCGAGTTCCGCGCGCTCGTGGAGCTCTCGCCGGCGGACGAGTTCGCTCATTACGCGCTCGCCCGTGCGCTCGTCAATCAGGGTCGGCGCGAGGACGCGACGCCGCACATCAAGCTGGCGCGCTCGCTGCGTCCTCGCCCACCGAGCGACCGGGATCCGCTCGAGTAGCGATGCGCGCGGTCGTCCAGCGCGTCTCGCACGCAGCAGTCGCCGTGGACGGGCGGATCGTGGCGGAGATCGGACGCGGTTCCGTCGTCCTGCTCGGCGTGGCGGCAGGCGACACGGCCGCGGAGGCGGAGCGCCTGGCGGGCAAGATCGGCGGGCTTCGGATCTTCGAGAACGACGAGGGTAGGTTCGACCGCTCGCTCCTCGACGTCGGCGGAGAGGCGCTCGTCGTGAGCCAGTTCACGTTGCTTGCCGATAGTAAGCGCCAGAAGGGAACTCGACCTGACTTCTCGAAGGCAGCACGCCCCGAGGTAGCCGAGCCCCTGTACGAACGGTTCTGCGAAGCGCTGCGCGCCGAGGGCGTGCCCGTCCAGGCCGGCGTCTTCGGCGCGAAGATGGAGGTCTCGCTCGTGAACGACGGACCGGTCACCATCGTCCTCGACACATAGGCCCAGGGCGCAGGCTTCCACGTTGACAACCGTCGGGGCGTTGCGGAAGACTCTCCTTGTGCTTCGTCTCACAAGCGCGTGTCTATTCCTTTCCGCAGTTGGACTTGTCGCTGGCGCGACGGCGGCTGCGCCCAAAGTCACCGCCACCGTCACGTCGCCCTCGCCAACGTCCCGTCTCGTCCACATCGTTAACCACGACCGGGTGACGTATCGGAACTTCGTCGTCGTTGCGGGACGATCCGCCAAGCCGACCATCACTGCGGCCAGCAAGCCGTGCGTCGTCGCACGGGATGGCGGCTCCAACGGCATAACGTTCGTCTGGCAGTACCGCGCCGAGTGCAAGACGCGCCTAGCACCGGGGCATTCGTTCGATATCAACCTGACCACGTCGAGGGCTGTCCGGAGCCTATTCGTATACGTGGTCGTCAACGGCACTCGCGTCCAGATCAGATAGGGCCGCATCGCCGGAAGCTCGCGACATCCCTCTCCGAGTAGTTCGCGTTCATTGTGGACACGAAAAGGGGAACCGTCCGAGCCTCACCGGGGCCGCGCCGCCCGCACATGCCGAACCGCTCAACGAGATGTTCTGCAATGTGCTCGAGGACGCCGGAGTACCTGTCGGACGCGGTGTCTTCGGTGCCCGCATGGAGGTCTCGATCGTGAACGACGGGCCGGTGACGATCGTCCTCGACGCCTGAGAGGCGTGTGAGCTCGGTGCACGCTTCGCTCGGGTGAGGGCAGCCCAGCGGTGCTATCCTTCCTCCACCACATTTCACCGGCTTCACGAAATGGGCGCGCCGCGCCCATTTTTGTTGAGAGGAAGATGACGACGACCTTCGCGAGAGAACGGACGCTGCAGGACGAGATCGCACCAGCGGTCGAAGCGCGCGTACCCGGTGTCGAAGTTCTCGCCGTCGAGCTCGTCTCGCCGAGCCGGTTCTGCGTCTTCGTCGATCATCCGGACGGCGTGGACCACGCGCTGTGCGAGCGCGTGACGCGCGTGCTCGACGCGTATCGGTCCGAGTACTCGATCGACGTGTCCTCTCCCGGGCCGGCGCGGCCCTTGCGCAAGCCCGAGCACTTCACACGCGCGCTCGGGAGCCGTATCGCCGTCCGCGGGGAAGGCGGGAAGAAGCATCGACTCAGAGGCCTCGTGATCGAGGCCGACGACGACGCCGTCACGCTCGAGACGGCAGACGGTGACGTTCGCATCCCGTACGACGTGATCGTGCGGGCCAATCTGATCGACGAGAGGTTGACGACATGAGCCAGGAGATCATCGAAGGCATCCAGGCCATCGAGAAGGAGAAGGGCATCGAGGAAGGCGTGCTCATCACTGCGCTCGAGGATGCGCTCCGGGCCGCCTACCGGAAGACGCCGGGTGCGGCACGACACGCGGAGGTGAAGCTCGACACCGCGGGCGAATTCCGCGTGTTCGGCATCGAGATTCCCGGGGACATCGAGACCCGCCTCGTCGAGGAGGCGCGCGAGGCTCGCATCAGCGAGCTGGAGCAGCTCGAGGAGGAGACGGGAGAGCGTCAGCACACGCTCATCACCGACGAGGACCTCGAGCTCGACTGGTCGCAGGTTCCGCCCGACCAGATCAAGCGGGCAGACGTCACGCCTGACAACTTCGGTCGCATCGCCGCGCAGACCGCAAAGCAGGTCATCCAGCAGCGGATTCGCGAGGCGGAGCGGGCCATCATGTACGAGGAGTACGTCGACCGTCAGGGCGAGGTCGTGACGGGCATCGTCCAGCAGGCAGGCGACCGCAACAACGTCCTCGTCGATCTCGGGCGCGTCGAGTCGCTGCTGCCGCGCTCGGAGCAGGTCGACGGAGAGCGCTACGAGCAGGGAAGCCGGATCAAGGCGGTGATCGCCGAGGTTCGCTCCGGCACCAAGGGGCCGCAGGTCATCCTCTCGCGCCGTGACCCCGAGCTGATTCGCGCTCTCTTCGAGCTCGAGGTACCCGAGATCGCCGATGGTCTCGTCGAGATCCGCGGAGTCGCGCGCGAGCCGGGCTACCGGTCGAAGATCGCGGTCGAGTCGCACATGCAGGGTGTCGACCCCGTCGGCGCGTGCGTCGGCCCTCGCGGCTCCCGCGTGCGCATGGTCGTCTCGGAGCTTCGCGGCGAGAAGATCGACATCATCCCGTGGAACACGGAGCCGGCGCGATTCGTCGCCAAGGCGCTGTCCCCGGCTCGTGTGCGCGAGGTCTACATCGACGACGAGACGAGGGAAGCGACCGTCATCGTCCCGAATGACCAGCTTGCGCTCGCGATCGGCAAGGAAGGGCTGAATGCGCGCCTTGCGACGCGCCTCACCGGATGGAAGATCGACATCCAGTCCGAGGCGGAGTTCGCCCAGGCCGAGGCAGAGCACGCGTACGCCGGCACCGAGGACGGCGAGGAGTTCTCCGGTCGCTGTGCCGCGGTGCTCTCGAACGGCAAGCGCTGCCCGAACGCCGCGCTTCCGGGCTCCCGCTACTGCGGCGTGCCGGCGCACCAGGCACTCGTCAACGCGGCCGCCGCCGCGGACGCCGGCGAGCCGTCCGAGGAGGACGTCGACGATGCATCGCTCGGCGAGGACGCCGGCGAGGCCGTTGCGGTCGCCGAGGTCGTGGAGGAAGTCGTAGAGGCCGAGGAAGACCTGGAGGAACTCGTAGAGGTAGCGGAAGAGCTCGAGGAAGTCGCCGAGGCCGAGGAGCAGCTCGAGGTGGTCGCGGAGGCCGAAGCGGTCGTCGAGGAGCTCGAAGAGGAGGTACCGGAGGAGAGTCGCGAGAGTGCGTGAGCCTCGCGCGGTTCTAGACTGAACGTCGATGGCAGACGGACGCAAAGGACCGAATCGCCCGATCCGCCCGCGGGGAGGCACCGGCGGGCGGAAGCGGCGCGTCGTCATCGAGGGCGGCGGAGGGCGTAGCGCAGGCCGCCAGGCGCGCGATCGCTCGAGCGCGCCGCCTCAGCCACGCCAGGCGCCGGCTCCGCCTCCGTCCGGGCCGATCACGGTCGAGTCGGGCGTTACGGTCAAGGACCTTTCCCAGGCTCTGGGCGTTCCGATGCCCGAGCTGATCAAGATCCTCATGGGTCTCGGCCAGATGCGGACCGCGACGCAGTCGCTCTCCGACGAGGAGGTCGAGGTCATCGGCTCCGAGCTCGAGCGGGAGATCACGATCAAGCATGCCGCCGAGGAGGAGCTCGAGCCTGCCGCGTACGACGACGACGAGTCGGACCTCGCCCCGCGGCCGCCGGTCGTCACGATCATGGGGCACGTCGACCACGGCAAGACGACGCTCCTCGACGCGATCCGGGAGGCCGCCGTCGTCGAGACGGAGGCGGGCGGGATCACGCAGCACATCGGCGCGTATCAGGCCGAGGTCGACGGTCGTAGGATCACGTTCCTCGACACGCCAGGCCACGAGGCCTTCACGGCGATGCGCGCGCGCGGCGCGAAAGTGACGGACATCGCCGTCCTCGTCGTCGCCGCCGACGACGGCGTCATGCCGCAGACGAAGGAGTCGATTTCGCACGCCCGGGCCGCCGACGTCCCGATCGTCGTCGCCGTCAACAAGGTCGACGTCGCCGATGCAAACGTCGACCGCGTCAAGAGCGAGCTCGCCGCCGAGGGCCTGCAGCCGGAGGACTGGGGAGGCACGACGCAGTTCTCTGCCGTGTCCGCGAAGCAGAAGGAGAACCTTGCCGATCTGCTCGAGAAGATCCTCCTCGTCGCCGACGCGGAGCTCGACCTCCGCGCAAACCCGGGTGCCGAGGCCTCGGGCGTCGTGATCGAGTCGCGTCTCGACGTCGGTCGCGGTCCGGTCGCGACTGTACTCGTGCACCGTGGGACGCTCCGGGTCGGCGATGCAGCTGTCGCCGGCGATGCTTCGGGCAAGGTGCGCGCCCTCTACGACTACCGCGGCGAGAAAGTCAAGGAGGCGAAGCCGGGCGAGCCCGTCGAGGTGCTCGGTTTCGACCATCCACCCACGGCCGGGGAGTTCGTCCGCGTCGTGGAGCACGAGCGGCAGGCGAAGCACCTCGCGAACGTGCGCGCGGAGCGGCTGCGCCGCGAGCAGTTCGCGCAGCGGCCCCGCCGTCGCGTCTCCCTCGAGACGCTCCACACGGACCTGCAGGCCGGCGAGATCCAGGACCTCAACATCGTGCTCAAGGGCGACGTGCAGGGCTCCGTCGAGGCGCTCCTCGGCGAGCTCCAGAAGATCCAGCATCCCGAAGTCCGCGTCAGCGTGATCCACACCGGCGTCGGAGGCATCACGGAGAACGACGTCAACCTCGCGTCGGCATCGGATGCGCTCGTCGTCGGGTTCAACGTCAGGCCGAGCGCAGATGCGCGTGCGCTTGCGGAGCGCGAAGGCGTCGACATCCGGACGTACCGCGTCATCTACCAACTCACGGAGGACATCCAGCAGGCCCTCGTCGGGATGCTCTCGCCGGTCGAGACCGAAGAGACGCTGGGCGAGGCCGAGGTCAGGGCGCTCTTCCGAGTCTCGCGCCTGGGGACGATCGCAGGCTGCATGGTCACCACCGGTGTCGTTCGCCGCGGCGCGCGTGTCCGTGTCGTCCGCGACGGCACCGTCATCCACGAGACGTCGATTGCCCAGCTCAAGCGGTTCAAGGACGACGTGCGCGAGGTGAGCGAGGGGTTCGAGTGCGGCATCCTGCTCGACGGCTTCAACGACGTGAAGGAAGGCGACGTGCTCGAGGCGTACGAGACACGCGAGGTGGAGCGCACCGACCTCGACACGCCTGTCGTCGCCGCAGCGCCACCCGCCGCAGACGACGAGTAACGCGCGCGCCGTGGCGACCGGCTACGTCGGAATCCTCACCGTCGAGCTCCACTTCCCGGAGTCGGGATCGCTCAAAGGCAAGCGGAAGTACGTGAAATCGGCCAAGGCGCAGCTACGCGAGCGCTTCGGGGCGTCCGTCGCGGAGGTCGACCATCACGACCTGTGGCAGCGCTCGACCCTTGCGGTTGCGTGCGCGACGCGGGAGCACTCGGAGCTCCGGTCGCTCCTCGACGCAATGGAGCGCTACCTCGGATCGCAGGAGTGGGAGCTCCTTCGCGCGGACCGGGAGGTGGTCGTCCCTGGCGAGCGCTGATCGTCGGAGGAAGGTCAACGAGGCCGTACGTAAGGTGCTCTCCGACGCGGTCCCGAGCCTCAAGGACCCGAGGATCGGGTTCGTGACGGTCACGGGTGTCCAGACGACGACGGACCTCTCGCAGGCCAAGGTGTTCGTGAGCGTTTTCGGGAACGACGAGACGCGCAAGCGCACCCTCGAAGGTCTCCAGTCGGCGCACGGCGTTCTGCAGGCAGAGGTTGCGCGCGAGTTGGGCACCCGGCGGACACCCGTCTTGACCTTCGAATACGATTCCGCGATCGAGAGGGGAGTCCGGCTCACGCAGCTGATCGATGAGCTCGCGCCCTCGGAGCCCGATGTCGAGCCAGACTGACATGCAGGCGGTGGCCGCCGCCCTTCGCGAGAACGACCGCTTTGCCGTCACCTCGCACGAGGCACCCGACGGCGATGCGCTCGGCTCGTTGCTCGGCATGGGCCTCGCGCTCGCGGAGCTCGGTAAGGACGTTGTCATGTTCCTCGGCGGCCAGGCGCCGCTCCCCGGTGAGTACCGCTTCCTCGAGCTCGAGCAGAAAGGGTTGCTCCGGGCACCTCCCGCGGATCTGGGCGAGCGCGTGCTCGTCGCGCTCGACTGCGCGAGCGCCGGGCGAGTGGGAGGGGAGCCCGGGATCGTCGACGCGGCACGGTTCACCGTCAACATCGACCATCACCACGACAACCCACGTTTCGGCGACGTGAACCTGATCGTCGCGGACGCCTCCTCGACGGGCGAAGTGCTCGCGGGCGTCCTCCACGAGCTCGGCGTCGCGCTCACACCCGAGATCGCGGAGGCGCTCTACATCGCGCTCGTGACGGACACGGGGCGCTTCCAGTACGCGAACACCACGCCGAGGGCGCTCCGACTCGCGGCAGAGCTCGTCGAGGCAGGAGCGGACGTGCACCGCGTGTTCCAGGGCGTGTACGAGAACGTCCAGTTCGCGAAGCTCAAGCTGCTCGCTCGAGCGCTCGAGCGCGCGCATGTACTCGAAGGGGGCGAGATCGTCGTCTCGCATCTCCTCCGCGGGGACTTCGAGGCGGTCGGGGCCACCGAGCCGTACTCGGAGGGGATCATCGACGTGCTGCGCTCGGTCGAGGGCTCGATGGTGTCGGCGCTGATACGCGAGCCGCCACGGGACGGCGGCCCGACCCGAAAGGTGTCGCTCCGTTCGTCGGTGGACGAGGTCGATGTGAGCGCGATCGCACGGAAGTCGGGCGGCGGCGGGCATCGCGAGGCTGCCGGCTTCTCGAGCGACCTCTCGGTGGACGAGCTCACGGAGTTCATCGTGCGGGAGGTCGCCGCACAGGTCGGGGCGGCGTCGGGGTAACGGGTGCCTCCCCGCGCGCTCCACCCGAGCGGGATCATCCTCGTCGACAAGCCTGCAGGCCCGACGTCGTTCGCGATCGTTGCCGCTATCCGAAGCCGTACGAAGGCACGCACCGGTCATGCAGGGACGCTCGATCCGTTCGCCACGGGCTTGCTGATCCTCCTCTCGGGCGGCGCGACGCGGCTCCAGGGGCAGTTCATGCGCCTCGCAAAGCGCTACGTGACCGAGATCGACCTGGGCGCGCGCACGACGACGGGGGACGTCGACGGGGAGCGGTTCGACGACCACGAGCCACCGTCCCTCGAGGACCTGACCGAGGCTCTCGACGACCTGCACGGACCGGTCGACCTGCCGATTCCGGCGGCCTCGGCGGTCAAGATCGACGGTCAGCGCGCGTACGCGTTGCACAGGCGCGGCGTCGCGGTCGAAATGCCCGTTCGCACGATGCACGTCCACGAGCTCACCCTCGAGAGCTACACCGACGGCCGAGCGCGCCTCGACCTGCTCGTGTCGTCGGGGACGTACATCCGCTCCATCGCCGACGCACTCGGGGGGCACTGTGCATCGCTCCGGCGCACGGAGATCGGCCCATTCGACGTCGGCGAGGCGGATCCCGAGCACATCATTCCGCCCGATGAGGCGCTCGCGAGGCTCGCGTGAGCGTCGTACGCGATCCCTCGGAGCTGGATGCCAGGCCGCGTGCCGTCGCGATCGGGAGCTTCGACGGTGTCCATCGCGGTCATCGCGCGGTCATCGCGGCGGTGCGGGCTACCGGTCTCGAGCCCACCGTCATCACGTTCGACCCTCATCCGCGCATTGCCCTCGGGAACAAGGTCGACCTCCTCACGACGCTCGACCGCCGGGTCGAGCTCCTCGTGGAGGCGGGCGCCGCGGACGTGCTGGTCGCAGGCTTCACATCGGCGCTCCAGCAGCTGACGCCCGAGGAGTTCGCCCATCGGTACCTCGATGCGATCGGAGCGGAGGTAATCGTCGCGGGAGAGGACTTTCGCTTCGGCGTCCGTCGCTCCGGTGATCTCGCGCTCCTCGAGCGGCTCGGGTTCGCGGTCGCTGTCGTACCCGAGCTCGCCGGGGTCTCGTCGACCGCCATCCGCGCCGCGCTGGCCGACGGCGACGTCGAGAGCGCCGCAGAGATGCTCGGTCGCCCATTCGAGCTCGACGGCGTGGTCGTCACCGGCGACCAGCGCGGCGGGACGTTGGGCTATCCGACCGCGAACCTGCGGCTCGAGCCCGACCTGGCCTGCCCGAGCTATGGCATCTACGCCGGTCTCGCGCTCGGGCATCACGCAGCGATCTCGATCGGGACGAATCCGCACTACGGAGGAACCGAACGTCGCATCGAGCCGTACCTCCTCGACTTCGAAGGCGACCTGTACGGGAAGCGACTCGTCGTCGAGCTCTGGGAGCGGCTCCGCGACGAGGCTGTCTTCGAGAGCGAGGAGGCGCTCGTCGAGCAGATCGCCCGTGACGTCGAGGCAACCCAGCGGGCTCGTCGGCCGCCGATCACCGATAACTAACGTTGCGCCCGTGGCGAGCGGCAACGGGCTACCACTGATCCACGCGCGCAACCTCGTCAAGCGCTTCGGGGACTTCGTCGCCGTGGACGGGATCGACTTCGACCTCCAGCGAGGCGAGGCGTTCGGGTTCCTGGGGCCGAACGGAGCGGGGAAGACGTCGACGATGCGCATGATCGGCTGCGTCTCACCGATCAGCGATGGGACGCTCACGGTGTTCGGGCTCGACCCAGCGCGCGACGGCGTCAAGATTCGCGGCCGTCTGGGAGTCGTCCCTCAGCTCGACACGCTCGACATGGAGCTGACGGTGCGCGAAAACATCATCATCTACGGGCGCTACTTCGGCCTCTCGCGCAGGGACCTCGGCGCACGGGCCGACGAGCTACTCGAGTTCGTCGAGCTGACGGAGCGCTCCAACGACCGCGTCGAGCCGTTGTCGGGGGGGATGAAGCGGCGGCTCACGATCGCGCGCTCGCTCATCAACGACCCCGAGGTGCTGCTCCTCGACGAGCCGACCACGGGGCTCGACCCGCAAGCTCGGCATGTCGTGTGGGATCGCCTGTACCGCCTGAAGCGACAGGGTGTCACCCTGCTGTTGACCACGCATTACATGGACGAGGCGGAGCAGCTCTGCGATCGGCTCGTCGTCATGGACAAGGGGAAGATCGTCGCAGAAGGCTCTCCGCGTGAGCTCATCGAGCGGTTCTCGACGCGCGAGGTCGTGGAGTTGCGCTTCGACGACCACGCGCCGGACGATCTCGGCTACTGGACTGACGGTCTTGTGAGCCGCATCGAGCCCTTACCCGACCGCGTCCTGCTGTACACGGACGACGGCGACGCCGCGTCCCACCAGATGCACGAGCGCGGCCTTGTTCCGGACAGCGTCCTCGTGCGGCGGAGCACGCTCGAGGACGTCTTTCTCCACCTGACCGGGCGGAGCCTGATCGAATGACGTCGCTCGCGCTGATCGCCCGTCCGTACGAGTTCTTCTTCGCCCAGTACAGGCGGGTCTGGCGCGCGACGATGGTGTCGAGCGTCGTCACGCCGATCGTGTATCTCCTGGCACTCGGCGTCGGAATGGGCGCGTTCCTCGGCGACATCACGTACCGGGGTCACACGTACGACTACTTCGTGTTCGTGGCACCGGGCTTGCTGGCCGCGACGGCGATGCAGATGGGCTCGTTCGAAGCGAGCTGGCCGGTGCTCTCCGCGATCAAGTGGACGCGTCAGTACCACGCGATGCTGGCGACGCCGCTCCGCGTTCGCGACGTCGTCGTCGCGCACCAGGCGTTCTTCGCCTCCCGGATGTTCACGACCGCGTCGGTGTACTTCGTCGTCATCGTCGCCTTCGGCGGTGTCGAGTCGCCGCTCGGAGTGCTTGCGATCCCGGTCGCAGTGATGGTCGGGCTGTCCTACTCGACGTTCATCGCCGCCTGGGCGGCTCGTACGCAGAACGAGGCGTCGTTCGTCGCGATCTTCCGATTCGTGATCCTCCCGATGTTCCTCTTCTCGGGAACGTTCTTCCCGATCGACCGGCTGCCGCTGCCCCTCGAGCTCGTCGCCTACCTCACGCCCTTGTGGCACGGCGTCGACCTCTGCCGGATGCTCGTCCTCGGGGACGTGCAGCCGGCGCTCGCGCTTCTCCACATCGCGTATCTCCTCACGTTCATCGTCGTCGGGGTCACAACCGCGCTGTACACGTACCGAAGGCGGCTCCTCGTATGAGCGCTCGTGGGCTGGAGACAAGCCCATGAGCGAGCTCGTTGCACGCGCGCGGCTTTCGACACCCGCACGTCCGACGATCGGCGGCCTGCTCATCGTCGAGCGGAACGCGATGGTCTACCGCCGGACCTGGATGATCCTCTTCTCGGGGTTCTTCGAGCCGCTCTTCTACCTCTTCTTCTTCGTGTACCCGCTCCAGGCGGTCGGCAACGTGACGGTGTCGATCGGCGGGCAGTCGCTCGAGTACGCGGCGTTCGTGGCTCCGGCGCTCCTCGCGTCTTCAGCGACCAACGGCGCGTTCTACGACGCGACGAACGTGTTCTGGAAGCTGCGCTACGGGAAGGTGTACGACTCGATCCTCGCCACGCCTGTCGGTCCTAGGGACGTCGCCGTCGGCGAGACGATGTGGGCGGTCGTGCGGTCGATGCTGTACGCGACCGCGTTCTTCCTCGTGATCACGGTCCTCGGTCTCGTCGACTCGTGGTGGGCGATCCTCGCGCTGCCGGCGTGCATCCTCATCGGGTTCGCGTTCGCGGGTGCGGGAATCGCAGCCGTCACGTGGATGAGGAGCTGGCAGAACTTCGAGCTGCTCCAGCTCGTGATGCTGCCGATGTTCCTCTTCTCTGCGACCTTCTACCCGCTCTCCGTGTACCCGGAGGCGATCCAGTGGCTCGTTCGTTGCTTCCCCCTGTATCACGCGATCGAGCTCATCCGGTCGTTGACGACCGGGACGGTGAGCGCGCTCCTGCTTGTCGACATCGCCTATCTCGGGACGATGGGCGTCATCGGAATGGTCATCGCCGGGCGTCGGATCGACAAGCTCCTTCTGACCTGATCAGAGGACGATCGCCGCGCCGCTGCGGCGAGGATCTCCGGCCGCGCCCGCTCTGCCCACGCAGCTGACGCCCCCGAAGTAGTGGTGGAGGCGCTCCCAGCGCCGCACCGTATGACCGCGCTCCTCGAGCTGTACGAGCGCGGTCTCGTCGACACCGGGCTCGGCGTCCACGAGCTCGAGCGTGGGGTGGACGCGCGGGATGCCGACAGCAGTCTCGGCGTCGAGACCCTCGTCGAGGATCGCCGCGAGGACCGTCGTCAGCGCCGTGCGGAGGCGGGTGGCCCCTGCCGAGCCGATCGCGAGCTCGAGGCCGTTTCCATCGAAGGCGAGCGACGGCGCCATGCGGCTCTCCAGGTGATCACCCGGTCGGGGCTCGCCGTGGACGATGTCGGACTCGCCGAGGAGGTTGTTGAGCTGCGTGTCGTAGCCGGGCAGCCAGGTGCCGGCGCCCACGCCGAGCGAGTGCGTGAGAACGCACGCGCGTCCCTGCACGTCGACCGCCGCCATGTTCGTCGTGTGCTCGCCGCCCTCCGGGCGGGCCTCGAAGAGGTCGACGAGTGCGAGCACCCGCTCCGTCGCCGTCAACCCGGCCAGTCGCGGCACGTTCGGGAGGAGCTCCGGGACGCCCGAAAGGCCCCCGCGTGTCGCAATGCGCCTGCCCATCGCGTCCACGAGCTCGGGATCACGCCAGATCGCCGTGTACCGCGCGAGATCGTCGGCGGCGAGCACGACTCCGTCGACGCCGAGCAGCGCTTCTGCGAGCGATCCGCGATAGACGCTCGCCGCTCCTTCTTCCGCGAGTGCCTCGACCGTCTCGACGAGGCCGGGCTGATGGAGAACCTCACCCTCTCGAAGAAGTCTCCCCTCGTGCATGAAGAGGCCCTCGCCGCGGTCCAAAGAGTAGAGGTCGCCCAGCATCTGAAGGGAGCGTGCGTGCATCTCCGGGAGGGTGACGCCCGCGCGTGCGAGCGCCAGCGCGGGCTCGCAGAGCCGCTTCCACGGGAGGCGGCCGAGACGCTGCGAGAGTTCGCCGAGTGCCGCCGGCAGCCCCGGAACCGCGCAGGATGCCGGGCCGATGGCGTACACAACGGGCTCGTCGCCGAACGGGATCTCGAGCTCGGTGAGCTCGGCGCTCTCCGACGGAACCGCCGCGAAGCCGTCGAGGTTCCAGACGCGCGAGCCGTCGAACACGATCGCGTGGCAGCCGGCGAGCAGGCCGCTGTAGACGGTCTCTGCGACGCAGGAGGCGAGCGCCATCGCGACCACGGCATCGGCCGCGCTGCCGCCGTCGGCGAGGATCTCGGCACCGATCTCGACCGTGGCAGGATGCCCGGCCGCAACTCCCGCCCTCATGGGCGCAGGCTAGTCGCAGTGGATCCGGCCGGGAGGCGCGCCGGACTCCTGACCCAGGCGGAAGGTGACGTCGCGAAGAGGCCAGAAGACCATGAACGTCTTGGCGAAGATGGCGTTCCCGAGCACGGGGCCGAAGGTGCGGCTGTCGATCGCTGCGGAGCGGTTGTCTCCGAGCAGGAAGTACTGCTCGTTGGGGACCGTCACCGCGGGGAACGGCTTCGTCAGGATGTTGTCGAACTTGATGTCGTCGACGAAGACGGTGCCGTCCTTGCCGACGATCCGCTGACCGGGGCCTGCAGCGACGCGGAGGACGAGCGTTCGGTCCGTTGCGTCGCGGTCGGGAATGATCTTGCCGTCAGCCGTCTCGGCCGCGTGCACGGCGACGACGTCGCCCTGGCCGGGGTCGAAGAGCCGGTACCAGAGGCCCTGTGCGAGCACGCGTCCGTCGCAGGCCGGAACCGTGTTGGCCATCGAGGCCGTGTCGTCGGGCTCCACGGGAACGAGCAGCTCGGCGAAGTTGAGGACGACGAGGCCGATCACCGTGAACACGGCGATCGCAAGCGCGCGAGCGATCCAGCGAATCACGGCTGCTACCCTTCCCCGAGCCGCAGTCGCGGCCCCGGCGTGCTTCTTCCTTCACGCGGGGCGGGGATTGTGGAGTCGTCAATCAGGAGGAGATGCATGAGCCTCACCAAGGAAGTCAAGCTGGAAATCGTCTCGAAACACGGTCAGGGACCTGCTGATACTGGTTCGGCAGAGGTACAGGTTGCCCTCCTGACCAGACGGATCAACGATCTGACCGAGCATCTGCGGACCCATCCGAAGGATCACTATTCGCGGCGCGGGTTGCTCAAGCTTGTCGGCCAGAGACGCCGTTTTCTTGACTACCTCCAGAGAAAGGACATCGAGGGATACCGCGCCCTCATCAAGGAGCTCGGCCTCCGCCGGTAAGGCTCCGAAGCGGCAGAAGACAGGGAAGGTGGAAGTTTGAGCGAGCCCCGGCCCGCGGAGGAAGCGGAGCGGGACTGACTCAAACCTCCACCTTCCGACACAACGGAAAGGTGAAGGGATACCTCACATGAGCACACAGCAAGCCGGGCACATCGCCACGGTTTCCGTCGACGTGGGCGGTCAGGAGATCGTCTTCGAGACGGGCAAGCTCGCCAAGCAGGCAGACGGCGCCGTCGTCGTCCGCTCCGGCGAGACGATGATCCTCGCGACCGCGGTGGGACGGCCTGATGCACGGCCGGACGCGGACTTCTTCCCGCTGACCGTCGACGTCGAGGAGAAGATGTACGCCGCCGGCAAGATTCCGGGCGGCTTCTTCAAGCGCGAAGGACGCGCGACGGAGCGCGCGACGCTGACGGCCCGCATGATCGATCGGCCGATCCGGCCGCTCTGGCCGAAGGGCTTCCGCAACGAGGTGCAGGTGATCTGCACCGTCCTCTCGGCCGATCTGGTCACGCCCCATGACATCCTCTGCATCAACGGCGCTTCGGCGGCTCTCCAGATCTCACCGCTCCCGTTCCTCGGCCCGATCGGGGCCGTTCGCATCGGGCGGCTCGAAGGAGAGCTCGTCGTGAACCCGACGCTCGAGCAGCTCGAGGAGTCGTCCCTCGATCTCATCGTCGTCGGGACCGCGGAGGCGCTCACGATGGTCGAGGCGGGTGGAGAGCAGGTGCCGGAGGACACGATCCTCGAGGCGCTCGAGCTCGCGCACGTCGAGATTCGGACCATCTGTGCAGCTCTCGAGAGCCTGCGGGAGCAGGTCGGCAAGGCGAAGTGGGTCGACGTCGCGCTCACGGACGAGCTCACGAGCGCTCACGGAGACACCGTTCGCGCCGCGATCGCCGAACACGGCGTGAAGGAGGCCGGCACGGTCGTCGAGGCGCTCGTCGAAAGCCTCTCTCCGGCCGTGTCCATGACCTCGACCGAGGAGGACATGACGAAGCGGGCGCAGGTTCGGGCGAGCTTCGCTGCGATCCTCGAGAAGGCCCGGCTGGGCGCCGTCGAGGAGCCGCTCCGCGACCAGTTCCTTGCGGATCTCCGCGAGTTGACCGACGCCGAGCAGGACTCCAAGGAGCTCAAGTCGGCCAAGCGGGAGCTGCTCCTGAACCGGATCCTCGAGGACATCTCACTGCCGTTCCCGGTCGGCGCCACGCCGGCCGAGGAGGACGAGCCCGCCGTCAAGGACTCGCTCACGAAGCAGTACGTCAAGCGTGCCTTCGAAGCGGTCTACAAGGACCTCGTCCGCAAGAAGATCGCGGTCGACAAGCGCCGGCCCGACGGTCGGTCGGAAGAGGAGATCCGCCCGGTGTCGGCCGAGGTGCAGGTCAGCCCGCGAACCCACGGCTCCGCGCTCTTCACACGCGGCCAGACGCAGATCATGACCCTGCTCACGCTCGGGACGATGAAGGAGGGGCAGCGCATCGACGACCTCTCCCTCGAGCAGAACCGCCGGTACATGCACCACTACAACTTCCCACCCTTCTCGGTTGGGGAGACCGGCTTCATGCGTGGTCCGAAGCGTCGTGACATCGGCCACGGCGCGCTCGCGCAGCGGGCCCTCGAGGCGGTCGTCCCGCCGATCGAGGACTTCCCGTACACGATCCGGCTCGTGTCGGAGACGCTCGAGTCAAACGGCTCGTCGTCGATGGGCTCCGTGTGCGGCTCGACGCTCGCGCTCATGGATGCGGGCGTGCCGATCGCGGCTCCGGTCTCGGGGATCGCGATGGGGCTCGTGAAGGAGGGCGACGACTACGTCATCCTCACCGACATCCAGGGTGCCGAAGACCACCTCGGCGATATGGACTTCAAGGTGGCCGGCACGCGGGACGGGATCACCGCCCTGCAGATGGACATCAAGATCACCGGCGTCACGCAGGAGATCATGCGGGCCGCGCTCGAGCAGGCAAAGCGTGCGCGAATCGCGATCCTCGAGACGATGCTCGCCGCGATCCCCGAGCCGCGCTCGGAGATGGCAGGGCACGCGCCGCGCATCTCCACGATCAAGATCGATCCCGAGTTCATCGGCATGGTCATCGGCAAGGGCGGCGAGACGATCCGCGCGCTCGAGGGCGACTTCGACGTCCAGATCGACATCGAGGAGGACGGGACGATCCTCGTGTACGCGACCGAGGGCGAGAAGGGCGAGGCGGCGATATCCGCCATCCACGCCCTCACGAAGTCCCCGGAGGTCGGCGACACCTACACCGGGAAGGTCGTGAAGACGACCGACTTCGGTGCATTCGTCGAGCTCAAGAAGGGCACCGACGGCCTACTCCACGTCTCGAACGTGGGCCCGGGCCGCGTCGCCCACATCCAAGACGTCATGGATCGAGGA
The DNA here is from genome assembly GCA_963709715.1 of uncultured Gaiellaceae bacterium. GTDB lineage: Bacteria > Actinomycetota > Thermoleophilia > Gaiellales > Gaiellaceae > GMQP-bins7. The sequence goes on from CAVPXQ010000009.1 coordinate 181,262, forward strand.
GACGTCGTCGACGTCCTCGTCCAGGAGGTCGACAAAGAGCGCGGTCGCATCGGCCTCAAGCTCGTCGCGAAGCATGAGAACGGCGGGCTCGTCACTCCCGAGGAACTGGTCGAGCGCGCGAAGGACGCACCTCCGCGCCCGCCCCGCGAGGAGCGCCCGCGTGGCGGTCGCGACCGCGGCCGCTCCAGAGAGCGCGCGTAGGGCCGGAACGAGGGGCCGGGTCCGCCCGGCCCCTACAATCCGCGCGGCGTGGCCAAGCACCAGCTGACCGAGCTCGACACGGGCGAGCGCGTCATCTCCGAGCGTCTGCCGGGTCTGCGCTCCATCGCGCTCGGATTCTGGATCGGTGCGGGCTCGCGGGACGAGACCGAGCCTCGTGCCGGGATCTCGCATTTCATCGAGCATCTGCTCTTCAAGGGCTCGGAGCGGTACACGGCGCAGGAGATCGCAGAGGTCTTCGACGAGCTCGGCGGAGAGCTCAACGCGGCGACGTCGCGCGAGACCACCGTTGTCTTCGCGCGCGTGCCGGACGAGCGGCGCGAGGTGGCGATCGACGTCATGGCGGACATGGTCTTTCGGCCGTCGTTCTCCGACGTCGACACCGAGCGGGAGGTCGTCCTCGAGGAGATAGCGATGGTCGAGGACACGCCGAACGACCTCGTGCACGACATCGCCGCCGAGGCGGTTTTTGACCAGCACCCTCTCGGCAGGCCCGTGATCGGGTACGCAGAGGTCATCTCGAGCGTCTCGAGACGGGCTCTCCTCGGCTACCACCGACGTGCGTACCGGCCGGAGCAGATCGTCGTGGCTGCCGCGGGAAACGTTCGCCATGAGGAGCTTGTCGCGATGGTTGCCGAGCGCCGCGACGGCGCCGTCGCGGGTCCCGGTCTGACGGCGCGGAAGCCGTTGCAGCGACCGCCGGCCCCGGGCATCCGCTTCCGCCGGAAGGACACGGAGCAGTACCACGTCTGCCTCAGCGCGCCCGGAATCTCGTACACGGACGACCGCCGGTTCGCGGCGTCCCTCATGGACGCGATCGTCGGCGGGTCGGCATCGTCCCGGCTGTTCCAGGAGATCCGCGACAAGCGCGGACTCGCGTACTCGGTCTACAGCTACTCGTCGCAGTACACGGATACCGGACAGCTCGGCATCTACGTAGGAACACGTGCCGAGCACGTGGAGGAGTGCCTCGAGATCACCGTTTCCGAGCTCTCCGACATCGCGTCCGGAAACGTGCGGGCGGACGAGCTCGCGCGAGCGAAGGAGTACCTCAAGGGGCGCATCCTGCTCTCGTTGGAGTCGACGTCGGCTCGCATGACGCGACTCGGCAAGTCGACGATCTCCGGCACGCCGCTCTTGACGCCCGAGGAGGTGGTTCGACGCCTGCAGGCCGTGACCGCAGGTGAGATCTCGGAGCTCGCTGCTGCGCTGCTCTCGCCGGACAAGCTCTCCGTCGCGGGGGTCGGCGAAGACGAGGACCTCTTCGTGGCCGCGGTGCGGCGCGTCAACCCGGGACTGCTCGAGCAGGCAGCCTGATGCGAGTCGCCTTGTACGGCGGCTCCGGAAAGGTCGGCAGCGTGCTCTCGCCGGCTCTTGTCGGCGCAGGCCATGAGGTCGTCGACGCTCGGATGGTCGGGCCGGACGGATGTGACGTCGCGGTCGACTTCACGGGACCCGAGGCCGTAGCGGGGAACGTCGAGGCGTGCCTTGCAGCTCGCGTGCCCGTCGTCATCGGCACCACGGGGTTCGACCTCGACGCCGTCGACGCGCTCTCGCGCGACGCGGGCGTCCCCTGCTTCCACGCACCGAACTTCGCCCAGGGCGCCGTCCTGATGATGCGCTTCGCAGAAGAGGCGGCGAGAGTCTTCCCGCGCTCCGAGATCGTCGAGCTGCACGCGGAGACGAAGCGTGATGCCCCGTCGGGAACGGCGAAGGCGACGGCCGCGCGGATGGGGACGGACCCCGCGATCCACTCCATCCGCCTTCCAGGCCTCGTGGCCCACCAGGACGTCATCTTCGGCGGCATGGGGGAGACGCTCACGATCCGCCACGACACGACGTCGCGCGAGGCGTTCGTGCCAGGTGTGCTGTTGGCTGTGAAGCGCGTGCAGGAGCTCGCGCCGGGATTGACCGTCGGGCTCGACGCGCTGCTGTGAGTCTCACGTTCGTCGTCGGCGATCTGACGACGCAGCCTGTCGATGCCATCGTCAACGCGGCGAACGAGGCGCTCGCTCCTGGGGGTGGCGTGTGCGGCGCGATACGCAGGGCAGGCGGTGACGAGATCTTCGAGGAGTGCGCAGCCCTCGAAGGGTGCCCGACCGGCGATGCGAGGGCGACCGGTGCGGGTCGGCTGCCCGCACGCTACGTGATCCACGCGGTCGGCCCGATGTGGCAAGGGGGAGGTGCGGGCGAGCCCGAGCTGCTTGCTTCCGCCTATCGCCGCGCGCTCGAGGTGGCTGCGGAGCTCGGCTGCCGAACCATCGCGTTCCCAGCCCTCTCGACGGGCATCTACGGCTATCCACCAGACCTCGCAGCACCTGTTGCGGTGAGCGCTGCTCGCGAGCGCGAGGAGCTGTTCCACGAGATCCGCTTCGTGTTTCTCGACGAAGCGATGCACGACCTCTTCGCGCGCGCCTAGCTCCTACTCTCGCGAATCGCCGCGATGAGCTCGTGGTGGCGACGTTCCTCGTCGCTCGGTGCGTCGTCCGCGGTCGACGTGCGCGCTTTGAGCTCGTCCATGGGCTTCACTACGAAGAAGAAGATCGCGGCTGCCGTCGTCACGAACGTGACTGCGGCGGTGAGGAACGCGCCGTACCGGAAGACCGCGTCGTTGATGGTGAACGTGAGCCCGCTGAAATCCGGCTTGCCGATGATCATCGCCACGATGGGCATGATCAGACCGTCGACGAACGAGGTGACGAGCGCAGCGAATGCGAGGCCCATGACGAACGCGACGGCCAGCTCGACGAGGTTGCCCCCCATGAGGAAGTCCCGAAACTCTCGGATCATGAGTGCCTGCCTTTCCAGCTCGGTAGGATCCCGGTCGTGCTCGGCGAGATCCTGACGGCGATCGTCACGCCGTTCAAGGCGGACGGGTCGGTCGATTACCAGGCGTTTCGTGCCCTTGCGGGCCACCTGGTGGAGAACGGGTCGGACGGCCTCGTGGTGACGGGGACGACGGGTGAGACGCCGACGCTGTCGGACGACGAGCGGTGGGGGCTGTACGAGGCGGCACTCGACGAGGTCGGCGACCGCGCCAGCATCGTGGCGGGCACCGGAACGAATTCGACCGGGCACTCGGTGCATCTGACGGCCAGAGCGCACGAGCTCGGTGTCCACGGCTTCCTCGTGGTGACGCCCTACTACAACAAGCCGCCGGTGCGCGGGATCGTCCGGCACTTCGAGGAGATCGCCGCGGTCTCGGACCGCCCGATCATCGCCTACAACATCCCAGCTCGCGTTGTGCTCAACCTCGAGACGGAAGCGATTGCCCAGCTCGCGGAGATCCCGACCGTGCGTGCCGTCAAGCAGGCCAACCCGGACCTCGAGCAAGCTCGCGCGATCGTCGAGCTGGGTCTCGACCTCTACGCCGGAGACGACGACCTCGTGCTCCCGTTCCTCGAGCTCGGAGGGCTCGGAGGCGTGTGTGTGCACACACACGTCGTCGGGCCGCAGGTCAAGGAGATGGTGCGCCGGTTCCGCGCCGGCGACATCGACGGCGCCCGCGAGCTCGACGGCGAGCTCGCTCCGTCGATCGAGCTCCTGCGTGTCGTCACGAACCCGATCGCGATCAAGTGCGCGCTCAACTTGCTGGGGCACGACGTCGGCGGGCTCCGCCTGCCGCTGGTCGAGGCAACGCCCGAGGAGCGCGACGCCGTCCGTGGATGCCTCGAGCGTCTCGGACTGCTTGCGCCGGTCGCCGCGTAACCTCTCCGCACCGGCACGTCCGTAGACTCAGGACATGGCAGACGCGCTGCGGATCATTCCGCTCGGCGGCCTCGGCGAGGTCGGGAAGAACATGACCGTGTACGAGCTCGGCGACGAGATCCTCGTCGTCGACGCCGGCCTCGCGTTTCCGCGGGACGAGCACCTGGGCGTCGACCTGCTGCTGCCCGACATCGGATACCTCGAGGGCCGACGCGTACGTGCTGTGATCCTGACCCACGGCCACGAGGATCACGTCGGCGGTCTGCCGTACCTCCTGCGAGAGGTCGACGTCGACGCAGTGATCGCCACCCCGCTGACGCTCGCGCTCGTGAAGTCGAAGCTCGACGAGCACGGACTCGCACAGAAGGCAGAGCTCGTCGCTGCCTCGCCCGGAGACGCGCCGCTCGAGCTCGGTCCGTTCCGCGTCGAGCTCGTACGCGTGGCGCACTCGATCCCGGACTCGACAGCGCTCGTCATCGAGACCTCTGCCGGACGCGTCGTGCACACGGGCGACTGGAAGCTCGATCACACGCCGGTCGACGGTCTGAAGACCGACGTCGGCACGCTCGCCGAGATCGGAAATCGAGGTGTCGACCTGCTCCTCGGCGACTCGACGAACGCCGAGCGCCCGGGCAACACGGGCTCGGAGCGGCTCGTCGGCGAAGCCTTCCGCTCCATCTTCCCGCTACGGCGCGGGAAGATCCTCGTCGCGTCGTTCGCGTCCAACATCCATCGCATGCAGCAGGCGGCCGACGTCGCGGTCGAGTGTGGGCGCAAGGTCGTCGTGGTCGGCCGCTCGATGCGCAAGAACCTCAACATCGCGCGGAACCTCGGGTACGTGTCCTTTCCGGAGGACGCGATCGTCAACCCCGACGAGGCTTCGTCGCTGCCGCCCGAGCAGGTTCTCGTGCTCTGCACGGGGAGCCAGGGCGAGCCGATGTCCGCGCTGACACGGATCGCCTACGGAGACCATGGCTCGGTGACAGTCGAGCCGGGAGACACCGTCATCATCTCCGCGAAACCGGTCCCCGGAAACGAGCTTCGCGTCCACGACTCGATCAACCAGCTCGCGCGTGCCGGGGCGGAAGTCCTGCACGAGGAGATCGCACCCGTCCATGTCTCGGGCCACGCCTGCCAGGAGGAGCTGCGGACGATGCTGTCGCTGCTGCGGCCGCGTCACGTGATGCCCATCCACGGCGAATACCGCATGCTCGCCGCCCACGCGAAGCTCGCACGCGACGCAGGAGTACCGCCCGAGCGGATCCTCATCGCGGAGAACGGATCCGTCGTCGAGCTCGCTCGCGGGGGTGCGCGCCTTGTCGACAAGGTCGACGCCGGCATTACCTTCGTCGACGGCCTCCGTGTCGGAGACGTCAAGGACGTTGCGCTGCGGGACCGTCGCCGGCTGGCGGACGACGGTGTGCTCATCGTCGTGACGACGCTCGCGACGTCGGACGGCGGCGAGATCGCGCCACCGGAGCTCATCGCGCGTGGGTTTGCCGAGTCCGAGGAGTTGCTGTCCGAGCTCCGCGAGGAGGCGGATCGCGTCGTGCGCGAGCTCGCGAACGGGCACGTGACCGAGATCAAGCTCCTCCAGGAGCACATCCACGACGCGGTCGGGCAGATCGTCTACGACCGCACGCGGCGGCGTCCGATGGTGCTTCCCGTCGTGATCGAGGTCTGATGCAGGGCTGGCAGGTCGTCATCGAAGGGCACGCGGCGAGCGAGCTGACGGCGCGGAGGCTCGTGGCCCAGCTTCGGGCCTGTGAAGCCGCGGCGCTCGCGTTCTGCCGTCTCCTCGAGCGTTGGGGGAGGGGGGACGCGGTGCCCGCGACGCCCGGCGGCCGCCAGGCTGCGCTACGTCGCGCTGCCGACCGCGTCGAGACCGCGATAGCGGGGCTCGAGCGGCCGCTCTCGCAGTACCTCCTCGAGCTCGAGCCGGAGCGAGCCGAGGGGCGGTCGTGGTACGCGGGGCCTGGAGCGGCGGAGCTCGTCGAGTGGCGTCCCGTGCTCGACCGCGCGGGGGTGCATGCCTGCCCCAACCGCGTCGCCGCGGTCTACCTGGAGCTCGCCGTCCTCGTGCGCGCGCTCGAGGGGCTCGCGACCGCCGCAACGCTCGAGGCGCCCCCCGATCGCTCGTCGCTCTGGGCGGGGCTCTTCGACCTCCGTGACACGCTGCTCGGGTCGACCGTCGACGACCTCCGCGCCCTGGCGGCTTGACGCCGCGCATCGTCGTCGTCGGCTCGATCAACCTCGACCTCGTTGCACGCTGCGAGCGCCTTCCGCGGCCGGGCGAGACGGTCACCGGCGCGACGTTCGCACGCTACCCGGGCGGGAAGGGCGCGAATCAGGCGGTCGCATGCGCACGGCTCGGTGCCGAGGTCACGTTGATCGGCGGCGTCGGCGACGACAGCCTTGCGGACGAAGCTCTCGCCGGGCTCCGCGCGGAAAGCGTGGCGCTGGAGCTGATACCGTCGAGCCTGCCGACCGGGATCGCCGTGATCCTCGTGGATACTGCGGGCGAGACGGAGATAGCCGTCGCGCCCGGGGCCAACGAGGACGTCGCGGTCGGCGTGCTCCCCGAGCACGACGCAGTCCTCTGCCAGCTCGAGATATCGGACACGGCGGTGGAGGCGGCGTGGGAAGCGTGCTCCGGTCTCTTCTGCCTGAATGCGGCTCCTGCGCGACCGGTGGCTGTCGATCCCGACCTCACGGTCGTGAACGAGCTCGAGCTCGAAGCCGTCGTGCGCAAGGACGGCCTCCTGGCGGTGACGCACGGAGCCGAGGGCGCCGTGCTCCTCGAGGACGGCGAGGAGGTAGCGCGCGCGGCGCCACCCGAGATCGACCCCGTCGACGGTACTGCGGCCGGTGATGCGTTCACCGCATGTCTGCTCGTGTCGCTGCTCGAGCAGAGGGGCTACGCGGAGGCACTGGAGCGCGCATGCGCAGCAGGTGCTCTCGCGGCGTCCCGCCACGGAGCCCAACCCTCGCTCCCCACCTCCGCCGAGATCGACGCGATCCTCACGTAGCGCCGTCCAGCTCGGCGACGAGGCGCTTGGGCGCGACGATCCGGTAGCTCTCTTCGATCCAGTCACGGAGGACGTCGAGTGAGACCCCGGCCGCCCGATACGGCACCGTGACCCATCCTGCTCGTCCCAGCCCGTACCCGGTGGGCTGCGCGCCGTCGACAGCGAGCGCGTGGGCGTGGGACTCGGCCAGCTTGACCGACATGCGCCGTGAGTCGTCGGGGCCGAGAAACACGAAGATCTTCCCGCGCACCTTGACGACGACGTCATCCTCCCAGGGCTGCTCCGCCGTCGTCTCGGGCAGCGTGAGCGCGAACGCGAGCACCTTCTCCCGCACGCCTGCCACCGCGCATCACGATACTCCCCGCCGTGGCGACGCCGGTCATCCTCGACTGCGATCCCGGGCACGACGACGCCATCGCGCTGCTGCTGGCGCTCGCGAGCCCCGAGCTTGAGCTTCTCGGCGTCACCACGACGTATGGAAACCAGACCCTCGAGAAGACCACCGCGAACGCGCTCCGCGTGCTCGAGCTGGTCGAGCGGACGGACGTCCCGGTCGCGGCAGGAGCCGAGCGGCCGCTCGAACGCGAGCTCGTCGTGGCTGCGCACGTCCATGGTGAGACCGGGCTCGACGGCACGATCCTTCCTCCCGCGAGCACCTCTCCGACGACCGACGACTCGACCTCGTTCGTCGCTGAAGCCGTGAGCGGTGCGAGCGACCCGGTGACGATCGTCGCGACCGGGCCGCTGACGAACGTCGCCCGCTATCTCGACGCACATGGAACCGACGGCATCGCGCACGTCGTCGTGATGGGCGGCTCGATCGCCGAGGGCAACATCACTCCGTCCGCCGAGTTCAACGTGTGGTGCGACCCGGAAGCCGCGGCTCGCGTCTTCGAGAGCGGCCTCGACATCTCCATGATCGGCCTCGACGTCACGCACCAGGCGTTGCTGGGGCAGGAGGTCGAGGCCCGTCTGCGAGCGAGCGGTCGCATCGGCTCGTTCGTCGCGGATCTCAACACCTTCTTCACGCACTACCACCGAAAGACCTACGGCTGGGAGGGCGCGCCGATCCACGACGCGGTCGCCGTGGCTCACACCGTCCGGCCCGGCCTCGTCACGACGAAGCACCGCAACGTCGAGGTCGAGCTCGAGTCCGAGCTGTGCCGCGGCCGCACCGTCGTCGACCTCTGGCAGAGAACCGAGCGTCTGCCGAATGCGCAGGTGGGTGTCGCGATCGACGCCCCGGCGTTCTTCGACCTGCTCGTCGAGCGAATCGCGTCACTCGGATAGCCTCGTCGCATGCCCGAGCCGGTCGTTGTCTTCGTCGAGGTTCCGTCAGGGTCGCGGAACAAGTACGAGCTCGACGAGGACCTCGGCGTCATCGTCCTCGACCGCCGCCTCTTCACGTCGATGGCCTACCCGGCGGACTACGGGTTCATCGAAGGGACGCTCGGCGGGGACGGAGATCCGCTCGACGCCCTCGTTCTCGTCGGCGAACCCACGTTCCCCGGCTGCCGGATTCGCGGTCGCGTCGTCGGTGTCTTCCACATGGCCGACGAGAAGGGGCCGGACGAGAAGATCATCTGCGTCCCGCTCAAGGACCCGGCATGGATGCGCGTGAGCGACATCCATGACATCCCGGCCGAGCTGCGCAACGAGATCGAGCACTTCTTTCAGGTCTACAAGGACCTCGAGGAGGCCAAGGTCGAGACCCGTGGCTACGGCAACCGCGCGGACGCCGAGCAGATCGTCGTCGAGGCGCGGGCGCGCGCGACCGCGTAGGTCGACGCCGCCCGGAGGAGCACGCCCCGCAGCGTCGAATCGCCGCTGCATGGCTGCGAAGAGGAAGAAGCGGCCGCTTCGGCCACGCGTCCCTGCGCGCGTGAAGAAGCGGACGAAGCGCACGCGCTCGCAGCATGAGAACGAGCTGCTCGGTCTCGGCCTCCTCGCCCTCGGGCTCGTCCTCGCGGCAATCCTCTATCTCGGCCTCGACGGCGGCGCGGTCGGGTCGTGGCTCGCCGGCGTGCTCACGAAGGTCGTGGGGAACGCGGCCTACGTCCTGCCGTTCGCGCTCATCGCGCTCGGCGGGCTCCTGCTCGCGCGTAGCGACCTGCTCGACGTCCGGCCGTTCCGGCTCGGCGTGGGGGTGAGCTTTCTCGGGCTGATGACGCTGCTCGGCAAGGACTCGGGCGGCTTCATCGGCCTCGCGATCGGAGGCACGCTCGCCGCCCTCATCGGGCAGACAGGGGCAGCGATCATCGGCGCCGCGCTGCTCGTCGCCGGCCTTCTGCTCGTCACCGGCGCTTCGACGGGCGCGATACTCCGGCATACGGGCCACGTCGTCCGGCGGGCCGGGACGGGAGCGCGACGTGCGCTCGAGTGGCCCTCGAGCGAGTCGCAGACCGCCGACGATGCGCTCGGTCCCGAGCCGGTGGGAGAGCCGGTCGCGCCACCCGGGCACCGGCTCCTCGACGGTGCCGAGGCCTACCCCGACGTCGTCGGCGCGACTTCACAGTCGGAGGAGTCGCCGCTGCTCGTCGCGGACGAGCCCGAGCTCACCCTCGAGAGCGTCGAGTCGGTGTTCGAGACGTCCTCCGAACATGCCGAGTACCGGCTCCCGGACCGCTCTCTCCTTCGCGCGTCGCCCGAGGGTGCCTCGACGAACGGGGACTCGAGCGCCAAGACGGCCGACCTGCTCGTTCGTACGCTCTCCGAGTTCGGCGTCGAGGCGACCGTGACGGGCCAGATCTCCGGACCACGCGTCACGCGCTACGAGCTCCAGCTCGCACCCGGCACGAAGGTCTCGAAGGTCGCGGGGCTCAAGGACGACCTCTCGTACGCGCTCGCGACGACGGAGATCCGCATCCTCGCGCCGATCCCCGGCAAGCAGGCCGTCGGTGTCGAGGTCCCGAACCTCTCGCCGAAGCTCGTCACGCTCGGGGACATCTTCGGCGACCTCCCTGCGACCGCGAGCCCGCTTTCGGTCTGGCTCGGCAAGGATATCTCCGGAAACGCGATCTGGACCGACCTCGCGCGCATGCCGCACCTCCTCATCGCGGGCACGACCGGGTCGGGCAAGTCGGGCTGCATCAACACGATCCTCACGTCGACGCTGCTGCGTGCCACGCCCGACGAGGTGCGGATGATCCTCATCGACCCGAAGCGGATCGAGCTCGGCTACTACGAGTCGATACCGCACCTGCTGACGCCCGTCGTCTCGAGTCCGAAGGAGGCGGCCGTCGTTCTCATGAACGTCGTCGCGGAGATGGAGCGTCGCTACGAGCGCCTGTCGTTCGTACGTGCCCGCAGCCTCCCGGAGGCGAACCGTGCGTTCCGCGCTCGTGGTGACGCGCCGCTGCCCTATCTCCTCGTCGTCATCGACGAGCTCGCGGACCTGATGATGGTCTCGCCGCAGGCGGTCGAGGACTGCGTCATCCGTCTCGCGCAGAAGTCGCGCGCGGTCGGCATCCACCTCGTCCTCGCGACGCAGCGCCCGTCGGTGGACGTCATCACCGGAATGATCAAGGCGAACGTCCCCTCCCGGATCGCGTTCGCCGTCTCGAGCCAGACCGACTCGCGCGTCATCCTCGACGGTGCCGGCGCTGAGAGCCTGCTCGGCCAGGGCGACATGCTGTTCAAGCCGCTCGGTACCTCGCGCCTCCAGCGCCTGCAGGGCGCGTACGTGAGCGAGGAGGAGGTCGCGCTCGTCGTCGAACAGTGCCGCTCGCAGCGTGGCCAGGATCTCGACGAGTCGCTACTCGAGGCACCGGACCGTCCTTCGGCCGATGGCGACGAGGAGCTCGACTTCGACCCCGACGAGGACCCGCTGCTCGACAAGGCGATCGAGATCGTCGTCCAGACGCAGACAGCGTCGGTCTCGCTCCTCCAGCGCCGGCTCCGAGTCGGCTACACGCGCGCCGGACGCCTCATCGACATGCTCGAGCGGCGCGGGATCATCTCCGGCTACGAGGGCTCGAAGCCGCGCCGCGTGCTCGTCTCCGAAGTCGACGTTCACACCGTCTGAGCAGCAGGAACGCGCTAGTCTCCGCCCGTGTTCGGGCCTCTTCACAGACTTGTGAGGAAGCCCAACTTGCGGTTAGATCAAGCGTCCAATTCAGGGCGGCAGGCTTACTCGTAAGGAGGGCAAGTGAAAGTACGTACAGCAGCGATGGCGGCTCGTGCTCGCGCTCGTCGCGTCGCCGTAGCCGCTGGTCGCTGAGCGCAGCGGGCATCAGCTCAGCGCGTCGCAGCCGAAGTTCATCGCTGGCGTCGTCTCCGACGTCGGCCGCTTCAACGACAAGGGCTTCAACCAGCTCTCGCTCAAGGGCTGCAAGAGCGGCGCGAGGAAGGCGGGAGGCACGTGCCGCGCGCTCGAGTCGCGCACGACAGGTGACTACATCCCGAACTTCGCGCGCCTGCGAGCGCGACGGCGCCGACATCGTCGATCGCCACCGGCTTCCTGCTCGCGGACGGCACGGCGACGGTCGCGAAGACGCTTCCCGAATTCGAAGTACACGATCGTCGACTACTCGGTGCAGGCCGCACCGTTCGCGAACAAGGCGGGCAAGCCGCTGTTCAAGAACGTCGTCGGCCTCACGTTCGCGACGAACGAGAACAGCTACATGATCGGCTGTCTCGCCGCGCTCATGGCCAAGCGCGACGGCGGCAACACGATCAGCGCGGTCGGGCGGCCTCACGATCCCGACCGTGACGATCTTCATCGCCGCATACGCGGGCGGGTGCGAAGAAGTGCGTCCCGGGTACGAAGACGCTCGTCGACTACTCGCAGGACTTCGTCGACCAGGCGAAGTGCAAGGAGCTCGCGCACGAACCAGATCGCACGGCGGCTCGAAGGTCGTCTTCGCAGTCGCCGGTGGCTGCGGTCTCGGCGCACTCGACGCCGCGAAGCAGCAGAAGCGTCTGGGGCGTCGGCGTCGACACCGACCAGGCGTTCCTCGGGCCGCACATCCTCACGAGCGCGGTCAAGCGGGTCGATCTGGCGGTCGAGACGGTCATCCTCAGCGTCAAGAACATCGGCATCTATCAAGGGCGGCACCGACCTGAACTTCAACCTCAAGAACAACGGCGTCGCCATCGGCAAGATCAGCCCGAAGGTGCCGAAGGCGTACATCAAGCGGATGAACGCGATCGGCGCGCAGATCATCGCCGGCAAGATCAAGCCACCGGTGAAGTAGCGCGCTCGAGCAAGCACTTCGAGAGGGCGGGCCCGCGGCCCGCCCTCGTTCGGTGCGCTGGGACGCACGCTGCCGCGACGACACCGTAGAATCCCGCGCGCATGAGCGAGAACGCCCCGTCGTCCTCGAGCTGCGCGGAATCACGAAGCAGTTTCCCGGGCGTCCTCGCGAACGACCACGTCGACTTCGACCTCCGGCAGGGCGAGGTACACGCGCTGCTCGGCGAGAACGGCGCCGGCAAGTCGACGCTCATGAGCATCCTCTACGGGCTCTACCACCCGGACGAGGGCGAGATCCTGTGCAACGGCGAGCCGGTGCGGATCGACTCGCCGAAGGAGGCGATCGAGCGCGGGATCGGCATGGTGCACCAGCACTTCATGCTCATCCCGGTGATGACGGTCGCCGAGAACATCGTGCTCGCCGAGCGAGCCGACGAAGGCAGGCGTCGTGCTCGACTTGCGACGCGGCACGGAAGCGGTCGAGGAGACTCGCGGCGACGTTCAACTTCGCCATCGACCCGGACGGCGCGCATCGAGAACATCTCGGTCGGCCAGCAGCAGCGCGTCGAGATCCTCAAGGCGCTCTACCGGAAGCGCCGACATCCTCATCCTCGACGAGCCGACGGCGGTGCTGACGCCGCAGGAGGCGCATCGAGCTCTTCGGCGATCCTCAAGAACCTCGTCGCGCGAGGGCATGTCGATCATCTTCATCAGCCACAAGCTGAACGAGGTGCTCGAGATCGCCGACCGCATCACGGTGCTCCGGCGCGGGAAGAAGATCGAGACGCTGCCCGCCGCGGGTGCGACCGAGGCGGAGCTCGCGCGCCTGATGGTCGGTCGCGACGTTCTCCTGCGCGTCGAGAAGACCGCTGCGATGCCCGGCGAGCCGCTGCTCGAGGTCGAGGATCTCCACGTGCTCGACGATCGCGAGCTCGACGCGGTGCGCGGCGTCTCGTTCGAGGTCCGCGCCGGTGAGATCGTCGGCATCGCCGGCGTCGACGGCAACGGCCAGACGGAGCTCGTCGAGGCGCTGACGGGCTTGCGCACGCTCGAGAGCGGCAGCTTCTCGATCGCCGGGCGTGACCTCACGGGCAGCGAGCACACATCGCATCCTCGACGCGGGCGTCGGCCACATCCCCGAGGACGCCAGCGGCGCGGGCTCGTGCTCGAGTTCACGCTCGCCGAGAACATCGCGCTCCACGACTTCGACCGGCCGCCGAACTCGCGCTTCGGCTGGCTTCGGCCGGGGCGCCTGATCGAGCGCGCCGCCCGGCTCCTGAAGGAGTTCGACGTGCGCGGCGGCGGCCCGAAGACGCTCGCGCAAGTCGCTCTCGGGCGGGAACCAGCAGAAGGTCGTCGTCGCGCGCGAGGTGGGGAACGACCCGCGGGTGCTGATCGCGGCCCAGCCCACCCGCGGCCTCGACGTCGGCGCGATCGAGTTCGTCCACCGGCGGCTCGTCGAGGAGCGCGACGAGGGCCGTGCCGTCCTCCTCGTCTCGCTCGAGCTCGACGAGGTCCTGTCGCTCTCCGACCGGATCCTCGTCATGTACGAGGGCGAGATCGTCGGCGAGTACGGCCCTGACGTCACCGAGGAGGAGCTGCGGCATCGCGATGCTCGGAGGCGCGAAGGCGGAGGAGGCAACGGCCGCGTGACGAGCGCGCCCGACCGCCCAGCCAGCCGGCGAACCTCGAGGGCGAGACCGCGGACGGCAGCAGCGCGCTTCGGCACGCTGGCAGCGCGCGGGAGGGATCGTCGCGCCCGTCCTGACCGCGCGTCCTCGCGTTCCTCGTCGGCGGCCTCGTCGTGCTCGCCACGGGCCACGAACCCGATCGAGGTCTACAAGGGCATCTGGAGCGGCACCGGGCTCGAGTGGTTCTACCGGTGGGGTCGTACGAGGTCGGCCGTCCCGTTCACGGACGCCAAGGTGTGGTTCCCGTGGAACGTGAACGACGTCGACGCGCTCGCGCGACGAACCTCCAGCAGACGCTCATCCTGCTGGACTCGACGCTCGATCCTCCTCGGTCTCGCCGTCGCCTTCGCGTTCCGCTGCGGTCTCTTCAACATCGGCGGCCAGGGCCAGTACTTCGTCGGGCGCCTACATCGCGATCTGGATCGGGTCGTCGTTCTACGGGATGAACCGCTTCGTGCACATCACGTTCGCGGTCGTCGCGGCGGCGCTCGCCGGGGCTGCCTGGGCGGGGATCGCCGGGATCCTCAAGGCAACGGTCGGGGCGCACGAGGTGATCTCGACGATCATGCTCAACTGGATCGCTACTACGTCGGGCTGTATCTCTTCGGCCAGGGTGGTCCGCTCCAGAACACGGAGCAGGTCTTCAGCCCGACCTCGAACACGGTCGTCGAGGGAGCGAAGCTGCCGGTGTTCTGGGGTGATCCGGTCCTGCAGGGCCTGCACGTCGGCTTCTTCCTCGCGCTCGGCGCCCTCGTCGCGTTCTGGGTCATCATCAGCCGGACGACGCTCGGGTATGAGGTGCGTGCCGTCGGCTTCAACCCGGACGCCGCGCGCTACGGCGGCATCTCCGTGGCGCGCAACTACTTCCTCGCCATGGCGATCGCCGGGCGTCTTCGCCGGGCTGGCAGGAGCGGTGGACATGCTCGGCTGGAGGTTCCGATCGGGTTCAGCGACATCCAGGTCACGGGCTCGATCTGGCTCTTCGTGGGCATCGCCGTCGCCCTCCTGGGCCGCAACACCGCCCTCGGCGTCGGACTGGCGGCACTCGTCTTCGCTGCGCTCTCAACGGCACTGCGGCGCGCAACATCCCGCCGGAGGTCTTCGACATTCCCGAGCAGGCCGGAAACCTCAGCATCACGATCCAGGCGCTCGTGCTGCTGTTCATCGGGGCCGACATCGTCATCCTCTGGCTCTGGGCGAGAACCGGTCAGAAGATCGGCGTGGGACGAGGCTCCCCGCTGTGAGCAACGTCGCCGCAGCGGTCGAGCCCGAGGGGATCGCTCGGGAGACGGTCGGCCGCTGGCTTGCGTACGGCGGGATCGCGGCGGGTGTGGTCGCGTTCTGGGTCGCGCTGCCTCCGGTCACGACGCGCTCGCCGGTCGTCCCGCTCCTGATCGGCCTCGTGGGAGTGGCCACGGGCGCCGCGGCCATCTACTTCGGCGCCGGACGACGACTCGGCGGCATCGCGATCGCCGTCGGCATCCTCGGCATCCTGCTCGGCGGGCTCGCGACACGCTCGGGAGTCGAAGCGCTCGACACGGTGTTCGTCTGGTCGGCACTGATCGCAGCGACGCTGCGGGCGGCGACGCCGCTGACGCTCGCGGCCCTTGGCGGGATCTTGTCCGAGCGGGCGGCGTCGTGAACATCGGGCTCGAGGGAATGCTGCTGATGGGTGCTTTCTTCGGATTCCTCGGCGCCGACAAGCTCGGCTCCTGGTGGGCGGGCGTCGCTGTGCGGCATCGTCGCGGGCGCGAGCCTCGCGCTCGTGCACGCGTTCGTCTCGATCCACCTCCGCGCGGACCAGATCGTGAGCGGCACTGCGGTGAACTTCCTCGCGCTCGGCATCACGGGGTACTTCTTCATCGAGGTCTACACGGACCAGGGCACCCCCGGCGACGTCGACTTGACGCCGACCATCTCGTTGCCGTGGATCGAGGATCTCGGGTTCGTCGGCCCGGCGATCGGACAGATGAACGTCCTCATCTGGGTCGCGCTTGCTCCTCGTCCTGCTCGTGCACGTCTTCCTCTTCCGGACGACGCCTCGGACTGCGGCACCGTTCCGTCGGCGAGCACCCGAAGGCAGCCGACACCGTCGGCATCTCCGTGTACGGCGTGCGCTACGTCGCCGTCGTACTGTCGGGAGCGCTCGCCGGGCTCGGGGGCGCGTACCTCTCGAACGGCATCACCCACTCGTTCAACGAGGAACTCTCCGGTGGACGGGGATTCATCGCGCTCGCCGCCGTGATCATCGGGAAGTGGCGGCCGTTCGGCGCGTTCGCCGCCTGCCTCCTGTTCGGGTTCACCGAAGCACTCGCGCTTCGCATGCCGAGCGCGTACGGCGAGGACCAGGCCTGGACGACGCTCTTCCGTGCGTTGCCGTACGTCGTCACGCTCGTCGTCGTGGCAGGCGTCGTCGGGCGCTCGGTGCCGCCGGCCGCTGACGGCAGGCCGTACGTCAAGCAGTAGCGTGGCCGGGGGTCGCTCGCGCGCCGGGTGGGGCTCGGTGCTCGCCGGGGCGGCGTCCGTCGTGACGATCCCGCTGGCGGTCTACGCGACGCGCTTCTCGGAGACGTACGACCTGCTTCACGCCGGGTTCGCGATCCCCGTCGGAGCGGCCCTCGCGCTCGTCGCCCTCTCGCTCGCTCGACGCGCGCGGATCCGCACGTCCGTCTCGCTGGACGGGGGCTCTCGCCGACGCGTCGCCACCGCGGGACGAGTGCTCGGGATCGTCGGGCTGTGCATGGCAGCGTCCGCGCTCGTCGCGCTCGGCGTGTACGGACTGCTCGAGTACGTCGGGTCGCGCGACTAGCCGCGCCGTCGCGACTACAATCCCGCGGCCATGTTCGACATCGGCTCCAGCCTGCGCGAAGCTCGTCTGCGCCAGGAGCTCGACTTTCCCGAGCTCGAGGAGCGGACGAAGATCCGCCCGAAGTACCTGCGGGCGCTCGAGGACGAGCGCTTCGACATCTTGCCCGCGCCCACGTACGTCCGCGGCTTCCTGCGCTCGTACGCGCGAGGCGCTCGGCCTGGACGGACAGCCGTTCGTCGACGAGTACAACTCGCGTTTCACGATCGGCGAGGACGATGCGCCGCTGCGCGCGCGCAGCGCTCCGCCGCCACGACGAGATCGAGGCCCGCGCGAGTCGCGCATCGCGGTCGTGGCGCTCGTCGCGATCGCAATCGCGACCGCGCTCGTCATCGCGGCATGGAAGTTCGGCGGGCCGGAGGGAGAAAAGGTGCCCGGTCTCCAATCCGGACGTGCGGGCTCGAATGGCGCGCGTATCGAATGCGAAGGGCACCGCACGGCTCGTCGTTCGCGCCACCGACGGCAGCTCGTGGATGGAGGTACGGACGGTGTCCGCCAACGGGAAGCTCCTCTATCAGCGGAACGCTCGAGCAGGGTCAGCGGAAGTCCTTCGAAGGGAAGCGACTCCAGCTCGCGCTGGCCGAGCCGCGAGAACGTCGCCGTGCAGCTGAACGGAAACCAGGTCGAGCTTCCCAGCGGTACGACCTTCGTCGTGACCTCGCAGAGGATCATTCGGGCAACGTCTTGAGCCGCCCTCGCGCGGCGATCGTCGTCACCGGCTCGGAGCTCGTACGCGGAGAGCGCGAGGATCGCAACGGGCCGTTTCTCGCCTCCGAGGTCGTCCGCCTCGGACTCGAGCCTGCCTCGATCCGGATCGTCGGTGACGGCGTCGACGAGCTCGAGCATGCGTTCCGCGAGGGGTTCGACGGCCGATCTCTGCCTCGTGTCGGGCGGTCTCGGACCGACACACGACGACCGCACGGTCGAGCTCGTCGCGCGCGTCGCAGGGCGTCCGCTCGTCCTCGACCAGGAGCTCGAGACGGAGATCGGGGCCGTCTCGCGGATGTTCGCCGAGCGGCTCGGGCGCCCGTACTCGGACTTCGCGGCCGGAGTGCGCAAGCAGGCGACCCGACCGGAGGGCGCGGTCTCGCTCGGGCTGGCCGGTACCGCTCCGGGGCTCGTCCTGGACCTGGGCGAGTGCGTCGTCGTCGTGCTCCCAGGGCCTCCGCGCGAGCTCCAGCGACTGTGGCCGCGGGCGCTCGAGAACGCACTGCCGTGCGCCGGGTGCTCGAGCGCGCACCTGCGCGGACGCATCGCGTGCTGCGGTTCTTCGGGACGCCCGAGTCCGCAGTCGCGGAGGCGCTGCGAGCCGCCGGTGGGGAAGGTGACGGACGTCGACGTCACGATCTGCGCGCGCGAGTTCGAGATCCACGTCGACCTCTTCGTCGAGCCCGCCGCGCGAGGCGCGCGGAGGTCGTTGCCGAGTCGCTGCGGAGCGAGCGTCGGCGCCGTATCTCTTCGGCGAGGACGAGCGCTCGGTCGCCGAGATCGTCCTCGACCTCTGCCGGGCGCGTGACCTGACGCTCGGCGACCGCCGAGTCCTGCACCGGCGGGATGGTCGCCGCCCGGCTGACGGCGGTTGCCGGGCCGAGCGACGCGTTCGTCGGCGTCGATCGTCGCGTACGCGAACGAGGTGAAGGAGTCGAGCCTCGGCGTCCCCGCGGACCTACTCGAGGAGCACGGAGCGGTCTCGGCCGAGGTGGCGGCTGCAATGGCGCACGGGCTCCGCGAGCGGCTCGGCGTGGACGTGGCCGTGGCCGTTACCGGGGTCGCGGGCCCGGGCGGAGGGACGGAGGAGAAGCCGGTCGGCCTCGTCTTCGTCCACGCGGTCGGCCCGGACGGCGGAGAAGGCCGTTCGGACCGAGTTTCCCGGAGATCGCGACATGATCCGCGGTCGCGCGACGGCGGCCTCGCTCCACCTCGTGCGGCGATTGTTGGAGAGTCGACACAAAGCACGCGTGACCCGGCCGGGTACCGTCGCGGCACGATGAGCGGGTCAGGCTCTTCCTCGCGCTCGAGCTCCCCGATGACGTCGTTGCGGCGCTCGTCCGCTGGGGCAAGCAGCGTCACATGCAACGGCGGACGGCGTGTCGAGGCTTCCACGTCACGCTCGCATTCCTGGGAGCGACAGCCGCGAGCCGCGCTCGAGCCGATCGTCGACGTGCTGCGCCACGAGGTCCGGCGCCACGGAGCCGTTCGAGCTCGAGCCCGTGCGCTATCGGGAGACGCGCTCCGTCGGGATGCTCGTCCTCGCCGACCCGAGCGGACGGGCGACGGCTCTCGCGGAGCGCGTCCAGAGCGAGCTCGAGCGTCTCGGCGTCTACGTGCGTGAGCGCCGTGCATGGCTACCGCACGTCACGGTCGTACGCTTCCGCGAACGGCCGCGCCTCGACCCTCCGTTGCCGGAGGTCGGGCCCGTTCGCTCCATCCGGCGCCGCTGCTTTCCTTTCACGTCTGCACCCGTCAGGGGCGCAGTACGAGGTACTGAAATCGTGTTCGCTAGGACGTGCCGTAGGGGCTCGAGGATCGGGAGGATGAGACGATGAAACGTGAGGAAGCGCTCGACGTCGCACTGGGTCAGATCGAGCGGCAGTTCGGCAAGGGCTCGGTGATGCGCATGAGCGACCGGCCGCAGGTCGCAGTCGGCGCGGTCTCGACCGGCTCGCTCTCGCTCGACATGGCGCTCGGGATCGGTGGACTGCCGCGCGGCCGCATCGTCGAGATCTTCGGCCCGGAGGCGTCGGGCAAGACGACGCTCGTCTACCACGTGATGGCGGAGGCGCAGCGCCGCGGCGGCATCTGCGCGTTCATCGACGCCGAGCACGCGATGGATCCGCAGCTACGCGCGACGCATCGGCGTCGACATCGACCAGCTGCTCGTCTCGCAGCCCGACACGGGCGAGCAGGCGCTCGAGATCACGGAGCTCCTCATCCGCTCCGGCGCGCTCGACATCGTCGCGGTCGACTCCGTCGCCGCGCTCGTCCCGAAGGCGGAGATCGAGGGCGAGATGGGCGACTCGCACGTCGGGCTTCAGGCGCGTCTCATGAGCCAGGCGCTCCGCAAGCTCGCGGGCACGCTCAACCGCACGGACACCATCTGCATCTTCACGAACCAGCTGCGCGAGAAGATCGGCGTGATGTTCGGGAATCCGGAGACGACGCCGGGAGGCCGCGCGCTCAAGTTCTACGCGTCGGTGCGCCTCGACATCCGCCGGATCGAGACGCTCAAGGACGGCGCCGAGGCGTTCGGCAACCGGGTGCGGGTGAAGGTCGCCAAGAACAAGGTCGCGCCGCCGTTCAAGCAGGCCGAGTTCGACATCATCTACGGCTCGGGGATCCCCTGGGAGGGAACGGTCCTCGACGTCGGCCTCGAGACGAAGGTGGTCCAGAAGGCGGGCTCGTACTTCAGCTTCGGCGACGAGCGGCTCGGCCAGGGTCGCCAGAACGCGACGAGCTTCCTCGCGGAGAACCCCGACCTCGTGCAGCAGATCCTCGCGCGGATCCAGGCAGACGCACCCGAGGAGCAGATCATCTCCGCGCGGCTGCTGCCCACCCAGGCGCCGGGCGAGGCGGTGATCGAGGTCGAGGCGGCGATCGAGGTCGACGACGGCATGCCGTGGCAGCCGGGGAGGCCGTCGCCGTCGAGAGCTGACGCGACGGACGTCGCGACCGACGCTGCGCTCGAGCAGGCGCTCCGCGCACTGCGTCATCGCGATCGCACGGCGGCCGAGATCGACCGGTACCTCGAGATCGCCGGGGCGTCGACGAGCGCGAGCGCCACGAGGTCGTCGAGACGCTCGTCCGCACGGCTCTCGTCGACGATCGCCGGTACGCGGAGCGCACGAGCAGCCTCGCTGGCGGAGCGGGCGCCGGCGACGAGCTGATCCGCCACGAGCTCGCGTATGCCGGGCGTCGACGGCGAGTCGTCGCGGAGGCTGTCGCTCGGTCTCTCCGAGCCGAAGCGCGAGCGCGCGGACGGACATCGTCGCACGGCGTGGAGCAGTCCGACGACCGCGCGCTACCTCGGCCGGAAAGGGGTTCTCGGACGACGTCGTGCACCGGGTCGTTGCGCCGTGCCCGCGACGAGCCGTTAGGATGACTCGAGCTTTCACTTGACGTTTTTCCTGCACGCAAACGCTTTCTGAATCCATGCATCACGATCGTTACGCTCCAGCAATCCGGTCAGTCGGTGCGCGCCGCCCGACGACGGAGGACGCCCCACCATCCGACGTAGACTCGCGTCGCAGATCTCCGGACGCGACCGTGCAGGTCGAGCGTCCGGGTGAGAGCATCCGCGGACGACCTCCGCGGCCAACGACATCCTCCAACGGAGGCTCCATGCTCTCGGCCGGCGCAGCGCTCATCGGAATCGTCGTCGGAGCACTCGGCGCGTCGGTCGTTCTCGCTCGGGCTGGTCGCGTTCGCGCGTCCGGGCGCGCGCGGATCGAGCGCGAGAAGCTGCTCGCCGATGCGCAGCGGGAGGCCGAGGCGATTCGCCGTGAGGCGCAGGTCGAAGCGCGCGAGCAGGCGGTCGCGCTGCGGAGCGAGATCGAGAGCGAGGTGCAGGACCGGCGCGTCCAGATCGCGAAGGTCGAGGAGCGCGTGCTCCAGAAGGAGCTCGACGTCGACGGCGCGCTGACCGAGCTCGAGCGGCGCGAGCAGGGGCTCGGCGACCGCGAGGTGCACATCAAGGCGCTGCAGGAGGAGCTGCGTGATGCGCAGCGCGAGTGCGCTCGCGGCACTCGAGAAGATCTCGGGGCTGACGGTCCACGAAGCGCGCCAGCAGCTGCTCGACCGGTCGAAGGACCTCGTGCGGCACGAGCTCGCGCGCGAGGTGCGGCAGATGGAGGAGGAAGCGCGCTCCGACGCCCGTCGCCGTGCGCGGGCTCTCGTCGCCGACTCGCTCCAGCGCGTCGCCGCGAGCCACACCGCCGAGGCGACGGTCACGGTCGTCGAGCTCGCGTCGGACGATCTCAAGGGGCGCATCATCGGGCGTGAGGGCAGGAACATCCGCGCGCTCGAGCACCTGACCGGCGTCGACTTCATCATCGACGACACACCGCACGCGGTCGTCCTCTCGTCGTTCGACCCGCTGCGCCGCGAGACCGCCAGGATGACGCTCGACAAGCTCATCGAGGACGGGCGCATCCATCCCGCTCGGATCGAGGAGATGTACTACCAGGCGAAGGCCGAGCTCGAGGAGCACGTCGCTCCAGGCGGGGGAGCAGGCGGTCTTCGAGGCGAACTGCGGCGAGTTCCACGAGGAGCTCGTACGGATGCTCGGTCGGCTCCGCTACCGCACGAGCTACGGTCAGAACGTCCTCAAGCACACGCTCGAGGTCGTCCACCTCGGCGGGATCATGGCCGCCGAGCTCAAGGCGGGCGTCAAGACGACGAAGCGCGCAGCGTTGCTCCACGACATCGGCAAGGCCGTGAGCCACGAGGTCGACGGCTCGCACGCGCTGATCTCCGCACAGCTGGCGAGGCGTTGTGGCGAGTCGGAAGGCGTCGTCCACGCGATCGAGGCGCACCACTACGAGGTCCAGCCGCAGACGGTCGAGGCCGTCCTCCTCATCACCGCGGACGCGATCTCGGCATCGCGGCCGGGCGCACGCGGCGAGAGCCTCGAGAACTACATCCGCCGGCTCGAGGCGCTCGAGGAGATCGCGACAGCGAAGACCGGCGTCGCGAAGGCATACGCGCTGCAGGCAGGTCGCGAGATCCGCGTCATCGTCGAGCCGTCAGAGGTCGACGACGACGGCGCGGTCCTTCTCTCGCACGAGATCGCCCGGGAGATCGAGGATCAGCTCGAGTATCCGGGCCAGGTCAAGGTGATCGTCATCCGCGAGAGTCGCGCGATCGAGGTGGCGAAGTAGAGCGGACACGCGACATCGGTCGCGCTGCGCGCTTCGAGCCGTGAGCGACGAACGAGGACGGGCTACCCTTCGACGCCGATGCGCCGGTACCACGTCACGACCTTCGGCTGCCAGATGAACGCTCACGACTCGGAGCGCATCAAGGGCATGCTCGAGTCGCTCGGGCTCGGCGAGGCAGCCGGACCGGACGAGGCCGACGTCCTCGTGTTCAACACGTGCACGATCCGCGAGAAGCCGGACACGCGGCTCGCTGCTTACCTCGGCAACGCAGGTGCGCTGAAGCGCGAGCGGCCCGATGTCGTCGTCGCTGTCGGTGGCTGCTACGCGGAGGCCCAGCGCGAGCGGATCTTCGAGCGGTACCCGTTCGTCGACGTCGCCTTCGGGCCGGGCTCGATCCCGCACCTCGGCGAGTGGATCGCCGCCGGCGGATACGCGGTCCCGCGCGGTCGCTTCGGCACGCACGAGCACTTCGCGGCGGATCTTCCTCTGCGACGCGAGCGGCGCTACCAGGCATGGGTGCAGGTGTCGATGGGGTGCAACTCCGTCTGCGCGTACTGCATCGTCCCGGCCGTTCGAGGCCGCGAGCAGAGCCGGCGCCCGGGCGAGATCGTCGCCGAGGTCGCGCGGCTCGCGGAGAGCGGCGTTCGCGAGGTGACACTCCTCGGCCAGAACGTGAACTCCTGGGGCCGCGATCTCGCGCCGGAGCTCCGAACCGAGTTCGGCGAGCTGCTGCGCGCGTGTGACGACGTGTCGGGCATCGATCGGATCCGGTTCACGAGCCCGCATCCGAAGGACTTCCGCGACCCGGTGATCGCCGCGATGAGCGGAGTGCGCGAGCGTGTGCGAGCACGTCCACCTCCCGGCGCAGTCGGGATCGTCGCGGGTCCTCAAGGCGATGCGTCGAACGTACGACCGCTAGCGCTACCTCCGGCTCGTCGACCGTCTCCGCAGCGCGATTCCCGACCTCGCGCTCGGAACCGATCTCATCGTCGGCTTTCCCGGCGAGACGGAATCCGACTTCGCAGGAGACGCTGTCGCTCGTCGAGGAGGTGCGGTTCGACAGCGCCTTCACGTTCATCTACTCGCCGCGTGCGGGCACCGAGGCCGCCAGGTTTCCGACCAGGTTCCGGACGACGTGAAGCACGAGCGCCTCGAGCGGCTGGTCGAGGTCGTCCAGCGCACGCGCGGCGCGAGCCGCAACGCCGCTGCGGGTAGGGCTCGATCGAGGAGGTGCTCGTCGAAGGGCCGAGTCGGACCGATCCCGCGCTGCACCGCGGGCGCACGCGGCGCAACACGACGGTAAACTTCTCGGGACGGGCGCAGCTGGTGAGCTCGTCGACGTCGTCATCGAAAGCTCGACCTCGACGACGCTGCGCGGGCGCGAGGCGTCACTCGTCGCGGCCTGAACTCCGGGGAAGAATGCACACTCTCGACACACTCCGTGACACACCCGTACGCACTTCGGCGCTACGCTCGCAGCGGGTGGTGGGCCGGGGTGCCCCACGGGAAGTGACCAAATTGCGTTACGACGTCGTCGCGATCTTCGGTCCGACGGCATCCGGCAAGTCCGCCGTCGCCGCAGCAACTCGGCGACCCGAATCGGCACCGAGGTCGTCTCGGCGGATGCGCTCCAGGTCTACGCGGGCTTCCCGATCCTCACGAACCAGACCGCGACGCCGCACGCGCCTCTCGCCGTCCGCGATCTCTCCGAAGACATGTCCGTCGGCGAGTACGCCGCTCTCGCGCACGCGGCAGATCGACGAGCTGGTCGAGCGCTAACGGCACCGCCATCGTCGCCGGTGGAACCGGCCTGTACCTCCGGGCCGCGCTCGCCGACCTCGGGATCCCTGCCTGCGGTCGAGCGCGACAGCGCGTCGCACGGTCGCGGAGCGTACGACGCCGATCCGGCAGCGGCCCACGAGCGGCTCGCAGCAACTCGATCCAGCCGCGACCGCGCTCGTGCACGCGAACGACCGACGTCGCGTCATCCGAGCGCTCGAGCTCGCGCAGATGGGCGCGTCGCTCGTGCCGGCCGACGGACGAGCTGTGGTCGAGGTCGATGCGCGATCCGACGCTCGTCGTCGGGCTCGACGTTCCAGCGCACGAGCTCGAGCGGCGAATCCGGGAGCGGACAGAGCGCATGATCGCGAACGGTGCGCGTCGCCGAGGCACAGCGACGCTGTCCGGCACGGGCTCTCGCGGACGGCCGCGCAGGCGCTCGGGTCCGACGAGCTCACGACGCTTCCGCTCGACGACGCGCGCGAGCGACTCGTGCTTCGCACGCGACGCTACGCCGCGTACCAGCGCAAGTGGATGCGGCGCATTCCCGGCATCGACGCTCGTCGATGCCGACCGACGCCCCGAGCAGGTCGTCGATGACGATCGTCGACCTGGCACGCGCTCGGTAACACGTACCTCGTCGTCGAGCCGGATGATGCGGCGCGCTCGACGCCGCCGCCGCCTCGTCCTCGCAGAGGGAACGGACGGCGTCCTCGAGATGCTCGAGGCGACGCGCAACCGCGCTCGACATCGCAATCTGGAATCCCGACGGGTCGCGCGCCGAGCTCTCCGGGAACGGCACACGTATCGCGGCTGCGTGGCTCGCGGCGCAGTCGGGCGCGACGGAGATCACCGTCGACGTGGGCGACCGCGTGGTGCACACGCGATCCGCGGACGCCGCGATCGAGCAGGACCTCGGAGACGTCGTCGTTGGCGAGCGCGAGGAGCTCGACGGTATCACGTTCGTTCCCGTCTCGGTCGGCAACCCGCATGCCGTCGTGCATCGGCGATCCGGCGCAGATCCGCGCCGTCGGCCCTCAGCTCGAGACGCATCCGAGGTTTCCGGATCGCACGAACGTGCAGGTCGCGCGTGTCGACGCGCCCCGGGGAGGTGACCGCGCGCGTCTGGGAGCGAGGAGTGGGGGAGACGCTCTCGTCGGGAACGAGCGCGGTCGCGGTCGCCGCCGCGACGCACGGTGAAGGCGACGTCGTCGTCCACTTCCCCGGCGGCGATCTGCGCGTTCGTCTCGAGCACGGTCGCGCGACGCTCTACGGCACGGCCGAGCGGGTCGGCGAGTCAGCTCTGGGCAAGCTCGACGAGGCGGCCGTCGGGATCGCGGAGATACGCCGATCGTCCCCACGGGTACGTCGCGTGGCTCGACGAGAAAGGTGAACCCGCGGCACCGAGTCCGCGCACGTCTCGTCGAGGTCGGCGACCGACAGCGCGAAGTGATCCTCGTTCGGCGGCCCATCGTCGGTCGCGGCCGCACGCTCGTGGACGAGGATCTTGGCGTCTCCGGTCGCGAAGATCGCACCGCCGGGCCAGTCGGCGACGGGCGCGGCCTCGAGGAGATCCGGTAGAAAGCGGTGACGCCGCCGACGTCGTCGGTGAAGAGCGCGATTTCGGCAATGCGACTCATGTCGCGATCTCGAACTCACGCAGGACGTCGTTGAGCGAGGTCTTGAGGTCGGTCGACTCGCTGCGCGAGCCGACGATGAGCGCGCACGGGAGGTCGTAGGTTCCTGCCGGGAAAGCCTTCGGGCGCGTGCCCGGGAGCACGACCGCTCGCGGCGGAACGTAGCCGCGATGCTCGACCGGTTCCGGGCCGGTGACGTCGATCACGGGGATCGACGCCGAGAGCACGACATTCGGCGCGACGACGGCACCCTCGCCGACGACGACTCCTTCGACGATGACCGCCCGCGAGCCGATGAACGCGCCGTCCTCGACGATCACCGGGCGGGCCTGTGGCGGCTCGAGCACGCCTCCGATCCCGACCCCGCCCGAGAGATGGACGTCGGCGCCGATCTGCGCACACGAGCCGACGGTCGCCCAGGTGTCGACCATCGTCCGCGGGCCGACCCAGGCGCCGATGTTCACGAACCCCGGCATGAGGACGACGCCCTCGGACAGGAACGCGCCGTAGCGAGCGATGCCAGGCGGCACGACGCGCACGCCATGCTCCGCGTAGTCCTGACTTCACGGGGATCTTGTCGAGGAAGTGGAGGCCGCCGACTTCCATCGGCTCGACCTTTCGCAGCCGGAAGTAGAGGAGGATCGCCTTCTTCACCCACTCGTTGACAATCCACTCGTCACGCCCGCCGCTCCGCGACCCGCACGTCACCCGCGTCGAGCCGCGCGATCGCCTCCTCGATCGGCTCGGCCTCGAGCTCGCCGGACTCCCACAGCTCGTCGATGCGCTGCGCGAGTTCCATCATGCGACATCCTCTCCGCATCGGGCTCGCGAGGAATCGGCTGAGGATCTCGTAGGCCTGCACGAGAGAGCCGATCTCGACCCGCTCCTGCGGGTGGTGTGCGAACGCGGTGTGTCCCGGCCCGAAGTTGACTGCGTCCAGACCACGGGAGGTGAAGTCAGCGACGTTCGTCCACGCCTGCTTCGGACGGATGGCCAGATCACCGGCGCGCTGGAGGGCGCGGACGGCAGGTGAGTCCGCGACGACCCGGCGCGGGGGTGCGTTGCTCACGATCTCGAGCGTCGCGCCGTGCGGGAAGGATTCGTTCGAGGTATGCCTCGGCCTCGGTCGGATCGCGGTCGGGCGGGTACCGGAGGTTCAGCGTCGCCGTCGCCGTCGCCCGGGATGACGTTGTCGGCGATCCCGGCCTCGAGACGCGTGACCGACACGACCTCGCGGAACTCGAGCCCGGACACGACGGCCGCGCGCGGCGCGAGGTCGAAGAGCGGCACCAAGCCCGCGCACCGCCTGCTCGAGGGCGCTGTCGGCGAGCCACGGGCGCGCCGAGTGGCCGCCCGTACCAGTGGAATGTGAGACGCGCGACGACGTTTCCGAGGCAGCCCGACTGGATCTCGAGATCGGTCGGCTCGAGGACGACGGCGAGCGTCGTCTCGTGCACGAGGCGTGAGCCGTCGAAGAGCGCGGGGAGGGGATTGTGCTCCGCGGGAAGCTCCTCGCGTCCGAACAGGAGCAATGCGAGGTCGCAGGTGGTCGAGGCAAAATCGAAGTCGCGGGCGAGCTCGAGCGCGACCGCGAGGCCGCCCTTCATGTCGCTCGCCCCGAGGCCGTGGACCGCACCGTCCTCGACGTGGCCAGGAAGGTTGGCCTGCGCAGGGACCGTGTCGTAGTGGCAGACGAAGACGACGAGCGGGAGGCCTCCTCTGCGCGGTGACGCGAGGAGGAACGCCTCGTCGCCGGCGTACTCAGTGTCCCATCCGCGGGGAGCCAGAGCGAGGACGTGGTCTCGGATGGCCGCCTCACGACCGCTTTCGGACGGAATGTCGACCAGCTCGAGCGTCCGCGCGGCGAGGCGGTCGGCGAGCCCGGTCACCGAGGGAGCGTACCGCGGCATAATCCTGCGGTGACTGCGCGGCAGCCCGATCCCGCACCCGGGGCGGAGCCGGAGCGCGGGTTTCTGCTCGGCGTCTACCCGAAGGGATCGGACGCGAGCGAGGAGCTCTCGGAGCTCCGAGAGCTCGCCCGCACGGCGGGTGTCGCTGCCCGTCGACGAGCTCGTCCAGCATCGCGCACACCCGGATCCGCGAACGTACGTCGGGAAGGGCAAGCTGGTCGAGCTACGGCGCGTGTATGGCGACGCGACCGCGGAGGCGCTGCTCGTCGACGACGAGCTGACACCGACGCAGCAGCGCGCGCTCGAGGATGCGCTGCAGCACGCGCGTCGTCGACCGGACGCAGCTGATACTCGACATCTTCGCCCAGCATGCGACGAGCGCCGAGGGCAAGCTCCAGGTCGAGCTCGCTCAGCTCGAGTACAACCTCCCGCGCATGCGCGGGATGTGGCAGCACCTCGAGCGGCTCGGCGGCGGCGTCGGAACCCGCGGCCCGGGCGAGAGCCAGCTCGAGACGGATCGGCGGCTTGCGCGAACGCGTGTCTCGCTCCTCAAGCGACGGCTCCGCGATCTCGGGAGCCAGCGAGCGACCCGCCGCAAGGAGCGTTCGCGCACGAGTGTCCCGACGATCGCGCTCGCCGGGTACACGAACGTCGGCAAGTCGACACTCTTGAACGCACTCACCGGCGCGCACGCATCCGTCGACGATCGCCTGTTCGAGACGCTCGATCCGACGACGCGAGGGTTCGAGCACGACGGCAAGCGGTACCTCGTGACCGACACCGTGGGTTTCATCCGCCGCCTGCCGACCCAGCTCGTCGAGGGCTTCGCGGCCACGCTCGAGGAGACGCTGGTCGCCGATCTCGTTCTCCACGTCGCCGACGCATCCCTCAGCGAGGAACGCCTCACGGAGACGATCGCCGCGGTGACCTCGGTCCTCGTCGAGATCGGCGCAGACGACATTCCCGTGGAGCTCGTGCTGAACAAGGTCGATCAGCTCGATCCACTTGCCCGCCGGCGGGTCGAACACGCCCATCCGCGCGCTCTGCTCATCTCGGCGCAGACCGGCGAAGGGCTCGACGAGCTCCGCGCCCGGATCGCCGAGCTCTTCTCCGATCGCTTCGAGGACGTGCGACTCCTCGTCCCGTACACCGACGGCAGCGCGCTCGCTGCGCTCTACGAGCTCGGTGCTCCGATCGCCGAGCGCCGCGACACGCCCGAGGGCGTGCGGATCCGCGCACGGCTGCCACGTGCCGAGGCTGCTCGATTCGCTCGGTACCTCGTCGCGGACGAGCACGAGCTGGAGCGTGCTTCGGCTCGGTGATCGACGTCGCCGTCCGCCGCCTTCGTCCCGACGCTCACGTCCCGGCGCCTGCCTACGACGGCGACGCAGGACTCGATCTCGCGGCGTGCGACGAAGTCGTCCTCGCGCCCGGAGCGCGGGCGGTCGTGCCGACCGGGCTCGCAGTCGAGATCCCCGAGGGGTATGCCGGCTTCGTCCAGCCCCGCTCGGGGCTCGCCGCGCGGCACGGAATCGGCGTCGTCAACTCGCCCGGGTCTCATCGACTCGGGCTACCGGGGGAGATCCGAGTCGTCTTGATCAACACCGATCCGCGAGATCCCGTTCGTCGTCGAGCCGGGCATGCGCATCGCCCAGCTCGTCATCGCTCCGGTCGCATCCGTTCGTCTCGTCGAGGTCGACGAGCTCGCCGCCAGCGAGCGCGGTGCTCGCGGGTTCGGCTCCTCGTCGAGCTGATGAGCGGGATGACGGAGCCGCGGATCCGCGTCTCGGCGATCCTGCGCTGGCGCGGGCGGATCCTGCTCGTCCGACACGAGAAGGCCGACGGCGCCGTCTGGCTCCTGCCCGGCGGCGGGGTGAAGGCGGGCGAGAGCCTCGTGCGCGCACTCCAACGCGAGCTCTGGGAGGAGACCGGGTCTGTTTCCGGACGGAGTCGGACGTGCCGCTCGAAGGCCCGGTCGCGATCGTCGACTCGATCGCACCGGAAGCGGGAGACGACGTCGAAGGCACGTCGTCCACGTCATCTTCGCGGCCGACGTCACCGGTTCGCTCGAGGACGTGGTGTCGCAGGACGACGCGGTGCGCGGTCATCGTGCGTTTCTCAGTCCGCGGAGCTCGACTCGGTGATGCTCCATCCTCCGATCAGCCGCTTCCTGCAGCGCTGGCAGCCGGGCGACCCGGCGGTCTACCTCGGGGAGATGTGGGTCCCGTGAGGCTCCTTTCGGCACGACTTCGGCGCAACTCGTTCCCCACTCGTGACACGTTCCTCGTTACGCTCGCAGCGGGTGGTGGGACGGGGTGCCCCTCGAGAACCTCGCTCTCAGCGCTTTCCCGCCACGCTTCGCGCGCCCGCTCGGCGGAGACGCGGAACGCCTCCTCCTCGAGCACGTCGGGAAGCGGCGACAAGGCGGGAGGCTCGCCCGCGCCCGCGTGGGCCAGCGCCCGCGCCAGCAGCCAGTCGGCGAGCCACGGGTTCCGCGGAAGCAGCGGACCGTGCAGGTACGTCCCGATCGCGTTGCCGAGCCGGCAGCCCTCGAACCCCGACGACTCCGTCGTTCCCGAAGCCGTGCACGACGCGTCCGAGCGGCTCGGCTCCGCGGTCGAGAATCGTTCGGCCCGCGTGGTTCTCGAACCCCGCCAGTCGTCGCCGCTCACCCGGCTCGAGCTCGCACTCGAGCAGCACGTCGCCGATCATCCGCGTCTCGCCGGCGACGGTCTCGTGCGGGAAGAGACCGGCGCCCGGCATGAACGAGCCGTCGCGACCACGGTAGCCCCGCCCGAGGAGCTGGTAGCCGCCGCACACCGCGAGCAGCGACAGCCCCACGCGTCGCGGCTGCCCGAAGCGCCTCGCCCTTGGCTGCGAGATCCGGTGCGATGCAGCGCCTGCTCGCGGTCCTGGCCGCCGCCGATGTACAGGAGATCGTGCGCCGCCGGGTCGAGCTCGTCGCCGATCCGATCGAGTCGCACGACGAGCTCGTGGCCGCGCAGCGCCGCTCGACGCGCGAGGACGGCGATGTTGCCCGCGATCGGCGTAGATGTTCAGGTAGTCGGGGTACAGGTGCCCGACGCGGATCCTCACGCGCTGCTCCTCCCAGTACGGCCGCACCGCACCGCGCTCGGTGAGAATCCCGCGCAGCTCGAGCATCGCGGTGTAGGTCGGGAGGACGACGAGCTCGGTGCCCGCCTCGACGAGCCCGAGGCCGCGATCGAGCGCGCCTCTCGAGCGACGGAATGATCTCGAGCTGCTCCTCGGCGAGCCCGCCGTAGGTCATGCGCAGCCCGAGCTCTGCCGCGCGCTCGCCCGACGCGATCACGAGCCCCGCGTGCTCGAGGAGCGGCTCGAAGTCGACGTCCCAGATCCACGACACGTCCTGGCCGTCGGCGATCGCGTCGTTGAGCGCGACGACGAGGACGGGGGGAACGCCGGTTTCGAGCGTGCGCACGACCTCGTTCGCGCCCGCAGGGTTCTTGATCAGGAGGAGGACGACGGACTTCCCGCCCGCCGGGATGCGCTCGAACCGTCCGAACGCCGCGCTGAACCGCTCGAGACCGTGCAGCGGACGTCGTGCGAGCGACGCGCCGACGGCGAGCGCGAGCGCGCGCGGCTGCGACGCGTTGTAGACGTTGTAGAGCCCGGGGAGACGCGAGCTCGACGGGCGTCGACCGACCGCGCGTGTCGAGCGCGGAACCGCGACGCCTGCAGCCCGCGGAGCTCGATGTCGCGCGCGGCGACGTCGAGCTCGGGGTCGTGCGTGCCCGCACTGCCGGGCAGCGGTAGTCGCCGAGGTGACCGACGTACGCGGCCGCGAACTCGTACGGCGCGCCGCAGCGCACGCAGTACTTCGAGTCGGCCGCGTGCTGGAGCCGCGGGCGGGCATGTGACGGGATCGTCGAGCCCGAAGCGGATGGCGCCTGGCGCGTCCGTCGGCGAGATCCGCGACGACGGCGTCGTCCGCGTTGACGACGAGCGTCGTCTCCGGCGGCAGCGCCGCGACCGCGCGGACGCCAACGCTCGGCGACGATCTCGAGCTCGCCGTAGCGGTCGAGCTGGTCGCGGAAGAGGTTGCCGAGCGCGACGACGCGCGGACGCGTTCGCGCGATCGCCTCCGGAAGCGCGCCCTCGTCGACCTCGAACAGGCCGAGGTCGGCGCGTGCGCGCTGCGACGAGAGCCGAGGCGATCCCGGAGAGCAGGTTCGCGCCCGCGCGGTTCCACGCGAGCCGGCGGTCGACGCCGAGGATCTCGGCCGCCATCGCGGTCGTCGTCGTCTTTCCGTTCGTCGCCGACATGACGGCGACGCCGTCCGGAAGTCGGGCAGCGAGCCCGTCGACGGCGGCGGGATCGAGCCTTCCAGAGCACCTTTCCCGGGATCGTCGTTCCGCCACCGCGGCCGGCAGCGCGAGAGAGGCCCGCCGAGCCCGCGTGGCGAGCGTTGTCTCGAGCGCGAGCCGGACGCCCATCGCGGGCGAGCGTAGCGAGAGGGGAAGAGGGAGGACGCTGCTCTGGAGAACTTGCAGATTACGCAGAACGCTCTAAGCTCTTTGCGAGAGATGGCGCGTCCGCGCTCACGCAAGCGTGCTCCCGTGCGGATCGACGAGGCCGAGCTCGCGGCCTTTCGCGCAGGCATGCGCCGGCGCTACACGGACGAGGAGATCCTCGCCGAGCTCCGGGCCGCGGCGGAGCGCCTCGGGCGGTCGCCGACGATGCGCGAGTTCGCGCAGGACCCGGAGGCTCGCGTGCATCCGCAGACGGTCATCGAGCACTTCGGGACCTGGAACGCGGCAAAGCGGGCAGCCGGCCTCTTCCCGCGCCGGTTCCTCACCCGCGACGAGCTTCTCGAGCAGCTCCGCGCGCTCGGCGAGGAGCTCGGGCGAACGCCGACGGCGCGCGATCTCGCCGCGCGGCGGCGCTCGATCCCGTCCGCGTCGCTGTACACGCACACGTTCGGCTCGCTCGGAAACGCGCTCCGCGAGGCCGGGTTCGAGGTGCTGCCAGGGCGAGGAGCGTCTCGAGCGAGCGGTCGCGCAGGGCGCCGAGCTCGCCGTCGCGCTCGGGCGACTGCCGAAGATGGCCGACTGGGCGGAGGCGCGGCGCTCGGATCCGACGCTTCTGTCCGAGTGGCAGGTGTACCGGCTGCTCGACGTCCCGCGCGGCGCCTGGACCGCGTTCCAGTACCTCGTGCGCGAGCGGCTCCGCGAGGACGGCGTCGAGGTCGCGCCCGGACGGGACGCTAGGCCGGGCTGACTGAGGCGGCGAGCGCCGCGAGCCGCTCGAGGCAGGACACGGCCTCGCGCGGCGCGCGAACCGGCGGGAGGTAGTCGGGCTCGCGATAGCGGCGGTCGGGCCGGAAGCGGCGCTCGCGCACGACCGCGCCCGCGACGACGTGGAGCAGGCGTCCCTCGCGCACCTCGCGGACGTCGAGGCGCGTCTTCGAGCGCCGCGCCGACGATCGCGAGCGCGCGGCGCGTGGACGCGAAGTAGAGGCCGTCGGCCGTGCGGCCGAGCCAGAGCGGTCGAAGCCGCCCGCGCGCGAGATAGAGCGTCGCGTCGTCGCGCTCGTCGAGCCACGCCGCGGCCATCGCGCCGCGCATCTCGGACAGCGCGCGCGGCGTCGTGGCGACGGTGCTCCATGAGCGCGAAGATCGCCTCCGAGTCGACCGTCATCTGCGGCTCGGCTCGCTCGATGCCGTAGCGGGCGAGGAGCGCGTCGTCGTTCTCGATGATGCCGTTGTGGATGCCGACGACGCTGCCGTGGCGGATCGGGATGGTTGTTCGCCTCGATCTCCGGATGGCCCTTCGTGAAGTCGCGGACGTGGATGAGCGCCTGCGCTCGTCTCCGGCGGGGACGTCGAGCTCGTCGAGGAGCGCGCTCGCGCCGCCGCGGAGCTTCGTCACGCGCACCTCACGCCGCGTGCCCCGGTGCGCGTAGCCGACGGCGTCGGCGCCGCGCTCGGCGATGCCCGGCGAGGAGCGCCTGCGCGGCCAGCGTCCGGTCGACGCGACGAGTCAGGACTGAGGCTGAATCCCGCTATGCCGCACATGAGCCGCTCTTCGACTCCGTAGATCGGACGACCACGTCATCACCGTAGACGACGGGTGTGAGGACGGTGTTTGTGAAGGCCGCGTTGCACGGATCGGCTTCTGCGTCGCAGCCGCGGATCCCTCGCGGGAGCTGTCATCCCTCAAGCGGGGCAACTGCGCAGCCGATACACCACGCCGTGGAAGGCTACGCAGCCGAGCATCTCTTCGATCCGACCGACGAGGAGCCGACGCCCGTCGCGGACGAGCCGGCGACATCGCGCGAGCTGCCCGGGCTCGCCGGACCGACCGCCGACGACCCGCTGAAGCTCTACGTCCGCCAGATCGGCGACGGCCGGCTGCTCACGCCCGCGCAGGAGCGCGAGCTCGCGCGGCGCAAGGACGCGGGCGACGAGGCGGCGAAGCGCAAGCTGATCGAGTCGAACCTCCGGCTCGTGATGTCGATCACGCGCAACTACACGCGCGCCGACGTGCCGCTGCTCGACCTCATCCAGGAGGGGAACCTCGGCCTCATCCGCGCGGTCGAGAAGTTCGACTACACGATGGGCTTCAAGCTCTCGACGTACGCGACGTGGTGGATCAAGCAGGCGATCTCGCGCGCGCTCGCCGAGCAGGGCCGCACGATCCGTCTCCCGGTTCACGTCGCCGACCAGGTGCGCAAGGTCACGAAGACGCGGCGCCTGCTCGGCCAGAAGCTCAACCGCGACCCGTCGCTCGAGGAGATCGCGGCCGAGATCGACATCACGCCGGAGCGCGTGCAGGAGCTGCTCGAGCTCATCCTCGACCCGGTCAGCCTCGAGACGCCGATCGGCGACGGCGACTCGAGCGTCGCCGACCTCATCCCCGACCCGAGTGCCGCAGCAGCCGGAGGTCGAGACCGCCGACCGCGCGCGCTCGTCCGAGCTGCTCGACGCTCTCGCGCAAGCTCCAGCCGCGTCAGCGCCGAGTCGTCGTCGAGCGCTTCGGCCTCGACGGCGTCCGGCCGCGCACGCTCGAAGAGGTCGGCGCGAACCTCGGGATCACGCGCGAGCGCGTGCGCCAGCTCGAGGCGCGCGCGCTGCGCGAGCTCCGCGCGATCGCGCCCGGGCTCGAGCTCTACCTGCGCTCCTAGCGCTACGCCGTCAGGTCGCGTCGACGGACTGCATCTCGCGGAGCGACGCGAGGCGGCGTAGCGACTCGAGCTCGATCTGGCGGACGCGCTCGCGCGTGAGGCCGAGCCGGCGGCCGATCTCCTCGAGCGTCTGCGGCTCGGCGCCGGTGAGCCCGTAGCGCATCACGACGACCTCGCGCTCGCGCTGGGGGAGGGCAGGCGAGCGCGTGGCGGAGCGCCTCGCTGCGGAGGTTGAGCTCGACGGTCTCCTCGGGAAGCGGCTCGTCGCCCGCGACGAAGTCGCCGAAGACCGCGTCCTCGCCGTCGCCGACGGGCGCGTCGAGGCTCGTCGACGCGCGCGCGGCCGCGCGCACCTCGAGCACCTGCTGCACGGTCAGCGACGCCTCGTCGGCGATCTCCTCGAGCGTCGGCTCGCGACCGAGCTGCGTCCACAGCTGGCGGTCGGCGCGGTTGATCTTCTGCAGCCGCTCGACGATGTGGACGGGCATGCGGATCGTCCGGGCCTTGTCGGCGAGCGCGCGGGCGACCGCCTGGCGGATCCACCACGTCGCGTACGTCGAGAACTTGAAGCCGCGGCGCCAGTCGAACTTCTCGACGGCGCGAATGAGGCCGAGCGTCCCCTCCTGGATGAGATCGAGGAACGGGAGACCCTGGTTGCGGTAGTTCTTCGCGATCGAGACGACGAGCCGGAGGTTCGACTGGATCATCCGCTCCTTCGCCTCCATGTCGCCGCGCTCGATGCGCTTCGCGAGCTCGACCTCCTGCGCGGCCGTCAGGAGCTGGTGGCGGCCGGCCTCGCGCAGGAAGAGCTGCAGCGCGTCGGTCGTCGTCTCGACGGGTGCCGTGAGCGCGACGACGGTCTCGGAGTGGGAGGCTGCTCGACGATCTCGATCGACGCGCTGGTCGAGCTCGCGCAGGACGGCGTCCTGCTCGAGCTCCGTGAGCTCGTACGTCTCGGCGATCTCGGCGAGATCGGACGCGCGCACGCTCCCGATCTGCTCGGAGGGCTCGAGCAGTTGCCGGATCTCCTCGATGAGGAGGATGTGCTCGATGTCGATCTGGGTCACGCGCGGCGGAGGGAGCAGGGCGGTAGGTGACAATCTCTCGCGTTCGCGCCCCGTGTCTAGGGGTGCCGCGAGATTTCCCTCGTCCGGGTCAGTCGGTGCCGCGCGGGCGCCGCTCAGGCGCGTCGCGATCAGGAACGCGACCGTCGCGATCGCGAGCACGACGATGGCGATGAGAAACATCCGAACGCTCATGGCCAGCATGGCCCACCCCCTCAGGTAGACGAGCGCTTCCTGCAACCCTAGCGCGTCAGGGGAGGGGTACGCAAGCGCCTGCGATCCGCGCTCAACTTGACATAACGCCGGTTATCGTGCGTTCGAGGGAAGTCCGTTCGACGCTGGGGATTGCGGCGAAGGTCAAACGCACGACTTCATGAGCGGCGCTCTGTCCTCTGCTCAGTTGCGTTCGAACAGCGAGCTCCCGAGCACGTAGAAGAGCGCGAGTGCGGCAAACAGCACGAGCGCCGTGTACGGGCTCCAGAGCGCGACGAGTGTTGCGGCAGCCGTTGACCGGAACTCCAGGGATGACGGAGCGCGGAGATGCCGCTGACGACGGCCTGGTCGGCGGTCTCGGCGATCAGGCGGCGCCGCTCGCGGCATGGAACCAACAGAACGCGAAGCAGATCGCGGCGGCGGTCATGGTCAGTCCGTACGTGACCGCCGCCGCACGCACGCCGTCGTCGCGGAAGTGCTCGGCCACGAGCCTCGTCGGAAAGGGGAGGAAGGCGATGCACGCGAGCATCGCGATGGTGGCGACGAGGAAGGTCCGGTCGACGCGATCGATCACCGCCATGAAGGCGTGATGGTTGACCCACCAGATCCCGATTATCAGGAACGAGACTGCGTAGGCGGCGTACTGCGGCCATGAGTGCTCGATCGCCGCCCCGAGCTCAGCGCCGGGGGCGGTCACGGAGACGTCGATGATCAGGAGCGTCGCGGCGATCGCGAAGACACCGTCGGCGAAGGTCTCCAGTCGGGAGGTCTCCGACGGCCGCTAAATGGGGCTGACGAGAAGCCGCAGGCCAGCAGACCATGCAACTCCGACAGTCCCTAGAGCGCGATCCGGCGTAGTTCTGCCCGCCCACGCGCTAGCTCGCCATACTCGGCGTTGAAGTCGCACCCGCTTTCGGACTGCGGCGTCCGTCGCTCGTGCGCGACGCCCGACGTCTAGAATCGGCGGGATCCGGCGCAACCGGATCGCGCCGCGTGCGGCAGTGGTGGCCGTCGTGCATCGTAGGCGTCGTCCGGAGCGTCGCAGGCGTCGAGCATCTGCGGCGACGCGCTCCTGTGCGGGCCGCGCGCTCGCCACGCCTGACGCCGAGCGAGCAACAGCGAGCCAGGACCAGGCCGAAGATGCACGGAGCGAGCTCGTGGAGAACGCATCAGAACCTCCCTCGGTACGTCGCGCCCTCGACGCTACGCACCGAGCCGCGTCGGCAAGGAACCGCCGCAGAACGTGGCGTCACGCACGCGTGACGATCGCGAGCAGCACGAGCGCGGCGACGACGAGGCGGTAGACGACGAAGACGCCGTACGTGTGGCGGCGGACGTAGCCGAGCAGCCACTCGATCGCGAGCAGGCCGCTTCCGAGCGCTGCGAGGGTTCCGACGAGGAACGGCCCGGTCCACCCGCTCGGGGAGGTCGCCGAAGACGACGTCCTTCAGGCCCTTCAGGAGCACTGCGCCGAGCACGGTCGGTATGAGCAGGTAGAAGGAGAAGCGCGCGGCGCTGTCGCGGTCGAGCTTCATGAAGCGGCCGGCCGTGATCGTGATCCCCGAGCGCGAGACGCCGGGCGCGAGCGCGAGCGCCTGCGCGAACCCCATGACGCAGGGCGTGACCGAGCCCGAGATCGCACATCGAGCGCGTCTGCGGCGAGCGATCCGCCGCCCACAGGAGGAGCCGCCCCGGCCGCGAGCAGGATGAGGATCTGCCACGGCTCGCCGAGGTGGTCGGCGATCGCGTCCTCGCCGGCGAGCCCGACGACGCCGGCGGGGATCGTCGCGACGAGCACGAACCAGGCGACGCGCTCGTCGGACGTCTCGATGCGCCGCCGACGCGACCGAGCCGAACCACGCGCGCACGAGCCGGACGATGTCGCGCCAGAAGTACGCGCCGACCGCGACGAGCGTCCCGAGATGGAGCGCGACGTCGAACGTCTGGTTGAAGCGGTCGTTCTCCTTCGAGGTACGTCCAGTCGGCGCTCCAGGGAACGAGGATGAGGTGGCCCGACGACGAGATCGGGAGGAGCTCCGTCAGCCCCTGGACGATGCCGAGGACGAACGCCTGGCCGTTCGTCAGCGCGTCCGGGTCGTCCCCCACTCCGAGGATCGTGAGCACGGCAGCGAGACCGCGAGTGCCGCCCCCGCGACGCTGAAGACGACGGAGCGGCGCACGGCGGGATCCTACGCCCGCGCGCACAGCGGACGGGCGCGGAAGAAATACGGGCGCAAATTGCGGCAATCCGGTGAACGACGGCGCTTGACCCGTCGGGGCGTGTCCCATAGGTTCCCGCTTGCACCGAGCACGGAGCGCGACTAGGTCGAAGCTCAGCTCGCAGGCTCTACGCGGAAGCGGACGGTCAGCGGGTCGAGTGGACGAAAGCGCCACCGGCTCGGTGAATTTTTTTGGTCCGGCGCGCCGTGTAGGATCGCCCGCGATGCACCTGCGAGCCCCGAGCGTCGACCAGGGCGTCCACGCGTTCGTCTGGTCGGTCGTCTTCTTCCTCTACATGTGGCTCGGCGCGCTCGCCGTCGGAGTCGCCGGGCGGACTCGCGTTCGTCGTCTCGCTCGTCGCGGCGGCGGCGATCTTCATGTTCGTCCGCCTGCGCGGCGGCAATTCCCCCCGTCGCTAGGCGGCGTCAGTGTCGGGCGGGGCCCGACTTGTCGCTCAGGGCGGCGACGAGGCGGTCTGCGAAGTCCCGGCCGATTGCCTGCTCGAGGCGCTCGAGAGCGGGCTCCTTGGGAGCCCGGTCGGCGCGACGAGGGCTGAGACGTCCGCGAGGATCCGCGTCGAGGCCGTGGGAGCGACTTTCGTGAGCACGGCGGCACTCATGGAACGGGCATCGGCGCCTGCGCGTGCGCTGCGATCCCTGGCGGGAGTGAACGGCGGTCGTTCCTGTGCGGCCATGCTCTCGTTGTAGGAGGGCGCCCGGACGGAGCAGCGCTGCTCAGTACTGGATGAGCGAGTGCACGTCGTAGCCGGCAGGCGCTCGCGGCCGTGCAGGAAGTCGAGCTCGATGACGAAGAGGACGCCGGCGACGACCCCGCCGAGGCCCTCGACGAGCTCGACCTTCGCCCGGGCGGTTCCCCCCGTGGCGAGCACGTCGTCGAGGACGATCGACGCGCGCTCCCTCCGGGACCGCGTCGCGGTGCACCTGCAGGCTGTCCGTCCCGTACTCGAGCGCGTACGTCGCCTCGATCGTCTCGCGCGGGAGCTTGCCGGGCTTGCGCGCCGCGATGAAGCCCGCGCCGAGCGCATACGCGAGCGCCGCGCCGAAGATGAACCCGCGCGCCTCGGCACCGAGGATGAGCTCCGGCTCGCGCGGTCGCGCCCAGTCGGCGAGCTGCCGGATCGTCTCCGCGAAGTACTCCGGGTCGGCGATCAGCGGCATGAGGTCCTTGAAGACGATCCCCTCGCTCGGGAAGTCCGGGACGTCGCGGATGCGGTCGCGGAGGTCGAGCTCGTCATGCCGTGCGCTCCACGGTCGCGCGCAGGTCGCGGACGAGCAGGAGGTGGGAGAGCTCCTGCGCGACCCGCGAGAGCGCCTCGAGGTCCTCGAGCGCGTTCTTGCGGCGCTCGGCGTTGCGCGAGCGCAGTCCCGGCGCGACGAGCTGCTCGACGAGCGCGGCCTGCCGTCCGGCCCCGGTGAGGAACGTCCGCAGGTGCCGCGCGTCGATTCCGAAGCGCGCGAGCCGCGCGCACGCGGCGGCGATGTCGGCCTCGCTCTCGCCGTAGACGCGCTCGCCGGCTTCCGTGCGCGAGACGACCAGTCCGAACTCCTCGAGCTGGCGGACGAAGTCCGGCGAGACCGAGGCGCGCTCGCACAGCTCGGCCTCGTCGATCTCGTCCTCGTGGCCGAGGACGCCGACGCGTCCGGCGGCGCGTGCGGTCGCCGGACGCACCTGGGCCGTCGAGCTCCTCGCGGATCACGCGCAGCGGCAGGAACTCGTCGCGCTGAAGGCGCAGGATCGTCGTCAGCCGCTCGATGTCGTCGGGTGCGAACAGCCGGTAGCCGCCGCGCGTGCGCCGCGGCGAGATGAGGCCCTGGTCCTCGAGGTAGCGGATCTTCGAGACGGAGATGTCCGGGAACTGCTCGCGGAGCTCCTCGCAGACCGAGCCGATCGTGCGCAGCCGCGGCTCGGCTCCTCCTCCCCGCTCCCGCCGTGTCGCGACCGTGCTCATCGCTGGAGGAAGGTCAGCCGGTACTTGCCGATCTGCACCTCGTCGTCGTCCTCGAGGACGACCGACTCGATGCGCCGCCGGTTGACGTACGTGCCGTTGAGGCTGCCGAGGTCGCGGATCGAGAACGTCTCGCCGTCGCGCACGAGCTCGGCGTGGCGGCGCGAGACGGTCACGTCGTCGAGGAAGACCTGGCACTCGGGCGAGCGACCGATGAGCGTGCGGCCCTCGTCGGGCTGGAACGACTGCCCGGCCATGCCGCCGCCGGAGCGCACGACGAGCGCCGGGCCGTTGATCCCGAGCGCCTCGAGGAGATCGACCTCGTCGCCGTCCTCGGCCATGTCGAAGCTCATCGTCGTCTCCGATCCGGTCTCGGTCGGTGAGGAGCGCGCCGCAGCGCGAGCAGTAGTTGGAGGCCTCCGGATTCTGGAAGCCGCACTCCGGGCAGTAGACGTGACTCACTCGTCTTCCGTCGGAGCGGCCTTCGCAGTGAGGATCTCGCTCAGGCGCCCGACGTCCGCGAGCTGCGCCTCGCCGGCGCTCACCTGCTCGCGCAGGCGTGCGACGAGCTCGGCCCGCAGGATGTCGATGCGTCCGTGCAGCACGCGGCGCCGGAAGGAGATCTCGTCCTCCTCCTTCTCGAGGTCGCGGATCATCACGCGAAGGTCGTCGTCGGTCAGGGTCGAGAGATCGGGAAGTGGTTCCACCGGCGGCCTTTCCTCGAAGGTGATCTGAGTAAAGCAGCAGCGCGCCGGAGAGGGGTCAACCTCAGGTTGAGACTTCAGTCCTCTAAGGTTCGTGCTCGACTCGAGAGTCCCTTCCGGCGGTGCGCGTGCCGCCACGCGCGAAGGCCGTACTGCACGCCGGCGCCGAGCGACAGCGCGACGCCGATCCAGAGGAGGACGATCGGCCACGTCGTGCCCTCCGGCGTGACGAGCACGAGGCCGAGCGACGCGTACAGCACCCACGTCGCGAGCTTGCCGAGGAACGTCACCTCGAGCTCGTAGCCGCCCGGCGACAGGATCCGATAGCCGAGGACGAGGGCGACGTCACGGCCGAGGATGACGAGCGCGGCGAGGATCGGGATGCGGCCCGTCGCGAGCATGAGGATCGCGGCGGTGCCGATCATGAGGCGGTCGGCGAGCGGGTCGGCGACCTTCCCGAAGCCGACTCGACGTGCCAGCGGCGCGCGAGGTAGCCGTCGAGCTGGTCGGTGAACGCGGCAGCCGCGAAGAAGATGCCCGGCCCCCCAGGCCGGGCCGTCGCCGGCCTCGAGGTAGAGCCAGACGAAGACGGGGATCGCGACGAAGCGCGCGATCGTCAGCGCGTTCGGGATCGAGCGGCGCTCCACCCAGGACACGGCGAACAGTAGAGGGGGCCGGACACCGCTCGGGTCGCCGGTCCGGGACGGCGCCTTGGGTCTGCAGGCCGTGGTAGCGTCGCGCGCGTGGCGGGCACGCTGCGACTTCCGGGCTTCGTGAACGCCCACAGCCACACGTTCCAGCGCGCCATGCGCGGAAGCGCGGCCGGCGAGCGACTTCTGGGCGTGGCGCGAGACGATGCTCGCCGAGGCGGAGCGGCAGACGCCCGAGCTCGTCCGCTCGGAGTACGAGCGGACGTACCGCGAGATGCTCGCGGCCGGATACACGGCCGTCGGCGAGTTCCACTACCTCGGCGTCGCCGAGGCGCATGCCGCAGCCGAGGCCGCCGCGGCGGCCGGCATCGAGCTCGTGCTCCTCCACGTCGCCTACGCGCGCGGAGGTCTCCCCCGCTTCCGGCAGGAGTCGGTCGGCGAGTTCATCGAGCAGGTCGAGAGCCTTCGCGCGACGGGCATGAAGGTCGGCGTCGCCCCCCACTCCGTCCGCGCATGCCCGGCCGACTGGCTCGAGGAGATCGGGCGCTATGCCGCGTCGGAAGGGCTTCCGCT
The DNA here is from genome assembly GCA_963709715.1 of uncultured Gaiellaceae bacterium. Taxonomy (GTDB): domain Bacteria; phylum Actinomycetota; class Thermoleophilia; order Gaiellales; family Gaiellaceae; genus GMQP-bins7. The sequence goes on from CAVPXQ010000009.1 coordinate 223,727, forward strand.
CCACGTCCACGCCGACGAGCAGCCGAAGGAGATCGAGGAGTGCCTCGCCGAGCACGGCTGCCGCCCGATCGAGCTCCTCGCCCGGGCGGGTGCCTCGGCGAGCGAACGACAGTCGTCCACGCGACGCACGCCGACGGCGCCGAGCTCGACCTCCTCGCGGCGACGGGCGCGACGATCTGCGTCTGCCCGACGACCGAGGCCGACCTCGGCGACGGCTTCCTGCCGGCCGAGCGCATTCGTACGCGCGCGATCCCGATCTGCATCGGCTCGGACTCGAACGTGCGCATCGACCCGTTCGAGGAGCTGCGCGAGCTCGAGGGCATCGCGCGGCGCCAGACGGGCCGTCGCGGCGTCTTCTCGACGGAGGAGCTGTACGGCTTCGGACGCGATGTCGGCGCACGCTCGCTCGGCCTCGAGGACGTGGCCGGAGATCGAGATCGACCTCGGCCATGCGTCTCTGGCCGGCGTCGAGCCCGAGCACGTCGCCGCAGCCCTGCTCGCGGGCTGCGGGGCCGACGTGGTGCTGTACGGGAATGATGCAGTGACGGCCGCTCACCGCGGCCGTCCTCTGCCCCCGTGCCGCTATGTGAAGATCACTTGAGCGCCGGCAGCTCGCTCGTAGAACTCGCCGACTGTGAGGATGCCGTCCACCTCCGCGACGAAGTCGTCCTGCTCGAGGTCGAACATCTCGACGGAGGCGTGGCACGCGTAGATGTGGCCGCCCGAGTCGTGGATGAGCTCGAGGAACTCGCCGATCGGTGGGATGTCGAGTTCCTCCATCTTCCCGGCCATCATCCGTGTTGCGAGCCAGGACATTCCCGGGATCGCGCCGACGAGCGTGGGGACGTGCATGCCCGGGTTGCCGACGGTCGCGACCCTGATCTTCCCCTGGCGGTCCTTGCGGATTGCGTCCATGCCGAAGAACGTGAAGAAGAGGTCGGCCTCGATGCCTTCCATGCGTGCCCCGTTCGCGAGGATCAGCGCCGGGTACACGCCTTCGAGCGACCCCTTGGACACTACGATTGCGACCTTCGTCAGCGGTTCGGCGTGCGCCTGACGCCGAGCCTCGAGCTCGTCGAGTAGCTGAGTCATCGTTCTCTCCTCCTAGATGCAGCCACGGGGCTTCGGGATCCCGCCGATCTTCGCGGCGAGCTTCGCCGGTCCCTTGGGAAACAGTTCGTAGAGCTCCTTCACCGGGACACCGGACTCCTTGCCCAACGCCCGAATCGACGGCGCAGTACCCGTCTCGAGGTGCTGCTCGCGCATGAACTCGACGACCTGCCAGTGGCGTGGCGTGAGCTCCTCGATGCCGTTCTCGTTAGCGATCTCCACGGCGATCTCGGGCGTCCACTCGCCGGGATCGACGAGGAAACCCTCCGGGTCGCGCCGGAGCTCCCGGCCGGCGATTCCGATGGTCGTCATCTCACTCCGCCTCCCTTCAGACCGAATCGGGTTGCAACTTCTTGCCGCGACGTGGCATCTCGGGCGAGACGCCCGGGATGTCACGGCCCGGCAGGAGCACGTGCCAGTAGATCCACGGGAACATGAGTTTCCCGAGGTGGTTGAGCCGCGACTCCTCGAGGAGGCTGAGCGGCCCGGCGGACGTCGGGAACCGACCGGGCAGCGGCTCGGTCTCGTAGTTGAAGTCGATGAGGAGCGCCTTGCCGAAGCCCGTCTCGATGAAGCAGTTGGCGTGCCCGTCGTAGCGGGGCTCGAGCTCGTCGCCCGCAAGGAAGCGGACGATGTTGTCCGCGAGTGCCTCTCCCTCGAAGTGCGTCACAGATCCCGCCTTGGAGATCGGGAGGTTCGTCGCGTCGCCGATGGCGAACACGTTCTCCCGCGCCAGCGACTGAAGGGTCGCGGGATTCGTCGGGACGAACCCCAGCGCGTCGCCGAGCCCTTCCGAACGCAAGACGTAGGCTGCGCCCCCGTGCAGCGGCACCGTGACGAGCAGGTCGAACGGCACCTCGCGCTCGTCCCAGCTGACGAGTCGGCCCTTCGCGCCATCGACCTCGCCGACCGCGAAGTCGGTGACGAGCTGGATGCCCTTCGCGTCGAGCAAACCGGCTAGGCGCTCCGAGGCGATCGGCTTCGTGAAGGCTCCGTCGAGCGGTGTGACGTACGTGAGCTCGACGTCGTCCCGCAGCTTGCGCTCGATGAAGTACGTGTCTGCGAGGAAAGCGAACTCGAGCGGCGCGACGGGGCACTTGATCGGCATGTCGACGAGGTTCACGACGACACGGCCTCCGTCGAAGTCGTTGAGGGTGCGGGAGAGCTCCTCGGCACCCCCGACGTCGTAGAACGTGAAGATCCGCTCGCGCCAGCCGTCCCCGAGCAGTCCCTCCGTCTCCTCCGGCTGAAGTGCCACCCCGGTTGCAACGACGAGCACGTCGTACGGAAGAACGGCACCGTCCGCAAGTTCGACGCGGTTTTCGTCGAGAACGACCCGGTCGGCCTCGGCCTCGTGGAACGTGATCCCACGCCGGAGCAGCCTGCGTCGTGGCTTCACGACATCCTCCGGATCGGCGAGGCCGAACGGGACGAACAGTAGACCGGGTTGGTAGACGTGGACGTCGTCGCGATCGACGACGGTGATGGACGCCTCGTCTTCTCCGAGCCGGCGCCGAAGGCGGTTCGCGATGATCGTGCCTCCGGTTCCTCCTCCCAGAATCACAATGCGCTCCGTCATCGCGTTCAGTGTCGGTCCGCCTCTCTGGCCCGGCAACCGGGGAACCTCACACGCTGCATGCGGCCTTCTACGAGATCCTCCGTGCCGCCCCGTAGCTACAGTCGCTGCACATGGCCGTGGACGTCACGGAGGCGAGCTTCGAGAGCGACGTCGATCGAGCGGTCGCGCGAGCGACCGGTCGTCGTCGACTTCTGGGCCGCGTGGTGCGGCCCGTGCCGCGCTCTCACACCCGTGCTCGAGGCTCAGATCGCCGAACGCGACGGCGCCGTCGAGCTCGCCAAGGTCGACGTCGACGCGAATCCCGGGCTCTCGGCGATGTTCCACGATCCAGGGCATCCCCGCGGTGAAGGCGTTCAAGGACGGACGCGTCGTCTCGGAGTTCGTCGGCGCCGGTCGCCCGTCGCCGTCGCGTCGTTCCTCGACGAGCTCCTCGCCCCGCCGCGCGTGGCAGGGCGTCGTCGACTCGCTTCGCGAGAGCGGCGAGCTGCCCGACGTGCTCGCTGCGCTCGAGGCGGACGACCCTGAGCGGCGCGCTCGATCTTCTCCTCGCGGAGATTCCCGACGCCGTCGCCCGAGCGGCGCGAGTGGCTGCGTGAGCTCGCGCTCGCGATCTTCCACGACCTCGGGCACGAGGACCCGGTGACGATCGCGTACCGCCGCCGGCTCGCGACTGCGCTCTACTGAGTCGGAAGGCCTCGCAGGCGCGCGGCCCAGCGCGCGGTCGCGCCGAGGTATGCGCGCTGCGCGGCGACGCCGCGCTTCCCCCACGCGCCCTCGTAGCTCGGCTTGCCGACGGCGATCCGGGCCGGCTCGATCTGCGTCCCCTCCTGCCACTCGTTGTAGCTCGTGACAGTGACGAGATCGGGCTTCGCCTTGAGCGCGGTCTTCCACATCCGGTCGTAGGTCTTGCCGTCGTCGCGCGGCCGCACGGACTCCAGGCGCGTCGCGAGCCGCGCGTCGTAGCCCGGGCCGACCGACGGCGCGCACAGGAGGCCTGCCGCGTGCGCCTGCGTGCAGAGGCGCCGGAAGAGCGCACCGTTCCAGGTGACGACGTCGTAGCGTGTAGAGGCCGTCGAAGCCGGATGCCTTCGCTCTGCCGACGAGCGGCGTGTGGCCGAAGACGCGCACGCCGTCGAGTGGAGCGAGCGCCTCGGCCCATTCGGACGCCGGATCGCGGTCGGCGTCGTAGACGTAGAAGTCCGTGACCCGCGTTCTTCGTGGAGCCGCGCGATGTCCTCCGCCGCGCGGGCGGGCGTCCTTCCCCGGTACGGCTCGATGTGGAGCGCGATGTCGAGCCCTCGCCGCGTGGCCGCCTGCTCGACGAGCAGCAGGCGATCGTGCTCGGGCGAGTCGAAGCCCCACCAGGAGACGACGAGCGTCCCGACGCCGGCGGTGGCGATCTCACGCATCTGCGAGGCGACGATCTTGGCGTTCGACGACGAGTACAGGCCGCGGCTCGGGAAGTACGGCGTCGAGAGGACCGGCGTCCCGTCGTGCTCGACGTACCAGTGCGCCCAGCGACCGTCCTTCGCCGGCGTCGAGTACCAGGGGTAGTAGAAGATCGCGACGCGCTCGTTCCCTCGTCGGTTCGTGCCGCGCCGGCCGCGGGGAGCAGCGACGCACGCCGCGGCGATCGCCGCGGCAACGATCGCCGGTATTCGCCGTCCGGTCAAGGCCGCGCGGGACAATACCGCGCGGACCCGACCGACGTGGCTACGATCGCGGGTGGATGGGGGCGTACCGGTACCTGATCGTCGGAGGCGGCATGACGGGGGACGCCGCGTGTCGCGGAATCCGCGACCACGACACGGACGGCTCGATCGGGATGTTCGCTGCGGAGCCGCACGATCCGTACGCGCGTCCTCCGCTCTCGAAGGCGCTCTGGAGCGGCAAGGAGGAGAGCACCATCTTCCGCGGGACACCGGACCTCGGCGTCGAGGTGCACACGGGGCGCCGCATCGTCGCGCTCGATCTCGACGCCCGCACCGCCACCGACGATACGGGCGATCGCACTCCTACGAGAAGGTGCTCCTCGCGACGGGCGGCACGCCGCGGCGACTTCCGTCCGGCGGTGAGACGACGTCATCTACTTCCGCACGCTCGACGACTACCGCCGCCTGCGGGGCCTCGCAGGCGACGGAGTGCGCGTGGCGCGGTCATCGGCGGCGGCTTCATCGGCTCCGAGGTGGCGGCCGCGCTCGCCTCGAACGGATGCGAGGTGACGATTCGTCTTCCCCGAGGCGGGATCGGCGCGCGACTCTTCCCGGCCGATCTGTCGCGCGTTCGTCAACGACTACTACCGCGAGAAGGGCGTGACGGTCCTTCCCGGGGAGCTCGTGGAGTCCGGTCGCAGCGGGCACGGTCGACGACGAAGGACGGGACGACGTCGAGGCGGATGCGATCGTCGCCGGTCTCGGCATCGTCCCGGCAACGGAGCTCGCGGAGGCGGCCGGGCTCGACGTCGACGACGGTGTCCTCGTCGACGAGCTCGGACGAGCCGGAGGTCGCGACGACGTCTTCGCGGCGGGCGACGTCGCTCGCTTCCCCGTGCCCGCGCTCGGCGGGACGCGGCGCGTCGAGCACGAGGATCATGCGAACACGCACGGGCGCGTCGTCGGCGCGAACATGGCCGGTGCGGCGCAGCCGTACGACCACCTGCCGTTCTTCTACTCCGACCTCTTCGAGCTCGGCTACGAGGCCGTCGGCGACGTCGACTCGCGGCTCGACACGGTCGCCGAGTGGGCGGAGCCGAATCGCAAAGGCGTCGTCGCCTACGTCGACGGCGACGGCAGGGCGCGCGGGTTCCTGCTCTGGGACGTCTGGGGCAAGGTCGACTCGGCTCGCGAGCTCATCAGGGCCGGCAAGGTCGTAGGCGGAGAAGATCTCCGTCCTCTCCTCGACTGAAGCGCGCCCGCGACGACGGTGAGCCGCGCCATGAGTGCCAGCGCGAGGACGTCGAAGACGACGTAGCCACTTGCGACCCCGCTCGGCGGGTTCCCCTGCGAGAGGCCGAGGCCGGGAACCACCGACTCCCACGTCCACGTTCCGACAGCCGTGCCGTAGAGCTCGAGCGCCACGACGACGACGAACACGCCTGCGTACACAGGTCTGCGCGTCCAGATGAGGACACCGACGAGGAACGCGCAGCCGATCGTCCCGGAGGCGTCCGGAGTCGGCAGCACGGTCAGCCTGCGATCCCCCAGGCAGCGGCGACGACGCCCGCCATGACGAGCAAGTGGTTCGGGCGTCGCGCGAGCAGCGTCGCCAGCGACAGTCCCGCGAGGTAGACGAGGCCATGACCGGGCGGCACGAACGCCGGGAGGTTGTCGAGGCGATAGCTGTAGACCCCCCAGACGATCGAGCCGATGACCTCACCGATGGTCGCGATCCCGACGACGGCGAGCGTCTGCAGCCGCACCGTCGGCGGGTGCAAGCGCCAGGAGAGCGACGAGGACGCCCGCCGTGAAAGCGCCGAGCACGAGCTGGCCGCGCGTAGTCGACCGAGCGGTCGAGCAGCGAGGACGAGCGGCGATCCAGGCGACGACGACGAGGAGCGTGACGAGCGGGAGGCGGCGCACCGTTGCATCTTCGCGGACTCGGACGGAGGCGGTTCGATCGAGGGATTGCGCGGCTCGTCATCGCGCCGATACGTCGACCATGATCTGGCCAGTTGCGGCACTGGCGGTCCTTCTGCTCGGCTTCGTGGTCGTCTACGGCTCGGTGCTCCAGGCCCGGGTCGAGGCGGGCACTGCCTCTCTACAGCGGGGCGACCGCAGGCCGGACACCGAGACACTGTGACGCGGGCGTACGAGATCCGCTCGGGGCGACGGATCGTGTCGATCCAGCGCTCGACGAGCCCGCTCCAGGCGGCCGTGGACTACGTGAAGGGCTTCGGCACGAAAGACGACGAGATCATCCGGGTCGGCGTCGACGTCGTCGCGTGGCGTGGCGCACGGTTCACCGCAGTGCTTGCGCCCGAGGAGCAGAAACCGCCCAGCAAGGTCGAGCCCCCGCTCTCCCCCCCGCTCTGGCCGCTCCCCTCCTCGTAGCACCCTGTTAAGCTCGAACGGCGGGTGTGCTCGTTTGGGGGTGCGGACGCCGCGGCGCATGCGTCCCCAGTCGGACTCGCTCGCTCGTTCGAGGGATTGCCCGCCCCCGCCCGGGGGATACCGTGAGGGTGAGAGAGATGCGACGCAAAGGCAAGAAGGACGAAAGCCTCGACGGCGGGATGAACACCACCGGCCTGATCGGCCAGTGGACCATGGACGGCGCGGGCGGCGATCTCGACGACCACCTCGCACCGTCGGCTGAACCGCTGATCGCGCCTACGGATCGCCCCACGGCTTCTGGCACCGCGTACGTCATCCCCATCTTGGTGAAGGACCCAGATGACGAAAATTGGCGACCACTCGCCGGTAGCGAAGACGCGGCCGCCGAAGCGTCAGAGCTCGCAGACCGTCTGCTGCGCTACTAGATCGCGCCACTCCGTGAACACCCACAGGCCGCGAGAGCGAGCATGGCGCCGAGTACTCCGGCCAGCTTGACCACGGCTGCGGCGTACAAATCCCTCAGGCGGGGTTCAAGGCTGCCCGTGTGCGCGAGCGGGTAACGGACTGGACGCGAGACCTCGCTCGGCGGGATGATCGACCCTGCGTGCGACAGGATCTCCCGAGCGGCACCGTCACGTTCCTCTTCACCGACGTCGCGGGTTCGACGAAGCTCCTTCACGAGCACGGTGACGGGTACGCGGATCTGCTCGCCGACCACCGGGACGTCGTTCGCAGAGCTCTGGACCTGCATTCGGGGATCGAAGTGGACACGCAGGGCGACGCGTTCTTCGCGGCGTTTTCGCGAGCTTCGGACGCCATTGCGGCCGCCGATGAGATCCGTGACGGGTTGGGCGACGGCCCTGTACGCGTTCGAATGGGGATTCACACCGGGGAGCCGCTCATCACGTCGGAGGGCTACGTCGGCCTCGACGTGCACCGCGCAGCCCGCATCGCTGCGGCCGCGCACGGCGGCCAGGTCGTCCTCTCGCGTACGACGCATGACCTGCTCGGCTCCGATCGACGGCTCCGCGACCTCGGCGAGCACCGGCTGAAGGACCTCACAGGGGCGGAACACCTCTTCCAGCTCGGGGAGGCCGAGTTCCCTCCGCTCCGAACGCTCGACGCCACGAACCTCCCGGTCGCGGCAAGTCCGCTCCTCGGGCGCGAGCGCGAGGTTGTGGAGCTCGTCAGCCTCCTGGAGCATCGACGGCTCGTCACGATCACCGGGCCTGGTGGGATTGGCAAGACTCGACTCGCGCTTCAGATCGCGGCCGAGCTCGTCGGCACTGTCTCGGATGGCGTCTTCTGGGTTCCCCTCGGCGCGCTCACAGACTCGGCTCTCGTGTCGACCGAGATTGCGCGGGCGATCGACGCCCCCGACGACCTGCGCGGCTTTCTCCGCGACCGCGAGCTCGTGCTGCTCCTCGACAACTTCGAGCACCTCCTGACCGCTGCTGCGACAGTTGCCGACCTCCTTGCCGCAGCGGCCGGCCTTCGTGTCCTCGCGACCAGCCGGGCGCCCCTGCGCATCTCGGGCGAGGTCGAGTACCCTCTCGACCCCCTCGAACCGACGGACGCGGTCGCGCTCTTCGTCGAGCGCGCGCGAGGAGTCGGCCGCCATGTCGAGCCGGATGCGACGGTCGAGGAGATCTGCAGGAGACTCGACAGCCTGCCGCTGGCGCTAGAGCTTGCGGCTGCTCGCACGCGGCTGCTCGCACCCGCGGCGTTGCTCGCACGGCTCGAGCAGGCATTGCCGCTCCTAACCGACGGCTCCCGTGACGCGCCCGAGCGCCAGCGCACGCTCCGCGCGACGATCGAATGGAGTTACGACCTGCTCGACGACGAGAGCCGGCGGCTGCTGGCCCGGCTGGCCGTGTTCGCCGGAAGTTTTCAGGTCGAGGCGGCTGAGTCGGTCTGCCACGCGAGCGTGAGCGAACTCTCGGCGCTCGTCGACTTCAGCCTTCTCAAGCCGATCGGCGACGAGCGCCTGCTCCTGCTCGAGACGATCCGCGAGTACGGAGCGGAACGCCTGGTCGAGTCCGGCGAGGAAGAGAGGTTCCGAACGCGTCATGCCCAAGAGTTCGCGCACCTAGCCGAAGCCGCCTACGAGCTCCGCGGCAAGGCCGAGGCGGAGTGGTTGTCGCGTCTCGACCAAGATCACGACGACTTGCGGGCTGCAATGGCGTGGCTCTCCACCACGGATCCGGACGCGGCTCTCGAGCTGGCCGGCGCGCTTGGCTGGTTCTGGTTCACGCGCGGGTACATCGCAGAGGGTGACACGCGCCTAACGGCAGCTTTGGCTGCATCGAGCATGCAGGGCCGAGTGCGGGCCAGGGCGCTCACCGCATCCGGCTCGCTCGCTGCCCGGACGGGAAGGGTCGAAGAGGGTCGAGTGCGGCTCGAGGATGCCGTGGTCCGGTGGAGGCAGCTGGACGATCCGGATGCGGCAGCGAGCGCGCTCGAGGCGCTCGGCTGGCTCCTCGTCTACGACGCCGGCGACGACGCGGCCTCGCTCGCGGCTTTCGAGGAGGCGCATTCCATCCGGCAGGAACTGGGTGACGACGCAGGGGAGACGCGTGCCCTCGTGGGCGTGTGCCAGGTGCTCATCGCGCTCGGCGAGGTGGAACGCGGCGAGGCCCTCTCGCGCGAGCTCCTCGAGCGAGCGCAAGACGACTTGAGGACGCGGCACTTCGCGTTTCACTTCCTCGCCGACTGCTCGCTGATCAGAGGCGACTGCGCCGAAGCGGAGGAGCGCTATCGCGAGAGCCTCCGTGCCGCACTCGACCTGGGCGATGTCTTCGAGACGAGCATCGAGGTGCAGGGCGTTGCGATGGCGAAGGCAGGCCTGGGCGAGTCGGCACGCGCCGTCGAGCTCTGTGCCGCGGTCGAGGCGCTCTGGCACTCACTCGGCGTCGATCTCCACGTCGCCTTCTGGGACAGAATGCTGGAGCGCTACCTGGGCCAAGCCCGGGACGCGCTGGGAGGAGCGGATGCAGATGCAGCACGCACCCGAGGCCTCGGTCTCGCGTTCGACGACGCGGTTGAACTCGCGCTGCAAGAAGGGCGTTCCACTCCGGACATGTGAGTGCTCGAGGAACGCGAGCGCAGGCCGTCGCCGCTCCGCTGCCGACACGCTGCTGACAATGCGGGGCGTCCCGCGATCGTCTTTGGCCCCTCGCTCATTGGAATAGGATCGGCGTCCCCAAGACGGAGGTCGAGATGAGCATCGTTGTCCGCTACGCGCCCGTGCCGTCTTCGACCACCGACCAGTACGACGAAGTCATGCGCCGCCTCCAGGAGTCAGGCGAACTGCCCGCGGACGGGTTCGACTATCACGTCGCCTTCCACTCGGGCGGTCAGCTACTCGTGAGCGAAGTGTGGGACTCGCAGGAGCAGTTGGAGGCGTTCAGCAAGCGCGTCATGCCGCTTCTGACGGACGTTGCTCTTGAACATTCGGGACACCCAGAGATCTTCGAGGTGCACAACATCATCAGGCGCTAGTCGGCGCTAACCAGGCGACGCAAACCGACATCGCGAGGGCAAGGTCCGCGAGAGTGCCCCGCCGCAGGGATGCCCTCGAATCGAGCTCGCCGTCAGTCGGTCTTCCGGTGGCCGAGCCAGTGCTTCGCGATCGCCCACGTGCCGATGGCCGCGAACATCGCGACGGCAATCCCTGACGGGATCGTGGTGCTGTTTGTGTCGCTGCTGTAGGAGATCAAGTCCGGCCCCCACACCGCGCTGACGGCCACAGCGATCCACATCACAGCGATCGCAAGGGACGCCCACAACTCCGTGACGTAGAGCAGCGACGTCCAGCTGCGCTGTTCAATGGCCCCGGTCGGTGGATGCGAGAGTGTCGACATCTGACACCTCCTTCCTACCCACACGCTCGCACTCCGCGCGTTCACGTGCATCCGGAACAAACCCCGATAGGGGCGACGCGTCCGGTATCTACGCCAGAGTAGGTACCGGCCTGCGCCAGAACAGCACGACGCCGAACGCGACCAAAATCACGCCTATGAGTTCGTGGACGTGGATGCCGTGGCCATGCGGGAGAACCACCACGACGTCGTCCCAGCGGTTCGGACTGAAGCCGACGGCGAGGGTCCCGACGACGACGGCGAGGGTTGCGGCGATCCTGGCCAACAGATACTCAGAGTAGTTGCGACCACGCTCGTTTGTAGGACCGTTCGTGCGCGTCGGCGACGGGTCGGCCTGGGTTGCGCGTCGGGTCCTCGAGCCAGCGGCCAGAGGGCGGCTTGTCGGCGTTGGAGTCCCGTCAGGTCCTGACCCCGCCGAACCTCGAGTTCGCACGACCGTCGTGCATGTCCAGACGGGCCATCTTGTGCCCGCTCGCTTGCGGGCGTAGCGTCGTGTCCTGCGTCCGTTCCTCTACCGCCTGCACGACACGACCGGCGACGACCTCGGCGTCGTCGAGCCGGGAGACGTGGTCATTCTCGCGGACGGTCGGGAAGGGCAAACGGCCATTAGTGACGACGGCTTGTTCGTCTCGAACGCCGAAGTGGGCGACGACTTGGTCGAGGCATGTCCCGCGGCTCCGCAAACTCCGATGCCCGCCACCGAGCCCGAGCGCGGCCGTCGAGGTGCTCGCAATCGCCGAGACGTGAGCTATCGCGACGCCCGCATCACGGCGTCGGCTATCGCGCGGTACCCGGCATCTGTCGGATGCGGATCGCCCTTCGAGCAGATGAAGGTGAACTTGCAGAGGCGAGCGCGCTGAGCTTGGAAGCTTCCCGCTGGATTCAACACCGGAAGCATCCGCGCGATCTTCGCCTGCGACCCGGTTGTCGCTCGTGCGATCGCCGCCTCGAACGACCGGTAGACCGGGGCGAGCTGCCGCAAGTATCTCGGATCGGGGTTCCAGGCCCCGGTGACGATGATCTCGGCATCCGGCGCCGCTGCTCGGATCCGCCGAAGGATCGCGGTGAGACGCGAGGCGAACGCCTTGGTCTCACTCGGCGCCTGCTTGCGAGCGCACGCCACGTCTCCATGGCAGGTGTTCAGGAGGATCGGCAGCCAGTCGTTGCCCCACAGCGTCACCGTGATCGGACTGACGTCTCCTGGGTGAGCCCGCAAGAACGACAACGCTGCGTCGAGCTGCGCGCCCTTGAAGGAACTGTGCAGCGCCTTAACGTCGCCGCGCGCTGGGCATCCGCCCGCGACGAACGTCCGGGTCGACTCTCCCGGGCAGCCGTAGTTGACGACCTGCAGTTTCGGCGAGAGCTCTCGCAGACGCGCGGCGAAGACGTCGACGTACCCCGTATCGAACGAAGACGGCGGAGCCGTCTGCGGCTTGCCCGGCTGGAACCCGTATGCGAACGAGTCGCCAAGCGCGAGGTAGTAGCCGCGAGGAGTCGCCTGCTTGGCCCCCGAGATCGCACTGGCAGTGAGGGCGAGAACGCCTGCGAGCGCAAGACCCAAGAGCAGGACGGTGACGAACACTGGACGGCGAGTCGTACGCAGACGCGGCATGCGAGCCTCCTTCGTTGACCTGCGTCGAGACTAAGCGATCCGGGGCGGCACGGACGTGCTTCGTGGCGTTGATGACGGCCTCTGCGTTGCTCGTCGCTGGCTGTGGTGGAGACGACAAGACACCTCCCGAGGCGACCCCCGCTGGGACGGCGACGACTGCGACACCCGCCACGACAGCGCCCGAAGGCGTGATCGAGGCGACGGACAAGACCGGCGAGAAGGTGTTCCGTCAGTTGGGCGTCAAGTACCTCGACGGCGAGCAGATCGGGGAGTCCGGGAGGCCGGATTTGAGCCAGGCGATCTCGTGTCCCCAGACACGCGCCCTAACCAGACAAGGCCACTCCCCGAAGATGCTGACTAGATGCTGACCGGCCGTCTCCGCACTGTCCCTCGGGTGATCCAGATTTGGCGCTATTCCTAGTCGGGGCGGCAGGATTTGAACCTGCGACCTTCCGGCCCCCAGCCGGACGCGCTACCAGGCTACGCCACGCCCCGTGGCGCCAGGAACCTTAGCGTTCCGCCCGGCGTGGAGCTCTCACCTGCCAAAGGTGACGCGACGGGCGGCCCTCACTACCTCTCCCGAGGCACCCGATCGGGGGGTTGCGGTCGGAGCAGGACGGGCCGTACCCTCGCACTGGGCGCCACGTTCGACGGTGACCCAGAGATGGAGAGGGGGCCGTGCTCTGGAAACGCCGGCTACTCCTTCCACTTCTCGGGGCCGGGCCGGCGCGCCGGATTCCACGCCGCAGGGAACCCGCGTCGACCCGGTCTCGACTCTGGCTAGGCCGCTTGGGCGGCCCCGGCAGCGTGTGGGTCCGTCGAGCTCCAGCTCACGCGGCCGTCTGCACCGACGCTGATGTACCTGTGCTTCTCGCCGCCGAGGAGGATCAGCGGGACCCACACGAGGAGCCACAGCCCGAGCGTCGTGATCGTGAAGAAGAGGTGGACCCAGTGGTGCACGGGCTCACCCTTGACCAGGTGGGCTTCCGCCGGGTTCTTCGAGCGCAGGCGCCAGCCGTGGGCGAGCGAGTACTCGATCTCCGCCTCGAGTGTGTGGGTCCGATCGGATCGTGTGACGGTTGATGGCACGAAAGGTGTCCTCGGCAGCGGTCAGGGGACGGCGAACTACGGTGATCGGGCGCTACGGCCTATGCCGACATAGCCCTTCCAGGCGATCTCGCTCTTCGTGCCTCGAGCAACGAACACCACCCCATAGCTTCCCCGCAGGGCAGCCGCGGCGGTGTCAGGCGAGGCGCTTGTACAGGCGGTCGATGAGCTCGGGCATCGCTTCGAGCTTCTCGGTGATGACGCGGATCCGGTACTCGCGGAAGTGCTCCGGCTCGACGCCGAGCGATTCGGCGATGCGCGCGATGACGTCGTTCGACGGCACAGGGCGGTTGCCGTGGACGATGTGGTTCAGGTACCCGGCCGACAGGTCTGCCTTGTCAGCGAGCCCTCGATAGGTCGTCTCCGTCTCCGTCATCAGCCGCTCGATCGTCGGGCCGAAGGGATCGTCGCTGTATCTCCGCCGTCTGGCCATCAAGCGTCCTGCACCCATTTCAGCACGTCTGCGGTCGGCACGCGGCCCTCGGCCGAGCCGTCGCGACGGCGGACGTCCACCGAATCGTCGTCGAGCGACTTCTTGCCGACGATGACCCGGTACGGCGCTCCGATGAGGTCCGCATCGGCGAACTTCTCTCCTGGCCGCTCGTCACGGTCGTCGAGCAGCACGTCGTAGCCCGCTTCGTCGAACGCTGCCGCAACCTTCTCGGCCTCGGCGAGACACCTCGTCTGCGCCACCGTGGAGCGCGAGCACATGGACGTCGTACGGCGCGATCGACGCCGGCCAGACGATGCCGTTCTCGTCGTGTGATTGCTCGACGGCCGCCGCCATCACACGAGCCGGGCCGACGCCGTAGCTGCCGCCGATCAGCGGCTTCTCGGAGCCGTCCTCGTCGAGGAACGTCGCGCCGAGCGGCGTCGAGTAGCGGTCGCCGAACTTGAAGATGTGGCCGACCTCGATCGCAGTCTGGAAGCGGAGGGCGCCACCGCAGACCGGACACGTGTCTCCTTCGCGGGCCTCTCGGATGTCGGCGAAGCGCGGCTCGTAGTCGCGTCCGGCCTGCACGCCGAGCAGGTGCCAGCCGTCGCGGTTCGCGCCGGCAACGTACTGGCCCGTCGCGCAGAGCCTCGTCGGCGATGACCTCGATGTCGACCCCGATCGGCCCGAGCGATCCGCCGCTCGCGCCGAAGACGCCACGGATCTCGTCGTCCGTGGCCGGCCGATAGTCGCTCTCCAGGACGCCGTGGAGCTTCGGCTCGGAGAGGCGGTCGTCACCGCGAACGAGGCCGAGGACGAGCGTTCCGTCTGGCTTCACCACCGGCATCGCCTTCGACGTCGAGGCAGAGTCGATCCCGAGCATGCTCCGCGAGCGCCTCGATCGTCGTGACCCCGGGCGTCGCGACCTCCGTCGGTGCACTCGAGTTCCGGCCGGGAAGTCGGGCGCACGCGGAATCCCCAGTGCGATCTCGAGGTCCGCCGCGTAGTCGCCGTTCTCACAGGTGACGAGCGTGTTCTCGCCCGAACCCGAGGGCGCGAGGAAGTCGATCGACTCCTTGCCGCCCATCATCCCGGACTCGGCCTGCACCGCCGAGTACTCGAGACCCGCGCGCTGGAACATGCGGTGGTAAGCCCCTTCGTTGGCTTGCGAACGCGGCCGTCGAGACCGGCCTCGTCGCGATCGAACGAGTACGCGTCCTTCATGATGAACTCGCGCAGACGTAGAAGGCCGCCGCGCGAGCGCGGCTCGTCGCGTTCCTTGATCGAGAGAGTGGTAGAGCAGCTGGGGCAGCTGTCGGTAGCTGGAGATCTCCTTCGCGTGGAACGTGACCGTCTCCTCGTGCGTCAGCGGCAGCACGTAGTCCCGACCGGTCCGGTCCTTCAGCTGGAAGAGCTCTTCGATGTGGTCGCGCTCGTGTGCTGCCAGAGTTCGTATCGGCGTGAGAACGGGCATGAGCATCTCCTGGCCCCCGATCGCGTCCATCTCCTCGCGGATGATCTGGACGACCTTCTGGTGCACACGCCAGCCGAGCGGGAGGAATGTCCACACGCCCACGCGCGACCTGCCGGATGTAGCCGCCGCGGACGAGCAGCTTGTGCGACACGGCCTCGGCGTCGGCAGGCGCCTCGCGCAGGGTCGGGATGAAGAGCTGAGACTGCCTCGCGATCAGAGGAACGAAGGCTAGTCGCCGAGGGGGATCAGCGAGGCTTCGGCCATCGCGAGCGCGGCCGGCTTCGCCATCTTGAGGCGCTTCGGACGCTTCATCCCGTCCGCGAGCCAGCGGTCGATCTCGACGAAGAGCTCGTCGATGAGCGTCTCCGACGGCACCTTCTTGAGCACGCGCCCGTGGGCGTAGATGAAGCCGACGTCGCGACCGCCCGCGATCCCGAAGTCGGCGTCGCCCGCCTCGCCCGGCCCGTTCACGGCACAGCCCATGACCGCCACTTCGAACGCCTCCGGATAGTCGCGCAGCCGCTGCTCGACGACACGCGCGAGGCTCTCGACGCCGACGTTGTCGCGACCGCACGACGGGCAGGCGATCATCACCGGGCCCGCGCTCGCGGAGACCGAGCGCCTTGAGGATCTCCCATGCGACCTCGACCTCCTTCACCGGGTCGGCCGTGAGCGACACGCGCATGGTGTCGCCGATCCCGTCGGCGAGGAGCGTTCCGATCCCGACCGAGCTCTTGATCGCGCCCGCGAACTCGGTGCCCGCCTCCGTGACTCCGAGATGAAGCGGGTACGGCACCCTGGCGGCCAACATCCGGTACGCGCGGATCATCGTCGGAACATGCGTCGCCTTGACGGAGATCTTGAAGTCGCGGTACTCGAGCTTCTCGAGGAGCTCGACCTCTTCGAGCGCGGCGGCGACGAGCGCTTCGGCCTGATCCTGCTGCGCGAGCGCGTGTAGGTGCTTCGGGAGCGAACCCGAGTTTGCGCCGATGCGCATCGGCACTCCGGCCGTCTTCGCTGCCTTCACGACCTGCTCGACCTTGTCCGGGCCGCCGATGTTTCCGGGGTTGATGCGTACGGCCGCCACGCCCGCCTCGATCGCCTTCAGCGCGAGCGAGGCGTTGAAGTGGATGTCTGCGATGACCGGAATTGGAGAGAGGCGGACGATGAGCGGAAGCGCCGCCGCGTCTTCGTTCTTCGGGACAGCGACGCGCACGATCTCGCAGCCGGCGGACGCAAGCGCGGCGATCTGGGCGGTCGTCGCTTGCACGTCGTGCGTCTTCGTCAGCGTCATCGACTGCACGGCAACGGGCGCGCCGCCGCCGATCGGTACGTCGCCTACCCGGATCTGAACCTCGCTCGCCACGGCTAGAGGGTAACGGGGAGCGCTACGAGAGCTTCCCGATGTCGTTCGAGAGCCCGACGAAGAAGAGGAGGAGGACGACGGCGAGGCCGACCATCGACACCCGCTCGTAGATCTCGCGCCTGAGGAACTTCCCGCGGGCGCCCTCGATGAGCGTGAAGAGGATGTGGCCGCCGTCGAGGGGCAGCAGCGGAAGCAGGTTCAAGAACGCGAGCGAGAGCGAGATGAGCCCGAGCACCCACAGATAGCTGTCCGCTCCGCGCTCGACGGCGTCGGCGGAGGCCGACGCGATGCCGACCGGGCTCGAGACGTCCTCACGCCCTTCGCCGGTGACGAGCCGTCCGAGCGACTTCACGATCTCCTTGGAGATGAGCCCCGTCGCTTCGAACGGAGCGGCCGACTGCCGGGATCACGCCGATCCCCGCGCCCTCGAGGCTGAAGCCGAGGCGGAAGCGGTTCTCCACCAGCTGCGCCGTCACGGGGCCGAGCTCGAGCTCGTCGCCCGCACGGACGACCGTGAGGGTCACATCGTTGCCGGCCGACTGGTTGATCGCGTCGGCAATCTCATTGGCAGCGACGGCGCGTCCGTTGATGGCGACGACCCTGTCTCCTGGCTCCAGCCCGACTTCCTGGGCGGGGGACGTGACACCCTCCTGGATAGCACCGACTGTCGCGACATACGACGTCGCCTTTCCGGCGGTCATGAACAGGAACGTGAAGACGACGAGCGCGAGCACGATGTTCGCCGCTGGACCGGCGCCGATCGCGACGAGGCGCCGCCAGGTCGCCGCCTTCCAGTACGCGTCAGGCCCGAGCGCATCGCGGAGCTCGCTCAAGCCCTTCTCCGCCGAATGGAGCGCGGGTGGGGTCAGCGTGACGACACTCAGTGCATCCTCGAGGTCGTCGAGCGCGTAGAGACCGTCCTCGAGGTCATCACCGTCGAGCGCGCGCTTGACACGGTCGACCCGGCCCGCGAGGGTCGGCGCCTCCTCGACCGCGCGCGAGAACCGGCGCTCCGCATCGTGCGGGATCGGACGGTGCATCCCCGGGATGGTCACGAAGCCGCCGAGCGGCACCGATCCGATCGCGTACTCGATCCCGTTGCGGGTCGTCTTCGCGATCGCGGGCGGGAACCCGACGTAGAACCTGCGCGGACGGAGTCCGACAGCGAGCGAGCCGAAAAAGTGCCCTGCCTCGTGGACGAGGATGAGAAGCGCGAGGCCGAGAATGGCGATGAAGAGGCTCATGCGGCTGACACCAGTCTTCCGTGCGCGAGCCGCCGCACCTCCGCATCCGCCTCGACGAGCTCGTCGAGATCTCTGGCCTGAGCTCCGTCGAAGCCGCCGAGCGCGTCCTCCACGAGCGGCGCGATGTCGAGAAAGCCGATTCGCGAGTCGAGGAAGGCGCCGACGGCGACCTCGTTCGCCGCGTTGAAAGCGCACGGGTACGTACCGCCGCGTATCCCCGCCTCCCGTGCGAGGCGAAGCAGCGGGAAGCTCTCGACGTCCGGTGGTTCGAACTCGAGCGTCAGGCCGGCCGAGAAGTCGAGAGCCGGCACCGGCGTCGCGCGGCGCTCCGGGTACGTGAGGGCGAACGAGATCGGGACGCGCATGTCCGGGTGGCCGAGGTGCGCGATCGCCGCTCCGTCGCGGAGGCGAACGAGCGCATGAACGACCGAGCTCGGGTGGACGACCACCTCGATATGGTCGTAGTCGAGGCCGAAGAGGTAGTGCGCCTCGATCAGCTCGAGGCCCTTGTTCGCAAGCGTCGCGGAGTCGATCGTGATCTTCGGGCCCATCGACCAGGTGGGATGCGCGAGTGCCTCTTCCACGGTCACGGACTCGAGCTCATCGCGCGATCGGTTTCGAAACGGGCCGCCCGACGCAGTCAGGACGACCGACTCGACCGCTCCAGGACCGTGGCCGTCGAGGCACTGGAAGAGCGCGGAGTGCTCGCTGTCCACGGGAAGGACGAGCCCTCCTCCCCGCTTCCACGCCTGCAGCGCGAGATCTCCCGCGGCGACGAGGCTCTCCTTGTTCGCGAGTGCAAGTGTGATGCCACGCTCCAGCGACCAGAGCGTCGCGCCGACCCCAGCGAAACCGACAACGGCGTTCAGTACGAGGTCGGGCTCGGAGCGCTCGAGGAGCTCCGTGAGATCGCCACCCACCTGGACGTGCTCGACACCGTGCTCGGCCGCGAGGCCGTCGAGCGGTTGAGTGCCCGCCGCGAGTGCGCAGACTGAGAGCTCGGGATTCGCCGCGATCACCTCGAGCGCCTGGCGCCCGATGGATCCCGTCGCCCCGAGCAGGGCGATTCGTCTCTCGCGCACGGGCAAAGGCTAACGGCGCGTGTGTTCAGGCAGGACTACGCTGGAACCCGGTGCTGGCTCGAGTCCTCGCGGTCGCCTATTGCCTGTGGGCCGCATTCGTCGGACTCGCTGCTGGGTCGGTTGGTGCCATCTTGTCGTGCGAGGGAGGTTGCCAGGACGGCTCGCCTCCGTGGCTCTCGCCGTGGGCGTGGGACGACTACGACGTCGCCGGGACGACGTTCGTTCTCGGTCTTCTTGGTGTGCTCGCGGCGACGGCGTTCGCCGCGTCCGTGTTCGTCCGTCGCTGGTGGGCCGCGATCGGTTGCCTTGCCGCGAGCGTCGTCCTCCTGAGCTATCCGTTCTTCGCCGGCCTCACCGGTTCGGGACAGCTGCTCGTGGCGTGCGGCCTGGTGCTCGGTGTGGGTGCGCTGGTCGCCGCTATGCGCTCCCGAAGGCCAAGATCGTGAAGTACGCAGCTGGGCCTGCCCATAGCAGCGAATCGAGCCGGTCGAGCATCCCTCCGTGTCCACCGAGCACGCGGCCCGAGTCCTTGACTTCAAGATCACGTTTCACCGCTGACTCGAAGAGGTCGCCGAGCACCGCTGCAAGCGCGATGACGAGCCCGAGCACGAGCGACTGGGGGATCGTGAGGAACTCGTCGCGGTCCTTGTAGAGGATGACGAACGCCATGCCGACGGCCGCTAGGACGCCGCCCACGAAGCCCTCCCAGGACTTCTTGGGTGAGATCGCAGGTGCCATCCGATGTCGGCCGAACGTGCGGCCGACAAAGAACGCGCCGGTGTCCGCGGCGAACACCGTGAACAGCACCGCCATCACGGCCCAGAAGCCGAAATCGGGAATGTCACGAATGAGAAGGAGGGAGCCGATCCCCGCCCCTACCCACGTGACTCCGAGGATCGTCACGCCGAACGACGTCGTCGCCGAGTGCCGAACGCCACCGAGCCCGTACACGCAAAAGGCAAAGACGAAGGTCGACAGCAGGCCGCCGAGCATCCACGCGAGATCGCCGAGCTCCAGCCCGAGCAAGGTGAGCAGGTACCCGAGATACCCGCCGAGAACGAGAGGCCTGAGCTCGCGCCCCATGGCGTAGAGCTCGTGCAGCGCCAGCAGTCCGCCGATCAGGGCCAGGCCGAAGAGCCACCAGCCCCCGAGGTAGACGAGACCGATGACCAGTGGCAGCAGGATGGCCGCGACGAGAACGCGTGAGAGCAGCGGGCTCATCTCGCACCAAACCGCCGGCCCCGCTGCGCGAACTCGTCGACCGCTGCCCGCAGCCGCTCCTCGCCGAAGTCCGGCCAGAGCACGTCGTCGAACACGAACTCCGCGTAGGCCGATTGCCAGAGCAGGAAGTTCGAGATCCGCTGTTCTCCGGAGGTGCGGATCACGAGATCCGGGTCGGGTAGCTCGGGCGCAAAGAGATGTCGGGCGATGATCTCCTCGGAGACGTCCTCCGGCTCGGCCCCGCTCTCGATGATGCCGCGCACCGCCTCCACCAGCTCCGCACGGCCTCCGTAGTCGAAAGCGATCCACAGCTGGAGCCTGGTGAGATGTCCGGTCTCCGCTTCGAGGCTTACCATCTTCTCCCGCAGGGCCGCGGGAACGCGATCACGCCGTCCGAAGAAGCGCGTCCGCACACCCTGCGTCGCCAGGTCGGGGAGCTCGCGGTCGATCGTCTCGTCCATGAGCTCGAGGATCGACTCCACCTCGTCGGGCGGCCGCGCCCAGTTCTCGGTCGAGAAGGCGTATACGGCAAGCGATTCGATCCCGAGCTCCATAGCCGCCTCGACGGTTCGCCGTAGCGCTCGCGCGCCCTCGCGATGGCCTTCTGCGACCGGAACGCCGCGCGCGGCCGCCCAGCGCCCGTTTCCGTCCATGATGATCGCGATCGAGCGGGGGAACAGCTCCTCCGCGCGCTCACCCATGGAATCGGACGTCGTCTCCTCGCGGGGCTCCGAACCGGAGGCCACGCCGGTCACGATCCGGAGTCGGGTACCGCGAGGACTTCAGACCTCCATGATCTCGGCCTCTTTTGCCTTCAAGAGGTCGTCGATCGACTTCGTGTGCTCGTCGGTGACCTTCTGCACCTGCTGCTCTGCGCGGCGCTCCTCGTCGTCTCCGACGTCGCCTTTCACGACCAGCTCCTTGAGGTGCTGCATGACGTCGCGCCGCACGTTGCGGATCGCGACCTTGCCGTCCTCCGCGACCCGCCGCACGACCTTCACGAGCTCCTTGCGCCGCTCCTCCGTCAGCGCGGGAATCGGCAGCCGCATGACCTTGCCGTCGTTCGAGGGCGTCAGCCCGAGGTCGGACTCCTGGATCGCGCGCTCGATGTTCTTGATCGAGCCCGGATCGAACGGCTGCACGACGAGGAGCCTCGGCTCGGGAGCGGAGATCGACGCCAGGCTCTTCAGCGGCGTCGGCGTGCCGTAGTAGTCGATCGTGATGCGGTCGAGGAGTGCCGGGGACGCGCGGCCCGTGCGAATCGAGTTGAACTCGTGATGCGTCGCCTCGATGGACTTGTCCATGCGCCTCTTCGCGTCCGTGAGGAAGTCCTCGATCGCAGCCATGCGCCCTCCTTTCAGGGAGACGAGATGATCGTGCCGATACGCTCGCCCGCCGCAACGCGGCGGATATTGCCCTGGGCGAGCTCGAAGACGTGGATCGGAAGCCGGTTGTCCATGCACAGCGACAGCGCGGTGGTGTCCATGACCTTGAGGCCGCGCTCGATGGCTTCGAGATGCGTGAGCTCGGGGATGAACTGTGCGCTCGGATCCTCGTTCGGGTCGCCGTCGTATACACCTTGCACACGGTTCTTCGCCATCAGGATCGCCTCCGCCCCGATCTCGAGCGCCCGAAGCGCCGCGGCCGTGTCCGTCGTGAAGAACGGGTTTCCCGTCCCGGCCGCGAAGATGACGACGCGCCCCTTTTCGAGATGGCGGATCGCACGACGTCGGATGTACGGCTCCGCGACCTCCGACACGGCGATCGCCGACTGCACGCGGGTGTGGACGTTGAGCCGCTCGAGCGCGTCCTGGAGCGTCAGCGCGTTCAAGAGCGTCGCGAGCATTCCGGCATAGTCCGCCGTCGCGCGGTCCATCCCCTCCGCCGCCGCGGCCATTCCGCGGTAGATGTTCCCGGCCCCGACGACCACCGCGAGCTGCGTCCCGGCCTCGTGAACCGCCACGATCTCCTCCGATATCGCGACGACCGTCTTCGGATCGATGCCGTACTCACGCTCGCCGAGCAAGGCCTCACCGGAGAGCTTCAGGAGCGTACGCCGGAACTGCGTGCCGTCTGCACGCGCGGCGGCCTCGACGGCCTCGTCCGTGCTCGTCACTGTCCCGCGACGGAGATCCGCACGAACCTCGCGACCGACGCGCCGGCTTCCGAAAGTGCCTGGCCGACGGTCTTCGACGGCTCGTGGATCCACGCCTGCTCGACGAGAGCACCGCCCGGCGTGGCCGCGAAGAAGCGCTTGTTGAGCATTCCGTCGACGATCTTCTCACGCGCCGACTCGGGCTTCGACTGAACCTCGTCTGTGTTCTCGTAGATCGACCGCTCCGCCGCGAGCACCTCGGCCGGCACGTCGTCGCGTGTCGTCCACTCGGGCGAAGCGAACGAGATGTGCATCGCGAGCTGCCGGGCGAGCTCCTCGGTCCCGCCGTCGAGCTCGACGAGCACGCCGATCTTGTTCGCCGGAGGGTGCGCATAGGCGGCGAGCACATGCCCTGACGGCGCGTCGTACCTCGTGGGATCGACGATCACGATGTTCTCGCCGAGCTTCGCAATGAGCTCGATGCGCTCGTCCTCGAAGGTCTCGGCTGCAGCCGGGCCGTCGGCATGGATGCCGCGGAGCACGTTGCTGGCGAAGGTCTGGAACTCTTCGTTCTTCGAGACCGGCTCGGTCTCACAGCCGATGCCGACGATCGAGGCGAGACCGAACTCGACGGTATGCCCGACGAGCCCCTCGGTCGTCGCCCGGTCGGCGCGCTTGCCGGCCGATGCCATGCCGCGCTCCCGGAGCAACGTGCGTGCCGCCTCGAGGTCTCCTCCGGTCTCTTCGAGTGCGCGCTTGCAATCCATCATTCCGGCACCGGTGGCGTCGCGCAGCTCCTTGACGAGCGACGCGCTGATCGTCGTGCTCATTCGCTCTCTCCTCCCTCGGCGACCGCTGCGGGCTCGAGCTCGGGCTCGACCTCGACGACGGCCTCCTCGGCGGGCGGCTCCTCCGCAGAATCTTTCTTGGCGGCCGGCTCCTTGGCGCCGGCGCTCATCTCCGCGGCGGTCACCTTCGTCCGGCCCGCGGCGATACCGTCGGCGATGACTCGTGTGACCAGGTCACACGAGCGGATCGCATCGTCGTTTCCAGGAATCACGAACGTCGCCTCGTCGGGGTCCGCGTTCGTGTCGACGAGGCCGATCACCGGGACCGCCAGGCGGTGCGTCTCGCGAACCGCCAGAGCTTCTTTCTTGAGGTCGACGACGAAGACCGCATCGGGCTGCCGCTTCATGTCGGCGACGCCTCCGAGGTTGGCTTCGAGCTTCTCGAGATCGGCTTCCATCCCGATCCGCTCCTTGGACGGAAGAAGAGCGAGCTGCCCGTCTGCCTTGAGCCGGCGGAGGTCGTGGAGATACGCGATTCGCTCGGAGATCGTGCGCCAGTTCGTCAGAAGACCGCCGAGCCAGCGGCTGTTCACGTACGGCATGCCCACGCGGGTCGCGTGCTCCTGCACGGCGTTCTGTGCCTGCTTCTTCGTGCCGACGAACAGGATCGTCCCGCCGCGCTCGGCGACGTTCCTCGAGAAGTCGTACGCCTCCTCGAGCAGCTCCTGCGTCTTCGTGAGATCGATGATGTAGATCCCGCCGCGCTCGCCGTGGATGAAGCGGCGCATTTTCGGGTTCCAGCGACGCGTCTGGTGGCCGAAGTGGACACCCGCCTCCAGCAGCTCTCGCATCGTGACGACTGACACGCGATCAGCCCCTTTCCGGATTGGTTGACGGTGATTCGCCGGCGTACCGGGCGGAACCGCGCTCAGAGCTGCGGCACCCCCGCCACGGCTGACTCGCCGGGTCGAAGGGACGAAGGACCGCGAGCAGTCTACCTGGCGGCCTGCCGCGGTCGTGGCACGGCGCTAGACGAGCGCGCGAGCCTGGTCGAGCGCCACCTCGAGCTCGGTCGGCAGCGGCGACTCGAGGTCGATCTCGACACCGGTGAGGGGATGTGCGAAGCGAAGCCTGTTGGCGTGCAGAAACTGGCGCGTGAGTCCGAGATCGCCCTTCACGCCGTAGGTCCGGTCACCCGAGACGGGAAGATCGATGGCGGCGAGATGGACGCGAATCTGATGCGTGCGCCCCGTCTCGAGGCGGATGTCGAGCAGCGCGTGCTCGGGCAAGAGCTCGACGAGCTCGAACCACGTCACCGCGTCGCGTGGCTCGTTGGTGTCGAGCGATCTCCGCGTGGGGTCGCGACGGTCGCGGCCGATCGGCGTGTCGATGCGCCCGCTGCGTGACCGTGGCCTGCCCCGCACGAGCGCGACGTACCGTCGCTCGACCTCACGCCGTCCGATCGCGGCCCGGAGTGCGTCATATGCCATGTGCGAGCGCGCGACCACGAGGAGGCCCGACGTGTCGCGGTCGAGCCGATGGACGATCCCGGGCCTCTCGGCATCGTCTCCACCCGTCGCCCCGAGACTGATGAGCTGCCCGACGAGCGTTCCGCCGGAGACGCCCGCCCCGGGATGAACCGTCAGCCCGGCAGGCTTCTCCACGACGAGCAGGTGCTCGTCCTCGTAGACGACGGGGACGGTGACGGCCTCCGCCTCGAGCGCAGGAGCATCGCCGAGCCGCACGTCGATGACGGATCCCGCTTCCAGGCGGTAGCTCTTCCCGTACGAGTTGCCGTCGACCCTCACTGCATCACCGGCAAGCAGCCGCTCGGCAGCCGATCGGGTCCCGATCTCGGGTCGATCTGCGAGCGCGCGATCGAGGCGGCTACCCGCCTGCGAGTCAGCGACGGTGAAGCGAAGCGTCGCCACTTCGCGCGCCGTGCATCCGGTGCGGCCGATCGGCGAGAACGAGCGCACCAAAGAGGACCGAGACGCCGACGACGATGAACGTGTCCGCCAAGTTGAACGCCGGCCAGGCGTCCAGGTCGAGGAAGTCGGTGACGTGCCCGAGGCGTACGCGATCGATGAGGTTCGCGATGCTCCCTCCCAGGACCAGCCCGAGTGCGACGGGCAGCAGCGGGTGCCGGCGACCCGAGCGGGCGAAGAAGACGAGCATCGCGCCGACGGCGACCGCAGTCACGATGATCACGATCGAGGTTCGGCTCCCGAAGAGCCCGAACGCGATGCCCGAGTTCTGGACGTGGTGGATCGAGAACGGGCCGACGATGTCCACGCTCTCACCCAGCGCGAGCGTGCGACCGACGAGCTGCTTCGTGAGCTGGTCGGCGATGACCGCGGCCCCTGCGACGAGGAGGAGCGCGATCCACTGAGCCCGCCCGGCACCCAGCGATCGCTCGGCCGACGAGACCGGCTGGAGGGCGTTGGCGGTCGATCCGATCCGGACGTCGACTGCCATCGGCTCCGTCCTCGCCGGCTCGCTCACGAGCGCTCCAGCGCACGCTTGTCGTCGATGCAGAGGGTCGCGTAGGGAACGGCGTCGAGGCGCTCCTCCCCGATCGGGCGACCACAGACGGCGCACGACCCGTACGAGCCGTCCTCGATCCGTTCGAGCGCCGCCTCGATCTCCACGAGAAGGTGCTCGGCGTTCTCCTCGAGACCCCCGTCGAGCTCCCGCATGTACGTCTCCGTCGCGCTGTCGGCGATGTGGTCGCCCGAGCCGATTGCGAGGTCCCCGGTCTCCTCGAGCAGCGAGCCGTCGTGATGGACGGTGGCCACGGCGTGCCGGAGCCGGTCGCGCTCGCGCTCGAGAGTCACGCGGAAGCGCTCGACGTCGAGGCTCGTGCTCATGCGCTCTCCGCGGCGACTGCCAGCCGCGCCTCGGCCGTCTCGGTGGCGATGCCTTCGAGGGCGACGATCTTGTCTCGCGACGAGCGCCCCGCGGTCAGCTGCAGATCGCTGCGCCGAACGGCGAGGACCTCCGCCAGAAGCGCAAGGACCGCATCGTTCGCGCGACCCGCCTCGGCGGGTGCCGACACCCGCACCTTCCACGCGTCACCATGGCGCCCGACGACGCGCGAGCGCCTCGAACCGGGTACCACTCGGAGCCGCAGGCTCGTGCGCGGGGCCGTCACGGCCCCAAGGATATCGGCGCTACCCGGCGACCTTGCGGATGGCCGTCTCCGTGACGTCCTCGACCGGAGTCGGTCGGGAGACGGGAGTGGTGTCCGCCTTCTCCTTGACCGGCTCGGACCTCGCGTCGTCGGGCGTCCCCATGAGCGAGTCGAGCGCCGCCCGGAGCTGTGCCCGGATCTTCACGATGTCCTCCTCGAGCCGGCGTTTCTCGGCCGCAGCCTCGCGGGCGACGCGACGCGACTCCGCGTGCGCCTCCTGGACGATGAGGTCGGATTCGCGCCGTGCCTGCTCTTTCATGTCCTGCGCCGCGCGTTCGGCGGACACGAGAGTGGAGCGCAGGAGCGCTTCGAGCTCGCGGTGCTTCGAGGCTTCGGCCTCGAGCTCTTCGAGCTGGTCGGAGAGGTCGGCGCGCTCGCGCCACACCTCCTCGAAGCTGTCTGCAATCTCCTCGAGCAGCTCGTCGACCGGCTGGCGGCGGTACCCGCGCAGCCAGGTCCGCCTCAGCTGAATATGTCTGATCTCGACGGGAGTGAGCGGCATGTGAACCTCCTACAGCAATGCCCCGATGAGGGCGTTGGCGAGCCCGGCCGCAACGAGCAGGACGACCACAGCGACGATGGGAGAGAGATCGAACGGCCCGACCGTCGGGATCCGGCCTCGGAAGAGCCCGAGGTACGGTCGACAGACTTCATCGAGGAATCGTCGCAGAGTTCCGGCCACACTGGAATACGGCAGCTGAATCCACGAAAGCAGCACGTACGCGAGGATCAGCAGGATGTAGATGGAGACGAACACGCGGACGAAGCTCTGCAGCGACGACTTAGCGTCCGCGAGAAGGCCCAGAAAGGCGTACGCGCCCATCGGACGCGTGTTCGCCGCGGTCGGTGACGTTCCTACACGACCGCAGACAGCCGAGCGCTTCTGCGGGACAGGTCCACGGCTACGCGGCTCTGCTACGCGGAACGGGTTTCACGCCTGGTTGTAGAAGCCGCCGCGCTCCATCGCCCGGGCCCGCTCCTCGGCCGAGAGCTCGACGTCGCGCGGCGTCAGCAGGAAGACCTTGTCGGCGACGCGCTGCATGCTCCCGTCGAGCGCGTAAGTGAGACCGCTCGCGAAGTCGATCAGCCGCTTCGAGAGCTCGGTGTCGGCGCTCTGCAGGTTGATGATCACCGGAATCTGGGCCTTGAACCGGTCCGCGATCTGCTTCGCGTCGTTGAACGCGCGGGGGACGATGAGGTGGACCTTCGCCGGCGCGGGTGCCGAGACGCTTCGCAGACGCGAGCGCTCCCGACGCGCCTGCGAAGGAGCTTCCTCCGACTCCCACTCGGCGTCAGTGGTGCTCGGAAGGCGCCTGACGTTCTGCCGGTCGCGCCGTCGGTAGCTCTCCTCCAGGTGCTGCTCGCTCGTCTGCACGTCGTCGTCGTCCCACTCCTCGTCCTCGGCGATGCCGAAGTAGACGAGCGTGCGGCTCCAGAGGTCGCTGAACCCCATGACCGCGGGATATTAGCCCCGGCCGGGCGTGAAGATGGTCGCGCCGACCCGTACGAGGGTCGCCCCCTCCTCCGCCGCGACGCGGTAGTCCTGCGACGTCCCCATGCTCAGCTCCTTCAGGCCGTGGTCGGCGGCGAGCTCCCGCAGCCTCCGGAAGTACGGCCGCGACGCCTCGGGGTCCTCGGCGAGCGGTGGCATGGTCATGAGGCCGCGGATGAACGGGTAGCGCTCGACGAACCCGCCGATCTCCGCCGGTTCGACGCCCGACTTCGAGCTTTCGCCCGAGAGGTTGACCTCGAGGAGCGCCGGGATGGTCAGGCGACGCGCAGCCGAGTCCGAGCCGAGCGAGTGCACGAGCTCGCAGACGGTGTTCACGACCTTGACCTTGTTGGACTGCAGATGACCGATGAAGTGCCAGCGGAACGCATCGCCGTGCAAGCCGTGCTTGAGCTCGAGGTCCTGGGCACGGTTCTCCCCCACCACCTCCACGCCCGCCTCGGCAAGCACGCCGAGCTCGGCAGCGGACACATACTTCGTGGCGACCACGACGGTGACGCCAGTACCGACCTCCTCACGGACGCGGGCGTACCGGGCCGCGATCTCACCGGCTGCAGCGACGGTCATGCCGCGGCGGTCGCCGACACCAGCGCGCGCGCCGCCTCGAGCTCTGCGTCGCGGCCTTCGAGCTCGCCATTCAGCTTGCGACGCCTGATCTCTCCGAGGATGTCTCCGATTCGTGGAGACTCGGACACGCCCATCGCGATCAGGTCGGCGCCTCCGATCTCGAGCCGCACGTCTCGCAGCCGCCCGAAGTACTCGCGCAGCTCGGGCCGATCCTCGTGGGCGAGCGCGACCAACGGCGCGTCGGGCGCAAACGGATCGGCCAGCGCGACGACCTGCGCCGGATCGAGCGACCCCGCGCGAAGGCGATCGACGATCCGAGGAGCGACGGTGATGGCACCGACGATTCGCTCGCTGTCGCGCCGCCGCACCTTCAGACGCTCGAGCCAGTCGTAGGCCTCCTCCGAGCTCAGCTCACGTGCGAGAGCCGCGACCCCGAGCCGCCACGCCGGCACGTCGACTCCGAGCTCGTCCCGAAGCTCGACGGCACGCGCGAACAGCGCTGCGGCCTGTTCATCGCCACGAATCCGAGGATGTATCGCCCGGTCGGCGCCGAGCGCGCCCAGCCGCTCGATTCCGTCGGCCGCGCCCGGGTCCTCGAGCAGGGTGACGAGCTCGTCGCGCAGGCGCGACGTAGAGAGGTCTCCCACGAGGCCCATGTCGATGCACGCGCGAACGAGTCGGGCAGAATGCTCGTCGAAGCGGAATCCATACCGGGCCTCGTAGCGGATACCACGGAAGATCCGCGTCGGATCCTCGATGAACGACAGGTTGTGGAGCACGCGGAGCACACAGGCCTCGAGGTCGACCCTGCCTCCGAACGGATCGACGAGCCGGCCGAAGTCGGACGAGGCGAGCGACGCGGCCATGGCGTTGATCGTGAAGTCGCGCCGGTAGAGATCCTCCCGCAGGCCGGCGCGCTCGACCGTCGGCAAGGCTCCTGGCGCGTCGTAGAACTCGGTCCGCGTGGTGACGACGTCGACGCGCTCTCCGTCACCGTACGAGACGATCGACGTCCCGAACCTGCGGTGCGGCGTCGCGCGGCCCCCGATGGCGCGCGCGAGTGCGTACGCGAAGGAGATGGCATCGCCCTCGACGGCGATGTCGACGTCGAAACTCTCCTCCCCGAGAAGGATGTCCCGCACCGTTCCGCCGACGAGATAGACGCCCTCGGTCCGATCGGTGAGCGACTCGACCGCCTCGACGATCGCCCGGAGCCGTCGTGTGGCTCGCAGCTGCTCGGCGATGCTGACGGTGGGAGCCGACGGCGCCACTGCACCGCCCTCGAGCTCGCGCAGGAGGTCTGCACGGCTGACGATGCCGACGAGCCCCCCCTCACCCAGGACGGCGACACGCCCGTCCTCCGCAGCCGTGACGAGCGCTCGGAGCTCTTGCAACGTCGCGCCCTCGCCGGAGCTGACGACCTGACTGCTCATGATCCCACGGACGGGAGCGTGGCCCAGTCCGTGGGTGACGGCCTTGTCGAGGTCCTCGCGGCTCACGCTTCCCACGAGTCGGCCCTGCTCGACGACGAACACGCCGCTCTGACCGTGTCGCTGGCAAAGCGTCATGGCGTCGCGGACGGTTGCGCCCGGCTCGACCGAACGGGCCGGCGCCGACATCACGTCGCGTGCGACGCGGCCTCCTGCAGGCATTCGCCCGAGAGCCTCGCGCAGTCGCTCCCGGGCTTCGTCGAGGTCGAGCCGGGCGATGGCCGATGCGGCCTGTGCGTGACCCCCACCTCCGAACACGGCGGCGAGGAGCGATGCGTCGACTGCGTCCGTCCGGCTGCGGACGACGACGAACACGCGCTCGTCCATCTCGACCAGGAGCACGAGCGCCCGTGCGTCGGTGAGGTCGACGATCTTGTGCGCGAGGTTCGAGACCCCGTCCACGTACTCCGGCCACCGGATCGAGGCGACGAGCACCTCGTCGCCTGCCGAGGTTGCAGGCTCGAGGCGGTCCATGAGCGCCTTCAGGAGCTCTCGCTCCTCCTTTGCGAGCGGGGTGTGCAGGTATTCGTTGACGAGATCCTGGCGCGCGCCGTGACGGAGGCACCACGAGAGCGCATCGACGTCTCGCTGAGTCGTCGTGGGATAGGTGAGAGATCCCGTGTCCTCGTGGATTCCCAGCGCGAATGCGGTCGCCTCGAGCGGCGTCGGCTGCAGTTCGCGTTCCGCCAGGATCCCGACGAGCGTCGTCGTCAGCGCGCCGTCGTTCGAAAGAACCGCGCTGTCGGGCGAGACCCATTCGGACACGCTGTGTTCCCCGTGATGGTCGAAGAGAACGGTCTCGACGTTCGGATCCAGCGCAACGGGCTCCAACTCGCCCAGCCGTGACGCACTCGAAACCTCGACGACCACGAGCCGTCTGATGGCGTCGAGCTCGAGCCGGCTCACCTCCGAGACCGCGCCGAGCTCGTCCGCGTGCAGGCGGTAGAAGTCGCGGACGTTCCGATTCAGCGTTGCCACGGCGACGACGGCTTCCGGATAGAGCAGGCGCGCAGCGAGCATCGCACCGAAGGCGTCGAAGTCGGTGTTGCCGTGCGTCGCGATGACCTGCTCGGCCCGCATTGGCTCATTCTGCCGCCGTCAGTCGCCGCCGGGCTCGAGCGCGACGCGGTAGCGCACTGCGGGCCATGTCGTCCCAAGCCAGGCCTCGTCCTTCGTGCCACCGTCCCTACTCCACCCAGCGCGCTCGTAGAACATGCACGCCCGGGGGTTGTCTTCGAAGACCCAGAGCACCGCTTCGCCGAATCCCTCGTCGCCAAACCGGCGAACCGTCTCGGCCATGAGCGCGCGACCGATCCCTCGCCCCTGGATGTCAGGGAGCACGTAGATCGCATACAGCTCCCCGACGTGCTCCTCGCCGGCGTCGAAGTCCCTCGGGCCGAACGACGCGAAAGCGACGATCTCATCGCCGAGCAGTGCTACGAGCGTGTGGAACCCATCCGGCGCAACCTCGATGTTTCGCCGCCACTGCGCCGTCGACTCCTCGATCGAGATGGAGTCGAGTTGCGCCGTGCTGAAGAGGTGCGCGTAGGCGTCCTGCCAGGTGGCCTTCCGAACCCGTGCGATGGTCCCGGCGTCGGCGGACGTCGCAGTTCGAACGAGGAGCGCGTCAGACGTGCGCGATCGCCTCGATCTCGACGAGCGCACCGCTCGGGAGCCCGGAGATCTGGACGGTCGACCGAGCAGGAGGGCGGTCGCCGACGTGTCGCGCGTACACCTCGTTCATCGCGGCGAAGTCGCCGAGGTCCATGAGGAACACGGTCGTCTTGACGAGCTTGTCGAGGCTGCTTCCAGCAGCCTCGAGGATCGCCCCGAGGTTCAGCATGATCTGCTCGGTCTGTTCGGCGACGCCCGCCCCTGCGAGGCCCCCGCTCTCGAGACTCACGCCGAGCTGCCCGGCCACGAAGACGAGGTCGCCGACGCGAATTGCCTGGTTGTACGGCGCTCCCTGAAACGGCCCGGGTGCTCGGTCGGTGCTGATGACGTTCTTCTCGGCCACTACTCCGCTCCTTTCGTCGCCCGCGCCAGCGCGATGCCGAGCGCCTTGAAGATCGCCGACAGCACATGCTGCGAGTCGTCGCCCTCGATCAGCCGAACGTGGATCGTAAGGCCGGCCGCGTCGGCGAGCTCGTCGAGAAACGTCGCCGCCAGATCGGTGCGAAGTCCTCCGGCGCGGGTCGACGTGAGGTCGGCGTTCGAGGCGACCAGCGGACGGCCGGACGCCTCCACGACGACCATCGCAAGCGCCTCGTCCGCAGGTGCGATGCCGAACCCACGACCGGCACCGTCTGCCCGAACGAGAGGCGCAAACGCCTCGCCCAGCGCCTCGCCGGCCTGTCCGACCTCGGCTTCCGGCTCGTCCGGCGCGATCTCGAGGCTCATCCCGAAGCCGCCGGCAGCAGCAAGCTCCTCCAGAAGGTGGTCGAGAACAGCGACGCCGGTCGCGGCCCGAATCTCGTCGCCGGCGAAGTCGATCCGCGCGACGCCGGTGCTCGTCACAGCTCGGTGCGCTCGATTGCCGCGCCGAGGTCGCGTAGGCGCTCGTCGATGCGCTCGTACCCGCGGTCGATCTGACCGACGTTCCCGATCGTCGACGTGCCCTCGGCGCACAGCGCGGCGATGAGCATCGCCATGCCCGCACGGATGTCCGGGCTCTCCAGACGCTCGGCGTAGAGCCTTGCAGGCCCGGTCACGACCACGCGGTGCGGGTCGCAGAGGATGATGCGCGCGCCCATCGTGACGAGCTTGTCCACGAACACCAGGCGGTTCTCGAACATCTTCTCGAAGATGAGGATCGTGCCGCGAGCTTGCGTGGCGACCGCCACCGCGATCGAGGTCAGGTCGGCTGGGAAGGCGGGCCAGACGCCGCTGTCGATCTTCGGGATCTGACCACCGAGATCGTCCTCGATTACGAGGGGCTGACCGGCCGGAAGTCGCACCGACCGTTCCCCGACCTCCATCTCCATGCCGAGCTTGCGAAAGGCCGGGACGATCGAGATGAGGTCGTCCGGCTCGACATCCTCGACGACGATCTCGCCTCCGGTGGCTGCAGCCAGGCCGATGAAGCTCGCGACCTCGATGTGGTCGGGCCCGATGCGGTACTCGCCGCCCGCGGCGAGCTCGGACCGGCCGCTGATGCGGAGGACGTTCGACCCGATGCCCTCGATCTCGGCACCGATGGAGACGAGGAAGCGGCACAGATCCTGGATGTGCGGCTCGCACGCGGCGTTTCCGATGACGGTCTCGCCCTCGGCCAGCGTCGCCGCCATGATCGCGTTCTCCGTCCCCATGACGGACGCCTCATCGAGGTACAGGCGTGTGCCTCGCAGACCGTCGGCAGTCAGCTCGTAGACGCCGTCGATGTGGATGTCGGCACCGAGCGCGGCGAACGCGTGGACATGCGTGTCGAGACGTCGGCGACCGATGACATCCCCCCCGGGCGGCGGCACGGTGACGCGCCCGAAACGCGCGAGCAGCGGCCCCGCGAGCAGAAACGACGCGCGGATCTCTCGCGCGAGCTCGGCGTCGAGATCTGTCCGTCGCACGCCGTGCGGATCGACCCGGACCTCGTTCGGGCCGGTCCACTCCACATCGGCCCCGATGTCAGCGAGGAGCTCGACCATCGTCTCCACGTCGCGAATGCGTGGGACGTTCGAGAGATGCACTTCCTCCGACGCGAGCACGCACGCCGCAAGGATCGGGAGCGCGCCGTTCTTGTTTCCCGACGCGCGCACCGTCCCGGACAGGGGGCGGCCGCCTTCGATAACGAAGGACTGCATCGCGCGGGCAATGCTACTCGCGGTCTTCATCTGCTCCTCGAGGCTCGTCGGACAGGTTGTCGATGTGGAGCCTAGGGACCGGACCGGCCGGTTCGAAGCCGAGAACCTGCCCGTAGAAGGAGAGTTCGGCCTCGAGCGACCCCACGATGTTCTCCGCCTTCCGGAAGCCGTGGCCTTCTCCCTCGTACAGAAGGTACGCGTGCGGGATCCCGCGCTCGCGCAGCGCGGCAACGATCAGCTCCGACTGCGACGGGGGGACGACGCGGTCGTCTGTCCCCTGGAGAACGAGCATCGGCGTCGTGATGCGGTCCGTGAAGTGGATAGGGCTGCGCTCCCTGTAGACGTGCGCCTGCTCCGGGTACGGCCCGACGAGCGTGTGCTCGTACTGCAGCTCGAACTTGTGAGTCTCCCCGCCTCCGAATTGCTCGAGATCGGCGATACCGAAGTAGGTCGCCCCCGCCGCGAACACCTCCGTGAACGTGAGCCCGCAGATGGTGGTGTACCCGCCGGCGCTCCCTCCCGTGATCAGTAGGCGATCCCGGTCGGCCGCACCCTGCGACACGAGTGCGAGCGCGGCGTTCACGCAGTCCCGCAGGTCGACGACCCCCCACTGGCCGTTGAGGCGGTTCCGGTATGCGCGGCCATAGCCGGTCGACCCGCCGTAGTTCACGTCCACGATCGCGAAGCCGCGGGATGTCCAGTACTGCTTCCGAAGGCTGAACACGGCCGACGCCGCCCCGGTGGGACCGCCGTGGCTCATGACGAGCAGAGGCGGACGTTCGTCGTCCGGCGCCTCGTATTCGTCGTTCCAGGGTGCGTAGACGAGTGCGTGCACGCTCAGTCCGTCGTCCGTCGGCAGCTCGACGGCACGCGGTATCGAGACCACACCGGGATCGATCGCGCTGTCGAGGCTCGCCCGCAGCACATCGAGCTCCCGGGTTTGCAGGTCGAGGTGCACGACGCTGTTCGCCGTCGTCCGCGATCCCGCGACGATCACAGCGTGCGTGCCGTCGGCGACGACGTACGGCGAACCGGCAAGACAGTCGAGCTCGAGCTCCAGATCCTCGCGTGCTCCCGACACGGGATCGACGATCGCGAAGTAGCTGAAACCTTGGTGCTCGTACACGCAGAGGATCCGTCCGTCACCGAGAAACGCGAAGGAGCTCGCGCCGAACGACCATGCCGGGTAGCCGAACTCGGCCTCCGCGGCCTGGACGACGACGCGCTCGCGGTTGCGGATGCGCTCGAGGTTCCACCAGCCCGAGCGGTCGCTTGCGAATACGAGATCTCCGCTCGTGCTCCATTCCGGCTGCCAGATCGACTCGGTTCCGTCCGACCCGGCGACGTGCTCCACGCCGGTCACCTGACCGTCCGGCGCGAGATCGGCGACATGAAGCTCGCACCCGTCCCATGGCATCCAGGGCAGATTCCAGGCGAGGAAGCACAGGCGCCTCCCATCCGGGGAGACGCGAGGATTCGAGTAGAAGTCACGGCCTCCTGTGATGACGCGCGGCTCTGCCGAGCCATCAGTCGGAACGGCTACGAGCTCGTTGACGACGTCTGCCGACCGCTCGCTCTCTGCATGGCGTTCTCGCACCCCGATCCAGGTCGCCCCGTCGGGAGTGACCCGGCCGTCGGCGTACCGGTGCCGGCGTCCCTCCACGGCCGGTGTGATCGGAACGGGCTCTCCGCCTGGATCGACCCGGTAGATGCGCTGATCGTCGAAGTTCGAAGCAAACACGACTCCGCCGTGAATGCAGTACGCCCCACCGCCGTATTCGTGCACTGAGGTCCGCACGTTGAAGTCCGGCGGGACCACGTCCACCACGCCCCCGTCCGGGTCACGCCTGACGAGGACGACTCGTCCAGCCTCGGCTGCACGACCTTCGAGCCACCAGACGACGCCGCCCTCGAGCCACGGCGCGGCGAGCCGCACGCCGGCCTGCGCCACCATCTCGGCGGAGATCGGGGACGCCCACGTTCCGTACGGGGCGACGGTCTTGTGGGTCGAGTTCGGGTCCAACGGCGGCGGCTATGGTACTTCGCCATGCAGCCGACCAGGGAGCAGGCGTGGGAGACGCTGATGCGCTACACGACGAGCGAGGCGCTCCTGCGCCACGCCGTCGCGGTCGAGGCGTCCGTCGGCTTCTATGCGCGTCTCTACGGCGAGGACGAGGAATTCTGGCGGGCGACCGCGCTTCTCCACGACTTCGACTACGAGATCCACCCCACTCTCGACAAGCATCCACAGGACGGGGCGGGCATCCTCCGGGATGAGGGGTATCCCGAGGAGCTCATCGAGTCCGTGCTCTCACACGCGGAGCACCTTGCGATGCCTCGAGACACGCAGCTCAAGAAGGTGCTGTTCGCATGTGACGAGCTTTCGGGGTTCGTCCACGCGTGCGGTCTCGTGCGGCCGACCGGAATCGACGGTCTCGAGCCGAAGTCGGTCAAGAAGAAGCTCAAGCAGCCGTCGTTCGCGGCAGGCGTTCACCGCGACGAGGTCTACGCCGGGGCGGAGCTCCTCGGCCTCGAGCTGGACGAGCACATCGCGAACGTCGTCGCAGCGATGCAGCCGATCGCGAAAGAGCTCGGGTTGCGCACGACCGCTGACGCGGTTCAGGCGTAGCGCTCGAGGAACGCGAGGACGCGCTTCCACGCGTCCTCGGAATCGGCGGCGAACTCCTCGTACTTGCGGTCGAAGAAGCTGTGCGGAGCCCCGTCGTAGACCACGACCTCGTGCTCGACGCCCGCGGCAGCGAGCGCTTCGTCGAACGCCTCCGAATCCTCGACCGGGATGGCAGGATCGTCGCCGCCCTGAAGCGCGAGGATCGGCGCGGCCATCTCACCCGCGCGCTGAATCGGCCCCGGTGAGCCGTCGTTTCCAGGCCCGGGCCTGCCGTAGAACCCGATCGCACCGGCCAGCCCGTGTCCCGATGCGGCGGCGAGCCACGAGTTCCGCCCGCCGAAGCAGAAGCCGACGGTGAAGATCGACTCGCATCCAGCAGCACGTAGGTACGCGACGCACGCACCGACGTCCGCCTGCACGCCACCGGGCGTCGTCTGCTGGACGTGCGGCATGTAGTCGAAGTCGTCGTCACGCTTCTCGACACCCGCCGTGCGGCAGAAGTAGTCGAGCGCGAGTGCGGAGTACCCGCGCTCTGCGAAGCGAAGCGCGAGCTCCTCGTAGAACCGATACAGGCCGCGGACGTCCGGAAGGACGACGACGCCGACGCGCGACGGCTCGTCCGGCACGGCGAGGAACGCGGCGAAGCGGTTCCTATCGGCAGACTCGAGAAGGAGGTCGTCGTGCGAGACAGCGGCGCCCGAGAGCGGCGGGATCGGAGGCGAGGAGTCGAGGTCGAAGCACATGCTGCGACCCTACAACGCGGCCACGAGGCGTTCGAGGTCGGACTCGTCGTTCCACCATCCGACGGAAGCACGAACGAGGCCTCGGCCGGGGAGGTCGCGAACGATGACGCCGGACTCGGCCAGGCGCGCGACGACCTCCGCGGACTCCTCCGCGGGCACGCGCCAGGACACGAGAGTCGCCCGCTCGACCGGCGTGACGACATCGCATCCGACCTCCGCGAGGCGTACGCGAAACACCCCCGCCAGGTCACGGGCGCGGTCGTAGGCCCAGGACGGCCGTGCCTCGATCGCGGTTCTCAGCCCGGCGACAGCCGCTCTCGGCGTCACGTTGGGGTCGAACCGTCTCGCGCCGGCCCTCGGCGTGAACCGGCCGTCCGGCTCGTAGCCGTCCTGCGCGAGGTAGCTCGGACGCGCGATCCGCAGTGCCTCGGGGTCGGAGACGACGAGGGCACCCGTTCCCTCGGGGCCGCACAGCCACTTCTGTCCGGAAACGGTGTAGAAGTCGAGACCCGTCGCATCCACCGGCATGACGCCGACCGACTGCGCGCCGTCGACGAGTATCGGGAGCCCGGTTGCCGCCTTGAGCTCGTGCACCGGCAACACTGCGCCCGTCGTCCAGAGGACGTGCGAGAGGGCGATGAGCCTCGTGCGTGGCGTCACCGCCGAGGCGATCCGCTCCGGATCGGGCTCGATGACTACGACCTTCGCACCTGACACGTGGAGTGGGCCGATGAGCCCGAAGTGCTCGTCCGTCGTCGTGATCACCTCGTCGCCTGGGCCGAGCTCGAGGCCACTGAGGACGACGTTGCAGCCGTCCGTCGTCGATGCGGTCAACGCGACCGCATCCTCCGAGACGCCGACAAGCGATGCGATCTGCCCGCGGAGCGCCTCACGCTCCTCGAGCAGGCGCACGAACTGCGCGTGGGCACCCCGCCCCTCCCGAAGACCGAGATCCTGCACCTCCTGCATCGCTTCGACCGTTCCGCGCGCGACCGGCCCGACGCTCCCCGCCTGCAGGTACGCGTAGCGCTCGAGCACCGGGAACTGCGTGCGCGCCTCCTGGTAGGTCACGCGCGGGATTCTGCCGACACCGCGTCTAACGTTCGCCGCCGATGCGCGTCGTCATCGCCGACCCGCCTGCGTACACGCCACCCTACGACCGCTCGCTCGCTGCTGCTCTCGCACGGGCAGGTGCGGACGTCGAGCTCGTGACGTCCCGATTCCGCTTCGGAGCAGTGCCATCGCCGCGACGGCTACGACGCTCGAGAGTGGTTCTATCCGCTCTCATCGCGAATGCGGGGCACACGCCTGAGACTCGCCGTCAAGGCCCTCGAGCACCCGCTCGGCATGGCGCGGTTCGCAACGCTGAAACCCGACGTCCTGCATGTCCAGTGGTTGGGGGCGCCGGAGATCGATCGCTGGCTCTTCCACCCCCGCAGTCCTGCAGTTCTCACCGCGCACGACGTCATCCCGCGCCGCACAGCCGCCAGGACGGCGATGTGGCGAGCGCTGTTCGCGAGGTTCGCGCGCGTCGTCGTCCACTCGGAGCGCGGACGACAGCAGTTGATCGAGTTCGGCCTCCCCCACGAGAAGCTCCGAGTCATCGGCCACCCGGTCTTCCGCTCCGAGGTGAAGCGAAGCGACGACGGTCGGACGGCCCTCTGCCTGGGTCTCATCCGCCCGTACAAGGGAACCGAAGACGCGGTCGAGGCCGTGCTCGGCGTGGACAACGCCCGACTTCTCGTCGTGGGCGACCCGCGCGTGCCACTCGACGGCCTGCAACGCACCGCCGGAGAGCGTGCCGAGTGGCGGCTCGGGTACCTCCCGGATGCCGAGCTCCGGCGCGCGCTCTCCGAGGCGACCGTCGCGCTCTTTCCGTATCGCGCCGAGATCGACGTGTCGGGCGCCCTGCTGCAGGTGCTCGGCGCCGGAGTCCCCGCGATCGTCTACGACGTCGGCGGGCTCGGCGAGGTCGTCGGACGCTACGGAGCCGGCGCGGTCGTACCGGCCGGGAACGTCGAGGCGATGTCGGCCGCCCTCACTCGGCTGCTGGATGATGCCGACGCTCTCGCCGCCGCCCGCGCGGGCGCCGAGCGGGCGCGTGACGAGCTGAGCTGGGACGCCTCGGCGCAAGCCCACCTCGAGCTCTACCGCGAGCTCGCATGATCTTCGGACGCGGTCGCTTCCACGACCTCGTCGAGCGGCAGCTCGACCTCTTCGAGTCGGAGACGGAGCTGCCTCGCAGAAGCCACCGAGGCGGACGCGGCGTGGTCGACCGCGAGCTCGGACGATTCCGAGGAGCTCTACGGCGACTACCAGCTCGTCGTCGACGCGATCGGCGACGCGCTTGCGTCCATCCGCGAGACGTACGCGACGACACTCGAGCCGGCGAGGGCCGACGAGTACCGAGCTGCGTTCGACAAGGCCGCGCGCAAGCGCTTCGGGCGCCTCGCGTCCTCGCTGAGCGACTAGAGCCGCTCGACGACGGCGATGATGTGCGTCCCGCCGTCGAGCGCGCCGGGCTCGCGACACGCCGCGATCTCGACCTCGAGGAAGCGGTCGTCCCACGAGTCGTTGTTCACGGACAGGAAGTTCGCCGCCGACGCGACCACGAGCCGGCAGCGGTGCCGCGAGAGGAGCGCTTCGAGGTCGCTCCATCGGTAGAGGCGACAGACATGGCCGTCGTTGACGTCGGCCGGCAGGTCCCGGGTCTCGAAGATGTCCGTGACCGCCCGTTTCCAGCCGAACTCGGCGATCAGCTCAGCCCACCCCTCGAAGAACGCGCGGGCCGCGCCGAGCAACGACATCACGCTCACGAGGACCGGCCCGCCGGGTTTCGTCACGCGCAGGAGCTCCGCGAGCGCTCGGTCAGCCTCCCCGAGCACGTAGCTCACCGGCCCGCCGAAGCAGACGACGGCATCGAAGGACTCGTCTTCGAACCTCGACAGGTCGAGGATGTCGAGAAGCTCGCGGGCCTCGACCGACTCCTCGACGGTCGCGGTCTTCTCCGCGTGGAGCTCGAGCTGTTGCGGCGAGATGTCTCCGGCGACCACGGTCGCGCCGAGCTGCGCCAGCTCGAGTGTGAAGCGGCCCGGCCCGGCTCCGGCATCGAGGACCCGCATCCCTGGCCTGACGTGCTCGCGGAGTAGTCGGAGGTGTACCTCGAGGCCGACGCGGTCCATCGTCGTCGCATCGAAGCGCTCCCATTCGCGCTCGCCGTAGTCGTCGAAGTAGCGCGCAATGTACTCGGCGTCGTACGGAACCTCCCCCACCCTAGCTCCGCACCGCGAAGAGCCGCCACTCGCCGGGGACGCCCTTGAGCTCGGCGCTTCCGCGATCCTCGAACTCGAGCCCCGACCCGGCGACGAGGTCCCGGACCGTTCCCGAGACGAGAACCTCGCCGGCCTCGGCTCGAGCCGCCACGCGCGCGCCGATGTTCACCGCGATCCCGGCGACCTTGCCGTCCGCGAGCTCCACCTCCCCCGTGTGCAGCCCGGCGCGCACCTCGAGACCGAGCGGTCGCACGGACCCGACGACCGCCTGCGCACACCGGATCGCCCGCGCGGGCCCGTCGAACGT
Source organism: uncultured Gaiellaceae bacterium (assembly GCA_963709715.1). Lineage (GTDB taxonomy): Bacteria > Actinomycetota > Thermoleophilia > Gaiellales > Gaiellaceae > GMQP-bins7. The sequence continues at coordinate 264,276 of CAVPXQ010000009.1, forward strand.
CGCGAGGAAGCCGTCGCCCGCAGTGTCGACCTCCTCGCCGTCGAAGAGCGCGAACTCGCGCCGCACCGAGGCGTGGTGCTGCTCGAGGAGGTCTCGCCAGCGGCGATCGCCGAGATCGGCGGCCAGCGCGGTCGAGCCGACGAGGTCGGTGAAGAGCACGGTCGCTAGTAGTCGCTTGCGGCGTCGCTGACTCGCGCGTCCCGTCAGGAACTCGCGGATCTCGGCGAGCGTCAGGTCGGGGTCGAACCACGGAACGTGATCTCCTCCCGGCAGCTCGACGTAGCGGGCACCGGGGATCGTGCGCGCCAGGAAGCGGGCGTTCTCGACGTGACAGATCTGATCTTCGATCGCGTGGACGATCAGCGTCGGCACGTTGATCGCCGGCGCGACGTGGCGGACGTCGATGTCGAAGGCCATCCGCGCGAACGCCTCCCAGGAGGCGGGCGTCGCAGCGTGCAACGCGAGCCGGCCCAGCCAGGCACGGCCCCACTCGACGTCCCCGACGCTCGGCACGAGGTACTCGAAGCCGAGGCCCTTACCCCAGCGCTCGGGGATGAGGGCGTAGTACGCCTCCGCCTCCTCGTCGGTCGCCTCGCCCCACGGCCACTCGTCGTCCTTGCGCTCCCGGACCTCGGCACCCTGGAGGATGAGACCCACTGTTCGCTCGGGATGTGCAGCCGCGAAGAGCATCGAGAGCGGTCCGCCTTCCGACTCACCGATGATCGCGGCCCGCTCGCTGCCGGCGGCGTCCATCACTGCGCGGATGTCGTCCATGCGCTCTTCGAGCGTCGTCGCGCCGGGAACACGGTCGGACATGCCCAGCCCACGCTTGTCGAATCGGATCAGACGCGTGAACTCGCCGAGACGCTCGCACCAGCGGCGATATTGCGGGAGCTCCCACGCTACCTCGAGGTGGGTGTACGCCCCCTCGACGTAGACGAGATCGACGGGGCCGTCACCGACCACGTGGTACGCGATGTCGATGTCGCCGCTGCGCGCGAACCTGATGTCGGTCACAACGGTAGGTTCCCGCCGGCGTTCGAGCGAGTCAACTCAGCGACGGCCGAACGAGTGCGGGCGCGGGAGCGACTCCCACACCGTGTCGTCGTCCGCGACCTGTCGCGCGAGCGGCCCGAGCGACTCGAGCGACGAGACGAGGACGTTGCGGTTGTCGCCCACGCGCTCGTAGCGGCCGCGCGCGAGGATCAGCGGCTCGGCGCGAACGGTCGCGCGGTGCCGCTCGTAGATCTCGGACGGGACGATGAGGTTCACCTGGCCGTGCTCGTCCTCGAGCAGCATGAAGACGATGCCCTTCGCGGTCGACGGGCGCTGGCGCGCGACCGTCATCCCGGCGAAGGCGACCTGCCTCCCGTGCCGCTCGGCGTGGAGCTCCTCGCTCGAGAGCGTCCCGGCCGGAAGGTGCGGGCGCAGGAGCGAGAGCGGGTGCGTCTCGATCGACATGCTCGTGTGGCGGTAGTCGGCGAGCATCCGCTCCCAGCGCGTGAGGTCGCGGAGCTTCGGCGTCTCGGTCGTCGGCTCGAGCTCGAGCGGGAGCTGCTTCAGCTCGCCCTCGGATCCCGGGACGGACTGTGCGCGGAAGACGAGCCCGAGCTCCCAGAGGAGGTCGCGGCGTGGCTTCCAGAAGCCGTCGCAGGCGCCGCCCTTGACGAGCGCCTCGAGGCCGTCGTAGGAGAGGCGCGAACGCCGGGCGAGGTCCGCGATGTCCCGGTAGATGGCCGTTCGCTTCCCGCTCGGCGACGAGCGCCTCGGCGTCGTCCGTCCCGATCGAGGAGATGTAGTTCAGCCCGATGCGCACGGCCTCCCACTCGACGACGCAGCGGGCGCCGCTCAGGTTGACGTCGACCGGGAGCACCTCGACCCCGTGCTTCTGCGCGTCGCGCACGAGCGTCGCGGGCGGGTAGAAGCCCATCGGCTGCTCGTTCAGGAGCGCGCACAGGAACTCCGCCGGGTAGTAGTGGCGCAGCCACGTCGACTGGTACGCGAGGAGCCCGAACGCGGCGGCGTGCGCCTTCGGGAAGCCGAAGCCGGAGAAGCCGACGAGCTTGTCGAAGACCGTGTCTGCTGTCTCCTCGTCGACGCCCTTCACCGCCGCGCCTTCGATGAAGCGCTCGCGAAACGCCTCGAGCGCGTCGTGGCTCCGCTTGCGGCTCATCGCGCGACGTAAGCCCTCCGCCTCTCCGACCGTGAAGCCCGGCGAGCGCGATCGCGACCTCGAGCACCTGATCCTGGAAGACGACGACGCCGAACGTCGAGCGCAGCGGCTCGCGCAGGAGCTCGTGGTCGACCGGGAAGACGTACGAGGGGTCCTCGCGCAGCCGCTGACGCGCGTCGATGTACGGGTGCACGGCCTTCCCCTGGATCGGGCCCGGGCCGTACGAGCGCGACCTGGACGGTGACGTCGTCGAGGTTCCGCGGCTTCGTCCGCAGGAGGCTCTGCATCTGCGCGCGGCTCTCGATCTGGAACGTGCCGATCGTGTCCGCGCGCTGGATGTCGTCGTACACCGCGGGGTCGTCGAAGGGGATGCGCGAGAGGTCGATCACCTCGTCGTGCGTCCGCGCGATCTGCTCGACGCAGTCCTCGACCGCCGAGAGCATCCCGAGGCCGAGGAGGTCGATCTTGAGGAAGCCCGCGTCCGAGCACGAGTCCTTGTCCCACTGGCAGAGCTGGCGGCCGGCCATCGCCGCCGGCTGCACGGGGACGAGCTCGATCAGCGGTCGCGTCGAGACGATCATCCCGCCCGGGTGCTGCGAGACGTGGCGCGGAAGCCCTGCGATCTCGCCGGTCAGCCAGGCGAAGGCGCGCCAGCGCTTCGACTCCGAGCTTCCGCTCGCCGTCCGGGAGCCGCGCGACCTCCTCCCCCACGCGCTTCGCGTTCCAGCCGTCGGAGAGCCGCGCGAGCCGCTCGAGCTCGGCGAACGGGAAGGCCGAGCGCCTTGCCCACGTCGCGGATCGCACCGCGCGAGCGGTACGTCGCGAAGCTCGCGACGAGCGCGGCGTGCTCGCGCCCGTAGCGCTCGGTGACGCGGACGATGAGCTTCTCGCGGATGTCGCGCGGGAAGTCGAGGTCGATGTCCGGGACGGCCGCGAGCTCGCGGTTCAGGAAGCGCCCGAGCGAGAGCTCGTTCGAGACGGGATCGACGTGCGAGAGGCCGGTGAGGTAGCAGACGATCGAGCCGACCGAGCTTCCCCGCCCGCGGCCCGGCGGCAGGAAGCTCCGCGGCGAGTCCGTGCCGCGCACTTCGCGCGCGCACTCGCGCGCGATCTCGAGCACCTCGTGGTGGAGGAGGAAGAAGCCCGCGAGCCCGAGCTCGTCGATGAGCGCGAGCTCGCTCTCGAGCCGCGCTCGCGCGCGCCTCGCTTGTCGCTCGGCCCGTAGCGCTCGTCCAGAGCGGCACGGCAGATCGCCGCGAGCTGGCTGGATCGCGGGCTCGTCTCCGTCCGAGAAGTCCGGGTAGCGGTAGCCGAGCTCCTCGGTGAGGTCGAACTCGAGCCGCTCGGCGAGCGCGACGCTCCGCTCGGCGGCCGCGCGGTCGAAGCGAGAAGCGCTCGAGCATCTCCTCGGGCGAGCGCAGGTAGCTCTCGCGGTTCCCGCGCCGCTCGGGCTCGCAGCCCTCGAGCGAGGTGCGGCAGCGGATCGCGACGAGGACGTCCTGCAGGAGCGTGCGCCGCGGGTGGTGCGAGTGGACGTCTCCGGTCGCGACCGTCTCGACGCCGAGGTGCTCGGCGAGATCGCGCAAGAGGCCGTAGCGCCGCGTGTCTCCTCGCTCGAACGGCCGCTGCAGCTCGACGAAGAAGCGCTCGCGACCGAACGCGCCCGCCAGGCGTGCTGCGGCGTTCGGATCGAGCAGTCCGAGCCCGCGTCGTGCGCATCCGGAGAGGCAGACGAGGCCTTCGCTCAGCTCGGCGACCGTCTCGAGCGAGCACGGACGGCGGCAGCGGCTCCCTGTCCTCGCGCCCCGCCGGCCGCGTCCCCGCGTGTCGCGGCCGTGAGCAGGCGGCAGAGGTTCGCGTACCCACGCCGTGACTCGACGAGCAGCGTGACGTGTGCGCCACCGTCCAGCGTCACCTCGGCACCGGTGATCGGCCGCACGCCGAACGCCTTCGCCGCGTGCGCGAACTCGAGCGATCCGTAGATGCCGTCGTGGTCGGTGAGCGCGAGCGCCTCGTACCCGAGCTCGGCCGCGCGCGCCGCGAGCTCCTCCGGCTGCGACGCTCCGTCGAGGAACGAGTACGCCGAGTGAGAGTGCAGCTCGACGTAGCTGGCCATCTAGGCTGCCGGTGCGTGGTCGAGATCGGCGAAGGCGAGGTCATCCTCCGAAGCGGGAAGCTCGACGTCACGCTGCTCGTCGACGTCGAGCAGCTCGCTGTGGTCGACGTGCGCGCTGCTCCCGGATGGGGGAAGGCGCCGCCCCACGTCCATGCTCGACACGGCGAGGCGCTGTACGTCATCGAGGGAGAGCTCGCGCTCCAGCTCGAGGATCGCGTGCATCGGGTCAGCCCGGAGAGCTGGGTCTTCGTCCCGCCCGAGGTCGTGCACGCAGTCGAGGTGACCGGCGACGGCACAGGCGCGGTTCCTCGCCCTCCACGCACCGAGCTCGGGCTACGGCGACTACGTCCGTGGCGACGTAGCCGGGTTCGACCAGCGGCCGGCGGCGGATGCCGTGTCGGCCGATCCCGGGCTCGTCGTCGTCCGGCGGGCGGGAGGCTCGGAGGGCGACAAGATCACCGACCGCCCCGACCGGCAGCGCGACCGTCCTCGTCGAGACCGACGAGATCACGATCTCCGAGTTCGACTACGGAGCGGGCGAGCGTGGAGCGCAGCGCCACGTGCATCGCGAGCACGCGGACGCGTTCCTCGTCGTCGACGGGGAGTTCACGTTCCACTTCCGCGACGGGTCGCACGCACTTCCCGCCGGGACACTCCTCGTCATGCCTCCGAACGTCGTCCACGGCTTCGACAACGACAGCGGCGCCTCCGCGCGCTGCTTCAACTTCCACATGCCGTCGTTCGGCTTCGCCGACTACATGCGCGGGAAGAACTCCGACTTCGACCAGTTCGACCCGCCGGAGGACGGCGGCGTCGATCCGGCGGCTGTCGTCACCACGAGACTTTCTGGCTGAGTGGACGAGCCGATCGCGCGCCACGACGTCTACGACGTCTGAGTCGTGGCCGACGCGCGGACTCGCTACGACGACATCTGCGATGCGCTCGTCGCCTGGCACCCGAACGTCCGACGCTCGAAGGTGTTCGGGATGCCCTGCCTGAAGCGGTCCGGTCGCGTCATCCTCGGCTTCACGCGATTCGAGCGCGCCATGGTCTTCAAGCTCACGGATCCGGACGCCCACGCACGAGCGCTGGGCATCCCCGGAGCGCATCTCTTCGACCCGTCCGGTCGTGGCGAGCCGTTTCGCCAGTGGGTCGTCGTTCCTGCTGCTCGAGCTGCCGAATGGGAGGCGCTCTCCTACGAGGCGGTCAATCAGGACCACTCTCTCAGGCCTGCTGAGTGAACCAGCACTGAGCCTCGGCGTCGCGGTAGACGCAGACGTTCCGGCCGCTCTCGAGGACGACCTCGAAGTAGTGGCGGTCGACAGGCTCGTCCGTCCACCAGCGGTCGACGACGCGCCACTCCTCACGCACGAGCGTCACCTGCTCGCGGTTGACGACGCGCGGCGTCGCGCCCGGGCCTGTCTCGACGAGCGCCGGGCGAGGCGCATTGAGACGACCGGCTAGTCGTCCCGCGGCACGACCAGCGCTCGCGCTTCCGGAACTCGCGACCACGGCGCAACCTCCACCACTGCGCACACCGAACCCGCCCCAGTGCTCGCGCGCACCTGCCGCAGCCCTTCGCGCAGACGCACGACCGCCTCCGCTCCCGCCGGCTCGACGAGCGCGAGCTGTTGCCCCGTGTGCTCTGCCAGCTCGACCGCCTCGAGCCGGAGCTCGACGATCGGCGCAGGGAGCTCCTGCAGCTTCGGCCCGAGCGCCGCCCGCAGTCGGGAGACCTCTGCCGTGGCGTCGCGCAGCGTCGTCACCCGCCGCCACGAGCCGCCGTCGACGAGCCGGGCGACCAGCGCGAGTTTTCGAAACGGCCGCCCGGCCCGTTCTGGACGCGCGAGCAGGCGCTCGAGGAGGGAGCCGAGCGCCCGTCGCAGCGTGAGCTCGTTCGCAATCGCCTCGGGGAAGGTGAGCGCCTCGACGAGCTCCGAGGCAGGCTTGCGCCCGCGCACGCGGGCCTTGCGGCCGCCATGTGCGAGGCGCCACGCCCTCTTCCCCTCCACTCCTAGCCGCTCGGCAACGGCCCCGCTCGGAAGCTGCGCGAGCTCCCCGAGCGAACGGAGGCCGAGCCCTTCGAGCTCCGCGTAGCGGTTCGGCGCCATCGGGAGCAGCGAGAGCGGGAGTGGCTCGAGGAACGACTCCTCCTCCGTCGGTGCGACGAGGAGGATCTGGCCAGGTCGCGCGACGCTCGCCGCCGCGAGAGCGGTGAAGCGCCTTGACGCTGCGCCGATACGCGGATCCCAGGCGGAGCCGACCGCCGCGAGCGCGCGTCCGAGCGCCGGCTGCACGCCTCCGTAGAGGCGCTCGACGCCTTTCGTCTCGAAGACGACCGCGCCCTGCTCGACCGGCTCGACCGCGAAGCCCGCGTCCTCGAGCCTGCGCAGGACGCCCTCCCACTCCCGCTCCACGGTGACCGGATCGCGATCCACGAGGACGAGCGACGGGCACGTCGCGAGCGCCTCGCCAAGACGCATCCCCGGCTTCACGCCAGCCGCCTCCGCCGCCGCAGTGACCGGCCCGAGAAGCGGCTCTTCGCCGGCCTCCGGCGCGAGCGCCGCGGGGACGAGCTGGAGACGTGGCCGCGCACGCAGTGCCGCTCTCAGCTCGAAGCCCGGTATGAGGAGGCAGGCGACCATGGGAACAGATGTTCTATACGAACATGTGTTCTCCTGTCAACTGATTCTTTCCTTCTCGTGCGCGACCGCTCCTACACGCGCTGCAGGTGCGTGTCCTTGAAGCCCGTCGGGTACTTGAGCCCGTACCCGAGGGCGCGATCCATCCCGATGTGTGCGAACCAGATCAGCGCGACCTGCGTGGCCCCACCCACGTCTCCGAACACGCCGACGAGGGCGAGTGCGATCGGGCCGACGTAGGTGTGCACGAGGTCGTACGTGAGGGAGCCGATCCGCGGCCCGCCGAGGTACCCGACTGCCGAGAGATCGGGCAGGAGGAAGAGGACGACCAGCAGCAGCCATCCGTATCCCGCATCGAAGTAGAGCGCCAGCGAGCCCACGAGCACGGCGAGGCCTTCGGCGTGCAACAGCGATCGAGGAAGTCTCTCGAGCATCACGTCGCTCCTTTCTTCGCGGCGCGGTAGCAGTCGGTGACGTAAGCCAGGCGAACACCGTCGGCGCCTGCGGTCTCGTCGTACAACCGACCGACGGCATCGAGAACGGGCGCGCGCTCCGGCGGCGTCAGCTTCGCGAGGTAGCTCCTCGAGGCGACGAGGTCGAGCAACAGGTCGCGATCGAGCATCTGCTCGAAGGAGAAGGTCGCGATCTCGAGCGGCTCGAACAGATCGCTCGCCTCGAGCAGATCCGACGTCTCCCCCCTCTCGTTGCCGATGAGCTCCGAGAGCCGCGCCATCCATGGGTCGCGGTCGTCGCGGACGTTCCAGACGAGGGCGAGCCTGCCTCCGGGGCGGAGCACGCGCGCGATCTCCGGCAGAGCCTTCTCCTGATCGAACCAGTGGAACGCCTGTGCCGACGTGACGACGTCCGCGACACCGTCCGGGAGCGGGATCGCCTCGGCGCTCCCTTCCAGTGCCGACACGTTCGGAAGCGCCGCTTCCAGCTCGGCGCGCATCTCCGCGATCGGCTCTACCGGCGTCACGCGGTGGCCGAGCCCGACGAGCGAGCGCGTCAGCTTCCCCGTTCCCGCACCGAGGTCGACGACGTCGAGCGGCTCGTCTCCGACCAGCCACCGCACCGCCTCCTCCGGATAGCCCGGGCGGCCGCGCTCGTATGCGTCTGCGACCCCGGCGAAGGCGGTGTACGGGCCACGCGCCTTGGGGTCACGGTTGACGATCACAGCGAGATCTCCGCGGCGCCGTCGTGCATGCCGACGAGCCGCGGAACGACGTCGAGAACGCTCTCGCGCGCGCAGAACGGGATGTCCGGCTCGAGCTCCGGCGCGTTCTCCATCAGGTTGCGACCGCTCCTGGACGCGCGAAACGCGTCCTCTGCCCCGCTCCACGTGCCGACGAGCCGTGCAGCTGCTTCCGCCGCGTCCGTGCGCTCCCAGTCGAGGAGGTCGACGATCCGACCGGCGACATAGGAGTCGTCGAGGTTCATCGTGGCCTGGACGCCGGCGCAGACGACGAGGACGTCGTCGCCGTGGCCGCGAGCCGCTTCGACGACGGCCGCGAGATTCAGGAGCGACGCGATGTACACGCGCTCGCAGCGCTGCGCGGCCGCGACCACTGCGCGCGTCCCGTTCGTCGTGGACAGGATCAGGGTGGTCGAGCCGGCTGGCTCGAGGTACTCGCGCGGCGAGTTGCCGAGGTCGAATCCGGAGACGCGAACGGCGTTCCGCTCGCCCCCGAGCACACCGTCACCGAGCGTCGCGCGCAGCGCGCGCGCCTCCTCGACCTCGGCGGTGCAGAAGACGCGTTCGTATCCGGACGCCAGCGCCTGGCAGATGGTGGACGTCGCTCGGATGACGTCGATGACGACTCCGGTCGGGGCCGCTCCGGCCTCGTCCGGAGTGAACACGACGTCGACACGCACGCGGGTACGCTAGCCGCCGGTGACGGAGCCCCTCCGCTGTTACAGACATCCCGACCGCGAGACCTACGTCTCGTGCTCCGAATGCGGTCGCGGGATCTGCCCCGACTGCATGACCTACGGGCCCGTAGGGATCCGCTGTCCCGATCACGCAAGCGCCGGCGGCAAGGCGCCTGCCGCTCCGCGGCGCGCCGCCACGAGCACGATCCGGAACTTCTCCCTGACTGGCCCGATCGTCACGCAGACATTGATCGCGATCAACGTCGCGGTCTTCGTGATCCAGCTCTTCAACGGCGCCGACATCATGCAAACGAACACGGGCTGGATCTACGAGCACGGCGTCCTCGTCGACCAGGCCCTCACGCCCTCCGGCCAGGTCGTCGGCGTCGGAGAGGGCGAGTGGTGGCGGCTCATCACCGCCACGTTCCTCCACGCGAACATCATCCACCTGGGGATGAACATGCTCGTCCTCTGGCTCATCGGCCCGCCGGTGGAGGAGTACTTCGGCCACGCGCGCTACCTGTTGCTCTACCTCGTCTCCGGGCTCGCGGGATCGGCCGGTGCGCTCATCCTCTCCGGCGGCAACCCGACCGTCGGCGCGTCGGGCGCGATCTTCGGGCTGATGGGCGCGGCGCTGATACTCGAATGGCGCCGTATCTACGTGTTCGGCGGCCAGGCGCTCGGGCTGGTCGTCATCAATCTCGTGCTCACCTTCGCAATCTCGGGCATCTCCATCGGCGGGCACATCGGCGGACTCATCGGCGGTGCGATCTGCGCACTCGCGTTCTCGAGCCTCCGCCGCTCGCCCGCGCTCGCAACCCTCGCAATGGCAGCGGTCGGCGTCGTCAGCGTCGGCCTGGCGGCAGCCCAGGTGGCCTGACGCACGTCAGCCGCCGATGGCGACGGCCGTGACGCCGGCCTCAGCGAGCGCTGCCTGCGCTGCGGCGAGCCGCGCGAGCGGCACACGGTACGGCGAGCACGACACGTAGTCGAGCCCGATCCGATGGCAGAACGCGACCGACCGTGGCTCTCCCCCGTGCTCACCGCAGATGCCCATCTTGATCCCCGGCTTCGCGCCTCGCCCGCGCTCGACCGCGATCCGCATGAGGTCGCCCACACCCTCCTCGTCGATCACCTCGAACGGGTTGCGCTCGAGGATCCCGTGCTCGAGGTAGTAGGTCAGGAACTTGCCCTCCGCGTCGTCGCGCGAGAACCCGAGCGTCGTCTGCGTGAGGTCGTTCGTGCCGAACGAGAAGAAGTCCGCAACCGATGCGATCTCGTCTGCGCGTAGCGCTGCCCGCGGAAGCTCGATCATGGTCCCGCACAGGTATTCGACCTCCGGCTCCTCGGCGGCGATGCGCTCCGTGAGCTCTCGCAGGACCGCCAGTTCTTCGGCGAAGCCGACGAGCGGATGCATGATCTCGACGAGCGGCGCCTCGCCCGTGCGCTCATGGACGGCACGTGCGGCGCGGACGATCGCGCGGACCTGCATCTCGTAGATCTCCGGAAACTGGAGACCGAGCCTGCAGCCGCGGGTGCCGAGCATGGGATTGGCCTCGTGCAGCTGGCGGATCCGGTCGCGCATCGCGTCGGACGTCGCTTCCTCGAGCGGGGGCAGGAACTCGTGCAGGGGCGGGTCGAGAAGCCGGATCGTCACGGGCATGCCCGCCATCGCCTCGAAGATCCCCTCGAAGTCGCCCTGCTGCATCGGCAGGAGCCTCTCGAGCGCCGACCGGCGCTCTTCCTCGTCGCGGGCGAGGATCATCTCGCGGACGACGGGGAGCCGCTCCTCGCCCATGAACATGTGCTCGGTCCGGCAGAGCCCGATCCCCTCGGCGCCGAACTCGCGGGCCTTCGCCGCGTCCTCCGGCGTGTCCGCGTTCGCGCGGACACGAAGCCGACGCAGATCGTCGGCCCATTCGAGGATGGTGCCGAAGTTCTCGTCGATCGAGGGCGGGACGAGCGGAACGGAGCCGATGATGACCCGTCCCGTCCCGCCGTCGACGGTGATCACGTCGCCGGCACGGAGGTCGTGCTCGCCGATCTGCAACGTGCCCGCGGCGACGTCGATCGAGAGGTCCTCGCAGCCGGCGACGCACGGCTTGCCCATCCCGCGCGCCACGACGGCTGCGTGCGACGTCATCCCCCCGTGTGCGGTGAGGACGCCCTTCGCGTGGATCAGGCCATGGATGTCGTCGGGCGTCGTCTCCCAGCGCACGAGGATCACGGCCTCGCCCGCCTTGCCACGCTCCTCGGCCGAATCGGCGTCGAGGACGATCGCGCCGGAGGCCGCGCCGGGCGAGGCGTTCAGCCCGCGGGCAGCAACCTCGACCTTCGCGTCCGGGTCGATCATCGGGTGCAGGAGCTGGTCGAGCTGCCCCGGGTCGATCCGCGCCACGGCCTCCTCGCGTGAGATGAGCCCTTCGTCGACCATCTCGGCTGCTACCCGCAACGCCGCGGCGGCAGTCCGCTTCCCGGTGCGCGTCTGGAGGAGGTAGAGCGTGCCCTCCTCGACCGTGAACTCGATGTCCTGCAGGTCGCGGTAGTGCGCCTCGAGCCGGTCGAGCGTCTCGACGAGTTCCTCGAAAGCTGCGGGCATCCGCTCGCGCATTCGCTCGATCGGCTGGGGCGTGCGGATACCGGCGACGACGTCCTCGCCCTGCGCGTTCAAGAGGAACTCGCCGTACAGACGGCGCTCCCCGGTCGCCGGGTCGCGCGTGAAGCAAACGCCGGTCCCCGAGCTCTCGCCGCGGTTCCCGAACACCATCTGCACCACGTTGACCGCGGTTCCGAGGTCGTCGGGGATGTCGTTCGCACGGCGATACACCTGCGCCCTCGGTGCGTTCCACGAGTCGAACACGGCGCGATAGGCGCGTCGCAGCTGCTCGCGCGGCTCCTGTGGGAACGGGCTTCCGGTCCCGTCCTCGTAGATCTCCCTGAACGTCGCGACGAGCTCCCGTAGGTCGTCCGCCGAGAGGTCGACGTCCTGGGACACGCCGCGAGCCGCCTTGAGGTCCGTCAGTGCTTGCTCGAAGCTGTGCCCATCGACACCGTCGACGACCTCGCCGTACATCTGCACGAGCCGCCGGTACGAGTCGCGCGCGAAGCGCGGGTTCCCGGTCGACGTCGCGAGCCCTTCGACCGCGATGTCGTTCAGGCCGAGGTTCAGGATCGTGTCCATCATCCCGGGCATCGAGATCGCACCACCGGAGCGCACCGAGACGAGGAGCGGATCGCGATCGTCGCCGAAGCCCTTGCCCGTGCGCTGCTCGAGTGCCGCCATGTGCTCGTCGACTTCCGCGTCGAGGCCGTCCGGAACCTGCCCGCCCCCCGCCAGGTACGCGCGGCACGCGTCCGTCGTGATCGTGAACCCGTCGGGCACCGGGATGCCGAGCTGCGTCATCTCGGCGAGACCGATCCCCTTTCCGCCGAGGAGCTCGCGGCCGCCTCCCGAATCCTCCCCGAAGTCATAGACGTAGCGCATTTGCGGGAGGAATCTACCCGCACCGCCCGGAGTGCGGAAACCTGCGCGGTTGCGCGGTTGCCGGGGTCGTGCACGTCGCGAAATCGCGTGCTCGTGTGACACGAGGTGGTTGGTCCCCTTCGGCAGTCGTGATCCGCGACAAGCGGACGCGGGCCGGACGAGCGGCTAGGGTGCCCGGCCCCAACCAGGGAGGACGGCTCTATGAGCATCGTTGTGCGCTTCTACCCGACGAACGTCGACCGAGAGAAGTACGACGCGAGTCTGCGGCTCCTGGAAGAGGCCGGCCTGTGGCCTGATCCGCCAGGGCTCGAGCTCCACGTCGCCTTCGGAGCTGAGGACGACTTGCGCGTTAGCGAGATTTGGGCCTCGAGAGAGCAGTTCCAGGCGTTCGGTGAAGGCCTCATGCCCATCTTGACGGACATCGGCGTCACTTTCTCCGGCGAGCCGGAAGTGTTCGAGGTTTACAACCTCGTGAAGTAGTAGGTGCCCCCACGCGTCGCGAAAGCCTGCTCCGGTAGGCGGATTTTCGCGCCGCCAGATCTTCCGTCCGAGACAGGGTGGCGCGGTGTCCGGTGACGCCTCGCTGCCCTGGAGAGTCCCCCCGTCGATGCCCCCGTCCTCACGTGCAGCAACGATCGTGTCGATGGAGACGACATGACCAAACATTCGCTGCGTGACCGCTTCCGCATAAAGCGCTCCAGCGAGAAGGCTGAGAGCAAGGCGTTGAGCTCGAACATGCGCACGCTGCTGGACCGTTTCGAAGCGGACTACAAGAACCGGCATCAGTCGAGTCGGAATCCCAAGTCATAGGCCGATCGCCCCGCGCGCTGGATGGTCGCTCCCGAACCCGAGCGGACACGCGCGGGCCTTCGGGGCGCGCTCCTCTACGCGATAGCCCCCCGTCAAGGCATAGCCAGACCTCCGCGACTCCGGATGTACTGCACTGGGGAGTGACCCGCCCACAGCCATGGCGGCAGCGGGGCGAGGTCCTCCCCCTATCTGGACTCGTCCCGTCACGCGGCATTCCGTGTCTCGCGTCTGAGGTTGCATGAGAGATGAGCCGCTGACCGTCGTTCCTGGTCGTGGTTCCCGGCCCTGGCTCTCAGGGTGCCAGGACGTGGTGCCACCAGCGAGCGGAGGCACGTGCGACCGGCGCGAACGGGAGAGCCGCGGCGAGCAGCACGCTTCCGCCGAGGAGCCAGTTGTACGCACTCTGTTCGCCGTCGCTCCAGTAGGCGAAGCATTCGACGTTCCCTCGATCGATGAGATAGGCAAGCGCCTGCATCAGGAGGGGCGCGGCAACTGCCGCTGCTGGGAGCAGGGTTGGAAGCGCTCGTCTCACGGGCTGACCTCTTGCCCTCCGTCCTCAAGTGGACTCGAGGACGTTCGTTGGATTGGCGCCGTGGGAGTTCTTACACTCGCCGAGGATGAGCGGTCACATCGTGGCGATGGGCGGCGGCGGGTTCTACGCGGATCCACATTCGCCACTCGACGACTTCGTGCTCTCGCTGTCGCCTGCGGGACGTCCGCGTGTCTGTTACCTCCCGACCCCATCCGGCGACTCGGACCGTGGTATCGCAGCGTTCTTCGAGGCCTTCGCACGCCGCGAGTGCGAGATCGCGTGCATTCGACTCTTCGGAACTCCCGAGCGACCCGCCGACGCGCTCGCCCGCGCAGACGTGATCTACGTCTCGGGCGGGAACACCGCGAACGCACTCGCGATCTGGCGCGTGCACGGGATCGACGCCGCCCTGCGCCAGGCCTGGGAGCGCGGCGCGGTGCTCGGCGGCCCCAGTGCGGGCGCGAACTGCTGGTTCGAGTGCAGCGTCACGGACTCGTTCGGGACCGAGCTCGCGGCTCTCCATGACGGCCTCGGCTTCCTGCCGGGAAGCTTCTGCCCGCACTACGACACCGAGGCGCTCCGCCGCCCGACCTTTCGCAGCCTCGTGTCCAAAGGCTTTCCAGCCGGCTACGCGGCGGACGATGACGTCGCGCTCCACTTCGTCGGAACCGAGCTCCGCGAGGTCGTCACGGCAGCGGACGGGGCACGCGCCTACCGCGTGGAACCAGGCGCGGAGTCGCCGCTCGACCTGCGCCGGCTCCGAGAGACGGCTTCCTAAGGACTCTGTAAGGTCGCGCGTCCGGTCGGTGGCTCGTGAGTAGCCTGGAAGCGGTGCGCGGGTCCGCAACGTTCGTCAGACCGCTGGTCCTCTTCGCAGCGGCGGCCCTCGCCGGGCTCGCGCTCGCCGGAGCGGCACTCTCCGTCCCAAGTCGTACGTACACGGTCAGCGTGAACGCCCGGGACTTCTCGTTCACCCTCTCCCGTCGCAGCGTGCCTGCCGGCTCGACGGTGCGGTTCGTGGTGCGCAACGACGGTGCCGCTCTCCATGACTTCGTGATCGGCTCGAAGAAGCGCACACGCGTGCTGCGTCCCGGACAGCGGCAGACGATCACGGTCCCGTTCCCGAAGAAGGGCACGTTCCGCTTCTTCTGTTCGGTTCCGGGGCATGCGCGGCTCGGGATGAAGGGAGTCTTCGGCGTATCGACGAAGCCCGCACGGCCGTCGACCGAGCCGCCGCCACCCGTCGACACCTCGAAGGTCGTGTCCCTGACGAGGATCGGCAAATTTGAGCGCCCCGTCCTCGTCACCGCGCCTCCGGGCGATGCCAGTCGTATCTTCGTCGTCGATCAGGTCGGGACCGTGCGAATCGTCAAGGACGGGGAGGTCCTCGAGCGTCCCTTCCTCGATCTCCGCGACAAGATCAAGCTGTCGAGCGAGCCGGGTCTGCTCTCGATTGCGTTCTCACCGGACTACGTGACGAGCGGGCTCTTCTACGTCTTCTACAACTCGACTGTGGGCAACGGCGACATCCACATCTCCGAGTTCCGGCGTCACGCGACGGATCCCGATCTCGCGGATCCGTACACCGAGCGGATCCTGCTGACGATCGTCAAGCCGTGGGAGAACCACAACGGCGGGATGCTCGCAGTTCGGCCCGGATGGCTACCTGTACGCGTCGGTAGGCGACGGCGACAGCGGCATCCTGAACCCGCCCGGGTTCTTCGCGCAGCGCCGTGACGAACTCCTCGGCAACGTCCTCAGGATCGACCCCCGCGGCGATCCGTACGCGGTCCCGGGGACAACCCGTTCGTGGGCCAGGACGGCGTCCGGCCGGAGATCTGGGCGTACGGCCTCAGGAACCCGTGGCGGTTCTGGATCGACCCCGACACCGGATCGCTCTTCCTCGGTGACGCCGGTAACGCGCGCCGCGAGGAGATCGACTTCGCCCGTTCCGGTCAGGCCGGGCTCAACTTCGGCTGGCCCTGCTTCGAGGGCACGCTCCCCTTCGACACGAGCACCACGTGCGACGGGCGCGACGCCGCCGCTCCTCGACTATGCGCGAGCGGGCTCGTCGTGCGCGGTCATCGGGGGCGTCGTCGTCCGAGACAAGCGGCGTGCCGACGCTGGCCGGTCGCTACCTCTACGGCGACTACTGCTCCGGAAGGGTCACTTCAGTGGTGGTCGAGAACGGCCAGGTGAGCGACCTCCGGCGACCTCGGGCTCGACGTTCCGGAGCTCACGAGCTTCGGAGTCGACGCCCTCGACCGCGTCTACGTGATGTCGCTCACGGGCGACGTGTACCGGCTCGACCCGAAGACTTCGTAGCGCGCGAGCGAAGCTCTGCGGCCCACGCGGCAGCTCTCAAACCGAGCCAGATCGGGGTCAGAACGACGTAGAAGACGACGTCGCCGAGCATGAGCAGCCCCCACCACAGGGCGAACCAGCGCAGAGGCACCCACCCCTTCTCGCGCAGATCGCCCCGACCGCCGGGCGGCGGCCGGAAGAGATTCCGCAGCGGTGGCTCACCCGGGGCGCCGTACGGGCTCTGCGTCGCGACGATCGTCGTTCATGTCCGCGACGCGGCACGGCGTCGGCGCTCGACCAGCCGGATGATCCGCATCGCTGTCTCCTCGACCGAGAGCTCGGAGACGTCGATGACCGGGCAGCGCAGCTTCTTGTGGAGCGCCGTCGCCTCGTCGAGCTCGGCGTACACGGCCTCGAGCTCCGCATATCGCTTGCGCGGCGCGCCCATGCTCTTCACGCGCGCCGTGCGGATGTCCGCGAGCCGCTCGGCACCGATCGTGAGGCCGACGATCTTCGCGGGGTCGATCTCGAAGAGCTCCTCCGGTGGATCGATGTCCCGCACGACCGGGACGTTCGCGGCCTTGTGGCCGAGGTACCCGAGATAGATCGAGAGCGGCGTCTTCGACGTCCGCGATACGCCGACGAGCACGATGTCGGCCTCGTCGAGCCCCCTCCCCACGCCGTCGTCGTACTTCACGGCGAACTCGATCGCCTCGATCCGCTTGAAGTAGGTCGCGTCGAGCGGCGCCCGCGCTCCAGGCTCCATCCGCGCAGCGACGCCGGCGACGCGCGAGACCGAGTCGATCGGGTGTCCGAGCAGATCGCAGTAGTGGACGCGCGCACGCCTGCACAGCTGGCGCATCGAGTCGCGCATCGCCGGCTCGACGAGCGTGTAGACCATGACCGCCGGGCGCCCGCGCGCCTGCTGGACGGCGACGTGCAGGTCTTCGACGTCCTCGACGCGCGGATGCCGGACCTCCTCGAACGGCTGATCCGGGAACTGCGCCTCGAGCGCGAGGACGAGCCGCTGAGCCGTCTCTCCCGTCGAGTCGGAGACGATGTGCAGCTCGACCGGGACACGCTCGTCGGCCATCCGCGGAGAGGCTATCGGCGTCCGGGCGTCCAGTAACGTCTCGCGGATGCCCGACGTCGTAACGATGGACAAGATCGTCTCGCTCGCGAAGCGACGCGGCTTCGTGTTCCCGTCGAGCGAGATCTACGGCGGTCTCGGCTCCGCGTACGACTACGGCCACTACGGCGTCCTTCTCAAGGAGAACGTCAAGGCCCGCTGGCTCGAGGCGATGGTGCGCGAGCGCGACGACATCGTCGCTCTCGACTCTTCGTCATCCTCCACCCGGCGGTCTGGGAGGCCTCGGGTCACGTCGAGGGCTTCCACGACCCGCTCGTGGACTGCCGGTTCTGCAAGCTCCGGTACCGGGCCGACCACATCGACCAGGCGCAGTGCGGCCGCAAGCCCAGCAAGCATCCGGGCGAGACGCCCGACTGCGACCTCACCGAGCCCCGACAGTTCAACCTCATGTTCAAGACGCGGATCGGCGCGGTCGAGGAGACGGGGCTCGACGCGTACCTGCGCCCCGAGACCGCGCAGGGGATCTTCGTCAACTTCAAGAACGTCGCGCAGATCGCCCGCCGAAAGCCGCCGTTCGGGATCGCGCAGGTCGGCAAGGCGTTCCGCAACGAGATCACGCCGGGCAACTTCATCTTCCGGACGCTCGAGTTCGAGCAGATGGAGATGGAGTACTTCGTCCCGCCGGCGGAGGCCGAGGAGTGGTTCGCCTACTGGGTCGAGGAGCGAGTCGCATGGCATCTGCGGTACGGCATCCGGCAGAGCCACCTCCGCGTTCGCCCGCACGAGCGCCGACGAGCTCTCGCACTACTCGTCCGCGACGAGCGACATCGAGTACCTCTTCCCGATCGGCTGGTCGGAGCTCGAGGGGATCGCGCACCGCGGCGACTTCGACCTCACCGCACACACGGAGGCATCGGGGACGAAGCTCGAGTGGGTGGACGGCGAGGAGCGCTATACACCGCACGTCGTCGAGCCCGCGCTCGGCGTCAACCGGTCGCTGCTCGCGTTCATGGTCGACGCGTACGACGAGGAGGTCGTGGCCGAGCGCGAGCGCACCGTCCTCCGCCTTCACCCCGCCCTCGCCCCCGTGAAGGTGGCGGTGCTGCCGCTGATTCCCGCGGAGCGAGGACATGTCCTCGAAGGCGCGCGCACTGTACGAGGAGCTCCGTCGCGCCGTCGTCGCCGAGTACGACGACTCGGGCCAGATCGGTCGCCGCTACCGCCGCCAGGACGAGATCGGAACGCCGTGGGCGCTGACGATCGACGAGCAGACGCTCGAGGACGACACGGTCACGATCCGCGACCGCGACTCGCTCGCACAGGAGCGGATCCCGATCGCGGGAGCGCGCGCCGTCGTGCTCGACAAGCTGGCCGCGGACTGGACTACGCCGAAGACGGACTAGCGGCCGGTCCGCTCGAGCACGCGCTCGCTCGGCTCGACGAAGCCGAACTTGCGGTAGAGGTCGTGCGCGTCGCGCGTGTGCAGGTACCACTTCGTCCCCGCGAGCGGGCCGTCGTCGACGGAGAAGCGGACGAGCTCGACGCCGAGACCACGCCCACGGTGCTCCTCGAGCACGTAGACGTCCGCGAGGTACGACTGCACGTGCCCGTCCGAGAGCGTTCGCGAGAACCCCACCTGCTCCCCGTCCTGGTACAGCCCGACGACACGCGCAGCGCTGTCGATGAGCGCGTCCTGCACCTCGCGCGGACGGCCCTCCGCCCAGTACGAGCATGTGAGGTACGCGTGGACGGCCTCGCGATCGATCCGCGCGGGATCGTCGTCGAGCTCGTAGCCGTCGCCGAGCTCGCGCCTCATGCCGTCAGCGTCCGCAGACGGAACCCGCCGTGGAACTCGTACGCCGCGACGACGACCGCGAGCGTGTCGCGCAGCGCCCGCTCGCCGAGCCCGAGGTCGTGCGCGTCGGCGAGCGGGCTCCAGATGAGCGCGTGCATCCCCCGGAAGCCCTCCGGCGAGAGGAAGCACGGTCTCCTCGGGAGCGCACGCCGCGGCACACGGCACCGCCTGCCCGCGGGAGATAGCCGACGAGCTCGTCCGTCCCTCCGCACTCGACGCAGCTCTCGAGGTGCGGGACATACCCGGAGAGCCACAGGAGCTTGAGCTGGAAGGCGAGCGCGAGCGGATCGAGCGCAGCGCGGCCGCGCGACCCGGGCGGGATCGCGTCGACAGCGGTGAGGAATCGCGTGAGCGCCTCGAACGCACGCTCGTTGCGCTCCTCCTCGACGAAGAGTCGCAGCATCGCCTCGGCGCCGACGAGACCGACCGAGAGCCGGTACGGATCCTCGCGCAGCGAGTCGATGCGCGTCGACGAGCGAGACGCCCGTGACCGTGTGCAGCTCGCCCGAGCCCTGGTGGAGCATGAGCTCGACGTGCGAGAACGGCTCGAGTCGCGCGCCGAACCGCGACTTCGTCTTGCGGACGCCCTTCGCGATCGCTCCGACGCGGCCGCGATCGGCCGTGTACACGTGGAGGATCCGGTCGGCCTCGCCGAAGCGAAACGACCGCAGCACGACTGCCTCCGTTGCGTACGTGCGGCCCACGAGGCCAGTGTAGGCGCGGGCTACGGACGCGTTCCGAAAGTGACGAAGACGCTGAACGCATACTGGAAACGACCCGCGGCGATCGTCTCGTCGAGGGCCTTCGTCCAGGAGTCGACATCCTCGGCGGAGACGACCCCGCGCTTGTGTGCGGTCTCGGCCCAGCTTCGCAGTCCCATCGCATTGTCGAGGGCAGCCGGGTCCCGGAGGACGACCGGAAATGCCTCTGCCGCCACCTCCGTGAGTCCCGCGTCGACGAACAGCCCGCTCATGCGGTGCGCGAGCGTCCCGTTACGAAGAGCATGGTCGGCACGGAAGCGCAGGACGCGCCGCGATAGCTCCTGGTCGGGCAGCTCGAGGACCTGCGTGTCGTAGTCCGGATCCGCGATCACGAGGCGGCCTCCAGGCTTGACGACGCGGATCAGCTCGGCAAGCGCGACGTCGGGGTGTAGGAGGTGCTGGAACGTCCTGTCAGCCCATGCACCGTCGAAGCTCGCATCACCGAACGGCAGGGCGTGTGCGTCAGCGACGTGCGCGTCGACGAGACCGCGCCTCCGCGCCTCCTCCACCATCGTCGTGGAAGCATCGACTCCCGCGACAGCCACGCCGAACGCTGACGCCAGCGCGAGAGCGTCGGCGCCGGTTCCGGCTCCGACATCCAGGTACCTCCCCGCCGCTGCCGGAGCGAGGAGCTCGCCGATGCGCTGTTTGTACGCTGCGTAGGCGCGCTCGTGCCGCACGCGGTCGAGAACACCGATCCACGACGTCGGATCCTCCTGCTCGTCGACCGCCGTGAAACCGTGCTCCGACGAGCTCATCGCACGAGGCTAGCGAGCGCCGTCACGAGACACTGTAAGGCGACCCTTACATCCTGTGCCCGGTCCGACTATGCTGCGCGCCAATGACGGCCGGCCGCTACCTCACACGTTCGCGCCTGACGATCGTCGCCCTGACGGCGACCGTCGCGCTCGCCGCCGTCGCAGGGACTTCGCGCAGCGCCACCTCGACACCCTCCGCAGAACGTCAACCTCGCACCCACGAAGACGTACCTCCTGAAGCACACCGCGCGAGCTCCGCGCGTTCACGACGCGCTTCCGCGTCCAGGCGAACCGCTACTTCGCGCTCGCGAAGGCCTCGGGCTTCGACCACGCCGCCATGTGGACGGCCGAAGCGCTCGGACGTCACGCGCATCCTCGCTCGCTCGAAGGCGCTCTGGATCGAGGGCAACCCGTACTACGAGCAGGTCGAGGGAATCGTCGCCGGGACGCCGTCGCTCTCGGTCTACGACGTCATCCTCGACGCCGGGCTCGAGCGCGAACCGAGGACCCGACGAGCGCCGTGCCGTTCGACCTGAAGCTCGCCGACGGTCGCGTCCTGCGCAAGCCGGGCAACCTCTACAACCTCACCGAAGGGATGCTCTGGGGGACGCTCCCGCAGTACACGGCCAAGGGCGTCCGCGCCGACCTCGACGGCGACGGGAAGGTCGAGTTCGGCGAGGTCCTGCCCGACGCCGCCGTCCTCAAGGCAGCCGCCGACGCGTTCGTCCTCTACGCGCGGCAAGCTCGCCGCTGCGGCGCGCGCGTGGAAGCCGACCGCTTCCGACGCGTTCACGGCGGTCGTCGTGATGGTGCCGACGATGAGCGAGTACTTCGGCCAGTGGAAGGTGTCGCGCTTCGTCCTCGGCAAGTCGCGCGAACGGCGACGCGTTCAACGTCGTCTCGCGCCTCTCCGACATCGGCGACATCCTCGGCGGGCTTCGCGTCATCTACGCAGGCATCCAGCCCGGCGATCGCGACCGTCGACCGGCAGCAGGCGGCCCAGACGAAGCGCGAGCTCGACAGCCTGTGGTCGTTCGTCTCGAAGCTCCGCAAGCAGGAGCGCGCCGGACGGCGGTTCACGCCGGAGCAGGCCGACACGCTCGGGCGCACCGCCCAGGAGCGCGCCACGGCCATCGCCGGACAGGTGACGCAGTCCGCGGCCCGACTGAAGGTCAAGATCGCCCAGTAGCGTGAGAGCGCTGGCGGTCGCAGGTGCTGTCGCGGCGAGCCTCGTGCTCGCCGCTTCGGCGTCCGCGGCCGGCCGCGCGCCGTGGAAGGCGGCCGCGGACGTCCGTCAGGCGCTCTCGGACGCGCAGGCGGCGCTCGTGCTCGGCGAGCGTGCGAGCGCGCGCTCGCGGGTCGCTGCCGCGCGGAGCGGACGTCGAGCAGCTCCTCGGAACGAGCCGAGCTGCCGCCACGTCGTTCGCGACAGCCGAGCGAGCGGTGGCGAGCGGCGACGAGCCCGCGCTCGCGGCGGCCCGGAGCACGCTCTGGACCGCGATCCTCGCGCGGCGTTCTCGGAGGCGACGCAGGCGACGCGGCGCGGGGACGCGGCGACGGCACGGAGCTGGCTGCTCGTCCGGGAGTTCCGTCCGCCGACGCGCTTCTCGCGCGCGAGCGACGACGCGACGGTCGCGCTCGACCGGCTGGAGGCGGGCACGATCGCGCCCGGGCGGCCGCGGCCGCTCGTTCGTCACGACCTCCTCGACACGTACGACTACCGCCTCCGGACGGCGCTCGCCGACCTGCAGAGACGCGCACGAGCTCGGGTACCTCGACGAGCACGCGCGGAGCTCGGCGCGCTCGCGCGCGGGTACTGGTGCGATCGTCGAGCCCGTCTACCGCGCACAGCGCGGACGAGCAGACGCGCGCCGGATGATCGAAGGCGTTCGCCGCGATCGCCGCGGCGGCGGCCGACGGCCGGCTGGCCACCGCGTCCGTGAGACGCGTCGAGCGAGGCGCTCGAGGGCTTCCGCGCCGCACCTCTGTCCGAGGACGAGCTCGTCCGCCGCGCCGGCCAGCTCGAGCGCTTCCTCCGGCTCGTCCCGATCGAGTACGGCCGCGGCGTCTCGAACGGTCGCGTGACGCTCGACTTCGAGATCCAGGAGGCCGTGACGTTCCGCGACGGGGCGGAGACCGCCTACCAGGACCTGCTTCCCGACGCTGCTCGCAGTCGACGGCGCGGCTGCGCGGACGGCTCGGCGCTCACCTCGACACGCTCGAGGTCGCACCTCGCGGACGCGTCGCGAGGCGACGCCGTCGCCGCACCCGAAGCGAGATCGAGGCGACGACCGAGCGAGGCACTCGCGCTCGTCGGCGCGTCTCTATCCCGACCGCTGGAAGGAAGCGGCGAAGACCGCCGACTTCGACGTGATCGCCGCGACGCTCGACCGGCTCCAGGCGGCTGCGGCGGCCGGCGACTGGAAGGGTGCAGAGTCGGCCCGCCTCGAGGCGTACGGCATCTTCGAGCTCGGCCCGGAGCAGCGACTGCGCGGGCTCGCGCCCGCCCTCTTCCAGGAGGTCGAGGGGTACTTCTGGTACGGGCAGGACGGCCTCGACGGCCTCGTCCAGCTGATCGCGCGGCGAGCAACCGGACGCCGAGCTCGCAGAGACGCGCGCGGCGCTCGACGACGCGCTCGACCCGCTCGGAGGAGCGGATCGGGAGCGGCCCGCAGTCGGACGTCTCGGTCGTCGACGAACTCGGCGATCATCGTCTTCCGCGAGGGGCTCGAGGCCGTGCTCATCCTGGCGGCGCTCATGGCGAGCCTCGTCGGCGCGCAGCGACGGTACCGCCGGCCGATGTTCGTCGGCGTCGGTCTCGCGCTCGTCGCGAGCGCGGTCACCTGGGTCGTCGCCCAGACCGTGCTGACGTCGCTCGCAGCGCTACGGCGAGAAGCTCGAGGCGATCGTCTCGCTCGTCGCGATCGGCGTGCTGCTCCTGATCCTCAACTGGTTCTACCACCGCGTCTACTGGCAGGAGAACCTCCAGACGCTCCACCAGCGCAAGCGGCGCGTGCTCGCGGGCGCAGGCCTCTCGCTCGCCGCGGCGCAGGTCGTCGGCCTCGTGCTCCTCGGCTTCACGAGCGTCTACCGCGAGGGGTTCGAGACCGTGCTCTTCCTGCAGGCGATGACGCTCGAGGCAGGCGCCGTCGACGGTGCTCGAGGGCGTCGTCCTCGGGTTCCTCGCGGTCGTCGCGGTCTTCGTGCTCGTGGTCGCGCTCGAGCGGAAGCTGCCGCACAAGAAGATGCTGATCGCGACCGGGCATCCTCATCACCTGGGTGCTCGTCGTCATGGTCGGCACGACCGTGCAGACGATGCAGAAGGTCGGCTGGATCGCCGTAACGCCGATCGAACGGCTCGAGCTGCCGTACTGGGCGGGGCTCTGGCTCGGGCTCTACCCCACGTGGCAGGGCCTCGTCGCGCAGGCGGCCGCGGCCCTGTTCGTCGTCGGGAGCTACTTCGCGGCCGAGGCCTCGGAAGCGACGCGCGCACGCCTCGTCGCGTCGAGCGCCGCGGCCGAGCTCAGTCCCGCGGAGCCAGCGACGTCCGGCTCCCGCCGTCGACCACGTCGCCGAGCCCGTGGCGACGCGCTAGCGGCTGGCAGCGAGGACAGAACCAGGTGCCACGGCCCACCGACGCGCGTCTTCGCGATGGTCGTGCGACAGCGCGAGCACGGCTCGTCCGTCGCGACCGTAGACGCGGAACTCGTCCTGCATCGACCCCGACGCGCCGTCGGGAGCGGCGTAGTCGCGTAGCGTCGAGCCCTGGCGCTCGATGCCGGCCCGCGAGCGCCGCGCGGATCGCGCGCACGAGCCGAGCGACCTCGTCGCGGAGAGGCCGTTCGCGGGCCGCAGTGGATTGAGCCGCGCGCGCCAGAGCGCCTCGTCGGCGTAGATGTTCCCGAGGCCGGCGACGACGCGCTGGTCGAGGAGGACGGCCTTCAGCGGCGCCTTCCGTCGCGCGAGCTGCGCCGCGAGCCAGCGCGACGTGAAGCGCGGCCCGAGCGGCTCGGGCCCGTTCTTCGTCGCGAGGTACGGCGCGAGGTCGGCGTCCTCGAGGACGAGCCAGGTCCCGAAGCGCCGTACGTCCCGGTAGACGAGACGCGAGCCGTCGTCGAGCTCGAGCACCGCGCGCTCGTGCGAGACCGGCGCGAACCCGAAGCTGCCGGTCATCCGCAGGTGGACGAGGAGGCCGAGCCCGCTCTCGAGACGGACGAGCAGGTACTTGCCCGCGCCGCTCGACCGCGACGACCGCGGTCGCCCTCGAGCTCCTCGGCGACCTCGAAGAGGTCGTACGGCCGGGTGAGGCGCGGGTCGAGGATCTCGACGCGGACGAGCGTCCGCCCCTCGAGCCGCGGCGCCAGCTGCGCGCGGATGGTCTCGACCTCGGGCAGCTCCGGCACTCGGAGCATCGTAGGCTTGGCGTCGCACATGACCGCCGAGCAGCCGCAGACGTGGCATTACGGGCTCATCGCAAGGTACTGGGCGGAGTTCAACGACGACTTCCGTCCGCACGAGATCCCGTACTTCCAGAGGTTCGTCGAGGACGACGGGCAGCCCGCGCTCGACGTCGCGTGCGGAACCGGGAGGCTGCTCCTGCCGTACCTGCGTGCGGGACTGGACGTCGACGGCTGCGACGTCTCGGCCGACATGATCGCGCTGTGCCGCGAGAAGGCCGAGCGGGAAGGCTTCGCGCCGAACCTGTACGTGCAGCCGATGCACCAGCTCGACCTGCCGCGCCGCTACCGGACGATCTACGTCTGCGGAGCGTTCGGTCTCGGGAAGCACGCGAGACCAGGACCTGGAGGCGCTTCGCCGGTTCCGTGACCACCTCGAGCCCGGCGGCACGCTCCTCGTCGACATCGAGGTCCCGTACGCGGACGCCTGGCTATGGAAGCACTGGCTAAAGGAGGAGCGCGCGTCGCT
The DNA here is from genome assembly GCA_963709715.1 of uncultured Gaiellaceae bacterium. Lineage (GTDB taxonomy): Bacteria > Actinomycetota > Thermoleophilia > Gaiellales > Gaiellaceae > GMQP-bins7. The sequence goes on from CAVPXQ010000009.1 coordinate 289,599, forward strand.
CCCCGGGCCCATGCCGGTTGCCACGAAGCGACGGCCTGCGTCCGATGGAGCCGAGTACGCGCTCACTTCGCGTGTGCTCGAACGTCGACCCTCTCGCGCAGCGCAGCTCACTCGAGATGCGCGCCGAGCTCTGGCGCGACGGCGAGCTCGAGGCCGAGGAGACGCGGAGGATCGACCTGCACCACTACTTCGTCGACGAGCTCGGCATGATGATCGAGCGCGCCGGATTCGAGGACGTCGTCGTCCACGGCGACCACGTCGTCGCCGAACCGACGCCCGACGACGAGTTCGTCGTGTTCGTCGCGACGAAGGCGTCCTAGCCGACGACGTCCAGGACGATCCCGTGCACCGGAGGTGGTTCGTCGCCGATCTCGTAGGCAGCGAGCACGTCGCTGCGACGGCCCGTACTGCGGACGTCCTCGTCGCGCGCGTGCACGTCGGCCAGGACCTGACCCGCCTCGACCGTCTGGCCGCGCTTCGCGCTGCAGACGATGCCGACGGCGTGGTCGACCTCGTCCTCCTTCGTCCGCCGGCCCGCCGCCGAGCTCGAGCGCCGCGATGCCGATCTGCGAGCGCGCGCGAGACGGGCGACGATGCCGTCCGCGCGGCGCGACCACCTCACGAACGACAGGCGCCGCGCGGGAGTACGTCGGGGTCGGGGTCGCCGCCCTGCGCACGGATCCAGCGCTCGTACATCTCGCGCGCCGAGCCGTCGGTCATCGCTCTCTCGGCGCGTGTGCGACCCTCGTCGACATCGACCCCGAGGTCCGAGAGCGCCAGGAGGCGCGCGCAGGCGTCGAGCACGAGCTCCGTGAAGTCGGGCGGCCCCTCGCCGACGAGTCGTCTCGACGGCCTCGCGGATCTCGAGCGCGTTGCCCGACCGCGGCGCCGAGCGGCTGATCCATGTCGGTGAGCAGGCAGACGACCTCTTGACCGGCGCGGCGTCCGAGGTCGACCATCTGCTCGGCGAGGATGCGGGCGTCGTCGACGGTCTTCATGAACGCGCCGTCCCCGACCTTGACGTCGAGGACGATCGCATCGGCGCCCGCGGCGAGCTTCTTCGACATGATCGAGGAGGCGATCAGCGGGACGATGTCGACGGTCGCGGTGACGTCGCGAAGCGCGTAGAGCTTCTTGTCGGCGGGCACGAGGTCGCCCGTCTGCCCGATGATCGCGAGTCCGATCTCGCGCATCTGCGCGACGAACTCGTCGATCGTCAGCTCGACCCGGAACCCCGGAATCGACTCGAGCTTGTCGAGCGTCCCGCCCGTGTGGCCGAGCCCGCGGCCGGACATCTTCCCGAACGGCACGCCGCAGGCAGCCACGATCGGTCCGACCGCGAGCGACGTCTTGTCCCCCACGCCACCCGTCGAGTGCTTGTCGACGACGCGTCGACCGAGCGCCTTGCCGAGGTCGAGCGTCTCGCCGGAGCGGATCATGGCGTCGGTCAGGGCGTGCGTCTCGCGTCCCGACAGCCCCTTGAAGTAGACGGCCATGCACCAGGCAGACATCTGGTAGTCGGGCACGTCACCGCGCGAGTAGCCGAGGACGAGCTCGGAGATCTCCTCGTCGGAGAGCTCCTCCCCGTTTCGCTTGCGTTCGATGAGATCCGCTGCGCGAACCGCCACGGCATCGATCATGCCCGAGGCGGCCCGTCGACGGCCGATTCAGGCGTCGCGGCGCCCGATCAGCCAGAGGGCGATCGCGAGCGCGACGACGGCGTACGCGGCCACGACGACCATCCCCGCGCCGGGACCGATCTGGATGTTGTCCGAGCGATCGACCGTCTGCTGGACAGCGATGCCCGGCGCCCATGAGCGAGAACCTCGCCGACCTGGTCGCCGATGTTCTCGGGTAGGAAGCCGACGCGATCACGGGCGCGAGCATGACCGCGAGGACAAGGGTGATCGCGCCGGCGGTGTGGCGCAGGATCGCGCCGACGCGCAGTCGAGAAGACGGCGAGGAGGCCGAGGTAGACGCCGCTTCCGAGAACGGCGCGGAGCGCCTCGTGGTCGGCGAGCGTGACGGCCGGATAGCCGCCCTCGTAGTTGAAGCCGTTCCCGCGGAGGATCCACTGCCCGAACTGGAAGCACGCGACGCTGGTCGCGAGGCCGACCGCAAGCACGACGGCGCTCACGACCGCCGTCTTGGCCGTCAGCACCGTGCGTCGCCGCGGGTTCGCCGCGAACGTCGTACGGATCATTCCGCGTGCTGTACTCGGACGTGATCACGAGCACAGCGAGCACGGCCGCGGCGATCTGCCCGAACCAGATGCCCGTGAGGCTCTCGAGGACGATGTCGTTGTCGCCTGGGAACCCCGGGCTTCCGCCTTCGGTGCTCGATCCCGAGGTCGGACACCGCCGTGAACAGGATCGAGATCGCCACGAGGAGCAGCAGCGACCAGTACGTGCTGCGGACGCTTCGCAGCTTGACCCACTCCGAGCGGAGTGCCTCGAAAAGACCCGCGCGCGGCCGCGCGGTGGCGAACGCTGTGGCGCTCACGCCGCCTGCTCCGGCTGCCCGGCGACGTAGTCGACGGCCTCGCGGGTGAGCTCGAAGAACGCGTCCTCGAGCGACGCTCGTTCGCGGTAGAGCTCGTCGAGCCGAAGACCGCTGTTCGGCGACGACCTGCGCGATACGGTCCGGCTCGAGCCCGGAGACGACGAGCGCCTCCGAACCGGTCGAGGTCACGTCCGCGCCGGCGCCGGCGAGAGCAGCCATGACTTCGGTGACCTGCGGTGTCCGCACGTGGACGCGCCCGTCGGATCTCGCGGACAGCAGCTCGTCGACAGTCGTCTGGGCGATCAGGCGCCCGCGGCCGATGACGATCAGCTCGTCTGCGACGCCTTCGAGCTCGCTCATCAGGTGGCTCGAGACGAATACCGTTCGCCCCTCGTCGGCGAGCGAGCGCAGGAAGCTGCGGATCCAGCGGATGCCGTCGGGATCGAGCCCGTTGACCGGCTCGTCGAACACGAGCACGGGCGGGTCGCCGAGCATCGCCGCCGCGATGCCGAGCCGCTGCGCCATCCCCAGCGAGAAGCCGCCGGTGCGCTTGCGGCCGGCAGCGGAGAGCCCGACGAGCTCGAGCACCTCGTCGACCCGCGTGCACGGGCAGGCGGTTGCTCCGCGCGAGCCAGAGCAGGTGGCTCCGAGCGCGCCGGCCGGGATGCGTCGCGCCGGCGTCGAGCAGCGCTCCGACCTCGCGCAGTGGCGCGCGAAGATCGCGGTAGCGGATGCCCGCCGACCCGCACGCTCGCCCGCGTCAGGCGCGTCGAGCCCGAGGAGCAAGCGCATCGTGGTCGACTTCCCGGCGCCGTTCGGCCCGACGAAGCCCGTGACGCGCCCCGCCTCGACGCGGAAGGAGAGGTCGTCGACGGCGAGCGTGCGTCCGTAGCGCTTCGTCAGACCGTGCGCTTCGATGGTCGTGCTCATCCGCCGACACGGTACGAGCGCCGCCTCGCGCTGTCGTCGCGCCCGGGAGCCGTCTTTGCGGCCCCTCGCGCGGTGACGACCCCGACGCGACGTCACCCTCGCGGGGGACGGGCGATCTCGCCGCCGCGGACGACGCGGACGCGCTGACCGTGCCGCGACAATGGTTGCCGTGAGCACCGCGCAGCGCGATCCCATCGACGAGCTCACCGACGTCGCCGCACGGACGGCGACGCACGCCCAGCGCGTGCTCGAAGGTCCCGACGGGCCGCTCGCCTTCGCGCTCGTGCTCGGCCTGCTCGCGATGACCGAGGTCACGATCTACGGCCGAGGGATGTCGGGGCGGCGATGATCGCGAACCTCCTCGCGACGCTCCCGCTCGCGCTCGTGCGCAGGCACGTCGCCTGGGCGACCGGAGCGATCGTCTTCGGTGTCCTGTTTGCGATCGCCGCGGACGGAAGCACTCTCACGATCGCGGCGCTTCTCGGGCTCGTCATCGTGCTGTACCTGTTCGCCTCGCGCTACGGCCGGCGCTGGTCGGTGCTCCCCGCGTTGCCCTTCGTTTTCAACGCGATCGTGCCTTTCTCGGGAGACGACGCGGGCTCTCGGGCGTCCTGCTCCTCATGGTCGTCGTCGCGGCTCTGGCGCTCGGCGACTCGCGCCGGCAACGCGGCGAGGCGCTCGCCGAGCGCGACGAGACGCGTCAGGCGATGGTCGACACCCTCCAGGACCAGGCGGCGATGGGGGAGCGCGCGCGCATCGCACGCGACCTGCACGACGTCGTCGCGCACCACGTCTCGGCGATCGCCGTCCAGGCCGAGAGCGCGCGTCTCACGACCGAGGGCCTGCCCGAGGAGGGCCGCGCGCACTTCGAGGCGATCGGCCAGACCGCGCGCGACGCGCTGACCGAGATGCGGCGGCTGCTCGGCGTCCTCCGCGATGACGCGAGCGCGGAGGTCGCCCGGGACCCGCAGCCGAGCCTCGCCCGCCTGAACGAGCTCGTCGAGACCGCGCGCGTAGCCGGCACCCCGGTGACACTCACGCTGCGAGGGCACGGTGACGCCGTTGTCCGCCCGGCGTCGACCTGTGCGCGTATCGGATCCTGCAGGAGGCGCTCACGAACGTCCGGCGCCATGCACCGGGCGCGGCGGTCGACGTCGAGCTCGAGTACGCGCGCGACACGCTGCGCCTGCGCGTCCGCGATCACGGCTCCGGCGCGGTCTCGCCCGACCTCGACGGGCATGGGCTGCTCGGAATGCGCGAGCGGGCGATCATGGTCGGCGGCACGCTCACTGCCGGGCCGGCCGACGGCGGAGGGTTTGCGGTCGACGCCGTGCTGCCGATCGCCGGAGCGAGCGCATGACGATCAAGGTCGCCGTCGTCGACGACCAGGAGATCGTCCGCGCCGGGATTCGCCGCGCTCCTCGGAACGCAGCCGGACTTTCGAGTCGTCGGCACCGCGGCCGACGGCGCGGAGGCGGTCGCGCTCTGCCATGCGCAGCGCCCTCATGTCGTCCTCATGGACGTGCGGATGCCGGTCATGGACGGCATCGAGGCGACCCGGCGCGTCACGGCTGACGGCAAGCGCCCGCCCCGCGTGATCGTCCTGACGACCTTCGACCTCGACGAGTACGTCTACGACGCGCTCGGCGCCGGGGCGAGCGGCTTCCTGCTGAAGGACGTGACCGCCGAGACGCTGTTCGACGCCGTGCGGGTCGTCGCTGCCGGCGATGCGCTGCTCGCGCCGGCGGTGACGCGCCGGCTCGTGAACGAGTTCGCACGTCTGCGACCGACGCTGGCGGAGCCGTCCGGAGGCGCTCGCCGAGCTCACGCCGCGCGAGACCGAGGTGCTTCGCCTCGTCGCCGAAGGGCTGTCGAATGGCGAGATCGCCGACCGGCTCGTCGTGAGCGACGAGACGGTGAAGACCCACGTGAGCCGCATCCTCGGAAAGCTCGACGTCCGCGACCGCACGCAGGCGGTGGTCGTCGCCTACGAGTCGGGCCTCGTCACGCCGCGGGCACGAGAGCCCGTCTAGAGGTCGATCGGACGGCCGGGGAGGCGCTTCCCGGGCGACTTGCCGCCGAGCCAGGCGTTCGCGGTCGCGCCGACGTCCGCGAACTCACCCTCTTCGTGGACTCGCCCGGCTGCGTTCCGTCCGGCCGCGTACGCGAGCAGGAGAGCGTGCTCGCGCGAGTGGTCCGTCGACTCGGTCGTCGGATCGCAGCCGTGGTCGGACGTGAGGATCAGCAGGTCTCCCTTCTGAAGCGCCTCGAGGATGTCCGGAAGGCGCCGGTCGAAGTCCTGCAGGCAGCGGTGGAAGTTCACGGGGTCGTTGCGATGCCCCCAGAGCATGTCGGTCTCGACGAGGTTCACGAAGACGAGGCCGGACGTCGATGTTCTCGAGCAACTCGATCGTGCGGTTGATGCCGTCGACGTTCGACTTCGTCGGGAACGAGTCGTCGACGTCGCACCCGGCGAAGATGTCCGAGATCTTCCCGACGCCGTAGACCGTGTTGCCCGCATCGCGAATCGATGTGAGGTAGTTCGGACGGCGCGGCTCCAGCGAGAAGTCGTGGCGATTCGGTGTTCGCTCGTAGTTGCCGGGCTCGCCGACGAACGGGCGGGCGATGACCCTGCCCACCGCATGCCGTCCCGTGAGGATCTCCCGCGCGACCCGGCAGCCGTCGTAGAGCTCCTCGAGCGGGATCGTCTCCTCGTGGGCGGCGATCTGGAAGACGGAGTCGGCGGACGTGTAGACGATCCACTTGCCCGTCTGCTGGTGCTCCTCGCCGAGCTCCTGGATGATCTCCGTCCCCGAGGCCGGCTTGTTGCCGAGGACGCCGCGTCCCGTCTGGTTCATGAACGGGTCGATCACGTCGTCGGGGAAGCCGTGCGGATACGTCGGGAACGCGGTCGGCGTCACGACGCCCATCAGCTCCCAGTGACCCGTGGTCGTGTCCTTGCCCTTCGAGCGCTCGAACAGCCGCCCGGCGACCGCCGGAGCACCCGGCTGCGGCGGGCAGCCCTCGAGCGGCATGACGTTGCCGAGGCCGAGCGCCTCGAGGTTGGGCAGGTCGAGGCCTCCGACGGCGCTGGCCATGTTGCCGAGGGTGTTCGAGCCTTCGTCCCCGTACTCCCCTGCGTCCGGCAACTCTCCAGCGCCGACGGCGTCGAGCACGATGACGCACGCCCGCGGCATTGCGCGGGCTATTCTACGGCGGCTTTGAACGACGTCCTCGGACTGCTGCTGCTCGTCGTTTACATCGTCGGCATCGTCGGCCTCGCTGCGGCGATCACGTTCGCGGTGATCAAGATCTTCCCGACCGAGCGGAACCCGAAGGAGCCCGACGACACGGACAGCCAGGACGACTCCTCGTCGAAGCGCGGCACGGAGAGCGGGGCCGGGAGCCTCTTCCGCAGGTCGAAGCGCGCCGCGACCTAGGCGGGGACGGCGTCCAGAGCCGCATCGAGCGGCGTGTACGGCATGCCATGCGCCTCACAGACGGCCTCGTACGTGATCTTTCCGCCGATCACGTTCACGCCTCGCGCGAGCTCCGGATTCGCCGTCACGGCGCCGACCGTCGCCGAGGTCGGCGAGCTGCTCGACGTACGGCAGCGTCACATTCGTGAGTGCGCGCGTCGACGTGATGGGCACGGCGCCGGGCATGTTCGCGACGCAGTAGTGGATGACGCCGTCGACCGTGTACATGGGCTCGTCGTGCGTGGTCGGCTTCGACGTCTCCGCGCAGCCGCCCTGGTCGATCGCGACGTCGACGAAGACCGAGCTCTCCTTCATCGTCCCGAGCATGTCGCGCTTGATGAGCTTCGGCGCCAGCGCGCCGGGGATGAGCACAGCGCCGATCGTGAGGTCAGCGTCCTTGATCGACTCCTCGAGCTGCAGCGCCGAGGACATGAGGAGCTGCACGCGTCCCGAGAGGATCTGCTCCAGGTAGCGCATGCGGTCGACCGAGCGCTCGAGGATCGTCACCTGCGCGCCCATGCCGAGCGCGATGACGGCTGCGTTGTAGCCGACCATGCCGCCGCCGATCACGAGGACGCGTGCCGGTGCCACGCCCGCGACGCCGCCGAGGAGGATCCCGCGACCGCCCTTCGGCTTCTCGAGCTGATCGGCGCCGGCCTGCGCTGCGAGGCGACCGGCGATCTCGCTCATCGGCGCGAGGAGCGGGAGCGCGCCGCTTTCCGTCTCGACCGTCTCGTACGCGATCGCGGTGATCCCCGAGTCGACGAGCGCTCGCGTGAGCGGCTCGTCGGCGGCGATGTGGAGGTACGTGAAGAGCGTCGGGCCCTCGCGCAGCCGCGGGTACTCCGCCGCGATCGGCTCCTTCACCTTGAGCAGGAGGTCGGCGGTCGACCACACGTCGTCGACCGAGGCGATCGTCGCGCCGGCACGCTCGTAGGCCTCGTCCGCGAACGGCGCTCCCGAGCCCGGCGCCCGACTCGACGACGACGTCGTGGCCGCGCTGGACGAGCTCTCGCGCCCCGGCCGGCGTCAGCGCGACACGGTACTCCTGCGGCTTGATCTCCTTGGCGACGCCGATCCTCATCGCGCGCGGGACGATATCGGCTCAGGAACGGGCCAGACGCGCTACGTACGTCGCGCTCGTCCGGGCTCGAGCCACGGAGGCGAGCCAGCGCTTGCGTTCTCCGTCACTCGCTCCGCGCGCGACGTCGCCGGGATGACGACATCGACACGTGGATCGGACAGCACCCACTTGAGCAGCGCCTGCGCAAACGTCTCGATCCCGAAGTCGCGCAGCGGCTCGAGCTCGCGCTCGCCTGGCAGACGGCGAAGCAGCGGCGCCCCCGTTCCACCGAACGGGCTCATGACGATGACGGGGATCCCGAGCTCCGCCGCGAGCGGCAGCAGGCGCTCTTCGGACTCGCGCTCGTGAGGGTTCAGCGGAAGCTGGACGACGTCGAAGCGACCCGTCCGCAACGCTCGCTCGAGCTCGCCGAATGCGCCGGCGTTCCAGTGGGTAACGCCGATCCGGTCGATGCGCCCGGCTTCGCGCTCCTCCTCGAGCCACGGCAGGTGCTCCTCCCAGGCGACGAGGTTGTGCACCTGCTCGAACTCCACGCGGCCGAAGAAGCGCCGCTGCGCCTCGTACTGCCGTCGCCCCTCCTCGACGCTCGACGCCCAGATCTTCGTTGCGACGGTCGACTCGGTGCGTCGACCCTCCAGAACCGATCCGAGCGACGCTTCGGCACGCGCCGTACATCGGCGACGAGTCGAAGACGGTGACTCCCGCCGCGAATGCCGAGCTCGACGACGGCCTCCGCGCGATCAACGTTGGAGTCGAAGGTCGCGATAGGTTCCGAGGCCCACAACGGGGCCGAGGCGGCGAGACTCCATTACGTCACGCTAGACCAGCATCGGTCAGACTCCACGATCACCAAGGAGGAGGTGCGCATGTACACGTCGGGCGTCTGGAAGGCGAGAGCAGGGAGCGAGGCCGATTTCGTACGCGCGTGGCAGGCGGGCGTCGATCGCATGTCGCCCGATCTTGCGGGCATCACGTTCCGCCTGCTACGGGACCGAGACAATCCGACGCGGTTCGTCAGCGTCGCCGGCCCGTGGCGGAACCAGGAGCAGTGGGAAGCCGTGCGGAGCTCGGATCAGTTCCGAGAGTCGCTCGAGTCGTCCTCGGACGTGCTCGAGTCCTACGAGGTTCACGCGTACGACCTGGTAGTGGAAGTCAGCTAGCGGGCTGGGTCGCGGCAGCGACGTCGATGAGCGCGAGCGTCACCTCGACCATCCCCTCGAGGTCGGCGACGGCGATGTGCTCGTCGGGCGTGTGGATCTCCATCATCCCGTTCGCGAGGTTCACGCACTGCGAGGCCACGCGCGTTGAAGACGTTCGCGTCGGCGCCGCCCCCGCTCAGCGCGTACGACGGCGTGTAGCCCGGCGCGCTCGAGCGCCTCGGCGGCGAGCCGGACGGGCTCGTCGCTCTCGCGGAAGCGGTAGCCGGGGAAGCTCGGGCGCACTTCGGACTCGACCTCGCAGTCGCTGAGGCTCGCCGCAAAGGCCGCGCTCTCGACCATCTCGCGTGCGAGCTCGATCGCCTTCCGCTCGTCGTGCGAGCGCACCTCCGCCGTGAACGAGCACCACTCCGGGACGACGTTGCGCGCAGTACCGCCGGTGATGATGCCGACGTTCGCGCTCGTCTCCTCGTCGATCGCGGCCGAGACGGAAGTCCGCGATCGCTCGCGAGGCCGCCGCGATCGCCGAGCGGCCGTCCTCGGGGTGCATGCCCGCGTGTGCGGCCGCGCCGTGGAAGCGGAAGTCGAGAATCCGAGCGTGCGGCGAGCCGAGGACGATCTCGCCGATCGGCGCACCCTGGTCATAGACGAAGCCCATGGTCGCGACTAGCCGTGTGTGGTCGAACGCATCCGCTCCGCGGAGCGATACCTCCTCCTGCGGTGTGAACAGGAGCTCGATCCCCGCGTGCTCGCGCCCTTCCTCGACGACGCGCCGCGCCGCCTCGAGCATGACCACGACCGCAGCCTTGTTGTCCGACCCGAGGATGGTCCCGGCGGTGTTCCGCACGACTCCGTCCTCACCCACGACCGGCTCTATGACCGTCTCGGGAGGGACGGTATCCGTGTGCGCGCACAGGAAGATCGGCATGCCGGCACCCGTCGTCGCCGGAATCCGGCAGTAGATGTTCCCCGTGTCACCGTCGAGTCGAGCGGCGGCGGCGTCCTCCTCATGCTCGAGCCCGAGCTCAGAGAGGTACGCCGCGACTCGGTCGGCGACGGCGCGTTCCTTCGTCGACGGGCTCGGAATCGCGCACAGCTCGAGGAAGAGATCGAGGAACGGCGGCCTCAGCGACTCCTGGACGACGCTCATCGTGTCACCGTACAACCTCGGGTCAGGCTCGGTCGCAACACTCAGGCGATGCGATTGCTGACGATCGGAAACGGCGGAGATCCCGGTCCCCCGACTCGTTCCGGGCGGAAACGGTGCTCCGTGCCGCCACCGAGTCCGTCGACGGAACCCGGAGCCGCACTATGTCGATCCTCATCCGCCGGCAGACGTAGCGGCCGGCAACCCCGTGCGCGACCGAGTGCGCTCGAGTGCCGCGGCGACGAACTCGCGAAAGAGCGGCGCCGCGCGGGTGGGCCGTGACTTGAACTCCGGATGGAACTGGCTCGCGACGAACCAGGGATGGTCCGGGAGCTCGACGATCTCCACGAGCCGCCCGTCCTGGAACGTGCCGGACACGATCAGGCCCGCGTCGACCAGCTGCTGACGGAGCTCGTTGTTGACCTCGTAGCGATGACGGTGACGCTCGTGAACGACTGGCTCGGCGTACGCCTCACGCGCGCGCGTCCCCTCCTCGAGTTCGACTGCCTGCGCACCGAGGCGCATCGTCCCTCCGAGGTCTTCGATCTCCTTCTGCTCGGGAAGCAGGTCGATCACCGGGAACGGCGTCTCGGGATCCATCTCCGTCGAGTTCGCGCCGTCCATGCCGCAGACGTGGCGTGCGAACTCGGAGACCGCAACGTGCATGCCGAGACAGATCCCGAGGTACGGGATCTCCTGCTCGCGCGCGACGCGGCAGGCGAGGATCTTCCCCTCCCACCCGCGCGACCCGAAACCACCGGGGACGAGGACACCGTCGACCTGGTCGAGCTCGTGGACCGCCTCCTCGTACGACATGTTCTCCGCGTCCACCCAGCGCACGTGGACACGGCAGCCGGAATGGACGCCTGCATGCTTGAGCGCCTCGTGCACGGAGAGATACGCGTCGTGCAGTTTCACGTACTTGCCCACGAGCGCGATCTCGACGTCTTCGCGGAGCTCGCTCGTCCGCTCGATGAGCTCGCCCCACTCGCCCAGGTCGGCGGTCGGGACGTCGAGCCCGAGCTTCTCGCAGACGAGGGAGTCGAGGCCCTCCGCCTGGAGCACCTCGGGCACGAGGTAGACGTCGGGTACGTCGGGGCAGCCGATGACAGCGCCGCGGTCGACGTCGGCGAAGAGCGCGATCTTGTCGCGGATGTCGTCGGAGAGCGGCTCCGTCGAGCGGCAGACGACGACGTCCGGATGGATGCCGATGCGGCGCAACTCGTTGACCGAGTGCTGCGTCGGCTTCGTCTTCAGCTCGCCCGCTGCGTCGATGAACGGAACGAGCGTCACGTGGAGGTAGACGACGTTCTCGGGCCCGACCTCGCGACGGAACTGCCGGATCGCCTCGAGGAACGGGAGCGACTCGATGTCGCCGACCGTCCCGCCGATCTCGGAGATGACCACGTCCGCTGGGGAGACCTTCTCCGCACGCCTGATCCGCGCCTTGATCTCGTTCGTGATGTGCGGGATGACCTGGACCGTTGCCCCGAGGAACTCCCCCTTGCGCTCCTTCCGCAGGACTGAGTCCCAGATCGCCCCGGCAGTGTGGCTCGCGTTGCGGGAGAGGTTCTCGTCGATGAAGCGCTCGTAGTGGCCGATATCGAGGTCGGTCTCGGCGCCGTCTTCGGTGACGAACACCTCGCCGTGCTGGAACGGGCTCATCGTCCCTGGGTCGACGTTCAGGTACGGGTCGAACTTCTGTGCCGAGACCGAGAGGCCGCGGGCTTTGAGGAGCCGGCCGAGCGAGGCGGCCACGATGCCCTTCCCCAGCGCGGAGACGACGCCACCCGTGACGAACACGTACCTGGCCACGGGGTCTCACCGTAGCAGGAGCCGAGGTTGGAGCAGGCGGCTCGTCGATGGCTACCACCGCGCCGGTCTCGAACGCGCCTTTGAGCAAGCCTTGAGCAAGCGCCCATACGGTCACCGGCAGTGAACGGCGAGATTCAGAGCAGTCAGACGCACCGCGGAGCGCGGTGGCTCAAGCTCGGCCTGCTCGTACTCCTCCTATTCGTCTTGGGTGCACGCGTGATGCTCTGGCAGGTCGAGCGCTTCGCACTGAAGGCGTACCGAATTCCGTCGTCCGCCATGGAGCCGACCCTGCACTGCCCGCGTCCCGCCCCCGGATGCGAGGCAGATACGGCCGACCATATCCTCGTCTCGCGCCTCGTCCCCTCCTGGACTCCGAGTCGAGGCGACATCGTCGTATTCCGGACACCGGAGTCGGCGCAGCGCAAATGCGGCGCCGGTCGAACGCCGAGGCGACCGCGCGACCGGGAGGTCGCTTCGGCGAATGAAGGCCCAGCCCGAGCTTCGAGGCCGAACCGTGGCTTGGGCCGGGATCGCAGTCGCGATCTTCGGCCTCATCCTGAGCGCGCTCGGGTCTGCCTCACGCTGACGGCCTGAGGCGTCTCGGACGTTCTAGCTTTCCGCAATCGTCGCGATGAACTCGGCGCCCCCGGCCATGCGCTCGATCTCCTCGCGCCGCATGAGGTCGTCGAGCTCCTCGATCGCGCGTGTGGGTCGGATCGCCTGGGACCTTCTCGACCCGGAAGTGGCGGTCGGCAGACGCTCGCGATCTGCGGGAGGTGTGTGATCGTGAGCACCTGCGCGTGCTCGGCGAGGCGTTGAAGCGTGGCGGCGACGGCATGCGCAGTTACGCCGCCGATGCCCGCGTCGATCTCGTCGAACACGAGGGTCTCACCGCCGGCCACGACGGCGAGCGCGAGCGCGATGCGTGAGAGCTCGCCTCCTGATGCCGTCTCTGCGAGCGGCGCGAACGGCAGGCCGGCGTTCGGCCGGATGAGGAAGATCACCTCGTCGGCGCCCGTCGGCCCAGGATCGCGATCGCGTAGCTCGACGAGGAACTCGCCCTCCCCCATCCCGAGCGACGCGAGCTCCTCCGCGATGGCCTCGCCGAGCCGCTTGACGTTGGCTGCGCGCACCCCGCGCATCGCTTCGGCCGAGAGCCGCGACGCGCCGTTCGCTCTGCTCGACATCCCCTCGTGCGTACTCGATCGGATCGCCTCCTTCGGCCGACGCGCCGAGCTCGCGTCTCGGCGGACGCCGCGAGCTCGAGAAGCTCGTCGTACGACGACACGGCGAAGCGCCGCCGCGGTCGGCGATTGCCTGCAACCGCCCCTCGACGTCCTCGAGCGCGCCGGGCTCGGCGTCGAGCGATGTGACGAAGCGGTGGAGATCGCTGCCGACCTCACCCAGCCGGACGGTGAGGTCGCGCAACTCCTCTGCCGCGCGCCGCAGCTCGGGCGCGATGCGCTCGAGTGGAGCAAGAGCCCGTTCGGCGAGGGCGGCGAGCGAAGCCGCACCCTCGCCTTCGTCAGGCGCCAGAGCCGCTGCTGCGGCTGACGCTTGCGCCTCCGCGAGCTCCTCGACGTGCCGAAGGCGCTCGCGGCGGGCGAGCAGCTCCTGCTCGTCGCCCGGTGCCATGCCCTCGGTTGCGTCGACGAGCGCCTGCAGGTCGGCGAGCCGGGCGGCGACGGCGTCGGCGTCACGCGTCAGCTCGTCGTAGCGGCGCCGCGCGGCGAGAAGCTCGCGCCAGGCCAGGCGTGCCTCCTGTCGGCGCTCGGCTTGCTCGGCGCCGCAGAACGCGTCGAGGACGTCGAGCTGAAACGACGGCCGCGCGAGACGGCGCTGTTCGAACTGGCCGGACATCGCAATGAGCCGTTCCGCAGCGGCCGCGACGTCCTCGCGCGCGACAGCTCTTCCCCACGCGTACGCGCGCGTGCGCCCGTCCCCGAAGACCCGGCGCGCGATCACGAGCCCCGCCTCCCCCTCGGGGCGCAGCTCCGCGAGCGCGGCGACCTCCTCGTCGTCGAAGAACCCGCCCGGCAGACGTCGAGCTCGGCCTCGACGTACGCCTCTGAACCCTCGGTGCCGACGGACGACGCGTCCGCGCGCGCGCCGAGCAGGAGCCCGATCGCTTGCGCGAAGATCGTCTTCCCCGCCCCCGTCTCCCCCGTCACGGCGTTCAGACCGGACGCGAACGACAGCTCCGCGCTGCGGATCAGGACGAGGTTCTCGATCCGGAGGCTGCGAAGCATGAGGAGCGACAGTAGCCGACAGGAGGCCGCTGTACGCTCGTCCGGCGTGCGTCCTGCCGTACGAGATCTCGCGATCGTCCTCGCCGTCTCCTGGGCCGCGAGGATCCTCTTCGTCGTCGCGATCGGCGATGCGCATTCGAACGACGTCGACCACTGGCGCGGCGTGCTGCTCGCACAGGACCAGGGTCGCAACCCGTACGAGCTCGGTGTCCTCAACTGGCCACCGCTGTGGCTCGTCGTGCTCGTGTGCATCGACTTCGCGTCGAACCTCGCCGGGATCGGATTCTGGACGGCGCTCCGCGTGTATCTCGTGGCCGTGGAATCGGTGCTGATCGTCGTCCTCTACCTCACGCTCGTGTCGCTCGGGCCGTCACGGGAGGCCGTCCGTCGCTCGCTCCTCGTCGGAATCGCCCTCAACCCGGTCACGATCATCCTCGTGTGCCAGCACGGAAACAGTGACGTGCAGGTGGGGCTCCTCGTGACCCTGGCGATCGCCGCGCTCTGCGCACACTGGAGGACGCGGGATGTCGTGCTGTGGCTGTGCGCGTGCCTCTTCATCGGCCTCGGCGTCCTCGCGAAGACGGTTCCGCTCGTGCTGGCACCCATCCTGGCCCCCGGCGCGCGTCTGGCATCAGCGGTGAGCAAGCTCCTAGGGATCGTGCTGGTCGTCGGCCCTGCAACGATGGGCCTCGGGGTCATCGCCGCCCTGGTTCCGATCGCAGTGTGGGATCACGTCATCCGGTATCGGGGCACGCGGGGTTTCTTCGGACTCTCCGGGATCCTCGAAGAGTTCGCGGGGATCGGCCGCCCGGTCCAGGCACGTATCTTCACGATCGCCGTTCTGGTGGTCGTTGCCTGGCTCGCATACAGGCTCTGGCGCGAGCCACCACTCCCACCGGGACGACTGTTCCTTCTCACCGCGCTGATTCTCATGACGGTGGTCGCCCTCGGACCTGGCTACGGGCCGCAATATGCGTACTGGTTCGTTCCCGTGCTCGTCGGGACATATGTGCTACTCGACGACGGCTGGCGTCGACTCCTGCGGATCGCCTGGGTCGTTGCCGCCGTCACCTATGCAATCGAATATGCGTTCGTCCCGTTCCTCGGAGCGTGGGCAATCGCGGTGTTCGGAGGCTCGGGCTGGATCGCAGACGTCAGCGACCATCTGAGCACACCCCGCGGGCTTCTCGTCTTCCGACTCCCGCTACTCGCCGTGTACCTGATCGTGATCGCGGAGGGAGTACGCCGCCTCGCACGCGGACACCAGGAAGTGCGGGCAGCTCCTCCCTAGGACGCGAAGCTCTGGCGGTAGCGACGCACGAACGTCGCTTCGGGCAACGTCGCGAGGAGCGACCGCTCGTCGGCGATGCGCACGACCGCGCGATCAGCCTTCGCGAGCGTCGAGACTCGGTGACCGTCCACGAGGACCCCTGCTTCGACGTCCGCCGAGCGGTTCCAGACGATGACGTCCGAGCCGGGTGGGATGACCAGCGGCCGTGCGTGCAGCGAGTGGGCCGCGACGAACGTAAGCGCGATCGCTTCGAGCCCCCACATCAGCACCGGCCCGCCGTTCGACAGGTTGTACGCCGTCGAGCCCGAGGGCGTCGAGCAGATGATCCCGTCGCACGGCTGTCGCCCGAGCTCCTCGCCCCCCACGGCGAGCTCGAGCTCGATCATGCGTCCCAGCGAGGCGCTCGAGACGACGACGTCGTTCACTGCGACCGTCCGGCCGTCCGGGTGCTCGAGCTCGAGGGTCGGGAGCTCGACGACGTCGTACTCGCCGGCAAAAACGCGCCCCAAGCCTTCTTCGAGATCGCGCTTGTCCATCGAGCTGAGGAAGCCGACGCGGCCGAAGTTGACGCCGATCACCGGCACGCCGGTCCCGAGAAACCGCGCAAGGGCACGCAGCACGGTGCCGTCCCCCCCGAGGACGACCGCGAGATCCGTCACCTCCCGCGCGCCCGTCGCGTCGACGCCGTGCTTGTCGGCCTCCGCCGTCGAGAGGACGAGCTCGACGCCGTGGTCCTGAGCGACAGCCTGCAGGCGGGCGAGCCCCGACCCGATCTGACCGGGCTTGCCGTGCGTCACCACGGCCACTCTGCTCACGGGCCTACCCGACGGCGTCGGCGATCCAGCGGTCGATGTCATCGGGGTTCCGTTCGCCGGGTCGGTGCACGAGGTGGACGAAGAACTCCCGGTTCCCCTTCGGGCCGGGCAGGCCGGAGTCTACGACTCCTGTCGTCACCGCATCCCAAGTCCGGGCCGCGGCGACCACGCCCGCGAGCACGCTCCGTTGGACGGCGGGGTCGCGGACGACGCCCTTCGGCGCGTCTGCGCGTCCCGCTTCGAACTGGGGCTTCACGAGGACGAGCGCCTCCCAGCCGGACGCAGCAAGCAGGAGCACCGGAGGGAGCGCCTTCGTCGCGCTGATGAACGAGACGTCACAGACGACCAGGCTCGGAGCGAAGGGAAGCGCCGTCAGCGTGCGTGCGTTCACGCGCTCCAGGACGATGACGCGGGGATCGTCCCGCAGCCGTGGATGGAGCTGCCCGTAGCCGACGTCGATCGCTACGACGCGCGCCGCCCCGGCCTGCAGGAGACAGTCCGTGAAGCCTCCGGTCGACGCACCGACGTCCGCGCAGTCGCGTCCGGCGACGTCGACGCCGAGTGCGTCGAGCGCGTTCCGCAGCTTCTCTCCTCCACGCGACACGTACCGCGGAGGCTCGGTGACCACGAGCTCGGCGTCGTCGGACACCGACTCGCCGGGCTTCGAATGCCCGCGGACGAGCCCAGCGAGAACGAGCGCCTGCGCCTGGGAGCGCGATTCGGCGAGGCCGCGCTCGACGAGGAGTACATCGAGGCGCTTCTTCATGACAGCAGGAGCGGCTTGACGCGCATGTCGAGCCCGGAGGTCACCGGGCAATGATGACGATGTGTCAGGCGGCGACGACACGGCGAGCGGCGAGGAGCCTGGCGCCGTAGTTCGTGCTCGCAAGACGGACGACCTCGACGTTGCGGCCCGTCTGCGGCGCATGCACCATGCGGCCCTTGCCGAGGTAGATCCCTACGTGGCCGAGACCCTCGAAGAAGAGGATGTCCCCCGCCTCCATGTTGCCCTCCGAAACCCGGCGACCCTCTGCGTACAGCGCATAGGAGCTGTGCGGGAGGTCGACTCCCACCCGCCCGTACGCCCAACGCACGAGGCCTGAGCAGTCGAAACCGGTCGCCGGCGACTCACCGCCCCACCGGTAGCGAGTGCCCACCTCCTCGAGTGCGAAACCTGCGGCGAGCTCAGCTCTCGTCGGCGTGGCCGGCTCCATGGTCGGGGGTGGGTGCGGCCGACGGTCGTACGACGTGGCCGCCGCCGGCCAGGCACACGCGACGAAGCACGCGACGATGGCGAGCAGGGGCATGCGGCTGCGAGTGAAGGTCGGCATCTCGTGAGGAGTGACGGGCCGCTCGCATGCACGACGAAGGCGTGCCGGGCGGACCTGGTCTGTTCGGGACTGTCAGAGGGTAGTCAACGGCGGAGGCGCGTCCACCCCACAACGGGTGTCACTCACACGGTGCGGGCCGCGAGCAGGTCCACGAGCTCGCGGAGGACGGTCGTGTCGACGACGAGCTCGTCGAGACGCGACCGCGCTCGCTCGGCGACGTCAGTTGCCATCCGAGAAGTCGCTTCGAGTCCGATGTACTCCGCGTATCCGTCTCCGTCGAGGACGTCGTCGACGAGCTGGAAGAGAGAGCCGACGTCCTCGCCGAACGCGACCCACGGCGCGCGCGCAGTTTCCGCTACGCCGGCGAGGTCGAGCCCAATCCGCACCGCAACGACGAAGAGGCGTCCGGTCTTGAGGCGATGGAGCTCGTCCAGATCGGAGTCGTCACCGGTGATGTCGCGGTACTGGCCCCCGATCATCCCGAGCGTCGCCTCGGCGAGCTCGCGTGCGATCGTCGGTCGGTCGTACGAAAGGGCGAGCCGAAACGCCTCGGCGAGCAGGGCGTCTCCCGCAAGCAGCGCGACGCCCTCTCCGAAGGCGACGTGCGCGCTCGGCCGCCCGCGGCGCTCGTCGTCGTCGTCCATGGACGGAAGGTCGTCGTGGACGAGCGAGAACGTGTGCACGAGCTCCAGCGCTGCGGCGGCTGCGAGCACCTCGTCGGCCGACGCGCCGTTGGCGTCGGCAACGGCGAGACAGAGGACGGGACGAATGCGCTTTCCGCCCGACTCGAGCGTGTACCGAACGGCATCCTCCATCCGCCCGAGCTCGGGAGCGAACGCCAGCGAGCGGAGATACGCCTCGACGGCGTCGCGCAGCTCGTCAGCCGACTGCATCGGCAAGGGTTCGGGCGCGCGTCAGCTCGGCCTCGATCTGACGTGCGAGCTCGGCGAGCTCCGAGATGAGCTCCATCGCAGCGTCGCCGTCGACATCGTCGGCCCCGGCGAGCCGCTCGAGCTCCTCGCGTTTCGCGTTCATGGCCCCGAGGAGTTCCTCGGCGCGGGCAAGGGCGTCGTCGACCGGGGTGCTCACGTCACCGCCTCGACGACGGCAACCTCCGCAGCATGCTCGTCCCGGCGCAGCGTTCGGATCGCGAGCACGACGGTGAGCGCCGCGATCGCCACGGTCCCGCCCTTCTCGTATGCCGAGGGGTCGTACGAGCCCGCGGTCGTCCACATCAGAAGCGGGACGAACCAGAGGTAGCCGAGCGACTGCTGCGCCACGGCGATCACGACCACGAGCAGAACGAAGTACGGCAGCCAGACGATAGGAGACACCGCGAGGCTCGCGGCCACAGCGAGGACGTAGGACGTGCGCTCGTCTCTCCGGCCCGTCACGACCACTCCGAGAAGGAGAGCCACGACGAGCGCGACCGCGAGCAGGTGCGCTGCGACCGACGAGAAGCCGAGGCCGAGCGCAGCGCCGTAGACCGAGTAAGCCCGGTCATCCAGGCGCTCCCCGAAGCCTCGGACGAGACCCGGGTACTGGCTCAGGCCGATGAAGCCGATCGCAGCCCATGGGACGGCAATCAGCACGAGCGCGATTCCGCCGGCCCACGTCGTTGCCGCGTACCTCCTCGTTGCGGCGAGCCAGATCACCAGAGGCCCGAGCATGAACTTCGCGGCGAATGCCGTGGCCACGGTCGAGCCGGCGAAGGCGGCTCGGTCCCGGAAGCGCCACGCGAGCGCCGCAAGCAGTCCGATCAGAATCGTGATGTTGCTCGCCTGAAGACCCTGGATCGTCGGGGGGCAGAGCAGCACGAGCCCGAAGCACCGCCAGTCGCGCACACCGAGAACGAACGGAATCGCAAGCACCGCGGCCGCGAGGAGGCACATCACGAGCAGTCCTGCTAGGTGCGCCGGAAGCACGGTCAGAGGCATCGCGGCGATCGCTGTGAGCGGCGGGTAGACGTACCCGCCGGCGTCGACCGTCGTCTCGAGCGAGACGTACGGGCTCGCGCCGTCAATGAGCGATCGCGCGGCGTCGTAGTAGACCCGGAAGTCGTATGGGACGCCGCCCCCGAGAACGTCGTCCGACAGGAGCGCGATGAGGATCGCGAAGGGCGCGATCGCAAAGAGGGTGAACTCTCGCACTCCCGGCCATCCGAGGTTCGGCCTCGGCGCCTCACGAGCATGGATACTCGAGGGGCTCACGCAGCTTCCTCCCGTGCGACCCGCCCGAGGATCCCGTTCACGAGCCGCGCCGCATCGTCCGTCGCGTAGCGCTTCGCGAGGACGACCGCCTCGTTGATCGCGACCTCCCGCGGAACCGTCTGCTCCTCGAGCTCAAACACGCCGATACGCAGGATATTCCGCTCGAGAGCCCCCAGGCGGTCTGCCGGCCAATCCGGCGATGACGCCGAGATGCGGACGTCGAGCGCCTCAGCCCTGGACGCCACCGCCTCGGCCAGAGAGAACGCGAAATCGTCGGGCGTTCCCTCGAACAGCGATGCGAGCTCCTGGCCCGTGAGATCCCACTGGTAGAGGAGGAACAGCGCCTGGCGACGCGCTGCCTTCCGGCTGGTCGGCCCGGTCATGCGGACGAGAGCGAGGGCAGACGGTCCTGGAGCTCGGCAAGCGTCGATGTCGAGTAGTCGCCGGTGCGGAACTCGGGCGAACGGAGGACGTCGAGCGCGAGCTCGCGAGTCGTGGGGATCCCCTCGACGACGAGCTCTCCGAGTGCACGCTCGGCCCGCGCGATGGTCGCCTCGCGCGTTTCGTCGGCGACGATCACCTTCGCGATCATCGAGTCGTAGTACGGGGGGATCTCCGTGCCCGAGGCCACGGCCGTGTCGACCCGGACACCCGGCCCGAGCGGCGGAACGAAGCGACTGATGGTGCCCGGTGCCGGGAGAAAGCCGCGCGCAGGATCCTCCGCGTTGATGCGGATCTCGATCGCGTGTCCGCGGCGCGGCGCCCGGCCGGTCGCAGAAAGCCGCTCACCGGCAGCAATCCGGATCTGCTCACGGACGATGTCGATCTCCGTCACCAGCTCGGAGACCGGGTGCTCGACCTGGAGCCGGCAGTTCACCTCGATGAAGTAGAAGACGCCGTCCGGGCCCACCAGAAACTCGAACGTGCCCGCGTTCCGATACCCGATGGCCTCGCACGCGCGCGCCACTCCCTCCTCCATGGCCTCACGGCTCTCGGCGCCGAGCGCAAGTGAGGGCGACTCCTCGATGAGCTTCTGGTGACGCCGCTGGATAGAGCACTCACGTTCGCCGAGCGTCAGCACGCCTCCCGCCGAGTCGCACAGAACCTGGATCTCGACGTGACGCGCGGGCGCGACGAGCTTCTCGACGTAGATGGCGCCGTCGCCGAACGCGGCGTCGGCCTCCGCGCTCGCGGCCCCGTACGCATCGTCGAGATCGGCCTCCGAAATCGCGAGCCGCATCCCTTTCCCGCCACCTCCGGCGGACGCCTTGAGGAGCACGGGGAAGCCGACGTCTGCAGCAGCGCCCCGGAGAGCCGCAAGGCCGACGGCACCGTCCGAGCCGGGCACGAGCGGGACGCCGGCTGCACGCATTGCCTCCTTCGCGCGCACCTTGTCGCCCATCTGCTCGACGACGTCCGCGGGCGGGCCGATGAACGCGAGGTCCGAGTCGACGCACGCACGAACGAACTCCGCGTTCTCGGCGAGGAAGCCGTAGCCGGGATGCACGGCCCCGCAGCCCGTCGTCTCGGCCGCAGCCACGATGTTCGGAATGTTCAGGTAGCTCTCTGCCGCAGACGGTGGCCCGATGCACACGGCCCGGTCCGCGAGCTCCACGTGGAGCGCGTCACGGTCGGCGGTCGAGTAGACAGCGACTGCCTCGATCCCGAGCTCGTGGAGGGCGCGGACCACCCGCACGGCGATCTCGCCTCGGTTCGCAACGAGCACCCTCTCGAACACGTGCGTCCTAGACGGCGGGTGGCGGGAGCACAGGCTCGAGCTCGAACAGGAGCTCGCCGTACTCGACCGGCTGGGCGTTCTCGGCGTG
This sequence comes from uncultured Gaiellaceae bacterium, assembly GCA_963709715.1. Taxonomy (GTDB): domain Bacteria; phylum Actinomycetota; class Thermoleophilia; order Gaiellales; family Gaiellaceae; genus GMQP-bins7. Next base: position 311,435 of record CAVPXQ010000009.1, read on the forward strand.
GATCGCCATGACGACCCCGGCGGTCTCGGCCTTGAGCTCGTTGAACAACTTCATCGCCTCGAGGACGCAGAGCACCTGACCAGGAACGACCGTGTCGCCGACGTCGACGAAGGCAGGCGCCCCGGGGTTCGGAGCACGGTAGAAGACGCCGACCATCGGGGACTCGACCTGGACGACGCCGTCCGTGGCCGCTGTCGCGACGTCCACCTCGGTGTCGGCCTCAACACTCGCTGTCGCGGGCAGGGGCGAGGCAGCGAGAGGATCGTCTGCGCGGCGGACCGACACCCGCATGCCTTCGTCCTCGATCTCGATCTCCCCCACGCCCGACTCCTGGACGATCTTCACGAGCTCCCGGATCCGCTCGCCGCGCTCGGCATCGGCGTCCTCGGCGATGAGGACCGAGTCGCGCGAGTGGCGTGCCCGGATGACCTTCAGGAGCTCCTCCGCGTCGGAGCCGAACATCGCGATGAGCACGAGCTCCTCCTCGCTGGCTGCGAGCCCCTCCGCCTGCTCGCGGACGTCCTCGGTCGTCACGGGGTCCTCGGCGAGCTGGCGGCGCGGCGCCAGAAGCTCGACGGCGCGTTCGACCATCGGGTCGATCGGCTCCGGAGTCACGCCGTAGCCGCCCTGGACAAGCTCGCGGAACTCGTCGATGACCGAGCCGTAGCGCCTCGCCTCGAGCACATGCAAGAGCGCCTGGGACGCGAGGATCTGCCCGATCGGGGCGGCGAGCGGCGGCCAGCCGGCCTCGGCTCGAACGCGTCCGACCTCCTCGAGCACCTCGAGCAGCCGATCCGCCGCGGCGTGGGCTCGAAGATGAACGTCGAGTGCGGCGACGAGCCCGGCAGGAAGATCGAACTCGGCCGCCCGGACCGAGATGCGAGGCGCAACCGGCGCGACCGGCTCGTCACCGATCCACTCGTCGATGACATCGGAGGCTTCCCAGAGCTTTGCGACGTCGACACCCGGCGCGTGCCCGAGCCCCTGCAGCGAGTCCGCGACCGACTCGCCGAACACGCGGTGCAGCGTCAGCGCAAGCGGATACACAGCCGTGGCGATGAGGTCCGCGCCCGCAGCGACTGCCGCAAGCGCCGATGCGAGGCCGACGCCTGCCGAACCCTGCACGTAGAAGCCGACCGGGAGTCCGCTCGCCTCCATCATCCGCCCGACGAGCTCCTGCGCCCGGTGCGGAACGAGCGCGCCGGTGGGATCGTTCACGAGGATCCGGGTCGCGCCGAGCTCCGGAAGCTTGCGCGCCTCTTCCACGAGCGTGTCCGTTTCCTCGGTTCGGCCCGGGCTGTAGACGAGGCCAGCATGGAACGCTCCGCCGGCATTCGTGATCGCCGCTCCCGCCTCGCGGAGGTTCGAGACGTCGTTCAACGGGTCGTGGAGGCGGAAGACGTCGATCCCGTTCTCGGCTGCGCAGGCGACGAAACGGCCGACGATGTCACCGGCGACCGGCCGCGAGCCGACGAGAAAGCGGCCGCGGAGCGCGATCCCGAGCGGCGTCGACACGCGCGTCTTGATCGCGCGGATCCGCTCCCACGGGCTCTCGACCCGCCGGCGAACCGTGGCGTCGAACACGCCGCCGCCCGAGACCTCGAGGCACGCGAACCCGGCCCCGTCGAGGATCTCGGCGACACGAAGCACCTCGGCGGTCGGCAGCTTGCCCGCGAGCGGCTCCTGCGAGAGCAGGCGAATCGTGGTGTCGACGAGCTTCGGCACAGCGAAGCACCTTAGCGAGCTTGCGACCACGAGAACCCCCGCATGACGCCTCAGGAGCGTCGTCAGCTAGTCGCGGAGGCCGGCTCTGCCGGCCGGGAGCGATCGGCGGTTTGTGGCGTCAGGCCCTCGAGATGTAGCGGCCTTCGCGCGGATCGACCTTGATGCGCTCGCCGGTGTCCACGAAGAGGGGGACCTGCACGACCGCCCCGGTCTCGAGGGTCGCGGGCTTCGTCACATTCGTCACGGTGTCGCCGCGCACGGCCGGCTCGGTCTGCGCGACGGCCAGCTCCACGGACGCGGGAAGCTGGATCCCCGACGGCTTGCCGTTCACGGCGAGCATCTGGACCGAGCTCGACGCAGGCAGATACGAGAGCTCGTCGGCGACCTCCGCGTGCGGAAGCCCGAACTGCTCGTAGGTCTCCTCGTCCATGAAGTGCGCCTCCGACCCGTCGTCGTACAGGAACTGGACGTTCTTCACCTCCGTGTGCACGCGCGCGAACTTCTCGCCTGCGCGAAACGTCCTGTCGACGACGGAGCCCGACTCGAGCGCCTTCAGGCGAGTACGCACGAACGCACCGCCCTTCCCGGGCTTCACGTGCTGGAACTCGACGATCCGCCAGACGACGCCGTCGACCTCGATGTGCATCCCGTTGCGGAACTGGTTCGTGGAGACGGTCTCGGCCATGCCAGCGGCCGAGTGTAGTGCAGACCGATGCGCAAGCTCGGAATCCACACAAACGTGGATTCCGAGCGCCCTACTCGACGGTGATGAGCTCCTTCGTGAACTGCGTGAGCCGTTCGCTCCCCGGCTCCGTCACGAGCACGAGATCCTCGATACGCACGCCGCAGCCTTCGTCGGGCAGATAGATCCCCGGCTCGACCGAGACGACGTTTCCCGCTTCGAGGACGTCCGTCGACTCCGGCCGGAGCGTCGGCGCTTCGTGGATCTGGAGCCCCACGCCGTGCCCCATGCCGTGCCCGTACGCGCCGCCAAGGCCCGCCTCCTCGATTCGCGTACGAGACGCTGCGTCCGCATCGCGCCCGTGGACGCCGGGACCGACCGCGGCAAGTCCGGCGAGCTGCGCGTCGAGACAGAGCGCATACAGCTCGTGGAGGCGCTCCGAGATCTCGCCGACTGCGAACGTCCGAGTGCAGTCCGAGCAGTACCCGTCGAGGACGCAGCCCGCGTCGACCACGACGAGAACCCCGGATTCCATCGGCGCGTCGCCCGGAACCGCATGCGGAGACGCGCCCGTCGCTCCGGCCCCGACGACGGCGTCGAACGAGACGCCTTCGGCGCCCGCCTCCCGGAAGCTGCGCTCGATCCACCAGCCGAGCTCCTTCTCGCTGCGACCCGAGAAACGCTCGTCCGCGAGCGCGGCGAAGACCTCGTCGGAAAGCGCGCCGCAGCGGCGCATCGTCGCGATCTCGCCCGCGTCCTTGACCGCCCGGAGCGACTCGACGAGACCCGTCGACGGCTCCGCGTCGACGCCGGCGGCGGCGAGAGTGCGAAAGAGCGCGTGTGGCAGGTGCTGCTCCTCGACCAGGATCCGCCGGCCCGAGAGGAGCTCGCCGATGGCGGGGATGAGGCCGCGAGCGGTCTCCACGACCTCGACGCCGTCGAGCTGCCGGGCGCGGTTCGCGTACCGGAAGTCCGTGTACAGGGTTGCGCGGCCGTCGGGCTCGACGAGGACGGCCGAGTTCGAGCTGGCGAGGCCCGTGAGGTAGCGAACGTTCGCCTGACCGCCGAGGACGTAGGGTGGGCCGGCGACGAGCAGCGGGGTCTCGAGGAGAGACGCGAGCTTCTCGATCCGACTCACGCCACTGCTCCGACGATGAACTCGAGAGCCTCGCGGTAGCCGTCCGGCCCCTTGCCCACGAAGCGGGCGGCAGCGATGCCCTCGAGCACCGAGAAGCGGCGCCACTCCTCACGCTCGTCGACGTTGGAGAGGTGGACCTCGACCACCGGCGCGGCAAACAGCTCGAGCGCGTCGCGGATCGCCCACGAGTAGTGCGCCCACGCGCCGGGGTTGGCAATGACGCCGTCGGCCCACTCGTACGCCTCGTGGCACCAGTCGATGAACTCGCCCTCGTGGTTCGTCTGCCTGCACCGAACCGTGCACTCGAGCTCGACCGCCCACTGGTAGATCCTCGTCTCGAGCTCCGAGAGCCCGATTCCGCCGTACAGGCTCGGATCGCGCTGCGCGAGCATGTCGAGATTTGCCCCGTTCAGGACCGCGATTCGCATCGCGTGACCCTATGCGATGAGCGTCTCGAGGATTGCTCGCACGGCCGCGGGGTCGAGCTCGGAGGTCACGCGCGGCTTCCCCGGTGCGTCGAGGAGCACGAGCGTCAGACGGCCGTCGCGCGACTTCTTGTCGCGCTGGAGCGCCGCCCACGCGACGTCGACGTCGACGGAGACCTTCGCAGGCTCGAGCACCTCCTCGACCAGGCGGGCTTGCTCGCCCAGCTCCGAGAGCTTCAATGCGGCAACGAGCCCCAGCGCGACCGCGTGACCGTGGTCGACGCTGTAGCCGGATGCCGCCTCGAGCGCGTGCGCGAACGTGTGCCCCAGGTTCAGCTGTGTGCGCTCACCTTGCTCGAACGGGTCGCGCAGGCACACGGCTGCCTTGAACGCAGCACACTTGTGCACCTGCTCCGCGGTGTCGAGCTCCCAGAGTCGCTCCCCGGACAGGAGCCCGGTCTTGACCACCTCGGCGAGACCGTTGCGGAGCTCGTCGGGCGGAAGCGTCGCGAGCAACGACGTGTCGACGATCGTCTCCACGGGCCAGTGGAACGCGCCGACGAGGTTCTTCCCTTCGGGGAGGTCGACCGCCACCTTGCCCCCAATCGCCGCGTCGACCTGACCGACGAGCGTCGAGGGGACGGCGACCCAGTCGATTCCACGCATGTACGTCGCAGCGACGAAGCCGACGACGTCGGTGGTCGAGCCGCCCCCGAGCGCGACGAGCGTCGACGAGCGATCGAGAGCGAGCTCGCCCCACAGGCGCTCCGCTTCCACGAGCGACTTGCCACCGACGAGATGGGTCGCCGTGATCCCGTGGAGCCGCGCGACGTTCGAATCGGCCATGAGCGCGGACCCGCGCGCGTCGGCGTGCGAGCCGAAGCGGACGCCAGCGGCCGCGAGCACTGTACCGTCGACGTCCCGAGCGGTCCCGTCCGCAACGGCTTCGTACGACGGCAGCCGCTCCTCGTAAAGCACCCGGAAGGCCTCGGCGTCGCGTGCGAGCGGCCGCCCGCTCTCGGCGACCCGCTCCCACGCCTCGTCCACGGTGGCCTCGAGGTAGACGACGAGCGCGTGCTCGGCCAGCGCAGCGCGGCTCCGCGCAGAGCCCAGACTGCCTCCGCCGAGCTCGATGACCCCGGGTGGCCGTCTCGACAGCACGTCGACTGCGGTGTCCTCCTCCAGAGCCCGGAAGGCCGGCTCGCCGTCGCGCTCGAAGAGCTCGGCGACGGTCACTCCCGCGCGGGCCTCGACGACGGCGTCGACCGACACGAATGGCCGACCGAGCCGTTCGGCGAGGCGTGGGCCGAGGGTCGACTTCCCCGCGCCCATGAATCCCACGAGCGCGACGTGGCGGCCTACTGCGTTCGCCATCCGATGCGCTCGAGATAGGCGGCGTGCGCCGCCACGAAGTCGACCAGCGCGTCGCCTCCGAACTTCTCCCGCGCAGCCCGCGCGAGCTCCCAGGCGACCGCCGCCTCGGCCACGACGGCGAGCGCCTCGACTGCCTGGACGTCGCTCCGCTCGACGAGCGCCTGGCCGGGCTCGCCCGTCGCGAGGTCGACGGAGCGAAGCGGGCGCATGAGCGTCGGCAAGGGCTTCATCGCCGCCCGAACGACGACGTGCTCCCCGTTCGTCACGCCGCCCTCGAGGCCACCGGCGCGGTTCGTGGCGCGTCGCCGATCGGGCTCGATCTCGTCGTGCGCGTCCGATCCGCGCATCCGTGCGAGCGCAAAGCCGCCCCCGATCTCGACGCCCTTGACCGCCTGGATCCCCATGAGAGCCGCGGCCAGCAACGCATCGAGGCGCGTCGACCTCTCCGCGTACGAGCCGAGGCCGGGCGGGACGCCCTCGGCGACGACCTCGACGATGCCTCCGAGCGTGTCGCGCTCCGCGCGCGCCGCGTCGGTCGCGTCCTTCCAGCCGCTCTCGGAGTCGGCGCCGCCGATCTCGACGACTCGACCCCGGACGGCGATGCCGATCTCGGCGAGGAGCGCCTTCGCAACGGAGCCGGCGGCCACGTGGGCAGCGGTCTGCCTGGCGCTCGCACGCTCGAGCGCGTCGCGTACGTCGTCGTGCCCGTACTTGAGCGCGCCCGCGAGATCGGCGTGACCCGGTCGCGGCAGCGTCACCGGCGTCGTGCCCTTGCCGCCACCTTCGCCCTCGGGGGGCCAGGGACTCATCCCCGACGCCCAGTTCGCGTGGTCACGGTTCGCGATGACCAGCCCGAGCGGCGATCCGAGCGTCACCCCGTGTCGCAGACCCGCAAGCACCTCGACCTCGTCGGTCTCGAGCGCCTGGCGCGGGCTGCGCCCGTGGCCCTGGCGTCGTCTGTGGAGGTCGTTCGCGATCGCATCCCGATCCAGCCGAAGCCCGGCCGGCAGCCCCGTGACGATTGCCACCAGAGCAGGACCGTGCGACTCGCCGGCGGTTACGAGCTCGAGTGTCACCCGGGAAGCCTAGAAGCCTCGTGCACGACCACGCCCCCTTTGAGGACGAGCGACCGCGGTGGCCGGCGCATGAGCGCGTCACCCGTCGACTCGGCGGGCACGAGGACGAGGTTCGCAGCGGATCCGGGCTCGAGGCCGTACCGGGGGATTCCCACGACCCGTGCACCGCCCGTTGTCGCAGCCGCGAGCGCGAGTGCGAGGTCGTCGTCGCGCCTGAATCCGGAGCGCCACGCGAGCAGCATCGCGCGCTCGAGCAGGTCCGGTACTCCGAATGGGTTCCACAGGTCACGGATCCCGTCGCAGCCGAGGCCGACCGCTACTCCTCGGTCTCGACACTCGTGAAGCGGCGGCACGGAGGCCGACCCGGGAGCGACGGTTGCCAGGGCGACCCGGAGCTCAGCCATGCGCTCGAGTAGCGCGCCGGCACGCAGCTCCGGGATCGAGCCGAGGAAGAACGCATGACTGATCGTGACGCGCCCCTCCAGCCCGAGCGACCGCGTCCGCTCGAGCATGAGCTCCGCCTCACACGCGCCGAGGTCCCCTTCGTCGTGGAGATGGATGTCGACCGCCGCGCCGTACCGATCCGCGAGACCGAAGACGAGGTCGAGATGGCCGACGGGATCGCCGTCGTATCCGCCGGGGTCGATCCCGCCGACGACCTCGACACCCTCGCGAAGCGCTTCCTCGAGCAGCTCTGCGGTACCTGGACGGGTGAGCAGCCCCGCCTGTGGGAAGGCGACCACCTGAACGTCGATCGCACCGCCGAGCGCGTCGCGCGCCGCCCACACGCCGTGCACGCTCGATAACCCCAGCTCCGGGTCCACGTCGACATGCGTCCGAATGCACGTCGTCCCGTTCTCGACGTAGGTGCGGAGCAGCGCTTCCGCGCGCCCGGCGACAGGAGGCAGCTCGGTGCGGTGCCGGCGCTCGTTGTCGATGAGCCCGGCAAGCCCGGGCCCGGCCGTGTGTCCGCGCCAGGGCAGGCTCCACAACGTCTTGTCGAGGTGCGCGTGCGCGTCGACGAGGCCGGGCAGAACCAGGTCCCCCCGCCCCTCGACCATCTCCACATCCGGCTCCTCCACCGCCAGCCCCGGCTCCACTCGTTCGATCACTCCGTCCCGGACGAGGACGTCCACCGAGGCGCCGCCGTAGGGCCGGACCTCTCGGAGCAGGATGCTCGTCACAGGCCGAGCACCGTCTTCATGACGTCCCGAGGGGCGGGCGTCCCGGTCCACAACTCGAAGGAGGCGATGCCCTGCGCGAGCAGCACCTCGAGGCCGGACACGACCGTCGCCCCGGCGGCCCGGGCGGCGGCTGCCGTGGGAGTCTCGGGGTACGGAAGGTCGACGAGCGTCTGTGCCGGTTCGAGCTCCACCAGCACGACGTCGCGAGCAGAGGTCGCATTGATCACGAGATCCGCGCCTCTCACGTCAGGTGGCCACATGCCCTTGCGGGCGAACTGCCGCGCGTGCGGGAGAGCATGCGCGAATGCAGCCGCCGTGCCTCCGTCTCCGAGGAGCACCGGCTGCTCGGCGCGGAGACCGTCAAGGATCGCAGCGTCCGTCGACCATCCCTCCACTCGGTCGTCGCGAAGGACGAGCGTGTTGACCGAGGGAGCGTCGGTGTCGCAGAGCGCCCTGACGGCGAGCTTGTGTGGGGTCGTGACGTTGGCCCCGGCAAAGCCGAGCGCCGCGAGGCCGCGCACGGCTTCGTCGAGCCGCTCGGGCGGCGTCGGCAGCGGGACGTAGACCCAGTCGAGACCGACCGCCGCGAACGCGGCGTTCTGCATCCGCGGCGAGAGCGAGTGCGCGACGGGCCAGCCGATGATCCCGACGAGCCGCGTCGCTCCTGTGACCTCTCCCACGCGCTCAGCAGCCGCCGTAGCCGTACTCGAGGGACTTCTGGCAGAAGGCCGACTCGCTCGCGGTGAAGTAGTGATGGACGCCGTCTCGCTTGCGCACGAAGTAGAGGTAGTCGACCTTGGCCGGGCGCGCGGCCGCCCGCATCGACGCGAGGCCGGGGTTCGCGATCGGGGTCGGAGGGAGCCCCAGCCGCCGCCGCGTGTTGAACGGGTCGTTGCTCTCGATGTCGGACTGCTTGAGCGGCTCGGTCCCCGGCACGTTGCGGCCGTAGCGAATGGTGGCGTCGATTCCGAGCGGCATCCGGTTGTGCAGTCGGTTGTAGATCACCGCGGCGACGAGCTTCCGCTCCTCGGGAGCGACGGTCTCCTTCTCGATCATCGAGGCGATGATCAGGACGTCGTACGGCGTGAGGTTCTTGGAGCGCGCGTACCGGAGGTCGACCTTGCGCCAGTTCCGTCGAAAGGCGCGGAGCTGGTCGCGCACGAGCCGTGCCGAGGACGTCAGCTTCGTGAACTCGTACGTCGCGGGGAAGAGGAAGCCCTCGATCGAGCTGAGCTTCCAGTCCTTCCGGAACTCCGCGGGCGGCACCGCGGCTCCGCTTGCCTCCAGATAGCCGGTCTTCGTCAGCCGGGGAGTCACGCCACGCTTGTCGATCGCGATCTTGCGCACCGCGTCCACGCGATCGGCCATGTCGCGGCGGGTGAAGCCCTCTGGGAAGATGACCCGCAGGCGCACGAGCTGAGGGGTCGTCTCGACGGGAGCAAGTGGCGTGTCGTCGCCCATGCAGCCGGCGAGAACGAGCGCGCTCACGAGCGTCGCGCCGATCGCACCGAGCCTCACTCCTCCTCCAGGCTCCGCAGGTAACTCTCGAGCAGGTGGGCCGCCGCGCGAGCGTCCTCATCGGAGGTACCGGGCTCGGCCGCAGCCAGGGAGGTTGTGAACCGCTCGTCGTACGTCTCGACCGGCACGTCGACGACGTCGCGCAGCGCAGCCACGAATGCCTCGGTCTCGAGCGCCTGCGCGCCCCGCTCGCCGCGCAACGTGAACGGCATGCCCACGACGACGCGGTCTGCTTCGTGCTCGACCACGAGCTCGCGCAACTCAGCCAAGCCGGCGTCGCTCCCGGCACGCTCGACCACGGTCACCGGACGCGCGATCGTCCCGGTCGCATCCGAGACGGCAACGCCGGTCCGCGCGGCGCCGTAGTCCAACGCCACGACTCTCACAGGGCGTCGACGATGAGCTGCTCGGCGCGCGCCAGCGCGTCGGGCAGCCGCTCCGGGTCCTTTCCGCCGGCGCGGGCCATCGTCGACCGACCGCCCCCGCCTCCGCCGACGATCGCGGCAGCCTCCCGCACCACGTCAGAGGCGCTGACGCGCGCGGCGACCGCCGAATCGAAGTTCGCGACGAGGTGCACCTTGCCATCCTCCTTCGACCCGAGGACGACGGCGGCCGGAGCGTGCTTCTGCTTGTACCGGTCGGAGAGCTCGAGGAGCGCGTCCGCATCGAGTCCCTCGAGCGGCTGGACGATGACGTTCACGCCATTCTCGACGCGCACCTCGGCGTCGGGTTCGGCCGACTCGACTGCGACCGGCCGCTTCTTCGCCTCCCGGCGCAGCATGTCCAGCTCCGCGCGGAGCACGTTCGCCTCACGCGATCGTTCGTCGAGGTACGCCCACGCCTCGCCGGACGTGACCGCCTCGATCCGGCGGACCTCCGCGCCCACCGAGCCCTCGGACAGGACAACGAACGGCCCTACCTCCGCCGTCGTCGCGACGTGCGTCCCGCCACAGAGCTCGAGCGAGAAGCCCGGTATCTCGACGACGCGGACGATGTCGCCGTACTTCTCGCCGAAGAGCATTGTCGCGCCCAGGCGTCTCGCTTCGTCGATCGGCGTCTCGAAGACTTGTACCGGGAGGTTCTCGAACACCTTCTCGTTCACGCGCCGCTCCACGCGCTCGCGCTCGTCGGCGGTCAGCGCGTGCTCGTGCGTGAAGTCGAAGCGCAGCTTGTCGGGCCGAACGGCCGAGCCCGCCTGGCGGACGTGCTCGCCGAGCACCTCGCGCAGCGCCTCGTGCAGAAGGTGCGTCCCGGTGTGGTTCGCCATCGTCGGAAAGCGGACGCCCCAGGGCACGACGGCGCGAACGCGATCGCCCGTGGAGAACCCGCTCCCGCGGAGGAGCAGCGCCTGGTCGTCGCCGAAGCGGTACGCCTCGACGAGCTCGGCTCTCGTCCCGGACTCGTCGTCGAGCTCGATCGAGCCGTGGTCGGTTACCTGGCCGCCGCTCGCGGCGTAGAACGGGGACTCGCGGAGCTTCGCGAGGAAAAGGCCGTCCCCGACGTCCTCGAACGCGCCGATCTGCGTGAGCACGTCGGTCTTCGTGTAGCCGACGAACTCGGTCTCGAAGTCCGCCGAGCGGGCGAAGTCGGCGGCCCGCTGGAGGTCGCCCTCGACGCCCGCACGGGAGACCTCGCGATGGCGCTCCATCTCCTCGTGGTAGCCGTCCACGTCGACGGCCTGTCCCCGCTCTTCGGCGAGCTCGACGGTTAACTCGAGCGGGAAGCCGTAGGTGGCGGCGAGGGTGAATGCGTCTTCGCCAGAGATCGCGTCGCGGCCCGAGAGCTCCTCGAAGAGCTTCATGCCGCGCTCGAGCGTCTCCTCGAAGCGCGCCACCTCCTGCCCGACGACCCGCGCGATCTCGTCTGCCCGCTCGCGCAGCTCCGGGTACGCGTCACCCATCTGCTCCACCACCACGCCCGACAGTCGATGCAAGTCGCCGAGCCCGATGCGTCGCGCCTGGATCACCGCCCGGCGGATGATCCGCCGGAGGACGTAGCCGCGGCTCTCGTTCGACGGCGTCACGCCGTCGGCAACGAGGAACGTCATCCCGCGACCGTGGTCGGCAAGGATCCTGTGCGCCTTCGTCGCGGCAGCCGAATCCGCGTACGCCACCCCCGACTCGGCGGCGATCCACCCCATGATCTGCTGATAGCCGTCGGTCTCGTAGACCGACTGGACGTCCTGCAGGACCGCCGCGCCGCGCTCGAGGCCGAGCCCCGTGTCGATGTTCTGCTTCGGAAGCGGCGTCAGCGTGCCGTCCACGTGCAGCTCGTACGACATGAAGACGAGATTCCAGAACTCGAGGAACCGGTGGCAGCGCGGGCACGCGGGCGCGCAGTCGGGCTCGCCGCAGCCGTGCTCCTCCCCCCAGTCCCAGAAGATCTCGGAATCGGGGCCGCACGGCCCCGGCCCACCCACGGACCAGAAGTTCTCGGAGGTCGGAAGCGGGACGATGCGCTCGGGCGGCATCCCGATCCGCGTCCAGAGCTCGATCGCGTCCTCGTCGGGCCCGAGCTTCAGCTGCGGGTCACCGGCGTGCACCGTGACCCAGATGCGGTCCCAGTCGAGCTGCATGCGCTCCTGGACGAACTCCGTCGCGAACGCGATCGCGCCCTCCTTGAAGTACTGCCCGAACGAGAAGTTGCCGAGCATCTCGAAGTACGTGAGGTGGTGGCCGTCGAGCCCGACCTCGTCGATGTCGACGGTGCGGAAGCACTTCTGAGAGGTCGTCGTGAGAGGCGCCGGCGGCGGCTCCAGACCGAGGAAGAACGGCATCTGCGGCTGCATGCCCGCGGTCGTGAGCAGGCTCGAGTGGTCGTCGGCGCGCGGGATCAGCGATGCCGACGGCACGCGCAGATGGCCCCGTTCCTCGAAGAACGAGAGGTAGCCCTCACGCAGCTCGGCGGTCGTCTTCACGGCTCGATTGTACGAGCGAGCGACGAAGGCCTACGCGGCCGGGGGCGGTGCGTCGGGCTCGGCTTCCGGTGCGGCTTGCGGTGTTTCGTCCGGCGCGGGCTGCGCCGGTGGAGGCTCGGTGCTTCCCGCCTTGCGAAGCTCCTCGTCGACCTCGCTCTCGCGCCGTGCTGCAGCGTCCTTCGCGACCCGGACGGCCTCGGCGGCATCTCGGCGCGACCGGAAGGCGGACATCCCGTGGGAGATGCCGGCCGCGAAGCCGCTCACCTTCTTCACGGGCGTCGTAATCACCGTCGAGACAGCCCGCACTGCGGTATCGGCGCTGTCGGCCATGGAGACCGCGCTGTCGGTGACGACGTCGAGCTTGTCGAGCTGGTCGTTGACCCGATCAACCGTCCCTCCCGCCTTCACGATGACCGGCAGGAGATCCCGCTCGGAGCCCTTGATGAAGGAAGAGAGCCGGGCGAACGTCCCACCCATGCGGATGAACAGGTACAGGAGGCCGGCACCGCTCGCGACGAAGAACGCTGCGAGCGCGTAGTCGAGGATGTCTCCTGCGGAGGCGGCGAGCGGAGTCACGGGCGGCAATCCTAGTTGCTGGGCTCAGGCGGCGTCCGTGATCACGCCCGCTCCGACGACGGCGCCGTCGTCGTACAGAACGGCGAACTGCCCACGCGCGACGCCGTACGCCGGCTCTACGAGGTCGAGCGAGAACCCGTCGGTCGTCGCGTGCACGACAGCGCGCACGGGTGCCGAGCGATACCGGAGCTTCACGTCCGCAGCGTCGACGCTGATGTGCATGCGCCCCCTGGCAAGCACGCTCTTCGTCGCGAGCTCGTCACGCGGACCGACCACGACCGTGTTGGCTCGCGGGTCGGTCGAGAGGACGTACAGCGGCCGTCCGCCGTTGACGCGCAAGCCCCGGCGTTGCCCGGGCGTGAACCGCCAGTACCCGTCATGGGCGCCGAGGCTCGAGCCGTCCGTATCGACGACCGCGCCGGCTCCACCGCGTACCCCCTGCCGCTCGAGGAAGGCCCGGTAGTCGTCGCCGCCCAGGAAGCACGCCTCCTGGCTCTCGGCTCGCCCCGCAGCCGCGAGGCCGGCGACGGCGGCCTCCGCGCGTGTCTCATCCTTCGTCTGGTCGCCCAACGGAAAGCAAACGCGGTCGAGCAGGGCCGGGTCGACCGTCGCGAGCATGTACGACTGGTCCTTGTGCTCGTCCGCGGCCTGCGCGACGAGACGAACGCCGCTCCGCTCCACGACACGCGCGTAGTGACCCGTCCACAGCGCATCGGCTCCGGCTCGCTCCGCGAAGGCAGTGAGCTCGTCGAAGCGGAACGCGCCGTTGCAGCGCATACACGGATTCGGGGTCTCTCCTTCTTCGTATGCGTGCACGAACGGATCCACGACCGTTCGCTTGAACTCCTGTCGTAGGTCGAGCGTCACGTGAGGGCGGCCCAGACCGTGGCACGTGGCGCGCGCAGCTGCGACCGCCGCGGGGGAGCAGCACGCGCGCTCGGAGTCCGACGCGGCGGGGTCCTGCCAGAGCCGCAGCGTCAGGCCGATCGCATCGGGCCCTGCGCGGAGCAGGGCGACCGCGCTGTCGACGCCGCCGCTCATCGCCACCGCCACCCGCCCCGGACGCGGCGCGGCACGGAAGATCTGACCGAGCGCGGACGCAAGCGCCTCCACGGCCAGCGACTCACCGGCCACCGAGGCCGCTTCGAGCAGAGTCAGACCGACGAGCGGGCGCTCGAGACCGTGCGCGTCGGCGGCAACGATCGTCTCGCCGTCGACGGCGAGACGCACGGCTGCCCAGGCGTCACCACGGGTCGCGTCTCCGAAGACCTCGGTCGGCATGGGATCAGGCTAGCGAGGCGCTCTGCTCCGCCGGCCGGGAGCCGCTCCCGGCAAGCGGCATCGGGTTCCTGACGTCCCTCGGACGTCGCTCGCAAGGGAGCCAAGGTCGAGCCGCGCTGGGCAGTACACGAGGTACGACCAAGCGGCGAGCCCGCAGGATCGTGCCGCGAGCGGCGTCAGGCGCGCCGGCGGAGCCGGGCTTCGCCCGGCGGGAGGCTCGTGCCGGCGAGGGGCGTCAGGGAACGTGCTCCACCCTGCCGATGAATCCACGGCCGCTGCGAACCTGGCTCAGCCAGGTGGGTGCCGTGCGGAGCGTCGGCAACGCCGGCGCCCAGGTGCCGGCCGACAACGTCTTGCCGAACATGATCTATGTGCCCTACCGCACCATGGCTGAGCCCAGTCCCAGCGGCGCCGGTACGAATTTACCCCCTTCCGTCAAACCGCTCCCCATCAAGCTGGTTCCTGGCGGCAGTGGCAATCTCGGCACGGCCTGTCCCGCCGAGCGGTGCTTTGCCCCCGCCCTTATCAATTGGCAGCCGCAGTTCGCCGCCTGCGCGCGCGACGTGAAGATCGGCGTGATCGACACGGGGCATGACAGGAGCCATCCAGCCTTCGTCGACGTGCGCATTGTCGAGCCTCAAAAGAGCATTCTGCCGCCCGGAAGCACGGCGGCCTCCAACGTGCACGGAACGGCCGTCCTGTCGCTGCTTGCAGGAAACTCGAGCAGCGCAACCCCCGGTCTGGTCCCGCAAGCGACGTTCTTTGTCGAAAATGCCTTCTACGCCGATGGCAACGGCAATGCCATGTCGAGCACCGTCACCATGCTCAAGGCTCTCGACTGGATGAAGGGCAACCACGTCGATGTTCTCAACCTGAGCTTCGCGGGCCCGATGGATCCAATGGTGCACGATGCCATCAAGGAACTGGCCAACGGTGGCACCGTCATCCTTGCGGCTGCCGGCAACGACAAGTCGGAAGAGCCCAGCTATCCAGCTGCGTACGGTGAGGTGATCGCGGTCACCGCGGTCGATCGGAACCTGGCTCCCTACGCCTATGCCAATCACGGAAAGCATATCGCTGTCGCCGCGCCGGGGGTCGATGTGTGGACCGCGCTGCCTGGCAGGCGGGCTGGTGCCCAAACGGGCACATCGTTCGCGGTTCCTTTCGCAACCTCGGTCGTGGCGGTCAACTATCCGTCCGCGGGATTCCGCTCCAATGGTGACCCATCTACCCCGAGGCAACGCGCTCTGGAGCTGCTGCAGAAAAGCATCAAGTCGCTTGGCAGCAACCGATCGGTGTTCGGTGCAGGCTTGGTGCAGGCTCCGAGCCATTGCGAGCCGCGCAGGGCGCCAGCCGTTGCAGCTAACGGCTGGTCCGGCAAGGTCGAGGTGGCCACGCCGACCCCTGCCGCCGTCGCTAGTCCGCCACCTGCGGTCGGTCAGGGCAATACGTGGACCACCAGCACGGTGCATTCAGTCGCCGGCAAGAAATAGGTCGCACGCCAAGCTCGAGTCCGTGGTCTGCGCTCCGTAGTTGTTCCCCTTCGCGCTTGCTGTGAGGATCCAGTTTTCGGCAAGCGGGGGAGTGTGCGGATTCCTGGATGGCCGGGACACCCCAGAACCAGTCCGGGTGCAAAGCTGGCGCGACCACCACAAACCAAGGAGCTTGTGGTCTCACAATCACCAGAAATGCTTTGGGCTTCGCCGGGTTCGCAACCATGGTCGGCGCCAACCTGCTTTGCTGCGCATCAGCTGGCCTGAAAAGAAAGGCCCCGCAAAGCGGGGCCTGCAATCAATCGGTCCCGGGCGGCACGGAAAGGGGTGTGTGCCGCCGGGACCTTCCGACCGAGAACCGCGCCGCCGAGGTGCGGGGTGTCAGCGACGCGGCCTGGCCGAAACCTTTGCTATCTTTCTGCCGGCGGCGCCCATTCTGACTTGATCACCTTCTCCACTTGGTCGGGCTGCAACGGCGGTGCACTCATGCGGGATTGAACGTACCGGTCGAGGTGGTCACGCGGGGTGCCAGCGGTACCGATTGCGCCAGGCCCGACGGTCGGCGTCTGCAAGACGATCCGCCACATCCCCTCGCCCCAACGACAGGCAACCGCCGACGTCTGCTGCGCATCCGACGCGACATTGAACTCACGGCACCAGCCGTCGTCGCTGCTCCAATAGGTTTGCAAGAAGCGCAAGCCGGGCAAGGCTGTTCCCCCGTTGCTCACTCCGCGCTCGAGGGCTGCCTGTATCTGCGGGGTCATCACGGTCGCAGAACCGGCAGCAGGCACCAGCAGCCAGGAGGCCGAAATGGCAACGAGCGCTGCAAATGCGGGTCCAGCCGCCAGTGACCAACCCGGGATCGGATGATTGCCACGCACCCACTCGATCAATGCGCCGAACAAGGGTGCCGACCGGCGGGCAGGCCGGCCCATGGGTGCAGTCATCACCGTATCGATGAGATGCTGGGGAACCGGCTCGTCCACCCTTCTGGCATAAATTCTAGCAAGGCGGCCGCGCCGAAGATCCATGCAGACCTGAGTTGCGCGCATCAGTGCGCTGTCGCGCACTAGCGTGTGGGCGAGTGCGGGCAGGTCCCCGGAGTTCAATTCCCCGTCGGCCAGCGCCATTGCTTTGTAATATGCGTCTTCCATGACCCTCAAGATCCTGTCCTCGCCGCAACGCTGCGGTCGTTCCGCATCAAAGGTGGCTCATCGAGTATCGTGTGCAGTGCCTGGCGCGCGCGTGCCAACCGGCTCATGATGGTGCCTATCGGCACCCCTGTGATCTCGGCGGCTTCCTTGTAGGAGATGCCTTCGATGCACACGAGCGCGATTACCGCTCTCTGCTCGGCAGGCAACTTCTGCAAGGCCGCATCCACCGCCTCGAGCGTCAGTTGGCTTTCCGTGATTTCGCGGCCATCACTGCCGGGTATCACCTCCATCGCATCAACGTCCACTACCTCCCCGCGCACCTTGTTGGCCCGCATCTGATCCAGCCAGAGATTCTGCGCGATGCGGTACATCCACGAGTTGAGCCGGGAACCCGGTTGCCATCTCTCGACCCGCGAAAGGGCACGCAAACAAGTCTCCTGCACGAGATCGTCCCCTTGCTCCGTGCTGCCGGTTAGGGCATACGCAAAGCGACGAAGGCGCGGTAAGACCGCCACCATCCGGGCACGGATCTCATCCGTCACGCGCCAGCCTCCCCGCGGGTCCTCTAAACAACGTGTATTGGGGAGCCTTATTCCCCCGCCGCGACCCCACTGTGGCAAAACGGTCGCGTGTGCGCCGCCAACTGGGCATCAGCTGCGCTTCAGCTGCGGGGCACGGCCTGCGGCACTTTGGTTCTGTCCGAGCGCCACAGGCACGCCCGGCTCGAATTTCACCCGCCGAATAACCAGTGTGGTCTTGACGCTCGCCACGTTGGCTGCCGCGGTGAGCTGGTTGATGATGAAGTCCTGGAAGGCGGTCAGATTCGGCGCCACGCACTTGAGAATGAAATCGGTCTCGCCCGACAGCATGTAGCACTCGCGCACCAGAGGCCAAGCCAGAACGTGGTTTTCGAACGCGCGCAGGTCCGGCTCGGATTGGCTGTGCAGGCCGACGCTGGCAAAGGCGATCACCTCGAAATCCAGCGCCTTTTCTTCCAGCAGCGCGAAGTATCCGGCGATGATGCCGGCCTCCTCCAGCGCGCGCACCCGCCGCAGGCAAGGGGGCGGCGAGATCCCCACCTTGCGGGCCAGCTCGACATTGGTGATGCGTCCGTTGGCTTGCAGTTCCTTAAGGATGCGCCAATCGGTAGCATCGAGGCGGCGACGCATGCTTTTATGTGCTGTCCGGGTGCGTTGACGCGACTTTGGCGCACCGGCGTGCCCACGGCAACAATATTTCGCAAACGAGACAGGAAATGGCGCTGCCTGCGGGCACAGCAAGCGAGGATTTGCGGTCCAGTGTTGCAGGTCGCAGCGGCTGGATCATCAGCGACGGCAAGGCCGGCAACGACGTCCAGAGCCGCGGCGTATTCGACGCCCTGGGGCTCGACTATGACGGTCAAGCGCGTCGACCCGACCGGCATCTGGAAGGTGCTGTCACCATGGGGACCAGTGAACCCCGCCGAGCGGTTCGGCACACCCGACAGCGCCTTTCACCCGCCCTGGCCCGATTTCGCGATCGCGATCGGCCGGCTCACCACGCCCTACATCCGCAAGCTGAAGGCGCTGGCGGGGCTCGCGACCTACACGGTCATCCTGCAGAACCCGCGCGTCAGCGCCAAGACTGCGGACCTGTTCTGGGTGCCGGAGCACGACACGCGTCGCGGCCCCAATGTGATCACTTCGCTGACCGCCCCGCACAGCTTCACGGCGCGCCGCCTCGCCAGCTTGCGCGCTACCATGCCGCCGGGGATCGCAGCATTGCCGCAACCCCGCGTGGCCGTGGCCTTGGGCGGGCCCAACGGCGACTACCGCTACACCGCGCGTTCCCTGGAGCATCTCGCGCGCGCGCTGCACTCGCTTGCCGCTCTGGGTGCTGGCCTGATGATAACGCCCTCGCGGCGCACCCCGCCGGAGATCGTTGCCTTCGTTCGCGAAGCGACCAACGGTCTCACACGGCTTTTCTGGAATGGCGAGGGCGAGAACCCCTATCCCTATTTCCTGGCCCACGCCGATTGCTTCATTGCCCCGGCCGACTCCGTGAATATGTGTGGCGAGCCGTGCGCAACGGGAAAGCCCGTCTACGTTTTCGAGGCGGAAGGGGGATCGGCCAAGTTCGCCCAATTCCACGACGCCCTGCGCCGGCACGGCGCCACCCGGGCCTTGCCCGAGCGGTTCGAGCGCCGGGAGACGTGGAGCTACGTGCCGCTCAACTCTTCGGAATCGATCGCGGCGGAGATCGCCAGGCGCTGGTTGAAGCGGCGGCAGATGGTGGGCTCGCCGGCGCCACACGCGCAGCAGGCATCCGGCGGCTGAGCCGCCCCTCGCAACGCGGGCGTCAGCCGGCAGCTTTGGTCACGGGTGCCCCGGCGGCCAGCCAGCGCTCGAGCGGATCGGCCAGGTCATCGAGCGCGCGGTAGCCATTGGTGACGAGCGCGTAGCCCTTGTCCTCGGCGCCCGCAATCAGGGTCGGGAAGCCGCGAATGCCGAGCTCCTGCGTGGTCAGGAAATCACGGAACGTCTCGTTGTGCGTCTCGGGCGCGGCGAATGTTTCGCGCGAACTGTTGGCGCTCGAAGCCCGCCTCCTCCGCCACCGCGAGCGATCTCGTCGGCCCGGGTCATGTCGCGGTTCTCCGCATAGAAGGCCCGGCTGATGCGCGCCTTGAACGGCAGCGCCATCCGCGGCATCAGGCGGCGCGCCGTCACGACGGCGCGGCAGGCGGGCTCCGTATCGTAGGTGAAGCTCGCCCGGTCGAAGAACGCCATGTCGAACGGCTGACCGGTGGCGGCGCCGACGCGCGTCCAGGCGCCGCGCATGTACTCGCGTCCTTGGCCGTCATCGGCTCGGTGTTGCCGGCGCGCAGCCCGCCCATCACCAGCTGCAGCCCCATGCGGTCCTCGAAGCGCTCCGCCAGCGCGGTGATCACGGGTGCGAACCCGTAGCACCACGAGCACATGGGTCGGCGAAGTAGACCAATTGCAGCGCAGGTCCGGGCTGATCGTTCATGCAACTTCCCTTAACGGCGGTTTGCTTCCTCTGATATGCCGCGAGCATCGCTTGAGGCCGAGCCCTGTTGGCGCTAAAAGGCCCGCCACTCCCCATTGATCTGCAACTCGAGGCCATCTGTGGCGAACCCCCAATACGTCTATCACATGCACAAGCTCTCCAAGACCTATCCGGGGGGCAAGCAGGTGCTGAAAGACATCTCGCTGTCGTTCTATCCCGGCGCCAAGATCGGCGTGGTGGGCCTCAACGGCGCGGGCAAGTCGACCTTGCTCAAGATCATGGCCGGCGAGGTGGAAGACTTCGTCGGCGAGGCGTGGGCTTCGGAAGGTATGCGGGTCGGCTACTTGCCGCAGGAACCCGAGCTGGACCCGGAGAAAGACGTGCTGGGCAATGCCATGGAGGGCGTGGCGGAGAAGAAGGCGCTGGTCGACCGCTACAACGAGCTTGCCGCCAACTACTCCGACGAGACCGCCGACGAGATGGCCAAGCTGCAGGACGAGATCGAGGCGCAGGGCCTGTGGGATCTCGACACGCAGGTGGAGCAGGCGCTCGATGCGTTGCGCTGTCCGCCGGGGGACGCCGAGGTGGCAAACCTGTCGGGCGGCGAGAAGCGGCGCGTGGCATTGACGAAGCTGCTGCTCTCCAAGCCTGACATCCTACTGCTCGACGAGCCGACCAACCATCTCGACGCCGAGTTGGTGGCGTGGCTGGAGCGCTATCTCAAGGAATATGCCGGCTGCATCATGCTGGTGACGCACGACCGCTACTTCCTCGACAACATCACGCAGTGGACCTTGGAGCTCGACCGCGGCGCCGGCGTACCCTACCAGGGCAACTACTCGAGCTGGCTCGAGCAGAAGGCCAAGCGCCTGGAGGTCGAGAAGGGGCAGGAGGAGGCCAAGCAGCGCACGCTCAAGCGCGAGCTGGAATGGATCAGGTCGAGCCCCAAGGCACGCCAGGCCAAATCCAAGGCGCGCATCCAGGCTTACGAGAAGCTGGCCGAGGAAGCGGGGCGCGAGGAGGTCGGCAAGGCGCAGATCGCAATCCCGCCCGGGCCGCGGCTCGGCGGCAACGTGGTCGAAGTTCAGGGCCTGTCGAAGGCGTTCGGCGACAAGCTGCTGATCGACAACCTCTCCTTCAAGCTGCCGCCTGGCGGCATCGTCGGCGTCATCGGCCCCAACGGCGCGGGCAAGACCACGCTGTTCAAAATGATCACCGGCGCGGAGAAGCCGGATGCGGGCTCGATCAAGCTCGGCGAGAGCGTCAAGCTCGGCTACGTCGACCAGAGCCGCGACCACCTGAACGACAAGAAGACGGTGTGGGAGGAGGTGTCGGGCGGCCTCGACATCATGAAGCTCGGCGCACGAGCGACCGAGATGCCGAGCCGCGCCTATGTAAGCTGGTTCAACTTCAAGGGACCGGACCAGCAGAAGAAGGTGGGCCTGCTGTCGGGCGGTGAGCGCAATCGCGTGCATCTGGCCAAATTGCTCACAATACGTTTTTTATGTATACTTATAAGTTCAAGATTACATGTGTTAATGACTGGTCATTGACATTTAGGGCAATGGGAGTTTCCCAATAAATATTTCAGGAACTGGCAACCATCATCAATACCATCTACAGTAAAAATGGCTAATATAAACGGTTACCTTGGAATGATAAGACAATAGGCAAGAATTCTTAGGAAACAATTGCAATGTTTTTTTTTAATAAAAGTTTAGTGACACTAACCTTTAACAACATATTGCTCTACAGAGCTATAACCCGGTCGTCGTGATCAACCTGGATGTCTGGAACAAGCTCCCAAGAACCTTCAGGACCTGGTAATCAGCGCTACTATAAGGACTTCGAGGGGCGGAATTCCCTTCGGAGAAGCTCCGTGAATACACGGCGACTGATAAAGAAAGGCATGACCCCTATCAAGTTCTTCCACCGAGGACGCTAAGGCGTTCCGCGACCTGGCGTATAGCTTCCTATTACGACGACATGAAGAGAAAAGATTTGTCGGCAAGATCATTCACTAAAATCATGGGATTCTTGAAGAAATAACTGGTTTACTACACGAACACGGCTCATCCCTTCCTTGCGGCGGGAGGGATGGCAGCCGTCAGGAGGCCGGATTTGGAACGACAAAATCAAGCCAGTTCTTTCATCGACCGCATTATCGATATCTGCGCTTTCCTGTACAGTCGTCATCATCGTTTTAACCATGCTTTCGGTGAGCTTCGATGTTTTCATCAGAGTATCCTGAACCGGCCCACAATCGGTATGCTGGAGTTAAATGAGTATGCTCTGCTCTTTGCCGCCTTTTTCTCGGCACCACGTAGATATCCGGGCGGACAGACACGTGACCGTGGACATCGTGGCGAACCAGCTTCTGGTCCGAAGGCGCGGGCTATTCAGGAAACAATCGTCTCGGTACTGGGCGCCGGAGCCTGTGCCTGGCTCGCCTGGTACAGCGCCAGGGCAACCTGGGACCACTTTCTGCAGGATGCTCATCCTGGTGCCATACTCCGGGTGCCAAGGGTTTGTGTCCGTCGGTATCGTTCCTCTCGGCAGCATCCTGCTCGTCATCCAGTTCGTCCAGGAGGACCTCAAGTACACAAAAAGTGGCGGGCACTGTCCCAGCCGGTAGAAAGGCCAGTTGTCCATCCATGGAATGGTATGTCACCCTGCTGATTATTTTCGGGGGGCTGGTAGTCCTACTGGCGTCAGGCTTGCCGGGTGGCTTTTGCTTTTCTCCTGTTTAATCTCATCGCTGCTGTCGTTCTCAGCGGTACGGCGGGACTGCAGCAGCTTACCCTCAGCATCAGCAGCTCCGTGGCTCACTTCACACTTCTTCCCGTGCCTCTGTTCATGCTTATGGGCGAGGTCATGTACCAGGACCCGGGATAGCTCCCCAGATGATGGATGCCCTGGACCAGTGGATGGGGCGGCTGCCGGGACACTTGAGCTCTGCTGGCGGTCGGCGCACGGCGTTGTCCTGTCAACGCTCACCGGCACCACCATGGCCAGCGCGGCGATACTCAGTTAGGTACTGGTACCGGAGATGGAAGAGCGCGGGTTACAAAAGGGAAATGGGCCTGGGCCCTCTCCTGGGTAGCGGCGACCTGGCGATAATGATACCGCCCAGCGCCGTCGCGGTCATTCTCAGGGGCTTTCAGCGGTGTTACTCGGTGGCATTCTAGTTGGCATTATAGTACCAGGGCTGCTGATGGCGGTGATTTAGGATGCGTTTTTTTTTTTTTTGTTGGGGGGGGGGGGGGGTG
Source organism: uncultured Gaiellaceae bacterium (assembly GCA_963709715.1). GTDB lineage: Bacteria > Actinomycetota > Thermoleophilia > Gaiellales > Gaiellaceae > GMQP-bins7. The sequence goes on from CAVPXQ010000009.1 coordinate 334,253, forward strand.
TTTGTCTGGTTAGACATATGTCTCGACTGCCCACCCTTGTTGAAAGGCGGTTCGTCGCCCGTCTTCCACTTCGTGCCGTCCATGCTCATGCACACCAGTCCATCGCTTCGCTCGTTGATCGTGTACTGGGCATAGAAATGGTCTTTATACAGAATCGGCGGCTGTGTGTGGGCGCCGAAGTCGACGTTCTTGAACAGTTCTGTAACTCCGTAGCTGCCGTCTGCTTTCTTTTGAACCTTTATCATGGCGGCGCCTGCGCTATATCCGCCCGTGATGAGCACCCGTCCTTCACCGGCATCGACCGCATGCGGAACGGGAATTCCGCACTGCCAGTTGCTGTACGTCCACAAGACTTTTCCGCTGAGCGGGTCGAGGCCGTTGACGCTGCCGCCGCTGGCGTTGCGGCCAAATCCCGTGGCGGCCATGATCATAACCAGGTGGTCTTCTCCGCCGACTTTGACTATGGACGGGCTGACATATCCGGCACTGCCGGACAGAGCAGGTGATTTCCATTTAAGTTCACCTGTCAGTTTGTCATAGGCGACCACACCCGCCTGGGATGTTTGCGATGCCACAATCAGCAGATTGCGGTAGATGAGCGGATTCTGAGTTATTGCCCACCTGGGCAGCTGACCGCCGCCGAAATCCTTCCAGATGTTCTTGTTCCAGACGGGTTTGTGCGTGGTTGTGCTGATGCAATACAGGTCTCCCAGCGGTCCGCAGGTATAGACATTGTTGCCATCCACAGTCGGGGTGCTTCGCGAGCCGGGATGATCAAACTTGCCCGGGGCATCATAGGCAAAGTTCCAAAGTTCCTTGCCGCTGGAAAGGTCGAAACATCTCAGCTTGTCCCCGACTTTGTCGTCTCTGTCGAGCAGATAGACCTTGCCGCCGCTGACGGCCGGACCGCCATAGCCGATGCCGACAGGGGCCGTCCAGAGGACCTTCGGGCCTTCCTTCGGCCAGGTTCGCAATAGGCCCTTCTCCGCGGATGTGCTGTCTCTCTTGGGTCCAAGATATCCTGGCCAATCCGCAGCAAAGGCGCAGGCTACGGATAATGCGACGATTACCGTTATGAGTTTTACCTTGGCTTTCATTGGCATGGCTCCTTTTCTATTGAAGCAGAATAATGTCAGCACTTGCAGATTCTTCACATGCGACTGCAGCTTCCGGCACCGATTCCCTTACTTTTCAGATCCACCTGCACTCCCGGCAATGGCATAGAGCTCCGAGCGCGTCATGATGTACAGCACCCCGTTGGCAGGCACCGGCGTGCTGTAGACCGAGTTCCCCATATCGATCTCGGAGATCTTCTTCATCTCCGTACCGGCCTTGAGGACGGCAACATCTCCGTCCTGATCGCCGAGGTAGACCTTGCCGTCAGCCACCAGCGGAGAACCCCAGACCGGGGCCATCATGTCGAAAGTCCAATAGGGTTTTCCGGTCTTGACATCCAGGCAGTGCAAGAGTCCCTTTGAAATCGGAGATATAGACCAATCCGTCGGCGACCGCCGCTGTCGAAATGGACCGGTTGATCTTGTCGTACTGCCAGACCCGGCCGGATTCGGTGATATCGCCTCGCTGCGCGGGATCGATACAATACGCGTGTCCGACTCCATTGCCGCTGATCGGGATCCTGCCCCACGCTCATGAACACTTTGCCCCCGCTGAATACAGGCGTGGAAACTCCGTAGTTGCGTGTCTTGGGCCACACGGCGTCTTTGGGGTTCAGATCGAATTTCCAGAGTTTCTCTCCGGTTCGGGCATTGAAGCCGTAAAGCCAGCCGTCACCTCCCGGGAAGAACACCTGCTGAACTCCATCTACCAGGCCGAGAGCCGGGGAGGACCACTGGCCGTGCAGGATGCCTTCGCCCGGAGAGTTGTCCTGCCACACGACCTTGCCGGTGTTCTTGTTGACGGCGAGAAAGCTGGGAGCTTTCGGCGCAGGGACCTTCTCGTCATCTGCATCGCGGCCGTTGGAGGTCTCGACGAAGACCAGATCCTCCCAGATGACCGGTGATGAATTGGCCATGTAAAGCTGGTAGACGCCCAGTTCCTTCATCATGTCGAGCTTCCAGATGATGTCGGCATCGGTTGGCCCTTTGTGGACCTCGTCCTGGAAAGGACCGTCGTTCTTGCCGTCCATGAATCCTTCGGTGTCCAGGCAAACCAGCTCCCCGCGGTTGCTCACGTAATAGAGCCGCTTTCCTTCCACGGCCGGGGATGAGCAGACGCCCTGTTCGGGCCAGTCGTTTTCCCATCCGGAATCCAGCTTGTCCGTCACGGCCTGCCAGAGAAACTTGCCGTCGGACTCCCGGAAGCACATGAGCACGCCCTTGTCGCCCTTGATTTCGGGGTTCCTGGGATTTCCATTGTTGGTGCCGAGGAAGATCTTCCCATCGGCCACTACCGGATTTCCGTACGACGTCGAACCGATCTGCGCCTTCCATTTGATGTTTTTCCCGCTCTTGACATCCCAGGACTCCGGGAGGTTCTTCATGGCTGAAGTCATGTTGCGTTGCGCCGTGCCGCCCCACATCGGCCAGTCCTGAGAGACCAGTGGCAAGCAAGGCTATGCCGGAGAGCATGAGAAACACGATATTGCGTTTCATGCGCATGGACTTGCTCCGTATCATCCAACTCCGGGACCTGGCCGATCGTGAGGTCGCTGTTGTCTCCGGTCATCGGGAGCACACACCTGAGTATAACCTTGCCTGACAAGTCGCCGGCTTGGTTGAAGACGTCGTCAACTCGGGACCTGGCTCTTGCCTGAGAGCTGACGCTCTTGCCTGCCGAGGGGGTCACGCTGCCGGACTTCCCGGAACGGTGCACCTGCCGCGGCGGCCGTGAGGGTCGCCTGGGCTTCAAGGGCCAGGTTGGACCACCCCTTGCCCCCCGCCCGTCCTCCCTTGAGACTGGGAATCTGCGAAAAAATCTCGATTGCCGCCAGGCGCTCTGGCGGCAGAATGTCCTGTGTCAGCCTCCTGGTGCCGGCGGCGGCGAGGCGGACATCGCGGACCGACCACTCCCGTGATGGTCACCGCCGTCGGCTCGGGTGGGCGCGGTAGGCCTTATTGTCCGGCCTATCGTCGCATCCATCCCTACCCGTGCTCACGTGGGTAGCTTCGATCGCGGTGGTGGCGCTCCGGCCAGAGGCAATCCGATAGGTGACGCGTGTCAGGAGCACATGCAAACTATGAGCAGGAAGAGGAAATGGCTGATCGGGATCGCGGTCGCGACGATGCTCGGAATCGTCGCTCTCTTCGTGGCGGCATCCATTCTGGCGCGACGTTTTGAACCCTATGTCCGCGAGCAGGCCATCGAATACCTGCGCAAACGGTTCGACAGCGACGTCGAACTGGCCGCACTTCGCGTCCACCTTCCGAAGACCTCTCCGTTGCGCCTGCTGCTGACGAAAGGGCGCGGCGCGCTGGCACGCGTGGAAGGGGAAGGAATCTCGCTGCGCCACAAGGGCCGCCGGGATGTGCCGCCGATGTTCGCCATGAAAAAGTTCCGTTTTGAGGTCGACCTCGGGACGCTCTTCGACACGCCCAAGACCGTTCCGTCGGTTTTGCTCGAAGGGATGGAGATCAGCATCCCGCCGAAGGGCGAGCGGCCGAAACTCAGTGCCGATTCGTCGCCGGAGAACGACAGCGAGTCCCAGACTGGGGTGCTCATCAAAGAGGTGACCATCCGGGATACCCATCAATATGACAACTTTTTTCGAAAAAGAAGTTGCACTTGCCGGCTCGTCGTTTTTCGAAGCAGTTCTTCCTGCTACCCCGCAGGGGTCGCCGCTTGTCGTGCCGCGGCGGAAACGCGCGGCGGTCGCGCGAGGAGAGCGAGCGCGTCGACTATCCTGAGGGCTATTCGGTCGCGGTGGTCGGGGCGGCCGGGGGCATCGGCCGCGCGGCTGCGCTGTACCTCGCCGCGCGCGGGGTCAGGGTCGCCTGCGTCGACCGGTCGGACCCGGCGGAAACCGCCGCGGAAGCAGGGTGGGGAGGCGAGCGCGCACGTGCTCGACGTCACCGACGGCGGGGCGTGCCGGGCGGTGTTGGGCAACGTGCGGGAGCAGTTAGGCCGGCTCGGCAAGCTATCGTCAACTGCGCCGGCATCACCGGGCGTACCAACATCCGCACCGAGGACGTCGATCCGGTGGACTTCGCGACGGTCTGCCGGGTGAACCTGATGGGCGCGCTGCACACCTCGCAGGCGGTGCTGCCGGCGATGCGCAAGCGCGGCTACGGACGCATCCTGCACGTCGCCTCGATCGCCGGGAAGGAGGGCAACACCAGCATGGCGGCCTATTCCGCCAGCGAGGCCAGGGCTGATCGGCTTGGTGGAGGGTGATGGGGAAGGGATTCGCCGAGAGCGGCGTCGCCGGTGAAGCGCGTTCGCGCCGGCGGTGATCCTAACGGCGATGGTGGCGGCGACGCCGGAGGCGCAGGTCCGCTACATGACCGACGAATCCCGATGAAGCGCTGCGGCGAGCTCGGAGGAGGCGGCCGCGATGATCGCCTGGATCGTCTCGCCCGCCTGCCAGCTTCACCACCAGCTTCACCTCGACCTGAGCGGCGGCCGGGCGGTCTACTGAGCACAAGCGCCAGCGGAAGCTCCAGATGTCCCACTCGATCAGGCTGCCGTCGATGCGGTAGTTGGCGCTCCAGCTGGGCGAGCATGGCGGGGTGCGCAGCAGGGCGCGGGGCATGTCGGGGCGGGCGGCGAGTTCGGCTTGCGTGTAGCCCCAGGCGTCCTCGGGGACCGGGGCGGCGCCGGTGTCGATGACGTCGAGGACGGCGCCGGCGTTCGAGGTCGACGACGGCGAAGAGGGCCTCGATCGGCTTGCGTAGAAGTTCGACTGATTTGGTTTGAGCATCAGCGGGACCTTCACTCAGCCGCCACCCAGGCCTCGTCGGCGGTTCCGGAAGGCGCCGGCGGTCGAGGGGCAGGCAGAAGGCCTGGTCGGGGGTGAGGCCGCGGGCCTTCAGGCCCTCGGCCATGCGCGGGTCGGCGACGACGAGGTCCATGGCGCCGAAGAACTCCTCGAGGAGGATCATCGCCTGGCCGCTGGCGGGCTGCCAGGCGAGGACCTTTCGCTCGGTGATGTCGATGAGGCCTTCGAAGGTGCCGGCCGCCGTCTTGACGTTGATCGCCGTCCTGGCGGTTCTCCGGATCGCCCAGCTTCCAGGCGAGGACGGCGGCCTTGCGGCTCGCGGAGACCGATGAGCGGGAAGCGGGCGTCGGCGTCGGCCTTGCCGTCGGCCTTGAGGATAGCAATTGGCCATGGTTATTGCCCTCTACTGGCTCGGTTTCGTCTTGCTATCCTCAAGGCCGACGGCAAGGCCGACGCCGACGCCCACTCCCGCTCATCGAGCTCCGCGAGCCCGACAAGGCCGCCGTCCTCGCCTGGAAGCCGGGCGATCCGGAGAACCGCCAGGCGGCCATCAACGTCGAGAACGGCGGCCGGCACCTTCGAAGGCCTCATCGACATCACCGAGCGAAAGGTCCTCGCCTGGCAGCCCGCCAGCGGCCAGGCGATGATCCTCCTCGAGGAGTTGTTCGGCGCCATGGACCTCGTCGTCGCCGACCCGCGCATGGCCGAGGGCCTGAAGGCCCGCGGCCTCACCCCGGAGCAGGACCTTCTGTCCTGCCCCTCACCGCCGGCGCCTTCGAACCGCCGACGAGGCCGGGCGGCGGCTGATCGAAGGTCCCCTGCTACGTCAAACCAAATCAGTTGGAGACCGCCAAGCCGATCGAGGGCCTCTTCGCCGTCGTCGACCTCAACGCCGGCGCCGTCCTGAGCATCATCGACACCGGCGCCGCCCAGGTACCCGAGGACGCCTGGGGCTTGCCAAGCCGAGCTCGCCGCCCGCCCCGACATGACCCTGCGCCCCGCCGCGCACCCCGCCACGCTCGCCCAGCCGGACGGCGCCGACTACCGCATCGACGGCGGCCTGATCCAACGTGGGACATCTGCAGACTCCGCTGGCGCTTGTGCTCAGTAGACCGCCCGGCCGCCGCTCCAGGTCGAAGGTGAAGCCGGTGGTGAAGCTGCAGGCGGGCCGAACGATGCGGCGATCATCGCGGCCGCCTCCTCCAGCTCGCCGCAGCGCTTCATCGGGATCTTGTCGGTCATGTAGCGGACCTGCGCCTCCGGCGTCGCCGCCACCATCGCCGTTAGGATCACCGCCGGCGCGAGCGCGTTCACCGTGACGCCGCTCTCGGCGTATTCCTTTCCCATCACCTTCACCAAGCCGATCAGCCCGGCCTTGCGAATAGGCCGCCATGCCGGCGTTGCCCTCCTTCCCGGCGATCGAGGCGACGTGCAGGATGCGTCCGTAGCCGCGCTCGCGCATCGCCGGCAGCACCGCCTGCGAGGTGCAGCACGCGCCATCAGGTTCACCCGGCAGACCGTCTCGAAGTCCACCGGATCGACGTCCTCGGTGCGGATGTTGGTACGCCCGGTGATGCCGGCGCAGTTGACCAGCCCGTCGAGCCGGCCGAACCGCTCCCGCACGTCGCCCAACACCGCCCGGCACGCCCGCCGTCGGTGACGTCGAGCACGTGCGCGCTCGCCTCCCCCACCGCTTCCGCGGCGGTTCCCGCCGGGTCCGACCGGTGGCACAGAGCAACCTTGGCCCCACACGCAGCAAGGTACAGCAGCCACAGCAGAGATTGCCCCCAGCCACCCCAACCACCAACCAAATAGCCCTCAGGATCATCCACCCTGCACCCTCCTCACAACCACCACGCACCCCACTCTCGGCACGACGGCAGCGGCCACCCACCAGAACTCGCACAGCAATTCATTCGATTCTTCGTTTTTTTTTTTTTTTTTTTTTTTTTTTTTTGGGGGGGGGGGGGGGGGGGGTTTTTTTTTTTGGTGGTTTTGTTGCTTGGCTCAGCGTATTGCTTATCAGTGGGATTTTAAACGTCAAGACTTCTGAGAATAACTAGGGGAACGACCAGGCCGCCTGTTTGGGCGGTCGCAGCCCAATTCTGATCCAGATAATCGGGCAAAGTCATTCGCGCGAGGGTCGCCGAGTGGCAATTGCTTTTCTTTCGCCTGCCCTTCCTCGAGCGAAAGCAGCACCGCGAAGACGTAGCGGTTGGTCGCCGGCTCGGGGATGCCTGTAGCTCTCTCAAACGTGACGCGCGCGACCGCCGGTACGGTGAAGCCTCCCGCTTCAGCGCAGGCACGAAGGCTGCCTGCACGAGTGACGTCTTGCCCGCGCCTGACGGCGAATAGAGGAGCACAATGCGTTCGGCGATCAGGAGATCGAGCAGCTCCAGTCTCTCGCGGTCGCGACCGAAGAGCTTCTCACCGATCTTGTAGGCGCGAGGGCCGACAAAAGGGGCCGGCGCGGGGCTGGTCGCCGGATGTCATGCGGTCCCCGCCTCCCAACGCTTGAGGAGATCGCGCGCAAAGTCGTCAGGACTGCCCCAATAGATACTGATGGCCGCCTCAGTGAAGTAGCTCTCGAGGTATGCGCGCGCGCCCCGCGGCTCCAGAATGCGTCCCTCTTCGGGATCGATCTGCGCTGCGACGTGCGCGTACATCGATCGACGGCCACGCCCGCCCTCCTGGTCCATGATGGCACGAAACATGACCCGGAAGTTCCAGTCATCGAGCTGGAAGCCGAGGAATACGAGGCCGGTATCCGCCAGCGCGCGCTTTACAACTGCGGGGATGAAGTCGTTGTTCTTCTTCATGCCGATCAGAAAGTCGAAATAGTTATCTTCGGTGAGCACGAGGAACTCGGGCTGTTCGAGGCGCCCGAACAAATGATAGACTAAGGGGGTGTTGCGGATCGGGCCGGAAATCTGGGTCGACAGTCGGAAAGTCGATGAGATTGTCGTGCCATCGGCAGAAAATCGATGTGTGGCTCCTTGCCAGCCTCGCGCAACGCGTCTGAAATGAGGTCGTTTTGCGCAGCAGTCACGTAGATTGGGACGGGAAGGCGCGCGAGCACGGCGAAAGGCTCCGCCGGTACCTGCCTTCTGCGCTGCGCCCCGATGGTCGAGATCAATTTGCTAGGTGATCCGCGGTAGCTCGTTCTCTTTGCGCTCGCGGAGTTCTTCTGGCACTTCGTCGCGATAGCGTTCCAATAAGTCGGAACGTAGGTAGCTAATGAGTTCGTTCTGCGGAAAAATCTCGGCTTTCTGATTAATAGCGAGGAACTCGCGACCTGCGGAAGATCCTGACGGTTGTGTGGCGCCATCGGAAAGTGGAAACGTCTCTGCGCCACCGCTGCGCAATCTCCCGGCGTGAGCCGAGTAGCGCGTCTGAGACCCAGGCCACGGGTCGGAGCCGTGGTTTTGGATCTGGCGTAACACGGCCGCAGCCATGTGAGTTCGTTGCCTTGTCCTCAAGATCCCTTTGCGTCTGCACAACGAGGGCACCCCGCAGTCCGATGATAAAACCGGTACATACCAATCATCCCGGCCTCGTACCTCGCCGCGGGCAGCCGCGACAGCCCGATCGATCTGCCCATCACGTTGCAGTTTCGGAAGAAGACCGGCAGTGAATCGAGTCATCGTGGCGATCGCACATCGCTCTGCATTGCCAGCACTGCCGGAATGCCTGCTTCCGCAAGACTTGGTCCGGGGTGCTGCCAGCGCGCCCGCATCGGAAGTGCGCGCGTCGCCGCCGCCTGCGCTTTGGCAGGACGCCAGCACCACGAGTGCCGGCACGTTCCTGAGCTCACGTACCCGCTGGGTCAGCTCGCTGGCGGCCACCCGCTGGCTTCTACCTGCCTTATCCTCAAGCCAAGAGCCAGGCCTCGCCCTCAACCAGGGCGCCGTGACACACAAGGTAAAGCACATCACAGCCATCCCGCAGTTGCCTCACCAATTCATCAATCGTCGCATTGCCGCCGGAGGCGAGCTCGGCACACGCAATACCCTCCAAACCAGCTTTGGCTCGCTCTAACTCCGCGGCGACGTTAGCGCCGCAAAGCGCGACCGCCGGGCCGATAGAGGATTCCACGTCGGTTCGATGGCGATCAGGATCGACCACGAATTGCCTCGGGCGGCGTCACACCGGGCGCCAAGTGCACGCTGGTGAGGTACGCGAGAGCAGGATCCGTTCGCCAAGTAAACGGTGGTAAGCCCGGGTAGGTCAGGATTATCAGAGACTCCCAAAATAAGCCGTGAAGCTCTGGTGCGCTCGGCCCAACCAGGAGCCGCAGACGAAGCGCCTTATTGCTGTCGTCGGCTATCACGCGTACGGCGAAGGCTGTCCGCACCTTGGGATCTGCAAACAGACACTTCGGCAAGCAGACGGCCGTGGGCATAGACGTCAAATTTCTTTTAGCAGAGGGTTTCGATATCGATTTTGTCGACCGGAAACTTCGAAATTACCCTCGTCTCCAGCGTCGCTATCCGGCCTACTGACCAGGAGTCAAACCAGTAGGTCTCAGCCTCGCGCCGGTGCAAGCCGAACTCCAGCTCAACGAGGTCCATTTGGCCACTCACCTTCATCACTGTCCCATCTGGCGCTTCAGTCACTCCAGTTGGTAACCCGCCCGTCCCACCATCACATTGCTCATTTTCGATGATGTCTAATCCGTCGCGATCGTTTTATCCAGATCGTGGGAAATAGCATGAGTTCTCCACTCAAGACAGTGTTCTAGCATACCGTGCAAACATGACTTACTACGATCAGCTGCACGTTTGAAGGTATGCTTAGGGTGATCGGTACACAAAAGGATCGATTCCAGTCAAGAAAAATATTTAAAACAGTTTCGTTATATCGCCCACGAAAGACAACATCAGCCCACAGCTACCGGCATACCGCACCCAACTTGACGCCACCTGCTCCGCTTTTAGCGCCACCTGCTCCGCTTTTCGCAAAGAGCGGGTACGTACCTTATGGTGCAATGGGCCCTGGCTCCCGCTCAGGGTAACGCCAATAGCGTGGAGGATCTGATTTCACTTAGCATGCGCGTCTTGCGGGCTCCGAGCATTTACAGGACGCTTGCCGTCAACAAAAATTCGGCCAATGTCGTCAATTCACAATCAGTTCTTGCAAATACGTTATGATTTAAACCAAAAAGTTCTGCGCCGACGTTAGTGACATCGATGCTGTCAGTCCATTCCCAGCACTGACCATCCCTCATGATATCACCAGCTCTTGCACCGGCACTGGCTTTCTTGGATGCGAGTAACGCCTTGTCTTGAAGAAGCGTAAAGCGTCAAGCCTCGGGCAATAGGACGAACACCCGCAATCCAGTCCCTGGATTGAATACCTAAACGTCAGGCGCAGCGAAGATGAGTTCTGTGAGAGGCTTTTTGGAGAACTGCTGTGCCGCTTGGTTGAGTGCGTCCAAAACAGTCCTCTTGCCCATACTATGGGCAAGGAGTAGGATGTCCCGGCGAAGCCCGTCGCAGATCGTCGTGACGGCGGCCGCCGAACACAGCACGTGGGTCTCCAGGGCGCGCAACACGGGTGTC
>CAVPXQ010000010.1:0-26763 GCA_963709715.1 uncultured Gaiellaceae bacterium
GCCGCGGGTGTTCACCGACGACGCGTCCGTGCTCGACCAGGCCGCGCTCCTGTGGCCGCTCTTCGCTCTCATGCAACCGTTGAACGGCGCCGTGTTCGCACTCGACGGGATCCTCATCGGCGCGAGCGACGGGCCGTTTCTCGCCCTGTCGATGGTCGCGGCGTTCGTCGCGTGTGCTGTGGTGCTTCTGGCCGCGGTGCAGAGCGACTGGGGGATCCGCGGCGTGTGGGCGGCGCTCGTCGTGCTGATCGTCGTGCGGCTCAGCCTGATGGGAGCGCGCTTCCGGCGCCGACAGTGGCTCGTCACGGGCTGGGCGTAGCGGCCGATCCGTCGTTGCCGTTGGACGCCGGCCGCAGGACGAGTACCTCTCCCGGAGCGTGCTCGAGCATCCAGGAGATGTCTTTTGCGGAGAAGCCGGCACGCCCCGGCGCCGGCGCGGGGACGACGACGCGGTCGAACGACTCGACTTCCCAGAGCCGGCTGAGCACGTCGATCGGCGAGCGCCCGCGCTCGATACGCGCGTCGACCGGGACTCTCGCCCGACGCGCTGCGAGCTCGACGGCTTCGAGGATCGGCATCGCCCGGCCGAGCTCGGCGTGCTGCACCGGCGCGTCGAGGCTGAACTCGAGCGGGACGACGAGGAGGTATGCGGGCACGAGCACAGCGTCCTCGGCGCGGGCGATTCGCAGCGCCGCGTCGAGGACAGTCGGATCGAGCTGACGGTCGCTGAACGGCACGAGCAGTCGTGGCTGACCCGGTCGACGCGCGGGATCGGGCTTCCGGAAGAGCCTCACTGGCGCAGCTCGTCTCTCAGCGCCCGGTGCGCGACCACGCGTATGTCGATGCCGGGCAGCTCGCGAATCATGCGCGAGATCAGCGATCCGCGCGTGATCTCGACCCAGCGCCGCTCGTCGGGCGTGCCGACGAAGATGTACGTCGAGCCGCGCTCGGCGGCCACTCGGCGCACCGCGTCGACCAGATCGTCCCCCTCCTCCTCGAGGAAGTGGACGCCGAGGATGGAGGCGAGCCGTCGAAGAGCGGCGAGCTGCGTCGCCTCCTCCGGATCGAGCTGCTGACCCGGCCGCCGCATCCACAGCGCGTCGATGTCACCCCCCAGCCGCTGCGCGGATCTCCACGCACGGCGGAGCACGCGCTGTGATCGCGGCTGCGGCTCGACGAGCGCGAGCACGCGCTCCCCGACCGCCTGCTTGCTGAGCGGGTCGAGCACCGTCGATCCGCGCCGCGCCTCGACGTCCTCTGCGACCTCGCGCAACGCGAGCTCGCGGAGGGCCGAGAGGTTGTCCTGGCGGAAGAAGTTCAGGAGCGCCCGCTCCGCCTGCCCGCCGGGGTAGACCTTGCCGGCTCGCAGCCGGTCCTGGAGCGCCTCGGGTGAGATGTCGACCAGAATGACCTCGTCCGCCTCGTCGAGCATGCGGTCGGGGAACGTCTCGCGAACCCGAACGCCGGTGAGCTCGAACACGGCGTCGTTGAGGCTCTCCAGGTGCTGGATGTTGACCGTGGAGATGACGTCGATCCCTGCGCCGAGGATCTCCTCGATGTCCTGGTAGCGCTTCTCGTTCCGCGAGCCCTGCGCGTTCGTGTGAGCGAGCTCGTCGACGAGCGCGAGTTCGGGCGTGCGTCGAATCACCGCGTCGACGTCCATCTCCTCGAGCTCGAGCGTGCTGTGCTCGATGCGCAACCGCGGCACGACCTCGAGACCCTCCGCGAGCACCGCGGTCGCCGGGCGGTCGTGCGGCTCGAGGTATCCGATCACGACGTCCCTCCCGTCCGCCTGCGCCTGGCGTCCCTCTTGCAGCATCCGGTAGGTCTTGCCGACTCCGGCCGCCATGCCGAAGAGGATGCGGTAGCGGCCGCGCATGCCTCGAGGTTATGCGCCGAAGACGTTGTGGATGAGCAGGTCGATCAGCTTGATGCCGATGAACGGCAGGATCACTCCGCCGAGCCCGTAGATCAGCAGGTTGCGTCGGAGGAGCGCCGTCGCGCCGATCGCCCGGTACTTCACGCCCCGCAGCGCAAGCGGCACGAGGGCGGGGATCACCAGCGCGTTGAAGATGATCGCCGAGATGATCGCGCTGTAGGGACTGCCGAGATTCATCACGTTGAGGTCCCCGAGTGGGCCGTCCGCACCCGGGGTCGTGGCGTAGGTGGTCGCGAAGATCGCCGGGAGGATGGCGAAGTACTTCGCGACGTCGTTGGCGATCGAGAACGTGGTGAGTGCCCCTCTGGTGATGAGGAGCTGCTTTCCGACCTCGACGATCTCGATGAGCTTCGTCGGATTCGAGTCGAGGTCGACCATGTTGCCGGCCTCCTTGGCCGCCGTCGTCCCTGTGTTCATCGCCACGCCGACGTCGGACTGCGCGAGTGCGGGGGCGTCGTTCGTCCCGTCGCCGGTCATCGCGACCATCCGGCCGCGTGCCTGCTCCTCACGGATGAGCTCGAGCTTCCGCTCGGGCGTCGCCTCCGCGAGGAAGTCGTCCACACCGGATTCCTCGGCGATGACGGCAGCGGTGACGGGGTTGTCGCCGGTGATCATCACCGTGCGGATTCCCATGCGGCGCAGCTCGTCGAAGCGCTCGCTCATCCCGCCCTTGACGATGTCCTTCAGGTGCACTACGCCGAGCACCCAGTTGTCCTGGGCGACGACGAGTGGCGTGCCGCCCGACTGCGCGACACCGTGCACGAGCGTGTCGAGCTCCGCGGGAGCCTGCCCGCCGTTTTCGGAGACGAACCGCTTGACCGCGTCGGCGGCGCCCTTGCGCAGGCTGCGCCCGTTCATGTCGACGCCGCTCATCCGCGTCGAGGCGGAGAACGGGATGAACTCGTGGTCGCCGAGCTCCTGCTCACGCAGGCCGAAGCGCTCCTTCGCCAGAACGACGATGGAGCGCCCTTCGGGCGTCTCGTCGGCCAGTGAGGAGAGCTGCGCGGCCTGGGCAAGGTCGAGCTCGTCGACACCGCTTACCGGGAGGAACTCGGCAGCCTGCCGATTCCCGAGCGTGATGGTTCCCGTCTTGTCGAGCAGGAGGACGTCGACGTCGCCCGAGGCCTCGACGGCCCGGCCGGACATCGCGAGCACGTTGCGCTGCACGAGACGATCCATCCCCGCGATGCCGATCGCCGACAGCAGTGCACCGATCGTGGTCGGGATGAGGGCGACGAGCAGTGCGATGAGGACGGTCTGGGACAGCTCCGTCCCGGCGTAGATCGCGAACGGCCGCAAGGTCACGGTCACCGTCAGGAACGTGATCGTCAGCCCGGCCAGGAGGATGTTGAGCGCGATCTCGTTCGGGGTCTTCCGGCGCTCGGCGCCCTCGACGAGGGCGATCATCCGGTCCAGGAAGGACTGGCCCGGCTCCTGTGTGACCTCGATGACGAGCCGGTCCGAGAGCAGCCGCGTGCCGCCGGTGACGGCCGAGCGGTCGCCGCCCGCCTCGCGGATCACCGGAGCGGACTCGCCCGTGATCGCGGACTCGTCGACGGAGCCGACGCCTTCGACGATCTCACCGTCTGCGGGAATGATCTGCCCGGCCTCGACGACGACGATGTCGCCACGCCGGAGGTCCGCCGCCGGGATCTCCTCGAGGCCTCCCGTGTCCGACCGCCGGAACGCGGTGGTAGTCGTGCGGGTCGCGCGGAGCGCGTTCGCCTGCGCCTTGCCCCGACCCTCGGCGATCGCTTCGGCGAAGTTCGCGAAGAGGACCGTGAGCCACAGCCAGAGTGCGACGGTTCCCGTGAACCAGAGCGGTTCGCTGTCGCTGGACGAGAAGAGGTCGCGGAGGAAGATCGCGGTCGTGACGACGCTGCCGATCTCGACGATGAAGATGACGGGGTTGCGGAAGAGCGTCCTCGGATCGAGCTTGAGGAACGAGTCGCCGATCGCGGCGAAGACGATGTCGCGCGAGAAGATGCTCTGTGTGGTCTTGGTCATGCCGTCTCCTCGTCGAGGGCGAGGTTGAGCTCGAGGACGTTCACGCCGGGCTCACCGAAGATCCCGAGCCAACGGCCGTCCGTGTTCGCGTCGATCAGATCCTGGACGCGCTGCGCGGAGAGGCCACGCTCCTTCGCGACGCGCGCCGCCTGCATCTGTGCGTTCGCCGGCGAGATGTGCGGATCGATGCCCGAGGCGGAGGTCGTGACGGCGTCGACGGGGATGTCGTTCAGCTCGAAGCCGGGGTTGTACGGGCCTTCGAGCTTCAGGATCGCGAGGGCTCGCTCCTGCACGGCCTTCGCGAGGTCGGGATTGGTCGGACCGAGATTCGCGAAGGTCGTGGCGCCCGCGTTGTACTCGGGAGCCGTGGCGGAGGGGCGTGGGTGGAAGTACTGCGGCTTCGTGAACGCCTGCGCGGCGAGCTTCGAGCCCACGATCTTGCCGTCGCGCTCGACGAGGCTTCCGTCCGCCTTATCCGCGAACGCGACTTGCGCGAAGCCGGTGAAGGCGATCGGATAGATCAGCCCGAAGGCCACCGTGAGGACGACCGCCGCGATGACCGAACGACCGAATGTGCGCAGGATCATGGTGAGAGCGCCTCCACGATCGGCCCGAGCGTGAGCGCCGGGAAGATCATCAGACCGGCCGTGAGGATCACGACGCCGACGAGGAGGACCGCGAAGGTCGCGCCGTCGGTGCGGAAAGTGCCGGCCGAAGGCGGGACCGTCTTCTTCGCCGCGAGCGTACCGCCGAGGGCGAGCGCTGCGATGAGCGGCGCGAAGCGGCCGAGCCAGAGCCCGATCGAGCCCACGAGCGTCGAGAACTCCGTGGCGCCGTACCCGGCGAATGCGCTGCCGTTGTTGTTGGACTGGGAGTCGTAGGCGTAGAGGGCCTCGGAGAAGCCGTGCGCGGCGGGGTTGTACATGGATGCCAGCCCGCGATCCGTCACTACCGCGATCGCGGTGAGGATCAGCACCATCGTCGGCACGAGGAGCGCACCGACCGCGGCGAGCTTGATCTCCTTCGCCTCGATCTTCTTGCCGAGGTACTCCGGCGTGCGTCCGACCATCAGCCCGGCGATGAAGACCGCCATGACGATGTAGAAGAACATTCCGTAGAGACCGGAGCCGACACCGCCCCAGATCACCTCGCCCGTGAACATGTTGGTGATCGGAACCGCGCCGCCGGTCGCGGTGAAGGCGTCGTGGCCGCCGTTGACGGAGCCGTTGGACGCGTTCGTCGTGACGACCGCCCAGTTGACCGTGGAGGCGATGCCGTAGCGGACCTCCTTGTCCGACAGATTGCCTCCGCTCGACCCGTCGCCGGCCGTGATGTTCACGCCGGAGTCACGCAGGACCTGGGATCCGTGCTGCTCTGCGGGGAGCGCAACGGCGATCCCGATGACGGTCATCGCCATCATCGCCGCGTAGATCGGATAGGCCTGGCGGCGTGATCCGACCATGCGCCCGAACATGAACACCTGCGCCACCGGGATGAGGAGGATCGAGATCATCTCGAGAAAGTTCGTGAAGGAGTTCGGGTTCTCGAAGGGCACGGCGGAGTTCGAGTTGTAGAACCCGCCGCCGTTCGTCCCGAGCTGCTTGATCGCGATTTGCGAGGCGGCCGGGCCGCGCGCGATCGTCTGCTGTGCGCCCTCGAGCGTGGTCGCCGTGGCGGCGCCGTCGAAGGTCTGGACGACCCCCTGCGAGATGAGCAGGACCGCCAGGATCGCCGCGAGCGGGAGCAGGATGTAGACGAGCGACCGGTAGAGGTCGACCCAGAAGTTTCCGACCGTGCTCGCCGTACGGCGGGCGAAGCCGCGGATCACCGCTGCGAGCACGGCCATCCCGAGCGCGGCGGAGACGAAGTTCTGCACCGCGAGCCCGGCCATCTGGCTCAGATACGACATCGTGTACTCGCCGCCGTAGTACTGCCAGTTCGTGTTCGTGATGAAGCTCGCGGTCGTGTTCATCGACACCCACGAGTTGACGCCCGCGAGTCCGTCCGGGTTGAGCGGGAGATTCCCCTGGAGGCGCAGCAAGGCGTAGAGCAGGACCGCGAAGACGGACATGAAGACGAGCGCGGTGATCGCGTACGGCTTCCAGCCCTGCTCCTGGTCTGCCCGCGTCCCGACGAGGCGGTAGAAGCCGCGCTCGGGGGCGGTCAGCCAGCGAGGGAGCCGCAGCGTTCCCGAGTACACGCGCGCCATGTAGGCGCTGAGCGGATATGCGAGCAGCGTCAGGACGACGAGGTAGACGGAGATCTGCGCGATACCGTTGCCGGTCACAGCTTCTCGCCCCGGAAGAGGACGTACACGAGATAAGCGAAGACGAGGAGCGTCACGAGCAGGCCGAAGATGTCGCCGCCGGACATCAGACGCGGTCCAAGAGCACGATCAGCCCGAAGGCCGCTGCAAAGCAGAGAAGTGCGATGACGATGCCGAGGAGCTCGACCATCAGCGGGGCTCGAGTGCGTCGAGCGCCGTGTCGAGGAAGACGGGCAGGTCGTCGACGAGCTCGCGATCGTAGAGCGGGCCGGAGCCGTCGACGAGCAGGCGCTCGATGAAGACGACACCGCGTGGTGCAACGGGCTTCTCGAGATCCGCGAGTCGCGCCGCGACCGCGAGCAGCGTCTCGGCCTCGGCCCTCACTGCGAGCCGGTTGACGGGTGATGAGCTCGGAAGGTAGCGGGGAGCGGACTCGCGCACGAGGGAGCGCAGGGTGTGAGCGAGGTCGAGTCGATTCTTCGGGGCGACCAGCTCCTCGGCGCGCCAGGCGAGGCGCAAGGGCGTCGTGTTCCGGCGCAGCAACTCCGCGTCGGCGGCCCAGCGTGCAGCGCGCAAGGTGCGGCGTGCCTTCAGCTCCTTGAGGCGGCTCCACACCGCCCGAAGCGGCTTGTGCACTCCACGCTCCGGAGAGCTCGCTTGGAAGGTCTCGGACATACCTTCAAGCTAGGCACGCCGGTCTGAGGGCGGTCTAATGCTTCGCGGGAACGATCTAAAGGTCGTCTAAGGCCGATCTGCCGGGTTCACGAGCCGGTACCCGGCGCCGGGCTCGGTCAGGATGTAGCGCGGTCGCGCGGGATCCGCCTCGAGCTTCCGTCGCAGCTGCGACACGAAGACGTGCAGGTAGCTCGACTCGAGCTGGTACGCAGGGCCCCAGACCTCGCGCAGGATCGTCTTGTGCGTCAGCAGTTTGCCCTCGTTCTGGGCGAGAACGCGGAGCAGCTCGAACTCGTGAGGCGTCAGGTGTACCGGCTCACCGCGCATCGCCACGGACCGCTTCTCCAGGTCGACGACGAGCTCGTCGACGATCAGCGTCGGCTCGGTCGGCGGGCCGACCCGACGCAACGCGGCACGGAGACGCGCAAGGAGCTCGCCGATCGCGAACGGCTTCGTGACGTAGTCGTCGGCGCCGGCGTCGAGCGCGGCGATCTTCTCCTCCTCGTCGCCGACTGCCGACACGAGGATGATCGGCGCATCGGTCCACGTCCGGAGGTCGCGACACACGTCCGTCCCTCGTCCGTCGGGCAGGAGCAGGTCGAGGATGATCGCCTCCGGCGGATGCAGCCCGGCCGAGCTCAAGGCCTCTTCCGCGGTGCTCGCGGTGACGACCTCGTACCCTGCGCCACGGAGGTTCGTCTGAAGGGCGCGGAGGAACTGAGGCTCGTCGTCGACGACGAGGATGCGCGTCATACGGGGACTGGTGCGGGAAGCTCGACCAGGGGGAACGCGAGCACGAACGACGCGCCCTGTCCCTCGCGCGACTCGAGCCACATGCGGCCCCCGTTCGCCTCGGTGAACCCGCGCGCGATGGCCAGCCCGAGACCTGCTCCGGGCTCATCGGGACGTCCGGCAACGCGATGGAAGGGCTCGAAGATCCGGTCGCGCTCTGACTCGGGGATGCCGGGCCCGCGATCCGTCACGCGGATCAGCACGTCCTGGCGGGTCGCGGTCAGACGGACGCTCACGGGCTCGTCGGAGGGCGAGACCCGCAGAGCGTTCTCGAGCACGTTCGCCAGCGCACGCTGGATCTGGGTGGCGTCGACGCGAACCGGCGGCAGCTCGCTCGGTGCCGAGACGACGACACGCTCGGCTCCGCCGAGGTCGTCGAGCGCCTGCGCGACGAGCTCGTCTACCGTCCACAGCTCGGGGCGTGTCTCGGCGGCTCGCGCTTGCAGGCGCGAGAGGTCGAGGAGATTCTCGACGAGTCGCTTCAGGCGACCGTGCTCCGAGCGAATCGTCTCCAGTAGTGCGACGCGATCGTCGTCCGACAGCGCCAGCTCGCCGCTCTCGAGTCCGTCGAGGGCTTGCTCGATCGTCGCGAGCGGCGTTCGCAGGTCGTGTGAGACCGCCTGGATCACGGCGGTCTTCACGGTGTCGCTTCGCCGGAGGGTCTCGGCCTCCACCGCCTCGCGCGCAAGCGCCTCGCGCTCGAGCGTGACTCCGAGAAGCGCGGCGAGTGCGGGAAGCAGTCGACGCTGCGGTCCGAGGGCCGGCTCCTCGTTCTCCGGCGTGTACAGCACGCCGATCGTGCGTCCGCCCACGGTGAGCGTG
Organism: uncultured Gaiellaceae bacterium; assembly: GCA_963709715.1. Taxonomy (GTDB): domain Bacteria; phylum Actinomycetota; class Thermoleophilia; order Gaiellales; family Gaiellaceae; genus GMQP-bins7. Next base: position 8,502 of record CAVPXQ010000010.1, read on the forward strand.
TGCGGCGACTCGTGAGACGAGGTCCGTGGATGCTCGCCGAGCCCGATCCTGACGCTCGAGACGCCGAGAACGGCGGCAGTCCGTTCCTCGATGCGCCCGATGCTCTCGGCGAGACCGATTCCGCGCAGCAGGTCGGCTGCGATGTCCGCGAGCAGGGCGGACTCCCGCTCGCGTTGCTCGGCCTCCGCGCCGCGGGTGCGATAGCGGGACGCGAGGCTTCCCACCACGATCGCCGTCACCACGTAGACGGCGAGCGCGAGCCAGTTGCTGCGGTCGGCGAGGGTGAACGTGTAGAGGGGCGGCAGGAAGAAGAAGTTGAACGCGAGCATGCTCCCGACGGCGACCGGGATCGCGACGAGCGGCCCCCAGAAGATCGCGATCAGGAGGACCGCGAACACGTAGAGCACCCCGAGGCTCAGCACCGGGACCACGTCGTCGAGGAGCTCGATCGCCACCGTGACGGTAGCGACGGCGCCGACGCCCGCTGCGAGTCCCGTCAGCCAGTCACGGCGCGTCTTCGAGCCCGCGTGCATCGCGAGCGAAGCGTACGCCCGCGATCGGAGAACTGCGAGGCCGTACGGCCCGCGCGAACGGGCCGTATGCCTGCTGGGATTGGAGGCTTGATGTGAAATTCACACGGGCCGGATGGCGGCCACGACACTGCGCCGGATCGCCACCGTCACGCCTCGCACAGGCTTCAAGCCTGCACGAGTCGCGCCGTCGTCGCCCGGCTTGGTCGTGACCGTCTCCGACCTCGCGCCAATTTCACATCAAGCCTCTAGGTGTCGCTCGAGCGTGCCCCGGAGAGCGTCGACGCATGTGCGCCGGTGTTCTCGACCGCCCAGTCGAGGGCGTAGTCGGCGACCTCCTCCCAACCCGGAGCGCCCGGGAAGTGCGGTCGTCCCGAGAACTCCTTGAACTCGGTGATCGCGCTCGACTTCTCGTACTTCTCGGCGTTGTGCCGGCTGGCGTTCGCCGGGACGATGTGGTCCTCGTCGAAGGCGATGAGGAGCAGCGGCGCCCGATCGTCGCGCTCGAAGTCGACCTCCGTGATCGGATGGCGATGGAGGTTGGCAAACGCGATGTCGAAGAGCACGCTCGCCGCCGCCGGGACGTGGTAGCGCTTGTAGATCTCGTCCGACTCTTCCTGCGTCAGCGTGTTCGCGAAGGCGTAGTGGAACTGCTTCTCGTCGAGCGGAATCGCCTTTCCGCGGTTGAACGGGTTGCGGAGCACCGGCGAGGACGCCTTGCAGCGTCGAGAGCGGCAGGTCGAAGACGCCCTTCACGGTCGCAGACGCGATGCCGACGCCCGCGGAGCCGAGGCCGCGATCGATCAGCACCTGCGTGATCGCGCCGCCGATCGAATGCCCGATGATGATCGGCGGGCTCTCGAGCCCGCGGATGAACTCGTCGTAGTGGTCGATGACCTGGTCCAGCTCGAGCTCCGCGATCGGCGACGGATCTGCGTTCAGCGCCTCGACCTCGACCTCGAACCCCGGCCAGGCGGGGGCGATGACGGTGTGGCCCCGCTCCTCGTACCGCGACGCCCAGTGCTCCCAGCTGCGTGGAGTCATCCAGAGGCCGTGGATGAACACGATCGTCTCGGGGGCGGTTGACATGTGACTCCTCCCTCCCGGTAATTGGCAGCACGACCACGCTACATCCAGAGATCGTGTCCGGGTCGTAGCCTTCTGGTGTGAACGTCCTCGGAGGCGAGCTCGAGTCCTGCTCCTTCGATCCACTGACGGGGTTCTTCCGCGACGGCCACTGCCGGACCGAGGGCCGCGATCCCGGCTTCCACGCCGTGTGCGCCGTGATGACCGCGGAGTTCCTCGGGTTCTCGAAGGCGGCCGGGAACGACCTCTCGACGCCGCAGCCGCAGTGGATGTTCCCCGGGCTCGTGCCGGGCGACCGCTGGTGTGTCGTCGCCGGGCGCTGGCAGGAGGCGCTCGAGGCCGGAGTCGCGCCGCCCGTCGTCCTCGAGGCGACGCATGCATCGGCTCTCGAGTTCGTCTCCCTCGACGACCTCGAGGCGCACGCCTTCGACGACTAGGCCCCTTCGCGCTTCTTGCGCCAGTAGCGCTCGATACCGCGGTAGTGGTGCCAGTACGGGCCCGCCCGTTCGTACTGGTCGACGAGGTCGGGGTCGGTCTGGGAGACGTCGTACCGTGCGGCGGCGATGAACGCCGCCTCGTCCATACCGTCCTCGACGCGCTCCCCCCAACGTCCGAGCGTTCCACGCAGCGAGGCGAGGTGCTCTTCGACCCCGTCGTCGACGACGCCGAAGTGGATGAGGGCCAGGCTGGCGGGGGCACGGCGCTCGATCTGCTCGATCGTCCGCTCCCAGGCTTCGAGGTCGAGCTCCGGTGGCGGGCAAGGAGGCATGACGAACGTGGCTCCCTCGAGCCGAACGCCGGCGGCATCGCCGGCGTAGAGCGTTCCGTCGGCTTCGAGGTACGAGACGTGGTGCCACGCATGTCCGGGTGTCGGGAAGCATTCGAGCCCGACCACGCGGTCGCCGACGACGTGGACGTTCTCGGCAGGCACGGGAGCGAGCTCGCCCCAGAGCTCGTCGAAGGCATCGCCGTAGAGGCGTCGCGCGCTCGCGTCCAGCTTCGACGGGTCGACGAGGTGGGGCGCGCCGATCTCGGAGACGTGCACCTGCAGATCGGGCTGCTCACGCACGAGCACCCCGGCCGCGCCGGCGTGATCGAGGTGGATGTGCGAGAGGAGGAGGTGGCGGACATCGCCCAGCTCGAGGCTCCGCTCGGCGAGGCCTGCCTTCAGCGCGGGAATGCAGGTCGTGGGTCCGCAGTCGAAGAGCGCGGGGCCGTCGTCCGTCTCGAGCAGGTAGCAGGCGACGATGCCCGGCCCCTGATGGCCGAGATCGATGACCTGCGTCATCCGGCGAGCGCCGACTCGAGGTCGTCGAGCAGATCGTCGGCTGACTCGATGCCGACCGACAGGCGGATGAGCGTGGGGGGCACCGCGAAAGGTGCGTCGGCCGTCGATGCGTGCGTCATCCGGGCGGGGTGCTCGATGAGGCTCTCGACCCCGCCGAGGCTCTCCGCGAGCTTCCAGATCTTCGTGCGTGCGACGAGGTCGAGAGCTTCCTGCTCGTCCTCGAGGAGGAACGAGACCATCCCGCCGAAGTTGCGCATCTGGCGGGCCGCGATCGCGTGTCCCGGGTGCGACGGCAGGCCCGGGTACAGCACACGAGCGACGCGAGGATGGCGTTCGAGGTAGGCAGCCACCGCGACCGCGTTCGCGCAGTGACGGTCCATGCGCACGGCGAGCGTCTTCACTCCTCGCAGGACGAGCCATGCGTCGAACGGCCCGGGGATCGCCCCGAGCGACTTCTGCAGGAACGCAAGTTGCTCGCCCATGCCGTCGTCGTTCGTCGCGACGAAGCCGCCGACGACGTCGGAGTGGCCGCCGAGATACTTCGTCGTCGAGTGCAGCGCCACGTCCGCGCCAAGCGCGAGCGGCTGCTGGAGGTACGGCGTCGCGAAGGTGTTGTCGACGATCACGACCGAGCCGACGGCGTGTGCTGCATCCGCCGCGGCGGCGATGTCGACGATGTTCAGCGCCGGATTCGTCGGCGTCTCGAGCCAGACGAACCGCGTCCGCTCGTCGAGGTGCTCCGCGAGTCCGGTCGAGATCTGCTCGGGCGTGAGGAACGTGAAGTGGTAGCCCTTCGGTTCGTACACCTGAGTGAACATGCGGTAGATCCCGCCGTAGACGTCGTTCACGGCGACGACCCGATCGCCCGGCGAGAGCAGGTGCATGAGCGTCGTCACCGCGCCGAGGCCCGACGAGAACGCGCGGCCGTGCTTCGCATCCTCGAGCGACGCGATGCACTCCTGCAGTGCCGTTCTCGTGGGATTGGCTACCCGAGCGTAGTCGTAGCCCTTGTGGACGCCAACCGCGTCCTGCACATACGTCGACGTCTGGTAGATCGGCGTCGTGATGGCGCCCGTGGCCGGGTCGGGCTCCTGCCCCTCGTGGATCGCCCGCGTCTCGAAGTGCATCCGGGAAAGATCCTAGGGAAGGCGTGTCTCCTCGGCGCCGAGCCAGCGGGCGAGGCTCGCGAGTGCCTCATCGGCCCGAGACCTGTCTCCCCAGGCACCGACGACTTGCAGCGTCCCCGTCTTCCGGTCCACGACGGGCTCGATTCTCCCCACGAGCCGGTCGCCGACGAGGACGGGGAGCACGTAGTAGCCGTACTCGCGCTTCGTCTTCGGGACGTACATCTCGAGCCGGTAGCGAAAGTCGAAGAGCGCCTCGGCGCGGTCGCGGTCGTGGATCAGCCGGTCGAAGGGGGAGAGGAACGTGACGCGATCCGGAACGTCGCCGTCGATGGCCTCGGGATGAGCCTCCCAACCCTTCTCCGTCAGCCGCACACCGAGGGCGCGGAAGCGCTGCTCGGCGAGCAGCCTCTCCGCGTCGCGGAGCGGCATCGTTTCGGCTTCCGGATACCAGCGCTCCGCGAGATCCCACAGCCGCTGCCCTCCGCGCCGGCCGACGATCGCGACGCGGCCGCGGTTGTTGAGGATCTCGAGGAGGAGCGCGACGTTCCGGTCGCCGAACCAGGCGTGGGACGTCCACGTTCGCTTCGCGTCGCCCTCGATGTCGCGCGAGAGCATCGGCCCGTTGCGCTCGAGCTCCCCGAGCATCAAGCGCACGAAGCGGGCATTCGTGCGGAGTAGCTCGCTGGCCCGCCGCTCGTGGGCGTACTTCCCGGTCCGCCGCCGGCGCATGCGTGCGCGAACGAGCGGATAGAGCTCGATCGGCCAGATGTGGGCGCTCCACTCGAAGAGCTTCCGCTCGTCCCACAGCAGCCGGTCGAGCTCCGCGACGTCGTACGGACCGAGCCGGCTCCAGAGGACGAGCTGTTGTGTCGGTGCGACCGTCGAGATCGGGTCGATCTGGAGGAAGCCGAGCCGCCGGACCGTGTCGAGGATCGTCGTCGCGGACCCGTCGAGGAGCTGCGCACGGACGGCGATCCTGCGCGCCTCTTCCGTCGAGACGATCCTCACTCGGGCTTCCGCTCGTGCTGGAGCCGCCAACGCACCGCCGCCTCGTCGCCGGACTCGACCGGCGACGGCTCCGGTCGCCGAGCGAGCCAGTCCGAGTAGCTGCGTGCGAACGGCGCGGCCGTAGCCCCGTGCGCGAGCACCGACAACCCGACGGTGACGAAGGCGGTCGTGAGAAGCACGCCCTCGCCCGGAAGCGTCTTCTCCTCCTCGAGTAGGAGAAGCGCGAACACGATCGACGCAGCCCCCCGCGGCCCGAACCAGCCGAGGAAGCCGACCGTCGGTCGACGCGCACCGGTTCCCAACATCGAGACCGCGACCGGCAGCATCCGCACGACCGTGAGGCTGAGGACCGCGTAGAGCGCGATCTGCCACGTGAGGTCGCCAATCGCGGGTCCGAGCAGCACCGCACCGAAGACGACGAACGTCACGGCCGCGAGGACGGCGCCCGACTGCTCGATGAGGTACGAGACGTCGCCGCCGCGGCCGCGTCGCATGCCCCCGAAGACGGCGCCCCCCACGAACGCCGCGATGAACCCCGAGCCCTCGATCGCCTCGGCGAGCCCGAACGCGAGCAGCGCGCCCACGACAGGGACGACCTGAAGCCACGTCTCGTCGATGAAGCGTCGCGCGCTCGCGTGCACGACGACGGCGGCAGCAAGCGTGCCGGCCACCAGGCCGCCGAGGATGCCGTACCCGATCTTCTCGGCGACGAGCTGAGCCGCGTGTCCGTTGCCGATCGCGCCATCCTCCGCGAGCGCGATCGCCACGGCGATGAAGAAGAGCGGCACGCAGATGCCGTCGTTCAGGCCACTCTCCACGTTGAGGCTCTGGCGAATCCGCACCGGGAGCTGCGGAGAGGTCACCACCGCCTGCCCGAGCGCCGCGTCCGTCGGCGCGAGGATGATCGCGATCACGAGTGCCTCCGACCACGTGAGGTCGTCGAGCAGCACGACGGCGACGAGGAAGCCCGCGACGATCGTCAGCGGGAGACCGATCCCGAGGAGGCGGGCAGGGATCCCGAGGGCGCTGCGCAGCGCCTTCAGGTCGATGCGGGAGGCGTCCGAGAAGAGGACGACCGCAAGCGTCGCCTCGGCCAGCACCTTGACCTCCGCGCCTGTGGCCGACGGGTCGACGAGCCCGAGCGCCTCGACACCAACGACGAGGCCCGCCGCCGTGAACACCATCGGCGCAGTGATGGATGTCCCCTCGATGCGGCGCGAGATCGCCGCGAAGCCGAGAAGGATGACCGCGAGCGTGACGAGCTGCCAGTGCACGCGCGGAGCTTCTCAGACGTCAGCGCTGCGCGTTCTCGAGTCCGACCACGCGGCGGAGCCGGTCGAGAGCGCGGTCGAACCCCTCCTCGAGGGCGGCCGAGCGACGGACACCCGGCTCCAGGTGGAGTGCCTTCACGACGAGCGTTCCCTCGGCGCGTTCCGACTTGAGGTCGGCTCGACCGACGATGCGGTCCCGCCAGAGGAAAGGGAGGACGTAGTAGCCGAACTGCCGCTCGTGTGCCCGCTTGTAGACCTCGATGACGTGGTCGAAGCCAAGCATCCGGCGTGCGAACGGCCGGTCCCAAAGGAGGTTGTCGAAGGGTGACAGGAGCGCCGCGGCGGTCGGGCAAGGCGGGTCGAGATCGGTGCCCGCTGCCACGAGCACGTCGGCCTCGCCGTCGTCGACGCGAACGCGCTCGAGAAGCCCGTCGGCCACGAGGGCATCGGCGTGCGGACGGATACGCGCAGTCCCTCCCTTGAAGCGCCAATGCTCTGCGACCCCTCGCTCCGTCAATGCTCCTCTCGCGCGAACGGCACGCAGGGTCAGCTCGCGATCGCGCGTCGCCGCGTCCGGAACGGGCGCGTCCAGCACCTCACGTGGGATCACGCGCTCCGCGAGGTCGTAGAGCCTCTGGAACCCGCTCACACGGCCGGCGATGACGATCTCACCCGAGTTCCAGAGCGACTCGAGCACCATCTTCGCGGGCTTCCAGTTCCACATCCCGCCGCCACCCGTGCCCTCGAAGTCGCGCGACGCCAGTGGCCCACGCTCGCGGATCGCCGCAAGCACCTCCTCGGCGAGCTCCGGGTGGTCCGCCGTGACGTCGCCCCGCCACGGGTGGTGCCGCGTCATGCGCGAACGGAAGAGCGGCCACTCCTCGACCGGGACGAGACACGCCTCGTGCGCCCAGTACTCGAAGATGCGTCCCTGGCCGAGGAGGCGCGAGACGGTCTCGCGCGGGTACGCGCCGACTCGCGAGCCGAGCGTGATGCGGTGGCTTCGCTCCACTGCCGTGATCGAGTCGAGCTGGACGCACGAGAGGCGCCTGATGGCATCTTCGACCTCGCTCCGTGTCCCCGCGCGCGAACGTCCCGCGTAACCCTGGGCGCCGATCGCGATGCGGCGAAGGGCGGTGATGGAGACCGTCCGCATTGGGGATTCAACGTTGGCCCTCAACGGTAGGTTCCCGCGGTGCCCGAGTGGGACGCAGAGGTCGCGATCGACGAGGAGCTCGTGCGGCGCCTTCTGGGCGAGCAGTTCCCCGAGCTCGACGCAGACTCTGCCCGCCTTCTGGGCGAGGGCTGGGACAACTCCGTGTGGGCGATCGAGGAACGCTGGGCGTTCCGGTTCCCTCGACGGGCGATCGCCATCCCCGGCGTCGAGCGCGAGATCGCCGCGCTCGGCAGGCTCGGGCCCTTGCTCCCGGCGCCGATCCCCGAGCCTCGCTTCGTCGGGGTTCCGAGTGACCGGTTCCCGTGGCCGTTCTTCGGAGCACCGCTCCTCTCAGGGCTGGAGCCATGCGATGCGGGCCTCGACGACGACGAGCGAGAAACTCTTGGGACTGCGCTTGGCCACTTCCTTCGCGTGCTCCACGAGCCGGAGACACTCGCGTCCGTCGATCCGAGTGGAGTCCTTCCCGACGACCCGATTCGTCGTGCGGACACGCCGTTTCGCGTCACTCGGACGCGGGAGCGGCTAGCGGAGGTGTCGTCCGACGTGTGGGCGCCTGCAGACCGCGTCGAGGAACTCCTCGACGAGGGCGAGCGGCTACCACCGAGCACGAGGCGCGTGCTCACCCACGGCGACCTCCACGTCCGTCACCTGCTGGTTGCCGGCGGCTCGGTGAGCGGTGTCATCGACTGGGGGGACATGTGTCGATCCGACCCGGCGATCGACCTCATGCTCGTCTGGCTCCTCCTACCGCCTGCAGGACGGCGGTGCTTCGTCGACGCGTACGGGCCGATCGATGACGAGGCTCGCCTTCGTGCGCGTGTGCTTGCGCTGTTCCTCGGGCTCACGCTGGCTGCCTACGCCCGCGACGTCGGCCACGTGGCGCTCGAGCGGGAGTGCGTCGCCGGTCTCCAGCGGACGCTGGTCGACTGGGACTAGTCGGGGACGTCCCCCTCAAGGATCGTCGCGAGCCGCGACGCGTCGATGTTTCCCCCGCAGACGATGCAGACGATGCGGCCCGTGCCCGCGCGGCCGTCGAGCCCGGCGGCGACCGCGAGCCCGGCCGCTCCCTCCGCGACGATCCGTGCTCGCTCGGCCAGCACGCGGACGGCGGCGGCCGCATCGGCGAGGGAGACAGCGTAGGCGTCCGAGACGAGTGGCTCCGCGCGCTCCCACATGTCCGGCAGCAGCGCACCCGAGCCCGCGCCGTCGATAAAGGACGGCGTGTACTCGACAGCCGCGAGAACGCGTCCGTTGGCGAGTGTCGCCGTCACAGGCGCACCGGTCTCCGGCTCCACGACGACGATGCGCGCCTCGGGTCTCAGTGCCCGGAGCGCACTTGCGATCCCGGTCGTCAGCCCCCCGCCGCCCCAGGGTATGACGACCGCGTCGAACTGTTCGAGGTCCTCCGCGAGCTCGAGGCCGATCGTCCCGTTCCCCGCCATGACGCGTTCGTCGCGCACCGGGTGCACGAAGTAGCCCTCGACGCCGTCCATGCCTCCGGCCTCCATCGCCGCCCACCACTCGTCCCACGTCACCTCGACGACGCGTCCACCCATCGCTCCGACCGCAGCCAGCTTCGACTTCGACGAGTTGTGCGGCGCGATCACCGTCGCAGGCACTCCGAGCTCGCGTGCCATCCACGCGACTCCCTGCGCCATGTTCCCCGTGCTCGTGGTCACGAGCCCGCGCGCGACCTCGTCCCTCGGCGCGCTGAGAACCGCATTCCCCGCGCCGCGGATCTTGAACGAGCCGATCGGCTGCAGGTTCTCGAGCTTGAGCCAGATCTCGGCCGGCGCGTCGTCGACGTGGAGGCGAACGAGCGGCGTGCGGACGGCGGTTCCGGCGATGCGTTCCCGGGCGGCCTCGATCTCGGCGAGTGGGATCAGAAGGGGGCCTCGACGCCGGCACCGCGCTCGCGCGCGCGGCGCGCGATGAGCTCGGCAGAGGCGAGGTCCTCCACGGCGATTCCGAGCGACTCGAAGATCGTGAGCTCGTCCTCGTGCTCCCGGCCCGGATGCATGCCCGCGAGCACCTCTCCGAGCTCGGCCTTGACGTGGTCGGGGCCGATCGCCCCTTCTGCCGCGGCGAGGATGAAGTCGCCCGCCTCGCTGAGGCACGACTCGCGGCGGTCGGTGAAGAACGACGCCTCCGCCACAGTCTCGGTGTCGAGCTCCCGCGTCGTCGGGAAGCACGACCCGACGGCGTTCACGTGCGCACCCCGTGCGAGCCACCGCTTCTCGATGATCGGCTCGGTTGCGGCGGTGGTCGTGCACACGACCTCCGCTCCGAAGAGCGCGGCGTCGACGGAAGGGGACACTGTCGCGCCGACGTCACCTGCGAGCTCCTCCGCCTTCTCGAGGTTGCGTGCCCAGATCCTGATCTCCGGGTCGTCGAGCACCGCGCGCATCGCGTGTACGTGCCCGCGTGCCTGCGCGCCTGCGCCGAGGATTGCGACCCGCTGCGCGTCCGGGCGCCCGAGCGCTCGAGTCGCGACCGCCGAGACCGCCGCGGTCCGGATCTCCGTGATCGGCGACGCGTTCATGATCGCCAGCAGCTCACCCGTCTCCCCGTCGTGGAGGAGGACGCTGCCCATGTGTGTGTCCAGTCCGCGCGACGGGTTGTCGGGGACGATCACGATCTCCTTGAGCCCGTACGCCTTCGTCGGTGCACCACGGTACGCGGGCATGAGGCCGAGGAGCGTGTTCGCGTTGTCCGGTCGGACGATGGAGCGGAGCGGGTTGTAGAGCTCACCGCGTGCGAGCGACGCGAGTACCTCTTCCATCGCCTCGATGCACGACGGCATGTCGAGCAGCTCGCGGACGTCGTGCTCGCTCAGCACGATCACGGGAACAAGCCTCGCAGATGCACGTGCTCGGCGGGAGTCAGTCGGAGCGAGAGCGCCTCGCGAACAGGCTCGAGCTGCTCTGCACGCGTCGGCCCGATGACGACGGCGGAAACCTCCGGGACACCGAGCAACCAGGCGATGGCGAGACCTGCCATCGAGACGCCACGGTCGCGTGCCTCCGACCCGAGCGACTCGAGCCCGTCGAACACTGAATCCGCCTCGTACTTCCGGTAGCCGTCGGGACGTTGCGTCATCCGTGAGCCTTCGGGGTAGTCCTCGCCCCGGCGGTAGCGACCCGCGAGCCAGCCGCCGGCGAGCGGACCGAAGGCCTCGTACCCGAGCCCGTGCTCGTGGCAGACGGGGAAGACGGTCTCGATGTCGTTGCGATCGAGGAGGGAGCAGGAGTTCTGGATCCACTCGTAGCGCGCGAGGCCCTCGAGCTCGGAGATCTCGACGGCTTCTGCGAGCTGCTCGGCCGTGAAGTTCGAGGCTCCAATGGCGCCGATCTTCCCGGCGCGAACGAGCTCGTCGAACGCGGAGAGCGTCTCCTCCTGTGGAGTCTCCGCGTCGAACGCGTGCGCCATGTACAGCGGGATCCGCTCGAGGCCGAGACGGCCGAGGCTCGTCTCGACCTGGCGCTGGATGCGATGGTGGGAGAGACCGCGATCCTCGCCCTCTGCGATGGGGTTGAAGGTCTTCGTCTCGATCGTGATCGCATCGCGGACGGCAGGCCCCTTCCCGGCGAGCCACTCGCCGATCCAGGTCTCGCTGCGCCCGCCGCCGTACGCGTCGGCGGTGTCGAAGGTCGTGAGGCCGAGCTCCCAGCCCGCGTCCATGATCCGAAACGCCTCGTCTTTTGCGATTCCCTGGCCGAAGAACGCGGGCGACGAGCCGACGCCGCCGAAGTTGCCGCAGCCGAGGACGATCCGCGTGACGGAGATTCCGCTGCGCCCGAGCTTGCGCGTCTCCATCTATGCCGCTCCGGGAGCCGGAAGGGGTTGCGGTGTGGAGATGCGCGAGAGCACGACGACGCCGAGCAGCGGCCCGAACGCGCAGACGACGAACACGCCGTCGTATCCGACCGCCGATGCGATTGCGCCGAGGGTCAGGGCGCCGACGAGGAAGCCGAGCTCTGTGAATGCGCTGAACGTGCCGACGACAGAGCTGCGTTCGCTCGCCGGACCTGCGTTCACCGCCAGCGTCATCAGGGACGGGAACGCGAGCGCATGGCCGAACGCGACGACGACGGTCCCGGCGAACAGGCCTGCAGGGACGTTCCACAGCCCGATCGTGAAGAGGCCGGCAGCAATGAGGCTGAGCGCGATGCGCGACGTCCGCTTCGGCCCGAGTCGGTCGGGTACCTGCCGCGCGAGGATCCGCGTCGTGACGACGACGGCCGAGAACACGAGGAAGACGGAACCCGCACCGTCCAGGCCCAGGTCCCGCGCATAGAGGGCGCCGAACGTGCCGAGGCCTGCGAAACCGAGAACGGTGAAGGCGAGCACCATGCCCGGTCCGATCGCCGCCGGATGGACGAGCCGTGCCGACGAGTCCCGTTTCGTGTCTCGGGCCGGCGCCGTCTCAGGGAGCAAGAGACCGATCAGTCCCGCCGCGAGGCAGCACGAGGCGGCGAGTAGCCAGACGGCATCGAATCGCGCATCTCCGAGCACGAGCTCACCGAGCATGGGGCCGAGCGCCAGGCCGCCCCAGAGGCCGAGGCTGAAGACGCTCAGCGCCTCGCCGCGGCGGTGCTCGGGCGCGAGGTCGGTGATCATCGTCGCCGCGCCGACGAGGACCATGGCCTCGCCAACTCCCGTGAGCAGCCGCAGGACGACGAGGAGCGGGAGCGAGTGCGCGACGACGTATCCGGCAACGGCAACCGCCGCGACACAGCCTCCAACGACGATGAGGATTCGTCGACCACGTCTGTCGCCGTATCGCCCTGCGAGGGGCTGGCAGACGAGGACCGTCGGGCTGACCGCGGCGACCGCGATGGCAACCCCGAAGCTCCCGACGCCGAGCTCATCGTCCGCGTAGACAGGGATGACGGCGAGCAGCATCCCGACGGACGAGCACAGCGCGAACTCCGCCAGCATCGTGAGCACGAACGGCTTCGTCAGGATGCGCTCCGGCTGCATCGCCCGATCCAAGCAGATAGTCGTGTCCCGTCTTTGATAGAGCACGCGCTATGGCATCGGACAAGTCGGAGCTGGAGGCCCGCTACGACGCGCGCCGCGAGGCAGCATCGGTTGCGATCTGCTCGTCTGCGGTGCTGATCCTGCTCGCTGCCGTCAGCTGGCGCGAGGGCTGGGACCGTCGTCAGCTTTCCGTGGTGGACGTGGCTCGTGCTGGCGTTGCCAGGCCTGGTTCTCTGCGTCGACCTGTGGCTCGGCGCAGGAGGCGTGGGCATCGCCGGCCGACGGAACGCTGCGTTCGTCCTGCTCACCCTGATCGTCGCCGGGAACGTCGCCGGTCTCGGGCTTCTCATCGCGGCACTCGTCACGACGCGGAGCGCAGACATCGGAGGCGGCCAGCTGCTCCTGACCGCGGCCGTCATCTGGGTCGCGAACATCATCGCCTTCGGCGTCTGGTACTGGGAGGTCGACGACGGCGGGCCGTTCGACCGTGCGAACAAGGAACGAAAAGCGCCCGACTTCCAGTTTCCGCAGGACGAGAACCCACAGCTCACGCGCCAGCCGTGGCGCCCGCGCATCTGGGACTACATGTACATCTCGTTGACGGCAGCGAGTGCGTTCAGCCCTACTGATTCCATGCCGCTGACCTATCGGGCCAAGCTCCTGCTCGGCATCGAGTCCACCGTGTCGCTCGTGCTCGTCGTGCTCGTCACGGCACGCGCGGTTAACGTGCTTGGGTCGTGAGCGAGCCGCTGCCCGAACGGATCAGCCTGCAGGAGCTCCAGCTCGCGGCGCGCAACCACGCGATGCCACTCGAGGCGCTTCGCTGGGACGTGACGCCGATCGGGCTGCACTACCTGCTGACCCACTTCGACATCCCGAAGGTTGCCGCGGCGGGCTGGAGGCTCGAGGTCGGCGGGCTCGTCGAGCGGCCGATGTCGCTCTCGTTGGACGACCTGCGCTCGCGACCTGCCGTCGAGGCCGTTGTGACGATGGAATGTGCCGGTAACGGCCGCGCGCTCGTCGAGCCGCACGTCGTCAGCCAGCCGTGGCTGCTCGAGGCGGTCGGGACGGCGCGTTGGCGCGGTGTGCCCGTCGCTCTTTTGCTCGAGGAGGCAGGCGTGCGGGACGGCGCGATCGAGGCCGTGTTCACCGGGCTCGACCGCGGGGTTGACGGTGGGGAGGAGCAGGCCTACGAGCGGAGTGTCTCGGTCGACGAGCTGATGGCAGGCGAGGCGCTTCTCGCGCACGAAGTGAACGGTGTTCCGCTGCCGCCGCAGCACGGGTTCCCACTCCGGCTGGTCGTGCCCGGCTGGTACGGGATGACGAGCGTGAAGTGGCTCTCGCGCATCACGCTCGTCGACGAGCCGTTCGACGGCTATCAGCAGCGGCACTCCTACCGGGTTCGTCAGGAGGAGGACGAGGACGGCGCGGCGATCACGAGAATCGCCCCACGCTCGCTGATGGTGCCTCCTGGCATTCCCGACTTCCTCTCGCGGGCGCGGATCGTGGACGCGGGATCGTGCGAGATCGTGGGGCGCGCATGGTCGGGAGGCACCGAGATCGCGGGCGTGGAGATCTCGACGGACGGGGGCGAGACGTGGGTTGCGGCCGAGCTCGGCGAGCCGGCGCTCGGCCGCTGGGCATGGAGATCGTGGCGCTTCGTCTGGGAGGCGGCGCCAGGCGAGTACGAGCTCTGCTGTCGAGCGCGCGACGCCGGCGGGAACGAGCAGCCGCTGGAGCCGTCCTGGAACCTCGGTGGCTATGTGAACAACGCGGTGCAGCGAGTCGCCGTCACCGTTCGGTGAGCCGGAACGAACGAAGCCCGCCGCGAGGCGGGCTTCGTGGGTGAAACGGGCTTGCGCCCGCGCATGGTCGACAACCGTGCTCATTGTATTTCGAGGGCGCCGGGCGAATGCGAGCTCTGCTGTCGAGCGCGCGACGCCGGCGGGGATGAGCAAACCGCTCGACCCGTCCTGGAACGTCGGTTGCTAAGTGAACAACGCGGTGCAGCGCGTCGCTGTCACCGTTCGGTAGCGCGAGCGACAAAGGCCCACTTGAAGCGGGCCTTTGTCGGGTGAAACGGGCTTGCGCCCGCGCATGGGTGACATCCACGACGAGTTTATGTCTCTTGGCGCGGAGGGCGCCGGACTCGAACCGGAGCCGACGTACGTCGGCCGCCTTGGCTGTCGACCAGGCATCCCGCCTCGGGATTTCACCCTCCGACGCCGCATCCACCGTAGGCAGCACGCGGCCACGACCTGACCGTCGCCACCGAACCGGCACACACTCGCTGCAGGTCCGTTACCTACGGCCGCTCTCGATCGTCAGTGCTATGACGATGCACGCGAGATCAGAGACCATGGCCGACGACGCACTCGCCGCCGAGTTCGAGAGCAACCGCGTGCACCTCCACGCCGTTGCGAACCGGATCCTCGGATCCGACGCCGAAGCCGACGACGCGGTCCAGGAGGCGTGGCTCCGGCTGAGCCGAGCCGACGTGGGCGGCATCGAGAACCTGGGCGGGTGGCTGACGACGGTCACTGCGCGGATCTGCCTGGACAAGCTGCGCGTACGGAAGGTTCGTCGCGAGGAACCCGACGCCGAACTCGCGACAGATGCCGCAGTCGCCGACCCGGAATACGAAGCGCTCCTCGCCGACTCGGTCGGCGCAGCGCTCGCCGTCGTTCTCGACACGCTGTCGCCGCCGGAGCGTGTTGCATTCGTCCTGCACGACGTCTTCGCGGTGCCGTTCGACGAGATCGCAGTCGTCCTCGGGCGTTCACCGAGTGCGTCGAAGCAGCTCGCGAGCCGTGCTCGGGGGCGACTCCGAGGCGTGGAGCCCGAGCCCGCGTCGGAGCTCCCACAGCAGCGCGAGGTGGTCGATGCGTTCCTCACGGCGTCGCGCTCGGGCGATCTCGCCGGGCTCGTCGCGGTGCTCGCCCCCGACGTCGTGATGCGCGCAGACGCCGCCGCCGTTCGCATGGGGGCGGCGGACCTCGTGCAGGGCGCGGGCGATGTCGCGGGCGTGTTCTCCGGACGAGCGCTCGAGGCGCAACCGGCGGTGATCGACGGCAATGCGGGCGTCGTGTGGGCTCCGAACGGCAGTCCGCGCGTCGTGTGGGAGCTCGAGATGGTCGACGGCACGATCACGCGCATCGACATGCTCGCGGCGCCCGAGACCCTCGGAGAGCTCGCTCTCGTCCTCGACTGAAGGAGACCATCGATGCTGTTCATCGGCAACTATCCCCGCGAGTACGTCGAGGCGTGCCGCGCACGCGTCCGCGCGGACGTCGACGCCTACGCGAAGAGCGAGGCGGCCGCAGAGCTCGAGCCCGTCTTCTTCCGCAACGCGCTCCTCGCGCTCGAGATGTCCTTCGCGCACCGAGGTCGGGGCATCGAGGGCAAGGACGGCAACCCGCTCAACGAGGTGCGCGTACTGTGCAACTCAGTGATGCTCCACGACGGCGTAATGACCGCCGAGAAGAGCATCAAGCTCGATCCTGCGAGTTCCGTCTGCGGGATCTCGTACGGCGAGCGGATCGCCCTCGACGCAGAGTCGTTCACCCACGTCGCCGACGCGTTCTTCACCGAGCTCGAGGCGAGGTTCGTCGAATGACGAAGCCCGCCCTGCGGCGGGCTTCGTAGGCGATGCGGACAGCGTCCGCAAGCAGCTGAGACCCAACATGAAGTGCATGCGCCTCGTGGGCGGAGGGCGCCGGAGTCGAACCGGGATCGGCTTGCACCGACCGAGTAGGTCTCAGCTGCCCGTCCCGCCGTGGGATGCCGCCCTCTGCCGCGAGTCACGGTAGTCCTGCACACACACGCGTTGTGCTCGAGGTGCCATCTCGGGGCACATTGAGCCACACATCCGTGACCTATCGTGTCGTCGTGCGTGTCCGCATGACACTCGGAGCTCTTCTCGTTGCGGCAACGACTGTCACGGGGGCTCACGGCGCGTCGACCGCTACGGCCAACCTGCGTCTCGACGGCGTCCCGTTCCGCCCCGAGCTCGCGCTCACGTCGGCGCAACAGCAGACGGGCCTCATGTTCCGGAACAAGGCTCCGGCGGACGGGATGCTCTTCGTCTTCCCGCGTGCAAGCTCGGGCGGCTTCTGGATGAAGAACACCCTCGTGCCGCTCAAGATCGTCTTCTTCGACTCGCGGGGACAGGCCGCGCGAACGATGAAGATGAGGCCGTGCAGAGCGGATCCCTGCACGATCTACGACCCTGGCAAGCAGTACCGCTACGCGCTCGAGCTGCCGGTCTCGGACATGCGCCTCGCGCGGAGGCTCGGCCCGCGTTCCGAGCTCGAGCGCCTCGTGCAGCTCGCGAGCTGACGTGGAGCTCCGGGAACTCGGACGCTCGGGGATCGAGGTCTCGGCACTCTCGCTGGGCTCCTGGCGGACGTACGAGCGGATACCGCGCGAGCAAGGCGTTGCAGTCATGCGCGCGGCGATGGACGCGGGCATCACCTTTCTCGACGACGCCCGCTACAACGACGAGACGGGAAACGCGCCGATCCCGACCGGCTACTCCGAGGTCGTCTTCGGCGAGCTCTTCCGCAAGGCGGGCTGGAGGCGCGACGAGGTCGTCGTCTCCAACAAGCTCTGGTGGGAGTTCTGGCCCGAGCAGATCGGCCGCGGAGGAGCTCGACGGCTCGCTCGGCACGGATGGGCTTCGACCACGTCGACCTGATCTACGCGGAGCGTCCGCCGGAAGGAATCTCCACGAAGGAGGTCGTCGAGCAGGTGTCCGGACTTCTCGCGTCCGGAAAGGCGAGGACATGGGGAGTTCTCAACTGGCGCCCGGAGCTGATCGCCGAGGCCACGGCCGTCGCGCAGAGCGCCGGCGTGATGCCTCCGTGCGCCGCCCAGCTCGTCTACTCGCTCGCGAACCCGGAGATCGTCGAGGACGATGCGATGGCGGACAAGCTCGACGCGGCCGGGACGAGCGTGGTGGCGTCGTCGGCGCTCGCCGGCGGCGCGCTCTGCGGGAAGTACGCCCGCGGTGAGGCCGGCCGGCTCTCGGGCCAGCTCGACTCGCCACGCTGGAGGGACGCGCTCGAGATCGGGAGCCGGCTGAACGTCGTCGCGGATGAGCTCGGCGCAACTCCCGCACAGGTTGCCGTCACGTTCGCGCTCGACGGCCCCCGCGTATCGAGCGTCCTGTTCGGCGCCACCACACCCGAGCAGGTCGCGGAGAACGTCGCTGCGCTCGACATCCGCGCTCGCTTGACCGACGTCGACCTGACGTCCCTTCGCGCTCTGGCGGCTCGCGACGCGTAGCACGCTCGTTCTGCTCGTCGGACTTCTCGTCCTCGCCGCGAGCGCGGCGGGGCAGTCGCGACCACCCGTGGTCGTCCTCGACCCCGGACACGATCTGCGCGCGAACCCTCAGACGGAGCCGATCGGGCCGGGCTCGTCGACACTCAAGATCAAGGACGGCGGCGGCACGCACGGCGTCGTCTCGGGCCTTCGCGAGGCCGACCTCAACCTGAAGGTTGCGCTCCTCCTTCGCCCGCTTCTCGAACGCGCCGGCGTGAAGGTCGTGATGACTCGGACGAGAACCGCAGGCACGAGCATCGGGAACATCGCGCGTGCGCGGATCGCGAACCGTGCGCGGGCGGCGCTGTTCCTCCGGATACACGCGGACGGCTCGACCGATCCTGCGGTACGCGGCACCCACACGCTCTACCCCGCGTTTCGTCGCGGCTGGACGGACGGCATCTACGTGCAGAGCAAGCGGGCGGCGCAGCTCGTCCAGCGCGAGCTTCGCGCCTCGCTTGGTTTTC
>CAVPXQ010000011.1:0-29959 GCA_963709715.1 uncultured Gaiellaceae bacterium
TAACCACCAAGGCGTCAGAGTTCGGCACCACTGTTCGTGCGCTACGACGCGAGGCGGTCGTTGCAACTGCCATGAAGCGGAGAGGCAAGATCGCAAGCTCCGACGCATCGTCGCCACCCTGATCGAGGGTCGGAGGCGCCAGACGCCGGGAGCGAGAGGTCACGAAGGCGACCGTCGCGCTCGTCGACCACGACGGTTCGTGAGGCATGGACGGTCTGGCTGGAAGGAGCGCAGGCTGGCACGATCCGTACCCGCTCCGGCGACCGATACAAGCCATCTGCGCTTCGCTCGTATGACCTCGGGATGGAGGCACGCGTCCTTCCGGTGCTCGAAGACTGGAGGCGTCGCTCGAGCTCGAGCTTCGCGACTTCCAGGACCTCGCCGATCAGCTCCTCGCAGAGGGTCACGATCCTTCGACGATCCGAAACACGTTCATGGGCCTCAGGGCTCTTTATCGGCGCGCCGTCACGCACGGCGACGTCGCGGTGAATCCCGACCGCCGGATTGCAGCTTCCGGCGGTTCGCGGCAGACGCGACCGAATCGCATCAGCGACCGAAGCCGCCGAGTTGCTCGCGGTGCTACCCGACGGTGATCGAGCCGTGTGGGCGACTGCGTTGCTTGCCGGTCTCCGACGAGGCGAGTTGATGGCGCTCGACGTCGAGCACGCGTTCGATACCATCGGTGTCGCCAGCACGATCGCGGTCGAGCGGTCCTACGACCCGGTCGCTGGCGAATTCATCGAACCGAAGAGCGAAGCAGGCACGCGTCGCGTACCGGTGACCCAAGAGCTTCGCGGCCATCTAACTGCGCACCAACAGCAGCTAGGCAGAAGCACAGGGCTTCTGTTCGGTCGCACCGAAACCCAGCCCTTCGACGACCGCGCCCTCAAGATACGAGCCGAGAAGGCTTGGCACGCGGCCGGCCTGACGCCGATCACGCTCCACGAAGCCCGGCACACCTACGCGAGCCTTCTCATCGCCGCCGGCGTCAACACGAAGGCGATCAGCACGTACATGGGCCACGCGTCGATCACGATCACGCTCGACCGCTACGGCCACTTGATGCCTGGGAACGAGCAGGAAGCCGCCGACCTGCTCGACGCGTACATCGCCCGCGAGCGGAAGCTCTCTGAGGGGCCAGCGCCTCATGCACTTGCTGATGCACGGTGAGGCCTCCGGGAAGCGGGGAATCTACGATAACGGCGTGCGACGTTTCAGCGACCGGCGCGTAGCCACGTTCTTCGCACTCGTGCTCGCGTCGGCGCTCTGCATAGGACTGCTCGCCTGCCGATCGATGCAGTCACACGAGCGCTCTTACGACTTCCTCGCGTGGAATCTGCTTCTCGCTTGGATTCCGTTCCTCCTCGCCCTTGCGCTTCACGACGGCGACCGACGCGCACGTTCACCCGCAGCGCTATTGGCGCTCGGAGCAGCGTGGCTCGTGTTCCTCCCGAATGCGCCGTACATCGTCACCGACCTCGTTCACGTTGATGGGCTACGGGGAGCGCCGCTTTGGTACGACGCCGGGACGATCCTTGCATTCGCAGCTCTGGGTCTCGTGCTAGGCCTCGCATCGGTGGCGCTCGTTCAACGTGTTGTCGCTCGCAGGTTCGGAGCACTGATCGGATGGATGATGCTTGGGCCGGTCTTCTTACTTTGCAGCGCCGGTATCTACATCGGACGTATCCACCGATTGAACAGCTGGGACGTGATCACGCAACCGGAACGCCTCACCCACCTCGCCGGCTCGAGACTCGTAGACCCCCTCGGACGGCCCGAGACAATCGTCGCGCTCGGTGGGCTGACGGGGTTCCTCGTCGTTGCGTATCTCGTGCTGTATGCACTCTCGGACCTCGGGCCTGGGCGCCGAAAGCACCCGTAGGGACGAGACATCGGTCGAAAGTCCGTCGTGGCTCGTCTGAGCCAACAGCGGATCAGCGGCGCTCGTATCTGTCGCGCCATCTTCAGGAGCGACTCAAGCATCGCGGGGCAGACGTGAATCCCTGCCTCAGACTGTGATGGTCCCCGCTCTTGCGCTCTCGGGCGCGAGACGAGCATCTACGCTTGCCCTCGGTCTGGAGCGCCGCAAGTGATGCGCTCACCCTACGAGCGAGTGAGATCCCTCAGCCGACGACCTTGCGAATGCCGCTCTCCAAGGCCTCGCCGATCGAAGCAGGCTCAGCCGCTGGGGCTGCGTCCTCTCTCTCGGTCGACTGACGCTCAGGCCCCTCGCCGAGCATCTCGAGCGCTGCCCGAAGCTGAGCCCGGATCTTGATCACGTCCTCCTCGAGCCGGCGCTTCTCGGCAGCAGCCTCGCGGATGACACGGCGTGACTCCGCATGAGCCTCGTGCACGATCAGATCCCCCTCGCGGCGGGCCTGCGCCTTCATCTCCTGAGCGGCATGCTCGGCGGAGACGAGCGTCGAGCGAAGGAGCGTCTCGAGCTCGTCATGCTTCGCGAGCTCGGCCTCGAGCTCCTCCACGCGCACGGAAAGGTCTTGGCGCTCACGCAAGACCGCCTCGAAGCTATCGGCGGTCTCGTCGAGGAGCGCGCTTACGTCCTTACGCCGATACCCGCGAAGCCACGCCCGCCGGAGATCGACGTGACTGATTTCTTCTGGTGTGATCGACATTCGACCTCCTACGCGAGAGCGCTATGAGCCGGTCTTGGCAGACCTGGGCTGCGACAATCGGACCACGGTGGCCACGAGCGGCGAGAGCAGGGTGCCCCGAACGCGCGAGTCCCACCTCGGAAGCAAGTGAACACAACATTTAGCCGCCTCGGCAACCGAAGCCTCCCCTGGCCGCAGAAACCGCATTCACCCTAACCATGCGTGACTTGAGTTACAAGGCCCCGGGAGTGCCTCGAGGTACGAGTGGTTCTCGGAGCACGATGGCGCGACATAGCATGGCGTGCCATGCCGTTCGGACACCGGCCCGGAGGACGGCTCGGACGAGCCGGGACGGACCTTAGGACGAGGATCCTCGAGGCTACGGACTGCTACCCCCTAGGTCGTCCCCCGAGGACCCGCCACGGCCGAGCCGGAGTGCCTCGAGACGCGCATGGCCGAGGCGGCGGCCACGCAGCGCGTCTGAGTGCGACTGAGGGAAGGCGCGGTAGCCTGTGGGGCTCAGGGAGAACCAGTGGTACCTGCACGGGCTCGCTGATGGGCTGCGCCGAAGGATAGGCAAGCGACCGTCGCACTGGCGCGTAAGGAAGTTTGCTGGAGCTCTCCGGCTTGAGCGTCCTCATCTCGCCACTCAGCGTAGGACGACAGATCGTCTAGGCGGTCTGAAGCCAGAGACCCGACGGAAAATGACCATCGTGGCCGACAGCGAGACCGTCGAATCCCGCCTTCGGGACGTAGCCGGGGACGATTGCGGCGAGCGCATCCGGACGCGCGTAGTGAATTGCGGCCTCGCAGCAGAGCACGCGCAAAGACTGATTGCCGGTGAGGAGCGCAGCAACGAGCAGCGTCTCCTGCCAGTCGAAGTAAGTGGTTAGCACGTCGCAGGGGTACGGGTAGGGGAGGAACATGTCATGAATGTGCACCGTCACACCCGGCGGCAGCGACGGAATCACGTCGAGGTAGAGCCGCACGAGTTCGGACCCGGTCTTGACCGCGTGCGTGGTATCCAACAAGAGAAGGTCACCGGCGGCGAGCTCGCCGAAGATGTTCGCCTGGGCAGCCTGCGCGAACTCCTGGACGACCTCGACCCCGAGGGATGCGAGTGCCTCGCTCGGATACGGCTCAATGGCGATGATCCGCCCAGCGCCTGCAGCGGATACGACGGCGGTCGAGGCGCCCGATCCGACCTCGA
Organism: uncultured Gaiellaceae bacterium; assembly: GCA_963709715.1. GTDB lineage: Bacteria > Actinomycetota > Thermoleophilia > Gaiellales > Gaiellaceae > GMQP-bins7. Next base: position 3,823 of record CAVPXQ010000011.1, read on the forward strand.
CGACGAGACGGGGCTGCACCATCGCGACATAGCGGTGCAAGATGACTGCCTCGACTGGGCCGAAGCCGTGGCCGAAACGACCCGCAGCTATTCGATCGTAGTCGGCAATCGCGAAGCCGCTGTCGCGGAGCGATTCGAGCCACGCGAGTTGCGCGTCGATATCCCAGTCGATCAGATGGAGCGGCAGCTCTTGCTGCCACAGGTCGGGATGCTCGCGCAGCCAGCGTCGGTCGGCAACCGGTGTGTAGTAGTGAGCCGGGAGCACGTGCAGCCCAAGGCGCTCGAGCGCAGAGAAGGCCGAGAAGCTCGCGCGTTTCAGTATCGCCCCGGCGAACATCGTCGTCTCGCATCCTTGCCGCCGTCGATGCTGCCCGTCAATCCTACCCCCTGCGGGCCGTGCCCGGGTCAGTCACCCTTCATCCTGCGGAGCTGTGGAGAATGCGATTCGCGCGTCAGTGCGAGTTGCGTGTTAAGCACCACGGTGGGCACGGCGGGCGCTGTTGGGATCGGAGCGTCGCCGCCTACGAGGAGTTGATAAATGGGCTGAGGACGGCCAGAGATGGATCACCAGGAAAGACGCCGTAGTTCGCGTCCGAGTCGGCGGATACGTAGGCAGAGTTGACCGCCCAGCAGCACAGGCGGCCCAACCCGTGAGGAGCTCACCCTCGATGGGGCCGTCGTAGACTACGACTTTGTCCGCTTGTACGATTGGTCGCGTCGCTGGGGATGGTCGCGTTGTTGAGGCGCTGGGGGAGACCGCTTTTCGTTGCTTTGGCGCGCCAGCGCCGGGGATTCGTCCTGGCGTCGCTGACGGTTCGGCGCGCAAGGCGGATGCGCTGTCATTTCGCGCCCGCATCCCCGACGCATCATCCACCGCTGCGCCCGGCGCCAGCGCGAGTCCGAGATCGAACGATGGTCGGCATCACGCTTCGGATACCCGCAGGGCAGATATCCCGCAACTCGAAGCCGGCGCAGTAGACGACTTATCTCCATCAGGCGACCGCTTTCTCGCCTCCGGTGACGAGGCGGGCACGCCGCCCGAGGATCGAAAATTCCGGCCCGACGTCGAGGGGTTACGAGCGGTCGCCGTCCTTCTCGTTGTCTTGTATCACGCGCGGGTTCCATTTCTGGGAGGCGGATACATCGGCGTCGATGTCTTTTTCGTGATTTCCGGCTTTGTCATAACTGGCCTGCTGCTCAGAGAGCGGGCGTCGACAGGACGGACCGGACTGGTTGCCTTCTACGCCCGCCGCTGCAGGCGGATTCTTCCTGCTGCCAGCATCGTGATCATTGTGACAGTCGTGGCCTCATATCACTGGTTGGGGGTTGGATTGGGCTGAGGAGGTAGTCGCGGATGCCCGCTCGGCGGCACTTTTCGTCGCGAACTTCCATTTCATCGCACTCGGTACGAACTACCTGACTCTCAACGCCCACCCTCACCTCTGCAGCACTTGTGGACGCTGTCTGTTGAAGAGCAGTTCTACGTCATATACCCAACTCTGTTCATTCTCGTCGGTCTGGTCGGGCGTCGATTTAGCTTCCACGTAAAGCTCGCGATGCTTCTGGGAGTGATTGTATCGGTCTCTTTCGGTTGGTCGATCTATCAGACATCGACGAGCGGCATTGTGGCGTATTTTTCTCCATTCACGCATGCTTGGGAGCTTGGGCTAGGTGGGTTGATCGCGATCGGGAGCAGACACCTGTCGAAGCTTCCGAAGCTATTTGCCACCGGTGTGACATGGCTTGGCCTTACGGCTCGTGGTTGCCGCTTGGATTGATTTTGAGCGACTCCACAGCTTATTCCGGTTCTGCTGCCGCGCTTCCCGTAGTAGGCGCCGCGATGGTCATCGGCGGTGGGATGGCGGTGCCGCCCTTTGGTGCGGAGCGGATCCTTCGCCTAAGGCTGATGCGTTGGCTGGGAAGGCTCTCCTACTCCTTCTATCTGTGGCACTGGCCCGTCCTCGCGATAGCCGCGGAGCGGGCGGCGAAGCCGCTATCCGTAGCGACGAACTTGATGTGGGTCACGGTTGCCCTTGCACTGTCCGTGGCCACCTATCACCTAGTGGAGAACCCGATCCGTCACTCACCCGTGCTTGCCGAATATCCCGTCGTCACCGTCGCCCTCGGTGTCGTCCTCATCTCTGGCGTACTAGGCGTGACGATCCTCGAACTCCATACTCATTGACAGAAAAGAAGCAGACGACTGTCTCGACGAAAACACGGGAGAGACTTTTTTGACGGCATCCGATGTGCCTCAGAGCTTAAGAGCGGCGCGTAGCGCCCCACTTAGAAATAACGAATAGGTTGCGGTGATGTGAAATCGGTCATGAAAGACAACAATGTGATGCACGATTGGTGGACAAATGGACGCGCAAAACCAGGCGGTGACATCTACGCGTCGAGTGCCTGTGGCCTGGGCCGCCGTCTGTTCGCCCCGGATCAAGACTCCTTTAGCGCATCCGCTGCGGGTGTAGCGCAATCTTCGTTACGTTGGACTCGTGGGCGGCAGGGCATTCTGGTGCGCTCTGGCCAAGATAAGGAATATCGCCAAGTATGATAATCCTTCTCTGTGGCGCTCTTAACTTTGAACCGTGCTTTCAAGGCCGGCAGCCCATTGGCTGTCGGAAGCTGCTGGGCCCTTCTCAGTTTGTTGCATGAAGGTCGCGCTCGTAACCACCACCATCGTCGGCTTGCGTGCGCGTATCAGGCCGCTATCGCGGACGCCCGCCACTTAATGCACTCCTTATCATTGCGATACGGATTGTCGTGCAGCTTCAGAGTAGGGGCTGGACAGCCACCGTTAGAAAAGATCCGGAGCCGCCAACGAGCGGCTTTAGCAGCCGCCTGTATGCCATCGAACCACATTGTCGCGTGCGAGTCGCCAAAAAGCACAAGTTCACGCTTCGCGGCGGCGTCACCGTAGACGCACTCTCCGAACGAAATCTCCTCCGCGTTTGGGCAATTGTCAGAGCCGATGCGTGGGAGGTCGCCGCCGGAAGCATGGTGTAGATCCGGATGGAGATTGGCCGGAACCTTGGTGAGCAACGCGCCGGCGCGAACTGCCTGGCGCACCTCGCTGGGCGTGAACACACGAGTTGCTGCGACAAGTCCTGTCACGTGGTTTCGAGAGGCGCGCTGAAAGACTAAGCCACCCCCGGCTCCAGTCGGATGCGCAGCAGAAAGCGAAGCTGGAAGCAAGAGCGCTCCGATCCCGATGAGGGTCGCGAATAGACGCCGCAAGTTCATCATCCCTCCCCATCCGGTCTCGGACGGGACAGTATGTCACCGACCCGCTCGAGCCAATACGCGCGGTCGCCGTCGTCCGGCGCCGAGCGTTCGGCGTCGTACGTGGCAGGAGCGGCAGCGGGCATCGGCCAGGCCTGCGAGCACGCGACGGACTGGCGGGCGGGCCGTGAGCGTTCTTGAACAGCCGCATCTCGGGCACCTGCGATCCGCAGGTAGCTCGCGAGCTCGGGATCGTCGCCGCGCACCTCGTCGATGAACCGCTCGGCGTCCTCGCGCCGGATGAAGGTCTCGATCGCGTCGCCGAGCGGTGCTCGCGGCTTGAGCGGACGTCGATGATCGCGTAGACGAGCACAACGGGAGTGACCGTACCCATGGGAACCGATTAGCCGGGGGAAGCATGGCGTGCCATGCCGTTCGGACACGCGCCCGGAGGACGGCTCGGACGAGCCGGAGCGAACCGTTGGGATCGGAGCGTCGCCGCCTACGAGGAGTTGATAAATGGGCTGAGGACGCCCAGAGACGGGTCACCAGGAAACACGCCGTAGTTCGCGTCCGACTCGGCGGATACGTAGGCGGGCTTGACCGCCCAGCACCACATGAGCTCGCCGACGACGCCCGCCTGGAACTGAGCTGAGAACTTGGCGCTGAACTCCGCTGCCCGGGGCGCGAGCTCTGCATCGCTGCGCGCGTAGATGCCTGTCTCCGCCACCATGATCGGCTTGCCGTTCGCGTGGCACATCTCAATTGCCGTGGCCAGGTTGGGCGCGAACGGCATACCCATCGGATTCGACGGATATCCGTAATCGTGGTAGTCGCAGACATCGTTGCCCGGAGAGGACATCAGCGTCTGGTAGTCGCCGTTCGCCGCACCGCACCACTGCTGGCCCGGCCCCCCCTAATATCCCGCGATTGTGCCGAGGCTCACGAGATGATTGGGATCGAGGCGGTGCACGAGCCCGCCCACGGTCCCCGAGAACCCCAGCAAGGCGCTCAGGGCTGCCGACTCGTCACAGCTCCCGTCGGCATTTACCGCCTGTCCCTCGTTGACCAACTGCCACATCGCAACGGTGGGGTTGTCGGCGTAGCGTGCAACCACGGCCGACACGTACTGCTCATAAGGGACGATGTCGCCCGGCCCGACCTGACTCTGGTAGCCGCCTCGGTACCAGGCAAGGTCCTTGGCAGGCCCGTCGCAGTAGTCGTGTTGGTTGGCCAGCACCGGGATGGCCTTGTCGCCATGCGCGGCGGCGATGGCGAGGACGCGATCCATGTTGGTCCAGTCGAAGTGGCCGCCGGATACGAAGAAGTTTTGGAATGCCCAGAAGCGAAACACGACGCCGCGCGGCATGTTCGAGAGCGGGACGCCAACGTCGGGATAGAGGGCTCCGCCGCAGCTGGACGGAGTTCCGCCACTCGCGGCCATGTAGATGTTGATCCCGACAAACCGGTATGGCCGCCCCTCCAGGGTCAGCGTGGTGCCGTCTTGCCTCACGAACGGCGATGTCGCAGCGTTGGCGTCACCGGCTCGAGGCGTGGTCTCGTCCTGCTCGAGGTCGACGGCGAGGTTGCGAGACCGTCACCGAGCTCGAGGCTGTTCGCGGTCCGGCCATCTCGTCGCGCGGTGGGCCTTCACGGCGAGCGTGTGCGCGTCCCGTTGAGCGAGCCCCGTGGTGTCGAGCTGTCCACCGTCGCCGTTGTACTGGTACGGCGCGGTCGAGTCGGTCGACTTCACGGTGCCGTCGATCACGAAGTCGACGGTGCTGATCGTGCCGCCACTGGGCGAGGCCGTCCACGCGATCGAGCCGCTGAGCGTGGCGCCGTTGGCGACGCTCGAGGCGACGGTGAGCGGCGCTGGCGTGTTCGTCGTGGTCGAGTTGGCGACCGTCACCGAGCTCGAGACCTTCGCAGTCCGGCCGTGTGTGGCGTAGGCCTTCACGGCGAGCGTGTGTCTCCCGTTGACGAGCTTCGTCGTATCGAGCACGCCGTTCGGGCCGCCTTTGTACCGGTATGGGGCGCGCTTCGCCGTCCACTTCACGGTTCCGTCGATCAGGAACTGGATCTTGGTGGGCCTGCGGCTGGGGGTCGCCGTCCACACCATCGGATCCGGACACGGTCATTCCGCGTGCGAGCGGTGCGCTGCCGATGCGAGCCGACAAGCTGAATCCTTTGCTGCGCTCAACCGAGGCCAAACCCGATGAAGATCCCGCGCAGGCGACCGTTAGAGCGAGGCCGAGCACGGCTGTGAAGAAGAGCGCGCGCCGCGTCACGGTACTTTCCCTCGTGACTCTCGTTTGCATCCCGCGTCCGTTATCGGTAGGCGCCGCCGCTTCAGGTAACGACTTTCCCTCGGACGAGGACAGGGTTCACTCGACTGAGGAAGCTGGTCGCACCGGCCGCTCCGCGGCGATGATGACGCGGGCGTCGCCAGCCAAGCCTCAGGACGACTGCCGATATGTCGAGGCGCTGCGCCGCTAGCTCTGGCGCTTGCGCGCCGAGCAGGCCCGGCGACGTCTGGCCGCGCTCGACGCACAACTGCGACATCGTGCGCCGCAGCAATGCACAGACGCCAGCGATGAGATGCGCACTTCTGGTCTCGACGCCCCGGCCGGAGCGACGACCGTCACCGAGAGTGTGCGATCTTGGGTCACTGTTACCAGAGACTCACCCGCATCACTCTGCCTGCGCGACGCGCTGCCCGCGATGCCGCGATCGCCCTACCGTGACGGTCGCTTGCCCATCCTTCCGCGGAACGCATCCGCGAGCCCTTGCATGTACGCCGACGCGATCGCCCACTGTCCGGACTTGAGCGACCTCCAGGCATTGAATGCCCCGTACACGGTCAAGAGTCCACGACACGGGACGATTCTGCGCAGCGTCTGCGGGGTGTCGAGCGCGAACCGCAGTGGATTGCGGGCGAGGTAGTAGGCCATGTTCTCCGACAAGCCCGAGGCTTCCGCGCCGGCCCCCACTCGCACTGACGGCGTGCGCGCAGAGAACCTCGCCCAGATAGCGGCACCTCCAGCCGGCAGCTCTGGCTCGCTGGCACCACTCGGCATCTTCGTAGTACGATGAAGTAGTCCGCCCGAAAGGGGCCGAGCGACCGGAATGCAGCCGACGACACCAGGGCGCAGCAGGCGGCCACGTAACCCACGTCTGAGCTCGGTGGCGGGGAGGCTGCGGGCTGGAGCAAGCCGCGATGACGCGGGTACGCAAACCAGTCGCTCACGTCGCCCCCCGCGAACCAGAGCAGATGTGGCTGGTCGGCGAAGGTGACGGCCGGACCGACCACGGCGACGCGCGGCGTGGCCGTCGCCTCGGCCATGCACCGGTCCAGGCACTCCGGGTCGACCGTGGCGTCGTTGTTCAGCAACAGCGTCCAATCGACGTCGTGGGAAAGGGCGTACTCCATTCCCGCATTGTTCGCGGCGGCAAAACCCAGGTTCTCTCGCGAGTTCGATCAGCACGGTGTCTTTCGGCATGCTCGCCCGCAATTGGGACAGGTCCTCGGCAGAGGACCCGTTGTCCACGCAGATGATCAAATCGGGAGGCGGGGTCATCGACGCCAGACTGCGCAGCGCAGCGATCGTGTCCGTGGGCGGACCCCAGTTCACGGTCAGGCTCGCGGTCTTCACTGGGGCTCCGGCGCTCTCAGGCCTCGGGTTCGTTCTTCGATCACGTCGCGAAAGACCTGCTCCCACGCTCCTACGACCACGTCCAGGGAGTACGCCTCGGCCCTCTCGCGTCCCGCGGCCCCCAATCGGGCGCGCAAGGGCGCGTCGGCGACGATGCGCTCGAGAGCGTTGCGCAACGCCGGAACGTCGCCGGGCGGCACGTGGATCCCGGTGGTGCCGTCCACGACCAGTTCGGCCAGTCCGCCGACCGCCGACGCCACCACCGGCCGTCCCGCCGCCATCGCCTCCAAGGCGACAGCGCCGAAGGGCTCCGGCCAGACCGACGGCACCACAGCCGCGAGGCAATGGCCCCAGGCGAGCAGCACGTCCTCGCGGGGCACCTCCTCGGCGACGATGACGCCGGCGGGAAATGAGCGCGGGGTATCGAACCGTCGTATTCCCTGCCAAGACCAGCGGCGGCTTACTGCGAAGACCCGCCCACGCCTCCAACAGGACGTCCAAGCCCTTGTGCGGACCGAGCGCTCCGGCGAACATGAGGTAGTCGCCCTCCGAGGGTACGAAGGCAGGACGTCGTCCCTCTGGGGCGTGAAATGCTTCGTCCGGGACGAACGGTGGGATCACCTCCATCGTCCCGGCGCCGCGACCGAGCAAGCACCGCCGATGCTTCGGCCGTGACATGGCTGTTGGCGACGTAGCGATCCACACGCCGCGCGCCATGGCTTCATCGCCGTCAGCCCCGTGGTGAGCGCGACAGCCCGCGGCGCGCCGTATTGCTCGCTCGAGCAGGCAACACACTTCGTGTACCTCGGGCCCGTGCACAGCGCCACCGCGGTAGATGTAGGTGGTCTTGGGGCAGATGAAGCCTTGATCGTGCACCCAGACGACCAGCCTCGTCTCTTGCGAGGGCAGCAGCGGCAGCAGCGAGTAGAGGAGCCACGAGTGCGCATGGACGATCTGCGGCCGGCTCTGCTTGAGGAGCCTGGCGATCGCGTGACGATGCCCGGGTCGGGCAGAGTCGGGTGGAACGGCTTCTCAGGGTTGGCGTAAGGGCAGAATGCGGCTCCACCCGGCGAGCCGGTGCACCTGTACAGCGCCGTCGCGCTCGGTTCGCGGCCCTCTCGGCCCAGCCAGGGCCACGACGTCCACTTCGTGGCCGCGGCGCGCCAACTCGCGCGAGAGCAACTGGACCATCAGGTCGCGCCCCCCGACCAGCGGCGGTGGGTAGCAGTCCGTAGCCTCGAGGATCCTCAACTGCGGTCCATCCTTGGCCCTTTCGAGCCGCAATCCCCGCGGCCGGTGTCCGTACGACATCCAGTCATGCTACGTCGCGCTCGCCACGCGACGGCAGCATGGCAACGTCACGCACACCCCGCGCTCGGCCCGAGCCTGCTCGACCGCGGCCTCTGCGGTTTCGCGCCGCAGAAACGTTCGATCGCGTCCCCAAGCGGATGGCGAGGCTCGAGCCGTCGTCGACGAGACGAACACGCGCTCGCACGTTAGGGGGAGCAGCGACAACAACTCTGCAAACGTTTGCGATGTCGCTTGAACGGGCGTGGTTCGGTCAAATCAGTCCCGCAAACTCCTCAAACGTCAGTCATCCTTGGTTCCTAATGCCATGACCGACTACGACGATCTAACTCACCGGAGGCTCGAGCCGGGCCGCAGTACCGCATCTCTGCTCAACGTGTCTTATCGGATCGGGCGCATCGCTCAATACGTGAACGGTCGATGGTTGGACTTTGGCTGTGCCGATGGTGGTTACTCCGGCGCGCTTTTGGACGCCGGGGCCACGGCCGTCGATGGTGTTGATGTCGAAGCCACCCGAATTGCTGAGGCTGCGTCGAGGAAGTTGAGGAACGCTTCGTTCCATCATCTGAACAGTTCTACTCTTCCGTTTCCGGACAACACGTTCGAAGGTGCGTTCGTCAATGAAGTCCTTGAGCATGTAGACGATGAGCGGACTGCACTCTCAGAGATCCGCCGGGTGCTTCGGGTATCTGGCCACATCGTCGTGATCAGTCCGAATCGCTGGTTTCCATTCGAAGGCCATGCCGTGCACATCGGCGGTCGAGCATTTGGTCCTGCGCCGCTGATTCCTTGGCTGCCCGAGCGCCTCACCAGGAAGGTCACGGTGGCACGAAACTATTGGCCCCATCAACTGATCCGACAGGTTCGCAGGGCAGGGTTCGAGATAGTCGACACTGGCTACATCTGGCCTGTACTCGAGCAATACCCCTGGCTTCCGCGCCCCTTGATCAAGCCGTATCAGCGTCATCTCGAGAGACTCGATGACGTCCCGATCCTACGCAAGTTCGGGGTCTCAACACTTGTAGTTGGCCGGAAGACTTGATCCACCGAGGTTGTCTGCCGGAAGGACTATTCGACCGGAGCCTTATCCGTACGGGTGGTCTCGATGCGTGAGGACAAGATCCGAGATCTGTGCAAAGCACGAGATATGCGGCGATGAGGAACCCCGTCAGCCCGGCGAGAGCGACGATTGTCTCGGGCCGACCGAGAGGGTCGGCGAGTCTCGAGCCGGCGAGGTCGGCGAGGCGTTCCGGTCGCGTGATCACGTCCCAGCTGTTCAATCGGTGGATACGTCCGATGTAGATGCCGGCGCTGCAAAGCAAGAAGACAGGCCCGAGCATCACCCATCCGATCAGGGCTCCGAACCGGCGAGCGACGACACCGTGAACGAGCGAAACCGATGCGAGGCCTAGCACGAGACCCAGAGCTGCGAACGCGGCGATCGTCCCGGCGTCGTACCAAAGCGGCGCTCCCCGTAGCCCATCAACGTGAACGAGGTCGGTGACGATGTACGGCGCGTTCGGGAGGAACACGAGCCACGCTGCTCCGAGCGCCAATAGCGCTGCGGGTGAACGTGCGCGTCGGTCGCCGTCGTGAAGTGCAACGGCGAGGAGGAACGGAATCCAAGCGAGGAGCAGATTCCACGCGAGGAAGTCGTAAGAGCGCTCGTGTGACTGCATCGATCGGCAGGCGAGCAGTCCTATGCAGAACCCCGACGCGAGGACGAAGAACGTGGCTACGCGCCGGTTGCTGAAACGTCGCACGCCGTTATCGTAGATTCCCCGCTTCCCGAAGGCCTCACCGTGCATCAGCAAGTGCATGAGGCGCTGGCCTCTCAGAAAGCTTTCGCTCGCGAGCGATGTACGCGTCGAGCAGGTCGGCAGCCTCGGCCTCGTTGCCGGGCATCAGGTGGCCGTAGCGGTCGAGCGTGATCGTGATCGACGCGTGGCCCATGTAGGTGCTGATGGCCTTCGAGTTGACACCGGCGGCGATGAGAAGGCTCGCGTACGTGTGCCGGGCTTCGTGGAGCGTGATCGGCGTGAGTCCGGCTGCGTGCCACGCCTTCTCCGCTCGTATCTTGAGGGCGCGGTCATCGAAGGGCTTCGTTGCGGTGCGGCCGAAGAGAAGTCCCGTGCCTCTGCCCAGTCGCTGCTGGTGCGCCGTGAGGTAGCCGCGAAGCTCCTGCGTGACCGGGACGCGGCGTGTTCCCGCGTCGACTCTTCGGAGTGATGTATTCGCCGGCTACCGGATCGTACGATCGCTCGACCTGCGATCGTGCTGGCGACGCCGTTGGTGTCGAACACGTGCTGCACGTCGAGCGCCATCAGCTCGCCGCGTCGTAGTCCTGCGAAGAACGCCGTCGACCACAGTGCTCGATCACCAGCGGGTAGCACCGCGAGCAACTTGTCGGCCTCGCTCACTGACGCGATGCGGTCACGTCTGCCACGAACCGCTGGAAGCTGCAATCCGGCAGTCGGGTTCACCGCAACCTCCCCACGTGCGACGGCGCGCCGGTAGAGGGCTCTGACGCCCATGAACGTGTTTCGGATAGTCGAGGGATCGTGACCGTCGGCGAGGAGCTGATCGGCCAGGTCTTGGAAGTCGCGAAGCTCGAGGTGGGACACCTTCACGCCTTCGAGCACCGGAAGGACGCGTGCCTCCATCCCGAGGTCATACGACCGCAGCGCAGAGGGCTTGTATGGATCGCCTGAGCGGGTGCGGATCGTGCCGGCCTTCGCTCCGTCGAGCCAGACCGTCCATGCCTCACGAAGCGTCGCGCTCGACGCAGTGCGACGGTTGCCGCCGCGAATCTCGCCTCCGGAGTCGCGTCTCGCGACCCTCGATCAGGGTGGCGACGATGCGTCGGATCTTGTGACTCTGCCCCGCCGCCTCATGGCAGTCACAGCGGCCACCTCGCGTCGTCGCGCACGAGCGGTCGTGTCGAGCGCGGATCCCTTGGTGGGTACGGTGTTGATGCATGGGAGCTGCATACCTCCTGTGCCGGGGGCGGGCCGTTCGCGCGGTGCCGCCCCATTTGCTTGTCGAGCAGATCATGCCTGATTTAGCGAGGAGGAAGTTGTTGATTTCGGGCGCCATCGAGGCGTCTCTCAAGCAGTTAGCATCGCCATTTCGGACGTAGTAACTGCGGCGACGTCTCCGATGCGTCAGAAAGTGCTGTTTTGCAGGGACTTTCTCGTCAGACTGTGCGCGGAGAGTGTAAGCGCAAAGTAAGGTGTTTGTCGTAACGGCGGGGGTGGGATTCGAACCCACGAGACGCTTGCACGCCCAACGGTTTTCAAGACCGCCCCGTTCGACCGCTCCGGCACCCCGCCGGAGCGCATTGTGACCGACGCCTAGGAGGGGCGGACTTCGGCCGGCGCGCCGTAGCGGCCCAGCACCTCCGGCACGCCGCCCTGGAAGTTCTCGAGGATCGCGAGGAGTGCGCGGTCGGTGACCATCGTCCCGTTCAGCGTGTGCGGGTTCTCGAGGTGCCGGCTTCCGTTCGGTAGCGGATCCCGAGACGCCTCGCCTGGTAGTCCGTGGTGTTCGAGCACGACGTGACCTCGCGGTAGCGCTCCTGGAACGGGAACCACGCCTCGATGTCGTACTTCTTCGCCGCGGGCGCGCCGAGGTCCCCGGCCGCCACGTTCATGACGCGATACGGGAGGCCGAGCGCCTGGAGGAACCGCTCTTCCAGGTCGAGCATGTGCTCGTGCTCGTCCCATGACGTCTCCGGCTCGACGAAGACGAACATCTCCACCTTGTTGAACTGGTGGACACGGAACATCCCTCGCGTGTCCTTGCCCGGCCGCGCCGGCCTCGCGGCGGAAGCACGTCGAGAAGCCCGTGTAGCGGAGCGGGAGCTCCGGGAGGATCTCACCCATGTGCAGCGCGGCGAGGGCGACCTCCGAGGTCCCCGTCAGGAAGAGCCCGTCGGCCTCGAGCGCGTAGATGTTCGAACGCTCGGTCGGAAAGAACCCGGTTCCGTACATCGCCTCCTCGCGGACGAGGACGGGCGGGATCACCGGGGTGAATCCGGCTTCGGCGAGGTGGTCGAGCGCGAACTGGTAGAGCGCCATCGCCACGCGGGCCGCGTCGCCCATGACGTAGCCGAAGCGCGCCCCTGAGACGCGCGCTGCTCGCTCCATGTCGAAGCGGCCGATCTCCGTATGCTCGCGCGCCTCTGCCAGCGCGGGCGGCTCGCCCACGCGCCGCAGTTCCTCGGCGTCGTCCTCGGAGTCACCGTCCGGTGCCGACTCGTCAGGGGGGTTCGGCACGAGCGCGAGGGCGGCGTCTCGTACGGCCTCGGCTGCGGCGAGCTCCTCCTCGGCCTCCTTGAGCGCCGCCTTCACGGGCCGGAGTGCCTCGAGCTCCTCCGGCGTGGGCTTGCCCTTGAGCTTCGTCTGCCCCCGAAGCTCGTCGACGCGCGGGATCAGCGAGCGCCACCGCTCGTCGGCGGCCAGAAGCTCGTCGAACTCGTCGGCGGCGCTCTTGCGTGCGAGTGCTGCGCGCCAACGGTCGGCATCCGCGCGGGCCGCCTTGAGATCGATCACAGAGAGATCTTAGAAAGCTCTACTTGCCGGCGACCGACGAGACGTAGGCCGCCACATCTGCCCGCTGTTGGTCGGTGAGCGAAGTGCCGAAAGACGGCATGCCCCCCTGGCCGTTCGTCACTCGGTCGTACGCGAGCTCGGCGCTCGGTTGTGCGTCGTCGAGGTTCGGCCCAACGGTTCCGCTCGAGCCGGCGTCCGAGAGCGTGTGGCAGCCGGTGCATCCCGACGCCCCGAGGAAGATCGCCTTACCCGCAACGGGATCGCCCTCGAGCGCGGGTGTCGTCGTCGTTTCCGTCTCGGTCCCCGTCGTCTCGGTCGTCCCCGTCGTCTCGGTCTGTCTCCGTGGTCTCCGTCTCGGTGGTCTCGGTTTCGGTTACGACAGGGCCCTCCACCGTCTCCGGAGTCGCGGTCTGGCTCTGTTCGCCGCCACATCCCGCAGCCACGACGCCGAGGGCGGCCACGACAAGAACGAGGAAGAGAGCCGCGCGGCGCATCGGGGCGATCCTATACACGCCGCACGGCCGGAATCTCGGGATGTATCAGGCGGCCGCCAGGCGCCGCCGGAGCCCCTTGAGCTTGAACGCGACGAAGATCTCGCTGATCCCGCGCACGAGGGCGATGATGCCGACGTAGACGACGAGGAGGATCGCCTCCTTGCGGAAGTTCCCGGCCACCCAGAAGGCGAGCAGGATCTCGAGGAGGCCGATCACGAGCTGGAGCCACCACAGCTCGAACTGCTCCTTCGTGATGAACGCGACGGTGATGTCGAAGATCCCCTTGAAGAGCAGGAAGAGGCCCATCAGGGCCGCGAGCGTCTGGAAGGTGTCGTACGGGTGAACCAACGCGTAGATCCCGACGACGATGAAGAGGACTCCGAGGACGGCGCGCACCCACCTCCAGCCGGTCGTCGAGATGGGGATCTCCAGGAACTCGTTGACGCCGGCGATGATCGCGACGATTCCGAAGAGATACGAGATCGCGGAGACCGACGTGTAGTCCCACTGGAACACGATCAGCGCGAAGATCAACCAGGCGATGCCGGTGAGCAGGAAGAGCCACCAGCGATCGGCCGCCTCCTCGACGACTTCGCGCTCCACGAAGATGCCGCTCATCCTTCCTCCCTCGGTTCGAATGCCACCGGCCGCGCGGATTCTCTCAGGCGAGCCGGAGTCCTGCCGTACGATCCGCGCGAGCAACCGGCGAAAGGACACTGACATGGCGGACGTGACCGTGAAGCACATCGACGAGCTCGAGTCCCACGGGGGGAACGGGCGCTTTCTCTTCGCGCGGAAGGGCCTCGGCGTGACCTCGTTCGGGATGAACGTCGGAGCGGTTCCCCGCGGGCTACGCCGACTACCCCGACCACGACCACGAGAAGGACGGGCAGGAGGAGGTCTACTTCGTGGTCGAGGGCTCGGCGACGATGCAGGCGGGCGAGGAGTCGTTCGAGCTCGCGCCGGGAACGTTCGCGCGCGTCGGCCCGGGCCAGAAGCGCAAGCTCGTGCCCGGCGACGACGGCGTCACGCTGCTCGCGCTCGGCGGGAAGCCGGGCTCGTTCGAGGCGAACGTCTGATGATCGTCGAGCGCAGCATGCACGACGCCTGGCTCTCGAACGCGTTCTTGCTCGCCGACGAGCCGGGCGGGACGGCGGTGTTCGTCGACAGCGGCGCTCCGCTCGAGCCGCTGATCGCGGCAGTCGAGCGCGAGCGCCTCACGCCGACACATCTGCTGATCACCCATGGGCACGCGGATCACGTCGCTGGGAACGACGAGCTCGTCGAGCGCTTCTCGCTCGAGGTCACTTCCGGAGCGGTCGCGACCGGTGGGCTACGCATCGCGGTGGTCGCAACGCCGGGGCATTCGGACGACGGTGTGTCGTTCGTCGTCGGAGGCATTTGCTTCACAGGAGACACCCTCTTCCGCGATGCAGTCGGCGGCGGGCGGGCGGAGGAACTGCGCCGGTCCGTGATGGACGTGCTGATGATGCTGCCGCACAGGACGCGGGTGCTTCCCGGTCACACGGACGAGACGACGATCGGGCGCGAGTGGGAGGAGAACCCGTTCGTCCGCTTCTGGCGGGGCCTCGACGGGGAGGACGGGCGCAGCTGCACGGTGCACGGCGACGCGGCGACGATCGTGGTCTGGTCTCCCGACTACGACGGCAAGGGGAAGGCGCTCGTCCGTATGGCGGACGGCTCCGAGGCCATCGTCGGCGCGTCACGCATCGAAGGGCTCTGACCGCACATACCCACCAGGGGTATACTTCGCTCAGGGCGAGAGGAGCGGAGTGAGCGAAACCGCAGCGATCGTGGAAGCGGGGTGCGAAGCGGCGTGAACGCAGTTGCCACACGCGAGCACGACACGCTGGTGGATCTCTCGCTCGAGGGGATGACCTGCGCCGCGTGCGCGAACCGGATCGAGCGCAAACTCAACAGGCTCGACGGCGTCGAGGCGTCCGTGAACTATGCGACCGAGCAGGCCGCGGTTCACTACGACCCGGATCGCGTCACCGTCGCCGACCTGCTCGGTGCGGTCGAGTCGGCCGGTTACCACGCGGCTCTCGCTTCCGAGGTAGGGGCGGCAGCGGATCGAGCCGGCGCCATTCGCCGGCGGCTCGTCGTTGCGATCGCACTCACGGCGCCGCTCGTCGCCCTGGCGATGATCGCGCCGGTGCAGTTCGACGGTTGGGAGTGGCTCGCGTTCGGACTCGCGACGCCGGTTGTCTTCTGGGCCGGCTTCGACTTCCACCGGGCAGCGCTCGTGAACGCACGGCACGGGGCGGCGACGATGGACACGCTCATCTCGATCGGCACGCTCGCAGCCTGGTCCTGGTCGGTCGCCGCGCTCCTGGTCGTCGACGACGCGGACGTCTACTTCGAGGTCGCCGCCGTGATCACGACGCTGATCCTGCTCGGGCGCTATCTCGAGGCGCGCGCGCGGCGGCGCTCGAGTGCGGCGATCCGCTCGCTCCTCGAGCTCGGCGCGAAAGAGGCGCGCGTGCTCCGCGACGGTGAGGAGGTCTCGATACCGATCGGCGAGCTCGTCGTCGGCGATGTCTTCGTCGTTCGGCCGGGGGAGAAGGTCGCCACGGACGGCGTCGTCGTCGAGGGCGACTCCGCGCTCGACCAGTCGATGCTGACGGGCGAGCCGGTTCCCGTCGACGTCGCGCCCGGTGCATCCGTCGCCGGGGCGACCGTCAACACGTTCGGCCGTCTCCTCGTACGCGCGACGAACGTGGGGGAGGAGACCGCCCTCGCGCAGATCGCGAGACTCGTCGCCGAGGCCCAGTCCGGCAAGGCTCCGATTCAGCGCCTCGTCGACCGCGTGTCGAGCGTCTTCGTCCCGATCGTGCTTGCGCTCTCGCTCGGCACGCTCGTCGGTTGGCTCGTCGTAACGGGCGACGTTACGGCTGCGTTCTCGGCGGCGGTCGCCGTCCTGATCATCGCGTGCCCTTGCGCGCTCGGGCTGGCTACGCCGACCGCGCTGATGGTCGGCACCGGCCGCGGCGCGCAGCTCGGGATCCTCATCAGAGGTCCCGAGATCCTCGAGCGCACGCGCCGGATCACGACTGTCGTTCTCGACAAGACGGGAACGGTCACCGAGGGACGCATGCAGCTCGCGGACGTAGCCCTTCTCGACGGTTCGAACCGCGCCGAGGTCCTGCGGTTCGCCGGTGCCGTCGAGGCAGCGTCGGAGCACCCGATCGCACAGGCGGTCGCCGAGGCCGCCCGTCGCGAGGTCGGTGCGCTCCCGCCGGTGACGGAGTTTCGGAACGCACCCGGTGTCGGCGTCGTGGGCACCGTGGAGGGGCACGCAGTGGAGGTGGGGCGACGAGACGAAGCCATCACCGTGGCGTGGGACGGAACGCCGCGCGCGCTGCTGACGGTCGTCGACACCGTGAAGTCCACCAGCGCCGCGGCGGTCGCTGCGCTCGAGGCGCTCGACCTGACTGCCGTCCTGCTCACCGGCGATACGCTCGAGACGGCCGAGCGTGTCGCATCCGAGGTCGGGATCGAGCGCGTCCTCGCGGGCGTCTACCCCGACGAGAAGATCGCCGAGGTACGGCGCCTACAGGATGCCGGTGAGGTCGTCGCCATGGTCGGCGACGGCATCAACGACGCGCCGGCGCTCGCGCAGGCCGACCTCGGCGTGGCGATCGGCACGGGCACCGACGTCGCGATCGAGGCCTCCGACATCACGCTCGTCTCCGGGGATCTGCGCGCGGCAGCAGATGCGATTGCGCTGGCCCGGCGGACGCTCTCCACGATCAAGGCGAACCTGTTCTGGGCGTTCGCGTACAACGTCGCGGCGATCCCGCTCGCGATGGCGGGACTTCTCAACCCGATCGTCGCGGCGGCTGCGATGGCGTTCTCGAGCGTGTTCGTCGTGACGAACTCGCTCCGTTTGCGCCGCTTCCACTCGACCCGTGAGGAGGTGACGGCATGACCGAGACACACGTGCACGGGTACGCCGCCGACAAGGAGTCGCTCGTGCGCCGGCTGCATCGGATCGAGGGCCAGGTTCGAGGGATCGAGCGGATGGTGGAGGAGGATCGCTACTGCATCGACCTGCTCACGCAGATCGCGGCCGTGAACACCGCGCTCGAGAGCCTGGCCTTCAAGATCCTCGACGACCACGTGAATCACTGTGTCGCGGGCGCGCTTGCGTCGGGCGATCCGGTCGAAGCGGAGACGAAGAGCAAGGAGCTCCTCGACGCGGTGCACCGCTTCGCTCGGGTGCGCTGAGGCGTGGTCCCCTCACATTCCCCGCGTCCCATACGTTGACCAGAGGAGTGAATCGCCGGGCCCATCTGTCGCTTCTCGTCGTCGTGGTCATCTGGGCCGGCTCGTTCTCCGTGATCAAGGCGCTGCTCGACGACGGCGTGGCCGCGGGCGACATCGCGATCCTCCGCTACGCGATCGCCGCGCCCGGGTTTGCCTACATCCTCTGGCGAGCACGGGGCCTTCCCGGACTGACGAGGGCCGACGCGCTCCGCGTCGCCGCCGCCGGCCTGCTCGTCGTGGTCGGCTACCACATGTTCCTGAACGTCGGCGAGCGGTACACGACGCCGGGCATCGCCGCGCTCGTCGTCGCTCTCGCGCCGGGGATGACGATGCTCCTCGCCTTCGCGCTCGGTCTCGACCGCGTCAGCGCGAGGCGCATCGTCGGGCTGGCCGTTGCGTTCTCCGGCGTTGCGATCGTGGTCGCGCTGGGATCCGGCAGCGAGTTGTCGTTCGACAATGCGAAAGGCCCGCTCGTCGTCCTCGGGGCTCCGCTCGCCTTCGCCCTCTACAACGTGATCCTGAAGCCTCTGCTCGGTCGGTACGACCTGCTCGCGCTTACGGCAGCGACGAGCCTCGTCGGCATCGTCGGTCTCCTGCCGTTCGCGCGGGGCTCGACCGTCGAGGCCGTCGTGGATGCGACGCCGTCCGAGGCCCTCCTGCTGCTGTACCTCGGCGTACTCGCGACCCTTCTCGGCTACATCATCTGGAACATCGGGCTCAAGGGTCTTGGTCCGACGCGTGCCGTCACGTATGCGTACGCGATCCCGCCGCTCGCCGTTGCGTTCGGTGCGCTCTTCCTCGACGAGACCGTCACGATCTGGCTCGCCCTCGGCGGAACGCTCGTCGTCGGCGGGATCGCCGCGGCTCAGGGCGTCTCTCTCCCGCGGCGCGCGACGCGAACGGCACCCTTCGGGGCCGAGCCTGCCACGGGAACGAGATCGCCGGCGCCTGATATGTCAGAGCTCTAGAAGCGAGGTAGGCGGGGCGCTTGCGGTGACTCACGCCTAGCCGGGACAATGTGCCGTCGATGAGCGAGCCCGAACCTCACGTCCACGTTCCCGAGTCCGAGGCGGATGCGGCGTGGCGGGCGGTCCTGACCGGCGACCTCGGCCAGCTCAAGTACTTCCGCGCCGTTCTCGGCCGGATCCCGGCAGGTCCTCGCTGCAAGCTGTGCCTCGCGCCGTTGAAGCCTCCGGGAAGCGTCGTGCTGCGGCCTCTCGGATTCGGTCCGTCGAAGTTGAATCGGCGCCTGTGCCGGGCCTGCTTCGGCACCATGGACAAGAAGCCGGGGGGAGCCGAGATCGAGCTCTCGCTGCTGTTCGCCGATGTGCGTGGCTCCACCTCGCTCGCCGAGAAGATCCCCGCGCAGGAGTTCTCCCAGCTCATCTCCCGCTTTTACGGATCTGCCGCGAGGGTGGTCGACAAGTGGGACGGGATCGTCGACAAGTTCGTCGGCGACGAGGTGGTCGCGCTGTTCGTGCCCGGTTTCGCAGGCGAGGACCATGCGAGCCGCGCCGTGGAAGCGGCTCGGGAGCTCGTCCGCGAGACCGGCAGCGACGGGCCGGAGCCCTGGGTCCCGATCGGGGCAGGCGTCCACACCGGCGTGGCATACGTCGGCCGCGTCGGCGAGGGCGACGCTTGTGACTTCACTGCGGTCGGGGATGCGGTGAATACGACGGCGCGCCTCGCATCAGAGGCGGGTGCCGGGGAAATCCTCGTCAGCCGGGACGCGGTCGATGCGTCCGGTCTCGACGCGAGCGGGCTCGAGGCGCGAGCCCTCTCGCTTCGCGGTCGTGACGAGACCGTCGATGCAGTAGTCGTTCTCGCGTAACCGCACCGGCGAACGTCATGACGCCGTCGGAGCGCCGGCGAAGCGGCGGAGCTCCTCTTCGACGATCGTCGCCCAGCGATCGGCCTTCGGCAGGGTGACGAGCCTTCCCCACGGAGATCGCAGCGCAATGCCGTGGACGGCGCCCGGGATGAGGACGTAGCGGCCCTCGGCGCCGCGCTCACGGGCGCGGTCGAAGCCCTTGCGCGAGTGCGACGCCGACACGCCGGGGATTCCCGGAAGCCAGCGGTCGAGCGCACCGTGGATCACCGTGAGGCGCTTTCGGCGCAGGCCGGTGACGTCGAGCTGATCGGGAATCCAGGGCGCGAGCCCGACGATCTCCTCGACCGTCGGGTCCTTCGCGATGGCGACGGAGACAGCGCCGCCCATCGAGAAGCCGATCAGCGCGACGCGACGCGCGCCGACGGCCTCGACCGCCGTCCGCGCGTCGTCGACGCACGACTCCAGTCGTCGCCACGACTTCACCCGGTAGCGCACCTCGGCGAAGCCGAGCTCCGGCAGTCGCGGCGCCAGCTTGCCCACGAGCCACTCGACCGACGCACCCCACGTGCCCTCGACCTCGCGCCCTCGACCGCCGCTCACACACACGACGGCGCATTCGCCGATCGAGCCCGTGACACGCATCTCCGCGCCCGTCGAAAGCTTCACCTGGCGACTCCGAGCGTGTCCGCGATCCACGCCGGCAGCTCCCGGACGAGTGCCGGGTCGATCGAGTGCGCCATGTGAGGGGATTCGCGGTATATGAAGTCGACCCCCGCCTCCAGGAGGCGTGCCCGGGCGTCGCGGCCCCAGTCGACGGAGATGACCGGGTCGAGTGCGCCGTGCCCGATGACGACGCGTGGGAGTGGGGGCTCGAGGTCGAGCTCGAATCCGGGCACGGTGGGCATGAAGCCGGAGAGCGCGATGAGCCCCGCGGGCCGTGGCCGTCCCTCGCCGAGCCCGAGCGCGTACGTCATGACCGCACCCTGCGAGAACCCTCCGAGCACGATCCGCTCGCCCGAGAAGCCGCTCTCGGCAGCGACGTCGTCGAGCCACGCCGAGGCCACCGCGAACGTCTCCGTGAACGTCACCGGATCCGGGTAGCCGATCTCCTTGACGGTGTACCAGTGCGCTCCCCCAGGGGGAAGGTGGAGTGGCCCGCGTGGGGTGACGGCGAGGAGCCGGCGTTCGGGATCGAGGAGATCGAGCAGCGGAAAGAGGTCGCGCTCGTCGGCTCCGCGGCCGTGGAACAGCGCGAGCAGTCCTTCCGCTTCGCCGGCGGGCGGGCGGGCCAGATACGTGAGTGACTCCGGGCGCATTGGGCGGGACCGACGTTACGCGAGCCGACCGAGAACGGCGCCGAAGAGCGCGTGGGGCGCTGCGGTCGATCCGGCCAGAGCCGAGCGGAGCCGTGTCTCCATGTACGGAGTGTTGCTGCAGGCGTCCTGTCGAGCAGTGTTCAAGGTGGCGCTCCGGCCGCGTCGGCCCGAGTCGCAGGACGTCGTACGATCCGAGGAGCGATGAGTAGAAACGTCGAAGCCTTCGACGCGTGGATCCGCTCGACGTTCGTCGAGCTCAACACGGCGCTCGAGGACGCGTACTTCGCGCAAGACGATCGCGCGAACGTGGACGGGGTCGGCGACGACCTGAAGGCGCAGATCCTGGAGGAGGGGCGGACGTTCGTCCGTGCGCTCGCGGACGAGGGCAACACCGACGAGGGCTTCGACCAGGCGTTCGACGTCCTCGGCGACCTCGGCCTGTACATGGCCTCGCTGCGCCGCCACGAACTCACGAACCCGGCCCGCGAGCACAAGTCGCCACACGACGAGGCGACAGCCCTCGGTCTGCACATAGGCGCGTCCGTCGGGGTCGTCCCGCGCTTCGCGACGAGCCATCTCGCCACCCACAACCTCGCGCGCGACGGTCGGCAGAAGAGCTTCACGTCGCTTCCGGACGAGTTCCTCTTCCTCGACTACAACACGCGCGGGATCTTCGCCTACAAGCGCGCCGCGGACGCCTTGATGCGGATTCCGCCCATCGGGATCTCCCACCCGGTCGCGGAGACGCTCTTCGACGACGCGCGCCGCGCGCTCGAGGACGTCGGGAAGGTCAACGACGTGCTCTTCGCCGAGCTCGACGTCGACCGCTTCTTCTACAGCGTCCGCCCGTACTACAAGCCCTATCGCGTCGGCCGCCAGGAGTATCGGGGGGCGAACGCGGGCGACTTCTCGGGTATCAACGAGATCGACCTGCTCCTCGGCCTCTGTCGCGGGAACGACCCGTACTACTCGCAGCTCCTCGTCGACAAGATGCTCTTCATGCGCCCGGAGGACCAGGAGAGCCTCCGCGACTGTCTGCGCCGCCAGAGCTTCCTCGACCAGTTCCTCGACGCGCTCGAGGTGAGCGGTACCGCGGAGTGGTTCAGGCGGAACGCGACCGCCTTCCTCGGCGTCTGCGAGATGCACGGCAAGGTTGCCGCGCAACATCACGATCAGCTCGTCGCACGGTTCATCGACGCGCCGTCGCAGGCGCTCGACGAGAGCCATCTCGCCCAGATCACGGCGAGCGGCCCTCCGCTCCCGGCGCTCCTCTCCGCGCTGGAGGTGCTCCGCGACCTTCGGCTCGCCGCTCCTCGCGATGACATCCCCTCGCGGCACGCGGACATGGCGCGACTCCGCGAGGTTGTCGTCGCGCCCGCCTGACGGCTGAGTCAACGTGTGGGGCGCCGCTGAGCGGCGCCCCAGATCTTCCTGAGTCAAGCGCGCGATGTTCTTCCAGCGCGCCCGCGAGGGTGTGCCTACGCCTCGACTCCGAGCTCCTCCAGCTCCTCGAGCTCGAGTGCGATTCCCAGCGCGCGAGCGATGTTGCCCACCGCAGCGACGACGCGCGGTGTGCCCACGATCGGTGCAATCGCGAGGATGACTCCACGGACTTCCTCCGCCTCGATGCCAAGCTCGGAGGCTGCCCCGAGATTCAACAGGTAGGAGGCCGGGGGAGCGTCGACCGCAACGAGCGCTGCGATCCGAACGAGCATGAGCTCCTTCTCATCGAGCGTCGATGCCTTGATCGACTCCAGCGTCATCGTCTTGATGAGATCCAGTACCGGAGTCTCGGTTGCCGGTGTTGCCATGAGTTCTCCTTTCATCGAATTGCACCATCCACGCTACGGATCACCGCGCCGACGGGCATCGGTAGTTCCTCCGGTGCCACCACGAGGTTCACATTCCCCTGGCGGTGCACGCGGCCGTACGATCACTGCGTGGCGGCGCACGATCTCGCGCTGGTGCCGCCTTTACGTGAGCAGCCGATCCGGGCGGCGGAGGTCGTCGGCGCACGACCGACCTCGGCACAGGGTCGCGACGCCGTCTTCGGACAGTTCGGCCGCTACGGCGGTGACACCGGCGGCATCTTCAAGGCCGAGTTGAAGCAGGTGTTCACGAGCGACGACGGCCGCGTGATCGGCCTACATCACAACAGCGGGGAGCGGAACGGCAAGCGCCTCGACACCGACTGCTGCATCGTCTTCGAGGTCGCGAACGGCCGCATGATGTCCGGGCGGGAGCACTTCTTCAGCTCGACAACTGGGACGAGTTCTGGCCCCAGCCCCGACGGTCCCATAGAGGATCTCTGGATGAGTGAAACCCCCGCGCACGCGGGGCGGCACCGAAATGCGCCACCCGGCGGGGCTCGGGTGCCGCGGCCGGGGCGCTCGGCTGAGCTCGTGGCGGCGACTGCGCTCGCCGTCAACGAAGACGCCTCGAAAGCCAGGGAGCCAGCATCGTCAAGCCAACGCACGCACGCGTAATAGAAGAGGTGTGAGGCTACCCCCTTAACGGTTGCGCTTGGCCGGGGCCTGTTAGAGGCGAGGCGATCATTGTTGCGTCGGGGCTGTAGCCCTCGCGCGGAGCGACTCGAGCGACGCTCGGACGCCGTTGGTCAGGATCGTGTACATCGTCGGCTCGATGACGGCCAGTGCATCCTCGAAGGCCGTCTCCGCTTCGTCGGTTCGGCCCTGAGCCGCTCGCACGACACCGAGCGCGTGGAGGAGCGAGGCGCGCGTCCAGACATCCCCGCGACCGACGCGGCGCTGCCCTTCGTTGACCAGCCGTTCGGCCTCTGCGAGCTTCCCCTGCTTGACGAGCACTTCGGCGAGCTGCCGCTCCGCTTCGGCGAGGAAGCCCTGCTCCTGCGTGGTGCGCAGGCGGCGCACCGAATCGCGCAATGTCCTTTCCGCCAGCGCGGTGTCGCCGCGACGGGTGTACAGCTGTCCGAGGTTCGCAAGCGCCCAGCCGTAGCGTCCGGCGGCCCCCGTCTCGGCGAACATCTCGAGCGCCGCGCGCAGATCTGCCTCGGCGCTATCGAGCTCGACGTCCGTCGCGCGCCGTGCGCGAACCGCGAGCGCGAACGCGACGGCTTCGCGACTTCCGCTCGTCTCGGCCAGCTCCGCGGCGCGGTCGAGCAACTCGAGCGACTCCTCGCGGTGTCCCTGGACGCCTTCGACGCCGGCGAGCTGCGTCAGCGCGAGACTCTCGAGCTCCGGTCGGCCGGCCTGGTGCGCCAGGTCCAGCATCGCCTCTCCATGACGCGTCGCCCCCGCCGCGTCGCCCAGCCACCAGAAGATCGTCGAGATCAGCGAGTGGGCATCGTAGAGCCCGGCCAGCTCGTCGACCGGAAGGATCGCCAGCGCCTCGTCGGCGAGGTCGTGGGCGCGGGGGAACGTCGCTCTCGGCGTGCAGCGCGATCTCGGCCAAGAGGACGAGCGCCCGGCCCTCGACGTCCGTCGTGCCGACGGCCCGCGCGTCGGCGAGAGCCTCCTCGGCCTCCTCGCGGACCGTCGGAACGTCGGAAAGACGCCAGGCGGCGTGCGCGGCGAGATAGCGGCGCCCGGGTGTCGGCTCGAGCTCCGCCGCGCGCAGGAACGTCCGGCGGGCGACGACGAAGGCGCCGCGGCGTAGCGCCCGGCGCCCGGCTTCCTCGAGCGCCTCGGCTGCGGCGCCGGCGAGATCGTCGGGAACGGCGCCCTCGAGCTCTGCGAGCAGCTGCGCGGCCTGGTCGAGGTGGTAGGCACGGATCTCCGCGAGCTCGTCGTGTGCGCGCTCGCCGACCCAGGCGGCGAAAGCCTGGTGCTCCTGGGCGCGCTGCGTCTTGCTCATGCCGCCGTACGCGACGTCGCGGATCAGGACGTGCCTGAAGCGGAAGGCGCGATCGCCGGAGATCGTCGAGCGTTCCTCGGGGACGACGAAATCGCGCGCGAGCAGCGCGTCGATGACGGCAGCCACGTCGACGTCCGGCGCGAGTCGGTCGAGCGCACTTCGCCAGAAGACGCGACCGACAAGAGCAGCGCTTTGCAAGACCCGCTTCTCGTCGACGGCGAGCCGGTCGATGCGCGCCGCGATCAACGCCTGCACCGTGTCGGGGATGCGCTCGAGTAGGGAGGCGTCGCCCAGGGCGCGGGCGATCTCCTCCAGGTACAGCGGATTGCCCCCCGCACGCTCGAGCACGAGAGCGCGTTGCGCGGGCGGGACGTCGCGCTCGGCGAGAAGCGCCGAGGCGAGCGCCTCGCTCTCTTGCCCGTCGAGTGGTGAAAGCTCGATCGCAGTCGCGCGCAGGCTCCCACCGGCCCAGAACGGCCGGGCATCGAGCAGCTCCGCCCTCGCGATGGCGAGGATCAAGACGGGTGCGTTGCGGAGTGAGCGCGCGAGATGCTCGATCAGATCGAGCAGCGGATCCTCCGCCCAGTGCACGTCCTCGAACACGAGCACGAGCGGCTGAGCGTCCGCGAGCTGCTCGGCCCACTGCAGCGCCGCCCACGTCAGCTGCTGCGGCGAGTGCTCGCCCTCGGCGGCACCGAGGACACCGAGCGCCACTGCAAGCAGGTCGGCGACCGCCTCGCTCTCGCAGCTCATGCGTAGCTTCTCGAACGCAGTGTTCGCCGGGTCGTCGTCCGTGATCCCAGCGCTTGCCTTCACCATCGAGGCGAGCGGCCAGTACGTGACGCCTTCCCCGTACGGCAGCGTTCGGCCGGAGAGGACTGTCGCACGCTCGACGCCCGCAACGAACTCGCTGACCAGTCGGGTCTTTCCCAGGCCGGCCTCGCCGAAGACCGTGACGAGCTGCGCGCGCCTGTTGCGTACGGCTCGCGCAAACGTATTCTCGAGCAGCTCGAGCTCCGCCTCGCGGCCGACGAACGGCGCCTCGACCAGGCGACCTCTGTCCTTCGAGCACACGCACTGCGCGCCACGTCCACACCGGCTCCGAACGGCCCTTGATCTCGATCGGCCCGGCGTCCTCGACCTCGACCGCTCCGGCCGCGAGCCGGCGCGCGCCCGAGCCGAGGCGGATTTCGCCCGGCGACGCAGCCTGCTGCAGTCTTGCCGCGACGTTGACCGCTTCTCCGGTTGCAAACGTCGAGTCCCCGTCTTCGACGACGACCTCACCCGCCTCCAAGCCGATCCGAGCCTCCAGTTCGAGCTCGTGCACCGAGTCCATGACCGCGAATGCCGCGCGCAGCGCACGCTCGGCGTCGTCCTCGTGGGCTCGCGGGACGCCGAATGCGGCCATGACCGCGTCGCTGGCGAACTTCTCGACCGTCCCGCCGTGCTCCTTGATGCGCCGCGAGACGCGTTCGAAGTAGCGAGTCACGCGGCGGCGAGCGACCTCCGGATCGACCGTTGCACCAGCTCAGTGGAATCGACCAGGTCGGCGAAGAGAACGACTGCGAGCTTTCGCTCGACGAGTCCAGTGTATGGAGCGAGCTACTCCTGGGCAGCGGCGCTGTGGCGCCTC
>CAVPXQ010000012.1:0-70973 GCA_963709715.1 uncultured Gaiellaceae bacterium
GGCACCCTGTGCGGCCTTGAGCGCAGCCGCGAACGGCGACGCTCCTCCGGGATCGAGCTGCTGCTCGAGCTGTCGGGTCGCGGCGCCGATCGCGTCGAGCCTCCCGGGGGAGGCGAGCTGAGGGGGATCGCCGATCACCTCGCGCAGCGCCCGCGCCGCCGCCTCCGCATCCTCGATCCCCTCGGGCGCCTCGCGTTCGCGGAGCTCGGCGAGGCTTGCGATGAGCCCGTCGAGGTCACCTCCTCCCGCGCTGTCGACCGCCACCTCGCAGAGCGCCGCGATCGACACGGCCGCGCGCAGCTCGGCCCGGCTGGTCACGACCGATCCGTCGTCCTGCACGCCGAGCCATCCGCGCGTCCCGTCGGTGCCGTCGACGGAGCACACGTAGACGCGAGCGTCGTGCTCGGTCTCGGTCGCGATCACGCCGGATACCGTGCCCCCCGCTTCCTCGGCCACGAGCCCGGCGACGCGCTCGAGCGTCGTCTGCCAGGGCCACGTCGCCCACAATAGGTGCCATGCCGTCGGTCGACGCCGGGAGCTGTTCGCACCGCTCGGCCCCACGTACGACCGGGTCGGGGCGACGCTCTCGTTCGGTCAGGACCCGCGCTGGCGACGGTTCCTCGTCTCGCGGCTCCCGCGTGACGGGGGCCACGTCCTCGACGTCGCGACGGGAACCGGGCTCGTCGCCGCCGAGCTCCTGAGCAGCGGGTTCGAGATCACCGGCCTCGACCAGAGCAGCGAGATGCTCGCGCGAGCCCACGCGCGATTCGGCGATCGCGTCGACGCTCGTCGAGGCATCCGCCGAGCAGCATGCCCTTCGCCGATGCGTCGTTCGACCACCTCACCGTCACCTACCTGCTCCGGTACGTCGACGACCCCGGTGCGACCTTGGCGGAGCTCGCACGCGTCGTCCGGTCCGGTGGTGTCCTCGCCTCACTCGAGTTCGGCGTCCCCGCGGGCCTCGCTCGCCCCGCCTGGGAGCTGTACGTCCGAGCCGGGCTCCCACTCGCCGGCCGCGTCCTCGGCAACGGCTGGGGCGAGGTCGGCGACTTCCTCGGAGGATCGATCCGCTCGTACTGGGAGCGCTATCCGCTTCGATCGCCAGGTCGAGCTCTGGGCGAGCGCAGGGATCGGCGGCGTCGAGCGTGCGACGGCTGAGCCTCGGCGGCGGCGTCGTGATGTGGGGTCGGACGTTCGTGAGCACGCCGTCGGCGAGGCCCGCGTGGTACGCGCTCGAGACGGGCGGCTGGCGCGACTACGTGACACTGCTCCACCCGCCGTACACGGCGTGGCACCTCTCGTACGTCGTCATCGGCGGCTGCCTCGCGCCGGTCGTCGCGTGGGGACGGCTCGGCGCCGCGGTGGTGGCATTCGGGCTCGCGGTCGGGATCGGCGCGCACGCGCTCGACGAGCTGCGCGGACGCCCGCTTCGAAGACGGGCATCCCGAGCTCGGTGCTCGTCACGCTCGCAGCCGTCTCGATCGCCGGGGCGTGCGCAATCGGCGTCGCGGGCGCGATCGCGTTCGAGCCCTGGCTCGTCGATCGCTCGTCCCGGTCGGTCTCTTCCTCGTACTCGCCTACAACCTCGAGCTCCTCGGCGGCCAGCTTCCACTCGGACCTCTGGTTCGGGCTCGCCTGGGGCGGTTTCCCGGTCGCATGCGGGTACGCGGCGGTCGCCGGCGATCTCGACCTCGTCGCGCTCCTCGCTGCCGCGTTCGCCGTCCTGCTCTCGCTCGCGCAGCGCGCGCTCTCGAATCACGTGCGCTTCGTCCGCCGCCGCGTGTCGTCGTCGACGGGACGCTCGAGCTCGCGGACGGCACTCGCGAGCGAGCTCGACACCGACTCGCTGATCGCCGCCGAGGAGCGCGGGCTGCGGCTGCTCGCAGCTGCGTCCGTCGTGCTCGCCGCGGCTCTCGTCGCTTTCCGACTCTAGAGTCCTGTCGTGACGACCAGGCGTGGATCCTGGTCGGCGCGCTCGTCGGCGCCGTTCTCCTCTGCGTCGTGCTTGCGCTCAGCCTCGAGACACTCGCGAGCTCGCGCGGCACGCACGGAGCAGCTCGTGACGGAGGCGCGCCGGGCGGTACGCGCCACGGCCGAGGAGGAATCGGCCGCGCAGGCCGAGCAGCTCCGCGTCTCGATCGCGCGCGCCCAGGCCGACTCGCTCTCGACGTACGTCACCGAGGAGCGCCGCCTCTCGGATCAGCGCCGCGGCGAGCTCGCGGTGCGCGAGCGCGAGCTCTCGGAGCGAATGGCCGAGCTCGTCGCCGCCGTCGAGCAGCGTGTCGAGGAGCGGCTGCGCGCCTGGGAGACCGATCTCGAGCGCGCCCAGAACGCGCTCCAGGGCGCGGTCACCACGCTCGAGCAGCGCATGCGTCAGCGCATCGCCGACGTCGAGGCGCGGGTCGCCGCCGAGTCGGACGAGCTCGACGCCGCCGTCGACGAGCAGCGCGTCGCCGCGGTCCGCCTCCGCGAGGAGCTCGAGACGAGCGCACGCGAGGCCCTCGCGCGCGCGCTCGAGGAGCTCCAGGTGCAGGCCGACGACCGACGTCGCACGATCGACGAGCTGAACGAGCGTCTCCGCCAGCACGAGCACGCGGTGACCGAGCAGGTCGACCGCGCGGAGAGCGAGGCGCGCACGCGCATCGAGCTCGCGTTCGCCGAGCTCGAGCGCCGGCAGGTCGAGCATCTCGAGCGCGCGACGGCGCGCGAGATCGACGCACGCAGCGAGGCGGGCGCGGTCGAGTTCGAGAACCGGATGCGCGCGATCCGCGAGGAGGCCGCCGACCGGCTCCGCGAGGAGCTCGACCGCATCGCGGAGTCGTTCCTCCGCCGCGCCGACGGGCTCATCGCGGCCGAGCTCCAGCAGGCGATCAACGCCGCGTCGCAGCGCCTCGACGAGCGGTCGTCGAGCTCGCGCGGCAGCACGAGGCCGCGCGGCAGAGCTGAACGTGAGTCGGAAGGGAAGGCAGGCCGCGAGACGGCGAATCGTCGCGCGCATGGCCGAGACGACCGAGACTCCTCTCTGGCACGAGAACGAGCCCGCGAAGGTCGAGAGCTGGCGGCTGCACATCCTCCTCGAGGCCGGCTACCCGGTGCACCTCGCGGAGCGGATCGCCGCGAGCGAGGTCGATCTCCACGACGCCGTCCAGCTGCTCACGCGCGGCTGCGACCCCGTGACCGCCACCGAGATCCTCCTCTAGCGCCCCGAGTAACCTGCGCGGGGTGCCGAAGGTCGAGCACCTCGTCTACGGCGACCGCAAGGTCTTCACCGTCTCGGCGTTCAACCGCGGCATCGGCATGCACCTCGGGCGGCTCCCGACGTCTGGGTCGAGGGCGAGGTGACCGAGCTGCGCCGCAACGACGGCCTGGGCGAACGTCTTCCTGACGCTGAAGGACCCGAAGACGGCGGCGACGCTCGGCGTGACGATCGCGCGGCGCACGTACGACCGCCTCGAGCTCGAGCCTCGACGAGGGTGAGACCGTGCACGTCGCCGGTCGCGCCGAGCTCTACGAGCAGAAGGCGGAGCTCGGCGTTCCGCGCGACGACGATCGAGCGGCATCGGCCTCGGCGGCCATCTGCTCGCGCTCGAGCAGCTGAAGCGGAAGCTCGCCGCCGAGGGCCTCTTCGCCGCCGAGCGCAAGCGCCGGCTGCCGCGAGTCCCGCGCGCGGTGGGGATCCTCACCGGCGCCGACGCAGCGGCCCGCGGCGACCTCGTCGCGACGATCGGCGCGCGCTTTCCCGGCGACGAAGGTCGTCGTCTGCGAGACGCGCGTGCAGGGCAAGGGCGCTGCGGCGGCGATCGTCTCGGCGCTCGGCGCCCTGACGGGCCATCCGGACGTGGACGTCGTCGTGCTCGCGCGCGGAGGCGGAAGCTTCGAGGATCTCCTCCCGTTCAGCGACGAGGCGGTCGTCCGCGCCGTCGCAGCCGTCCCGCGTGCCGATCGTCTCGGCGGTCGGCCACGAGCAGGACACGCCGCTGTGCGATCTCGCGGCCGACGTGCGTGCGGCGACGCCGACGGCAGCCGGCGCACTCGTCGTCCCGAGCCATGGCCGAGCTCGAGGTCGTCACTCGCCGCGACTCGCCGTCGACTCGACGTCGCCGTCCGCGCGCAGCTCGAGCGATCGCGCGGCGCGGCTCGAGCGTCAGGGCGAGCGCCTGCGCGCGGCGCCGCGTCTCCTGCTCGAGCGACGCCGCGCCGCGCTCGATCACGCCGGGGCGCGACTACAGGCGCTGTCGCCGCTCGCCGACGCTCGAATCGCGGCTACGCGATCGTGCGCTCCGGCGCGGAGGCGTCCGCGACGCCGCGACGTCGTGAACGCCGGCGACGACGCTCGACATCCAGCTCGCGGCCGGCTCGCTCGGAGCGACGCGTCGAGCGAGGTGCGCCCGTGAGCGAGCGCGCCGACCTTCGAGGAGCTCCAGACGCGAGCTCGAGGAGATCGTCACGCGACTCGAGCGCGGCGACGTGCCCGTCGACGAGGCGATCGCGCTCTTCCGCCGCGGGCGAGGAGCTCTACAAGGCGTGCGTCGAGCGGCTCCAGGGCGCCGAGCTCGAGATCGAGGAGCTCGCGCCGCGAGAGCTCGGGACGTGACACGAGGCATGCCGGTTCGTGTATGAATCGCCCCATGTCGAAGCCGACTCCAGCGCTCCTTCGTAACGTCCGGCTGTTCTCCGACCTCGACGAGCGGGATCTCGAGAGCCTCGCCGACGAGTTCAACGAGCGCCGCTTCGCCGCAGGCGACAAGGTCGCGCTCGAGGGCGAGGGCGGTCTGATGTTCTTCGTCGTCGAGAGCGGCGAGCTCTCCGTCGAGGTGCACGGCGAGCCCGTGTCGACGATCGGGCCGGGCGCCGCGTTCGGCGAGATCGCGCTCATCGACCGCCGCCCGCGCACCGCGACGGTGACCGCCGTGAGCGACGTCACCGCCTACGGGCTGCCGGTCTTCGTCTTCCGGCCGTTCGTCGAGGCCCGTCCGCAGGTCGCCTGGAAGATGCTCGAGGCGATGGCCGACCGCCTCGCGCATCGCCGAAGCTCGCTAGCGCTAGTGCTCCGCTCGGAAGTCCCGTGCTGCTCCGGCGCGCGAAGGCGATCCAGGCAAGATCGCAGGGAGCGCGCGAATCGGCGAATGCGTTCGCGATCCGAAGACCCGCATGGCAGACGCCTTGCGGCCGCTCGGAGCGCGAGACGACTGCCGAGACGGAGCACTAGGCCGCCAACCGCTCTCCGAGCGCCTCCAGATCGGCCTCTGCCCGCGCGCGGTCTCCCGAGAGGCTGACCGTCTCGACGCCGTCGAGCTCGCGACGACGCGGCCGCCGAAGACGACGCAGCGAACGCCCGCCGCGGCGGCACAGCGTCGGCGACGACGCCGGGCGCCTTGCCCTCGGCCGTCGTTCGGTCGACCTGACCCTCGCCGGTGACGACGAGGTCGCAGCACTCGACACGTGCTCGTCGAAGCCGATCAGGTCGAGGATCGCCGGCGCACCGGGAACGAGCTCGGCGCCGAGCGCCGCGAACGCCGCTCCGAGCCCCCCCGCCGCGCCGGCGCCGGGAGAGCTCGGCGTACGGGCGCGAGCTCGTCCATCGCGGCGAGCCGGCGCTCGAGCATCGCGACGCCTGCGGGCGAGGCGCCCTTCTGCGGCCCGAAGAGGCGAGCGGCGTCCGCGAGCGTCGTCCGGACGTCGCAGAGCACGGTCGTCGGCACCGGGAGCTCGCGCAGGACCTCGCGCAGACCCGCGCCGCCGTCGACCGTCGCGCTGCCGCCGAGACCGACGACGAGAGCGCCTGCGGCTGCTCGCGCAGCGCGGCGAGCACGAGCTCGCCGAGACCGCGGCTCGACGCGACGAGCGGATCGCGCTCGCCGACCGCGAGGAGCGGCAGACCGATCGCCGCGGCCGCCTCGACGACCGCACGTCCGTCGGGAAGGAGGAGCCAGCGCGCCGAGCACGGGCCGTCCGAGCGGGTCGGAGACGATCGCCTCTCGCCACTCGCCGCCGAGCGCACGCCGGAGCGCATCGGCCGTGCCCTCGCCGCCGTCGGCGGTCGGGCAGCTCGACGCCTCGGCACCGGCACGCCGCGAATCCGCGGGCCAGCGCCGCCGCCGCGCCCCGCGCCGAGAGGACGCCCTTGAGGCTAGCGGGACACAGCAGCGCCCTCACGGGCGCCTCGGGCTCGCTCTCGCTCGCTGCTCGAGGTCCTCGACCATCTCGCGAACCTCGGCGACGGCGTTCTCGGACGAGTCCTCGTCGTCCTCCATGCGGCGGAGCACCGCGAACGAGATGCCCTCGCGCGCGATGCGCGAGGAGGCCGAGCCCGATCCCGCACGCCATCTCGATCGCCTGCAGCGCGAGGCCGAACGCGAAGCCGGTCGCGTACGGGACGCCGTAGTTGCGGAGCGGCAGCGCGACCGCGGCCTGGACGAGACCGACGTTGCCCGGGCCAGAGCGGGACGATCGTCGCGACGTTCATCAGCACGAGCACGAGGCCGGCCGCGGGGAGCGGCGCGTCGATGTCGAAGGCCTGCATCGTCACGTACACGGCGAGCAGCTGCATGAGCCAGCCGAGGCACTGGAGGAGAACGGCGCCCGCGAGCGGCACGGGCTCCTTGAGCACGGCGAGCCCCTGCCGCCCCATGACCGACGAGCTGCCGGATCGAGCCCATGCCCTCGCTCACCACCGGCCGCTGGTGGCGCTTCGCGCCGAGCCAGGCGACCGTGAAGAGCGCGAAGCCGACGCAGCGCGGCGATGCCGAACGAGACGACCGCCCAGTGCGGCACCTCCGCGGTGAGCAGCACCCAGACGACGAGGATCGTCGCCGGGACGAGGTCGAAGAGCCGGTGCGCGAAGACCGTGCCCGACGAGCGTCGCGCTCGTCCCCGGCGGCGCATCGGGGAGGTGCCGGCGAAGCGTCGCGACGCGAGCGAGCTCGCCGAGCCGTCCGGGGACGACCGCGTTCGCGAGCAGGCCGACGCCGAACGACGAGAGGACGTGGATGAGCTTCGGCTGGTGCTCGTGGCGGCAGCGCCTGCCCGATGGTGAGCCGCCACGAGAGCGCTCGGAAGAGCGTCGAGACGACGTTGAGGAGGAACGCGAGGACGATCCAGCTCCAGATCACGAATCGGAACGCCTCGAGGACGGCGCCCCACTCGGGCCCGCGCCACCAGATCGCGGCGAACGCGAGGACGAGCGCGACGAGCGCAAGGACGACCTGCGTCCAGCCGGATCGCCAGACGCGCGCGACGCGCTTCACGCGGCTCGCGCCTCTCGCGCGCCCGAGGCCGGTCACGCTCTGCGTACACCTGCTCGAGCCGTCCCGCGATCGTCGGCCACGAGTAGTTCTCGACGGCCAGCGCGCGCGCGGCCTCGCCCATGCGCTCGCGCCGCGACTCGTCCTCGACGAGCGTCGACGACGGCGTCCGCGAGCGCACGCGGGTCGTTCGGCGCGACCGCGACGGCCGCCTCCGGCGTCAGCACCTCGCGGTAGCCGGGGATGTCGGACGCGACGGCGGGCAGAGCGCACGCGAACGCTCGCGTCAGCACCATCCCGAAGCTCTCCTGGCCGATCGACGGCGCGACGAGCGCCTTCGCGCGCAGCAGCGTGTCCGTGAGCTCGTCCTGGCTGAGGAAGCCGACGACGTCGATCCCGTCGTCGGCGACGCGAAGCCGCGCGAGGAGGAGGCGGACCGCGAGCGGATCCGCGCCCGCGACCGTGAGCCGGAGCCCGGTCGCGCGAGTGGATCTCCGGCCACGCGCGGAGGAGCACCTGCAGGCCCTTCCGCGGCTCCTGCCTGCCGGCGAAGACGATGCGGTGCTCGCGGTCGCCGGCAGGCGCCGACTCGGTGGCACGAGCACGCCGTTCGGGATCACCTCGTAGTCGCCCGGCAGCCACCGGTTCTGCGACTCCCGCGCGCGCTCGGAGACGGCGATGCGGTGGTCGATGCGGTCGATCATGAAGCCCCAGATCGGCTCCGCCGTACTTCATCCAGCCGAGATTCGCCCGACGCGTGGAACGTCGCGACGAGCGGGCAGCGCGCACGGATCAGCGCGGTCAGGCAGATCGTCGGCGTCATCGGCTCGTGCAGGTGGAGCACGTCGAACCGCTCGCGCTCGAGCGCGCGCGCGATCCGGAAGTAGGAGCGCGGCGAGAGCACGATGTTCGGAAGCGAGCCGTTCGCCGGGACGATCACCGAGCGGCCGACGGGGATCACGTTCGCCGGCGGCTCGCCGTGGCGGCCGACGCGCGGGTGGAGCACCCGCGTGAACTGGCCCGGCGGGTCGTTGCCCATCACCAGGCGCACGTCGTGACCGAGCTCTTCGAGCGCCGCCGCCTGCAGCTCCGCGTGCTCGACGACCGCACCCCAGAACGACCACGAGAACGGGACGACGATCCCGATCTTCACGCGCGGGAGCCTAACGGCCTCCGGCTACGCTGGGGCCGCGATGACGCTCGACGGCATCCATCACGTGACGTGCATCACCGGCGACGCGCCGCGAAACGTCGACTTCTACACGCGCGTTCTCGGGCTGCGGCTCGTGAAGAAGACGGTCAACCAGGACGACCCGACCGTCTACCACCTCTTCTACGCGGACGAGGACGGAACGCCGGGCAGCGACATCACGTTCTTCGAGTACCCGGGCGTCCGGCGCGGCCGAGCCGGCGCGGGATGGTGCACACGGTGCAGTGGCGCGTCGGCTCGGCGCGAGGCGCTCGACTTCTGGGAGGCGCGGCTTCCGGGCTCGCAGACGCAGTCGACACGCGACGACGCCGGCGCTCACGTTCGAGGACCCGGAGGGCTCCGCCACCGGCTCGTCGTCTCGCCGTCGACGACGCGCCGCTCCTCGCGGAGCATCCCGAGATTCCGGCCGAGCATCGCGCTGCAGGGCTTCGACGCGGTGCATGCGTACGCGCGGTTCACCGAAGGTCGAGCCGGCAGACTGCTCGAGGAGACGCTCGGGTTTCGTGCCCGCAGGCGACGAGCACCTGGGAAGCGCGTGGCCCGACACGCGGCGGGCTCTACGCGTACGACGAGCCGCCGGCCGAGCGCGGCCTCGGCGGCGCCGGGCACGGTCCACCACGTCGCCTGGTCGTCGTCGCTGGAGGATCACGAGGCCTGGCACGCGCGTGTCGCCGCGGCCGGCATGCATCCCGTCGCCGATCATCGACCGCTTCTGGTTCCGCTCGATCTACTTCCGCGAGCCGAACGGGATCCTCTTCGAGATCGCGACCCTCGGCCCGGGCTTCTCGGTCGACGAGGACCTCCGAGCACCTCGGCGAGACGCTGATCCTCCCGCCCGCCTTCGAGCACCTGCGCGCCCAGGTCGAGCCGATTCTGACGCCGATTCCCGATCCGCGGCCGTGGGCACGCACCGGCTGACGAGTCGCTGAAGGAAGCGCGACCTCGGCTCGGCCGGGACGGGACCGACGACGCCAGCTGACACTGTCCGACGACGCAACCGGGGACGATCACCCGTGCTGGAGCCGCTGAGCTTTCTCTGCGCAGGGCAACAGCGCGAGACTCGCGACTAACCTCCGGCAACGGTGACGGACGACGATCACGCACCCGACGCGACGTCTCTCGCCGCCCAGCTCGCCGAGATCTCGAGTCGCCCGGTCGCGGACACCAGGATCGACCGGACTCGCGCACGTCTGATCGCGCTCGCACATCGCGCGACGACGTGGGGCCCGTTCGAGCCCGTGGCCGAGATCGGCTGGCGCACGCTGCGCCGCGACGCGTCGATCGGGGGCAGCGTCCTCGGAGCCGCCCTCGCGTACCGCATCTTCATCTGGCTCTTGCCGTTTTCGCTCTTCGTCGTGCTCGTGCTCGCGCTGATCGCCGACCAGACGGACGGGAATATCTCCGAGCTCGTGAAGGACGCGGGCCTCACAGGCTTCATCGCGAGTTCCGTCGCCGACGCCACCAACGGCACATCGGGCTGGGCGATCGCCAGCGCCCTCGTCGTCACCCTCTTCGTGCTCCTGTACCAGACGTCCGCACTCCTGCGCGCGATCCGCGCTGTCACCGCGCTCGCGTGGCGGCTCCCCGTCACGCGCGTGCCGAGTCCGATGCGCTCCGGGCTTCTGTTCTTCGGATGGCTCGTCGCATTCCTCCTCGTCGGCGGCTCGGCTGCGCCGATCCGGCAGACGCTCGATGTTCCCACTCGACCTTCTCGCCAACCTCGTCGCGTACTCTGCGGGACTCCCGCTGCTCTGGCTCGTGCTCTCATGGTTCCTGCTCCCGCACCGCGCCGAGCACTGGTACGAGCTCGTGCCGGGGGCGCTCGTCGTCGGTCTCGGCGTCGGGTGCGATCGGGCTCTTCAACACCCTCGTCCTGTTCCCGTGGCTCTCTGAGCAAGAGGAGACGTACGGCGTGCTCGGCGTCGCCGCCGGGCTGCTGTTCGGCTTCTTCCTCGTCGGACGCACGATGGAGCTGGCGGCCGCACTCAACGCGACCCTGGCCGAGGAACGACGGCGTAGACTCGCCTGATGATCCTCGAGGGCGAAGGGCTCGCCGAGCTGCACACCCATCTCGGAGGCTCGGTCGCCTCCGACATCCTCTGGTCGATCGCGCACGAGCAGGGGATCGCCCTCCCGGTCAAGGACTACTGGGAGTTCGACGCGCTCGTGACGGT
Organism: uncultured Gaiellaceae bacterium; assembly: GCA_963709715.1. GTDB lineage: Bacteria > Actinomycetota > Thermoleophilia > Gaiellales > Gaiellaceae > GMQP-bins7. The sequence continues at coordinate 10,629 of CAVPXQ010000012.1, forward strand.
CTCGGACCCCCACGGCGTGCAAGGGCCTCGACGAGCTCGACCAGATCTACCACTGGACGGAGATCATCCAGTCGTCCCCGCTCGCTGTCGAACGCTCGGTGCACGGCGGCGATCGGAGGCGCGTACCGCTCGCAGCGGATCACGACGCTCGAGCTGCGGTTCAACCCGATGAAGCGAAACCGGGGCGGCGAGCGCGACCTCGACCACATCATCCTCGCCGCGATCCGCGGGCGTCGATCGCGCGAGCATCGAGTACCCGCAGGTGCGCGCAGGGCTGATCCTGATGATGGATCGGACGTTCGACCTGCGGCTGAACGAGATCATCGTCGAGAAGGCGATCCGCTGGGCAGGACGCGGCATCGTCGGCATCGACATCGCCGGCCCGCGCCCGAACGGCGGCCGCTACGACTACGCGCAGATCGAGTCGATCGTCGAGACCGCGCGCGACGCCGGGCTCGGCATCACGATCCACGTCGGCGAGGAGGGCGGCGACATGGGGCGCGCCGAGATCGGTGACGTCGTCGAGCACCTTCGCCCGGATCGAATCGGGCATGGAATCCTCGCGGCCCAGGACGCGAGCCTGATGGCGTCGATCCGCGACCTCGGCATCACGCTCGAGATCTGCCCGACCTCGAACCTCCTGACGAAGGCGCTGCCGAACGAGGACGCCGTGCGCGACACGATTCGGACGTTCGTCGAGCACGACGTGCCGTTCACGATCGCGACGGACGGGCCGGAGATGATGCGCACGCACCTCCGCGACGAGCTCGAGCTCCTCCTGCGCATCGGCGCGCTCGACGAGGACGGGCTCCGCGAGGCGAACGCGCGCGGGCACGCCGCGGCCTTCCGACGACCCGTCGGTGCGGCCGCGCCGGCATGACGACGTCCGACTCCGACCTCGCAGAAGCGGAACTCCTCGAGGCGGAGAGCACCGAGGCGCTCAAAGCCCGACTCGAGCGTGAGCACAGCGAGCTTCTCCAGGAGCTCCGCTCTCTCATTCCCGGCGCGACCGTCCTTCTCGGCTTCCTGCTCGCCGTCAGCTTCACCTCGCAGTTCGGTGACCTCACGCGGATCGAACGCTGGGTCTACTACGCCACGCTCGTTTTCACGGCGATCGCGATCGTCCTCTTCCTCGCGCCGGCAGCCCACCATCGGCTCCGCTTCCGCGAGGGAGACAAGGACCACATCGTCCGCAAGGGAAATCGCGAGGCGATCGCCGGCACCGTCGCATGCTCGCTCGCGTTCACGGGGGTCCTCTATCTCGTGACGGAGCGGATCTTCGGCAGCGTCGCGGCCGTCATCACCGCCGCCGCGTTCTTCGTCTTCACGGCGTGGCGGTGGTGGAGCTTCGCTCTCCTGCGCACGCTGCGAGACGAGCGGCGCCGAGCGCTCTAGCTCGTCGCGGGCACGCTCGCTGCGAGTTGGCGCAGGAACTCCCGAACCTCGCCGGGGCCGACGAGGTGGATGTCTTCACGGCGCCCGTCACCCCGCTTCGTCGACGGGAGGAGCCCGCCGACGTGGCCCGCGACCGAGCCCGACGGCAGCGCATCGAGGAGGTCGTGGTCGGTCCTGTCGTCACCGAGCCCGAGTACGAAGTGCGTCGCATCCTTTCCGTCGGGGAAGAGACTCCGGACGTAGACACCCTTGTCGACGCCGAGCGCGCGGACCTCCACGACCTGGTGCCCGACGAGGATCTCCGCAGGTGCACCGGCGAGGTGCTGGTGGAGGTCGTTGAGGAGCTCGCGTGCCCGCCACGACCCGTACTCCGGCTCGGCCTGCCGGTAGTGCCACGCGACGCTGCACGACTTGCGCTCGACGTGAGCCCCTGGAACGTCGGCCGCCACGCGGCGCAGAAGTCGCTCGATGGGACGGAGCCAGCCGAGATCGAGCTCGACGAGCGTGCGCCACTCCTCGCCGGGAGCTCGCGCGAGGTAGCCGTGCTCGGCGCAGAGGTGGATCGGAAGCCGTCCGAACCACTGCTCGAGATTGCGCCGGCGGCGTCCGCTGACGATGTGGACCTCCGCCGACGGCACCGAGGCCAGCGAGCGGAGCAGCGTGCGGATCTCGGGAGTCGGCTGTGCGAGGTCCGGATGGAGCTCGAACTCTCGCAGCGTCCCGTCGTAGTCGAGGAGGATCGTCCTCGCACGCGCACGCGCGAAGCGTCGAGCGAGCCGTTCCTCGATCGCCGGTCCACGGTCGGGGGGCGCTTGCTGCGGCGATCTCGTCGCGAGTGGCGCCCGAGCCGCGTGAGAAACCCTTCGGCCCAGCGGCGCGTGTCGAGGTCCTCGACGCGCTTCGACATGGTCTCGAGCCTACGCTGGCGCTCGCGCGCAGGCAGCTCGAGGGCGTAGTCGAGGTGCTCGACGACCCCGTCGACGTTCCACGGGTTGACGAGCAGCGCGCCGGGAAGCACCTGCGCGGCTCCCGCGAGCTCGGAGAGGAGCAGCGCACCGCGCCAGCGACCCGGCAGGCCCGGCTCCGATTGACAGATGACGAACTCGTGGGCGACGAGGTTCATCCCGTCGCGAAGGGCGGTGATCATCATCACGTCCGCACGCCGGTAGAGGGCCACGAGCGCCGGCTTCGAGAGGTCGCGGTGGATGTACTCGACGGGCGTCGACCCGGGTTGACCGAAGCGGCCGTTGATGCGTGCGATCAGGAGCTCGATCTCGTTGCGCTGCGCCCGGAACTCGGGGCTCTCGAGACGGGAGGGAACGAGCACCTGGGTCATGGTGGTCGTCCGTGCGCGAGACGGATCCTGCTCGAGGAACCGCTCGTACGCTTGGAGCTTCTGCGGGATCCCCTTCGTGTAGTCGAGCCGCTCGACACCGAGGATCAGCCGGCGCCCGTCGTACTGGCGGTCGAGATCGGCGAGCAGACGTGCGGTCTCGGGGTGCGCGAGCGTCTTGCGAAAGCCCTCGACGTCGATGCCGATCGGATCGACGCCGATCCCGACCCGTCTCCCGTCGATCTCCAGCCAGTCCGGCTCGGAGTCGATGCCGAGGATGCGGAGGCACGACGAGCGGAAGTGGCGGGCGTAGTCACCGATCTGGAAGCTCACGTAGTCGGCTCCGAGCACGCCGCGCAGGAGCTGCTCCCGCGCCGGGAGCAGTCGGTACACCTCCGACGACGGGAACGGCGTGTGCAAGAAGAATCCGATCGAGAGCCGTGGGTCGCGCTGCCGCAACATCGCGGGGACGAGCATGAGGTGGAAGTCGTGGATCCACACACGGCTCTCGGGACCGCAGTGCGCGATGATCGTGTCGGCGAAGCGCTCGTTGACCTCGACGTAGCGCTGCCACGCCTCGGGAGTGATCCGCAGCCGGTCCGGGAAGTAGTGGAAGAGCGGCCAGAGCGTGTCGTTGCAGACCTTCCCGTAGAAGTCGTCCTCCTCGTCGCGCGTCAGGTACACGGGGTACAGGTGGTCCCGCGCCAGGCGCTGGCCGACACGCCGCTCGAGCCCCGAGGGGACGACCGTCCCGGGCCATCCGACCCACGTCGCGTCGCCCCGGATGGCCTGCAATGCGGTCGCAAGGCCGCCCGAGCTGCGCGAGACCTCGATGTCCTTTCCTGAGATCGCGAGCCGTATCGGCAGGCGGTTGCTCGCGATGACGAGCGCGTGCTGTCCGCTATGGCGTGCCAGCGTGCCTCCTTCGAGCCGCGTGCAAGTAGGTAGAACCTACGCGTCCGCGAATAGCTTCACTCATGACGCAAGACCTCGCCATCATCGGGAACTGCTCGTACAGCGCGCTCCTCAAGGAGGGGTCGGTCGAATGGATGTGCTGGCCACGCCCGGACTCGACGCTTCGTCTTCGGCCCGCTGCTCGACCGCAAGCTGGGCGGCGCCTTCGCTATCGAGGGCGTCGAGGCAACCGAGATCGAGCAGGCGTACGTCGAGAACACGAACGTGCTGCGTACCGTTTTCCGCGGCGAGCAGAGCGCATTCGAGCTCATCGACTTCGCGCCGCGGTTCCATCTCTACGACCGCTTCTTCAAGCCGTCGATGCTCGTCCGGATCATGCGGCCGATCTCCGGCGAGCCGCAGGCGTGCGTGCGCTGCAGGCCGACGTACGAGTACGGGCTCGAGGAGATCGGCCGCTGGCGCGCCTCCAACCACATCGAGTTCACCGGCTTCCCCACCCCGGTCCGACTCACGACGAACGTGCCCCTCACCTACGTCGAGGACGAGCGGCCGTTCCTCCTCGAGCACGACAGACATCTCGTGCTCACCTGGGGCGAGCCGCTCGAGGCCGGCCTCGAGGAGACGGCCGAGCGGTTCCTCGAGCGCACGCTCGACTACTGGCGTCGCTGGGTGAAGGGGACGCGCGTGCCGCGCGACTACCAGCGGGAGGTCGTCCGCTCCGCTCTCGCGCTCAAGTTGCACCAGTACGAGGACACCGGGGCGCTGCTCGCGGCGACGACGACGAGCCTGCCCGAGCATCCCGGGTCCGGGCGGACCTGGGACTACCGCTTCTGCTGGCTGCGCGACGCGTACTTCACGCTCAACGCCCTCGAGCGACTCGGCCACTCCGAGGAGATGGAGAACTTCCTCGAGTTCCTGCGCAATCTCTGCGAGCAGCGAGGCGGTGTCCTCCAGCCCGCGTACCGGATCAACGGCGACTCGCAGGCCGAGGAGCGCATCCTCGAGCACCTCGCGGGCGCAGACGGCGAGGGTCCCGTGCGCATCGGCAATCAGGCGTTCGAGCACGTCCAGAACGATGTCTACGGCGAGATGGTCCTGGCCGTGAGCCGGCTCTTCCTCGACGCGCGCTTCGTGGGCGAGGTCCCGAGAAACACCGCCGTCGACATGATTCAGGGCCTCGTCGAGCAGATGGACGGTCGGCTCGAGGAGCCCGACGCCGGTCTGTGGGAGTTCCGCGGTAAGACGCGGCTGCACTCGTTCTCGGTCCTCATGCACTGGGCGGGGTCACAGCGCGCCGCCGAGGTCGCCGACGCGCTCGACGACCCGGAGCTCGCGTCGCATGCCCGGTCGGTCGAAAAGCGCGCCCGGGAGCTCCTCGAGACCCGCTGCTGGAACGACGAGGTCGGGGCCTTGACGCAGGTGGCCGGCGAGCCGCAGCTCGACGCCGCGCTCCTCCTCGCCGTGCATCTCGGGTTCTTCGAGGAGGACGACCCACGCGCCTCGCGGCACGTGGACGCAATCCGAAGCGCGCTCTCGGTCGACGGCGGGCTGCTACGTCGCTACTCCGTCCAGGACGACTTCGGCCACATGGAGGCCGCGTTTACGGTCTGCACGTTCTGGCTCGTCGAGGCGCTCGCGCTCGTCGGCCGAACGGACGAGGCGAGGGACCTCTTCGACCGTCTGCTCGGACTCGACAACGGCCTCGGCCTCTACTCCGAGGACATCCTCCCGGACACGATGGAGCAGAGCGGAAACTTTCCGCAGACGTACTCCCACGTCGGCCTCATCAACGCCGCCTTCAAGCTGTCGCGCCGCTGGGACTGACCTGCAGACGGGCCCGACCCGTGTCATGTCATTAGCCGGGTGCGACGACTCGAGCAGCAGCTCGAATCGTCAGCGCGGAGTGCATAAGCAACGCTGGACGTTCTCACACACATGACCCCGACCGCGTTTCCCTGGGCATGACTGCTCCCGCGAAGCACGTCTGGATCGGGCTCGCGGTCGTGTACGTGGTGTGGGGCTCGACGTACCTCGGGATCAAGATCGCCGTCGACACGATTCCTCCGCTCGTCGCCGCGGGCTCACGCTTCCTCACCGCGGCCGTGATCCTCGCCGCGATCCTCGCGTTGCGCGGCACGACCCTGCGCGTGTCTCGCAGCGAGCTCGGCGCGAGCGCGATCGCCGGTCTGCTGCTCCTCGGGCTCGGCGTCGGCCTCGTGCACGTCGCGGAGACGAGGATCGACTCCAGCGTCGCCGCGATGATCGCCGGGACGGTTCCGCTGCAGATCATCGTGCTCCGCCTGCTCGCCGGAGAGAGCCCGGCGCGTGCGACACGTCTGAGCACGCTGACCGGGCTTGTAGGGCTGCTGCTCGTCGTCGCCCCGGGGCTCGGGGCGGGATCCACGGCGCTCGGGCTGGCGATCATGATCAGCGCGTCGATGTCGTGGACGCTCGGGTCGTTTCTCTCGAAGCGGCTCACGCTCCCGCGAGACCCGTTCGTCGCCTCGGTGTACGAGATGGGCTTCGGCGGTGCTTTCCTTGCGCTCGGCGCGCTCGTGACCGGCGAGTGGGCCGAGATCGGCGCCGGGACATTCGCCCTCGACTCCGTGCTCGCGTGGGTCTACCTCGTGATCATGGGCTCCCTCGTCGGCTTCTCCGCATACGCGTGGCTGCTCCGCGCTGCACCCATCTCGCTCGTCGTCACGCACCAGTACGTCAACCCGCTGGTCGCGATCGCGCTGGGAATGGCGTTCCTCGGCGAGCGCCCGAGCCCTCTCGCCCTCGCCGGAGCGGCGCTCGTCATCGCCGCCGTCTACGTCGCGATTCGCGCCGAGTTCCCGCGGAAGGCTAGGAGTGCTCGACCTGCGAGCGGCGCGCCGAGAGGAACTCCAGCAGATCAGATCGTGTGAGGATTCCGGTCGGCCGTCCATCGCTCACGACCACGACCGCACCACTCCCGCCGGACAACCCCTCGTAGACCTTGTCGACCGATGCGTCGGCGTGCACCGCCGGAAGGGGAGGCTGCATCGCGACGGCGACGTCCTCGTTCAGCGCATCCGCGTTCTTGAAGACCCGGTCGAGGAGCTCCCGCTCCTGGAGCGAGCCGACGACGTCGGCAAGCGAGTCCACCGGCTCGCCACGAACGACAGGAAGCTGCGAGATCCCGTAGCGCTGCATGGCGGCGATGGCGGCTCCGACCTTCTCGTGCGAGCCAATCGTGACGAGGTCGGGAACCTCGTGCCCCGCGCGACGGAAGCGGAGCACTTCCTCGATCGCCGGCGGGGGCGTCGTCCGCTCGAGGAAGCCGTACTGGATCATCCAGTTGTCGTCGTAGAACTTCGACAGGTACGAGCGCCCCGAGTCTGGGAACATCATGAGGACACGAGCGTCGGAGCCGAGCCGCTTCGCGACCTGCATCCCGGCCCAGGCGGTCGAGCCGTGGACCCACCGACGAGGAGACCCTCCTCGCGCGCGAGCCGGCGGGCGGTCAGGAACGAGTCACGGTCGGAGACGCGCACCCACTCGTCGACGACCGACGCGTCGAGCGTGTCCGGCCAGCACTCCTTGCCGATCCCCTCGACCAGGTAGGGGCCCTCCGGATGCTCTGCGTCCGCGGTGAAGATCGACCCCTCCGGATCGACGGCGACGATCTGCGCGCTCGAGCCATGCTCCTTGAAGTAGCGCCCGACGCCCGTGATCGTCCCCCCGGTGCCCACCGAGATGACCACCGCGTCGACGTCTCCACCGTCGGTCTGCTCCCAGAGCTCCGGTCCGGTCGTCGCGTAGTGCGCCTCCGGGTTCGCCGGATTCGAGTACTGGTCGGGCTTGAAGCCGCCCGGTATCTCCTCCGCCAGCCGGTCCGACACCGAGTAGTAGCTCTCCGGCGAGTGCGGATCGACGGCAGTCGGCGTGATCACGACCTCGGCGCCGTACGCCCGAAGCATCGAGATCTTCTCCTGGCTCATCTTGTCGGGCATCACGAAGATGCAGCGGTAGCCGCGGAGCGCTGCCGCCATCGCGAGCCCGACCCCGGTGTTGCCCGAGGTCGGCTCGACGATCGTCCCGCCTGGCCGCAGTCGACCTTCCTCCTCGGCAGCCTCGACCATGGCAAGCCCGATCCGGTCCTTCACGGACCCGCCGGGGTTCAGGTACTCGAGCTTCGCAAGGAGCTCGCCCGGAACGTCGCGGCCGAGCCGCTCGAGCCGCACGATCGGCGTGTGACCGACGAGCTCGAGGACGGTCGGAAACGCGCGGCGAGCCATCGGCGGCGAAGCCTACTGACCGCTCAGTGCCGGAAGTGCCGGCGGCCCGTGAAGACCATGGCAGCGCCGGCCGAGGCGACCGCCTCGGTGATCTCGGCGTCGCGCTTCGACCCGCCGGGCTGGATCAGCGTGGTGATACCCGCATCGAGCGCGAGCTGTGCGCCGTCGACGAACGGGAAGAAGGCGTCCGAGGCGAGAACGGCGCCAGCGAGGGAGTGGCTGAGCTCCCGCGCCTTCTCGACGGCGATCCGCACCGCATCGACACGACTCATCTGCCCCGCGCCGATCCCGAGGGTCTGCCCCCCGTGCGCGAGCACGACTGCGTTCGACGTCACGTGCTTGACGACCCGCCACGCGAAGACGAGATCGCTCCACTGCGCGTCCGTGACCTCACCACAGACGACCTCCATGCCGTCGCGCCCGGACGCCCGACCGTCGGGCTCCTGCACGAGCAGTCCGCCGAGCACCCTGCGATAGTCGCGCTCGCGCTCGTCCGGCGCTCGCTGCTCCGTGTGCTCGAGCACGCGCATGGCCGGCTTGCGACCGAGCGTCTCCAGCGCTCCAGGCCCATATGCGGGAGCGAAGAGCACCTCCACGAACTGACCCGCGAGCATCTCAGCGAGCCCGCCGTCGACCGACCGGTTCACGACGACGACCCCTCCGTACGCCGAGACCGGATCCGCGGCGAGCGCCTTCTCGTACGCATCCTCGATCGTCTCGGCCATGCCGACGCCGCACGGATTCGCGTGCTTCACGATCGCGCAGGCCGGTCCGTCGAGCTCCGACACGAGGAAGCGGGCCGCCGAGAGGTCGTTGAGGTTGTTGAAGGAGAGATCCTTGCCCTGACGCTGCTCGACGAACGAGAGCAGGTGCGTTCGTGCACCCCGCTCGGCGTAGTAGACGGCTGCCTGGTGCGGATTCTCGCCGTACGAGAGCTCGCGCACGCGGTCGAACGACGGGACGAACGTCTCGGGGAAGTCCTCGCCGCGCTGGAACCAGCGGGCGATCGCCGAGTCGTACGCGGCCGTCCTCGCGAATGCCACTGCAGCGAGGCTCCGCCGGAGCTCGAGCGTCGTCGAGCCGTGGCCGGCGCGAAGCTCGTCCAGGACTGTCTCGTAGTCCTGCGGCCGACAGACCGGCACCACCGAGGCGAAGCTCTTCGCCGCCGCGCGCAGCATCGCGGGACCGCCGATGTCGATCATCTCGAGCAGGCCGTCCTCGCCGAGCTCCGGCCGGTCGACGGCGAGCTCGAACGGGTACAGGTTCACGCAGACGAGGTCGAAGAGCTCGATGCCATGGTCGGCGAGCGACGCCAGGTCGTCCTCGACCTCCCGCCTGGCGAGGATGCCCGCGTGGAGGCGCGGGTGCAGCGTCTTCACGCGCCCGCCGAGAATCTCGGGGAAGCTCGTGACGTCCTCGACCCTCGTCACGGTCAATCCATCCTGCTCGAGCGCCGCGGCGGTGCCTCCGCTCGAGACGAGCTCGAACCCGAGCTCGGCGAGCCCCCGCGCGAACGCGGCGATCCCCGCCTTGTCGTAGACGGAGATCAGCGCGCGCACAGCTCTCTCACCACCTTCGGGAGCAATCGGTGCTCGACCTCGTGGACGCGCTCGCGGAGCGTTCCCACCGTGTCTCCGGGTAGAACCGGGACCGGCTCGCTCGCGATCACCTCACCCGTGTCGACGCCCGCGTCGACGTAGTGCACGGTCGCCGCTGCCGCCGGGGCGCCCACAGCGAGCACATCCTCGAGGGGGTGCGCACCGGGGAAGCCGGGCAACGGTGCCGGGTGCACGTTGACGACCCGCTGCGGGAAGCGCTCGAGGAACGCCGGCTGCAGGAGATGCATGTAGCCGGCGCAGACGACGAGCCTGACCCCTTGATTGACCAACCAGTCAGCCATCGCGAGGTCGCGTTCGTCGCGGTCCGAATATCCGTCGAGCGGGAACGCCGCCGTCGCTACGCCGGCCACGCCGGCACGAGCGAGAGCATGCGCGCCGACGATGTTCGACGCAACGGCAACGACGGGCAGGTCCGCGTCGAGGAGCGCCTGCAGGTTCGTGCCCTCACCGCTGACTAGCACCCCGATCACGCAGCGACGACGTTCCCGATCACCAGGTCGTCACCGGGGTCGGCGAGCACGGCGAGGTAGCCGATACCGAGGTTGAAAACGCGCCGAAGCTCCTGCTCGTCGACATGTCGCGCGAGCCATTCGAAGACGGGCGGGCGATCCCAGGAGTCCCAGTCGATCTCCGCACTGAATCCACGGGGGAGCACGCGCTCGAGGTTGCCGAGGATGCCACCCCCGGTCACGTGCGCGAATGCATGGGCGCGTCCACGCAGCCGGCGAACGTCGTCGACGTAGAGCCTCGTGGACGCGAGGAGGTCGTCCCCGGTGTAGTCCTCGAGCTCGATGATCCGCCGCACGAGCGTGAAGCCGTTCGCGTGGACGCCAGCGGACGGAAGCCCGACGATCGCGTCGCCCTCGGTGACGATTGAACCGTCAATCAACGCAGCGCGCGCGACCAGCCCGACGCACGTTCCCGCGAAGTCGAGCTCGCCGTCGCCGTAGATGCCGGGCAGCTCGGCCGTCTCGCCGCCGATCAGCGCGACGCTCGCCGTCCGGCAGACCTCGGCTGCCCCCTCCACGAGCTCGGCCACCGTCTCCAGCTCGATCCGGTTCGCGGCGACGTAGTCGAGCAGGAACAACGGGTCGGCCCCCGTGGTGATCACGTCGTTGATGCAGTGCGCGGCGAGGTCTGCGCCGCACGCACGAAGCGCTCCGCGCTGACGCGCGAGCACGAGCTTCGTCCCGACCGAGTCGGTGGACGCGGCCAACAGACGCTCGTCGTCGAGCGGATAGAGCCCGGCAAACCCGCCGAATCCGGACGCACCGGTGGACTCGACGGCAGCGCGCAAACGGTCGACGACAGCATCGGCCGTCGCGATCGACACGCCCGCCGCCGCGTAGGTCTGGCGCTCGTCCGCCACGGCCCGAGCGTACAGTCCGCACGGTGGACGAGCCGTCGCTTTGGACGAGCTGGACGGTCGACCCGCTCCAGCTCGCGCCCATCGTGCTCGTCGCAGCCGCGTACGCCATCCGCGCCCGCACGCTCGCGCGCCGAGGCCAGCCCGTGCCCTGGTGGCGGATCGCCCTGTTTGCGCTCGGCATCGCGCTCCTGGTGGTCGCCGTCGCCTCGCCGATCGCCGTCGTCGGCGAGGAAGAGCTCTTCTCCTTCCACATGGCGCAGCACTTGCTGCTCGGCGACCTCGCGCCCCTCTGCCTGCTTGCCGGCCTCACCGGCCCCCTGCTCCGGCCGATCCTGGCGCTTCCCGGAGTGATGCGCCTCCGTGTCTTCGCCAACCCGATCGTCGCCTTCCCGGTGTGGGCCGCGAACCTCGTGCTCTGGCACACGCCTTTCCTTTACGAGGCAGCGGTCCGTTCGAGCGCGGTGCATGCCATCGAGCACATCGCGTTCTTCAGCGCCGGCATCGTTCTCTGGCTACCCGTGCTCGAGACCCTCCCCGCTCCCGAGTGGTTCGGCACCGGCGCGAAGCTCGGCTACATCGTCGGCGTACGGCTCGTCGCGACCGTGCTCGGAAACGTCTTCGTCTGGGGCGGCTCACCCTTCTACGACGTCTACGACACCGGCAACGAGTACCTCGGTCTCTCACCCGCAGGCCGACCAGAGCCTCGCCGGGTCTCTGATGATGCTCGAGGGGTCGCTGGTCACGATCGTGGCGATCACATGGCTCTTCCTGCGCATGGCGCAGGAGGGAGAGGTGCGCCAGGAACTCATCGAGCGCGGCGTTGACGAGCGGACCGCGCCGGCGCGCCGTCCGCTACCGACGCTGGGAGGAGCTGACCTGATCGGCTCGATCTCGGGACTCCTCCTCGTCGGTCTCGTCCTCGCCTCCAGCGTCATGACCCTGCTTTGGTGGGTGCAGGTGCGGATCGGCGACGCCGGCCACGTCGACGTGGCCTGGGCGGCGCTCATCGCGTGCTCGGCGATCGTGTACGCGCTCCTCGCCGACGGCTACGTCGGCCACCGCGTGCTCGCCGCTGCACTCGCGTCGATCTGGGGCTTCCGCCTCGCCGGCTACCTGTACGTCAACCGGATCCGCGGTAAGGAGGAGGACGGCCGCTACCAGTCGCTCCGTGCAAAGTGGGGCGAGAACGCCAACCGGAAGTTCTTCTGGTTCTTCCAGTTCCAGGCCGTGTTCGTCGTCTTCTTCTCACTGCCGTTCGCGTTCATCTCACTCGACCCCGACCCGACGATCTCGGCGCTCGCGTGGGCGGGAGTCGGCGTCTGGGCGGTCGGCAACCTCGGCACGATCGTCGCGGACCGCCAGCTCGCCCAGTGGCGCACCGACCGCTCGAACGAAGGCAGGACGGCACGCAGCGGCCTCTGGAGCTGGTCGCGCCACCCGAACTACTTCTTCGAGTGGGTCAACTGGTGCGGCGCCGCCCTCGTCGCCACGACGGCCCCGCACGGATGGATCGCGTGGATCGTCCCCGCCGGTCTCCTCTTCCTCCTCTTCCGCGTGACGGGCATCCCCGCCACCGAGCGGCAGGCACTCCGCTCGCGCGCCGACTACGCCGAGTACCAGCGGACGACGAGCGTCTTCGTCCCGCTTCCCCCGAGGCGCGCTAGCTCGTAGGCTCGCCGAGCGAATGCGCCACGGCGGAGAACTCCGCGAGGGCAGCCTCGACATCCTCGACGATCTCCTGCGCGATCACATCCGAAGCGCGTCGGGAACCATCAGTACAACCCGCTGTGGGGCGTCCTGCTCAGCCAGCTCTGGGTGAAGTAGACCTTCAAACGGCGCGCGCCCAAAGATCCGGGCGAACGCTGCTCAGCCGCCTTCGGCGGCGGCGCGCTTCTCGGCGGTGATGGCCTTCAAGCGCTCGATCATCTCGAGCATGCGCCGATCGAGATCCTCGCGATAGGCACGCTCCGCTGCGCGCTCCTCAGGAGTCTTCTTCTTCCTCTTCTTCGCCATCGTCGTCCTCCACGATTGCCATCACGACCGCGTGGACCTCGGAGACCATCATCCTGATGTCGAAGAGCGCTTCGAGCATCAGCGTCGTCGCCTCCTCATCCGCCACCTTCCGATGGTGCCCGACGAGACGGAGGCTGACAAGACGGTCATTCGGGCCGTGGCGCCTCAGGCCGGTGCAGGCTCGAAGCGGAGCTTCTCGGTGCGCGGAGGGACGCTCGTCGGGTAGTCCCGCGTGAAGCAGGCGCGGCAGACCGAGTCCTCGGGAAGCTCGGTCGCGGCCTGCATGCCGTCGACCGAGAGGTAGTGGAGCGAGGTTGCGCCGATGTGCTCGCGCATCTCCTCGACGGAGCGGTGGGCGGCTGCGAGCTCGTCCTCGTCGGCCATGTCGATCCCGTAGAAGCAGGGTGAGACGACCGGAGGCGAGGACACCCGAACGTGCACCTCTGCTGCGCCCGCATCGGAGAGCATCTGCACGAGCTGGCGCATCGTGTTCCCGCGGACGATCGAGTCGTCGACGGCGACGATGCGCGTCCCTTCGACCTCGTCGAGCGGATTGAACTTCATCCGGATGCCCTGCTCGCGCATGCCCTGCTCGGGCTGGATGAACGTCCTCGCGACGTAGCGGTTCTTGATGAGCGCCTCGTTGAACGGGATCCCCGACGCCTTCGAGAAGCCGATGGCCGCCGGAGTGCCGGAGTCGGGGATGCCGATGACGAGATCCGCCTCGACCGGCGCCTCCTGCGCCAGCCGCTCGCCCATCCGGACTCGCGCGCCGTGCACCTCGACTCCTCCCACCCGCGAATCGGGTCGCGCGAAGTAGACGTGCTCGAAGATGCAAAGCGCGCTGCGCGTGGCCGGAACGGCCTGGGCCGCATGGAGGCCCTCGGCGTCGACCCACACCGCCTCGCCCGGCTGGACGTCACGGACGACGTCGGCGCCGATGAGGTCGAGCGCGCACGTCTCCGACGCGACGACCCAGTCGTCGCCCAGCTGCCCGAGCGTAAGCGGGCGGAAGCCGAACGGGTCGCGGAAGGCGACGAGCGTGTCGTCAACGAGCGCGGTGACCGAGTAGGCGCCTTCGAGCCGTTGCATCGTGTTCGCCACGGCCTCGACGAGTGGTGCGGGATCGCGCGCGATCAGCGCAGCGATGAGCTCGGTATCGGAGCCGGACCCGAGCCGGATGCCGTCGGCGATCAGCTCGGCGCGGAGCTCCTCGACGTTGACGAGGTTTCCGTTGTGTCCGAGAGCGATCGTGCGCGCGCTTCCGTGATGGATGTGCGGCTGCGCGTTCGACCACTTGTTCGCACCGGTCGTCGAGTAGCGGGTGTGCCCGATCGCCACTTCGCCCGGAAGGGCCTGCAGCTGCTGCTCGTCGAAGACGTGCGCGACGAGGCCCATCTCGCGCAGGACGGTCAGGCGACCGCCGTCGGAGACCGCGATCCCCGCCGATTCCTGCCCACGGTGCTGGAGCGCGAACAGGCCGAAGTACGCGAGACGAGAGACGTCCCGCTCGTGCGAACGGATTCCGAAGACACCACACATCAGTCGCTCGCTTCCCGGGCGCTCCGTAGGAGATCGAGCGCCACACCGAGGAGGGTATCGCCGCCGACCTCGCCGATCCGGCGGAGTGGAACGCGCAACTCGGCCGCAACGGACTCGATCTCCTCGACTGCATCCGGAGAGCAGGCGACGATCGCGCGCCCGCCGACCTCCCCGAAGAGCTCGACCGGGTCGTCGCGGACGTCGAGTGTGGCGCCGTGACCCGAGAACACCGCGGCCTCCGCAAGGCAGACGGCGAGCCCGCCCTCGGCCGCGTCGTGGACGAGAGAGGCGTGAGGCGCTGCATGCCAGAGGAAGGTGACGAGCCGCGCCTCGGCCTCGAGCTCGAGCGGCGCAGGCGTCCCGCTCACGTCCCCGAACAGCGCCTGGAACTCCGAGCCCACGAGCGACAACGGGGAGGCAAGTGCCAGGAAGACAGCGTCCCCCTCGCTCCATCCCTTCGGCACGCGCCGGACGTCCTCGACGAGACCGACTGCGCCGACGGTCGGGGTCGGGTGGATCGCGCGCCCGTTCGTCTCGTTGTAGAGCGAGACGTTCCCCGACACGACGGGTACAGCGAGCGCCTCACAGGCAGCAGCGATCCCGTCGATCGCCTCGGCGAGCTCCCACCCGATCTCGGGCTTCTCGGGGTTGCCGAAGTTGAGGCAGTCGCTGAAGCCGATCGGCTCGCCCCCCACGCAGGCGACGTTCCGCGCCGCTTCGAGCACCGCGAGCGCGCCGCCCGTGAAGGGGTCGAGGTGCGCGATCCTGCCCTGCCCGTCGAGCGAGACGGCGAGGCCACGCATCGACGGCCGTAGCCGCAGTACGGCGGCGTCGAGCCCCGGCCGGCGCACCGTGCGGGATCCCACGAGCTGGTCGTAGCGGCGGTACACGAACTCGCGGCTCCGCAGCGCGGGCGAGCCGAGGAGCTCGACGAGCGCATCGGGGGCGTCGGGTGGATCGACGATCCGGCGCTCCGGAGTCGCCTTCCGTCGCGTACTCGCGACCTCGTAGCGCGGGCACTCGTCCGTGAGCAGCCGGGCCGGTATCGCCCCCACGACCTCACCGTGCCACCACGCCCGCAATTCTCCGGTGTCGGTCACCTCGCCGATGTCCGCGTGCTCGAGCTCCCAGCGGTCGAGGACGGCCTCGACGGCTTCCAGCATCTGGGAGCGCACGATCGCGACCATGCGCTCCTGGCTCTCGGAGATCATCACCTCCCAGGGCTCCATCCCCTCCTCCCGCAGCGGTACTCGGTCGAGGTGCACGTCGATGCCGAGGTCCGCAGCCATCTCCGCGAGGGACGAGGCGAGACCGGCGGCGCCGCAGTCCTGGAGCGACTCGACGAGACCGGAGGAGACGAGCTCGATCGAGGCCTCGATGAGCTTCTTCCCGGTGAACGGATCGCCGATCTGCACGGATGGCCGCTTCTGCGACGAGGCGTCGTCGAGCTGCTGGCTCGCGAGGACGGAAGCGCCACCGATCCCGTCGCGTCCGGTCGTCGCCCCGTACACGAGGACACGGTGCCCGGACGTCGTCGCCTGCGCGCGCGTGAGCCGCTCGAGTGGGAGCAGCCCGACGCACATGGCGTTCACGAGGCAGTTGTCGAGGTACGCCTCGTCGAACACCGTCTCGCCTCCGACCGTCGGGACGCCGACGCAGTTGCCGTAGTGGCCGATACCCCCGACCGCGAGCGAGAAGTCCCAGTCGGGCTCGGCGAACCGGAGGCTGTCGAGAAGCGCGATCGGCCTCGCGCCCATCGCGACGATGTCGCGCAGGATCCCTCCGACTCCCGTCGCGGCACCCTGGAAAGGCTCGACCGCGGAGGGATGGTTGTGGCTCTCCACCTTGAAGGCAACGGCGAGCCCGTCACCGAGGTCGAGGACGCCGGCGTTCTCGCCGGGGCCCTGCAGCACCCGGGGGCCGTCGCTCGGTAGGCGCTTCAGAAGGAGCGCGGAGTGCTTGTAGCCGCAGTGCTCCGACCAGAGGAGCGAGAAGACCGCGAGCTCGAAGTCATTCGGATCGCGCGCGAGCAGGGAGCGGATTCGCTCGAACTCACCATCGGTGAGACCGAGCGCGCGATGGAGCGCCGGATCCGTCACGCTCGCCAGGGAGCCAGCTTAGCCGCGGCGTCCGACTGCGCCCGGCCGTATACGCGCTCGCCGCGGACCGCGCATAGCCCGAGCGCCCGTGGCAGCCGCCCGCCGACCCGTGGGAACCCCCCGGCGGTAGCGTGCCGCGAGTGCGCTCGTACTGGCCGTTGATCCTGACGCTGGCGGCTATGTGGGGCGCCTCGTACCTCTTCATCAAGCTTGCGGTCGAGGACATTCCGCCTGCTGCCATGACCGAGCTCCGCGTTCTCAGCGCGGGCATGCTCCTCCTCGGCTACCTCGCCCTGCGAATGGGAGCCTCGCGCGCGGTCGCGGAGCTGCGTGCCGCATGGTTTCCGTGCCTCGTGCTCGGCGTCATCAACGCTGCGGTTCCGATGGGGCTCGTCGCGTGGGGCGAGACGCACATCGACTCGAGCGTGGCCGGCATCGCGCAGTCGACGGTGCCGATCTTCACCTTCCTCCTCGCCGCGAGGTTCCTCCCCCGCGAGCACGTCGGACCGCTTCGGATCGCCGGCGTCGGGCTCGGCTTCGCCGGGGTGGCACTGCTCGCGGGCTTCCCGAGCGACAGCGGCTGGTGGGCGGCGGCCGGAACGCTCGCCGTCGTCCTCTCCTCGCTCTCGTACGCGAGCGGCGGCGTCTACGGGCAGCTGAAGGTGCACGACATCCCAGGGCCCGTCCTGGCAGCGGGAAACATGCTTGCGGCCGCCGTCGTCCTCCTCCCGCTCGCCATCGCGGATCCACCGACGACCGCGCCCGGGCCGAAGGCAGTCGCGGGGCTCGTCGGTTTGATCCTCCTCCCGACGTTTGCGGGACAGCTGCTCTTGTTCCGCGTGCTGCGTCTGCATGGGAGCCGGAAGCTCTCCATCGTGACCTTCCTCATGCCCGCCTTCGCGGTGGCGTACGGCGCGGTGCTGCTCTCGGAGCCGGTGACGGCGGGGATGATCGCAGGCTTCGCGCTCATCCTCGCCGGTGCCGCCCTGGCCTCCGGTCAGCGGCTCTTCGGCGTCTCGGCGCAGCAGGAGCCGGCGTGAGCGTGTCGATCCGGCGAGCGCGGCCCGACGACGTCGACTTCCTCGTCGAGCTCGTGAGTCACGAGGACGTCGAGCCGTTCCTCGCGGCCTCGCCGGCAAAGGATCGCGACGAGATCCTCGCGGAGATCGCCCGGTCGGACACGGAGCCGGAGGCGTTCGGCCTCTTCGTCGTCGAGGTCGACGGCGAGGCGGCCGGGACGATGCGGTTCGCGCGGGCCAATGCCAGGAGTCGCATCGCAGACCTCGGGGGCCTCGCAATCCACCCGGACTTCCGCGGGGCGAAGGTGTCCGACACGGCCGCTCGGCTGTTCCAGCGGCACCTCATCGAAGATCTCGGCTACCACCGCGTGCAGATGGAGATCTACGGGTTCAATACACGAGCGATGGCACACGCCGAGCGGTCGGGCTTCACGCGTGAAGGCGTGCGTCGAAAGGCGTACTGGCGAAACGAGGAGTGGGTCGACGGGGTGCTGTACGGACTCGTCGCCGAGGATCTGGACGGGTAGCCGCTACTCCTTGCCGTTCTGCGTCGTTCCGGCGACCGCCCGCAGGAGGGCGTCCCGGATCCACTCGGGCTCGGGCCAGCCGGACGGCCCGCGCGGTGTCTTGTAGATGCGGTCGTCGGCGCTGAAGGCACCGTAGAGGGGCTCCGGGTCGACGTCCCTGCCGTCGACGAGAACGGTCGGCGACCCGAGTGCGCGGTAGCCCTCCGCGTCGTCGTCCGACTCGACCTCGACGACCTCGATCTCGGCCGGAATCCCCGTCTCGTCCACGACGCGCTCGACGACCAGGAGAGCCATGGCTCGGTTCGGACAGTCCTCGCGCGCGAGGATCGTGATCGGCACGGATCCGTTCGATCGATCGGTCACTTCGGCCCCCATCCCCTCAGGATGAAGTTGCAACGTTCCCCCTTTGGGAACGCTATGCCTCGAACGAGTGAAGGCAATCCCCCGAAAGAGGGAGCCGGCGCCTCTGTTCGATGGATGTAGTATGTATCCGATGATTATCGAACGCTCTTCTCGCCTCATCGCTCCCTCCGCGACGGAGGTGGCGGCCGGTTCGGCGTTCGCGCTGCTCGTCGCTCTGGCCGCCGCCTCCCGGTCGCCGAGCGAGGGGCTCTCGCCCGCGCTGAAGGCCGCGTTGGACGCTGTCGGCGACACCGAGGGAGAGTCATGGCTGAACCTGCTCGGAGTGGCGCTCGACGCCGGAGCGCCGTACACGAGCGAGCGCCTGACGGCCGAGCTTCGCGCGCTCGACCCCGTCGAGCTTCGGCGCCACCTGCTCGGACGCTACGCGTGGTCGTGGTGCACGCTCGGCGGCGTCGACGACATTGAGGATGCTGCCGCGGGCGATCGCGCGGCCGCACATCGTCTGCTCGAGAAGCCTCGCTACTACGGCGGCCACGCACGAGCCTCGCTCGGCGTGCTGCTCGAGCTCGACCCGCGTGAGACACAGCGCCGCCTCGTCGCCGCGGTCGAGATCGCCGCAGACACGTTGCTCTCGACGGACACGGCCCACGTGCTCGCCCTCGCGGGGCGCGCGGCGGAAGAGACGCTCACCGCGGAGCCGGCCCCGGACGCCATCGAGCGGCTGGCGCTCGGATACCGCTACGTGCCCGAGCTCGAGGCCGACCGCCTCGTCCTCGTCCCGCACCTCGAGCCGACGCTGCCGCTCGTGCTCGCACAGCACCGATCGGCGAGGCTCATCGTCTACCGCGTCGGGGTCGCTCACGGAACGCAGGAGCGAGCCCTCGCGCTCGGTCGTGCGCTCTCGGATCCCAAGCGCGTCGAGATCCTGTCGCTCGTCGGACGTGGTACGGGCCGCTCGTCCGAGCTCGTCGACGCGACCGGACTGTCGCGATCGACCGTGCACCACCACCTCGCACTGCTGCGTGAAGCAGGGCTCATCGCGCTCGAAGGCAACGCGCGCGCCTACAGGTACACCCCGCGGCGCGAGGCAGCCGATGAGGTTGCCGCGCTGCTCGCGGACATCGTCCGATCGGAGCAGGAACGGTGATGCGCTACACGCTGCTCGGCCGGAGCGGCCTGAGGGTCTCGGAGCTCGCTCTCGGGACGATGACGTTCGGTGAGGCATGGGGCTGGGGCGCGTCGGGGGCCGAGTGCCGTCACCTGTTCGAGACGTACGTCGAGGCCGGCGGAAACTTCGTGGACACCGCGTGCAACTACACGGACGGGGAGAGCGAAGAGATCGTCGGCGAGCTCGTGGAGGGCAGTCGCGACCGGTTCGTCGTCGCGACGAAGTACACGCTCACCTCGCGTCGTGACGACCCGAACGCAGGCGGGAACCACCGCAAGAACCTCGTGCAGACACTCGAGACGAGCCTGCGCCGTCTGCGCACCGACTACGTCGACCTCCTCTGGCTGCACATGTGGGACGGGATGACGCCGGTCGAGGAGGTCGTGCGTGCGCTCGACGACGTCGTCACGGCCGGAAAGGTTCTCTACGTCGGGATCTCGGACACACCGGCCTGGGTGGTCTCGCGCGCGGTGACGATCGCCGAGCTGCGCGGATGGTCGCCGTTCGTCGCCGTGCAGGCGCCGTACTCCCTCGCCGATCGCGACGTCGAGCGCGAGCTTCTCCCGATGGCTCGATCGCTCGGTCTCACGTTCACGCCGTGGGGCATGCTCGAGGGTGGCGCGCTCACCGGGAAGTACCTCGACGAGACCGAAGAGCCACGCCGCTACGAGCGGGTCGGGCCGCAGGCAAACGCGATCGCGCGCGAGGTGCTTTCGGTCGCGGAGGAGATCGGCGCGACCCCGGCGCAGGTCGCGATCGCCTGGGTACGCGCACAGCCGTGGCACACCGTCCCGATCGTCGGAGCACGCTCGGCAGGGCAGCTCGCGGACAACCTCGGCGCGCTCGCGCTGGAGCTCACCACCGAGCAGCTCCAGCGGCTGAGCGCCGTGAGCGAGTTCCGGCTCGGGTTCCCGCGCGACTTCCTGGAGTCCGAGGATGTGCGCGGCCTCATCTTCGGTGACACCTTCGAGCTCATCGACGATCCACGAGAGCCACGCGCCCGCGAGCGAGCAGCGACGGTGGTCTAGAGGCCCTTCAGGGCCCGATCGAGAACCGGATCCTCTCGTGCGAAGTACTGGGCGGAGGTGAGGTCCACCCGGAGGCCCGGCGCGACGGCGAGCCGGCGATCGTCGGGCCTGCGCTTCCGCTCGTGGTAGCGCGTTGCGATGTGAACCGTCCAGCCGAGCGTGGGCAGAAACACAGGGAAGGTGTCGCCGTAGGTCTCGACGCCCCCACCCGTCGGTTCGCCGACGATCGTCGCACGCGTGTCGCGATCGATCTCGGCCGCGAAGTTCGCCGCGGCCGAAAACGTGGCGCGACCCACGAGCAGGTAGAGCTTTCCGCGCCGGTTCACAGACTTCGAGCCGAAGAGCGCGGTCAGGGAGCCGTACGTCGTGTTGTCACCGCCGCCGTTGAGGCGGACGTCGACGATCACGCGGCGCGTCGTCTTCGCGCGCGCGAGCCGTTCGAGCCGACGCAGCGCCGACGCCGACGGGCTGCTCACGACGTTGTAGCCCACGTACACCGCCCGTCCCCGGGCGAGCGTGGTCGTCCAGAACGGTCTGGCGCTTCCTGCGAGGTAGAGCGGACGGGTCGCGTGCGGAAGGATCGACGGATAGTGGCCGTACAGGGCGTCGGCGAACGTGCTCACGTACCGCGCTGCCGATAGCGCCGTCAGCTCGACGCTCACGCGCTCGCCGCCCGCGCGCTCGAACGTGAACTCGGCTGGGCCGACCCCTTGGACGATCCCGAGTCCGTCGAGGATCTCCGCGACGAGCGCGAAGTGGGGCGCCAGACCACGGAGATTCGAGTCGTTGTCGTGCGGGACCAGCGGGCGCACGCGCTCGAGCACGTCCTCGACGGACACTCCCTCGATCGCGACGAGCTTGCTCCGGACGAGCGACGGCTCCGTCGCGTCGACGACGTAGAGCCCGTCGGCGAAGTCGTAGAGGCGGAGCGGATAGAAGTGCAACTCCCTCGTGTGCGCGGGGTCGCCCGGGAAGAGGCCGGTGTGACCGTTCCGTGGCCCGAGCAGCGCGATAAGTCGGAGCACGCCGACGAGGAGCTCGTCACGCGAGAGAGACGGTGCCCGCTGTGCGAGTGCCGCGACCTCGGCCTCGAAGCGCTGCCGCGGCACGCTCCGGAACGGATCGGGATGGATCTGCTCGATCGATCGGCCGAGCTCGCGGACGTCGTCGGAGGCCGTTGCGGCCGCGGAGGGACGGGCCTGCGCCGTCGCACCTGCGGCGACCATGGCGAGTGACACGAGCGCGAGGAGCAGGCCCGACATCCGCATGGGCGGACATACTGTCGTGTCGTGACTTACATGTCAAGATTGACATATTAGTGTCGCTCCGCTACGCCCTTCTCGGTTCTCTCGCCGACCGGCCACGAACCGGCTACGAGCTGCTGAAGCACTTCGAGCAGTCGCTCGCGTACGCGTGGCCGGCGAGCCACAGCCAGATCTACCCCGAGCTCGCACGCCTCCTCGACGAGGGGCTCATCGAGCAGTCCGACACGGGGCCACGGAACTCCAAGACGTATGCGGTCACCCAGGCAGGGCTCGACGACATCCGGCGTTGGCTCCGCGAGAGCGAGCCCGAGCGGCGCGTGCGCAGCGACGCCGCGCTCCGCACCTTCTTCCTGTGGCTCCTCGATCCGTCGGAGGCGGAGCACCAGCTCGCGAGCGAGCGCGCGTACTGGCAAGGGGTTCTCGACGAGTACCGGCGCATCCAGGACGAGCCGACGGGACACAACAAGAAGGCGCGCACGTTCCGAATCGCGCTCGAAGGGGGAATCCGGCTCGTCGAGGCGCGGCTCGCCTGGCTCGACGACGCTATCGCCGAGATTCGCTCCGAGCAGTGGGCGCGCCTCGAGCCTGGCTAGAGGTCAGCGCAGGGCGTCGCAGACCGCAACCGCCCAGGCGGACACCGAGCGAGCACGACGGTGGAGGACGTGCAGGCCGGTCTCGAGCGCGAACCCGAGAGCGCCGTACACCTGGTGTGCGCCGGCGGTGACCGTGGAGCACGCCGGGCCGGCCCAGCGCAGCTCCGGATCCTGGACGCCTCCTTCGTTCGCCGTCGCGGCCCAGGCGAGGAGCGAGATGGCGTCGGTCGCGAGCGCCGCGTCCGCGAGGCGGGACTGCACAGCGGGCAGCGCCGTGAGCGGCGCGCCGAACTGCTCGCGCCCGCGTGCGTGCTCGACGGCGAGCTCGAGCGCACGGGACGCGAGACCCGCGAAGTAGGCGAGCGTCGCGGCATTCCACGCCCTCCAGCACGCGGCGGCCGCAACGGGCTCGAGCCGACCGAGGCCGTGAACGGCGACGAGCACCGTGCCGTTCCCGTCGAGCGTCACTTCGGGCCGCGCCTCGGTGGCCGGAGGGCCGAGGCCGAGTCCCCCACCGCGGTGCGACACGGCGAGCGATCCGGCGTCCCGGCCGTGCCGCGCCCGCCCGTCGATCCAGAGCGGGGCGCCGAGTGTTGCCTCGTCAATGAGGCTCACGGGTGCTGCCACACGGCCGAGCTCGATCCCGCCCACGACAGCCGCACCGAGGAGATCGTCGTTCCAGAGCTTGCTCCAGCCGGCCGCCTGCAGGCGCTCGGCGAGCACGGCGTCGCGGTCGTCCTGCCACGTGCCCAGCTCGGGCTCGCTCGGGGCGTGCCAGTCTCCTATCGCAGCGCGAACGGACTCTGCGAAGAGGGTGAGCTCGGAGGAGGGCTCGAAGTTCACCCGAGCTCCGCGAGGACGGAGGCGGTGTCGGCTCCGAGCACCGGTGCCGCGACGGCGTCCGGCAACGCTCCGCCGACACGGACGAATGGCGCGAGCAGGCCGGAGCGCGCCGAGGCCTGGCTGACGACGCGCACGCCTTCGAGCGGCAAGCTCACCCGAGCTCCAGCCCCCGTCGGGCGATCACGACCTGGAGGATCTCGGCCGAGCCCCCCGAGATGGTCGAGCCGACGGACGCCCGGAAGAGACCGCCGATGCGCCCTTCGAGCGGCGAGGACGCGTGTCCGTCCGCGAGGCCCTCGAGGCCGAGCAGCTCGATCGCGTCCCGCGCGAGGCGCTGCGCGAGCCGCGCGCCCGCAAGCTTTGCCATCGCGGACGCCGCACTCGCCGGCGCACCGCGGTCGATGAGGTCGGCTGCTCGGAGAGAGAGAAGCCGACCCGCGGCGAGCTCGCCGCGCAGCGTCGCGAGGCGCGACCATGCAGCGTCCAGGCGATCGCTCTCCGCGAGCCGGCGCTCGAGCGCGTCGAGCACCCACGCGAGGCCCCCGAACTTCTCCGCTGTGATCCGCTCGAAGTCGAGCGTGTGCATGAGGACGTCCCAGCCGCGGTCGACTTCGCCGACGAGGTTCTCCGCCGGTACCTCGACGCCGTCCAGGAAGACCTCGCAGAGATGGCCGCCGCCGAGCACCGGGAACCGGCGCACCTCTATTCCCGGCGTGTCGAGCGGCGCAACGAGCACCGAGATCCCGCGGTGCCTCGGCTCCTCCGGGTTCGTGCGTACGGCCAGGTAGATCCAGTCCGCGAGCCACGCGCTGGACGTCCAGATCTTGTGCCCGTTCACGACGAACGTGTCGCCCCGCCGCTCGGCTCGCGTGGTCAACGACGCGAGGTCGCTCCCCGCGCTCGGCTCCGAGAACCCCTGGCAGAACGTGAGCTGGCCGCTCGCGATCTCTCCCAGGAGCTGCTCCTTCAGCTCCGGGCTCGCGAACCGCTCGAGCGCGCAGCCGATCGTCTTGTAGGAGAGCAGGTAGAGCGAGAGAGGGAGCCAGTGGTAGCCGAAAACGTCCTCCGCGAGCGCAGCGTCCACGTGGGTGAGGCCACGGCCGCCGAGCTCCTGCGGCCACGTCATCCCGATCCAGCCCGCGTCGCCTAACGCGCGCGTGACCTCGCGCGAGTCTCCGTCCGAGAGCATCCCCTGGCGGCGCCACTCGGGATCCGCCTCGAGCAGGGGACGTAGCGTCGCGGCGAACACCGCGGCTTCCTCGCGCAGCGCAAGCTGCCGGTCGGTAAGGCGGAGGTCCACGCGCGGCGATGCTAGATGGTTGATGGGGGCATAGGATCGGCGCGCCATGGAGCATCGCCACGTGTTCATCTCGATGGAGGACGGAACGCGGCTGGCGGCCCGGCTGTTCCTGCCCGACGAGCAGCCAGCCCCGGTGGTGCTCGACGCCCTCCCCTACCGCATGGACGACCTCACCGCGTCGTACGCGAGCGAGTACGAGCGGCTGTGCGAGGAGGGCGGCTTCGCCGTCTGCCGCCTCGACCTCCGGGGGACGGGCTCCTCCCAGGGGACGATCCTCGACGAGTACCTCCCGCAGGAGCAGGCCGACCTCTGCGAGGTGATCGCCTGGCTCGCCGACCAGGGCTGGTGCACGGGTCGAGTCGGGATGTACGGGACCTCGTGGGGCGGGTTCAACGCGCTGCTCGCGGCTGCTGCGCGCCCGCCCGCACTCGGCGCGATCGTCCCCATCTTCGCGTCCGACGACCGGTACACGGACGACGCGCACTACATGGGCGGCGTCCTCAAGGCTCTCGACCTCGTCGACTGGGAGCTGTACATGGCGGCCCACAACGTGCTCCCGCCGGTGCCCGCCGTCTACGGCGAGGGCTGGCGGGAGGAGTGGCTGCGCCGGATCGAGGCGGCGGAGCCGTGGCTCCTACGCTGGCTCGAGGAGCAGAACGACGGGCCGTACTGGCGCCAGGGCTCGCTCCGGCCGGAATACCACCGCATCACGTGCCCGACGATGATCGTGGCCGGTTGGGCCGACGGGTACACGAACATCGCGCTGCGCGCATACGAGGCGATGTCGTGTCCGCGGCGCGTGCTCATCGGGCCGTGGAGCCACATGTCGCCCGCGACGTCGATCCCCGGCCCCAACATCGACCTCGTTCCCGAGCTCGCCCGCTGGTTCTCACGCTGGCTTCGCGACGAGCCGAACGGAATCGACGAGGAGCCTCCGCTCACGATCTACATGCGCCGCTCAACCCGGCCGGCGCCCGACCTCGCCACGATGCGCGGCGAGTGGCGCTCGGAGCCGACCTGGCCCGCGGACCGGCTGCGTCCGACTGCCTTTCGGCCCGAAGGAGAGGGACGCGACACGATCGCCGTCGTCGGCGATGCCGGAACGGCCGCCTGGATCTCCTGCGCGGGCAAGCCGCCGTGGACCCTCCCGGACGACCAACGCGCGGACGACTCGCGGTCGCTCACCTACGACTGGCGACCGCTCGACGAGGAGCTCGAGATCCTCGGTCATCCGTCCGTGCGGGTGACGATCACCTCACCTCATCCCGTGGCGTTCCTCTCGGCACGGCTCTGCGACGTCTTCCCGGACGGGACCTCGGCGCTCGTCAGCCGAGGGGTGCTCAACCTCACCCACCGCGACGGCCATTCCGAGCCGAAGCCGCTCGAGCCGGGCATCGCCACGCGGATCGAGCTGGAGCTCGAGGCGACGTCGTGGATCTTCGAGCCGGGGCACCACGTGCGGCTCGCTCTCTCCGGCTCTGACTGGCCGAACACATGGCCCCCACCGAACCCAGGCTCGCTCCACGTCGCGCGCGCGACGGCCGAGCTCGTGCTCCCCGTTCTCACCGGCCCGCCCGTGGCTCCGCCGCCGACCTTCGAGTCGCCCCCGACGAAAGCCGAGGACTTCGAGGGGCTCGAGCAGCCGCCCCTCGTACACGAGATCAGGCGCGACGTGGTCGGTCGTCAGACGCGCATCGTCACGAGCTATGGCTCTCGCTTCAGCGGCCCTTTCGATGCGCTCGTCGAGGAGCAGTACGAAGGCCTCGTGGGCGTCACGAACCGGAACCCCGGCCGCGCTTGGGCAACCGCCCGAACGCGATACACGATCACCTGGCCCGAGACGACCGTGACGACCGAGGCGCACCTTCACTTCCACTCGACGCCGAGCACATACCGCGTCCTGCTCGAGGTCGTGGCCTCGGAGGACGCCGCCGGAGGTATCGGACACGTCGAGCGCCGCTTCGAGCGGACGATCCCGCGGAACTTGCAGTAGGCGGCTGCGACCTAGGACGTCGCCGTGCAGGTCAGCTCGCCCTTGAGGGCGAGCGGTCCCGACGCGTCGGTCGTCCCGTACTTCGCGTCGATCGTCACGTCGAGGATGTCGCCGCTCTTCTCGACGATGCCGATCGTCCCGCCGGCATCCCCACGAAGGCCTGCCGGCTGCACCGGGAAGAACTGCCAGGCCCCTTTCGTGGTGTCGTTGTCGTACGCAACGTCCGAGCTGAGCTCGGTTCCGGGGGCGGGGAAGGTCGCCAGCGGGTACACGTAAGCATCCGGCGTGAAGGTCTCCTGATCGATCGTGAGCGTCGCCGGCGAGCCGTCGAGGCTGCCACTGACGGTGATCACGAGCATCTCGCCGCCGCCGCGTGTCGTCGAGCAGTCGGTGACCGTGTCGAAGGTGCCCGACGCGGCCCCGCTCGCGCTGATGGAGGCCGTGCTCGACGTCTCACCGGAGGTCTCCATCGTCGTCTCCATCGTCGTCGCCGTCGCCTCGTTCTCGTCGGAGCTCGACTCGGACGACGACGATCCACCGCATGCGGCGAGGAAGACGATGGACGCGAAGACGGCGACAGCCAGCAGCGTGCGCATGCTCTCTCCTTCCTGCGAGGGTCGAGATTAGAACACAGTCCCTCGCGCCGCGGCGGCGACCCTCAACGACGTCTTCGAGGCCGTCGTCGACGCGACCGAGGAGGCGGTCGTCAACGCGCTGTGGGCCCCGCCGAAGGTCACCGGTCGTGAGGGACGCGTTGGACATCCCCTGCCACACGACGACGTGCTCGAGCTGCTCGAGGCTCACGGGCGGCTACACGCGTAGCCGCCTGGGCTCACGCTGCGACGAAGTCAGCCGACGACAGTGTCGCGGGCGACGCGCGTGTCCGTGAACTCGTCGAGATCGTCGCGACTGGCTGTCGAGAACTCGGAGACGACGGCGCCCTCCGGGCCTGCCTGGAACCAATGCAGCGTCCCCGGCGGGATGGTGTGCTGCATTCCAGGCCGAAGCTCGATCTCGTGGGACACCGTGTAGACGCCGGTAGGCGGGGCGCATGCGGGATCCGGTGTCGGCTCGCCCTCGACGTAGAGGTAGACGAGGCCGCGGCGACAGCGAAACGTCTCTTCCTTTCCCGGCGTGCCCTCGAAGGGTGGGTGGCGATGCTCGGGACACGTCTGTCGCGGTCGAAGCACCAGCTCCTTCGCGCAATAGCGATCGGTGTTGACGTAGACGAGAAGCTGAAGCCCGGTCTCCGCCAGACGCGAGAGACCGAAGTCGGCCACCTCGATCGCACCACGCTCGTCGTTCGTGAGCACGATGCCCGCCTCGGCAAGGCGTTCGGCGGCGTACTTCCGTGCGTCCCGCAAGTCGCGCTCGCTGATCACCGATCGACTATAGGCGCGGCGACGCGGGATCCAGTGCAGGCACGGTGAGCGCATGCCTACGATGCCCCCATGGCCACCTTCCTGCACACCATGGTTCGCATCACCGATCCCACCAAGAGCCGCGACTTCTACGAGGCGCTCGGCTTCTCGTTCGCGAACGAGATGGACATCGTCCGCAACGGCGAGCTCGAGGCGACGAATTACTTCTTCTCGATCGGCGACGACCAGAGCGTCCTCGAGCTGACCTTCAACCACGACGGGCGCACGTACGAGTTGGGCACCGCGTACGGCCACATCGCGATCGGCGTCGACGACCTCGACCGCACGCTCGCGACCCTGAAGGACGAGCACGGCATCGAGCCGGAGCGTCCCCCGTACCAGGTACGCGAGGGCGGCTCGCGGATCTGCTTCGTCCGCGATCCGGACGACTACCGGATCGAGCTCATCGGGCGCAGCTAGCCCACGGGCTGCAAGCGCCAGAGACGCCAGCCGCTCGCTCCCCACGCGACGATCATCGGCGTCAGGCCGACGCTGTTGTGTCCGAGGAGCGTGCCTCCGGCGACCCAGAGCGGGAACGCGAACACGAGCAGCCACGGCGTCAGACGAGGTCGGTAGCGCGACCGCAGCAACGCAATCGCGAGGATCGTGGACCCGATCGTGCTCAGCAGGATCCCGGGGATGATCCCGGCGAGGAATGGGATGTCGAGCGCCGACCCGTTCGGCGATGCCTTGATGAGAAGGAGCGAGGCGGCCACTCCGCCCAGCCCCAGCAGCGCGTAGCCGAAGAGCGCGACGCGCCATCCCCAGCGCTCGAGGCCGCCCGACTCGCTCCGACGAGACCGCACGGCCCACGCGCACAGGAACAGCGCCGGCATCAGAAGTGAGAAGAGCTGGATGTACGTCGAGTACACCCTGTTCGCCGACGCGAACGTCAGGAGCGGCTCCGTGAGATCGCGCCCCGGATCGGCCCAGGCCGAGACGGTCCCGCGCTCGAGCTGCTCGGCGCCGTCCGCGATGCCGAAGTACGACATCGCGAGGAGCGGGGAGACGAGAATCGCCGCGAGTCCGGCGATCGCGGCGTAGAGACCGACGATGCGACTCGTGCGCTCCGACATGGGGCGGGGAGTCTAAGACGGCGAGACGGGCTCGAGGCGCGCGAACCTCGCGGCGGCGAAGAAGAGAGACACGACGCGGCTGTCCGCGTGGCGCTCGAAGCGCGCGAGCTCACCCGACTCGCGGAATCCCGGTTCGATCAGAAAGACGTCGCCGTCGTCGGTCGGAGCCAGAGTCGGCTTCCACGCCGGCGCCTCGGAGTCGAGCACCGTCAACTTGCCGTCGAGCCACTCGACGCGGACGATCGTGCCGAAGTGCTGCGCCGTGTACAGACCGACGTACGGCCGCCACGCTTCGGGCAGCGGCTCCGGGATCTCGATCGCCGGCGCCGAGTCCTGCACGGCCTCGCGGGCGATCGCCCCGAGCCGGAGCGCGAGCTCGGGAGCATTGCCGATCCCGTTCACGAGCGCGATCGCGCCGACCTTCTGCTTCGGCTCGAAGCTGCGTAGGTGATGAACCCGTAGTGCCCGCCCGAGTGCATGATCCAGACGACGTCGTCGTCGCGCCGCGCGTACCACCCGATGCACCACGCCTGCGTCCACGACGTCGTCGACGAGGTACCGCGGCTTGTGCATCTCGTCGAGCGTCGTCTTCGCGAGGATCCCCGGCTCGTCGGCGAGCTGGCACGAGAGCCAGCGCGCGAGATCCTCGACGCACGACCAGAGACCGCCTTCCGCGCCGAACACGTCGATCTCCCGCGGTGCCGGCTCGAGCTCGTCCGACAGGAAGCGCGGCTCGTAGCCGATCGCGCGACGCGCCCGCAGCCGCGCAGGCAGCGGGTCGAGCGACGTCGAGGTCATCCCGAGCGGACGGAGGATCCGCGACCGAATGTACTTCGGGTACGGGCGTGCCCGATGCGCGCGACACGATCTCTCCCAGCAGCTGGTACGCGAGGTTCGAGTACTTCCATTGCGTGTGCACCGGTACGCGGGTCGCGATCTCGGAGGCCCGCGCGAGCGTTTGCGCCGGGTCGCTCTCGTAGCTGACGGCCGACCAGTCCGTCCCCGGGGGCTCGCTCTGGAGGCCGGACTCGTGCGAGAGCATCCGCCGGATCGTCAGGCTCTCGATCGGCCCGAGCGGGCTCTGCGCCGCCTCGAGCTCGGGCAGGTAGGCGATCGCGGGATCGTCGAGGGCGAGCTTGCCCTCGTCGCGGAGCTGCATGATCGCCGTCGCCGTGATCGTCTTCGTGATCGACGCGATCCGGTAGAGCGTCTTCGCATCGGCGGGACGACGAGACGCGCGATCGGCGAAGCCGACTCCGGTCGCCCACGCGAGCTCGCCGTCGTGGACGATGCCGACCGCAGCACCGGGGAGCCGGTGCTCCTTCACGAACGACGCGGCGGTCGCCTCGAGCTTCGGAGCGACGGTGGTGACAGGGCTCGCCATGCGCGAGAACCTAGACGACCGTCGACACTAGAGTCCGCTCCTGGTGAACGAGACCGTGACGCTGGGAGACACGGAGTGGACGCTCGTCGAGCTCGCCGGGAAGCCCGTGGAGCCGGCCGACGGCAAGCGTCGCGCATACATCGTGCTCGACCTCGAGGAAGCCCAGCTCGCGGGTTCCGGAGGGTGCAACCGGCTCATGGGGACGTTCGCCCTCGGCGAGCGCGAGCTCCGCTTCGGGCCGCTCGCCACGACGATGATGGCGGGTCCCGAGCCGGTCATGGAACGCGAGCATGCGTTCCTCGAGGCGCTCGCACGCGTGACGTCGTACCAGCTCGAAGGGCCGTCGCTGACGCTCCTCGCTGACGGCGAGGCCGTGGCGCGGCTCGCGTCCTGAGCGGCGCAACTGGGGCCGAGACGACCGCGAACACTCCGCCGCGAGGTCGGGGCTGCGCGAGGGTACGCTGAGACGAACGTGGAGTACAGCCCCGAGCGCGAGCTGAAGCTCGCTGCGACGCCCGACTTCCGCATGCCGAGCATCTACGGCCTCGCGGGCCCGATCGTGCGTCAGGCTCCCCGCGAACGCAACGACACGACGTACTTCGACACGGACGACCTGCGGCTCGCGCGCTGGGGAGCGAGCCTCCGCTATCGGCCGAGCGAGGGCTGGACCGTCAAGCTCCCGGCCGAGCGCGACGCGCCTTTCCTCGTCCGCCCGGAGATCGTCTTCGAAGGGAGCGGCGACGCGCCGCCCGCCGCTTCCTTGGAGCTCGTCCGCGGCTTCGTGCGGCGCGAGCCGCTGCACCCCAGCGTCCGGATGATCACGCTTCGTCGCCGCACCGGTCTGCACGGCGCCGACGGGCGACTCATCGCAGCCGTCGTCGACGACTCCGTCTCCGTGCTCAACGGGTCGAACCCTTCCTCGTTCAGGGAGCTCGAGGTCGAGATCGGCGAGGAGATGACACCGGGGCTCCTCGACGCGCTCGTCGAGCGGCTCCGGCAGGCGGGCGCGGGAGCGCCCGACCAGACGGCGAAGTACATCCGCGCCCTTGCGCCGCGCACGCCGTTGGCGCCGGAAGTCGCCGTGACGGACGTCGGCGCAGACGCGCCGGCAGGAGCAGTTGTTCGGCGTGCGATCGCACACTCCGTGATCCGCCTGATCGTGCACGACCCGGTCGTTCGCCTCGACGCGGACATCGAGGGCGTGCACCAGGCCCGCGTCGCGACGCGCCGGCTGCGATCGGATCTTCGAACGTTCCGGCCGCTGCTCGAGAGGCCATGGTCGGAGGCGCTCCGCGACGAGCTCGGGTGGATTGCGCGAATCCTCGGCGACGTACGCGACGGAGACGTGCTCCTCGCGCGTCTTCGAAAGCTCGCCGAGGAGCTTCCCAGCGGAGACAGGGAGGCCGCGGCAGCTGTCCTTTCCGCGCTGCAGGAAGTACGGGACACGGCCCACGCCCAGCTGCTCGAGACGCTCCGCGGCCATCGCTACCTGGCCCTCCTCGACCGACTCGTCGAGGGGGCCAACATGCCGGCCCTTGCCGCGGCCGCAGACGCGCCCGCGTCCGAGGTCGTCCCCGAGCTCGTGCGCCGGCCGTGGCACAAGCTGGACAAGCGAGCGAGACGACTGGACGAGCAGCCGACGGACGAGCAGCTGCACGACATCCGCATACGCACGAAGCGCGTCCGGTACGCGGCGGAGGCCGTCGCACCCGTCGTAGGAAAGCCCGCACGTGCCTTCGCGCGCAGCGCGGCATCGCTGCAGGACGTGCTGGGCGACCTGAACGACGCTGTCGTCGCTGCCCGCTGGCTCGTCGTCTGGGCAGCACGCGCGGGGACGACCCGAGGCAGCCCGAGGCGCCAATGCGCTGGCTGCTCTCGAGCGCGCGATCGCTCGCGACCTGCGGCTGCGCTGGCGAGCCGCCTGGGAGGAGCTGTCGGACCCGGCCCTTCGCGCCTGGATGTGACGGAGACGGTGCTCGCTGCCGGCGGGCTCGTCCTGCGTCGACAAGACGGCGTGGACGAGGTCCTCGTCGTCCATCGTCCCGCGTACGACGACTGGTCGTTCCCGAAGGGGAAGCTGGAGCCCGGAGAGCGCGAGGAGGACGCCGCCGTGCGCGAGGTCGAGGAAGAGACGGGCCTGAGTTGCCGGCTCGAGCGCGAGATCGCCACGACGAGCTACCGCGACGCACGCGGTCGCTCGAAGACCGTCCGCTACTGGCTCATGAGCCCCGTCGCCGGAGACCTCGCCGCGGCCAACGAGGTCGACGACGCCCGCTTCGTGCCGCTCGCCGAGGCTCGCGCCCTCCTCACGTACGCACGCGACGTCGAGCTGCTGTCCAAGGTCGAGGAAACCGAATGAGCACGGTGCACCTCATCCGCCATGCGAAGGCGAAGAACCGCCTGGAGTGGAACGAGCCCGACGAGCTCCGACCGCTGACGAAGCGCGGTCGACGCGAGGCCGTGGCCATCGCGGAGCGCCTGCAGAGCGAGCCCGTGACGCGCCTGGTCTCGAGCCCCTTCACTGCGTTGCCTGCAGACGCTCGAGCCGCTCGCGCGGCACTCGACCTCGTCGATCGAGACGACCGACGAGCTCGCCGAGGGAGCCGGGGGCGACCGCCGCGCTCGAGCTCCTGCTGTCGCTCGGCGAAGGCGGACTCGCTCGCGTGCTGCACCCACGGCGACGTTCTCTGCGGAGGTCGTCGCTCTCGTCGGAGCGGACGGAGTACCCCTCGACGGCCCGCTCGACGCACCGGTCGCCAGCACGTGGGTCCTCGACGTCGCCGGACGGGCTGGTCGACTGCCGCGCGCTTCGTCCCGCAGCCGCCGCGCTAGTCGTCACCGGCGACGAACGTCGCGGCGCGCTCGGCGATCATCACGGTCGGCCAGTTCGTGTGGCCGCGCGGGAGCGTCGGCATGACGGACGCGTCGGCGACCCGGAGCCCGGCGATTCCCCGTACCCGGAGGCGCGGGTCGACCACCGAGTCTGCGTCCGGAGCCCATCCGACACGTGCCTGCCGGGTGGTAGAGCGTCTGCGACAGCGCACGCAGGTGCGCTCGGAGCTCGTCGTCCGTGCGCGCGGCCGGGCCGGGGAGCATCTCTCCGTCCACGAACCCGACGAGCGGCTCGCTGCGCGAGAACCCGCCGTGCGAGGCGAAGTCCGCGGAGGAGCGTCGCCTCGTCCTCTCCCTCGGAGTCGGTGAGGTACCGCGGATCGATCGCGGGCAGGACGCGCGGGTCGGCCGAGTCGCAGGTGCACCGTCCCGGAGCTCCGCGGCCGCAGGAGGACGACGGCGAGACGTCAGCCCGTGCTCCGTCGGCTGCTTCAGCCCCTCGTCCTCGAAGAGCACGGGAACGAGCACGAGCTCGAGGTCCGGCGCGGAGAGGCCGGGCCGCGAGCGGACGAAGGCGACTGCCTCGCCGAGGTTCGACGTGAGCGGCCCTCTCCCGCGAAGCGCCCAGCGCACGAGGTTGCGCGAACGAGTCCGCCGAGGCGAGCGTCTCGACGCCCTTCGTGCGCACGAGCAGGCCGTTCGCGAGGTGGTCGACGAGGTTGCACCGACGGCGGGCAGCTCGCGGACGACGTCGACCCCTGCCGCCTCGAGGACGTCGCGCGGCCCGATCCCCGAGAGCTGCGAGCAGGTGCGGGCTGCCGATCGCCCCGGCGCAGAGGACGACCGCGCGCTGTGCCGGCGCCTCCTCCTCGTGGCCGTCAGCCGTCGAGCACGTACGCGACGCCGAGGCACGTCCGTCGCGAGGAGGATCCGCGTCGCGAGTGCGCCCGGTCACGATCGTGAGGTTCGGGCGACGTCGGGCTGGGCCGAGATACCCGTCGACGACACTGAAGCGCCGCCCACGTCGCTGGGACACGGGTACGAAGCCGACACCCTCGTTGCTCTCGCCGTTGAGGTCGTCGGTGAACGGGATGCCCTCGGCCTGGGCGGCGTGCACGAACGCCTCGGCGAGCACGTGTCGCTCGGGGAGCTCCGCGAGCGGAAACGCGCCCCGCGCGCTGCGCTGCGAACGCGGGCTCGACGTCGTCCCACGCCCATCCGGTGCAGCCGCGGCTCGCCCACCGTCGTAGTCGGCGCGCTGCCCCCGCAGGATCATCATCGCGTTCATCGACGCCGAGCCTCCGAGCATGCGACCGCGCGGGAACACGATCTCGCGGTCGTCGAGTGCACGCTGCGGCGTGGTCGAGTCGCCCCAGTCGACGCCGTCCGGTACAGCCGTCGAGAACGCAGCCGGGATCTCGTCTCGAGCTTGCGCGAGCGCGAGCCGGCCTCGAGCAGGAGGACGGAGACGTCCGGATCCTCGGTCAGCGCGAGACGCGAGGACGCACCCCGCCGTCCCGCCGCCGACGATGACGACGTCGTGCACGAGCCGAGGATAGGACGTGACGGTCTCGGCACGAAGTGGTGTCCCACACGTCACGCACTGCGCACTACCCTCGCACCATGCCCACCGCGACGGCGAAGAGCGAGCCCGGGCCGCAACGAGTCGCGACTCCGTGGGGCGCCGCGGCGGTCGTCGAGGAGGCGCGGGTGCCACAGCGGGTGGGTGACAAGCGATTCGCGGTCGTCGTCCAGCTCCTGGAGGCGTCGGGCGGCGAGCAGCTCGTCCGCTTCGCCTACACGACCGACGGGTCCGCACGCCGAGGACCCGTGACGATGCGGGCGCGCGACGTCGAGCGGCTGCGGGCGGCGCTCGAGCGCGCGCCCGCCCTCAGGCGCACGCTTGCCCTGTAGAGGCTGCCGGCGCTTGCTGCACGGCGTCGCCTACGCGGTCGCGAGCGCTCGGTGCGCTGCGGCGGCGTCCACGAGACCGGCCAGCAGGAGCCCTCCGTCGGCGGAGCCGAGCAGCGGATCGACGGCATGCTCCGGATGCGGCATGAGCCCGATCACGTTGCCCGCTTCGTTGACGACTCCGGCCACGTTTCCGAGTGAGCCGTTCACGTCGTCTGCGTAGCGAAGGACGATCTGACCTCGGGCGACGAGCTGGACGAACGTGCCCTCGTCCACGTACCAGGCGCCCTCGCCGTGCTTGACCGGGATGACGAGCTCCTGGCCGACGCTGCAACGACGGAGGAACGGGCTGTCGGTGTTCTCGACGCGAACGACGACGTCGCGACACACGAACTCGAGCTGCCGGTTCGGCCGCAGGATCCCCGGGCAGGAGACGTGACTCGCAGAGGATCTGGAACCCGTTGCAGATGCCGAGGACGGGCCCGCCGTCAGCGGCGAACGCCGCGCACCGCGCCCATGATCGGCGCGACGCTCGCGATCGCCCCCGTGCGCAGGTAGTCGCCGTACGAGAAGCCTCCCGGCAGGACGACTGCGCCGGTTCCTCCGGCAGAGCCGTCTCCTCGTGCCAGACGAGCTCGGGCTCCGCACCGACCGATCCGAGTGCCCACGCCGCGTCACGATCGTCGTTCGACCCGGGGAAGACGATCACGGCGACGCGTGGCCTGTCGCGTCACGGCTCCTCGAGCTGGATCTCGAAGCTCTCGATGAGCGGGTTCGCGAGGAGCTCCGCGCACATCCGATCGATCGCGGCGCGCGCGTCGTCCACGCTCGCCGCCTCGACGTCGAGGTCGATGACGCGCCCAACGCGCGCCCCGCGAACGTCGAACCCGAGCTTCCGCAGCGAGTGGTCGACGGCGTCGCCCTGCGGATCGAGAATCCCCTCCTTCGGCCGCACGAGAACGGTCGCTCTCAGAGCACGACCTCCGGTCGGCGACGAAGTCCGCGAACGCGAATCTCGGTCAGTCGCTCGAACGCCTCGACGTAGCGGGCGCGTGTTCCCTGGACGACGTCGTCGGGAAGCTCGGGACCAGGGGGCTCCTTGTTCCAACCTGTCTGCTCGCACCAGTCACGGACGTACTGCTTGTCGAAGGAGGGTTGCGTCCCTCCCGGCGTGTAGTCCGCAACGGGCCAGAAGCGCGAGGAGTCCGGCGTCATCGCCTCGTCGCCGAGCACGATCGCGCCGTCGGGCGCGACCCCGAGCTCGAACTTCGTGTCCGCAAGGATGATTCCGCGGCTCTCTGCGTGCGCCGCCCCGAACCGGTAGAGGGCGAGCGACGCCGTGCGCGCCTCCTGGTAGCGCTCCTCGCCGCAGAGCGCGGCGGCTCGCTCCTCGGTGATGTTCTCGTCGTGGCCCTCGAGCGCCTTCGTCGCCGGTGTGAAGATGGGCTCCGGGAGGCGGTCGGACTCCTGGAGGCCTTTCGGGAGCCGGTGCCCGCAGACGGCTCCGGTCTCGCGGTAGTCCTTCCACCCCGACCCGGCGAGGTACCCGCGAACGACGCACTCGATCGGAAGCATCTCGAGCTTCCGGCAGATCATCGTGCGCCCGTCCTCATCGATACTCGAGCAGGTGGTTCGGCACGATCTCGCGCGTTCGCGCGAACCAGAAGGCCGACAGGCCGGTGAGCACACGGCCCTTGTCCGGGATCGGCGTCGGCAGTACGACATCGAACGTCGAGATGCGGTCGGTCGCCACGAGCGCGAGCGTGTCGTCGTCGCGCGCGTAGATCTCGCGCACCTTCCCGCTGGCGACGTGCGTGGCGTCGCGTGCTCATGCCGTCGCCTCCTCGGGAACGGCCTGTGGCGAACGCCGCGCGAACACGTCGTCGACGTGACGAGTGAGGCTCGTCAGGTCGAACACGGCATCGAGGTCGACACGCGCCGCGATCTCGGCGTCTCCGCGCACGAGCGCAGCGGAAGTCGAGCCCCTCGTCCCAGGCCCGCATCGCCTGGCGCTGGACGATGCGGTACGCGGCGTCGCGCTCGAGCCCCGACTCGACGAGCGCAAGCAGCAGCCGCTGGCTGAAGTACAGGCCGCCCGTCGCCTCGAGATTCGCGCGCATGCGCTCGGGACGAACGACGAGACCTTCGACGAGCCACGCGAAACGGTCGAGCATGTAGTCGATGGCCAGGAAGGCGTCGGGGAGCACGACGCGCTCCGCTGACGAGTGCGAGATGTCGCGCTCGTGCCACAGCGCGACGTTCTCGAACCCGACGAGGGCGTAGCCGCGCACGAGCCGTGCGAGACCGCAGATCCGCTCGGAGACGATCGGGTTGCGTTTGTGCGGCATCGCCGACGAGCCCTTCTGGCCGGGAGGCAAACGGCTCCTCGACCTCGCGCACCTCGGTTCGCGCGAGGTGCCTGATCTCGAGCGCGAAGCGGTCGAGTGACGAGGCGAGCACGGCAAGCACGGAGAGCAGCTCGGCGTGGCGGTCGCGCTGGAGGATCTGCGTCGAGCTCGGCGCCGGCTCGAGCCCGAGGGCCTCGCAGGCGATGCCGTTCCACCTCGGGCGTCGTCGTCGCATACGTCCCGACCGCGCCCGAGAGCTTCCCGACCCGCATTCCTGCAAGCGCATGCTCGAGCCGGTCGCGGTCCCGTTCGAGCTCGAATGCCCAGCCGACGAGCTTCAGGCCGAAGGTCGTCGGCTCCGCGTGGATCCCGTGCGTGCGGCCGATCGTGACGGTGTCGCGATGCTCGGCGGCGCGCGCGTCGACCGCGTGAAGTGCCTTTTCGATGCCCGCACGGACGAGATCGCCGGCCGCCTGCACGGTGAGTGCGAGGGCGGTGTCGAGGACGTCGGACGACGTCAGGCCGTAGTGGAACCAGCGACCGTCCTCGCCCAGCTCGGACGCGACGGCGTCGACGAAGGCGGCGACGTCGTGGTTCGTCTTCCGCTCGAGCTCGGCGACGCGCTGCGGGCTCGGAACGCGCGCACGGTCGCGGAGGGCACGAGCGCTCGCCCGAGGGACCCGACCGACCTCGGCCCATGCGTCCAGTACCGCGAGCTCGACGGCGAGCCACGTCTCGAGCTTGGCCTCCTCCGACCAGACCCGGGACATGGCAGGTCTGGAGTAGCGGGGGATCACCGGGACGATTCTAGTCGGCGCCCCCGAGTGCACCCCCGCTGTGACCGAATCGGCACGAAGCCGTTCACCACGCGTCACGAGTCGCTCGATACGCTCAAAGCGGGAGGAGGCAAGGGGTGGCCCCGGCGCTCGGTGCGGCGCAACGGGCCCGTACGCCGGCCGGCCCCGGCGTCAGGCGTCGGAAGGAGCAGTCGGCGTCACCGCCGATCCGCCGGCCGCAGCGGCCGCAGCGGCCGCGATATCCGAGCGGAAACGGACTCCCGAGAACGTGACCTTCTCGACGCCGTCGTACGCAGCGGTGCGTGCCTGGGCGATCGTTTCCCCCAACCCCGTCACCGCGAGGACGCGGCCGCCGTTCGTCACGAGTCGCTCGCCGTGTCGCGCGGTCCCCGCATGGAACACCAGTGCGCCCGCGGCCTCGGCCTCACCCACGCCGCTGATCACGGTTCCTCGGTCACCGTCGTACGGGTAGCGCTCGGCGGCCAGCACCACCGTCACCGCGGCCGAGTTCGCCGAACGCGCGTGCACGCCGCTGAGATCGCCTCTCGCCGCCGCCACCAGGACCTCGAGCAGATCGTCGACGAGCAGCGGCAGCACCGATTGCGTCTCGGGGTCACCGAAACGACAGTTGAACTCGAGGACTTTCGGTCCTTCGGCGGTGAGCATGAGGCCGGCGTAGAGGAGCCCGACGAACGGGGTGCCCCGCCGGCTGAGCTCTACGAGGACCGGCCGATGTATCGCTTCGACGAGTGCTGCGACCTGGCCGTCGCCGACGCCAGGCACCGGCGCGTACGCGCCCATTCCGCCCGTGTTCGGTCCGTCGTCACCGTCGAAGGCACGCTTGAAGTCCTGGGCGGGCACGAGCGGGAGCGCTTCCCGTCCGTCGCAGACCGCGAAGAGCGAGACCTCCTCGCCTTCGAGCAGCTCCTCGACGACCACGTCGTCGCCCACCGGCTTCAGTGCGAGCAACGCCTCGTCGAGCTCTGGCTGGCTTCGAC
The DNA here is from genome assembly GCA_963709715.1 of uncultured Gaiellaceae bacterium. Classification (GTDB taxonomy): domain Bacteria; phylum Actinomycetota; class Thermoleophilia; order Gaiellales; family Gaiellaceae; genus GMQP-bins7. The sequence goes on from CAVPXQ010000012.1 coordinate 50,042, forward strand.
AGACGAAGACCCCCTTTCCGGCGGCGAGCCCGTCCGCCTTGACGACGCAGGGCGGACGCGCGATCGCGAGGCGTACGGCCGTCGGCACTCCCGCCGCAGCCATGACCTCCTTCGCGAAGGACTTCGATCCCTCGATGCGGGCCGCCGCCGCGCTCGGCCCGAAGACGAGGAACCCGAATCTCCGCAGGGCGTCCGCGAGGCCGAGCACCAGCGGTGTCTCCGGTCCGATGACGACCAGCTCGATGTCGAGCGACCGGGCGAGCCCGAGAATCGCTTCTGCGTCTTCGGCTCGAATGGGATGGCACTCGGCCAACGACGCGATCCCTGGGTTCCCCGGTGCGGCATGGAGCTCGGTCAGGAGCGGCGACTGCGCGAGTTTCCACGCGAGCGCGTGCTCGCGACCTCCAGATCCGACGACGAGGACCCGCACCGCGGGAGTCTACGAAGCGGGCTCGCCGATCAGGCGAGCCGCCCGAGTCGTGCACCTGCGAGCACGGCGAGCACGCCTAGGTGCGAGCCCCATCGCCCGATGCGACGAGAGAGTACCCGCCTCAGCCGAGCGCGAGCACGTGCTCGCGGGCAGCGCCCGTTCCGACGAGCGTCACCGGCACGTCGAGCGCCGCTTCGACGAACGCCACATACGCCCGCGCGGCGTCGGGGAGCTCGTCCTCGATGGGCACCCCCCATCCGGCGAGCGACTCGAAGACGGGGCGGCAGTTGTGGAAGTCGCTCTGATGCGCCGGGAAGTCGTCGGTCTCGGATCCGCTCGGGAGCCGATAGCGGACACAGATGGGGAGCTCGGCGAACTCGGAGAGCACGTCGATCTTGGTGAGCGCCAACGCGGTGATCCCGTTCACCCGCACGGCGAAGCGAAGCGCGACGAGATCGAGCCACCCGCATCGACGCTCGCGGCCCGTCACCGTGCCGAACTCGTTTCCCAGCTCCTGCACGCGCGCATGGTCAGGCCCGACGATCTCGCTCGGGAAGGGGCCTTCGCCGACACGCGTGACGTACGCCTTGGCGACGCCGAGCACCTCGTCGATCCTGTTCGGGCCGATTCCGAAGCTGACCGCGGCGCCGGCCGCGATCGGGCTCGAGGAGGTGACGAACGGGTACGTCCCGTGGTCGAGATCGAGCAGCGTCCCCTGCGCACCTTCGAAGAGCACCCGCTCGCCTCTACGGAGGGCCCGGTCGACGAGGAGCGACGTGTCGGCGACGTAGGGCGCGAGACGCTCGGCGAAGGCGAGATGGGCCGAAACGACCTCCTCGACGTCGAACGGCTCGAGGTCGTAGACGCGCTGCAGCCAGACGTTCTTCTCGGCGACCGCGAGCTCGAGCTTCTGCGGCAGGATCTTCGGGTCGAGGAGGTCCTGCAAGCGGATCCCGATACGCGTGGCCTTGTCCGCGTACGCCGGGCCGATCCCGCGCCGGGTCGTCCCGATCTGCAGCCTCCCGAGCCGCCGCTCGCGCGCGCCGTCGAGGGCGACGTGCCACGGCATGACGACATGTGCGTTGCCGGAGATGAAGAGCATCCCGTGCATCGGGTGGCCACGTGACTCGAGCTCGTCGAGCTCGGCGATCAGGACGGCAGGGTCGACGACGCAGCCCGCGCCGATCGCGCACGGCTTGCCCGCGATCACGCCCGTCGGGATCTGGCGGATCTTGTAGGTGTCCTCTCCGACGACGACCGTGTGGCCCGCGTTCGGACCGCCCTGGTAGCGGCAGACGAGATCGGAGTCCTGCGCGAGCAGATCGACGATCTTCCCCTTCCCCTCGTCGCCCCACTGCGCGCCGACGATGACGGTCGCAGGCACGCGCGCCAGTGTTGCAGCTACGTCACGGAGGCGAAGCCGCCGCCACGAGCTGGGGTTCCTCGAGGTGAGACGTATCGACCGTCGACACGGCCGGGATCCCGGATCCGGCGCAAGCGCACTCGACCCCGGCCCGGTCGCCGACGATGACGTCCGCGTCGCCACCGAGGCGGCGCAGTCGAGCGAGTAGAGGGAGCGCCGTCGCCGTCACGACGCCGCCCACGACGAACGCAGATCCCACGGACCGCGCTTCCCCGAGAGCTCCAAGCCCGATCTGGCCGCCGATGCTGCCGGCGCTCGAGACCATCGAGTCGAACGAGACGACGGTCGCGCGCTGCTCCGTCGGGACCACCTGGTGGAGGTACGCGGAGCGCACGGGGCTCGTCACGCCGGTCGCTCCCATGACGATGAGCAGGCCGGCCAACGCAACCCAGAACGAGGTCGCGAGCCCCATCGCCACAGCAGCACACGCCTCGACCGCAACGGCGACTAGGAGGAGCGTGGTCCGCCGACCGCAGTACCGCGCCGCGATGCGGACGACCTGGTTGCCGACGATCGTCGCGAGCGCGACCCCCGCGGCGACGAGCCCCGCGATCCAGACGGCGTCGCTGTCGAGGAGCTCGAGGAGATACGGCTGCGACGCATAGAAGCCCCACGCGAGAAAGCCGCCCTGCAAGAGACCGGCGAGCATGAGCAGCCGCAGGGAGCGCTGGCCCCAGCCGAACTCGACGCCGGCCCTCGCGTTCCGCGCGACCTCTGCCGGCAGCTCCCCGACGGTCACGGGCCGCGGCGTGAAGCCGACGTCGTGCATCACGACGAACGCCACGACGAACACGGCTGCGAGGAGCCCGGAGCGCACGAGGTACGGGAGCGAGAGGTCGACCTGGCCGAGGAGCCCACCTCCGACCGTGCCGACGAGCATGGCTGCCCCCGTGATCTGCTGCCCGCGCGCGAACACCCGGTCGAGGAGCCCTCGATAGCCCGTGGCCGCGAGCGCGTCGACGAGCCACGCCTCCATCGCGCCCGAGTAGAAGGTGAAGCCGAGGCCCATCCCGACCGATACGAGCGCGAATGCGACGACGCCCGCGCCGACGTGGGCGAGGCCGACGTACATCAACGTCGTCACCGCGAGCACGCTCACCGAGAGCAGGAAGGAGACACGACGACCGAGGGTGTCGGCGATTACGCCCGTCGGAATCTCGAACACGACCATCCCGGCCGAGAACGCCGCGTTCGCGACGAAGACCTCGAAGAAGCTCAGCCCCGCGTCGAGCAGGAACAGCGTGTTGACGCCCCAGATGGCGCAGCCGACAGCGTGTACAGACCGGCGAGCGTGAAGTAGCCGACGAGGATCCTCCGGCTCGTCGAACGGTACGGAGCCTGCCCTCTCGGACACGCCGCAAGCCTAGGGATGCAAGCGCCGTCTACGCGTAGCGCCGGCTGCCGACGAGCGTCGTCGTCCCGGTGACGAGACCGGCACCGGCATGCGGCCTCGTGGGGACGGCCACGGAGCACCCGACCGGCAAGCGCGGCGATGGCTGCTGCGTCCCGATGCAGCGGCGACCGACCGGGTCTGCGACGGCACCAGCACGAGGTCGTCTCGCGGTCGCGATGGCGGCGACGGCGTCGCGCCGGGAACGAGGATCCTCGACGACCTCCGCACCGCCGGCCGCGAGTCGAGCGAGAACATCCGGAGCTGCACGCTCCGGGGCCGACGACCACGACGCGGTCACCGCACGACGGCTCCCGCGACGATCGCGACGGCGATCGCGAGGTCGCGCTCGGCCAGGTTCCGCCCGAGATCGTCTGCCGTCGAGCGCGAGCACGACCCGCCGGTACTCGCCGCGAGCGGCCAGGACCGCGAGCACCGGAACGTCTGCGAGCGCGACGAGGTCGATGCGCTGGCCCCCGAGCACGACGTCGGCGACGACCGCTGCCCGCCTCCAGCCGGTGACCATGAGGGTGACGCCGTGCTCGGCGACCATCGCCGCGATCGCCGACGCCTCTGACGGGTCGACACGTACGACCGACGACGGCCTCGCCCCCGAGCGCGAGCACCTGCCGCTCCGCCGCCTCCGCCCGCGCGCGTGCGGCCTCGAGCTGAGGTCCCGGCGCCGCCGCGACCGCACCGACGAGGACGGTGCCGCCCTTGGCCATCGCCATCCGCGCGGCGAGCTCGACGACCGTCGGGTCGTCCACGACGTCGACTGGCACGAAGATCGTCTCGGCGAGCCGCTCGCCCTGCACTCTCGGCGGATCGATCCGCCGGGCGGCGCTCCGCGTGACGATGCTCGAAGACGAGGACGGTGACGAGGACGACGACGAGCGTCGCGTTCAGGAGATCGGTGTCGAAGAGCCCGATGTCGACGCCGATCGTGACCGCCGCGAGCGTCGCCGCCGCCTGTGCGAGCGAGAGGCCGAAGAGAAGCCGTCCCTGCGGGCGGCTCGAGGCCGAGGATGCGTGCCGGAGAGAAGCGCCGCCGTCAGCTTCCCGACGAACACGACGCGCGAGCGAGAGGCACGGCGATCGCGATGACGCGTAGCTCGGTGAACGCCTCCGGGTCGATGAGCATCCCGGTCGACAGGAGGAAGAACGGGATCAGCAGCACGCCGCCGACGAACTCGATCTGCTCCATGAGCCGGCTCCGGGCCGGGACGAGCCGGTTCAACGCCAGCCCAGCGAAGAACGCGCCCACGATCCCCTCGATGCCCCGCGCGGTCGGCGACGAGCGCTGCAGCGGTGAGCGCGACGACGACGAAGAGGAACCGCGCGCCGCGATGCTGGCCGACGCCGGCGAAGACCCAGCGCGTGACCCACGGCAGCACGAACGCGCAGAAGAGCGCGAGGATCACGATGCCCGACGACGACCTGGAGGAGCACGCCGATCGGGCGCGGCGTCGCTCGCGACGGAGCCGGCGACGACGGCGAGCACGGAGAGCGCGAGCGTGTCCGTCATCACCGTCCCTCCGCCCGCGATGCCCGACGGCACGATCGCGGAGGAGGCCGTGCTCCTGGACGATCGGGTACGCGACGAGCGTGTGCGACGCCCACAGCGAGCCGAAGAGCATCGCCGTCGCGAAGCCGTAGTCGAACGGCAGCAGCGACGGCGATGCCGAGGACGAACGGGATCGTGAACGTGAATGCGCCGAACGTCAGCGCCCCGCGCCGGTTGGCCGCGAACTCGTCGAGGTCGAGCTCGAGCCCTGCGAGGAACATGAGGAAGAGGATCCCGAGGTCGCCGAGCGACTCGACGATGCCCGTCGCGCTCGACCCAGCCGAGGACGAACGGACCGACGAGCAGCCCGCCGAGGATGACGCCGATGATCCCCGGGAAGCCGAGACGCTCGAAGAGGAGCGGGCCGACGAGGATGACCGCGAAGGCGACGAAGAACGTCCACTCGGCGGACGTCGGCGGGAACTCGAACGCGAGCGGCACGCCGTGAGTCTTCAGCTCGCGCCGGACGGCGGATCGGCTACCCGGGGTCGAGCCTGCCGGGCGAGTAGCTACCTCGCAGCGAGGTCGGAGAACACATCTGGCGGCGAGCTTGCCGACGTGCCGGGCAGGCCGCTACGCCGCAGCCAGATCAGCGAATTTCGCGTACCGGCGCAGCCAGGAGAGCTTGACGGTGCCCGTCGGGCCGTTGCGGTGCTTCGCGAGGATGACCTCGGCGATCGCCCTGCTGGTCGGACTCCTCGCCGAGGTAGTACTCGTCGCGATAGATGAAGATCACGAGGTCAGCGTCCTGCTCGATCGAGCCCGAGTCGCGAAGGTCGGAGAGGATCGGGCGCTTGTCGTGTCGCTGCTCCACCGCACGGGAGAGCTGCGACATCGCGAGGATCGGGCACCTCGAGCTCGCGCGCGAGCACCTTGAGCGCGCGCGAGATCTGCGACACCTCCTGGACCCGGCTCTCGACGTTCCGGTCCGACGCCATCAGCTGCAGGTAGTCGACGATGATCGAGCCCGAGAGCAGGCTCGCGCGACTTCAGCCGCCGAGCCTTCGAGCGGAGCTCCATGATCGAGGTCGAGCCGGCGTCGTCGACGTAGATCGGCGCCTTCATCAGGCGGTCGCAGGCGGCGGTCAGTCGCGGCCAGTCGTCGGGGGCGAGACGTCCGGTTCGCAGCCGCTGCGACTCGACCTTCGCCTCGCTGCACATCATCCGCTGCGTCACCTCCGACTTCGACATCTCGAGCGTGAACAGGGCGACGGGAATCTGGTGGCGCACGCCGAGATTCGCGGCCATGCAGAGACCGAGACCCGACTTCCCCATCGAGGGGCGCGCCGCGAGGATCACGAGGTTCCCAGGCTGGAAGCCGGAGGTGAGGAGGTCGAGCTCACGGAAGCCCGCAGGCACGCCGGTGATCTCGGCGCCCGCCTCGTACAGGTGCGTGATGCGCTCGAAGCTCTCCTTCAGGAGCACCTCGATGTGCGAGAAGTCGCTCGTCGCACGCTGCTGGCCCGAGCTCGAAGACGATCTGCTCGGCGCGATCGACGAGATCGGAAACCTCGCCCTCGCGCTCCTGTCCGAGCCGGACGATCTCCTGGCCCGCGCGGATGAGCCCGCGCAGCGTCGACATCTCCTTGACGATGCGCGCGTAGTGCTCGACGTTCGACGCCGCCGGGACGAGCGCCGCGAGCTCGGCGACGCGCGCCTGACCGCCGGCGGCGTCGAGCTCGGCGCGCTCGTCGAGCTCGTTGACGAGCGTGATCGCGTCGACCGGCTCGCCCTTCGACCACAGGGCGAGCGCCGCGCGGTACATCTTCGCGTGGCTCTCGCGGTAGAAGTCGGACGCGTCGAGGATCTCGCTCACCGTGCCCGACGGCGACCGGCGAGAGGAGCATCGCGCCGAGGACCGACTCCTCGGCCTCGAGGTTCTGCGGTGGCACGACGGAGCTCAGCCGCTCGCCGACCTGCTCGAGCTCAGCTCGTGGCCTCGGCCGGCTAGTGCGTCCCGTCGCTGCGGAGGCTGGGTCAGCGGGCCGATCACGACGCGGGAGTCAAGCCGTCCGACGCGGCCGCGTCCAACGCGGACGGCGCACGTCGCGCGCTCCGTGCAGGGAGAACAGAACATATGTTCCGAGGTTATCCCCGCCGGCGGACGGCCTGTCGACAGGCCGCACGAAGTTGTCCACCCGGAAACACGCGCTCGCGAGCGCGAAGTTCCGCGATCGCTCCACACCGGCTGTGGACAGGCTACGAGGACGCGGCGCCGGCGAGGACGAGCGGGCGCAGGAGGCGCGCGAGCCCCAGCGCGCCGGACGTCGTCAGGTGCAGCCCGTCCTCGCGGAACCACGGCTTGCCGCGGCTGTACGCGTTCCAGTCGGCCACGACGAGCGACTTGCGCCAGCGGCTCGCCGCCTGCGAATCCGTGCGTTCGACTGCGCGTAGCTCGACGCGTAGCCGGTCGCCTCGCGCAGCGTCACCCAGACGACGGTCCGGACGCCCGCGGACCTTGAGCGCCCGCATCACGCGGTCGACGTCGTAGACGGCCGCCCAGTCGTTGTAGCCGACGTTGATCACGACGACGGGTCCGAGCGCGCGACCCTGCGCGCCGACGACCTGGAGCGCGGTCGAGGGCGTCGTCCCCTGGAACGTGCAGCTCGCCGCGACGAGTCGCCGGCAGACGACCGCGTCCGACGCGAAGGTCGAGCCCGTGCCCGAGGTAGCGCCGCGCGCCGGGGACGTAGCCGAACGACGCCGCGATCGAGTCGCCGATGACGGTGACGCGCGTCTTCGCCGGCGGCTGCGCGGACGCCGGGGCCGCGGGCAGCGCCGACACGGCGAGCGACGATCAACACGACGCGGCCACGCGTCGCGGCGCGGACGTCAGGCAGCCGTCGGAGCGGGCTCGTCGTCGGATGCAGAGGGCGCATCGGTGGTGGGCTCCGAGCTCGACGCCTCTTCGACGTCGCTCGTCCGACTCCTCCTCCGGCTCCGACACCTCGGCGATCGCGGCCTCGGCCTCGGCGTGCTCGACCTCGGCCCCCTCGCTGCGGCCGCCGCGGCTGCCTCGGCCTCGGCCGCCTCGAGCGCCGCAAGCTCCTCCTCGGGCGGGAGCTCGCCGCCCTCTGGGACGACGAGCGTCTTCACCTCGACGTGCACGTCCTGGAAGAGCTCGATCGGCACGCTGTAGCGCCCGATCCGCTTCAGCGGGTCGATCGCGATCTTGCGCCGGTCGACGCGCACCTTCCGCGCACGCCAGATCTCGTCGGCGACGTCCGACGGCGTCACCGAGCCGAAGAGCGAGCCCGTCGGGCCGGCCTTCACCTCGAACCGCAGGACCGTCTTGCCGAGGAGCTCCGCGATCTCCTGGGCCTGCTCGGCCGTCCGCGCCTCGTGCTTCGCGCGCTCGGCGTCGACGCGCTGCAGCTCGGCGACGCGCGCCGGGGTCGCGTTCTCGGCGAGCTGGCGCGGCAGGAGGTAGTTCCGTGCGTAGCCGCGTGCGACGTCGACGACGTCCCCGCGCAGACCCAGCTTCTCGACGTCCTTGAGGAGGATGACCTGCATGCTCGTTTCCCTCAGCCGACGTAGGGGAGAAGGCCATCTCGCGGGCGCGCTTGACCGCAGAGCGCGACCTGGATCTGGTGCCGCCGGCACGCACCGGTGATCCGCCGCGAGCGGATCTTCCCCTTCTCGGAGATGAAGCGGCGCAGCTGCGCGATGTTCTTGTAGTCGATCTCCTGCACCTTGTCCCGGCAGAAGTGGCAGCTCTTGCGCTTGCCTGGCGCAGTGGCACGGGCCTGTGCGCCGCGTGGTTGCTGTTTCTTCGGTGCCATGCAGGGCTCTCCTAGAAGGGGATGTCGTCGTCGGTCGGCGAGGTCGGGAAGTCGTCGCCGGCGGCCGCTCCGGCGGGGACGTAAGCGGCCTCGCCGTCCTGTCGGCTGTCGAGGAACTGCACGGTCTGAGCCACGACGTCGACCTTGGAGCGCTTCGTTCCGTCCTGCGCCTCCCACGAGCGCCAGTCGAGCCGGCCGTCGATGCCGATGCGCCGGCCCTTCGCCAGGTGCTGCGCGCAGCATCTCGGCCTGGTTGCCGTAGACCTTGACGTCGAAGAAGTTCGGCTTGTCGACCCAGTTGCCCGAGTCGTCCTGCTGGCGGCCGTTGACGGCGACGCCCATCTCGAGCGACCGGGGTGCCCGACGGCGATGCCTGAGCTCCGGATCGCGGGTCAGCCGGCCAACGAGCGTCACGCGGTTGATGTCGCCTGCCATGGTTACTCCTCCTCTTCCTCGACGTCGGATGCGACCATTGCATCCTCGCGCGTCGGAGCGGCCACCGCTACGGGCCGAACGGGACTCCCCTCGATTCGACGTGTCGCCATGTGGCGCATCACGCCGTCGTCGATCCGCAGGACACGGGACACCTCGTCGAGCGTCCCGGCGTCGCACGTGAAATGGAGGAGGTGGTAGGCTCCCCTCGCCCTTGTGGTCGATCTCGTATGCGAGCTTGCGGCGGCCCCATGACGTCGTGCAGGTCCCAGGTGCCGCCGCCCGACTCCACGAGCTCGCGCGCCCGCGTGACGACCTCACCCTGACGGTCGTCGTCGAGGTCGGGGTCGAGCAGCAGCAGGATCTCGTACTCGTTCACGTTCCCGTTCTCCTTCCTTCGGTCTGAATCGGCCTCGCGCAGGTGGCACCGCCGGGAACGGACGGCGCCTGCGCGAGGCAGGAAGCTGCGGCATGGTACCAGCCGATGCCCGGCCCACTTCGGGCAAACGGCGACCGAGCGGCCGCCTTCAGGGATCTTCGCACGGTTGGAATCCGCGCTCTGCGGATTCCAATCTTGTGCAGCAGGTAAGCGCGGTACCATCGCGCCGTGCGCAAGCTCATCAAGATCGCGCTCATTGCGCTCGGCATTCGCGCGTTCCTGCGCTGGCGGAGCCGCCGCCGGGCGCAGGCCGAGCTCGCGCCACCGGCTCCGCCGCCGGCCGATCCGGCCGACGAGCTGCGGGAGAAGCTCGCCGAATCCCGCGCCGAGGCGGAGGAGGAGAGCAAGCCCGAGGCGTCGGTCGAAGATCGCCGCGCAGACGTCCACGATCAAGGCGCGCGAGACGCTCGACGAGATGAAGTCGTCGGACAAGGGCTGAGCGACCGGCCGTGGCGGACCCCTCCGAGACGACGCAGGTCGCACACGGAGGCGGGGGCGACCCCGCCGAGCTCCTGGGGGCCGTGCGCTCCCTTGCATCGTCGGTAGGTGACCTCCAGGCCGAGGTCCACGCGCTCCGCCAGGACGCACGCGGTCTCCCGTCCGAGAACGGCGAGCGCCTGGGCTGGGACGAGGGGCAGCCGGTCGTGCGAGAGAGCCCGAGCTGGGTTCGATCGGTCGACGCTCCGCGCGCACGCGGGCTGGCGGTTCCGTGGCTCCTCGTCGAGATCCTCTTCCTCGTCGCGGTCGCGGTTCTCGCAGCGGTGGCGGGCCTCGATGCGCCTGTCATCGCGGGCGTGATGATCGTCGCGTGGATCCTCGTTGCGATCGCAGAGTGGGCCATGTCGCGCAGCGCGGCTCGCAAGCGGGAGTTCGCCTACGGACCGACGGTCGTTCAGGAAGTGGAGCCCGACGATCCCACATGGTTCCGCGCGAACGGGGACGACACGATGCTCGACGCGTCGTCCGGGGAGCGATCTCCGGCACGACTCCCGCCCGCAGCCACCGACTGACGTCGAAAGCGGCAGCTCGCGCGAGCGACTAGAAGTCCCCGCGACCCGTGCTCTTCCCGACCGCAACCTTCGCGATCTTCTTCATGGTCGTGCTGCCGCTCTCGTGGCTGCTGATGCCGCGCGGCGAGCGCTGGCGACCGGTCATCATCGCCTCGAGCTTCGTCTTCTACGCCGGCTGGGACTGGCGGTTCTGCTTCCTGCTCGCGTTCTCGATCGCCTGGAACCAGGTGCTGGCCGTGGCCATCCACCGACGGAAGAGCCCGCAGGCGCGCAAGCAGCTGCTCGTGGTCGCGCTCGTCGGAAACCTGGGCCTGCTCGGCTACTTCAAGTACTACGACTTCTTCGTCACCTCGACGAACAACCTGTTCGCGCTCGGGGGCCTCGACCTCCCGCTCGAAGCACGCTCGATCATCCTGCCGGTCGGGATCTCCTTCTTCACGTTCATGGCGATCGCCTACGTCGTCGACGTCTACCGGGGCGACTTCGACCCCTGTCGGCATCGGCACGTTCGCCGCCTACCTCTCGTTCTTCCCCCACCTCGTGGCCGGCCCGATCGTGCGCCCGGGAGAGCTCATCCCGCAGATGTCGTCGCCCCGCGATCCGCGCTACGTCGACACCTCGCGTGCGTTCTTCCTCATCGGCACCGGTCTCTTCATGAAGGTCGTGATCGCGAACCACCTCGCAGCGAACATCGTCGACGAGGTATTCGGCGCGCCGAACCAGCACTCGTCGCTCGAGGTGCTCGTCGGCATCTACGCGTACGCCGTCCAGATCTACGCCGACTTCTTCGGGTACACGAACATCGCGATCGGGATCGCACTTCTGCTCGGCTTCCAGTTCCCGCAGAACTTCGACGCCCCGTACTCGGCGACGTCCATCACCGATTTCTGGCGCCGCTGGCACATGACGCTCTCGCGCTGGCTGCGCGACTACCTGTACATCCCGCTCGGCGGCAACCGCCACGGACGCCTCGCGACCTACCGCAACCTCATGCTCACGATGCTCATCGGCGGGTTGTGGCACGGCGCCGGCTGGACGTTCGTCGTCTGGGGCGGGATCCACGGGACCGCCCTGTGCCTCGAGCGGTGGTGGCGCGGCCGCCCCGGCTTCGTCGAGCGACGGTGGACGCCGGGCCGACGCGCATGGCATCGCTTCTGGACGTTCCAGGTGGTCTGCTTCGCCTGGATCTTCTTCCGGTCCGACTCGTTCGCAGACGCCTGGGATCTCATCGAGCGCCTCTTCACGGCGTGGGGCGAGCCGTCACCGCTCGTCACCTGGGGCGTCCTCGCTGCGATCGCCGTCGGAGTCGGCTCGCAGTACCTCCCGCGCCGGTTCCCCCTGCAGGTGATGGCGCGCTTCTCGCGGCTCCCGATCCCCGCGCAGGCGATCGTGCTCTCGTTTGCGCTCCTTGTCATCCATGCCATGGGGCCGGAGGGCGTGGCACCGTTCATCTACTTCCAGTTCTGATGGAGACGAGGGAGACACGAGCGCGCAGACCACGGCCGCGGACAGCGGAGGGAGGACGGCGTCTCCACTCGGCCGGATCGGCGGTCGTCGTCTCGCTCGCGGGGCTCGTCGTCGCACTGTTCCTGAACGCCCCGGGTCTGCACAAGTCCGCCGCGATCCAGCCTCAGGGCTGGAAGCGCGACGTGGCCCTCGGTGTGACCGGCCCCCTAGCGAGCGTGAGCGGAGTACTCCTCCTCGACCGCCCGCGCCAGGCTCTGAAGGCGGCCATCGGACGCTCGGACGACGACGAGATCGACACCGCGGTCGCGGCACCGACGCCGAGGCCCACGGCTCCCGCAGCCGGGTCACAGACGCCCGTGAAGCACATGCGCTTCACCCCGCAGCGCAAGCTCGGCATCTGGATCGCGGGCGACTCCCTGGTCGTCATCCCCGGCGAGTCGCTTCTGCGCGCGGTCGCAGGAAATGGGGCGATCGAAGCCGTGGACGGCATCGACGGGCGGATCGCGAGCGGGCTCGAGCGTCCCGACGTCTTCAACTGGTTCACGCACACCCGGGACGTGATGCGCAAGCAGTCCGCCGCGCGCGGTCGTGCTCATGTTCGGAGGCAACGACGATCACGGGTTCATGACCGGCGTTCCCGAGGGCACGGAGGTCGGGACGTTCGGCAGCCCGTCCTGGCGAGCCGAGTACCGGCGTCGGGTCGCCGGCGTCATGGACACCGTCACCCGGAACGGCGCGTACCTCGTGTGGATCGGCCTCCCGATCACCCGAGACGCGGACCAAACGCTGCGCTTCGACGTGATCAACTCCATCGTTCAGTCGGAGGCCGCGGAGCGAAAGGGCCGCGTCGCCTACCTCGACACCTACTTCTTCTTCGCCGGCGAGGACGGCGGCTTCGCGCAGTACATCGAGGATTCCGCCGGGAAGCTCGTGAAGATGCGCGCGGAGGACGGCGTGCACTTCGAGCGACCCGCGGGCGACCTCATCGCGGCGAAGGTGCTCGAGCGCCTCGAGGAGCGCTACGACTTCACGTCCTGGCGCCGACGCTAGAGGCTTGATGTGAAATTGGCGCGAGGTCGGGGACGGTCACGACCAAGCGGGGCGACGACGGCGCGACTCGTGCAGGCTTGAAGCCTGTGCGAGGCGTGACGGTGGCGATCCGGCGCAGTGTCGTGGCCGCCATCCGGCCCGTGTGAATTTCACGTCACGCCTCTGGGAGCGCGCCTACAACTGCTTGACGACGACAGGCGAACGGAGGCGCACGGTCTGCGTCCCTGCGACGACCGTCGCCTGGAACGTGAGCTTGACGCCGACCGACTGCGCCGGCCAGGTGAGCACCCCCGAGTGCTTGCCCGTAAAGCGGATCCACGTACCGGAGTTGGCGCCGGTGCACTGCGTCATCGCATCCACCTTCCAGCAACCCACGACGAGCGTCCCCAGGAGGATCTGCAACCTCGCCTTCGCGACTGCAGGCTTCCCCGCACGGTCCTTCACGACGATGGTGTACCTCCACGGCATGTCCACGAGCGGCGTCGTCGTGCTCGTGGTCAGCGCGGCGCGCACAGGGACGGCGGCGCTCGCCGATGCCGCCAACGTCGATGCGGCAATACCGATGACGAGAAGCCGCACTGCACTCATCTTAGGGAGGGCTCGGGGCGCAGCCGGTGCAGGCGATTGCCGGCGTGCGGAAGCAGGCCGAGCGCGACGAGAGCCGGGAGCGTCGGTGCCCAGAACGCGAACAGCCGGTAGACGCCGACCGCGACGAGCGCGAGCGCGAGGGGGACGCCCACAGCTGTGAGTGCATATGTCATCGCCGCGTCGACGCCACCGACTCCACCGAGCGGAAGCGGGAGGATCATCGCCGCCTGTCCGAGCGCGAAGGCGAGGATCAGTTCGGGCAGCGGCAAGCCCACTCCGACCGACCGAAGAGACGCCCACAGGCACGCGACGTTGCCGACCCAGTAGAGGATGCTCGACACGAGCAGCCGGCGCCCACCCGGATCCGGGAGCACCTCACGCACCCAGGCCGCGCCGGCGATCCCGTATGCGAGCGCCTTGCGCAGGAACGAGCCACCGGGTCGCGTGAGCCGCTCGACACGACCCGGTTGCGTGACATATGCCGCGGCCACGAAGCAGAACGGCACGATCACGAGCCACGGGAGGGTGAGCGCGAGAGACTCGTCGCCCCAGACCCCGAGCAGTGCGAAGAGCGCCGCGAACCAGGCGCCGACCGCGAACGAGACGTAGAACAGCGTGTTGAACCCGAGGACGCGGACGAGCGCATCCTCGGCCGAGAACCGCGCCCGCCGAAAGCACCAGTACGTCGCAGCGATCGCCCCGACGCCTCCTGCCGCGAAGACGCGCGTCGCGCCGACGCTTGCGAGCATGACCTCTGCGCTCAGACGGAATCCGGGGTCCGGGCCGCCGCGCCATTTGAACGCACTTCTGAACACGTCCGCGTACGCGGCGAGGGCGAGCACCTGAGCCGCCAGGCAGACGGCGAACCAGGTCGAGTCCGCCTTGGCGACGGCGTCCCGGACCTCCGCGAACCCGGCCGCCCGCGCGATGAGGAGGCCGACCCCGACGACGAGGAGGATCGCGGCGACCACTCCCGCCACCGCCCTCCACCCGGACGGGACGACACGACCGTCGAACGACTCACTCATGGTCGGACGACCCGGTCGCCGCACGCGCGGCTAGGCCGAGCGCCGCTCCGGCGACCACGTCCAGCACGTAGTGGTTGCCCGTGCCCGCGACCACGGTCGCCACCAGCGGCGCATAGGAGCGCGCGATCGTCTTCACGACGCGCGAATCGGTGCGCTCCGCGATCTCGTGACCCGTGACCACCGCAAACGCCACGTGAAGGCTCGGCATGGCTGCAACGGGGTTGTAGAAGCGGACGAGGAGTGGGTGCTCGAGATCGAGCCCGCTGACCTCGGAGAGCGTGTCCACGTAGCCGTCGAGCACGCGAGGCGGCGCGGTCGGAAGCAGCAGGAAGACGGGCTGCGCCCCCACATGCGCGAGGAAACAGGTGCGCCGGAACCGGTGGTAGCCGTCGTCGCGTCGCCGGAAGAGGAGGACCAGCCAGCCCACGGTGAGCGTCACGTTGAAGAGCCCGTACCCGACGTTCAGGCCGTGGACGAGGCGCGGGTAGCGCAGGAGTACCCGCTGCAGCGCCGGCTCGACGTGGATCCCGAGACGTTCCTCGAGCGCCACGATCCTCGCGGCGTTCGCCCGTGCCCGTGCGCGGCCGTCTCGGCCGAGGACGCGGCGGCGCACGACGAGGTAGAGCCCGTACACGGCAAGCCCGAGGGTCACCTCCCGCCGGACCGAGAAGCGCCTCACTCCCCAGCCCTCCAGGTCATCGGATACACGGCCGCCCAGTGCTCGGCGTTTGCGCGCAACGTCGCTGTCCAGCGATCCGCGAGCTGCTGGAGGAGTCGGTGCTCGCCCGCCTCTCCCTCGGGCCGCTCAGGCGGCCACAGCGGCGCCTCGACCTCGATGCGCCAGCGCCGCGGCGCCGTCGGGAGGACGCTGAAGGGAACGAGCGGCGTACCGCAGAGCCGCGAGAGGGCGACGGGGCCGGCAGGCAACTCCGCGACTGCGTCGAGCAGCCGAACCGGGTACGTCCTCATGCCCTCCTTCGCGTAGTCCCCGAGGACGAGGAGCGCCTCGCCCCTGCGAAGCAGATGCGCCGCTTTCGCCACCGGCTCCGAGTCGTACATGATCCCGAGGCCCGCTCGAACCCGGAGACCTTCGACCGCCCACGCGAGCCAGTCGTCGGTGACGATCGCGGTCGTCGCGACGGGGACGAAGACCTTCGCCAGCGAGGTCGCGATCTCCCAGCCTCCGACGTGGGTCGAGACGAGTAGGACTCCCCGACCACGACTAACCGCCTCGTGGATGTGCTCCACGCCGTCGATGCGCATCGTCGCACGCAGCTCATCGGGATAGGCGAGCGCCCACAGGAAGTCCGACGAGCGGCCAGCTTCGTTCAGGATCTCCCGCCGTACGAGTGCGTGGACGTCGGGATGGTCGGGCGGCAACCCGAGCGTGTGGCAGAGATTCTCGGCGAGCCGGCTCCGCTTGGCCGGCCGCGCCGCCCACTCGACGGTTCCTCCGACGTGTATGAGCGGCCGGATGACGGAGGAAGGAAGACGTCCCGCAGTCGCACTCGCTCCGACGATCACGCCGCGGAGAGCCCGCGCAGCGAGCGGCCCCTGCCCGAAGGGAGCGTCGGGACGCGGCTTTCCGTCCGGCGCCAGCCGGAGGCGCGCGAGCCCCGGGCTCAGCCTCATCTCAGCGGCCGCAACGAGATCAGGCGCAGCGTCACGACCTCGTCGTAGTGGACGTCGCCGATCGGCGAGCCGTTCGTCGTGTGGCTGACCATCACCACCTTCACCGGGACGCCGATGCGCTCGTGGAACCAGAGATCGTGCCGAGCCGACCCTCTGATGTCCCCCGTGAACCTCGTCACCTTGCGGACGTGGCGCGTCAGAACTCTGGAGCCTCCGGCTCGCACGAACTCGCGCGCGACGACGGCGATGGTGCCCTTCTCCTCGGTGTCGTCGGTCGAGCACGAGACCGGCCACCGCTGCCCGATCGAGGGCGCGGCCGGTCTGATGAGCGCGTCGTTGCATAGGTACGTCGTGCGCTCGTGGTGGGCGAAGAACGTGTGCCCTTCGTCCTGCGAGCGAAGCCTCCAGCCCTGGTCGGTCAGGCAGTAGACCCATGTCGTCGACCGACCTTCGAGCACGCCCCACGTGAGCCGCATCCCGCACGCCGCTGGCCCGACGGCGATCGTGGTCTTGCGCGGATATCGATGCGTGATGCCCGTCAGCGCGTCCGTCTTCTCGAAGCCCGAGGTCGCATAGACGTAGACGCCTTTCGGGATCGGCAGCGGCGCCGTTTGGCCCGGCTCCGTGTCGGCGCGGAAGCTCGTCACGGCCTCGCCGACCGACACTGGCTCACTCGTATCGCGGAATGCGACGAGCCAGATCGTGAGTGCGACCATCGCGACGCCGCCGACCACTCCGACCGCGATGAACCCGGCCCGTCTCACGCGGGCGAGCGTAGCGCGGTCGCTCGTGTCGGAGAAACGCTGCTAGCCGGTCGGCAGAGCTCGTCCCGGTCGCGACGCATGCATGCTCATGTCGCTCTTCGCCTTCTTCAGGGTGCCGCGCTGATCGTGGCCTCGGACCTCGCGGTGCCACGTCAAGCGACAGGACACTCGCACACGGAGCCGGTCTCTCACTCGATGAGGTCGCCTCGCGGCGTCGGCGGCGCCTCAGACGAGGAAGCGGGCCCGGTCGATGAGGCCGTCGCTGTCGAGGTGGTAGATGGCGATCGCGCGGACCTCACCGCGCGGCCCGCCCGTGACGCGCTCCTCGTCGACCACCCACAAGCCCACCCGGATACGCGTCGGGATCTCGTACTCCCGGTCGGGCTGCTCGGCGAGAAGCTGGCCGTAGGTCGCCCGCAGAGCGTCGCGGCCGGTCGACACCACGTTTCCATCCTCGTCCTCGACGACGACGTCCTCCGAGAAGCAGAGAAGGAAGCCCTCCAGGTCGCCAGCGTTGTACGTGCTGACCATAGTCTCGACCGCATCTGAAGTCCGCTCTGGCACCGTTCGGTCGATCCTGCCACACCAAACAGGCGAGGATCGTCAAGCGACATTCCCGCACACTGGCCCACGTCAGCGTCCTGTCGCGTACCACCGCTCGCACCTCGAAGGACGTAAGGTTCTGCGGCAGGAGGATCGTTGAGGCTCGAGCCCCTCTATCGGATCCGCTTCACGTATCCCGAGAGCTGGATGATCGGGCTCGAGGGCGGGTGGGAACAGCACCTGTTTCTCGCCGAAGGCCGGTGCGAGGGCTCGATCACCGGCCGCTTCCGGGGTGCGAACTTTCCGCGCCGGCGCACTGCGACGGGTCCGTTTCGGCCTGACTTCCGTGCCGTGATCGAGGCGGACGATGGCGCGACGATCATGTTCGAGTGGCACGGATACGGGCGTTCCTACCCGCCGGGAAGGCGGCAGATCGTCGGTGCGATCTTCCATCTCAGCGACGCCGAGCAGTACAGGCGACTCAACGACACCGTCTGCGTCTGTATCGGCGAGGTGCGCACGCAGGCAGATCCGGACCAGCGGGAGCCCGATCTCGTCCTCGACGTCGCCGAGCTGATCTGGGAACCAATCGCCGACTAACAGTCGGGCCGACATCACTCGCCACCACATGCGAGCGAGCGCGGGGACTGCCTCAAGGGACATTCCCGCACACTCGCGCACTCCGGCGTCCTCTTGCACGCGCCGCGCCACTCGCCCATCCAGACAAGACGCGCGTAGACTCGCTTCGTCAGCAGGCCAACGTGGGCTTGGCTGAACGGAGGGACGGTGAGCGAGTACGCAATCAGGCCGCTCGATGCCTCGACGTGGGATGCTTTCGCGCGTCTCGCTGAGAAACACAACGGCATGGGGTTCGGCGGCTGTTGGTGTACCTGGTTCCACTCGCGAGAGGGCAGGCCCGAGGGCGAGAAAGGTCGCCCTTGGAAGGAGCGTCTCGTTCGCGAGGGGAACGCTCACGCCGCGGTGGTCTTCGAGGGCGACGCCGCGGTGGCCTGGTGCCAATTCGGCTCTCCGGAGGAGCTTCCGAACATCCATCACCGGAAGGACTACGAGGCGAACCGTTCGGAGGAGCCGCCCGACTATCGCCTTACGTGCATCTTCGTCGACAGGGACTATCGCCGGAAAGGAGTCGCCGGTGTGGCACTTCGCGGCGCTCTCGACCTGATCGCAAAGGCGGGCGGCGGCGTGGTAGAGGGCTATCCGCAGGACACGCAGGGCAAGAAGATCTCGGCCAAGTTTCTCTACAACACCACGCGCAGCCTCTACGAGCAGACAGGCTTCACCTATCTGCGCCCCAAGGGCAAGAACCACTGCGTGATGCGCAGGACGGTGTCACCGGCCTGAGTGTCGTGACGGGCAGCGTCGGTGAGACTCGCTTGCGCTGGCCCACGGCAGCGTCCAGACAAGTCAAGAGACACTCCCGCACGCTCGGACACTCGAACGACGTCACTCTCGAAAGCGGCTCTGCTCGTCGGTACACGAGAGCGTCGCGCCGGCCTAGTCCTCGCCTTCCCCATACTCGACCGCGTGGTCCAGGCCTCGCGAACATGACGTCTTCGTCGTCGACGTCCTTTGCGAGAACCTTGCCGGTGTCAGGTACTCGATGATCTCGCCCCATCATCGAGGAGAGCATGAGCACGCGGACAGGCGAGTCCGTTCGGTTGCTGATCTGGTGCGCACCGATCTTGCCGCGCGGAAAGCAGACGATGTCACCCTCCTCCAGAACATGCTCACCTTCGGGCGTGCGCAGCGTCGGCTCGCCGCGGAGCACGATCACCCATTCCTCGTTGAGGTAATGCGTGTGGTAGGGCCAGAGCCTGCTGCCAGGCTCGATCTGCGACATGGTCGCGCCCAGTAGCTCACCGCCGATCCGTTCGCCCACCGGCGTGCCGCTGCAGCGCCAGCCTTCGCGATCCCTCTCGTCGCGTCCCACTCGTCGCCATTCAGGTTGAAGGTCTTCATTCGGCGAACACTAGCCTGCGTCTCGAGGGATGAAATACGCCGAGCTTCACGGTACGATGGAGGAGTGTGACGAGTCCGGAACGCCTTTGAGCTCGTGTTCCCCGCGTTCGATGAGCACGATGCCGGAACCGGCGACGAGATCGGCCACGGTCCGCGAGACCAGGACCTCGCCCGGGCCCGCGAGGCTCGATACACGCGAGCCGATGTGGACGGCGATGCCTCGCACGTTGCCGTCGGCGATCTCGACCTCGCCCGTGTGGAGGCCCGCCCGGATCTCCAGCCCGAGGTCGCGGACCCTTTCCGTCGCCGCGACCGCGCACCGGATCCCTCGCGCAGGACCGTCGAAGGTCGCGAGGAAGCCGTCGCCCGCGGTGTCGATCTCGCGGCCGCGCCACCGCTCGGCTCGCGACGGATCACCTGGTGGTGTCGGTCCAGGAGCGAGCGCCACGCCCTATCCCCGACGCGGTTCGCCGTCTCGGTCGAACCCACCACGTCGGTGAACAGCACGGTCGCGAGCACGCGGTCGGGGTCGGGTCCTCGGCGGACGCCGGTGAGGAACCCCTCGACCTCGTCGAGCAGGGCGTCCGTGTCACCGGTCCACATGAGGTGGTCGACGCCGGGGAGCTCGACGAACTTCGAGCCGGGGATCCGCTCGGCGATGTAGCGGCCCTCGTCGACCTGCACGTCCGCGTCGTCCGTCCGGTAGATCAGGAGCGTCGGGACCCCGATCGTCGGAAGGACGTCGCGCACGTCGATCTGCGTGTTCATGCGCAGGAGGGCGGCGGCGGCCTTCGGACTGGCCGACTGCCGTAGGTACCGTCCGATCCATCGCTGGAAGTCCTGGTCGTTCGCCTTGCTGGGCGCGAGCGCCCGGAACGCCTCCGGCGACCCCCAGGTCGCCTCGGTCTCCTCGATCTCGCGCGCCCGCTCCTCGACGGTCGGCGCCCAGGGATAGTCCTCGGAGCGGATCCGCTTGGCGTAGCTGCCGACCAGGAGCAGCGCCGTGGTGCGCTCGGGGTAGGTCGCCGAAAACAGCACGCACATGTTGCCGCCCTCCGAATGCCCGAGCAGCGCCGCCCGCTCCGACCCCACGGCGTCCATCACGGCGCGTACGTCATCCATGCGCTCCTCGAGGGTCGGCAGTCCGTCGTTGGGCACCGGATCGGACAGGCCGGTGCCGCGCTTGTCGAACAGGATCAGGCGCGAGAACGGCTGCACATGCCCACGGTAGAAGCGGGCGAGCGACGGCGCCTCCCAGGCGTAGCTCGAGGTGCGAGTCACCCAGCCGGGCACGCAGATCAGGTCGATGTGATCGGGCCGCTCGCCGATGACCTGATAGGCGATGCTGAGGGCATCCGCTCGTCGCGTAGCGCGTCCACGGCCTGCGCCCGCCCAGTCTCACACGTTGGC
>CAVPXQ010000013.1:0-158107 GCA_963709715.1 uncultured Gaiellaceae bacterium
CCTGTACCCGAACCACGCCCAGGGGTACGAGTTCGTGGACAAGGTCGTCGGCGGGCGGGTTCCGAAGGAGTACATCCCCGCGGTCGACCAGGGTATCCGGCAGCTGCGATGAGCTCCGGCATCATCGCTGGATATCCCGTGGTCGACGTGAAGATCGAGCTGATCGATGGCTCGTACCACGAGGTGGACTCGAGCGAGCGCTCCTTCAAGATCGCCGGGCTCGATGGCCTTCAAGGAGGGCATGAAGCGCGCGAAGCCGAAGCTCCTCGAGCCCGTCATGTCCGTGGAGGTCGTGACGCCGGACGAGTACCTCGGCGACGTCATCGGTAACCTCAACGGCCGTCGCGGGCGGGTCGAGCAGCTCGAGCCGGTCGGCGCGTCCCAGTCGATCAAGTCGAGCGTCCCGCTCTCCGAGATGTTCGGCTACGCGACCGACCTGCGCTCGATGACGCAGGGTCGCGCGACGTTCAGCATGCAGTTCGACCGCTACGACGAAGTTCCGGCTGACGATCGCCGAGGCGATCGTGGAGGCGACAAGACACCGTAATCCGCAGGAAGACGAGCTCGGAGGGATAGGAGCAGATGGCAAAGCAGAAGTTCGAGCGCACCAAGCCGCACGTCAACGTCGGCACGATCGGTCACGTCGACCACGGCAAGACGACGCTGACTGCCGCGATCACGGCCGTTCGGAGGCCGCCAAGGGCTCGGCAAGGTCAGTCCTATCGACGAGTCGCCAAGGCACTCCCGGGAAGGCCGCGCGACGCACCAAGATCGTCACCATCGCGACCTCGCACGTCGAGTACGAGACCGAGAATCGTCACGACGCGCACGTCGACTGCCCGGGTCACGCCGACTACGTGAAGAACATGATCACCGGCGCCGCCCAGATGGACGGCGCGATCCTGGTCGTCTCGGCGGCCGACGGTCCGATGCCGCAGACTCGCGAGCACATCCTGCTCGCCCGCCAGGTCGGGCGTGCCGTCGATCGTCGTCGCTTGCTGAACAAGGTCGACCTCGTCGACGACGCCGAGCTGCTCGAGCTCGTCGAGATGGAGGTCCGCGAGCTGCTCTCGAAGTACGAGTTCCCCGGAGACGACATCCCGGTCGTGCAGGTATCGGCGCTGAAGGCGCTCGAGGGCGACGCGGAGTGGACGCCGAAGATCCTCGAGCTGATGGCTGCGGTCGACTCGTACATCCCCGAGCCCGTCCGCGACGTCGACAAGCCGTTCCTGATGCCGATCGAGGACGTCTTCACGATCACCGGGCGCGGCACCGTGGTCACGGGCCGCATCGAGCAGGGCAAGCTCACGGTCGGCGAGGAGGTCGAGATCGTCGGGATCCACCCGGAGACGGAGAAGACGGTGGTCACCGGCCTCGAAGATGTTCCTGAAGACGCTCGACTACGCGCAGGCAGAGGCGACAACGCGGGCGCATTGCTCCGCGGTGTCAAGCGCGAGGAGGTCGAGCGCGGCCAGGTGCTCGCGAAGCCGGGCTCGATTACGCCGCACACGCAGTTCAAGGCCGAGGTCTACGTCCTCTCGAAGGACGAGGGTGGCCGCCACACGCCGTTCTTCAACGGCTACCGGCCGCAGTTCTACTTCCGCACGACGGACGTCACCGGCTCGATCAAGCTGCCCGAGGGCCAGGAGATGGTCATGCCTGGCGACAACACGAACATGGAGATCGACATGCACCAGCCGATCGCCATGGACCAGGGCCTCCGCTTCGCGATCCGCGAGGGCGGGCGCACGGTCGGTGCCGGCGTTGTCACGGAGATCATCGCGTAGGGGCGAGGCAACTCGCCCCTCCTTCTTTCACATGGCGCAGCAGAAGATCCGCATCCGGCTCAAGGGCTACGACCACCAGCAGGTGGACCGCTGGGCGTCCCAGATCGTGGAGACGGCGCAGCGCACCGGGGCGACCATCACCGGCCCCGTCCCGCTGCCGACCGAGAACGTCTACTGCGTGATCCGAAGCCCCTTCAAGGACAAGGACTCGCGTGAGCACTTCGAGGTGCGCACGCACAAGCGCCTCATCGACATCCACAGCCCCACCCCGAAGACGGTCGACTCGCTGATGCGGCTCGACCTCCCGGCCGGGGTCGACATCGAGATCAAGCTCTAGGCGGTCAGACGACGATGAAAGGCATCCTCGGCACGAAGCTCGGCATGAGCCAGGTCTTCGACCCGGACACCGGGGCGGTGACGGCCGTCACCGTGATCGAGGCGGGGCCATGCCCGGTCGTGCAGGTGAAGACGCACGATGTGGACGGCTACGACGCGGTACAGCTCGCGTTCGGGGCCGTCGCCGAGCGGAAGCTCACCAAGCCGGAGGTCGGCCACCTGAAGAAGGCCGGGGCCGCGCCCCATCGCCACCTCGTCGAGCTGCGAGGTGAGAGCGAGCTTGCCGTCGGCGACACAGTGACCGTGGAGTCCTTCGAGCCGGGCGAGGCGATCAAGGTGTCCGGAGTCACGATCGGCAAGGGCTATCAGGGCACAATCAAGCGCCACGGCTTCACTCGTGGGCCCGTGTTCCACGGCTCGCACAACGTTCGCAAGCCGGGGTCGATCGGCGCTTCGGCGTACCCCTCGCGCGTGTTCAAGGGCATGAAGATGTCGGGCCGCATGGGCGGCACGCGGGTCACCCAACCCGGCCTCGTCGTCCACGAGGTGGACGTCGAGCGCAATCTGCTGCTCGTCCGCGGGTCGGTACCCGGCGCGAAGGGCGGCCTCGTGGAGATCAGGAGCGCGTGATGGCCGCGCCGAAGGCACCCGTCATCGGTGGCTCGAAGGCCAAGGACGTCTCGCTCGACGAGTCGGTGTTCTCGGTCGAGCTCAAGCCGCACCTGGTTCACGAGACCGTACGCGCCGAGCTGAACGCAGCACGCGCCGGCACGAAGGGCACGAAGAGCCGTGGTCTGGTCGCGGGCGGTCGCTCGAAGCCATGGCGTCAGAAGGGCACGGGCCGGGCACGTGCCGGGACGTCGCGCGCGCCTCACTGGACGGGCGGCGGCGTCGCGTTCGCTCCCGGGATGCGCAGCTTCGAGGTGAAGGTGAACCGCAAGGCCCGACGCACCGCGCTCAGGGGCGTGCTCTCGAACCACGCGTCCGACGGGACCCTGGCGATCCTCGATGGGACGGCCTTCGACGCACCGTCGACGAAGAAGGCAGCCGAGCTTCTCGCCGGCTTCGGCGAGCGGCCGACCCTCGTCATCGTCACCGAGGACGAGGAGCTGCTCGTGAAGTCGTTCCGGAACCTCGAAAGGGTGCTCGTCGTCGCGCCGGCGGAGCTCGAGGTCGCGTCGCTTGTGTGGGCGCGCTCGGTACTCGTCACCGAAGCCGCGCTGCCGCTCGTCCTCGGGCGTGCCGGAGTCGCGGACGCGGAGGAGGCGGCAGAATGAGCCTCCATCCGAACCAGGTGCTCCTGGCGCCGGTCGTCTCGGAGAAGAGCTACTCGCTCATCACCGACCGCAAGTACACCTTCAAGGTGCACGAGGACGCACGCAAGACGCAGGTCCGGCAGGCGGTCGAGGAGCTCTTCGACGTCAAGGTGGAGCGCGTCAACATCGTCAAGGTGCAGTCCAAGCCGAAGCGACGCGGCTTCGTGACGGGACGTCGCCCCGGCTGGAAGAAGGCGATCGTCGAGCTGAAGGACGGCTACGAGATCGAGATCTTCGAGGGGGCCGCGGTATGACAGTGGTCGCTCCCCGCACATTTCGCACACCGGCCGCGGCTGCAACGCGTCGCATCGCGTTGTCCTCGGTCGCACCCGTACCTTTCAGGTACGAGCGCTACCTGCGTCCTTGCGCTGCTCGCGTTTCGCCGAGCCGGCGCTCGACCTGCACGGGGAGTGACCACTGATGGCGCTGAAGAAGTACAAGCCGACGAGCCCGGGCCGGCGCTTCATGGCGACCTCGAGCTTCGAGGAGGTCACGAAGTCGGAGCCCGAGAAGTCGCTCCTCGAGCCGGTCACGAAGAAGGGCGGGCGGAACAACCGCGGACGCATCACGACGCGCCATCAGGGCGGTGGTCACAAGCGCCGCTTTCGCGCGATCGACTTCAAGCGCACGAAGGACGGCGTCCCGGCCAAGGTGGCGGCGATCGAGTACGACCCCAACCGCTCGGCTCGGATCGCCTTGATCCATTACGCCGACGGCGCGAAGGCGTACATCCTCGCTCCCGCACGCCTGCGGGTGGGCTCGACCGTGGAATCGGGGCCAGACGCCGACATCAAGCCGGGGAACGCGCTCCCGCTCGCCAACATCCCGACCGGCACGCTCGTCCACTGCGTCGAGCTCAGGCCCGGCCAGGGTGCGCGCATGGCGCGGTCCGCAGGGTCGGCGATTCAACTCGTCGCGAAGGACGGCCCGCATGCCGTGTTGCGCCTGCCGTCCGGCGAGCTTCGCCGCGTGCTCCTCACCTGCCGCGCGACTGTCGGCCAGGTCGGCAACTCCGACCATTCGAACCAGTCCAGCGGCAAGGCCGGTAGGAGCAGATGGCTCGGAAAGCGCCCGACCGTGCGTGGCTCGGCCATGAACCCCGTCGACCACCCGCACGGCGGGGGCGAGGGCAAGTCGAAGGGCGGCCGCCATCCGGTGACGCCGTGGGGCGTCCCCACGCTCGGCAAGCGGACGCGCCGGAAGCACAAGGAATCCGACAACCTGATCGTCCGCGGCCGGCGCCGCGGCAAGGAGAAGAGGCGCTAGATGAGTCGTAGCTCCAAGAAGGGGCCTTTCGTCGAGGACCGGCTGATAGGCCGGATTGAGGCGATGAACGCGAGCGGCGAGAAGCGGATGATCCGCACCTGGTCGCGCGCGTCGACGATCTTCCCGGAGATGGTGGGCCACACCATCGCGGTGCACGACGGACGCAAGCACGTCCCCGTCTTCGTGACCGAGCAGATGGTCGGCCACAAGCTCGGCGAGTTCGCGCCCACACGGACGTTCCGGGGCCACGCGGGCGACCGCGCGACACAGGTGAAGAAGCGCTGATGAGCACGCTCCAGGACGATCGGATGCGCGTTCGCGCGCAGGCGAAGTGGGTGCGCACGTCCGCACGCAAGGCGCGCGTTGTGCTCGACCACATCCGCGGGCGCAGCGTGCCCGAGGCACGGACGATCCTCGCTTTCACTCCGCGCGCAGCGGCGACGGACATCGAGAAGGTGCTCCGGTCCGCCGTCGCGAACGCCGAGGCGAACCACGGCCTCGACGGCGACGAGCTCGTGGTCGAGGCTGCCTACGCAGACGAAGGCCCGACGCTCAAGCGCTGGAGGCCACGTGCGCGCGGGCGCGTCAATCGCATCCGCAAGCGCACCTGCCACGTCACGCTCGTCCTCGCCGAAGTACCGGAGCAGAACACCCGTCGGCGCCCGCGCAAGCAGGCCGAGACATCCGCCGCGGAAGAGTCGAAGCCGAAGGCCGCGTCGCGGCGCAAGAAGAAGGAGGCAGTGGCTTGATGTCGGTCAACTCCCTCGCATCTCGCGATCGCATGCTCGCTGCAACGCATCGCATTGCTGCGTCCTCGGTCGCGCCCGTACCTTCCAGGTGCGAGCGCTCCCTGCGTCTTTGCGCAGCTCGCGTTTCGCGGCCTGCGCTCTCGACCTACTCGGGAGGTGACCGGTAATGGGCCAGAAAGTGCACCCCGGCGGCTTCCGCGTCGGCGTCATCCACGACTGGAAGTCGAACTGGTGGACGGGCAAGCCCGAGTTCGCCGACTACATCCTCGAGGACGTTCGCATCCGCGAGCACATCCTCGGGAAGCTGTCGCATGCGGGTCTCTCGGACATCCTCATCCGCAAGGACAAGCAGCGGATAACGGTCGACATCTTCACCGCGCGCCCGGGCATCGTGATCGGCAAGTCGGGCGTCGAAGTCGATGCCCTGCGCAAAGAGCTGCACGCGATCACGAAGAAGAACGTCCACATCAACATCAACGAGATCAAGCGCCCCGAGCTCGACGCGAAGCTCGTGGCGCAGTCGATCGCGGAGCAGCTCGAGAATCGCGTCAGCTTCCGCCGGGCGATGAAGCGCTCGCTCGCGTCGGCGATGCGGTCCGGCGCGCAGGGGATCAAGATCACCGCGGGAGGGCGCCTCGGCGGTGGTGAGATGAGCCGTCGCGAGATGTACTCCGAAGGTCGCGTGCCGCTGCACACGATCCGCGCCGATATCGACTACGGCCAGGCGGAGGCGAAGACCACGTTCGGCGTCATCGGCGTGAAGGTCTGGGTGAACAAGGGCGAGATCATGCCGGAGGGCTACGACGCTCCCGCAGCGCGCGACACGCGTCTCGGCGACCAGGATCAGGCGCGCCGGCGACGCGGAGCATCCGCGGAGGGCCTTGGCGCTTCGCGCGAGGGTCGTGGCCGGCAACAGGACCGCGAGGGTCTCGGCATCGTGCCGCGCAAGAAGCGCACACAGCGCCCGGGCGGCGGACGGCCAGGGCAGCGTCCGCGCCGCGACCTCCAGCAGGGCACGCCGGCGCCGGAAGCGCAAGCACCCGTCGTGGAGCCAGAGGTGCAGGAGGCTCCCACGCCGGAGGCGGCTCCGGAAGCAGCGCCCGAGACCGGAGGCGAGAGCTGATGCTGATGCCGCGCAAGACGAAGTTCCGCCGGCACCATCGCGGTCATCGACGAGGGATCTCCCGCGGTCAGACGACCGTGCAGTTCGGCGAGTACGGGCTCAAGGCGCTCGAGGCGGGTTGGGTCACCAACCGCCAGATCGAGGCTGCCCGTATTGCCGCGACGAGGAAGATCCGCCGGAGCGGGAAGGTGTGGATCAACCTCTTCCCGGACAAGCCCTACACGAAGAAGCCCGCCGAGACCCGGATGGGCTCGGGCAAGGGCTCACCCGAGGGCTGGGTCGCGGTCGTCAAGCCGGGTCGCGTCATGTTCGAGCTCGCGGGCGTCGACGAGGCTCTCGCCAAGGAGGCGCTACGCCTCGCCGGGCAGAAGCTGCCGCTCAAGACGAAGTTCGTGCGCAGGGAGGCGGATCTCTTTGAGAGCTAGGGAGCTGAGGGGCATGACCGACGACGAGCTCGACCGCAAGATGGCCGAGACCCGGCAGGAGCTCTTCAACTTGCACTTCCAGACGGCGACCGGCGTGCTCGAGAACAGCGCACGGCTTCGCCATGCCAAGCGGGAGATCGCCCGCATCCTGACTGTCCAGAGCGAGCGTGAACGAGGGAACGAGCGAGATGCCTGACGAAACAGAGAACACCGAGATCGAAGAGACGCAGGACGAGGCGCCGAAGGAGGAGGTCGTCGACGAGGCGGCCGCCGAGGTCGAGGAGCCCGTCGCCGAGGCAGAAGACGCACCCGCCGCGGAGCCCGAGCCGGCCGCGGAGGAGCCTGCCGAGGACGCAGAGCCGCTGGCCGCCGAGGCGGAGCCTGCAGCAGACGCAGAGCCGCTGGCCGCAGAGGCCGAGCCTGCAGCCGACGATGCCCCGGCAACCGGGGAGACGGAGCCGGCCGAGGACGCCGCCGAGGCACCCGCCGCGGCTGTGTCTGGCCCGAAGCTCAAGAAGAAGCCGGTCCCGCGCTCCGAGCGTCCCAAGAAGACGCGCCGCACCCGTGTGCCCTCGGCCGAGCGCAAGACGATCGTGCGGCTTCCGAAGTCTGAGCACGAGCGCGGCCGCCGGCAGGAGCGCCAGGGCAAGGTGGTCTCCGCCGCTGGCGACAAGACCATCGTCGTCCGCGTCGACGTCGTGAAGCTGCACCCGCGCTACAAGAAGGTCGTCAAGCGCTCGACGAAGCTCCACGCGCACGACGAGCTGAACGAGGCGAAGCCCGGCGACATCGTTCGCCTGGTCGAGACCCGTCCGCTCTCGCGGATGAAGCGCTGGAGGTTGCAGGAGATCGTGGAGGCCGCCAAGTAGATGACGGTCGACTCCCTCGCATCTCATGCTCGAACGCGCGCTGCTCGCGTTTCGCGGCCTGCGCCCGGGACCTACTCGGGAGGCGACCTGTGATCCAGCAGGAGTCGCGTCTTCGCGTCGCGGACAACACGGGAGCCCGTGAGCTCCTGTGCATCCGCGTGCTCGGCGGCTCGCACCGGCGCTACGCGCGGGTGGGCGACGTGATCATTGCTACGGTGAAGGCGGCCACGCCTCAGGGCGCGGTCAAGAAGGGTGAGGTCGTGCGCGCGGTCGTCGTGCGCACGAAGAAGCCCTACTCGAGGGACGACGGCACCCTCATCGGCTTCGACGAGAACGCCGCGGTCCTCATCGATCCACAGTCCAACCCGCGCGGGACGCGCATCTTCGGCCCGGTCGCGCGAGAGCTTCGCGAGAAGAACTTCATGAAGATCGTCTCTCTCGCGCCGGAGGTGCTCTAAGTGCTCACTCAGGCAATGTCATCCACGTTTCTGGCGGCTGTAAAGCAGCGCCATGCGTCGTTCTCGGCCGCGCCCGTACTTATCAGTACGAGCGCTCCCTGCGTCCTGGCCTGGCTCGCTTTTCGCGCGCCAGCAACGCGCCAACATCACCTGAGGGAGCACTGATGGCGACGAAGATGAAGGTGAAGAAGGGCGACACGGTGCAGATGCTCAGCGGCAAGGACCGCGGAAAGCGGGGCCGGATCATCGAGGCGCGCCCGTCGGAGCGCCGGGTCATCGTCGAGAACCTCAACGTCTCCAAGCGCCACACGAAGCCGCGCCCGATCCGCGACTCCTCGCGAATGGGTGGCGCGCAGATCGTGCCCGGCGGGATCCTCGACAAGCCGGCTCCCGTGCCGGTCTCGAACGTCATGGTGGTCTGCCCGGTCTGCGACAACCCGACGCGCGTCGGCATGGCCGAGAAGGAAGTGAAGGGCGAGGTCGTGCACGTCCGCGTCTGCAAGCGCGAGAGCTGCGGCCAGGAGATCGATCGCTGATGGCGACGGCACCGACACCCGAGACGTACGTGCCGAGGCTCAAGCAGCGGTACGAGGAGGAGATTCGCGCGCAGCTTCAGGAGGAGCTCGGCGTCCCGACGGTAATGGACGTCCCACGCGTCACCAAGGTGACCCTGAACATGGGGGTCGGCGAGGCGAAGACGGACGCGAAAGCGCTCGATGCTGCGATCGACGAGCTGACGACGATCGCGGGGCAGCGCGCGCAGGTCCGCCGCGCGACGAAGTCCATCGCGAGCTTCAAGCTGCGCGAAGGGATGCCGGTCGGCGCACGGGTGACGCTTCGCGGTGCGCGGATGTACGAGTTCCTCGATCGGCTCGCGTCGATCGCCCTGCCTCGCATTCGAGACTTCCGCGGGCTTGATCCCGGGTCGTTCGACGGACGCGGCAACTACTCGATCGGCATCCGCGAGCAGATCATCTTTCCGGAGATCGACTACGACAAGGTTCCCGCGATCCGCGGGCTCGACGTCGCGATCACCACGTCGGCGAAGACGGACGACGCAGGCCGCGCGTTGCTCGGCGGGCTCGGTCTTCCGTTCGCAACCTCGAGAAGGGAACAGTAGGAATGGCCAAGAAGTCTCTCGTCGTCAAGCAGAAGCGAAAGGCCAAGTACGAGGTGCGGGCCTACACGCGCTGCAACCGCTGCGGTCGTCCGCGTGCGGTCTATCGCAAGTTCGGCCTCTGCCGGATCTGCCTGCGCGAGCTCGCGCACCAGGGCGCGATTCCCGGCATGACGAAGTCGAGCTGGTAGGAGGTCACAACGTGCTCACCGATCCCATTGCCGACATGCTCACGAGGATTCGCAACGCGAATCGTGCGCTGCACGAGTCGGCATCCATGCCGAACTCCCGCATGAAGGAAGAGATCGCGCGCATCCTCAAGGACGAGGGCTACATCAAGGACTACCGCGTCGTCGAGGCCACCGACGAGGCCGGAAAGGCCCTTCCCTACAAGATGCTCGTCGTAGAGCTCAAGTTCGCGCGCGATCGCCGCCGAGTCATCACCGACCTCAAGCGGGTGTCCAAGCCCGGGCGCCGCGTCTACGCGCGCAAGGACCGACTACCGCGCGTCCTCGGCGGGCTCGGCACCGCCATCATGTCCACCTCCGTCGGAGTGATCACGAATCGCCAGGCCGCCGAGCGCGGCGTCGGCGGCGAGGTCCTCGCTTTCGTCTGGTAGCCATGTCACGAATCGGCCGCAGACCCATCGAAGTCCCGAGCGGTGTGACCGTGGCGCTGTCGCACGGGCACGTCCAGGTGAAGGGCCCGCTGGGTGAGCTGGCCCAGGATGTTCCGATGCGCATGCAGATCGAGCAGACGGAGACCGAGATCACCGTCGCCCGCCCAACGGACCGCGGCGAGGACCGTGCACTCCATGGCCTGACGAGGACGCTCATCGCGAACATGGTCGAGGGCGTCACGCAGGGCTTCGAGAAGCATCTCGAGATCCAGGGCGTCGGCTACCGCGCGCAGCTCAAGGGCACCGACCTCGAGCTCGCGGTCGGCTACTCGCACCCGGTGCTCATCAAGCCGCGTCCGGGCATCTCGTTCGACGTTCCCCAGCCGACGCAGGTGACCGTCAAGGGCATCGACAAGCAGATGGTCGGCCAAACGGCCGCCGAGGTGCGCAAGGTGCGCCCGCCCGAGCCGTACAAGGGCAAGGGGATCCGCTACCGCGACGAGCAGGTCCGCAGGAAGGTGGGCAAGCGCGCATGAGCCGGTTCCCCACGCCCCTCCACGCTCATCGACCGGAGGCCGGTAAATGAGCACCCTTACGAAGCGGGAGGCGCGTGGGCGCCGTCATCGCCGCGTGCGTGGCAAGATCGCCGGTACTGCCGATCGTCCGCGCCTCGCCGTGTTTCGCTCGAATCGCGGTATCTCTGCGCAGCTGATCGACGACGAGGCAGGGCGCACGCTCGCCGCGGCGAGCTGGGCGAAGGTGAGCTCCACCGGGTCGAAGACCGAACAGGCGAACGCCGTTGGAAAGGCGCTCGCCGACGCGGCCAAGAAGGCCGGCATCGAGACCTGCGTGTTCGACCGCGCCGGTTACCTGTACCACGGACGCGTGAAGGCCCTCGCCGAGGGCGCCCGCGAAGGAGGGCTCCAGTTTTGAGCACGTCTGAAGTCAGCGAGTCCCGCGAGCTCAAGGAGCGGGTCATCGAGATCAACCGCGTCGCGAAGGTCGTCAAGGGCGGCCGGCGGTTCTCGTTCACGGCGCTCGTGGTCATCGGCGACGAAGTCGATCGCGTCGGGCTCGGCTACGGGAAGGCGCGTGAGGTGCCTCTGGCGATCTCGAAGGCGGTGGAGGACGCGCGCAAGAACCTCTTCACGGTCCCGAAGCACGGGCAGACGATCACGCACGAAATCGTCGGTCGGTTCGACGCTGCCCGTGTCGTGCTGCGCCCGGCGAGCGAGGGAACCGGCGTCATCGCCGGTGGCGGGACGCGGGCCGTGCTCGAGCTCGCCGGCATCCGCGACGTGCTTGCGAAGAGCCTCGGCACGACAAACCCGATCAACATGTGCCGGGCGACGGTCAATGGCCTCCAGAGGCTCGTGCGGCCGGAAGACGTTGCTGCGATGCGTGGCAAGACGATCGCGCAGGTGCTGCCGATCTCGGCCTCATCCGCTGCTGCAGCAGCAGCCGAGGAAGTGCAGGCCGCCGAAGCCGCAGCCACCGCCGAGGCAGTCGAGGCTGCGGAGTGACCACCGTCAAGATCACGCAGATCCGCAGTGGGATCGGACAGTCCGATCGCCATCACGGCACGCTGCGCGCTCTCGGTCTCGGCAAGATCGGTCGTAGCGTCGAGCATCGAGACTCGCCGCAGCTCCAGGGTCAGCTCCGGCAGGTGCGTCACCTCGTGACCGTCGAGGAGCGCTGAGATGAGCGACGAGCTGAACCTCTCCAACTTGAAGCCGGCGCAGCCACGCAAGACCCGCAAGCGGATCGGTCGTGGCCCCGGCTCGGGCAAGGGGCGCTACTCCGGAAGAGGCGTCAAGGGCCAGAAGTCGCGGGCCGGGTCGCACAAGATGCCCGCCGGGTTCGAGGGCGGCCAGATGCCGATCGACATGCGCATCGGCAAGCTCCGCGGGAACACGTCGGCGGATGCGATGCCGATCGGCCCGTTCCGGACGTACAACCAACCGGTCAACGTCGGGCTGCTCGAGCAGCGCTTCGATGCCGGCGCCGACGTGACGCTCGAGGCGCTGAAGGAGGCCGGTCTCATCTCCAAGCTCTCGGTCGACGTGAAGGTCCTGGGCGACGGCGAGTTGACGAAGAAGCTCTCCGTCACCGCCCACTCGTTCTCGAAGTCTGCGGTCGAGAAGATCGAGGCCGCGGGTGGGACGGTCACACGCCTTCGCGAGCCCGTCGAGCGCAAGCGGAAGCGGCACAAGGCCGCTGTCGCTGCACCCGACGATTCGGACGTCCCGGCCGAGGCCGACGTGTCGTCCGAAGCCGACCCGGCGGAGCCGGAGGCGACCGAGGAGGCAGACGCCTAGGCCATGTTCTCGTGGCTGGCGAATGCCTGGCGGGTCCCGGAGCTCCGCAAACGCGTGCTCTTCACGGCAGCGATGCTCGCCGCCTACAGGCTGGGATCGTGGATCCCTGCGCCGGGTGTCGATTCACAGACGATCGAGGATTACTTCTCCGGTCGCGGCGGCACGGTCCTCGGCCTGCTGAACCTGTTCTCGGGCGGCGCGCTCTCGCAGTTCTCCCTCTTTGCGCTCGGGATCATGCCGTATGTCACTGCGTCGATCATCATCCAGCTGATGACCGTCGTCATCCCGCGGCTCGGCGAGCTGCAGCGAGAGGGCGAGGCTGGTTACGCCAAGATCACGCAGTACACGCGCTACCTCACGGTCATGCTCGCCGCGGCACAGGCGACCGGGTACGCGTTCCTCTTCCGCAGCCAGGGCGCTCTCGATGCCGGGTCGGGCGAGATGGTGCTGATCATCGTCTCCCTGACCGCGGGCACGGTGCTGCTCATGTGGATCGGCGAGCTCATCACGAAGCGCGGCATCGGCAACGGCATCTCGATCCTCATCTTCGCGTCCATCCTCGTGGCTGCGCCGCTCGGGATCGTCGCGTGGTGGAACGGCGGCCCGATGGAGAAGCTGTTCTTCCCGCTCATCGCCGTCGGGATCTGCGCGGCCGTCGTCTTCGTCCAGGAGGGCCAGCGCCGCATCCCGGTGCAGTACGCGAAGCGGATGGTAGGGCGCAAGATGACCGCCGGCGGATCCACCTACCTGCCGCTCCGAGTGAACATGGCGGGCGTCATCCCGATCATCTTCGCGGCTGCGATCCTCGCGTTCCCGCCCACGATGGCGCAGTACTTCCCGGCGACGCGCGACTTCGTGAACACGAACTTTCAGCCCGGCAACTGGCTCTATCTCCTCATCGAGGGCGGGCTGATCGTGATCTTCACGTACTTCTACACTGCGGTCCAGTTCAACCCCGTGGACCAGGCCGACAACCTGCGCAAGTACGGCGGTTACATCCCCGGCATCCGGCCCGGCCCGCCCACTGCGCAGTACCTCGACCGCGTGCTGTCGAGGCTCACGCTTCCAGGATCCCTCTTCCTCGCCGCCGTCGCGGTGCTCCCGAGCCTGTTCATCCGCTACGGCGGTTTCTCGCAGGCCAACGCACGCGCGCTCGGAGGAACCTCGGTCCTGATCGTGGTCGGCGTCGCTCTCGACACCATGCGGCAGATGGAGTCGCAGATGATGATGCGCTCGTACGAGGGCTTCCTCAAGTAGCGAACGGGCGGCCCGTGCGCGTACTGATTCTCGGTCCCCAGGGATCCGGCAAGGGAACGCAGGCGACGCGGATGGCGGCCGCCTACGGCGTGCCGCACGTCGCGACCGGCGACATCCTCCGAGCCGCGGTCGTCGAGGGGTCGGAGCTCGGCCGGCAGGTACAGCCGATCCTCGAGCGCGGTGACCTCGTTCCCGACGAGCTCATGGTCGACCTCATCCGGGAGCGCCTGCTCAGGGAGAACGGGTTCGTGCTCGACGGCTTCCCGCGCACGACGGCGCAGGCCGATGCGCTCGATGCGATGCTCGAGGAGATCGGCAAGCCCCTCGACGCGGTCATCCTGCTCGAGGTGCCCGACGACGTCGCGACGGAGCGCCTCCACGGGCGGGCCCGGGACGAGGGCCGAGCGGACGACTCCCCGGACGCGATCCGCAACCGCCTTCGGCTCTACCACGAGCTCACGGAGCCCGTCGTTGAGCGGTACAGGCAGCTGGGAATCGAGGTCACGGTCGACGGCGAGCAGACGATGGACGACGTCTTCGCCGCGATCCAGGACGCGCTCGAGGGAGTGGCGGCGCGGCGATGATTATCCGCAAGAGCCCGCGCGAGATCGAGAAGATGGCGGCCACGGGAGCGCTCGTCGCGGACACGATCGCCCACGTCGGGAGCCTGCTGCGACCGGGTGTGACGACGGACGAGCTCGACGCAGCCGCGGGCGCGTTCATTCGCGCGCATGGCGGGATTCCGACGTCCGAGGGCTACAAGGGGTACCCGAAGGCGATCTGCATCTCGCCGAACGACGTGGTGGTGCACGGGATCCCCGATGCGTTCGTCGTCGGCGAGGGCGATCTCGTGACGATCGACGTCGGCGTGACGCTCGACGGCTACATCGCCGACAGTGCGTACACGTTCAGCGTCGGGGAGATCGAGCCCGACGCCCAGCGTCTACTCGACGTTGCGCAGGATGCGCTCGGAGCGGGTATCGCCGAGGCGGTGGTCGGCAACCGCGTGGGAGACGTCTCTCACGCCATCCAGACCGTCGTGGAGGGGGCCGGTTTCTCGGTGATCCGGAGTCTCGTCGGGCACGGCGTGGGCCGCCACTACCACGAGGATCCGCACATTCCGAACTTCGGCGAGCCGGGTCGCGGACCCAGGCTCTCGGACGGCATGACGCTCGCGATCGAACCCATGATCACGGCGGGCTCCTCGGACGTGGATGTGATGGAAGACGGCTGGACGATTCGCACCTCCGACGGCTCGCTCTCGGCCCACTTCGAGCACACCGTCGCCATCACCTCCGACGGGCCTCGCATCCTGACCCCGCGCGTCGGAATCCCAGGAGGAGTGCGGGTCTAGACGAGGGTGTCTGCTACGATGTCCCGCCGCGGTGCGGGCGCTCGTTCGTGCCGCAGTTCTCACAGGAAACCGTCTACCGAAAGGTCTGTTCGCGCGCGAAGTGGCAGTCAAGGAAGAGAAGATCGAGGTCGAAGGCGAGGTCGTCGAGGCGCTCCCGAGCACGATGTTCCGGGTGCAGCTCGACAATGGCCACGCCGTCCTCGCTCGTATTTCCGGGAAGATGCGCAAGCACTACATCCGCATCCTCCCGGGCGACCGCGTCAAGGTCGAGCTCTCTCCGTACGACCTCACACGCGGCCGAATCACCTTCCGGATGAAGTAGCGAGATGAAAGTACGCCCATCAGTCAAGCCCATGTGCGAGCGCTGCCGCGTCATCAAGCGGCACGGCCGCACGATCGTCATCTGCTCCAACCCCCGGCACAAGCAAAGGCAGGGCTGAGAAACCACATGGCACGCATCGCCGGCGTCAACCTCCCGACGCAGAAGCGACTCGAGATCGGCCTGACGTACATCTACGGGATCGGCCGCTCGACCTCGCAGAAGATCATCCGCGACCTGGAGCTCGATCCAGATGAAAAGGTTCGTGACCTCACCGACGACGAGGTGACGAAGCTTCGCAACTACATCGATTCGGAGCTCGAGGTGGAGGGAGACCTCCGTCGTGACCGCGCGCAGGCGATCAAGCGCCTCACCGAGATCGGCGCGTACCGCGGGATCCGCCATCGTCGTGGGCTTCCCGTTCGGGGCCAACGGACGAAGACGAACGCCCGTTCACGTAAGGGCTCGAAGAAGACCGTCGGACGCGGCAAGAAGGCCAAGTAGCCATGGCTCCTCCCCGTCGCCAGGCGGCCCGCGGCCGCACACGCCGCAAGGTCCGCAAGAACATCGCCATCGGACAGGCGCACATCAAGACGTCGTTCAACAACACGATCGTCACGCTGACGGACGCCGAGGGGAACGTCATCGTCTGGGAGTCCGCCGGCTCGGCCGGGTTCAAGGGCTCGCGCAAGTCGACGCCGTTCGCCGCGCAGGTGACGGCGGACAACGCGGCGCGCAAGGGCATGGAGCACGGCTTGCAGAAGGTCGAGGTCTTCGTGAAGGGCCCGGGCTCGGGCCGCGAGACGGCGATCCGCTCGTTGCAGGCGGCCGGGCTCGAGATCCTCGGCGTGAAGGACGTGACGCCGCAGGCCCACAACGGCGTGCGCCAGCGCAAGCGGAGGCGCGTGTGATGACGGTCGACTCCCTCGCATCTCGCGTCCGCATGCACGCTGCAACGCGTCGCAGCGCTGCGTCCTCGGTCGCACCCGTACCTTCCAGGTACGAGCGCTCCCTGTGTCCTTGCGTAGCTCGCGTTTCGCGGCCTGCGTCCACGATCTGTTCGGGAGGCGACCTCTAATGGCCCGCGATCTCGGCCCCAAGTGCCGCATCTGCCGCCGCGAGGGAGTCAAGCTGTTCCTCAAGGGTGAGCGCTGCCTCACGGAGAAGTGCGCCGTCGAGCGCCGCAGCTATCCCCCGGGCGAGCACGGCCGCGGCCGTATCAAGCAGAGCCAGTACCTGCTCCAGCTGCGCGAGAAGCAGAAGGCGCGCCGCTACTACGGGCTCCTCGAGAAGCAGTTCCGGACGACCTACGAGAAGGCGGCACGGGGTCACGGGGCACCGGGCGAGAACTTGCTCCGGATGCTCGAGACGCGCCTCGACAACGTCGTCTATCGACTCGGCTTCGCGGGCTCGCGCGCGCAGGCGCGCCAGCTCGTCCGGCACGGCCATTTCCAGGTGAACGGCCGCCGGGTGAACATCCCGAGCTACGGCGTCCGCCCGAGCGACGTGGTCGCGCTTCGCCAGGGGAGCCCCGTCGAGCAGCTCGTCCGCGATGCGACCGACCTGACGGCATCGGTGGCGCCCTGGCTTCAGGCCGACCACGACGGGCTCACGGGCACCGTGCTCAAGTGGCCGGAGCGCGACGAGATCGACGCGCCGGTGCAGGAATCGCTCATCGTCGAGCTCTACTCCAAGTAATCACGCTGAACCGCACGACCTAGGGAAAGGACTCACGTGGCAGTTCGAACCAGCTTGATGGACTTCCAGGTCCCGAAGATCGTCCACGAGGACGTCGAGGACCACCGCGGCGTGTTCGCGATCGAGCCGCTCGACCGCGGCTTCGGTCACACGTTCGGAAACTCGCTCCGGCGCGTGCTGCTCTCCTCGCTCGAGGGAGCGGCCGTCACGGCCGTGAAGATCGAGGGCGTCGCCCACGAGTTCACGACGCTCCCCGGAGTGCGCGAGGACGTCACGGACATCATCCTCAACCTCAAGAGCCTCATCGTGCTCCTGCACGGGGCGTCGCCCGAGATCGAGGTCTACATCGCGAAGAAGGGCCCCGGCGTCGTGACCGCGGCGGACATCGAGGCGCCCGCCGACCTCGAGATCCTCAACCCCGAGCTCGAGATCGCGCACGTGTCCGACAAGGGCAAGCTCGAGATGACGCTCACCATCGGTCGCGGCCGCGGGTACGTCCCCGCCGAGTTGAACCGCGGGCCGGAGACCACGATCGGAGTCATCCCGATCGATTCGATCTTCTCGCCCGTCCGCCGTGTCGCGTACGAGGTCGAGGCCGCACGCGTCGGTCAGCGAACGGACTACGACAAGCTCGTCCTCGATGTCACGACGGACGGCTCGATCGATCCGCGCGATGCGATCGGCCAGGCAGCGGAGATCCTCATCCGGCAGCTCGCGATCTTCACCGATCTCGAGGCCATCGAGGGCTTCGGCGAGGCGGATCCGGAGACGCTCGCGGAGGCACCCGTCATGCACGGGATGGAGAACTTCCCGATCGAGGAGCTCGAGCTGGGCGTTCGCTCGTACAACTGCCTCAAGCGTGTCGGGATCGAGACGATCGGCGATCTCACGTCGAAGTCGGAGAACGAGCTCGTTGCGATCCCGAACTTCGGTCGCAAGTCGATCGAAGAGGTTCGCGCCGCGCTCGGCGCTCACGGCCTCACTTTGAAGGGCGAGGAGCTCGTCTGATAGTGCTGCCTCACGTGCTGTCCTCTGGGTTCCTACCGGCTGCAAAGCTGCGCCATGCTGCGTCCTCGGTCGCACCCATATCTCGACCCGATATGGGTGCTCCCTGCGTCCTTGCCTGGCTTGCTTTTCGCTCGGCAGGAACGCAGCAACAGCACGTGAGGCAGCACTAGCCATGAGGCACCAGCGATCCGGCAAGAAGCTCGGGCGAGACTCCGCCCATCGCAAGGCGCTCTACTCGAATCTCGCAGGCGCCCTGATCGAGCACGGCCGGATCGAGACGACCGAGGCCAAGGCGAAGGCCGTCAAGCCGTTCGCCGAGAAGATGATCACGTTGGGCAAGCGCGGCGATCTCCATGCCCGTCGGCAGGCGCTCGCCGCGCTTCGCTCGAATAACGTCGTCCACCAGCTGTTCGCCGACGTCGCCCCGCGCTTCGCGGAACGGCCTGGCGGCTACACGCGAATCGTGCGGCTCGGCCCGCGCCAGGGCGACGCAGCAGAGATGGTCTACCTCGAGCTCGTCGACCACGTCCCGTCTGCTTCACCGCTCGCAACCCACCGCGCCGCTCGAGCCGAAGAGCCGGCGGACGAGACCCAGGAGTAGGTAGCCCTCACCGCGAGTACCCTCACGGGGTGCTCTTCCTCATCGCGCTTCTGCTCGCGATCTTCCTGCTCCCCTCGCCGTGGGGCGTGATCGCAGTCGTCGTCGCTCTTTGCATCGACCTCGTCGAGGTCGGTGTCGGCGTGTGGTACTCGAAGAAGCGAAAGTCGTCGGTCGGTGCGTCTGCGCTCGTCGGCGCGACTGGTGTCGCCCTGGACGACCTCGCGCCCGACGGTCAGGTCAAGGTCAACGGCGAGATCTGGCGCGGGCGGTGCGCCGCCGGCTGCGGCGCGGGTGCTTCCATCGTGGTTCGCGCGGTCGACGGGTTGACACTCGAGGTCGAACCGGCCTAGATGTCCCACTCCACTGGGAGGGACGCGAGACTTCGGAAGATCGGGATCGGCCGCCAGTAGAGGTCGTCTTCGGCGATCGCGAGCCTCAGGTTAGGTAGCCGCTCGAGCAGGGTGGTGAGAGCGATCTCGGTCTCGAGTCGCGCGAGGGGCGCTCCCAGGCAGTAGTGCGGCCCGCGGCCGAAGCCGACGTGCTTGTTGTCGGTGCGCGCGAGTCTGAGCTCGCTCGCATTCGTGAACTGCGCCGAGTCGCGGTTCGCCGAGCCGACCACGGCGACGATGAAGTCGCCGCGCCGGATCGCCTGGCCTCCCAGCTCGACGTCCTCGGTCGCCCAGCGGGTGATCGTCCGCTCGACGGGACTGTCGTAGCGAAGGAGCTCCTCGACTGCGGTGGCCATCAACGACGGGTCGTCCCGGAGCGCCTCGTGCTCCGCGGGATGCGAGAGCAGCGCGAGTGTCCCGTTCGTGATGAGGCTGACGGTCGTCTCGTGGCCGGCCACGATGAGGAGGACGACCATGCTGTAGAGCTCGTTCTGGGAGAGGTGGTCGCCTTCGTCCTCCGCCCGGACGAGCGCGCTCACGAGGTCCGCGGTCGGCTCCGCCCGGCGTCTCGCGAAGAGGTCGTCGAGGTAGGCGACGAACTCCTCCCCATGCCGCGCGGCCTTCTCCTGCAGCTCGGGGGTGAGTGCCGGCATGACGAACGTGTTCGACCACTCGCGGAAGCGCGTCTGGTCCTCGACCGGAATCCCGAGAAGCTCGGCGATCACGGTGATCGGAAGCGGGAACGCGAAGTCGTCTACGAGCTCCATGTGCCCGTCGCCGGCGACGCGGTCGACGAGGTCGTCCGCGATCTCCTGGATGCGCGGCCGGAGCTGCTCGACCATCCGCGGCGTGAAGGCCCTCGTGACGAGCCGGCGCAGCCGGCGGTGGTCCTCGCCGTCGAGCGAGAGGAGATTCCGGCTCACACGTTCGTCCGGCTCCGGAAGTTCGCTCGCCTCTCGTATCTCGGCGAGCTCCTCGGGAGTGAACGCCAGAGCCGGATCGAGGACGAACCGCTCGTTGTCGGTGAGCACGGCGACCACGTCGTCGTAGCGGGTGACGAACCAGATCGGGGTCTCGCCGTCCAGGCCGGGCTGCCGGTGGACGGGGCTCTCCTCGCGCATGCGCGCGTACGTCTCGTGTGTCGTCGCCCGGAAGTCGGGACTGTAGAGGTCGTAGGTCCGGCCGGTCGACATGCGGGCGCCATGATGTCACGTCGTGAAGCTCAAGCTCACGCTCGAATACGACGGCACCGGCTTCCGCGGTTGGGCGCGCCAGCCCGGGCTGCGAACCGTCGAAGGCGTTCTGCGCGAGGCGCTCGACGCCGTCTTCCCCCGCTGGGACGGGCTGGCTGTTGCCGGCCGTACCGACGCCGGCGTGCACGCGACGGGTCAGGTTGCGAGCTTCGACGCGGAAGGTGGCCCGCCGGCAGGACGCGCAGCCGAGGCGTTGAACGCCGTGCTTCCGGAAGACGTTGCGGTCGTCGCCGACGAACAAGCCTCGGAGGACTTTCACGCCCGCTTCTCAGCACGATCGCGGTCGTACCGCTACCGCGTGCTCGTCAGCGCGTCCCGCTCTGCGCTCGAAGCGCGGCGCGCTCTCTGGTGGCCGCGCCCCGTCGATGTTCCGGCGCTGGCCGCGGCTGCCGAGCTGCTCTCGGGCGAGCACGGATTCCGTGCGTTCACACCGACCGAGACGCAGCACGAGGTGTTCCTGCGCACCGTCCTCGCGGCCGCGTGGGAGCGCGAAGGAGACAGGCTCGACTTCACGATCACCGCAGACAGCTTCCTTCGGCACATGGTGCGAACGCTCGTCGGGACGATGCTCGAGGCAGGACCCTCTGCCGCCGCTCGGATCGCCCATCTGCTCGACGGACGACCCCGTTCCGAAGCGGGTTTGACGGCCCCGCCGTGGGGCCTCTATCTCGAGCAGGTCACCTACTGACCCCGGCTACGATCGCCCAGTGGGCAAGGCCGTGCGCTTCCGGATCGTTCTCTTCGACCTCGACGGCACGCTCATCGACTCGGGGCCGATCATCATCGCCTCCATGCAGCACGCAGCTCGCAGCGTGCTCGGGCGCGAGATCCCGCCGGACGAGCTCGCGATGACTATCGGCGGGCAGGGGATCGTCGCCCAGATGAACGCGATCGATGCCGAGCACGCCGACGCGCTCCTCGAGGCGTACAAGGAGCACAACGACGGATTGCACGACACGCTCGAGGCGTTCGACGAGCTCGTCGCCCTCCTCCCGGGGCTGAAGGCGGAAGGACGGAAGCTCGGGATCGTGACTGCCAAGCGGCACCGGACCGTGGGGCTCGCGCTCGATCGCTTCCCCGCGCTCGCGCGCTCCTTGGACGTCGTGATCGCGCACGAGGACACCGATCGGCACAAGCCGGATCCGGAGCCGGTGCTCCTCGCCGTTGAGAAGCTCGCCGGGTCGCCGAACGAGACGGTCTACGTCGGGGACTCGCCCTTCGACATCGGTGCCGCGAAGGCCGCGGGCGTGTATGCCGTCGCGGTGGGGTGGGGTGGCATCCATCCCGACGAGAGCCTGCTTGCCGAGGAGCCGGATGCGTTCGTCCGTACGCCGGAGGAGCTCCTCGGTGTCCTCTAGCGCGACCGTCCCGGCCGGCCGAGCTGCCGAGCTTCGGAGGCTCATCGAGCATCACAACTACCGGTACCACGTTCTCGACGACCCCGAGATCTCGGACGCCGCGTACGACGCCCTCTTCGATGAATTGAAGGCGCTCGAGGAGGAGCACCCCGAGCTCGTGACGGCGGAATCGCCCACGCAGCGCGTCGGTGCGCCGCCGGCCGCGGGCTTCACGAAAGTCGCACACATTTCCCCGATGGGCTCGCTCGAGAAGGTCACGACGCGCGAGGCGCTCGAGAAGTGGGCGGACGACGTACGCAAGCGCCTCGGGACGGACGAGCCGGTCGCGTACGTGCTCGAGCCGAAGATCGACGGATCCGCCGTCTCGCTCGTGTACGAGGGTGGAGTGCTCGTCCGCGGGGCAACGCGCGGTGACGGCGAGCGCGGGGAGGACGTGACTGCCAACCTGCGCACGATCGAGGCCATCCCGCTCCGGATGCGCGGTGACGACGTCCCCGTCCGTGTCGAGGTGCGCGGAGAGATCTTCTTCCCGCTCGACGGGTTCGCTCGGTTCAAGGAGGCACAGCTCGCTGCGGGGAAGAAGCCGGCGCCGAACGCGCGCAACGCGGCTGCGGGATCGCTCCGCCAGCTCAATCCAGGAGTGACCGCGGAACGGCCGCTCTCGATCTTCGTGTACGGGGTGGGAGTGCTCGAGGGGGCGCAACTCGCGACGCAGTGGGAGGCGCTTCGGTGGCTTCGCGAGCGCGGCTTCCGCTCGAATCCCGACGCCGTGCGGGTCGAATCGATCGCCGAGGTCGCGGACGCCTGCGAGGCGTGGGAGCAGCGCCGAGCCGCGCTCGGCTACGAGATCGACGGCATCGTGATGAAGGTCGACTCGTTCGACCAGCAGCGACGGCTCGGCTCGCTCCACGGGCGGCCGCGGTTCGCCAGGGCCTACAAGTGGGCGCCGACCTCGGCCGTGACGCGGCTGAAGAAGATCCACGTCCGTGTCGGGCGCACCGGCGTCCTCAACCCACTCGCCGAGCTCGAGCCGGTGCACGTCGGCGGCGTGACCGTGTCGAGCGCGACACTCCACAACGAGGACGACATCCGCCGCAAGGACATCCGCGAGGGCGACGTCGTGCTCGTGCAGCGCGCTGGCGACGTCATCCCACAGGTCGTCGGGCCCGCCGGGGAGCACGAGCCGGGGACGAAGCCCTGGCGGATGCCGAAGCGCTGCCCTCTGTGCAAAGCCGAGATCGTGCGTCCACAGGGCGAGGTCATGCATCGCTGCCCGAACCGCGCCTGCCCGTCCCGCGGACTCGAGACGCTCTACCACTGGGTCGGCGGCGCGATGGACATCGAGAACGTCGGCGGAAGCACGATCAAGAAGCTCTGGGACGAGGGCATTGTGCGCTCGCTCCCGGACCTCTACCGGATCAGCGCGGCGCAGCTCGCCGAGCTCGAGGGGTTTGCCGAGATCTCCGCGAGCCGCGCTCACGAATCGATCCAACGCTCGAAGGAGCAGCCGTTCTCCCGTGTCCTTTTCGGGCTCAACATCCCGAAGGTGGGGTGGGTGATCGCGCGCAGCCTCGCTCTCCACTTCCGCACCGTCGAGGCGCTTGCGTCGGCCACGCTCGAGCAGCTCGAGAAGGTCGAGGGGATCGGCCCCGAGCGCGCCGAGCTCATCGCCGAGTGGTTTGGCGATCCAGAGAATCTCGCTCTCGTCGGCGAGCTCCGCGAGCTCGGGCTGCAGCTCTCTCTGTCGCAGGGCGACGGCCCGGCGGAAGGGCCTCTCACCGGGCGGCAGTACGTCATCACCGGGACGCTCGAGCGCTGGACGAGAGAGGAGGCGAAGGCCGCCCTCGAGGCCCGCGGTGCCAAGGTATTGGACTCGGTCTCGAAGAAGACCACAGGCGTCGTCGTGGGCGAGAGTCCGGGCTCGAAGGCCCATAAGGCCGAGAAGCTCGGTGTGCCCGTACTTTCGGAGACCGACTTCGCCGCGTTGCTAGTGACGAGCTAGCACGGTCACGAAGCGATCCTGGGCGACGCGAGCCGTCCAGTAGGGAACCGGCGA
This sequence comes from uncultured Gaiellaceae bacterium, assembly GCA_963709715.1. Lineage (GTDB taxonomy): Bacteria > Actinomycetota > Thermoleophilia > Gaiellales > Gaiellaceae > GMQP-bins7. The sequence goes on from CAVPXQ010000013.1 coordinate 23,677, forward strand.
CCCGTTCTGGAGGATCGCGAACACGTATCGACGCCCGACGAAGCCGGCGAGCGCTGTGGCGCGGAACGTCGTTCCCGTCTTGGCGATGACGCGGCCACGCGTCGGCCACGTGTCAAGCCGGCGCTCGAGCGTCCCCGAGATCCCGGCGACGGCGAGAGAGTCCACGAACACATCGCGGATGGACGGGTCGCCCGCGGCGGTACGGAGGATCGCGGCGAGGGTCGAGGCGGTGGAGCGATCGAATCGCGAGAGCCCGGAGCCGTCCGCGATGCGCACGCCTTCGAGCGGCACGCCGGCCTGCTGCAGGGTCGTGTGGACGACGCGCGCGCCGGCCGCGGACGAGCCCTGCCTCGCCGCCGTCGCGCCCAGCTCCTTCAGGAGCATCTCGGCAGTGAAGTTGTCGCTCTCGGCGTTGACGACGCGGAGGATCTTCGCGAGGAGCACCGAGGTGTCCCTCGCGAGCACGACGGCGCGTGCGGGGGCGGGGCGGGTGCCAGCCCGCCCGGTCACCTCGATTCCGCGCTGCGCGAGCGCGTGCGCGAACGCCCGCGCCGCGGCGATGGCCGAGCCGTTCGCGCCGATGAGCGGCGCGCCTGCGACGGAGAGGGCCGACAACGGTCTCGACTCGATCCCCAGATACGACGACTTCCAGCCGGCGCCGTCGCGTCGGGCGTCGAAGTGCGAGTCGTCGCCGAAGACGCGTCCCGCGACACGCTGAATCCCCATCGCTGCGAGTCGCCGGGCCAGCCGGTCGAGGTCGTCGAGCCTCAGCGTCGGGTCGCCGAGGCCCACGAGCCAGACGTTGCCGTTCCACGTCGTGCCGGAGCGCGTCCCCGCCCCGAGAGCCTCGGTGCGGAAGCGGAAGCGCGGGCCGAGGACGTGGAGGGCAGTAAACGAGACCGCGAGCTTTTCGGCGGACGCGGGAAGGAGCGAGGCGTCGGCGTTCGCGGAGAAGACGACCTCCCCGGTTCTCCGATCCAGGGCGATCGCGCCCGTCTGGCTCGCGTCGACCCCGCTCGTTCGGAGAGAGCGAGCGAGGGCGGTTCCGATGCTCTCCTGTGCCGCCTGGCCCGCGGGAGCGATCCCGGTGAGCGACCCAACGAGCGCGACGAGCGCGACGGCAGCGAGGCGAGTGCGGATCACAGAGGCACTGTGTAGCGAAGCCCGCCGACGGCGGCGGCTGCGATCAGCGGTAGACCGTGATCGTGACGGTCCGGCGTCCCCAGGTGCGGGCCTTCTCCGTCGACGGGAACCAGAGGTCGATGATCCGACCCTTGATCGCGTAGCCGATGTCGGCTGCGAGTCCGGGCCCGTAGCCCGGGACGTGGAGCTTGGTTCCCAGCGGGATGAGGGCGGGATCCACGGCGATGACTCCCCTGCGAACCGGGACGCCGAGCGCGGTCTTGCCTGGGAGGTAGTACGCGACAGCGTCGACTTTCATGCGGTACGCACGCGGTGCCTGCGGCTGGCCGAAGGCTGAGCCTTCGACGCTGAGGACGAATCCGACAAGGACCGCAACGAGCGCCAGCCCCCACCTGCGCGTTCCCCTACGCACGAAGGGGGAACCGTAACACAGTGCTCGAGCCGATACCTCGAGCAAGTGCCTCTTTGCAGATATTTTGGCTCAGTAGGCGGTTGCAGCCATCCGTGGACGCTGCTAGGGTCTCCGACTTGTGACGGGCCAGACCGCCACCGGCGGGACTGTCCGGGGACGAAAACGGGCCATCATGAGAGGCTCGCGAACCGGATGGGCGCCGATAGCTGTTCTCGCCGCGGCCAGTGCCGCCGGGCTGCTGCTTGCCGTTGGACCGGCGTCCGCGCAGACGATCGGGTCGAAGCATGAGCAGGCCAAGGCGATCATGGCCGAGGTCGACAGCCTCAACGCCAACCTCGAGCAGACGGTCGAGGCCTGGAACTACGCGAACATCCAGCTGCAGCAGATCGACTCCGACCTCGCTTCGAACACGAAGCACCTCGCGGCCGCCAAGAAGAGCCTGATCGTCGCTCAGGACCGGATCGCCGAGCGGCTGCGTGACCTGTACATCAACGGTCGAGGCGACTCCACGCTCGAGGTGCTCCTCGGCTCGAGCAGCCTGGACGACATCATCGCCCGGCTCGACGCGATCGAGCGCGTCTCGAGCCAGGACGCGCAGATCCTCGGCACCGTGAAGCGGTATCGCAAGGAGGTCGAGACGCGGCGCGAGAAGCTCCAGAACGCGCGCGAGAGTCAGGCGCAGATCGTCGCCGAGCGCTCGTCGCAGAAGCAGTCGATCGAGCAACAGCTCGCTGAGCAGAACCAGCTACTCGCCTCGGTCAAGGACGAGATCGTGCAGATGCAGGCGGAGGAGGCGAGACAGCAGGCCGCACTCGCCGCGGAGGCGCGCGCTCGGGCGCAGGCGGCCCAGCTGGCGCAGCAGACTCAGCAGGACATCGCGCAGCAGTCATACGACCAGGCGGTCGTCACGCAGACGTACGACCTGAACGTCCCTGCGCCCCGGTTCGGAAGCGTCGTCTCCATCGCGCTGCAGTACCTCGGTGTCCCGTACGTGTGGGGCGGATCGAGCCCTGCGACGGGGTTCGACTGCTCCGGATTCACGAGCTACGTGTACGCGCAGGTCGGTGTCTACCTGCCGCACCACGCCGCCTCCCAGTACTCGATGGGTACACCGGTGTCCTTCGATCAGCTCGCGCCCGGTGATCTCGTCTTCTTCAGCGGTCTCGGGCACGTGGGGATCTACATCGGCGGTGGCCAGTTCGTCCACGCGCCGCATACGGGCGACGTCGTCAGGATCTCGAGCCTCTCCGAGCGGATGGGCTCGTACGTCGGCGCCCGAAGGCTCTAGGCCCTCTCTCCGTCCGTCTCGCGCTAGCCGGCGACGTCCTCGAGCTGCGCCGCCGCGAGGTACGGCTCCGCGTAGAGCGCCTCGATCTCGTCCGCGAAGTGCTCCTGCACGGCGCGTCGCCTGAGCTTGAGCGTGGGTGTGATCTCGCCCTCCTCCATCGTGAAGTCGCGTGGGAGGACGGCGAAGCGCTTGACCTGCTCGAACCGTGACCTGTCCCGGTTCGCGTCGTCGACGACACCCTGGATCAGCTCGTGGAGGCGCGGATCGCGAGCGAGCGTCGCGGTGTCTCCGTCCACGCCGTTCTCGGCGGCCCAGCCGCCGATCTCCACCGGATCGAGGGTGATGAGCGCCGAGACGTACGGCCTCTTGTCGCCGACGATGAGAGCCTGGGAGACGTACTTCGAGTTCTTGAGGTCGTTCTCGATGTTCTGCGGGGCGACGTTCTTGCCGCCGGCTGTGACGAGGATGTCCTTCTTCCGGTCGGTGATGAAGAGGAAGCCGTCCTCGTCGAGGTGGCCGATGTCACCGGTCTTCAACCAGCCGTCGTCGCCGAGGACGGCCGCTGTCGCCGCTGGATCCTTGAAGTAGCCCTGGAAGACCGTCTCCGAGCGCACTTCGATCTCGCCGTCCGCAGCGATGCGCACATCCGAGCCCGGCAAGGGCCTCCCGACCGAGCCAAAGCGATAGGCATCGGGTCGGTTGGCGGCGCACGCGGTCGTGCACTCCGTCAACCCGTATCCCTCCGCGATGCGCAGTCCGACCGCGTCGAAGAACTCGATGATCTCTTTGGAGAGCGGCGCACCACCCGAGCCCGGCATCCGCAGCCTCCCGCCGAAGGGCTCGCGCACCTTGCTGAACACGAGGCGGTCGGCAACGCGCTGCTTGGCCCGTAGCCTCGCCGGGACGGGCTTACCCTCACCCTCCAACCGGCTGACCTCCCGGCCGACCGGGAGCGCCCAGTCGATGAGCCGCCGCTTCGTCCCGGTCGCGGCATCGAAGCGAGCGACGACGGCCGAGTGCACCTTCTCGTAGACGCGGGGGACGCTCGGTAGCAGCGTCGGGCGCACCTGGGGGAGCGCCTCGGCCACGCGGAGCGGATCCGCGAGGAGCGCGATCGTGAAGCCCACATGCGCGCCGAGGAGGAGCATCAGGCGCCCGTAGTTGTGAGCGAGCGGGAGGTACAGGAGCATGACGTCGTCGTCTCGGTAGTACGTCTGCTCCATCCGGTCGACGACCGTCGTCATCTCGTAGTAGTTCCGGTTCGAGAGCATGCAGCCCTTGGGTGGGCCGGTCGTCCCGGACGTGTAGATGATCGTGTACAGGTCGTCCTCGCCAACCGACGCGGTCGCGTCGTCGAGCGCCGTCGGGTTGGCCTCGGCGAAGTCGCGTCCGTGTATCGCGAGTCCGTCGAGGTCATGGAACGTGAGGATGTGCTGGAGGCTCGGCAACTCCTCGTCGACGGCCTCGACCTTGGCGAGCTGCGTTGCGTCCTCGCAGACGATGGCGACCGCCTCCGAGTGCGCGAGCAGGTAGCCGACGTCTCGGGGCGAGCTCGACGCGTACACGGGAATGCCCACGGCGCCGATCTGCGCGAGCGCGAAGTCGACGAGCGCCCAGTCGAGGCTGTTGCGAGCGAGGAGCGCGACGCAGTCTCCTTTCCGCACGCCGCGCGCGAGCAGACCGTTCGCGTATTCGCGCATGCGCTCGTCGGCCTCCGTCCACGAAAGCTCACGCCAGCCGTCCTCGGAGTCGACGAGGTAGGCCGCGTTGGCACGGCCGGAGGAGACTGCGTTGCGCCAGAGCTGCGCGATCGTTCGACGCCCGGCGTGAGCGTACGTCTCGAGGGCGGCTTCGGCCGTCTCCGTCACCGTCTGAGCTTAGCCCGGAAGGGGTTGACCCATCCAGGGCGAATCCGTCCAGTCCGAGCACGGCAGGCGCCAGGTGTGGACCTGCCTCGACACGGTTACCCTTCGCACATGCGGACGACCTGGAACGGATCCCTCAGCTTCGGCCTCGTGTCGATCCCCGTCGGCCTCGCTCCGGCGACGAAGCCGGCCGCGCGACAGTCGGACGTCTCGTTCCGACTGCTGCACCGCGAGTGCTCGACGCCCATCAAGCAGAAGCGCTGGTGCCCGACGCACGATCGGGAAGTCGGACAGGAAGAGATCGTGCGCGGATTCGAGGTCACGAAGGGCCAGTTCGTCGTCGTCGAGGACGCGGATCTCGAGGCGATCGAGCGTGCGGACGACTCGCGCTCGATCGAGATCACGCGCTTCGTGAAGGCGGCCGACGTCGATCCGATCTTCTTCGACCGCACCTACTACCTCGTACCGGCGAGCGCGACTGCACAGCGGCGCCCCTACGTGCTCCTGCTGGAAGCGATGCGGGAGACGGAGACGGCCGCGCTCGGCAGGTTCGTACGGGCCGGGCGGGAGAGTCTCTGCCTCGTGCGGGCGAGGGGTGACGCACTCGCGCTCGAGACTCTCTTCCTCTCCGAGGACGTGTACTCCCAGGCCGAGATCTCCGAGGCGGTCGAGGACACGAAGGTCAAGAAGACCGAGCTCGACCTGGCGCGCCAGGTCATCGAGAGCCTCGCCGGCGACTTCGAGCCGAGCGAGCTCGCCAGCGAGTATCGGCGTGACCTTCGCGCCCTGCTCGAGGCGAAGATGCGCGGCGAGGAGATCGTCGCCCCCGAGCCGGTCGAGGTCGCGCCCGTCATCGACCTGATGGAGGCGCTCAAGGCGAGCGTCGCTGCCGCGAAGAAGCAGTCAGCCGCAGAAGCGGAGCCGGCACCGAAGACGACTCGCGCGCGCAAGGCACGTAGCAAGGCGAGCTAGAGGCTCGCGCGACGGACGACGATCTCGCCGCCGGATCCAGCCAACACGACCGCCGTCACGCCGACTCTGCCGCGTTCGACGACGAGCGGAAGCGACTCGCCGCCGAGCCAGCGTGCGAGCTCGTCCGGATCGCCGTCGATCTCCAGGCGTTCGAAGCTCGCGACAGGTGAGCCGTCCGCGCCGGGAAAGCGCGTCGGATCGTCCCGCTCGATGAAGAAGGGGAGCCAGGGACGGCCAGCGGCCTGCTCGACGCCTGCAGTCCGCCAGGCGATGCGTTCGCCCGAGGGCAGCGTTCGAGATCCCTCGCTGATCTCGACTCCGAGCCGAGCCGCCGTCGCATCGAGGTGTCGGGGCCGGACGGCCCAGCCGATGAACGCGCCATCGTCGGCATTGCCGACCCACTCCCCGAGCTGGCTCACTCGTGCCTCGAGCTCGTCGACGATCTCGATGAGCTCCAGGTAGGCCGTCCCTAGCGGCACGATCCAATTCGCAGTGCCCCATCCGGGATGGCGACCTCCTTCGTACGAGGTCAGTCCGTGAGCAGCAGCGAGTCGCTCCGCCGCCGCCTCGCGGTCCGAGACCGCGATCAGGACATGGTCGATCTCCACGTCCCCGCGTGAACCTAGCGAGTGGCCGAGACTACGACGAGGTCGAGCTCGGGGCTCCTGCCGCGACGGCCTCGTGCGTGGCCTGGAAGAGCGTCTTGTCGATCTTGCCGTGGTAGATCGGAACGCCTTCGGCGATGCAGATGCGGATGACCTCGTCGCGATCCATTCCCATCTCCTTGGCGAGCTCCTCGGGCGTCAGGTGGTTGGCCATACTGCCTCCTTCCGGCAAAGAAAAAGCCCGCCGGCACGAACTGCGCGGGTCGGGCTCCGGGTCATTCGCTTTCGAGGCGGGTCAACCGGCCCGCCTCTCGAGAACGTCGGTCACCGTCTGAGCATACTGCGGCCCGCTCGCTCCGTGCAACGCCTCGATCGGCCGCTCGGCTGCGTGGGCGATGAGCCGGTACCCTTTCCGCGCTCGGGGTGTGGCGCAGCCTGGTAGCGCGCTCCGTTCGGGTCGGAGAGGCCCCCAGTTCAAATCTGGGCACCCCGATCAGGGCGGGGGAACGAGGTTCCCCCGCCGCTCTTTCCGCCGGCGTCGGGCGACGGCGTGCGACGCCGACGAGCCCTGGCTCTATCCTCGACACGATGCTCGAGGCCGTCCTCTTCGACGTCGACTTCACGCTCTTCAGGCCGGGGCCCGAGCTCGGGCCGGAGGGGTACCGGCGTGTCGGTGAGCGTCACGGCCTGGCTCTTCGTCCGGAGTCGTACGACGGCGCGCGAGCAGCGGCGATCGAAACGCTGCAGCGCAACCACGAGCTCGTCCACGACGAGGAGATCTGGATTGCGTTCACGGAGCAGATCGTGCTCGGCATGGGAGGCGATCCGAGCGGAGCGCACGGGTGCGCGACCGACATGGTCCGCGAGTGGGAGCGCCACGAGAACTTCTCGCTGTACGAGGATGCGCTTCCGGTGCTCGACGAGCTGCGGCGCCAGGGCCTCAAGATCGGCTTGATCTCGAACGGGCAGCGCGACCTCGACGAGTTCGCCGCCCATCACGGACTCGACGTCGACGCCGTCGTCGGCTCGAAGGCCCACGGCCGTGTGAAGCCACATGCGTCGATCTTCGTCGCCGCGCTCCGTGCGCTCGACGTCGCGCCGGAGCGGACGGCAATGGTGGGCGACTCGTACGAGGACGACATCGAGGGTGCTCGCGCGTTGGGAATCCGGGCGATCCTGCTCGACCGCGACGGGTTGCGACCGGGCGCGCCGGATCGGATCGACACGCTCCTGGCTCTACCCGCCGCTCTCGGCCTGGCGCACGTCTAGCTCGAGCCGCCAGGCATTCGTGTGGGCGCCGAGAGGTACCTCGGCAGGCAGCGTCTCCGATCCGAACTCCACCGCCGCCTCGGTGCGTGTCCGGACCGGCCCGACACAAACGTCCTCGTCGCCGAAGTGGTCGATCCAAGCGTCGAGAGGACGGGTCGCGAACACGTCCGCGAGCTCCGACGCCAGCGCCTCCTGGTCCGCGTCGTAGTGCCGCTCGGCGAGGTCGGGACGGTCGACGAGCTCACAGAGACGCTGGAAGAACTTCGGCTCGAGCGCACCGACCGTGACGTGTCGGCCGTCGGACGTCGCGTAGACGCGATAACACGCGAGGCCGCCCGTGAGGAGCCTCGGCACGGGCTCGCCGCCTAGGCGATGGGAGACGAGGTCGTGTGAGCGATGTGTCATCGACACGACGATCCGATGCCCGCGGCCCGTCCTCTCCCGTTCGAGGAGCGCCGCGAGGATCTGGGCCACGGCGCCGAGCGCGCCCGCGGCGAGATCGGCGATCTGGACCGGCGCCAGCTCGGGGGCGGTGTCCTCGAGCACGCCCGCCCAGCCGAGGTAGTTGACGTCGTGCGCTGCTCGCAACCGATGGCGCCCGTGATCGCCGAAACCCGTGATCGCGCAGTACACGGTCGTGTCGGGGACGTCGTCGGGACCGATGCCGAGCCTGGCCGCGACACCGGGGCGGAATCCCTCGACGACGACGTCGGCGCGCGCACAGAGCGCCTGTGCGAATGGCGCCTCCGCGGGGAGCTCGCAGACCACCGACTCGCTCCCCCCCCGCAGTGCGGTGTCCCACGCCGTCGCGGTCGATCGCATCGGGTCGCCTCCCGGCGGCTCGACTCGGACGACGCGCGCACCGAGCCGCACGAGCTCGCGACTCGCATAGGCGCCCGGGAGGTACCGCGTGAAGTCGACGACCAGAGTGCCCGCCAGCGGTTGCACGCGGGCGGAGCGTACCTCTATTCTCGGCGACGTTGACTGACGGTTCAATCGCACACAGGGAGAAGCGGAAGCAGATCCTCGACGCGGCCATTCGCGTCTTCGCGGAGCACGGCTACCACGGGGCACGCGTCGGCGATATCGCGGAGGACGCCGGCGTCGCGCACGGCCTCCTGTACCACTACTTCGCGTCCAAGGACGACGTGCTGCGGACGATCTTCGTCGAGAACTGGGGGGAGCTCATCAAGCGGTTCCGCGCCGTCGAGGACACCGACGAGCCGGCTGAGGAGAAGCTCGCGGGCATCGCGAAGATCCTGTTGCGGACGTGGCGCAACGACTCCGCCCTCGTGACCGTCATGGTTCGCGAGGTCGCGAGGAGCCAGCACCTCCAGGGGCAGGTCGCAGAGGTGAGCGAGGCGTTCGCGATCATCCAGCGGGTCATCGAGGAGGGGCAGGCGTCAGGTGCGTTCCGCCCCGGCGTCGACGCGCGGCTCGCGAGCTGGGTGTTCTACGGCGGGTTGGAGGAGGTCCTCACAGGCTGGGTGCTGCGCCAGCTGCCCGACAGCGAGCACGACGTCACGAAGGCAGAGCGGACTGCGATCGAGGTAGCGCTGCGCGGACTGTCCGTCTAGTCTCGACACGTGAAGACGTTCAATCTCTTCGGCGACGAGTGGGATCGAGTCGAGGAGCGGCCGGGCTGGCGCAGCAAGGACGGCTGGGTCGGCGTGCGCCTCGAAGCGGAGCTCCTCGGAGGGAGTGTGTACGAGCTCGAGCCAGGGGATCGCCTGTGGCCGTACCACCTCCATCACGCGAACGAGGAGTGGCTCATCGTCGTACGCGGCACGCCGACGCTGCGGTCGCCGGACGGCGAGCAGGAGCTCGCGGAGGGCGACGTCGTCGTCTTCCCGCGCGGCAAGGCGGGCGCCCATCAGGTCTCGAACCGAACCGACGGGCCGATCCGGGTTCTGATGCTCTCGTCCCTGATAGCCCCCGACATCGTCGAGTACCCCGACTCGGGCAAGGTCGGAGCGCGGAGCGTCGCGGGCGAGCGCATCCTCATGAGCCGGCCCGGACCGATGCTCGACTACTGGGAAGGCGAGGATTAGAGGCTTGATGTGAAATTCACACGGGCCGGATGGCGGCCACGACACTGCGCCGGATCGCCACCGTCACGCCTCGCACAGGCTTCAAGCCTGCACGAGTCGCGCCGTCGTCGCCCGGCTTGGTCGTGACCGTCCCCGACCTCGCGCCAATTTCACATCAAGCCTCTAGCGGTTCAGCGAAACGCGTTCTCGCCGGTCAGTGTCTGACCGACGACGAGCGTGTGCACCTCGTGCGTGCCCTCGTACGTGAGCACGGACTCGAGGTTGTTCACGTGACGGATCACCGGGTACTCGAGCGTCACTCCGTTCGCGCCGAGGATCGTCCGGGCTGTCCGCGCGACCTCGAGCGCACCTCGCACGTTGCCCATCTTCCCGAGGCTCACATGCTCAGGGCGTAGCGTCCCATCGTCTTTCATGCGGCCGAGATGGAGTGCCACGAGGCTGGCACGGTTGATCTCGAGGGCCATCTCGGCGAGCTTCGCCTGCGTGAGCTGGTAGGCGGCGATGGGCTTGCCGAAGACGATGCGCTCCTTCGCGTAGTCGAGCGCGCACTCGAAACACGCCCTCGCCGACCCCACGGCGCCGAAGACGATGCCGAACCGGGCCTCGTTGAGGCACGAGAGAGGCCCACGGAGCGTCGTCGCTCCGGGCAGCGCGTTGTCGTCGGGCACGCGCACGTCCTGCAGGACGAGCTCGGAGGTCACAGACGCACGGAGCGAGAGCTTCTTGTGGATCTCCGGTGCGGAGAAGCCGGGCATCCCCTTCTCGACGATGAAGCCGCGAATCGCACCTTCGTCAGTGCGTGCCCAGACGATGGCGATGTCCGCGATCGTGCCGTTCGTGATCCACATCTTCGCGCCGTTGAGGATCCAGTCGGTCCCGTCTCTCCGCGCATGGGTGCGCATCGAGCCCGGGTCCGAGCCGGCGTCGGGCTCCGTGAGGCCGAAACACCCGACCACCTCTCCGGTGTGCATAGGCGGCAGCCATCGCTCCTTCTGCTCCTCGGAACCCCATTTCCATACTGGGAACATGGCCAGCGATCCCTGAACGGAGACCGCGCTCCGGACGCCGGCGTCGCCCGCCTCGAGCTCCATGCACGTGAGGCCGTATGCGACCGAACTCGCACCCGGGAGGCCGTAGCCCTCGAGGTGCATTCCGAGGAGGCCGAGCTTGCCGAGCTCATTGATGAGCTCGCGTGGGAACGTTCCGTTCTCGAACCAGTCGCCGACTTCGTCGAGGACGTTGTCGCGGACGAACTGCCTGACCGTGTCGCGGATCGCACGCTCCTCGTCGTCGAGGAGGGCGTCGATCGCGAGGTAGTCGAGCGGGTCGAGAGCGGGGCGCTCGGTGGTCGTCGCCATGCGGCCGACATCCTACGGAACGCGGCCCCTCCGGCTTGACCGGCAGTCGACGGGCGACGTAGACTTGAAGTTGACTGACTAGTCAATCGACCGCAGGAGCGAAGGTCATGACACAGCTGGAGACCGGTGTCGCCGGTGGCGTTTCGTTCGCGTTGACGCCCGAGCAGCGCGAGCTCCGCGCTCTCGCACGAGAGTTCGCCGAGAGGGAGATCAGGCCCAAGGCGGCGGAGTACGACGAGCACTCGACGCACCCCGTCGACGTCATCGCGAAGGCGCACGAGCTCGGGCTCATGAACCTTCACGTTCCCGAGTCGCTCGGCGGTATCGGGCTCCCCGCGTTCGACGGCATGCTCGTCGGCGAAGAGCTGAACTGGGGCTGCTCGGGGATCGGCACGTCGATCCTGGCGAACGGCCTCGGGGCAGGCCCCGTGCTGCTCGCAGGCTCCGACGAGCAGAAGGAGGCCTGGCTGCCTCCGCTGCTCGACGAGCCGATTCTCTGCTCGTTCGGCCTCTCCGAGCCGGACGCCGGTTCGGACGTCGCTCGCATGAAGACGACCGCTGTCCGGCACGGCGACGAGTACGTCCTCAACGGCTCCAAGACGTTCATCACGAACGCCGGCCAGGCGACGTGGACCGTCGTGTTCGCAAAGACCGATCCGGCAAAGGGGCACCGTGGGATCTCGGCGTTCGTCGTCCCGATGGACACACCGGGCGTCCAGATCGAGAAGCACCTCGACAAGATGGGCCAGCGCTCCACCGACACCTCCGCCTTCGCCCTCACGGACGTCGTCGTGCCCGTCGCGAATCGCCTCGGCGAGGAGGGCGACGGCTTCAAGATTGCGATGAAGACCCTCGACTTCACCCGGCCAGGCACGGCGGCGGGCGCCGTGGGGGTCGCGCAGGCGGCGTTCGAGCTCGCTGTGGAATACGCGAAGGAGCGGGTTACCTTCGACGTCCCGATCGCGATGCACCAGGGCGTGAACTTCCTCATCGCCGACATGGCGACGGCGATCGAAGCCGCGCGTCTGCTCGTCTGGCAGTCGGCCTGGCTCCACGACCAGGGCGAACGGGCGACGCTCCAGTCGTCGTTCGCGAAGCTCTTTGCCGCCGACACTGCGATGAAGGTGACGACCGACGCCGTGCAGATCTTCGGCGGCTACGGGTACATCAAGGAGTACCCGGTGGAGAAGCTCATGCGCGACGCGAAACTCTTCCAGATCTACGAGGGAACCTCGCAGATCCAGCGGCTCGTGATCGCGAAGGAGATCTTCATCCCGCGCGGCGACTAGGGTCTCGAGTCGTGGCGATCGAGATCGACCTCTCGGGCCGCGTCGCCTTCGTCACCGGCGGGTCGCGGGGCCTCGGGCGGGCCGACGCGCTGACGCTCGCCCGCGCGGGCGCCGATGTCGCGATCGCCGACATTCTCGTCGAGTCGCAGCTGTCCGAGGAGACCGACGCGTGGGGCGCGCTTGCGACCGCCGCACGCACGCAGGGGATGGTGCACACGGAGGAGACGGTCGACGAGATCCGGAGCCTCGGCCGTCGCGCGCTCGCAGTGCGCTGCGACGTCACCGATCGCGAGCAGGTCGCTGCGGCCGTGGCGCGGACGGTCGAGGAGCTCGGCTCCGTCGACGTCCTGGTGAACAACGCGGGCACACTCGATCACGTCGGGCAGTTCCCCGACCAGAGCCCACAGCTGTGGGAGCGCGACCTGCGCGTCAACCTCACGGGCGGCTTCAACTGCGCGCAGGCCGTGTGGCCGCACATGAAGGAGCGTGGCTGGGGGCGGATCGTGAGCATGGCCTCGGTCGCGGGGACGCTCGGCGGCTTCGGTCAGGCGAGCTACTCGACGACGAAGTCCGGCATCCTCGGCCTCACCAAGACGCTCGCGATGGAAGGCGGGCGGTACGGGATCACGTGCAACGCCATCGTCCCTGGAATCATCGGCACCGAGGCGTTCCACATGGCGAACCCCGTCATGAACGAGCGGATCGCCGCGCGCACGGTGTTCAAGCGGCCAGGTGAGCCGCAGGACATCGCGAACGCGATCGCGTTCCTCTGCTCCGACCTCGCCGCGTACATCACCGGTGTGGCGCTGTACGTCTCGGGCGGGATCGAGCTGTTCGTCTTCTGATCGACGTGCGGCTCGTCCCGGCCGCTGCAGACGACCGGTTCCGAGCCCGATTCGAAGCGAGCTTCATTGGTGGCTTGGCGACGGTGCTCGCCGCCATCGGAACGACCCGTGACGAGATCGAAGAGCAGATGCAGTCCCTTGGACGGATCCGGGAGGTCGAGGTCGACGGCGCAGCGGCCGGATCCGTCTGGACCGAGATGCGCGACCGAACACTCCATGTCCACGCCCTCCTCCTCGACGAGGAGTTCCGCGGACGCGGCGTTGGAGGAGCGGTCCTGCGCCTTCTCGAGGAGGAGGTGGCAGGAGAGGCGGACGCCGTCGAGCTGGGTGTGCAGGACGCGAACGCAGCTGCACGCCGCCTGTACGAGAAGGCGGGGTTCGACGAGGTCGAACGACGTCCCGAGGTCGGGTTCCGCGTTCTCCGAAAGCGACTCATGGAGACCGATTAGGACCATCCGAGGGCGGGTACGATTCGGCGTTCGTGCAGGTCGGGTCACCTCTCTACGCTCCCGGAAGCCGCCACCGCAGGCGGTCGGTTCCGACGACTCGTGTCGTAGCACTCGCGATCGGAGTCGTAGCTCTCCTGGCGGTCCTGGTCGGTCTCGCGTTCGCCGGCTCGCGGAACGAGCTCGCGGCGGGAACAGAGGTCGCCGGGGTCGACGTCGGAGGGCTCACGAAGCGCGAAGCGGTCGCCAAGCTCGACGGGCTCTTCGAGCGGAGCTCGGCCGATCCGGTCGAGTTCGTTGCCGCCGGGCGCTCTTACAGCTTCGCCGCCAACCAGCTCGCCGTTCAGCCCGACTGGACCAGCGCCGTCGCGGCTGCCGGTCGCGCGGGCGACGGATTCGGTCCGCTTCGCGGCTTCCGGAGGCTCCGTGCACGCGTCTTCGGCGCTCAGGTGCTGCCACGACTCGCAGTGTCGGACGCGGCCCTGGAGTACGCCCTCGACAGGATCGCGGACGACGTCGATCGGCAGTCGAAGAGCGCGAAGCTCGTGCGCCGCGGGGTCCGAATCCAGGTGGTGCCCGATCAGCCCGGCAGTCGTCTCGACCGCGACGCGGCGGCGGAGGTGATCGTGCGTGCGCTCGGTGCGCTCGACCGGATGCCGGTGCCGACCGCCCTTCCCGTCGAGGTGACCCCGCCCCAGGTCAGCGCCAAGATGCTCGCCGGTGCTGCGGAGAGTGCGCGGATCGCCGTCTCGCGGCCCCTGGTCGTGAAGGCCGGCACGCGCAGCTTCCGAGTTCCCCGGTGGCGAATCGCCGAGCTCCTGAGCCTCCCGAAGGACGGCGCCACGCAGCTTGCAATCGGGGGGCCCGCCGCCGACAAGTACTTCCGTGCGCTCTCGGGAACCGTGGGCCGGCCGGCTCGTGACGCTGGCTTCGCGGTGTACGACGCGTCCGTCCAGGTAGTGCCGGCACGCGACGGTTTCGAGCTCAACGTGCCTCAGGCGGCGCGCGCGATCCTCCGTGCGGCGATGCGACCCGCCAACCGGGTGGCACGACTCCAGGTCGTCCACGCCACACCCGAGCGCTCGACGGCAGAAGGGCTCGCGATGGGCATCGATCGTCGCATGTCGTCCTACAAGACGTACTACTCCGGCACGTTCGACCGGATCACGAACCTCCAGCTCGGCGTCAAGGCGCTCGACGATACGCTCGTCGCACCCGGAGGCACGTTCTCGCTCAATGACGCGATCGGCGAGCGGACGATCGAGCGAGGGTTCCGCCCGGCGCCGGTGATCGTGGGCACCGAGTACGCGGAGGAGGTTGGGGGCGGAACGTCGCAGGTCGCGACCACCGTCTTCAACGCTGCCTGGGAAGCGGGGCTCCGGATCACCGAGCGGCACCCGCACTCGCTGTACATCAGCCGCTACCAGCTCGGCCGCGACGCGACCGTCTACTGGCCGTCGCTCGATCTCAAGTTCGTGAACGACACGAAGTCCTGGGTGCTCGTCAAGGGCTTCGTCGAGGGCGACGGGATCAGCGTCGCCATCTACGGTGGCGAGAACCGACGGGTCGAGAGCTCTGCGACGTCTCTCGTGAAGACGGGTCGCATCCCGGTCGAGAAGATCGAGGATCCGACGCTCGAGAAGGGGAAGACCGTGGTCGAGGAAGACGGCACCCCGCCCACCCGCACGAGCGCGACGCGCGCGATCTACTCCAGTGACGGCGAGCTCATCCGATCGGAGACGTGGTCGACGTCGTACGAGGGCGAGAAGCGCGTCGTCCACGTGGGTACGAAAGTCGCCGCGAAGCCGGCTCCCAAGGGCAAGAAACCCGCGCAGCCCGACACCTCGACGCCGGACGAGACGACGCCTACGCCGCCGGCGCCTCGGCCGTAGCGATCGCCTCGGCGAGCCAGGCCGGAACGCGCGTCGGGCGATACGTCTCGCGGTCGACGGTCGCGTGCCTCGTGTGCCCCTCGGCCACGAGCTCGTCGCCTCGCGTGATGCGGTACTCGTAGGTGAAGCGGGCGCCGCGGAGCCCCGTGCAGCGCGTCCAGACGGTGAGCGTCTCGTCGAAGTAGGCGGCTCGGTGGTACTCGAGGTGCACCTCGGTCGTGAGCGCCTCGAGCCCCCGGTCTCTGATCGCCTGATAGCCGCCTGCGTGTGTCTCGAGGTACGCGACGCGGGCGACCTCGAGCCAGACCACGAACGACGCATGGTGGGCGATGCCCTGTGCGTCCGTCTCGGCGAACCGGATGCGAACGTCCGTCGAGAACGCGAAGCCGTGCACGCTAGCAACACTACGATCCGGTCGTGTCCGCCGCCGAGCTAGCCGCTCTCATCAGTGAGCGGCAGCCGTGCGTCGTCCTTACCGGTGCCGGCGTGTCGACCGAGTCGGGAATCCCCGACTTCCGTTCGCCCACCGGGATCTGGGCCGAGGTCGACCCCTTCGAGGTCGCCTCGATTCAGGCTTTCCGTCGTGATCCGGCGCGCGTCTGGGGCTTCTATCGCGAGCGGATCCACGTGCTGCGCGACGCGCAGCCGAACGCCGCTCACTTCGCGTTGGCCGAGCTCGAGCGCCGCAGCGTCGTGCAGGCGGTCGTCACGCAGAACATCGACACCCTGCACAGCCGGGCCGGGAGCGAGGACGTGATCGAGGTGCACGGCTCGATCCGCTCGGCCCAGTGTCTCGGCTGCCTCTGGACCGAGCCCGCCGAGGCAGTCCTCACACAGCTCGAGGACAGCCCCGTTCCGGCCTGTCCTCAGTGCGGCGAGCCGCTCAAGCCAGGCGTCGTCATGTTCGGCGAGCTCCTCCCAGCGGGCGCGATGGAGCGCGCGACGCAGCTCGCGCGCGGAGCCGGAATCGTCCTCGTCGTCGGCTCGTCGCTCGAGGTCTGGCCCGTCGCCGGGTTGCCGCTCGAGGCGAGAGCGTTCGCGATCGTGAACCGCGGTCCGACCGCGCTCGACGAGCAGGCGCTTCTGAAGGTCGACGCCGGAGCGGGGGAGACGCTCTCGTCTGTGCTCGACGCCCTCGGCTAAGCGAGCTTCGTCGACGAGCGCCGCGTGAACTTCGTTCCATGCGCAGCGAAGCTCACGCGAACTTCCCACTCTGTGACGATCGCGCCAAGTCGGGTTCAGCGCGGTCGCCGCGGGGCTGGTATGACTGCGGCATGACGGAAACCACACAGAAGACGAAGGAGACGGCCGAGAAGGACTTCGTCACCAGGCTCGCGGATGCGGGAGAGGATGCACTCCACCGACTCGCCGAACTTCCCGGCGGGCAGAAGGCGGTCACCGCGGTGAACGACCTGCGTGCGCGGGTCGACGAGATGGCGAAGAAGGTGCGCGGGATCGACGCGCTCGAAGCGCGCGTCGTGAAGCTCGAGAAGGAGGTCGCCGCGCTCAAGAGGGCCAAGACCCCGGCGCGCGGCCAGTCCCCTCGGAAACCGGCTAGCTCGTAGCGGGAACGCGGAGCCGCAGGGCGCGCGGCAGTACCTCGAACCGCGTCGGCGTGGTCCCAGGCTGCTCGCCGTCGATCTCGATCGGGAGCGGCTCATCTGCATCGACCGTGACGGTGCGTCCTTGCAGGAGCTCCAGCCGCGGGTGGGGGAGGTGCTTGCCCTTGTACGTCTTCGGCAGGACGAACGCGAGGTCGCGCTTGGTCACGTCGCCGATGAGGAGCACGTCGAAGAGACCGTCGTCCGGCTCCGCGTCGGGGCACATCATCATCCCTCCGCCGAGGAAGCGCCCGTTGCAGATCATCGCGTCGATCATGCGGCCCCCCCTCGTCTCGTCGTCGACGGTCACGCGCATCTCGCCGATCTGCCAGCCGAAGAAGACCGACAGCGTCGCCCAGTAGTAGGACACCTTCCCCCCGAGCGCCTTCGACGACTCGTTCGCCCGTTGCGCGATCGCTCCCGATATCCCGGCGCTCGCAACGTTCGCGAAGTACGCACGCGCCTCCTCGCCTGCCCAGGTGCGATACGAGACGGCGCCGGCGTCGACCTCGCGCACGTCGCCGTCGAGAGCCACGTCGATCGCCCCGTCGATGTCGCGCGGGATGCCGAACGTGCGGACGAAGTCCCAGCCCGTCCCGCGGGGAATCACGGCGATCTCGACGCCTTCGGCGGCGGGCAGGATGCCGTTCACCACCTCGTTCACGGCGCCGTCGCCGCCGACGACGACGAGCAGGGTCGCGCCGCCGCGCACGGCGTCGGCCGCGAGCTCTCCGAGCTGAGCTGGTCGCTCGGAGATGAGCACATCGCCTTCGAGCCCTCGCGCCGCCGCGCGGTGCGCGATTTCCGGCCAGCGCTTGCCCGTCGACCCGCCGGCCGAAGCCGGGTTGACGAGGAAGACGGTGCCGCGCGCGTTAATCAGCTGTGATCGCGTGCAGCGCGAGTTCGGACATCTCGTCGACCGCTGTCTTCATCTCGTCATCCGAGATGTAGACGAACTGGCCCCCGCCGACGGGGTGAGCACCGGGGACGAGGTCGCTCACGAGGAGCACGCAGCCCGCCTGGATCTTGCGTAGCGCTCCGAGCGTGAAGAGGACCGCGGCCTCCATCTCGACGGCGAGAATCCCGCGCTCCGACCAACGTTGCGCCTGGCTCGTGTCCGGCTGGTAGAAGACCGCGCTCGACACGATCGGGCCTACGCGCACCGACGTTCCGAGCTCCTTTGCCTGATGGACGAGCTCGTGGACGAGCTCGAAGCTGGCGGTGGGTGCATACGGCTCGTTGTCGACGTACTGCAGTGCGGTGCTGTCGGCTGCAGCTGCCGAGAGCGGGATGATGAGCTCGCCCATGATTCCGGCCTTGAGCCCGCCGCACGTGCCGACGCGAAGGATCTTGGTGACCCCGAGCTGGACGAGCTCCTCGATTACGATCGCCGCCGAGGGGCATCCCATTCCGCTCGTCTGGACGGATACGGGCTTTCCCCGAAACGTCCCTGTGTAGCCGAGGAGTCCCCGGTAGGCATTCACCTCGACCGGATCGTCGAAGAACGTCTCGGCGATGTACTTGCTGCGGAGCGGGTCTCCGGGGAGGAGGCATGCCTCGGCGTAGGTGCCGTGCTCGGCGCGAAGGTGGATCGGCATGTGCGGAACCCTACGGATTCGGCGTGCCAGGGGTCGTACGGAACCGGCTCTAGAGTTCCTCGTCTTGTCGTCAAAGGTTATCGAGCCCAGGGAGGAGCAGATCCTCCGGTTCTGCGGCGAGGACCCCGTCGAGCGCGTGTTTCTCGAGGACGTCGCACGACGCGGGCTCGGCCGGTTCGTCGCGCGTGCCGAGAACGGCGAGCTTTCGGCGCTGTGCCATCTCGGCATCAACGCGGTGCCGTCCGGACTCGACTGCGGAGCGTTCGCCCGCGACGTGGCGCGCTCGGCACCGCGCATGCTCATCGGAGAGCAGCGCGCGGTGTCGGAGCTCTGGGAGGAAGCGCGGTCGCGCCTGCCTCGTCCCCGCGAGGATCGGCCCGGCCAGCCGGTGTACGTCATCCGCACGGCACCGCCGCCGGGTGAGACCGGACTCAGGTCAGCGACGCTCGGAGACCTCGAGATGCTCATGCCCGCATGCGCCGCCGCGCACGAGCAGGAGATCGGGATCGATCCGATGAAGCGGGATGCCGAGGGATTCCGCTGGCGCACGCGGAGCCAGATAGAGGACGAGCGGTCGTGGCTCTGGATCGAGGAAGGCGTGATCCTGTTCAAGGCCGAAGCGTCCGCCTGGACTCCCGAGGCCGTGCAGCTGCAGCAAGTGTGGGTGGATCCCGGGGTCCGTCGACGCGGCTACGGGGCGCGCGGGCTCTCGGATCTTTGTCGGCTGCTGCTCGAGCGCGTTCCGACGGTGTGCCTGTTCGTCCGCGCCGAGAACGACCCGGCCATCAGGCTGTACGAGGCGATCGGGATGAAGCACGTCCTCGACTACCGCTCGCTCCTGTTCTAGTGGTCTCTCCGGGAAGTCCGGATGTGATTCGCTGGCGAGAACAGAGCAGGCCGAGGACGCAGGGAGGCCGCGTACTCGAACGTACGTGGCAGGCCGAGGACGACGGCATGCGACGTGTTCGCAGCCGCGCGAAGGATGTGCGGACTTCCCGGAGCGACCACTAGGTGCGCGAGCTCCTGCTCGTCCGGCACGCCCTCGCCGGCTCGAACGAGAAGGGCTTCGCTTCCGGCACCGCGCCGGCCGAGGGGCTGACGCCTGCAGGCGTCGTGCAGGCGCGGGCGCTCGCGAGTGAGCTCGCGAAGGAGAAGCTCTCGCTTGCCGTGACATCGCAGTTCGCGCGCACACAGCAGACGCTCGCACTCGCGCTCGAGGGTCGCGAGGTGCCCGTCGTCGTCATACCCGAGCTGAACGAGATCGACTTCGGGTCCTACGACGGCGGCTCGCTCGCGGAGTACCGCGAATGGGCCGCGGCGCATGCGCCGGACGTTCCGCCTCCGGGGGGCGACGAGAGTCGCGCGCAAGCTGCAGCACGGTTCGCCGACGCGATCGGGCTCGTTGCCGCGCGTTCCGAGGAGCGCGTGCTCCTCGTGGGCCATGCGCTGATGATCCGGTACGTGCTCGATGCGGCTGCAGGTCTCGCGCCGACGGCGCGGATCGCGCCTGTGCCGCATGCCGTCACTCAGCGGCTCGATCGTTATGCCGTCCTCTGCGCTGCCACACTGCTCGAGGCATGGAGTCGCGTCCCGGTCTTCAGGGATCCCCCGAACGAAGGATGAGAGCTGCGGGCTTGCTTCCGACCTCCCGTGTGATGGGTGCTCGCCTCGTCGGTGCGATTCTCGTTGCCGTTGGTGCGGTGGTCGCTGCGGGATGTGGCGGCAGTGGTGGCAGCTCGTCTGTCGTCAGCGGCGAGCCGATCTCTTTCCAAGAGCTCTCGCGGTCCGCCTCGACGAGCGCAGACGCGAAGAGCGGCCGCTTCTCGTTCGACATGTCGATGACGTTCCCCGGCACGGACGAGCCGTTCGCATTCTCCGGGGAGGGGGCGTTCGACAGGGCCTCGCAGCGCTCCTCGTTCGCCGTCGACATGTCGTCGCTGGCGAAGCTGCTCGGAGGTCTCTTCGCCGGTCTCGCCGGGCCGAACGCGCAGGACGCCCCTGACTTCGACGATCCAGCCGGCTGGAAGATCGAGGTGATCCAGGACGGCGACGTCGGCTACGTGCGCTTCCCGGCCATGGACGACAAGCTGCCCGACGGAAAGTCGTGGATCCGTGCAGAGGAGGGGCAGAGCGCGGGGGGCGTCGAGTTTCACGAGTTCGAACAGTTCGCGCAGAGCGACCCGCGCGACCTCCTGACGGCGCTCCATGCGGTCACGAGTGACATCGAGACGGTCGGAACCGAGCAGCTCCACGGAGTCGACACGACCCACTACCGCGCGGTCGTCGACCCTGCCCAGCTCGCCATGAAGGCGCCTGGGGTGGACCAGGCGAAGACCCAGTCGCTCGTCGACCAGCTCGCAGCGCAGTCGGGCATCGCCGACGTCCCGGTCGACGTCTGGATCGACTCGGCGGGGCTCGTCCGGAAGCTCTCGATGGCGCTGACGGCGACGAATCCTGCGTCCTCGCAGTCGAGCGACGCCTCGCTGGCCTTCGAGATCTGGGACTACAACGAGCCGGTCGAGATCGCGTTGCCGCCGGCGTCCGAGGTCGTGGACGCCTCTGCCGTCCACGGCTAGCACGGGCACAATGGCACCGTGAGTGCCCTCCCAGAGTGCGTCGAGCAGGCGATCCGTCGCCACGACCTGATTCCGGCCGGCGGCGCGGTGACGTGCCTCGTGTCCGGTGGCGCAGACTCGACGTGTCTCTGGCACGTCCTGCGCGAGCTCGGGTACCGGGTGTCCGCCGTCCACGTGCAGCACGGCCTGCGCGGTGCGGAGTCGGACGAGGACGCACGGCTCTGTCGAGAGGCGATGGACGCCGAGATCATCACGTGCGCCTCGGTGTCTCAGGGTGCGAGCGAGGCCGAGCTGCGCGCAGTCAGGTACGAGGTCACCGAGCGCTTCGGACTTCGTGCCACCGGCCACACCGCGTCCGACCAGGTCGAGACCGTCCTGTACCGCCTCGTCTCGTCCGGGACGACGAAGGGCATCAAGCGGAGGCGCGAGGACAAGGTCGTTCGACCGCTTCTGGATATCTGGCGCGAGGAGACGGCCGGCTACTGCGAGGAGCACGGTCTCACGTACCGCGTCGACTCGTCGAATGAGGGCACGAAGCGCGGCCTCGTCCGCGACGAGATCCTCCCGCTCCTGCGCTGCCTCCACCCGGGCGCCGAGCGGAATCTCCTCGCGCTCGCCGAGGAGCGACCGGGACTTCCGAGGGAGCTCGAGCGCGGGCTCGCATCGCTCCTCGAGTCGACGTGGGGAACGAAGGCGGCCGACCTGGGCGCCGGCGTTCGTGCGGTCCGCGAGTACGACGAGGTGCGGCTCGAGGGTCGCGTGGCCTTCGGGCCCTGGCGTATCGAGACCAGTCGTTCGGATCTCAGCGTGCGAACGCGCCGACCCGGTGACCGCCTCGCGGGGCGACGGAAGAAGGTGCAGGACGTCTTCGTCGACGCGAAAGTGCCGCGAGCTGCGCGCGACACGTGGCCTCTGGTCGTGGACGCCGACGACGACGTGATCGCGGTTCCGGGCCTCGCCGAGGCACCTGGTTGGGAAGACGCAGTCCGCGCATGGAAAGATGCCGAGGCGTGACACAGGCAGAGCTGGAGAGGGGCGTCGGGGAGATCCTCATCGAGGAGGACCAGATCCAGTCGCGGATCGGCGAGCTCGGTGTGGAGATCTCGGCCGACTACGCGGGCCGAGACCTCCTCCTGGTCGGCGTCCTCAAGGGCGCCGTCTTCTTCATGGCCGACCTCATGCGCGAGCTGACCGTGCCCTGCGAGATCGACTTCATGGCGATCTCGAGCTACGGCGCCGCCACCGACTCCTCCGGAGTCGTCCGGATCCTGAAGGACCTCGACATCAATGTGTCCGGCCGTGACGTCCTCGTGGTGGAGGACATCATCGACTCCGGCCTCACGCTCTCGTACCTCATGCGCAACCTCCGCGCGCGCAAGCCCGCCTCACTCGAGGTCGTGACCCTGCTGACGAAGCCCGAGCGGCGTGAGATCGACGTGCCGGTGCGCTACGTGGGGTTCGAGATCCCCAACCGGTTCGTGATCGGGTACGGCCTGGACTTCGCGGAGCGCTACCGCAACCTCCCGTACGTCGCCGTGCTCCACGCCGATCTCGTGCCGGCCTCGGCGTAGGTCGTCTTGGTACGCCCAGGCGCCTCGCACGAAGGCCGAGCTCGTGCCGAACGCCACGTGGCCGCTCAATCGGGCTATAACGAGGGACAGGGGATCCCTGCCTGGGTGCCGAAGATGGACGGTGCTACCCTGCGACGACTGACATGAATCGCTTCTTCCGCAGCGCACTCTTCCCGCTCATCATCATCGTGCTGCTCGTCTACCTGGCGAGTCAGACGCTGCTGCCCGGCCGTTCCCAGCAGCAGAAGATCACCTACTCCCAGCTCATCTCGAAGGTCAAGGAAGGCGCGGTCAACGACGTCGAGTTCAACCCGAACCGACAGCAGATCACCGCCAACCTCGTCGAGGGCGGCAAGGTCAGGGTCAACTACCCGACCTCTCAGTCGGCGACGCAGTTCCAGAACCTTCTCGAGCGCCAGAACGTCAAGTTCGACTCGAAGGGCACGGGGTCGTCGGCGTGGTGGGCCCTCCTCATCAACGTCCTGCCGTTCGTCATCCTCATCGCCTTCTGGATCTTCCTCATGAACCAGGTCCAGGGCGGCGGCTCCAAGGTGATGAGCTTCGGCAAGAGCCGCGCGAAGCGCATGTCTCCGGACTCGCCCAAGGTCACCTTCAAGGACGTCGCCGGCGCGGACGAGGCGGTCGAGGAGCTGCACGAGATCAAGGAGTTCCTCGAGAACCCGAAGAAGTTCCAGGCGCTCGGCGCGCGCATCCCGAAGGGGGTGCTGCTGTACGGCCCGCCCGGCACCGGCAAGACGTTGCTCGCCCGTGCAGTCGCAGGCGAGGCAGGCGTCCCGTTCTTCTCGATCTCCGGCTCCGACTTCGTCGAGATGTTCGTCGGCGTCGGCGCCTCGCGCGTTCGCGACCTCTTCGAGCAGGCGAAGCAGGCGTCGCCCTGCATCATCTTCATGGACGAGATCGACGCCGTGGGTCGACACCGCGGCGCGGGTCTCGGCGGCGGGCACGACGAGCGTGAGCAGACGCTGAACCAGCTCCTCGTCGAGATGGACGGCTTCGAGGTGAAGGACAACGTCATCCTGATCGCCGCGACGAACCGCCCCGACATTCTCGACCCAGCACTGCTGCGACCAGGTCGCTTCGACCGCCAGATCGTGGTCGATCGCCCGGATCGACTCGGCCGCCGCAAGATCCTCGAGGTGCACTCGCGCGGCAAGCCGATCGCGCGCGACATCGATCTCGACACGCTGGCCGCGGGTACACCCGGCTTCACCGGAGCCGACCTCTCGAATCTGATCAACGAAGCCGCTCTGCTCGCCGCTCGAAACGGCAAGAAGATGATCGAGCAGAACGAGCTCGAGGAGGGGATCATGCGCGTGATCGCCGGGCCGGAGAAGAAGGCCCGCCTGCTCTCCGAGAAGGAGCGCAAGATCATCGCCTACCACGAGATGGGGCACGCTCTCGTCGGCCACTTCCTCGAGGACACGAACCCCGTGCACAAGATCACGATCATGTCGCGAGGCCAGGCGCTCGGTCTCACGATCTCGCTGCCGACCGAGGATCGCTACCTGACGACGAAGTCGGCCCTGATGGACGAGCTCGCGATGACGCTCGGGGGGAGGGCCGCCGAGGAGCTCGTCTTCCACGAGATCACGACCGGCGCCGCCAACGACATCGAGCGCGTGACGGCCACTGCGAAGTCGATGGTGATGCGCTTCGGCATGAGCGAGAAGCTCGGCCCGCGCGTCCTCGGCCGGAACCACGATCTCCCGTTCCTCGGCCGCGACATGGGCTCCGAGCCCGACTACTCGGACGAGGTCGCGAAGGAAATCGACGACGAGATTCGCCGCGTCATCGCGGAGGGGCACGAGAGCGCGGTCCGCGTGCTCCGGGAGCACATGGACGAGCTCCATCGGCTGTCGGCGATCCTCATCGAGCGCGAGACGATCGACAAGGAGCAGTTTGAGCGCCTCCTCGCTGGCGAGTCCGAGGAATCGGTCTTCCCGGAGGAGAGCCCGGCTCCCGTGATCGAGGAGCCCGAGGCCGAGGCGAAGCCGAAGCTGAAGCCGCAGCCGCGACCGATTCCCGGTGCGGCGATGCAGCCCCCGCCGGACCCGGCGACCTCCTGACGTCAGAGGAATTCGTCCCAGGCGGATTCGAGCCGCCACACGGGTTCGAGACCACTGCATTCAGGCTCGAGCCGCTCGACCCCGAGCGCAACGAGCGCGACTACGCGGCTTGGTCCGGGAGCGTCGAGCACATCCGCTCCTCACCCGGTTACGGGCCGGAGAGCAGCTGGCCGCGCGAGATGACGCTCGACGACAACCTCCGTGACCTCGAGCGTCATGCCCGCGACTTCGACGAGCGCACGGGGTTCACATACACGGTGCTCGCTCGCGAGCCGGACGGCGACGTCATCGGGTGCGTCTACATCTATCCGGCACGCGACAACGTGCACGACGCGCACGTCCGCTCGTGGGTCCGTGCCTCCAGGGCAGAGCTCGATTCTCCTCTGCGCGATTCGCTCGCGAGCTGGCTCTCGAGCGAGTGGCCCTTCGAGAGGCCGCTCTACGAGCCTCTGCTCGACTGACGGAGCGCGACAGCGGCCACGGTCGCGAGGACGCCTGCCGCGGCGAGGATCCCCACGAGGTCGACGGCGAACCCCCTCGCTTGCACGGTGTCGACAAGGGCCAGAAGCGCGGCCGTGACGACGAGCGCGGCCACGCCTCCCAGCGCGACGATCGCGGCACGCCGGAGCCCGAGGCCGGCATCTCCTTGCGTACGAATGCGCTCGTCGAGTGACCAGTACGACAGCTCAGCGGCAAGCAAGAGCCCGACGGCGACTGCCGGGGTAGCGGAGTCCAGCGGTGCATCGTCCACTGCGAGCTCGACCGCATACGCGCCACCTGCGAGCGCGACAGCGGGCGCGACGAGAGGAGACCAGCCGCGCACGAGTGCAGCCACGAGCGCGAGGAAGGCGATTCCGGTCAGCCGGATGTGCACGGCCTGGAAGCTGTCGTCGCCGCGCGCGAAGGGCACGGACGCGACTGCCAGGAGGCAGAGCACGCTCGCGAGGCCCGTTGCTAGACGCGTGCCGGATGTGCGTAGCGCCTGAACGTCCTCACCTCCTCGAGCGCGCTGTCGAGGGCTCCGTCGCCCCATGTCGCGACGGCAATGCCGCGAGTCTCGAGGCGCCAGCGAAGCACTTCGCGTTCGAGCACCCAGAGGCGGTATGCGGCGCGCTCGACCTCGGTGCGGCCGACCTCGACGAGCGGCACCGGATCGACCTCGACAAGCGCGACGTCGTAGCGACGGCCGCGCAGGTCCTCGAGCGCCGTGACGAAGCGTGGGTCGACGAGCGGGCTCAGGGCGAGGACGAGGGCCGCCGGCGGGAGGATGCGTGCGGGGATGACATTGACGTCTCGCCACGCGTAGGTGGGCTCGACCCCGGTCTCGAGCATCGTCTCGATCAGCCGGTAGCGCTGTGTCCCGCCCATGCCGGGATGGAGCCAGCGGAGGACTCCACCGAAGCCAACGAGCCCGACGCGATCACGGTGCTCGAGGTACTTCTCTGCGAGCGAGGCAGCCGCACGAACGGCCTCCTCGAGGACGCTCCGATCCGGACCGCGGACGTCCGCGAAGCTGTCGACGAACAGCACCACGTCGGCGTTGCGCTCGGGATGACGCTCGTTCACGACGAGACCCTGGCGGCGCGCAGATGCGCGCCAGTTGATGGACCTGACGCGGTCCCCGGGGACGAAGTCGCGGATGTCCGCGTACTCGACGCCGTCCCCCTTCGTACGGGCGACCTGGCTTCCCGCGAACGCCTGCGTCTGCATCGGCGGAAGAAGTCGGCGGAGCGCGACCGGCCGTGGATATGCCTTCAGCCGGCGGGTCGCACGCACCTGCTTCTCCCACGTCACGATCCGGAATGCGTCGCGCGCACGAATCCGGAGCTCCCCGATCTTGTAGACGCCCCAGCTCGTGCAGCGGAGGACGACGGGAAGCTCGCGCTCCTCGCCACCGCCGAGCCGTAGGCTCCACGCCGGCTCGCCTTTCACGACCTCCACTCCACGGGGGAGCTCCAGTGCGAGCTCGACGCGGTCGACGGCTCGCTCGGCTCGCGCAACGATCGTCACTTCGAACGCCGAGCCCTCGAGAACGCGCTCCATCTCTACCACCAGCTCGGCGTCAACCTCCGGGTCGGACGCGCGCGTTCCGAAGACGAGCAGGAGCGCGAACGGCGCCGCGAGGGTCGCGAGCTCGGGGCGCCGAACCACGAGAGCTCCGAGCAGACCGAGGGCGGCCACGGCCGCGTAGCCGACGAGGCGCGGGTTGCCCGTCCTCGTCACGAGCGTACGGGTCGAACGTCCTCTGCACGGGGCGTCGAAACGTTCTCCAGCACCTCTCGCACGACGTCCTCGGCGGTCACCTGCTGGACCCAGAGCTCTGGGCGGAGAACGAGGCGGTGGGCGAGCGCGGGCACCGCGATCGTCTTCACGTCGTCCGGGAGCACGAAGTCACGACCTTCCAGCACGGCGCGACAGCGTGCGAGCTTGAGGAGCGCGAGGCTCCCGCGAGGGCTCGCACCGACAGCGGCGCTCGGCGACGTGCGAGTGGCCGCGACGATGTCGACGCAGTACCCGCGCACGCTCTCGGCGATGTGTACGGACTCGACCGCGCTCTGCATCTCGAGCAACGTGCTGCGGTCGATCACGCTCGAGAGCTCGACGTCGTCGGTCTTGCGCTCGATCCGACGCGTGAGGACGTCGACCTCTCCCTCCCGGCTCGGGTAGCCGAACGCCGTACGGAGGAGGAAGCGGTCGAGCTGCGCTTCCGGGAGCGGGTAGGTCCCTTCGTACTCGATCGGGTTCTGGGTGGCAACGACGAGGAACGGCGGCTCGAAGCGGTGGGTGACGCCCTCGATCGTTGCCTGCCGCTCCTGCATGGCCTCGAGGAGCGCGGCCTGCGTCTTCGGCGGAGCGCGGTTGATCTCGTCGGCGAGGAGGAGGTTGGTGAAGATCGGGCCCGGCCGGAACTCGAAGTCCCCGTCGCGCTGGTTCCAGATCGAGCTGCCCGTGACGTCGGAGGGCATCAGATCGGGCGTGAACTGGATCCGTGCGAACTCCATGTCGAGAACCTGAGCGAACGAGCGAGCGGCCAGGGTTTTCGCGAGCCCCGGGTAGTCCTCGAGCAGCACGTGTCCGTCGGCGAGGAAAGCGAGGAAGACGAGCTCGAGCGGCTCGCGCTTGTCCACGATGACCGCCTCGACCTCGTCGAGAGCTCGACTCGAGAGACGGCGGACCTCGGCGAGATCCATTGTCAGACCGCCTCGAGGGAGTCGGCGACACGAGAGAGCTCGTCGGGGCTGATCCCTCTGGCGATCCGGTCACGAGGCGCGGGCCTCCCCTGGCGGACGAGCTCCCAGGTCTCGTCTCCGAGGATGCGTCTCGCCGCCTCCTGCTGCGAGTCGAGCTGTACGCGCCTTCGAGACGCGAGGAGGCCGGCCGCGATCGCCCTGAGCCGCGGAAGGAATCGGTACTGGAGGTCGAACGAGCTTGCAACGCCGAGCGCGGCCAGCTGTTCGAGACGCGCGAGGCTCGGAGGCGGCCGGCGGATGCTCAAGACCCTCCCTCGGGAGCTGCGGAGAGGTGTCTCCGGTGGATACACGCGCCTCAGGGCGTTGAGCGCGACGACCAGCGCGGCAGCGCACACGATCAGCCCGTAGACCCGGGCGGCGAGCTCGAGCCTCCCCGGTGCTCCGCTGGCGACCAGGGCCAGCGCGATCGTCGGCACCACGAGGAACCGGAGAGCCCCGACGATGTCACGCTTCACGAGGTCGCCGCCTGCGGAGCTTCGGCTGAGAAACGCTCCGGCCGCTCGCGCAGTGCTCGCAACTCGTCCCGGACGTGCTCCAGTGCGGCGATCGCCTCCTCCTTCATCTCCGCGTCGACCTCGTGGTGCGAGAACTTAGCCTCCGCGAACAGCGCTGTGAGGCGTCCGATCGCAGCAGGGTCCAGCTCGAGGTCCCGAAGCACGCGGACGAGATACTCTTCAGCGGTCTCCGACGACCTCCGGGCGATGCCGTTCGCCGCCAGCACTCGCTCGACCCGCGCATAGGCCGCGATGATCGCCCGACGCGGATCGGTCTCGGCGCGGAGGTCGTCGAGTGCCTCGTCGAGCGCATCTGCGAGCTCGGTGGCGAGTACCTCGCGAGGCTGCCGCTGCCGGCGGCTGCGCCGCTCGGCGACGACGTATGCGAGAGCTGCCCCGAGCACGAGAGCGACGACGAGCACGATCGGGATCCAGCTGATGCTCGGCTCATAGGGCTTGAGCTGGTCGGTCTCGCCCGGCAGGGTCGGGACCGGGTTCCCTCCGCCGAGCACAGTCTCCTCGTCGACTGTTGCCCGTTCCGGCGGGCTTAGGTGCGAGAAGAGCCGGACGAGGATCGCAATGATGCCCGCGAGAACGAGGAAGCTTCCCAGCGTGAATCGCGGATAGCGCCCGGAAGCCACCTGTCTCGCGATCGCCTGGCGCTGTGCGAGGCCCCATACGAGGAGGATCGCGCCGCCGATGACGGCGAGGATCCCGAGCGTGAAGAGGGCGTCGAGCAGCCCCTCCGACGGTGCTCGAGAGTCGCTCGAGCCGCCCGGTGTGGAGCCCGTCGCCGCGATTGCGACGATGCCGACGAGCGCCACGATGGCGAGTGCCGGTAGGGCCACCTGGGTGGCCCTACCGCGCATGGCCTTCTGGGGTGCTCAGGCGACGCCGGGCTCGTTCATCGGCAACGAGCCTGCCGTGCTCTTCGATTCCCAGTAGCGGTTCAGCGCACCCTGGATCTTGATGAACCAGACGAATGGGCCGACGAGCGGGAGCAGGAGCCAGAGGCCTGTCCACCCGCTGAAGGGAGCCGTGCGCCCGTCCTGCGTGTACATCTTTCCGACCTCTGACGGGACGAGGAACCAGGTGACGATGCCTACCACGATGAAGATCACCAGGCCGAGAACTCCGCCGACACCCTGGCCGGAGTGGTTCTTCACCTCCTCCTGGGTCTTGAAGACCCAGTACAGCGAGTAGATCCCGAGCGTGATGATGGCCATCAGGATCGCGAAGCCGATCCCTCTCTGCTGACCGAGCGGGCCGGTGTTGCCTGTCTGCATTGTGCTCATGAAGCGCGATTCTGATCCCCGTGCCAGACGGAGCTACCCTCCGCGCAATGCGGGGAGACACGCCGATCGAAACCCGCTGGCCACGGCCGTCGGTCCTGGGCGTGCTCAACGTCACGCCCGACAGCTTCTCCGACGGAGGCCGGTTCGTCGACCCGGATGTCGCCGTCGCACACGCGCGGAGCCTCATCGAGGAGGGAGCCGCGCTCGTGGACGTGGGGGGCGAGTCGACCCGGCCAGGAGCCGCGCCGGTCTCGGCCGCGGAGGAGCTCGCGCGCGTCGAGCCCGTGCTCGAGGCGCTCGACGGCCTCGATGTCTCGATCGACACATCGAAAGCGGAGGTGGCGCGGCGTGCGCTCGAGCTCGGGGCTGTGCTCGTAAACGACATCACGGCACTGCGAGGCGACCCGGCCATGGCCGACGTCGTGGCGACTGGGGGCGCATACCTCTGTCTCATGCACATGCAGGGCGAGCCCCGAACGATGCAGGCAGCCCCTTGCTACGACGACGTCGTTTCCGATGTGTTGGCGTTCCTGGAAGAACGCCTGGGGTTCGCGATCGAGAACGGGATCCTCGAAGAGCGGATCTGCCTCGACCCCGGTATCGGCTTCGGGAAGACGCCCGACCAGAACCTCGAACTGCTCCGACGGCTCGACGAGCTGGCCACTCTTCATCGCCCGCTCCTCGTCGGCGTCTCGCGGAAGAGCACGCTCGGCAAGGTTCTCGGTGGCGCTACGGCATCTCAGGGGAGCCTCGGCGCGTCCGTCGGCGCCGCCGTGGCTGCCTTCGAGCGGGGTGCGTGGATGCTCCGCGCCCACGATGTTCGAGAGACGGTCGAAGCGCTCACCGTCGCCGCCGCGGTCGAGCGTGGGAGGATCACGACGTGAGGATCGAGCTCAGTGGACTGGTCGTTTTCGGGCACCACGGGTACCTCGAGGAGGAGCGGCGGCTCGGCCAGCGCTTCCTGGTCGACATCTGGGTCGACGTGCGTGGTGACGCAGCCGAGTCCGATCGCATCGAGGACACCGTCGACTACCGACGTCTTGCGGAGCTCGTCCGCGAGGTGTTCGGCGGCGAGGAGCGACTGCTGCTCGAAGGGCTCGCCGGAGCCGTCGCGGACGGAATCGTCGCACGGTTCCCCGCGGTCGAGCGTGCTCGCGTGCGCGTGCGCAAGCCCGACGTCGTGCTCGACCCGCCCGTCGACTACGCCGCAGTCACGGTCGAGCGCACGCGGGCGTGACGCGCGCCTACGTCGGCCTTGGGGCCAACCTCGGTCCGCGTGAGGCGACGTTGCGCCGGGCCGTCGAGCTTCTCGAGGAGGCAGAAGGCGTGGAGGTAGCGGCCACGTCGCAGCTTCGCGAGACCGACCCTGTGGGCGTCGTCGACCAGCCACCGTTCCTGAACGGCGCGGTCGCGGTCGAGACCACGCTTCCGCCGCGCCGGCTTCTGGAGTTCCTGCTCGACATCGAACGATCCCTCGGGCGAGTCCGCGGCGAGCGCTGGGGCCCGCGGATCATCGATCTCGATCTGCTCGTCTACGGCGACGAGGTGGTCGACGAGCCGGGGCTCCGCGTGCCGCATCCCCTCCTGCGCGAGCGCCGGTTTGTCCTGGAGCCGCTCGCCGAGCTGGATCCGACGCTCGACGTCCCGGGCCTCGGACCGGTGTCCGAGCTCCTTGCGGCGCTAGACTGACGCTTCCATGTCCCACCTCGACGACCTCGACGAGTTCGAGGCGGAGCTCGAGCTCTCGCTCAAGCGCGAATACTCGGCCGTCTTCTCGCTGTTTCG
Organism: uncultured Gaiellaceae bacterium; assembly: GCA_963709715.1. Classification (GTDB taxonomy): domain Bacteria; phylum Actinomycetota; class Thermoleophilia; order Gaiellales; family Gaiellaceae; genus GMQP-bins7. Next base: position 55,370 of record CAVPXQ010000013.1, read on the forward strand.
GTACTGCGTCCTCACGCAGGACGCGACGTACCTCTGTAACAAGCTCGACGTCGAGGCGCTGCCGCAGGTCAGCTACCCGTACTTCCACGTCCGCATGGAGGACGTCTGGGTGTGGGACAAGAACCGCCCGAGCCGCATCATCCCGCGGGCCGAGGTGTACACCTCGGGCGACGTGACGGTCGAGGAGCTGCGCGCGGAGGGCGAGGAGCCCCGCCTCACCGCCGAAGCGCTCGCCGAGCGGATCGGCCAGCCGCTCTCCTCCGACGACGACGCGCTCTAGCCTCTAGCTCTCGCGCCGGCGCTCTCGCTCGGCCAGCCACTGCGCGAAGCGCCCCTGGGGCGACTCGAGGTATGCGCCGAGCCCTTCGTCGAGCCCCGCAACCTCGTCGCGGAGCTGGAAGAGTCGATACTCGAGCCGGCGCTCGGGATCGCACCTGTGGCGCTGGCGCTCGTTGACGCGCACTGAGGCTCCGCACTCCGTGCACGGCATGTGCTGGGACGTGAAGAAGCTCGACATCTCGATCGGCGGCCGCTGTTATTCGCCGTCGACTGCCGTGACCCTTCCCGGCCCGCGCGTGGACGACCCGCCTGCCGGCCGTCCAGCCCGCTTGATCGGAGCCTACGTTCGGGCGTGCTGCGGGATTGCGCCGAGCTGGACGAGCATCCCGAGCGTGTCCCAGGTCGTCCAGTCCTCGACGATCCTGCCGTCTTCGAGGCGCGAGATCGTGAGCCCGGTGACGGTGACGTCCCTACCGGTGCCAGCGATGCCTGCGATCTCGCCCGTGTGCGTTCCGCGGGCGGTCCAGCGGGTCGCGACCTTGTCACCTTCCGCGATCTGGTCGTCGACCGTGATCCGCGCGTCCGTGAACGCGTCGATGTACTGCTGGAAGTTCGCCCTCAGCCCGTCGCGACCGCGGATCGCCTCGGTCTGCGACGGGTCGTGGCCGATGTACGACTCGGCGACGCACTCCTCGATCACATCCCAGTTGCCGGTCCAGGGTTCCTCGAGGACGCGCCGCACGAGCGTCTTGGCCTCGGTCATGTCGGCTCCTTTCGCCCGCCTGTGCCGGCGCACCGCGATTCCCGCCACGAGGGCTCCAGTCACGATTCCGGCCACCGCGAGCACGATCGCCGGCCCCGCAAAGTCGCGACTCCGCCGACTGAACACTGCGGCCGACTCTAGCAACCTCGTGCCGCTTGCGACGTCCGCCGCTCGGAGGCTCTGATTCACTAGCGCAATGCTTCTGGCGGTCGACGTCGGCAACACCCAAACCGTGCTCGGCCTCTACCGTGACGGCGACCTCGCGGACCACTGGCGGCTGGCCACGGAACGCTCGAGCACGGCCGACGAGCTCGGCGTGCTCCTCGGAGGGCTCCTCGATTTCGAGAGCGTCGACGGCATCTGCCTCGCCTCGACCGTGCCGATTCTCGTCCGCGAGTGGGAAGCGCTGGCCCGGAAGTGGGCGCACGCGCCTCTCCTCGCGGTCGGGCCGGGCGTGAAGACCGGGATCCCGATTCGCTACGACGACCCGCGTGAAGTGGGCCCGGACCGGATCGTCAACTCCGTAGCCGCGAAGGAGCGTTACGGCGCGCCGGTCATCGTCGTCGACTTTGGCACCTCCACGAACTTCGACGTCGTGTCGCCCGACGGCGAGTACGTCGGCGGCGTGATCGCGCCGGGCATCGAGATCTCGATGGACGCCCTCTTCGCCCGCGCGGCGCGGCTCGTCACGGTCGACTATTCGGCACCGCCGACGGTGATCGGGAAGACGACGGTCGCCGGCCTGCAATCGGGGCTCGTCTACGGGTTCGCAGGCCAGGTCGACGGCATCGTCGGACGCATCCGGGGCGAGCTCGGCGCCGATGCGCGCGCGATTGCCACGGGTGGGCTGGCCGACCTCGTTACCCCGCATTCGGAGACCATCGAGCGGATCGACCCGTTCCTCACGCTGGAGGGGCTCCGGCTCGTCTGGGACCTGAACGCGTGATCCCGGATCCGCCCGCCATCGGCCTCTTCGTCCTCGCGGCGCTCGCGCTCCTCCTCGTGCCGGGGCCCGCGGTGCTCTACATCGTCGCGCGCTCGATCCACCATGGCCGGCGCGCCGGGCTCGTATCCGTACTCGGGATCCACGTCGGGACGCTGGTGCACATCGCTGCCGCCGCGATCGGTCTCTCGGCGCTCGTGCTGTCCTCCGCGGTGGCGTTCACGGCCGTCAAGATCGCCGGTGCCGTCTATCTGATCGGGCTCGGTCTCTGGACGCTCTTCTCGAGCCGCGCCGAGCCGGAGGTCGCCCTCGGGGGAGAACGCAACCTCCGCCGCGCCTTCGCGCAGGGCATCGTCGTGAACATCCTCAATCCGAAGACCGCGCTGTTCTTCCTCGCATTCCTGCCGCAGTTCGTCGACCCCGACGCCCCACATCCTGCAGTGCAAATCGCCTTCCTCGGTGTGCTCTTCGCGCTCCTCGGGATGATCACGGACTCGGTCTGGGCGCTCGCAGCGGGAACGGCGGGAGGAATGCTGCGGCGCTCGAGACGCTTCGTCCGGACGCAGCGCTACGTGACCGGCACCGTGTACGTCGGCCTCGGCGTGGCGACGGCGTTCGCGGGCGGCCACGCCGACGACTGAGGCTCAGCCGCCGCCGTAGATCGAGACGGGAAGCTCGAGCGTGACCTCCGCTCCTGACGGCACCTCGGCCTCGAGCCGCTCGACGATCTCGTAGGCGCCCGGAGCCGCCGCGAGCAGCCGCCTCTCGATTTCGGCCGTCGAGTCGAGTTGCAGCAACTCCTGCTTGAACTCCTTGGGAAAACGCCCGCGACCGAGATACCAACCGTAGAACTTCTTGAGGAAGCCGGAGGCGCGCCGCTCCCCGAGCTCACGGACAGTCTCGCGGACGAAGAGAACGAGCTCGGCTGCGACCTCCTCTCGAGGCGGTTCCGCCCTGTCGCCGTCGACGATCTCCCGAAGCGCCCACGGGTTTCCCTGAGCGCCGCGGCCGACCATGACCGCCTCCGCGCCGGTCGTCGCGAGCACCGTCTGCGCGCGAGCACGAGACGTCACATCGCCGGAGGCGACGACAGGGACGTCCACGAGCGAGACGAGCTCGGCCGTCAGCGCGTGATCCGCGGTACCCGTGTACATCTGCTGCGCGGAGCGCGGATGGAGGGTGAGCGAGGAAGCGCCCGCGGCGACGAGTCTCGGCCCGAGCTCGAGCGCGGCACGCGAACCGTTCTCGACGCCCCGGCGGAGCTTCACCGTGACCGGGACCTCGACCGCGTTCGCGATCGTCTCGACGATCCGACACGCGCGATCCTGGTCGTCGAGCAGGTGCGCGCCCGCGCCGGTCTTCGTCACCTTCCTCACCGGGCACCCGAAGTTGACGTCGACGATGTCCGCGCCGACGGCCTCGACCATCCGCGCCGCGTCAGCCATCGTCAGCGGGTCGGATCCGAAGAGCTGGATCGCGAGCGGGTGCTCGTCGGACGCCACACGCAAGTAGCCCAGGGTCTTCTCGTTGCGGTGCTCGATGCCGGCGCAGCTCACCATCTCCGAGCACACGAGGCCCGCGCCGAAGCGGCGTCCCTGTCGCCGAAACGCCTGCACGCTCACTCCCGCCATGGGAGCGAGAACCACGCGTGTGGGTACCTCGACGGGGCCGATTCGCCATGGTTCGCGGAGGTCGATCACGGTCGTCGGATGGTACTCACGGCCGTTTGACGCCCCGCAAACGGCGTAGCTACCATTCCGCCCGTTGTCGGGGCCTGGGGGCCCCGCAATCTCGTCTCTGGAGGCGTTTCGTGAAGGACGTAATCCTCACTCCCGAGGGCTACAAGCAGCTCACGGGCGAGCTCGCGTTGCTGCGGACGACGAAGCGTCGGGAGGTCGCGGAACGTATCGCGGCTGCCCGTGAGTTCGGCGAGATCGCCGAGAACGCGGAGTACGACGACGCGAAGAACGAGCAGATGATGCTCGAGCATCGCATCGCACAGCTCGAGGAGCGCCTCGCCAATGCGCAGGTGATCGACAAGAAGCGCGTGGATACGAGCGTCGTTTCGATCGGTGCAGTCGTACGGCTGCGCGACGTGGATGCGAAGCAGACGGTCGAGTACTTCATCGTGGGCTCCGCCGAGGCGAACCCCGCCGAGCAGAAGCTTTCCAACGAGTCACCGGTCGGCAAGGCCATCATGGGTCGCAAGAAGGGTGAGACCGTCGAGGTCGTCACACCGCGCGGCTCGAAGGTGAAGTTCAAGATCATGGAGATCAAGGCCGCGTAGCGCGGCCCCGATCTCCACGCTGCTCTTACTGGTTCGGCGCGTCTCCGGTACGCGTCCAGGGGACGCTGTTGAAGACCTCGTTGGTCCTTTGATCCTCGGCCGAGTCGTTCGGAGGCAACGACTCCACGTCGCCCCAGGTGACCGTGTCACCATCCACCGAGTAGGTCATCTCCCAGTCGCCGAAGCAGCCGCTCGTCCACTTGAACGCGACGCGGTTCGCGTCGCCCTCCTCGTACGTCCCACTGCACGAGCCGGTCTTTCCGTCTGCCGTCTTCCACGAGTCGATGAACGATCCGTCCTCGCCGAGCGTGGTCTCGTGCGCACCCGACTCCCCTTCGGCCTGATCCTGCGAGATGCCGTTGTCGAGCAGGTATTGCTTGGTGAGCTCGTACGTGTATACGCCTGCCTGCAGGGGTTTCGAGCTGCTCGAGTCGCTCGATCCTCCGCATCCTGCGAGGGCAGCGATCGCCAGCACGCAGGCGATGACGTAGTGCGCGTGTCTCATCTCGTGCCTCCCATGACCTGAGGGCCTCAGTGGGCCCCGATCTCGTTCGACGTCATCTACTGCTTCGTCCAGGGACGGCTCGTCAGGATCGTCTCGGCGACACGATCCGGACACTGGTTCTTCTCTGTCGCCAACGTCAGCGTCGATCCGTCCAGCTTCCAGCTGTACTCGTTGTCGTAGAAGACGTAGCCTGTCGTCTGGGCGCACTCCTCCTGCGTGAGCGTGAGGCGATCGCCGTCGACCTTCACGCCGGGCTCTTCGAGGACCTGGTTCTCGGGGTCCTTGAGGGCGAGGAACGAGCCGGCGTCGGGTCCCTCCAGCTCGCCGATCGAGAGCGTCCATTTGCCAGCGGCCAGCTCAGGTGCCGTGTTCTGCGCGACGTCGGACTGCTGGAGCGTCGTGGTGTACGTCCCCGAGAGTTCTGAGGGCGCAGCGTCACCTGACGAGGTGCCGCCGCAGCCTGTGACCACGGCCGCGCAGGTACAGCCGACAGCCGCAATCCGTAGCCGCACCGGGCGCATTCTGCAGCATCGATGTGGCGCGCGCGCATGCGCGATTCGCGGTTAGGGTCCGGGCTCGATGGGAGCCAAGCGTTTTGCAGATCGCGACGCGATCGCCGCCGTCCGCGGGGCGACGGAGTCGCTCGAACCCGGCGGTCAACTCGACGAGACGCGGCGGCTCGCCGGCCGGGTCATGGCGCGCCGCGAGATGGGGAAGCTCGTCTTCCTCGACCTTATCGACCGCTCGGGCCGCATCCAGCTCATGTGCGACACCGGGCGGATCGGCGACGTCGACGTCCACCTTGGCGACGTCGTCGGCGTCGCGGGCAAGCCCGCGAAGTCCCGCCGCGGCGAGCCGTCGCTCGCAGTCGACGAGCTGACGGTGCTGGCGCGGAACGCGAACCCGCTTCCCGACACGTTCCACGGGCTCACCGACCAGGAGACGCGCTACCGCAAGCGCTACCTCGATCTCCTGATGGACGAGGACTCGCGCGAACTCTTCCTCCTGCGAACGAGGGTCGTGAGCGCGATCCGGCGCTACCTCGACGCCGAGGGCTTCGTCGAGGTCGAGACGCCGGTCCTGCAGCCGCGCTACGGCGGCGCCTTCGCGCACCCGTTCGTCACGCACTCGAACGAGCTGGACGCCGACCTCTACCTCCGCATCGCGACCGAGCTGTATCTCAAGCGGCTCATCGTCGGTGGCCTCGAGCGCGTGTACGAGATCGGCAAGGACTTCCGCAACGAGAGCGTCTCGTACAAGCATCAGCCCGAGTTCACGATGCTCGAGTGGTACGAGGCCTACGCCGACTACCGCGACACGATGGAGCGCATCGAGGCGATGCTGGAGCACGTCGCGATCGAGGCGCTCGGCACGACGGCAGTCCGGTTCCGAGGACACGAGGTCGACCTCAAGCGACCCTGGAAGCGCATCGGCTTCGTCGAGGCACTCGAGGGGCACGGGCTCTGGGCGCGCGACGAGGCCGAGCTCCGGGACCGGCTCACAGAGCGAGGCGTCGACACCGAGGCGGACAAGGACTGGGTGCAGCTCGTCGACCATGCCTTCTCGCACTTCGTCGAGCCGAGCCTGATCGAGCCGACGATCGTCTGGGGACATCCCGTTGAGCTCTCGCCGTTTGCGCGGGTAACCGACGAGGACGAGTCGGTGACCGAGCGCTTCGAGTACTTCGCCGCGGGGATGGAGCTCGGCAATGCGTACACGGAGATCAACGACGCCGAGGAGCAGCAGCGTCGCTTCGACGAGCAGTCGGAGCACGTCGAGGGGGTCCGCGGAGATCCCGACTACGTCGAGGCGCTCGCGTACGGGATGCCGCCGACCGGCGGGCTCGGCCTCGGGATCGACCGCCTCGTCATGCTCCTCTCCGGCCGCGAGACGATCCGCGACGTCATTCTCTTCCCGGCGCTACGAACGGACGGCCGCTAGGGGCTCCTGGGTCACGGGCGCCTGTGCGCTCCACGGGAAGTCGATCCAGAGCGCGGTGCGCCGCCAGACGTACTCGCACTTCACGACGGACGGTGGCTTCTCATAGAGGACGGCGCAGCGAACCTCTGTCACCTTCCCGGCGCAGAACTCCTTCACCAGCCGGAGCGTCTCGCCGGTGTCGGCCACGTCGTCGGCGATGAGCATCCTCGCGGACTCGAGGTCGACGAGCTCGGGCACGGGCGGAAGGATCATGGGCATGTCGAGCCGCTCGTCGACACCCGTGTAGAACTCGACGTTCATCGTCCACGAGTTCTTCACGTCGAGCGCGTATCCGAGCGCCGCGCCGACGAGCATTCCGCCGCGGGCGACCGAGAGCACGAGGTCGGGCTCGTAACCGTCGTCGGCGATCTGCCGCGCCAGATCGCGCGCCGCCTCGCCGAACTCGGCCCACGCGAGGCGCTCGCGCTCTGCCTCGATCCCCGCCACGGGCCGATCCTAGACGGGACAACGAAGGGCGTACTCGATCGAGGCATCGCCCGGGGCGCCGCGCCGGACGATCCTACGTGGGCGGTGGACGAACGGCGTCCGGACGATGCGGCACCCGCGCGCGAGGTCGCGCGCTCCGGCGGCGTGCCCGAGGACGGTGCCGCGGAGCATCCGACGGCTGACGGCCGCTTCCGCTCGCTCGTAGAGCAGCTTCCGCTGTCCGTCTACATCGACCGGCTGGACGAGCTGAGCTCGAACGTCTACACGAGCCCGCAGATCGAGGCCATGCTCGGCTACTCCGTCTCCGAGTGGGTGGAGCACGAGGACCTCTTCGTCGAGCTATTGCATCCGGACGACCGCGAGCGCGTTCTCGCCGCCCACCAGCGGACGCATGCCACCGGCGAGCCGCTCTCCATCGAGTACAGGCTGCGCAGGCGAGACGGCCGCTACGTGTGGGTGCAGGACGAGGCCCTCGTCGTGGCCGACGGCTCCGAGCCGGTGCTCCAGGGCTACCTCCTCGACGTCACTGCACGACACGACGCCGAGGAGCAGCTTCGGCACCAGGCCTTCCACGACGCGCTGACCGGGCTCGCGAACCGCGCGCTCTTCTCGAACCGCGTCGAGCACGCGCTCGTCCTGCGTAGTCAGCACACGCGGTCCGAAGTGGCCGTGCTCTTCCTCGACCTCGACGACTTCAAAGGTGTCAACGACACGCTCGGCCATGCGGCCGGCGACACGCTCCTACACGGTGTTGGAACCCGCCTCCGAGCTGCGCTCTCGCCCAGCTACACCGTTGCGCGGCTCGGAGGCGACGAGTTCGCAGTGCTCATCGAGGAGGTCTCCGGCCCGCCGACCGCGGTCGACGCCGCCGAGCGGATCATCGCGGCGCTTCAAGATCCGTTCGAGATCGAGAGCCGGGAGGTCTTCGTGACCGCGAGCGTCGGCATCGCGCTCGGCACCGTCGCCGATGATCTCCTGCGCGCCGCCGACGTCGCCATGTACCGCGCCAAGGCGTCCGGGAAGGCGCAGTACGTGATGTACGCACCGACCATGGCGCGAGATCTCGTGGGCCAGCTCGAGCTCGTCTCCGAGCTTCGAAGAGCCCGCTGCGACCAGGACTTCGTCCTCCATTACCAGCCTGTCGTCGACCTCGAGAGCGGCGCCGTCGTCGGCGTCGAGGCGCTCGTCCGGTGGTCGCACTCGACCCGTGGCCTCTTGCCGCCCAGCGACTTCATCCCTCTCGCCGAGGAGACGGGCAAGATCGTCGAGATCGGAGCCTGGGTGCTCAGGGAGGCGTGTGGACAGGTTGCCCGCTGGCGCGCCGAGACCCCTGGAGCCGAGGCGCTCACGCTCAACGTCAACGTGTCGACGCGGCAGGTGAGACACGGCGTGCTCGTCGACGCTGTTCGAACCGCGCTCGACGAGTCGGGACTTCCCCCCGGCGCTCTGACGCTCGAGCTGACGGAGAGCGTGCTTGCGAGGAGGCACGAGGAGCTCAGGGCCGTGCTCGCGGAGGTCGCCACGCTCGGCGTACGACTTGCACTCGACGACTTCGGGACGGGGTACTCGTCGCTCTCGTTGCTGCAGGACCTGCCGGTGCACACGCTGAAGGTCGACCGCTCGTTCGTGAGCGCGCTCGACGCCGACTCGACGCGACAGGGCTTCGTCCAGGCGATCGTCGACCTCGCGCAGACGCTCGACGTCTCGCTGGTCGCCGAGGGCATGGAGACCGAGGCCGAGACGACCGAGCTGCGCAGGCTCGGTTGTCGCGCCGGCCAGGGCTTCCACTTCTCGCCCCCGCTCGAGCCGGCCGACGTGGCCGATCTGCTGAATGCGGGCGCGTGTGCGAGCCTCGACGCGGCGGTGTCGTCACGCGACGGCCGCGCACAGGCCGCCTGAACAAACCCCCGCTACGCGGAGGAGCGCGCCGGACGTCCGCCGCGCCGCTCGAACGCCAGCACGTCCGAGAGGACGTCGTCGAGCGTGCGCTCCGGTGACCATCCCGTGGTCGCTCGGATCTTCGCCGTCGAAGGGATGCGGTGGAGCATGTCCTCGATTCCGATTCCGTACACGTCCTCGTACGCCACGTATTCGATGACCGACGAGGACTCCGTCAGCTCCTTCACGCGCTGCGCGAGGTCATTGATCGAGATCCGCTCCTCCGAGCCGATGTTGTAGATCTCGCCCGAGACCCCGTCGTCCATCAGCCCGGCGAGGGCGCGGATCGTGTCGGCGACGTGGCAGAAGCAGCGCGTCTGCTCGCCGTCCCCGTGGATCTCGAGCGGAGCGCCTGAGAGCGCGCGTTGGACGAACGTGGGAACGACCATCCCGTACTGGCCGCTCTGGCGCGGCCCGACCGTGTTGAAGAGGCGTGCGATGATGCAGTCCAGGTCGTGCTCGACGTGATGCGCGAGCGCAAGGAACTCGTCCATCGCTTTCGAGTCCGCATACGCCCACCGCTTCTGGGTCGTCGGCCCGTAGATACGCCGGTCGGTCTCCTCGAGCGGTCGCTCCTCGCGATGGTCCCCGTACACCTCGGAGGTCGAAGCGACGAGCACGCGCTTGCCGAACCGATGGCAGTGCTCGAGAACGAGCTCCGTGCCCCGGAGGTTCGTGACGAGCGTCTGCACCGGTTGCTCGACGATGAGCCGGACGCCGACGGCCGCCGCGAGGTGGTAGACGACGTCGCACTTGTAGACGAGCTCGTTGACCACCGACGGGTGCAGGACCGAGTCGACCACCAGGTGGAAGCTGTCTCGGTCACGGAGATGCTCGACGTTCTCGAGGGATCCGGTCGAGAGGTCGTCGAGAACCCAGACCTCGTGTCCTTCGTCGAGCAAGAGCTCGGAGAGGTGCGAACCGATGAATCCGGCGCCTCCCGTGATTAAGGCTTTGTTGCCCAACGGCCGAGAAGGGTACCGAGAGCGCCGGGCGAACCCGGCGTGTGAGACTCGCAACGAGACCAGTCGGCTACGATCAGACAGTCCCTTCGACCCGGGGAGCGAGGCGGCCCTCCGGTAACTGCGAGAAAGGAGTGTCGAAGGAGTTGTTCGAACGATTCACGGAACGGGCACGGCAGGTCGTCGTCCTCGCCCAGGACGAGGCGAGGGCTCTCAAGCACAACTACATCGGCACCGAGCACATCCTGCTCGGCCTTCTCCGTGAGGAGGAAGGTCTTGCCGCGCGTGTCCTCGAGTCGCTCGACATCACGGTGGAGGAGGTCCGTGCCCAGGTCGCCCGCATCGTCGGCCAGGGTGACGAGGTCACCACCGGTCAGATCCCGTTCACGCCGCGCGCGAAGAAGGTGCTCGAGTTGGCGCTGCGCGAAGCCCTCTCGCTGGGGCACAACTACATCGGCACCGAGCACATCCTGCTCGGGCTCGTGCGCGAGAACGAGGGGGTCGCCGCACGGATCCTCCTCGACTTCGACGCCGATGCGGAAAAGATCCGCAACGAGATCATCAGGATGCTCTCCGGCCCCGGCCGCCGCCAGTCGGGCGCGAGCGTCGCCCCCGGCGAGAAGACCAAGAGCTCGAAGTTGCTCGACCAGTTCGGCCGGAACCTGACGAAGGCCGCCGTCGAGGGGAAGCTCGACCCGGTCGTGGGACGCCAGACCGAGATCGAGCGCGTGATGCAGATCCTCTCACGCCGCCAGAAGAACAACCCCGTGCTCATCGGCGAGCCAGGCGTCGGGAAGACGGCCGTCGTCGAGGGCCTCGCCTCACGCATCTCCTCGAGCCAGGTGCCCGAGATCCTCAAGGGCAAGCAGATCTACACGCTCGACCTGGCTGCGCTGGTGGCGGGCTCGAAGTACCGCGGCGAGTTCGAGGAGCGCCTGAAGAAGGTGATGAAGGAGATCACCCAGCGCGGCGACATCATCCTGTTCATCGACGAGCTCCACAACCTCGTCGGCGCCGGCGCCGCCGAGGGTGCCATCGACGCCGCCTCCATCCTCAAGCCGGCGCTCGCCCGCGGTGAGATTCAGACGATTGGCGCCACGACGCTCGACGAGTACCGCAAGTACCTGGAGCGTGACGCGGCCCTGGAGCGCCGCTTCCAGCAAGTGCGCGTCGAGGAGCCGACGATCGACGAGACCGTGCTGATCCTGCGCGGCCTCCGCGACCGCTACGAGGCACATCACAGGTGCAAGATTTCCGACGATGCGCTGCAGGCGGCGGCCGTGCTCGCCGACCGCTACATCCAGGACCGCCACCTCCCGGACAAGGCGATCGACCTCGTCGACGAGGCCGGCTCGCGCGTACGTATCGCGACCATGTCCGCGCCGCCGCGCTACCGCGAGCTCGAGGAGGAGATCGACAGGGTCCGCGCCGACAAGGAAGCCGCGATCGAGGCGCAGGAGTTCGAGAAGGCCGCCCAGCTCCGCGACAAGGAGCGCAAGCTCACGCAGAAGAAGAAGGAGCTCGAGGAAGAGTGGCGCAACCAGGCCGACGAGGAGCAACCGGAGATCGGCGAGGACGAGATCGCCGACATCGTCTCCATGTGGACGGGCATCCCCGTCTTCAAGCTCACCGAGGCCGAGTCGGAGCGGCTCATCCGCATGGAGGACGAGCTCCACAAGCGCGTCATCGGCCAGCACCAGGCGATCGTCGCCGTGTCCAAGGCAATCCGGCGCGCTCGCGCGGGGATCAAGGATCCGAAGCGGCCGACCGGCTCGTTCATCTTCCTCGGCCCGTCGGGCGTGGGGAAGACCGAGCTCGCGCGCACCCTGGCCGAGTTCCTCTTCGGCGACGAGGACGCGCTCATCCAGGTCGACATGTCCGAGTACATGGAGAAGCACTCCGTGTCGCGGCTCGTCGGCTCGCCACCTGGCTACGTCGGCTACGACGAGGGCGGCCAGCTGACGGAGGCCGTCCGGCGCAAGCCCTACTCGGTCGTCCTGCTCGACGAGATCGAGAAGGCACACCCGGACGTCTTCAACATCCTCCTCCAGATCCTCGAGGACGGAAAGCTCACGGACTCGCAGGGGCGGAAGGTCGACTTCCGCAACACGATCGTGATCATGACCTCGAACCTCGGGGCCGCCCAGATCTCGAAGAACCAGACGCTCGGCTTCTCGATCGGCGACGAGCAGGGGCTCTCGTACGACGAGATGAAGGAGCGCGTGATGTCGGAGCTCAAGAAGGTGTTCAGGCCCGAGCTCCTCAATCGCATCGACGAGGTCATCGTCTTCCACAAGCTCGAGAAGTCGGAGATCCTCGAGGTCGTCGACCTGATGATGAAGCGCGTCCGCGAGGAGATGGCGAAGCACGACGTCGTCATCGAGCTCACCGACGACGCTCGCGAGCTGCTCGTCGAGCAAGGCTACGACCCGGCGATGGGCGCCCGGCCGCTGCGTCGTGCGATCCAGCGTCTCCTCGAGGACCCGCTCGCGGACTTCATCCTTGGGCGCGAGCTCGCACCCGGCACGACTCTGGTCGTCGACCGGCGCGAGGAGCCGAACCCGGACGAGCCGCCGGTCGAGATCCGCGTCATCGAGGGCGTGCCCGTGCCGGCCGCGGTCGGCGGCGGGGCCGACGAGGCAGACCTGGCGGGTCTCGCCGAACTGGTCGACGAACCCTCCGACGACTAGCTCGTCCCAGATCCGGCACGCAAAGCCGTCCGACTACGGACGCGTCATCGGGCGGATCAACGTCTGGTGGGATGGGCGCGAGATGGCGCCGATGCTCCCCAAGCTCTTCTTCATCCACTTCGAAGGCACGAGCTTCGTTGCCGACGACGAGGAGGGAGAGCTCGCCGGTTTCGTGTGTGGATTTCTTTCCCAGACCGCAGATGACGAGGCGTACATCCACTTCGTCGGCGTCGATCCGAAGGCACGCGGCGAGGGACTCGGCCGCGCGCTCTACGAGCGCTTCTTCGAAGAGGTTCGGGCGAACGGGCGGACTGTGGTCCGCTGCGTCACGTCACCGGTGAACCAGCGCTCGGTCGCGTTCCACGAGTCGCTCGGGTTCGAGGTCGAACGTCTCGTGCCGGACTACGACGGGCCCGGCGAGGACCGCGTGCTTCTCGTCAAGCGGCTGACCTGAGCCCGCGCCGCCGCTGGACAGGGAGGGGCGCCGGCGGCTTTCGGGCTGCGAGCCAGTCGAGTGACGTGCCGACCGCGACCGCGCCCGCGAGCGCGACGAAGCCGTAGCTCCCCCACGACGACCCCGGGTCCGGCGAGGTTCTTCAGAAGGGCGACGCCGAAGGCGGAGAGCCCGAGCACGAACGTAAGCGTCGGCCAGGGGACGTTCTCCGACAACTCCGTCTCGGAGAACGCCCTGATGGCGACGATCACGACGGTCGCGATGACGAGGACTGCCAGGAGCAGGCCCCATACGTCCCAGCCGTCGAGCGACATGATCGCGATTCCCGCACGCCCGTAGTCGACCTCGACGTGCTGCCACGTGAAGAACAGGCTCAGGACGACCAGGGGACCTGCGACGAGGACGATCTGCGTGCCCTGCGAGACGGCTTTGAACTTCGCCATCCTGTTCCTTTCCCCTGGTGGTCGGGTTCCGGACCGCCGCTGTCCGACGTGCGTGCTCGTCATAGGGTACTCGGGAAAGCGGCGCAATGGTGTATTTGCAGGCGTTTCCGTGAATCGCTCGTAGAGCGGCTCGAGAGCGGGTCGCCGACGCTGCGTGTGGATGAGCGAAGGCCGCGTTCTACAGCTCCGACGGGCCTTCTCCGCCTATCGGTCGGCCTCGAGGACGTCGAGGATCTCAGGGCGGATCTCACGCACGCGCCCGCCGCGGCGCAGATCCGCGCCGCGGCGTAGCTGCGTGCTCCGGGCGGTCTAGTTCTGCTGCCCGGTCGACGGCTCGTCGCTCATTGCGTCCGAGGCCGCATCCGCCGCACCACCTGCCTCCGAGGCCATGCCCTGCGCCTCGCTCGCCGCACTCTCGGTGGCTGCCGAGCTCTGTGCCGGCTCTGAGGGCGTCTCAGGTGCTGTTGTAGTCGTTGAGGAGGCAGCAGCGCCCGCGGACGAGCTGATGCTCGACGCCTCCTGTTTCATCATCTCGAGTCCACCCGCCTCCTGCACCTCCAGCCATGCGCCCACCGCGACGACGATCGCGAGACCGGCGCCGATGAACGCCCAGAAGTTGCGGTAGTCGTCCGTGAGGACCTTGAGGACGGCACAGATCGCGATGAGCACGCCGAGCACGAAGCTCGTCGTCGCGAACGACAGCGGGATCGGGATCTCGACTGCCGCGAGCCTTGCGGCGATTCGCGCGATGAGGACGATCGTGAGGATCCCCATCACGACACCCCAGAAGCCATGCCACCCGTTCTGGCCGAAGGAGCCGAGCGCGGTCTCCACCTCCTGCCAGCGGAAGAACATCACGATCAGAAGGAGCACGGCCGCGATGAACATGATCTGTGTTCCGCGCCCGAGGGCTTTCAACTTGTCCATGCGGCCCGTCCTTTCGTCGACGAATGCGGCGGTTCCCACGGCACTCTTATGCACTTGCTCGTGAGTTGCAAGCGAGTACGTGCACTTTCGTGACGATTGCCGTCGGAGCCGCTTCCTAGACTGGGGTGGTGGCGAAGGTCACCGTTCAGTTCACTTGTGCCGAATGCGGGACGATCTCGTCACGCTGGCTCGGCAAGTGCCCTGGCTGTGGGGCATTCGGAAGCCTCGTCGAGGAGCTCCATGGCTCGGCCTCGGATTCCCGCTCGGGGAGGGCGGCGAAGCCTGTCCCCATCGGGGACGTGTCGGCCGACGACGTCGAGCGCATCTCCACCGGCGTCCCCGAGCTCGACCGCGTGCTCGGCGGCGGGCTCGTCCCCGCATCGCTCGTTCTCGTCGGGGGAGAGCCGGGCGTCGGCAAGTCGACGCTGCTGCTCACCGCTCTCGGCGCGATCGCCCGCAGCGGACGGCGTGCGCTGCTCGTCACGGGCGAGGAGTCCGCGGCGCAGGTGTCGCTGCGAGCGGCCCGGCTCGGCGGCGCCGCGGCGGTCGAGATCCTGGCTGCGACGGACCTCGACACTGTTTGCGCGACGCTCGAGGAGGAACGCCCGGACGTGTGCGTCATCGACTCGGTGCAGACGCTCCATGCGCCCGCACTCGGCTCCGCGCCGGGCTCGGTCGCGCAGGTGCGTGAGGCGGCGGGGAGACTACTCCGCGTCGCGAAGGAGGCCGGCGTCGCGACGATTCTCGTCGGCCATGTGACCAAGGACGGGTCCGTGGCAGGCCCGCGTGTCCTCGAGCACCTCGTCGACTGCGTCCTCCAGTTCGAGGGTGACCGCTATCACGAGCACCGGGTTCTCCGGGCGACGAAGAACCGCTTCGGCTCGACGAACGAGCTCGGCGTCTTCGAGATGACGGCCACCGGCCTCGTCGGCGTTCCCGACCCGTCGGAGCTCTTCGGGACGACGCATGCCGGCGAGATCGGGGCGGCGGTCGGCTGCGCTCTCGAGGGTACGCGGCCGCTCTTGCTCGAGATCCAGGCTCTCGTCGCGCCGACCGATCTCGCGATGCCCCGGCGCGTCGGCACCGGAGTCGATCCGAAGCGTCTTGCGATGATTGTCGCTGTGCTCGGCCGGCACGCTGGTGTGCCGCTCGCGAGCGCGGACGTCTTCGTGAACGTGGCCGGTGGGGTCCGGATCGAGGAGCCTGGAGCCGATCTCGCGGTGGCGCTCGCCATCGCCTCGGCGGCACGTGGGGTGGCGGTCCGCGAGGGACTTGCATCCTTCGGCGAGATCGGCCTGACGGGCCGTCTGCGCCAGGCCTCGCAGGCGGAACGGCGAGTCGAGGAGTGCGCGAAGCTGGGTGTCGGGACCGTCGTCGCGCCCCCGGGCGGCACCGACAGAGCGAACCCTCGCGTGGTCGCGGTCGACACACTGCGAGCTGCGCTGAGAGCGGCTCTCGAGGCGAGCGCGCAGGCCGAATCCGCCGCCGCCTGAGCTCCGCCAGCCCGTTGCGGTTCCGTTAATCGCGTGTGAAGAACACGCTATGATGTGCCAGGACGCCGGCAGGGAGGAGACTGCCGGCACTTCTACGTGACGGCGACGGATACCGACATCGGGGAGGCCCTCTTGTTCGACATCGGCGACAAGGTCGTCTATCCGCACCATGGCGCAGGGACAGTCGTGCGGAAGGAAAAGCGCGAGGTTCTGGGTGAGACGCGCGAGTACCTCACCATCCAGATCCTCCACAACGACATGACCGTGAACGTCCCTTGTGAGAACGCAGAGCGGGTAGGTCTGCGAACGGTCATCGACCAGCGCACTGTCGCCATGGTCGTGAGAACGCTCTCGGGCGGTTCGACCGAGATGCCGAAGAACTGGAACCGCCGCTTCAAGCACAACCGCGACAAGATGAAGACGGGCAACATCTTCGAGCTCGCGGAGGTCGTGCGAAACCTCGCCGTGCGAAACAACGAGAAGGGCCTCTCGACCGGCGAGAAGCAGATGTTCGTGAAGGCGAAGAAGATCCTCGCCTCCGAGCTCATGTACGCGAAGGACATGAACGAGGAGGAGGCGGCCGCCTGGCTCGACGAGGTGCTGTCGCGTGCCGGGCAGCCGAAGGCGAAGTCACGAGCCAAGGCGAAGGCCGCAACCGCGAGTGCGTGAGACCCCTGGCCGCTCCGGCGAGGCCGGGGCGACCTGGGCGCTGATCGCCGCCGCCGGCTCGGGCGAGCGGCTCGGAATCGACCGTCCGAAGGCGTTTGCGGTCCTCGGCGGGCGACCGTTGCTCGCGGAGAGCATCGACCGCCTCGACCGCTGCGAGCTCGTCGACGCCATCGTCGTCGCGGCACCACCCGGGTGGGAAGAGCCCTCGATCCTGCTGGCCGAGGAGCTCACGGCCTCGAAGGTCGTCGCGTGCGTGACCGGAGGAACGACCCGCGCGGAGTCCGTCGCTGCCGCCCTGGCCGAGGTGTCCGAGGACGCGCTCGTCGTCCTCGTGCACGACGCCGCACGTCCGCTCGTCGACGATGCCGTTGTGGGACGTGTGGTCCTGCGGCTCGCGGAAGGGTTCGACGGAGCCATTCCCGTACTTCCGGTCGCCGACACGCTGAAGCGTGTCGAGCATGGTGCCGTCGTCGAGACCGTCGATCGCGAGTCGGTTGTGGCGGCCCAGACACCGCAGGCGTTCCTTGCCGACGTGCTTCGGCGTGCGTTCGCGGGTGACCTCGCCGGCGCGACGGACTGCGCGTCGCTGGTCGAGCGTCACGGCGGCACGGTCGGGACCGTCGAAGGGGATCCGCGACTGCTCAAGGTCACCGCGCCGGAGGACCTGGCGGTCGTCGAGTCGTGGCTGTAGTAGAGCTCGCTTCACGATGAGCAGTCATGCCGATATGCGGCGCTGGGACACGCGAGGCGTCGTCCTCGGTCGCGTCCATATCTCTCCGATATGGACGCTCGCTGCGTCCTTGCCTCGCGCCTCCCAGCATCCGCCTCTCGACGGGCGCCCACCGTGAACCGAGCTCTGAAGGCCGTCGTCTTCGACGTCGGGGAGACGCTCGTCGACGAGGAAAGCTGGTGGCGGGAGCTCTGCAGGCACGCCGGGTTGCAGCCGCACGTCGTCTGGGCGGCGCTCGGCGTGACCATCGACCACGGCGAGGAGCACGACGAGCTCTGGAAGCACCTACGGATCGAGAAACCCGTGACGTGGTGGAACAAGCTCACCTACTCGCTCGACGACCTGTACCCGGATGCGATCGACTGCCTCGAACGCGTCCGCGCGCTCGGCCTTCGCGTCGGCATCGTCGGCAACCAGACGGAGGCGATGGAGCTGTGGGCGCGCGAGTCGGCGCTTCCGGCCGACGTGATCGCATCGTCCGCGAGCCTCGGTGTCCGCAAGCCCGATTCGGGTTTCTTCGAGCGGATCGTCGAGCTGGTGGAGTGCAGAGCCGAGGAGGTCGCGTACGTGGGTGACCGCGTCGACAACGACGTGCTCCCGGCGGCGGCCGCCGGCCTGGTCGCGATTCACGTCCGGCGCGGGCCGTGGGGGAGACTGCAGCGCACACCGCCGGAGGCGGCGCTCGGTCTCGACGACCTCGGCTCGCTGCCGGACGCGTTAGCCTCGCTGCGCTAATGGAGCTCCGGGTCGGGATCGGTTACGACGCGCACGCCCTCGAGGAGGGGGTTCCGCTCGTGCTGGGCGGCATCGCCATCGAGTACCCGCGCGGGCTCGTTGGCCACTCCGACGGCGACGTGCTCGCGCACGCGCTCATCGATGCCATCCTCGGCGCGGCGAACCTCGGCGACATCGGCTCGCTCTTCCCCTCCGGAGACGAGCAGTACCGCGGCGCCTCCTCGCTCGACCTCCTCTGGGAGGCGTACCGCGAGGTGAAGGAAGCAGGTTGGGAGCTCGTGAACGCAGACTGCGTGCTCGTGGGCGAGGAGCCACGGATCGGCGACATGCGCGACGAGATGAGCGAGCGGCTCGCCGGTGCGCTCGGCGTGGATGCGGGATGCGTCTCGGTTCGGGCGACGACCACGGACCACCTCGGGTTCACGGGACGCGGTGAAGGGCTTGCCGCGCAGGCCGTGGCGCTGCTCCAGCGGTGAACGTCGTCAGGTACGCCGACCGGCCGGACCTTCTCGAGATCCGGTTCGAGACGCTGACGGAGAAGACCTTTCCGGAGTACATGAACCACAACGAGCCGGGTCGCAACTGGGGTCGCCTCTATACGGACTTCCCGGATTTCCAGGTCGGCCTGCTCGACGATGACGAGCTCGTCGCAGAGGCGCATGCGATACCGGTCCCGTGGGACGGCTCGGTCGCCGGGCTTCCGTCGGGCTGGGACGAGGGCTTCGAGGCGGGCATGGCAATGGAGCAGACAGCGACGGCCCTCATGGCGATCGCAATCAGC
Source organism: uncultured Gaiellaceae bacterium (assembly GCA_963709715.1). GTDB lineage: Bacteria > Actinomycetota > Thermoleophilia > Gaiellales > Gaiellaceae > GMQP-bins7. The sequence goes on from CAVPXQ010000013.1 coordinate 74,396, forward strand.
GTTGCTCCGGATCAACAGGGGCGGCAGCTGTCGAGTCGCATGATCCAGACGTTCGTCGACAACGCGCAGGCCGCGGGGCTCTCGCTCGGTGTCATCGCTCCCGTCCGACCGACCTGGAAGGAGCGCTACCCGCTCATCCCGATCGAGGAGTACATGGAGTGGCGGCGCCCGGACGGAGCGCATTTCGATCCCTGGCTGCGCATCCACGAGCGCGTCGGGGGCGAGATCCTGGCGGCGGCGCCGCGGTCGATGCTGGTGCGCACGCCCACCCCAGAGTGGGAGGAATGGACAGGGATGGCGTTCCCCGCCGACGGCGAGTACGTCTTCCCCGGTGCGCTCGCGACGCTGGTTGTCGAGGAGGGCGTCGGCACGCACGTCGAGCCCAACGTCTGGGTGCTCCATCGGGTCTAGCCGGGCAGAGCGACGACACCGTCGTGGACCACGACGAGGCCGTCGCGCGCGAGCGCGCGCACCGCCTCTCCGTCGAGGTCGGCAAGTTCCTGCGGAGTCGCCGCGACCGCGCGCAGCGCTACGGCGCGGCGCTGGCGAAACGAGCCTTCGAAAGGTCCCTGCTTGCGAGCTGGGGCCTCACGGATCCCGCATGAAGGGCAACCCCCGGCCAGCGGACACTCCCCGCACCGCGCCACGCGCGCGAGGCAGATCGTCGCGCCGAGATCCATCAGCGCCTGAGCGGCAGCGGCCGAGAACGCCCGACCCGTGCGCCGCCGCACGCGCTCGACGTTCACGTCGACCGGGAGGACATCTTCACCAAGGGCGAAGCAGCGGAGCGCGGCGGCCGTGTACGGGCCGATGCCGGGAAGCTCGGTCAGGTCGTCCGGCCAGCCGGCCTCGGCGATCCGGCGCGCAGCTCGATGCAGGTTCAAGCCTCGGCGGTTGTACCCCAGCCCCTGCCACTCGCGGATCACTTCGGCGGGCGACGCTTCCGCGAGCGCCTCTATCGACGGCCACCGCACGAGCCAGGCGAGGTAGCGCGGGACGACGCGCTCGACCTGCGTCTGCTGGAGCATGACCTCGGAGACGAGGATCGCGTACGGGTCACGCGTGCGGCGCCACGGCAGGTCGCGGCCGTGCTCGGCGAACCACGCGAGGAGGCGCGTCTCCACGACGCGATCGTAGGTCGTCAGCCGGGGGTCGCGGCGCGAAGCTCTTTGGAGAAGAAGGCGAGTGCCGCCTTCGTCTTGGTTTCCTGCTTGCCCTCCAGGTTCACGCCCTTCTCTGTGAGGAACAGACGCGACTCGGCGGCGACCTGGAATGCGTCGGAGGCTGTGCACTTCGTCGACAGTTCGAGGATGCGCGATCCGTCCGGGTAGAGCCATACCTCCGCAACCATCCGTCGCGCCAGCTTCTTCGGCTCGAAGTTCAGCTTGAGCACGAAGATAGGGCCGAGAATTGCAAGGTCGTTGAGCGTCAAGCCCTCGGGGGCGTGCGCTGCGAAGAACTGGCGCTGCTCCTTCGAGAAGATCTTCTTCGTGGGTGCCTTTCCGAGCGCGACCGCCTGGATCTCGGCTGCGCCTGCACGTGCCTTGAGAGTTGCGGAGCAGACGTATCCGCCGGGCATCGCGTCGACCTCGATGTTGACGCTCGGCGATTGACGCAGCTCGGCGGGCAGCTGATCCGGTTCGACCGGCCGCAGCTTCACGACGGTGTCGCCCGATCTTCCTTGGATCCTCCGTGCGCGGGCGACTACACCCGCTGCATAGAGGGCGAGATCGGGCGTGTCGAAAAAGAAGACCTGTCGAATCTGCGCCTCGAGCGGGTCGAGTCCGAGTCCCACGACCGCGGCCCGATGATCCGAAGCGGGAACCGTAAGTTTCAGCTCGACGCTGTCCGACTTACGCGCGAGCTCGAGCATCTGCGTGAGCTCTTCGTCCGAGAGGCGCCTCGTTGCGCGTTGGGCCATCACCGGACAGTACTCACAGCCGACTACGCTGTCGACGTGCTGCTGTACACCTCGGCGGTCTCGGGCAACTGCTACAAGGTGCGGCTGCTCTTCGCGCACCTCGGCGTCGGTTACGACGCAGTCGAGATGTCTGTCGTCGACCGCTCGAACCGCTCCGACGTGCTCGGAGAGCTGAATCCCGGTCTGCGCGTGCCGACGCTCGTCCTCGACGACGGTCGGCCGCTCGCCGAGTCGAACGCGATCCTCTGGTACTTCGGCGACGGGACGGAGTACGTCCCGACCGACGGATACGAGCGGGCGCAGGTGCTGCAGTGGCAGTTCTTCGAGCAGTACAGCCACGAGCCGAACATCGCGGTCGCGCGCTTCTGGATCTCGTACTCGGGGGCACCCGAGCGATTCGAGGCGGACCTTCCGGCGCGGATGAAGGCCGGCTACGCGGCACTCGACGCGATGGAGCGACACCTGCGCGACCGGCAGTTCCTGGTGGGGGAGCGGTACTCGCTCGCCGACATCTCGCTGTACGCGTACACGCACGTCGCGCACGAGGGGAACTTCGATCTCGGGCCGTACCCGGCCATCCGAGCCTGGGTCGACCGCGTTGCCGAGCAGCCCGGGCACGTGCCGATCGCCGCCTGACGTCAGTGTCCACTCGAGTCCGCTTCGCCCCGAGCCCGACCGGCTCGCTTCACCTCGGGAACGCGCTGACCGCTGTTGCCAACCGACACTTCGCCGACGAGCGAAGCGGTGGCTTCGTGCTCCGGATCGATGACACGGATCCTTCGCGGACGGTCGCGGGCGGCGAGGAGGAGATCCTGCACGACCTCTCGTGGCTCGAGGTCTCGTTCGACGAGGGGCCGCTGCGGCAGAGCGAGCGGGGTGCGCTCTACGCGGAGGCAGCCGAGCGGGCCATGTCGTCCGGCCGCGCCGAGCGCGACCAGGACGGCTCCGTGCGGTTGCGCTCTGCCGGAACCACACTGCTGCGCCCGGACGGCTCCGCAACCTACCAGCTCGCGTCGGTGGTCGACGACCTCGAGCTCGGTATCACGCACGTGATCCGCGGGAACGATCACCGGCCGAACCTTCCTGTCCAGACCAGGATCGCCGCTGCGTTGGGCGCGCACCTGCCCGTCGTCATCCACCACGGTCTCATCCTCGGAGAGGACGGCAGGAAGCTCTCGAAGCGGCACGGACACTCGTCGGTCGCCGACCTTCGCGACGAGGGTTACCCGGCTGCGGCTCTGCGTGGTTACCTCGACGAGCTCGGTCTACCGGAGCACGACGTCCAGCTCGACCTCGGTCGCCTCGGACGCCTCGCGCTGGACGCGATCGCTGCGATGCCGGACGACGAGCTGGCTGCCGCAACCGACGCGCCCGTCGAGGCGGTGCCTGCGCTGCGAGGGGCGCGAACGCTCCTCGAAGCCCGCGAGTACGCCCGGCTCGTTCTCGATCCGAAGCCGACCGAGCTCGCGAGGGACGCTGCGCCCACGCTCGAGCGCTTCGCGGAGCTTCGCGGAGCTTCGCCCGAGCGCCTTTCGAGCGACGACGCGCGCATGATCGTCCGCGAGCTGAAGGCCGTCGGCGGTGACCTGCGGGCCTTGCGCCTTGCGCTGACCGGCGCAGACAAGGGCCCCGAGCTCGCGGCCGTGCTAGCCGCGATCCCGCGGGAGGAGGCGCTGGAGCGCGCCGCCCGCGCGGCCGGCGCCTGACTACGATCGGCGGGTGCGCGTCCACGACACGCTCACGGGCTCGCTCGTCGAGTTGCCCGCGCCGCCCGGTCCGATCGGGATGTACGTGTGCGGTCCGACGGTCTACCAGCGCGCGCACATCGGCAACGCGCGTCCGTTCGTCGTCTTCTCCTGGCTTCGCAACTGGCTCCGCGAACAGGGCTACGAGGTGACGTTCGTCCACAACGTCACCGACGTGAACGACAAGATCTACGACGCGGCACCGGGGCGCAGCGCCGAGCTGGCCGAGCGCGCGACTGCCTGGTACCTCGAGGACACGGGTGACCTGGGGCTCGGGATGCCCGACGACATGCCGCTCGCAACCGAGTCGATCCCCGAGATCGTCGCTCTCATCGAAGAGCTCGTCGCGTCGGGCCACGCCTACGCGGTCGAGGGCGACGTGTACTTTCGTGTCGCGCAGTTCTCGGAGTACGGCCGGCTCTCGGGCCAGCGCCCGGACCAGGTCGAGGAGCAGGAGCCGAACGCGCTCAAGGAGGACCCGCGCGACTTCGCCCTCTGGAAGGCGACGAAGGAGGGCGAGGACACATCCTGGGACTCGCCGTGGGGCCTTGGACGACCGGGCTGGCACATCGAGTGCTCGGCGATGGCCGAGAAGGCACTTGGCTCCGAGTTCGAGATCCACGGGGGCGGGCTCGACCTCGTCTTCCCGCACCACGAGAACGAGATCGCCCAGTCTCGGTCGGTCGGCCGCCGGTTCGCCCGGATCTGGATGCACAACGGCATGCTCGAGCTCGGCGGCGCCGAGATGCACAAGTCGGTCGGAAACGACGTCTCGCTCCGCAACGTGCTGGACACGTGGGGCCGCGAGGCGACGCTCGTCTTCTTCCTCGGCGGTCACTGGCACGGGCCGATCGACTTCTCCGACTCCGTGCTGGAGGCTGCGGGCGCGCGTGCGGACGGCTTCCGGGAGGTCTTCCGGAACCGGAGCGAGCCGGCGCCGGGCGCCGCCTGGGAGCGGTTCTCAGCGGCGCTGGACGACGACTTCAATACCCCAGCCGCACTCGCCGTCATGCACGAGTGGCGTGACCACGACCTCCTCTCCCGGGCGCTCGGCGTCTTCGGGCTCGAGACGCTCGCGGAGGAGGACGCGCCGCCGGGAGAGGTCGTCGCACTCGCCGAGCGACGGCAGGCTGCGCGAGAGGCGCGTGACTTCATCGAGGCCGACCGGCTCCGTGTGCAGATCGAGGAAGGGGGCTGGGACGTGCGTGACGAGGCCGGCGGATTCCGTATCGTCCGGCGCCGATGACGGCGACGCGCGAGCTCGTGTACGGGCGGAACGCGGTCCGGGAGCTGTATCGCGGCCCGCGCCAGGTGCTCGAGACCTGGGTCACGGAGCGCGCCGGTTCGCAGATCTCGTGGCTCGACTCGGGCCCGCGTCCCCAGGTCAAGCCCGAGCGGCTGCTCTCCGAGGCCGTGGGCACGCGCGACCACCAGGGCGTCGTTGCCTGGTGCGAGCCGTTCCGTTACGCGGACGCCTACGAGCTCGCCCGGGCCGACTCTCCGCTCCTCGTCTGCCTCGACCAGGTGACGGACCCGCACAACCTCGGGGCGGTGGTTCGGTCGGCCGAGGCGGTAGGGGCCACCGGCGTCGTCGTCCCGGCGCACGGCTCGGCTCGCGTGACTCCCACGGTCTGCCGTTCATCGGCAGGGGCGGTCGAGCATCTGCCGGTAGCCGTCGTCCCGAACCTCTCTCGCTTCCTCGCGGAGGTCAAGCGGAACGACCTCTGGGCATACGCCGCGGACGCCGAGGGGACGGTCGCGATGTGGGACGCCGATCTCACGGGCGGTGTCGCGCTCGTGTTCGGCGCCGAAGGAAAGGGGGTTCGGCCTCTCGTCCGCCGCACGTGCGACGCGACCGTATCCATCCCGCTCGCCGGCTTGGTCGGTTCGCTCAACGTCTCGGTCGCTGCTGCCGTGCTCCTGTATGAGGCCCGTCGCCAGCGCGCCGCCCGCCATGGCTGATCCGACCCTCTACCTCTTCGACGGATACAACCTCCTGCACGCCGGAACGTTCGTCGATCGTGATGAGCTCACCGACATGCTCGCTAGCTTCGTTGCGGGCCGAGGCGTACGCGGCGTCGTCGTCTTCGACGGCGCGGGGGAGGAGCGCACGATCGGGCCGCTTCAGGTCCGCTTCACGCCTCACGCGGACGACCTGCTCGAGCGGCTGGCTGCGGAGAATCGCACGTCAGAGCTCGTCTGCGTGGTCTCGTCGGATCACGCGGTGCGATGGACATCCGGGCAGGAGGTGCGCAAGCTCGCCTCGAGCGCGTTCCTCGCCGAGCTCCGGCCGGTCACGCACACCGAACGCGAGCAGCAGGGAGCCGGAGGACGGGTCGGCGACCGGCTCGACCCCGAGACGCGCGAGCAGCTCGAGCGTCTGCGACGCGGGGAGTAGAGACGCGAAAGCACCCCGTCGCGCTCGCGACGGGGTGCTTCCCGGGAGCCCTACGCCTGCTGCGGCACCGGCTCGGGCGACCGCTCGTGCTCGAGCCGCGGGAGCCACTCGAGCCAGTTGGGCAGGTACCAGTTCCAGCGTCCGAGCAGCTTCATCGTCGCGGGCAGCAGGACTGCTCGAACGATCGTCGCGTCGATCAGGATCGCGGCGGCGAGCCCGATTCCCATCTCCTTCATGTCGACGATCGGCATGAGGGCGAAGACGCCGAACACGAGCACCATGACGACCGCCGCGCTCGTGACGACACCGGCCGTCGACTTGATCCCGCGTGCGACCGCCTGCTCCGTCTCGAGACCGCGATCGTAGTACTCGCGAACGCGGCTCAGGATGAACACGTGGTAGTCCATCGACAGCCCGAACAGGACCACGAACAGGAACATCGGGAGCCAGGCCGCGACGCCGCCGTTCGAGTTGAAGTCGAGCAGGTTCTCGCCCCAGCCCCACTGGAAGATCGCCACGACCACGCCATAGGCGGCGGCGACCGACAGCAGGTTCATGACGATCGCCTTCAGTGGGATGACGAGCGACCGGAACGAGACGAGCAGGAGCACGAAGGCGAACGCCAGGACGAATGCGAAGACCTTCGGCACCGCCGAGCGCATCGCGTCGTTCCAGTCCTTCGACGCTGCCGTGTCGCCCGTGACCGCGAACTCGACGCCCGGGATGGTGCCCACGGTCGCAGGGATGATCTCGTCACGGAGCACGGCGAGTGCGTCGTTCGACGTCCCGTCCGTGCCCTTGCCGACGAGCGGGATGAGCACACGGACGGCCTCGCCGTTCGGCGCCGTATCGACGGTGACCGGCTCGAGCGCCTTGCCCGACTCCAGCGCCTGCGTCCGCAGTTCGGCGACAGCCTGCTGCAGCTCGGGGCTGGACGCGTCGCCGGCGATCGCGACGACCGCGGGCGTTGCGCCGCCGGGGAAGGCGTCCTCGACCTTGTTGAACGACTGCATCGCCTTGAGCGACTTGGGTAGAGCGTCGAGTCCGGAGATCGCCGTGTGCAGGGTCAGAGCTGGCAGTGCGAGCACGACCAGGAGAGTCGTGGCAGCGGCTGCAGAGACGAGCGGCTGTCGGAGGACGCGGTCGAGGATCGCCGACCAGACTCGGCTCTCTCCGTCGTCTCGCTTGAGGCGCCAGAGGAGCGGCACGCGCGCCTTCTCGATCCGGTCGCCCAGCCAGGACAGCATCGCCGGGAGGACGGTGAGCGAGCCGATCATCGCGACCGCGACCACCAGCATCGTCCCGATCGCGAAGGACATGAACGTCTTGTCGCCGGAGAAGAACATCCCGGCCATCGCGATCATGACCGTGATCCCCGCCGTGAGGACGGCACGGCCCGAGGTTGCTGCGGCTGCCTCGAGTGCGGCCGACCCGCTGCGACCGGCTCGTCGTTCGTCACGCTCGCGTCTGATGTAGAAGAGCGAGTAGTCGACGCCGACGGCGAGTCCGATGAGGAGGACGACCTCCGAGATCGCCTGGTCCATCGGCACGACCTGGCTCGGCAGGGCGACGAGCCCCAGCGTCGCGAACACGGACGTGAGCGCGAGCAGGAGCGGGATGGCTGCACCGACGAGCGAGCCGAAGACGAGCAGCAGGATGCCGAGCGTCAGCGGGATCGAGAGCAGGCCGGCCCGGGCGAGCTGTGACTCCCACAGCTGATCGAGAGCCTTCCCCGTCGAGGCCGAGCCGGCCTCGCCCACGTAGAAGCTCGGATTCCGGTCCTGCACGCGGTCGACCGCCGACGTGATCGAGTCGATGTACGCGACCGCGTCGTCGTACGAGCCCTCGGGGCGGAACTGAATCAGTGCGGAATGGCCGTCCGCAGAGATCTGGCCCTCGTTCCCGGGCGCGAGCGGAGAGCGGATCGCCGTCGCCTGCGGGAACTCTTCGAGAGTCGTCATCGCGTCGCGGACGACGGCGCGAAACGCGGGGCTCGTCGCAGAGACCTTTTTCGATTGGACGAGTACGTACTCGGACTGCTCGTCGAGACGGAACCCGGCGTCGCGGATGATGTGATCCGCTCGCCGGGCCTCCCCGACGTTCGCGTCGTTCTGGTCGATCGTCTTCAGGCCGACGACGTTGCCGACGACGAACGCCGTGACGACGAACGCGAGCCAGCCGAAGATGGCGGTCTTCCGGTGCCTCGCGCTCCAGCGACCCATCCGGGCCGCGACGTTGGTGCTGCGCATGAGAGGTGACATCTCCGGTTCCTTCCTGGGTCGTTGGTGGAGTCCCCAGGATCGCGCGAAGAGAGCGCCCGAGCAGTGCGGCGGTCAGGTGTCTGCGGGTGCGGTTGACCGCACCCCGCGCTCATGTCTGCAGGTAGGCCAGGACGGCCAGCACGCGGCGGTGGTCGTCCGTCGTCGCCGGCAGGTCCAGCTTCGTGAAGATGCTCGTCACGTGCTTCTCCACGGCCCGGAGGGTCACGTACATACGATCGGCGATTGCCTGGTTCGAGCGACCCTCGGCCATGAGCTCGAGCACTTCCCGTTCTCTCGGCGTCAACTGCTCGAGCGGGTCGTGTTGTCGGCTTCGGCCGAGGAGCTGGCTCACCACCTCCGGGTCGAGCGCCGACCCGCCCTCTGCAACTCGCCGGACCGCGGCCGCGAACTCCTCGATGTCGCTGACGCGGTCCTTGAGCAGGTAGCCGAGCCCCTCGGTGCTCTCCGAGAAGAGGTCCATGGCATACGCCGCCTCGACGTACTGCGAGAGCACGAGGACGCTCGTCCCCGGGAAGCGTTGCCGGATCTCCCGCGCTGCCCTGAGCCCCTCGTCGGTGTGGGTGGGCGGCATCCGGATGTCGACGATCGCGACGTCCGGCTTGTGCATCGCGGTATGCCGGAGGAGGTCGTCCGGGTTGTCGGACTGCGCGACCACCTCGAACCCGGCGTCGGCCAGGAGACGGGCGATGCCCTCACGCAAGAGCACCGTGTCGTCGGCCAGGGCCACGGTCATCCCGGCTCCGAGAGTGGAAATCGTGTTCCGGAGTGGGGGGAAGTCGCGAGGGAGGTCGTCGGCGAGCAGCTGGTGGATGCGCTCTGGGCTATTGAGACCCTCGAGCCTGAACTCGCCGAGCTCCCGCGAGGCGATGCCGTCGAGCAACTCCAGCGTGTCGGTGGACACGACGATCTGCCCCCCGTGGCCCGCATTCGCGATCCTCGACGCCCGAACGACGTCGATCCCCGTGTATCCCTCCTCGGTCAACGAAGGAGCACCCGTGTGCAGGCCGACACGCACGCGCACGCGCATCTCGGCTGGCCACACCGCATCGCGGAGCGCTCTCTGGATCGCCAGCGCAGCGGCGACGGCACCTTTCGGCTCGGCGAAGGCCGCGACGTACTCGTCGCCGACGGCGTCGGACTCGAATCCCGCTCCTTCGGCGACGGCATCTCGCAGCAGCCGGCGTAGCTGGGCAACGGCATCGGGGTACTCCACCGGCGCCTCGCGCTGCAGCGCCGTCGAGCCCTCGACGTCCGCGAAGAGGAAGGTCACGGTTCCTGTAGGCGGCTCGTTCACGTGAGCGAGTGTATTTCCAGCGTCTATTCGATCAGTGGGATCTCCGCGCGGACCGACGTCCCACCACCTGTCGGGCTCTCGATCTCGAGCGTCCCGTCGAGCACCGCGACCCGGTCGAGGAGCCCGGCGAGGCCCGATCCTCCACCGGGATCCGCTCCCCCGATGCCGTCGTCGGACACGACGACCCGGAGCAGGCCGTTGGATTGGGCGACCTCGACCCTGGCCGACGACGCCTGCGCGTACTTCGCGATGTTCGTCAGCGTCTCCGCCACGACGTAGTACGCCGCTGCTTCCGCCTCCGGTGCGAAGCGCTCCTCCGGCGCGACGATCTCGACCGGTATCGGAGCTCGCGAAGCGAGCGTCTGCAGGGCGGGACGGAGGCCGCGATCCGTGAGCACGGCCGGGTGGATCCCGCGCGCGAGCTCGCGCAGCTCGGCGAGCGCATGGGTGAGCTCATCGCGTGCTCCGGCAAGCAGCTCCGAAGCCCCGCCCGGGTCGGATTCGAGCTTCGACTCGACGAGTCGCAGCGCGACCGACAGTGCGACGAGCCGCTGCTGCGCGCCGTCGTGGAGGTTGCGCTCGAGCGCCCGCCTCGCTTGATCCTCGGCGCGGACGAGGCGCGCACGTGACGCATGCAAGTCCTCGGTGATTCGCTTTCGCTCGGTGATGTCGACGCCTGTGATGAGGAACAGCCGTCGCTCGTCGATCCGGGGAAGGGGGGTGCATGTCCAGGCGACCGACAGGGGCTCACCCGTGCTCGTCCACCAGGTGTTGTCGTGCTCCTGTGGTGCTTCGCCCGCGGCGACGCCGCGAATGATCGCTTCCACCTCGCCTGCTTCCGAAGGATCCACGAACGCCTCCCAGAGCGTCTGCCCGCCGATCTGCTCCGTCGCGTACCCGAGCGTCTGCTCGAACGCGAGGTTCGCACCACTCTCCGTGAGCTTCCCCTCCGCGTCGACGAGACAGAGCATGCTGGGTGCGTTGTTGGCGATTGCGTTCAGGAACGCGCGCTCCCGCTCCTTGTCCGCTTCCAGGCGCCGCCGCTCGGTGATGTCCATGCCCTGAACGAGAACGAGACGGTCCATGCGGCCGGTCACGTCCGCGATGGGGATGGTCGACCATGCGAACGCGCGTGACGTGCCGTCCGCCGAGAGGAGCTCCGACTCGACTATCTCGGACGCCTTGCCGGCGGCCGCGGCCGCGATCGCCTGCGCCGCGCGTCCGTCGTCGTCCTCGACCACGATGTCGAGGAGCGGCCTGCCGACGAGCTCGGCGTCGGGCCAGCGCACGGCCATCCGGAAGGCGCGGTTGGCCCCGACGGACGGGTTGTCGACATCGCGGTCGCAGATCGTCCCGTCGGGTCGGAGCGCGACCATCATGGTCGGCATCGTCTCGAACACCGTCGTCTGGACGTCTCGCTCGCGCTCGAGCTCGAGCTCGCGCTTCCGACGCATCGTGATGTCGACGCCGCCGGAGATGATCGCGAAGACCGCGTCGTCCTCGTCGTGGATCGGCGCCGTGCGCCAGTAGACGACCCGTTCCTCGCCCCGTGCGTTCGTGAATGCGTTCTCGTACTCTCCGGGCGGGAAGTCGGGTGCGAGTGCTTCGAACCGCTCCACCACCGCTGCACGTTCGCTCGGGTCGATGAAGACGTCCCAGTAGTAGCGGCCGACCACCTCGTCCCGCGTCGCGTATCCGGCGACCTCGATCGCAGCTCTGTTGACGTTGCGGATCCGACCGTCCGTTCCCACCGAGGTGAGAAGGCTCGGAACCGTGTTCGTAACGGTGCCGATGTACTGCACCTCTGCGCGCAGCTCCGCCTGGAGGCGATCGGCTCGAAGCGCCATGCGAGCCGTCGCCGTGACGGCGTCGAGGAGCTCGGGCCCGGCGTCGAGCGCGGCGTCGTAGGTGATCGCCGCGACGCGACGTCCGTCCTCCTCGACGAACTTGACCGTGCGTTCAGGCGTAGAAACGGGATCCGGTGCAGCGTGCCCCTCGGGATCGACCCAGCCGCCGCGCTCGGTGCCCTGACGCTCGTCGAGCCAGTAGAGAAGGCTCAGGCGGTCGTCGTTGAGAGTGTCGGCCAGCGCATCGCGCAGGGACTGGCCCGCCTCGAGTGCGACCACCAGCTCCGAGACCGATGCACGTGCGAGGCGCGTTCGGAGGATCCCGGCGAGGAAGGCGATCGGAACGGCAGTGAAGCTGGCGAGGAACACGGGGCCCAGCCGGTCGATCTCCGACCCGGTGACGATGTACGCGACCCCGAACAGGACGAGAACGCCGAGCGCGAAGCCTCCCGTCGCGAGCACGGGCCACAGCACCCGTCTCATAGCGGGCGCGGCGCCGCGCCAGCGCCGCACGATGAGCACCACGCCGGTGAGGCCGAGCACGATGCCAGCGAGATCGTTGATCACGTCGAGCGCGCTCGAGACTCCCGACCACTCCACAACGTCCAACGGGTTTTCCGGACAGCTCGGACAGTCGGAGAACGGCGTCGGGTCGACGAGCGACGACGTGAGCGTGATCGCGATGAACGTGGCGCCGACGACGATCGGAAACACGCGCTCGAAGCGCGATCCGAACCGGCCGGTGGGGAAGGTCAGGAGCAGCGCCGCGAACGCTGCGAAAGAGAGCGAGCCGAGGATGTTCCCGACCGCCGCGACCCAGGGGTTCCCCGAGTCGGTGAGCGCGCCGAGGAACCAGGCGTAGCCGACAGCGGCGAGGTAGACGCCGGTCCTGTTGTCGGGGCGGCGCGTGATCGCGATGAGCCCCGACACGACGAACGCGACGCCCGCCAGCAACGCGAGGCCGTTCGCCCACCACGAAGCCTCGTTGCTCTCGCTCGTCGCGATGATCGCGACGGCGACGCTCGCCTCGACGGCGAGCAGGGCGAGACCGAGAGCGAGCGTGAGCCGGCTCAAGCCAGGAGTGCCATGACGAGCTCGCCCGACAGCTCGCCCTTGGGGACGAATCCACATGCGCACGAGGTCGTGACGAGCTCGCCGTAGTCGGCTGCATCGCGACTCGACACGAGGATCACCTCGGGCGTCGAGCCGCTGTTCTCGAGCTCTGCGCAGACGTCGAAGCCGGACATGTCGGGAAGCTGTACGTCGAGCACGACGACGTCCGGCGCGAGGTCTGCGACCGCCTCGAGCGCCGACGCGCCGTCCGCGACTTCCCCGATGACCTCGAATCCCGCCGACTCGAGCATTGCGCGGGCGGACGCGCGAAAGCTCGGATGGTCGTCGACGATGAGCACGGTATGGGCCATGCGCTGATCGTTGCAGACCTCCAGCGAGGCCGTAGTGCGGGGAACCGCACCTTGCAGGCGAACATATGTTCTTAGCATCCTGTAGTTATCGCAAACCCCTTGTATCGCTCAGCGGATGGTGCTAGGTTCTCCCTCAACTTCAAGGTGAGACTTGCACGCAAGGCAGGATGATCGCCTGCGTCCGACCGCTCGCCGAACGCCGTCGACATGGGGGTTACCGGCATGGCCGCTCGCACCGCCACTGCACCGAAACCAGCTCAGAAGATCCAGCGAGAGCTCGAGGATCTGCAGCTCGTGCTGAAGGCCAGGAACGGCAGCCAGCATGCGCTCGACGATCTCATGCGGCGCTACACGGGGTTCGTTCGGCTGAAGGCGAGCTCGTACTTCCTCGCGGGCGGCGACGGCGACGACCTCGTCCAGGAGGGGATGATCGGCCTGTACAAGGCGGTGCGCGACTTCCGGCCGGACAAGGAGACGTCGTTCCGTTCGTTCGCCGAGCTGTGCGTGACGCGGCAGATCATCACGGCGATCAAGACCGCCACCCGCTTCAAACACACGCCGCTCAACAGCTACGTCTCGTTCAGCCACACGCCTGCGGGCCAGGAGTCCGACGGCGACTGCACGCTCGGCGACGCGCTTCCCGGGCCGAGCGTGAACGACCCGTCCGTGTGCGTGGTCTCGACCGAGGAGCTCCAGAGCCTCGTCTTCTGCCTCGGGACGGGGCTGTCGTCGCTCGAGTCCCAGGCGCTCACGCTCTACCTCGAGGGGAACTCCTACGAGGACATGGCCGACGAGCTCGGTTGCGACACGAAGACGATCGACAACGCGCTGCAGCGCGTCAAGCGGAAGATCCTCGCGCACCAGAAGACGCGCGAGGTGCTGGCCTAGCGGCTCTATCCGGGCAGGCGCACGTGCTCTTCCATGTGACGGAGCGCTTCCGCGACGGAGATCCCGGACCTGTCTATCGTCGCTTCCGAGAGCACGGTCGGATGACTCCCGATGGCGTCGAGTACGTGGCGAGCTGGGTCACGAGCGACCTCACGCGCTGCTTCCAGGTGCTGGAGGCGGAGAGCCGCGAGGCGCTCGATCAGTGGATCGAGCGGTGGGTGGACATCGTCGAGTTCGAGGTGATCCCCGTGGTCACGTCCGCCGAGGCGGCAGAGCGCGTGCCGTAGACCTCACAGGCGCAACGCGAAGCCGGAGGAGGGACTCGAACCCACGGCCTTGGCATTACAAATGCCCTGCTCTACCAGCTGAGCTACTCCGGCGCGCGTCCATAGGGTACGCGGGCGCCCCGTCAGTTGCCGCGAGGCCTGTCGAGGGCGGATAATCTCGCGATGCGGCCGACCGACACGACAGCAGCCGAGCGGATCCTCGCCGATCGAGCCCGCTACGTCGCTCCGGGCATGTCGACCCCACGGCTCGTCGTCGCGCACGCCGAGGGCGCGCGCGTGACCGATCCGGACGGCCGGACGTACATCGACTTCGCCGGTGGCATCGGTTGTCAGAACACCGGGCACCGAAACGCCGCGATCGTCGAGGCGATCAAGGAGCAAGCGGACCGGTACCTGCACCAGTGCTTCATGATCGGCGTCTACGAGCCGTACGTCGAGGTGTGTCGGCGGCTCGCCGAGCTCTCGGCGTGCCGCGGCGAGGAGCAGCGCTCGATCCTCGTGAACTCCGGCGCGGAAGCGATCGAGAACTCGGTCAAGATCGCGCGCTGGGCGACTGGTCGCCAGGCGGTCATTGCCTTCGACAACGCGTTCCACGGACGGACGCTGCTCGCCATGACGATGACGAGCAAGGTGAAGCCGTACAAGGCGGGATTCGGCCCGTTCGCGCCCGAGGTCTACCGCGCGCCTGCGCCCTACCCCTACCACGGGATCTCCTCGGACGACGCGATCGCCGCTCTCGAGCACCTCTTCAAGGCCGACGTCGACCCGTCGACCGTCGCCTGTGTCGTCCTCGAGCCCGTGCAGGGCGAGGGCGGGTTCGTCGCGATGCCGCCCGACTACCCCGCTCGCCTGCGCGAGCTCTGCGATGCGCACGGGATCCTGTGGGTGAACGACGAGGTTCAGTCGGGAGTCGGTCGGACCGGGACGATGTGGGCGGTCGAGCACTACGCCGGAGCCGAGCCCGACCTGACCGTCTTCGGGAAGTCGATCGGCGGCGGTCTGCCGCTCGCCGGCGTGACCGGTGGCGCCGAGGTGATGGATGCCGTCCCGCCGGGCGGTCTCGGTGGCACGTTCGGCGGAAACCCGCTTTCGTGCGCTGCGGCGCTGGCAGTCCTCGACGTCGTGACCGCGCGGAATTTTCTCGCTGAGGCACGCGAGCTCGGGGTCACGCTCCGCGCGCGCCTCGACGACATCGCTTCCCGCAACCCGGAGATCGGCGAGGTGCGCGGCCTCGGCTCGATGCTCGCGTTCGAATTCGCGGAACGCACCCCGGATCGCGCGAAGGCGGTCGTCGACGCGGCTTTCGAGCGCGGCCTGATCCTCCTCTCGTGCGGCCTCCACGGCAACGTCATCCGCCTGCTTCCCCCTCTCAACATCGCGCCGGACGAGTTGGACGAGGGGCTCGCCATCCTGGAGGAGTCGCTTGGCGCCTGACAGCGCGCCGGACATCAGCGTCAGAGGCTTGACCAAACGGTACGGGGACGTCGTCGCGGTCGACGGCATCGACCTCGACATCGCCCCAGGAGAGTTCTTCACGATGCTCGGCCCCTCGGGCTCGGGCAAGACGACGACGCTCCGCATGATCGCGGGGTTCGAGATGCCCGATAGTGGGTCGATCGAGTTGGCAGGAGAGGACGTGTCGCGCCTCCCGCCGTACGACCGCCCGGTCAACACGGTGTTCCAGGACTACGCGCTCTTCCCGCACATGACCGTGCAGGCGAATGTCGAGTACGGCCTCATGGTCAAGAAGGTGAAGAAGGGCGAGCGTCAGGAGCGCGCGCGCCAGGCTCTCGAGATGGTGCGACTAGCCGGTTACGGGGACCGCAAGCCGAGGCAGCTCTCCGGTGGGCAGCGTCAGCGGGTCGCACTCGCGCGGGCAATCGTCAACCGTCCAAAGGTTCTCCTCCTCGACGAGCCGCTCGGGGCGCTCGACCTCAAGCTGCGCCAGGAGATGCAGATCGAGCTCAAGTTGATCCAGCGCGAGGTCGGGATCACGTTCGTCTACGTGACGCACGACCAGGAGGAGGCGCTGACGATGTCGGATCGGCTCGCCGTGTTCAACCAGGGCAAGATCGAGCAGACCGGCATTCCGGCGGAGGTCTACGAGCACCCGCAGAGCGAGTTCATCGCCGGGTTCGTCGGCGTCTCGAACGTCATCGAGCGCGATGGCCGGCGGTACACGGTGCGCCCCGAGAAGCTCACGCTGTTGGAGGAGGGCGAAGAGCCGGAGAACGGCTCGCACGTCGAGGCGGGGACGGTGCGAGACGTCCAGTACGTCGGGCCCGTGACGCGATACCACGTTACGCT
The DNA here is from genome assembly GCA_963709715.1 of uncultured Gaiellaceae bacterium. Lineage (GTDB taxonomy): Bacteria > Actinomycetota > Thermoleophilia > Gaiellales > Gaiellaceae > GMQP-bins7. The sequence goes on from CAVPXQ010000013.1 coordinate 90,789, forward strand.
CGACCGTGGTGGCGAGCTCCAGGTGTTAGCGCAGAACTTAGAGGAGGGCTCGAGCGAGGTGCTCGGAGCGAAGGGTCGGCGCATGCGCGTCGCGTGGCGCCCCGGGCAGGAGTCGGTGATCGACGAATTGGAGGGAGGATCCGAATGAGAAGGAAGCGCATCGCCATCTGGGCGACGCTCGCTCTGCTGGTGGGAGCGCTGAGCGTCGTCGCGGCCGGCTGCGGCGGAGGCGACGACGAGAGCTCCACGAGCACCGAGATCGAGGGTCTTGGCTCGACGCTCGAGGAGATCCAGGCGAACGCGAGGAACGAGGGCCAAGTCAATCTCGTCATCTGGGCCGGTTACGCGGACAAGTCCTGGTCCGACCAGTTCACGAAGGAGACGGGCTGCAAGGTCAACACGAAGGACAGTGCCAGCTCGGACGACATGGTCGACCTGATCGCGACCGGAGCATACGACGGTGTCTCTGCCTCCGGTGATGGGACGTTGCGGATGATCGCGAAGGGCGACGTCGCTCCTGTCAACTTCGACCTGACGCCGAACTACGCGGATGTTTTTGAGGGCCTGAAGGGTAAGTCGTACAACACGGTCGACGGCGTCGGGTATGGCGTTCCGCACGGCCGCGGTGCGAACCTGATGGTCTGGAACACCGGGGACTTGCCCGCAGACAACGACAGCTGGGCGCCGATCTGGCCGGGCACCGACTACAAGGGCAAGCTCTCGATCTACGACAACCAGATCTTCATCGCCGACGCTGCGATCTATCTCAAGGCGACGCAGCCCGACCTCAACATCACCAATCCGTACGAGCTCGACGAGGAACAGTTCAACGCCGCTGTCGACCTCTTGAAGCAGCAGAGGCCGAACATTGGCGAGTATTGGGACGGGACGACGTACGCGAAGCAGGTGACGTCGTTCAAGTCGGGTGAGTCCGTCGTCGGCACGACGTGGCAATACATGGTCAACCTGATGGGCGCGGAGAAGCCGCCGGTGCCGGTCACGGCGATCATTCCGAAGGAGGGCACGACAGGCTGGTCGGATACGTGGATGATCGCGTCCAAGGCCGCGCATCCGAACTGCATGTACCTCTGGATGAACTACATCATCTCGCCAGAGGCGAACGCGAAGGTCGCCGAGTATTTCGGCGAAGCGCCTTCAAATGCGAAGGCCTGTGATTTGACCACCGACAAGGAGCACTGCACGACGTACCACGCAAACGACGAGGGGTACTGGACGGACCCAATCGTCTACTTCTGGGATACGCCCCAGGCGGACTGCGGCGATGACCGCGGAGAGGTCTGCAAGACCTCCGAGGACTGGCGAGCCGCCTGGACCGAGATCAAGGGGTAATTGGCCTCGGTCACTGACGTCGAGTCGCCGCCCCAGGTTGGCCTGGGGCGGCGACTCTCGACCTATCTGTTCCGCCACCGACGCCTGAGGCTCGGCGTGCTCCTCGCCGGGCCGCTCGGGTGGATGGTGGTCCTGTACCTCGGTTCGCTGTTCGTGCTTCTGCTTGCAGCGTTCTGGGACACGGAGCCCTATACGTCGGAGATCGTTCGCACGTGGACGCTCGATAACTTCGAGCAGATCCTCGAGGAGCCCGTGTACCGCGACGTCGCGTGGCGCACGATCAGCATGGCCATCTACGTCACGATCGCCGATGCGGTCCTCGCCTTCCCGCTGGCGTATTACATGGCGAAAGTCGCCTCCCCACGCACTCGGAGCCTCCTCGTCGTAGCGGTGTTGACGCCGCTCTGGGCCGGCTACCTCGTCAAGGGGTACATCTGGCGGACCATGCTGGGCGAGCAGGGCGTCGTCAACTGGCTTCTCGAGCCTTTCGGGCTCTCGGGCCCCGGATACACGACCGCAGGGCTCTGGCTTACGTTCACCTATCTCTGGCTGCCGTTCATGATCCTGCCGATCTATGCGGGGCTCGAGCGGATCCCCGGCTCGTTGCTCGAGGCTTCGGCCGATCTCGGGGCGCGTTCTGTTCGCACGTTCTGGAAGGTGACGGTGCCCCTCGTCTTCCCGGCGGTCGTTGCAGGCTCGATCTTCACCTTCTCGCTCACGCTCGGCGACTACATCCTTCCCTCGCTGATCGCTGACCAACAGTTCATCGGCACGGTGATCTACGGCGATCGGGGCACCGCTCTACCGGTTGCAGCTGCGTACGCGATGGTGCCGGTCGCCGTCATGACCGCCTATTTGCTGGTCGCGAAGCGACTCGGCGCATTCGAGAGCCTCTGATGGTCGAGTCACGTGTCACTCGTGTCGTCCTCCGACTCGGCGCTGGAGCGACGCTTGCGTTCATCTACCTCCCTCTCGTGGTGATCGCGATCTACGCCTTCAACGAGAACATCTCGCAGACCTGGCCGATCGAGCACTACACGACGAAGTGGTTCGGCGTAGCCTGGAGCGACGAGAGTGTCCGTGGGGCGCTCTGGATGTCCGTCAAGGCCGCGCTCGGTGCTACCGCGATCGCGCTCGTGCTCGGAACCCTTGCGTCGATCGCTGTGTCGCGGTACCGCTTCTTCGGCAAGGAGACGATCTCGTTTCTCGTCATCCTTCCCATTGCGCTCCCAGGAATCATCACGGGGCTTGCCCTGCAGGCGACGATCCTGAACATCCTCACTCCGCTCGGGATCAGCTTCAGCATCTGGACGATCATCATCGGCCACGCGACGTTCTGCATCGTCGTCATCTACAACAATGCCGTTGCGCGAATCCGCCGACTATCGGGCTCGCTCGAGGAGGCATCGGCGGATCTTGGTGCTGATGCGTGGCAGACCTTCCGCTTCGTCACTTTCCCACAGCTCAGGACGGCGTTGCTCGCCGGAGGCTTACTTGCATTCGCGCTCTCGTTCGACGAGGTCGTCGTTACGATCTTCACGTCCGGCGCGCAGCAGACCCTGCCGATCTGGATCTTCACCAACTTCGCACGGCCTCGTGAGCTTCCGATCGTGAACGTGGTCGCGCTCTTCGTGGTCGTGGCGTCAATCATCCCCGTTTGGATTGCGCTCCGCGTCGCGGGTGGTAGCGGACTGACGAGCGATCGCCCTGGAAAGGAAGCGCTATCCGGCGCCATGGACGCCGAGCCATAGGGTCAGGTTGACGCTACGACTGCACCGATCGGGCACGAGACGCCGGTGCCCCCGAGACCGCAATAGCCGTTCGGGTTCGCCTCGAGGTATTGCTGGTGGTAGTCCTCGGCGTAGTAGAACGGCCCTGCCTCGAGGATCTCGGTCGTGATCTCGCCGTGGCCGGCGCGCGACAGCTCTTCCTGAAACATGTCGCGTGACGCGAGCGCGGCGTCGCGCTGCGCCGCGGTCGTCCAGTAGATTCCGGAGCGATACTGCGTGCCGACGTCGTTCCCCTGGCGCATCCCCTGCGTCGGGTCGTGGCCCTCCCAGAAGATCTTGAGCAGCGCCTCGTAGCTCGTCTTCTCGGTGTCGACTACGACGAGCACGACCTCGTTGTGCCCGGTGCGGCCGGTGCAAACCTCCTGGTACGTCGGGTTGGGCGTGAACCCGCCCGCATAGCCGGCTGCGGTCGTGTAGATGCCCGGCGCTCGCCAGAACATCCGCTCGGCGCCCCAGAAGCACCCCATCCCGAAGATCGCCCGCTCGGTGCCTTCGGGAAACGGAGGGCCGATCGGAGTCCCGAGGACAAGATGCCGGCCAAAGACGACGATCACCTCGTCGCGGCCGGGGAGCGCCTCCTCCGGCGTAGGCATCGCAGTCGCCTTGCGCGCGAACAACATGGTTGGAGGGTAGCGGCTCGCTAGGGCTTCGCCGCCGCCTCCCAGCCGTCGTACTCGCCTCCGTGCTCGGCCGCGAGCTGCTCGAACTGCGCTCGAAGAGCCGCGACGGTCTCGGCTCCGAGAACTCGATGGCCGTCCGCACGCACGGTCCACTCCTCGAGCTTCTCGTTCGGCGGGTCGATACCCGTGTCCCACGAGCTGTCGCCGATCGCCTCGACGGCGCCGCGGGCCTGTGCCTCGTTCTCGAAGAGGAGGAAATGGATGACGTGACGGGGCTTCGTCAGATCCGCTCCGCCCGCTGCGAGCTGGCGGAGCGCGAGCGCGTCCGCCTCCTGCGGTGTCTTCGGCGGGCGGTGGTAGCGGATGCGATCGAGGAAGCTCAACGACCCGCTAGCTCCGCCCGAGCGCCTGTTCGAGGTCGCTCCACAGCGCGTCGACGTCCTCCAGGCCGACGGACAGCCGGAGGAGGCCCGGCGGGACGCGGTCGCCCTCCCACCGGGAACGCGCCTCGATCCGGGACGTCACGCCGCCGAGGCTCGTCATGTTCGCGATGAGCTTCGTCGAGGTCTCGACGCGTTGCGCAGCGTCCGCGTCGGCGACGTCGAACGAGAGCAGGCCGCCGAAGCCCGGGTAGCGGACGATCTCAACGGCGGGATGGTCCGCGAGCCGCGCGGCGATGGCTCGCGCGCTCGCCGTCTGCCGCTCCACGCGTACCTCGAGCGTATGCAAGCCACGGAGGACGAGCCAGGCGGTGTCCGCGGCCGGCACGGGACCGGTTCTCGAGCGGAACTCGAGCAGGCGAGCAGCGTCCTCGGGCCGCTTGCAGACGACCGCGCCGACGAGCGCGTCGTCGTGGCCCGACGAGGTACTTCGTCGCGGAGTGGACCGCGATGTCGCAGCCGAGCGCCAGCGGCTTCACGTGGAGCGGCGTCGCCGCCGTCGAGTCGCAGACGACGCGTGCCGGGTGGGCCGCGGCCGCCCCGAAGTCAGGCATGGTCAGGAACGGGTTCGTCGGCGCCTCGAGCCAGACGAGCTCGGCTCCGTCAGGTGGGGGGCCGGCCTGGTCGAACTCGGTCTTCCGGACGCCCCACCGCGCGAGCTCGTCGAGCATGACGCCCGTTCCGTAGTACGCGCCCGCGGCGAGGGCGACGGTCTGGCCCGGCTCGAGTAGCGCGAGCACGATCGCGGTACAGGCGGCGGAACCCGAGGAGAAGAGCAGCGCCTCACCGCCGTCGAGCTCGCCGAGCGCGCGTTCGGCCTCGGCGAGCGTCGGGCTCCCGAAGCGCGAGTAGCTGAAGGCGCCGGGCGCGCCGTCTTCGTACGGCCAGGTCGTCGAGCGGTCGATCGGCGCACTCACCGGCTGCACGCTATTCCGTCGGCCGAGCTCTGTGGAGGGTTGCACGCGATTCGCGGCGATAGGCTCCGCGGCGGTGGCAGAGATCCACGACACGACCCAGGCCAAGCTCCAGTGGCTCGAGGAGCTGAGCGAGGACGCGCTCCACCCTGCGAGCGAGCGGCACGTTGCTCGACAGCGGGAGCGGGGAAGCTCCTCGCGCGGGAGCGGATCGAGAAGCTCCTCGACCCTGGCTCCTTCGTGGAGCTCGATCGCTTCGTGCGCCATCGCGAGGTCGAGTTCGAAATGCGCGAGAACCGGCCGTGGGGCGACGCCGTGATCACGGGCTACGGCACCGTCCTCGGCCGCAAGGTGTTCGTGTTCTCGCAGGACTTCACCGTGTTCGGCGGGTCGCTCTCGGAGGTGTTCGCGGAGAAGGTGTGCAAGGTCATGGACATGGCCGTGAAGTACGGCTGTCCCGTGATCGGGATCAACGACTCGGGCGGCGCGCGCATCCAGGAGGGCGTCGTATCGCTCGCCGGGTACGCGGAGATCTTCTGGCGGAACGTGCAGGCCTCGGGCGTCGTGCCCCAGATCTCCCTCGTGATGGGGCCCTGTGCAGGCGGCGCCGTGTACTCGCCGGCGATCACCGACTTCGTGCTGATGGTCGAGGGAACGTCGTACATGTTCATCACCGGCCCCGACGTGGTGAAGACCGTGACCGGCGAGGACGTGACCTTCGAGGAGCTCGGCGGCGCAGCGGCCCACGCCACTCGCTCGGGCGTGGCCCACTTCACGACGCAGGACGAGGAGGCGTGCCTGGAGGAGGCGCGCTACCTGCTCTCGTTCCTGCCGCAGAACAATCTCGACTCGCCGCCCTACGCTCCGCCGTCCGATCCGGTCGACCGCGAGGACCCGTCGCTCGACACGCTCGTCCCCGACAGCCCGCACAAGCCCTACGACATCAAGGGCGTGATCGAGCGCGTCGTCGACGACGGCGAGTTCCTCGAGGTGCATGCGCACTGGGCGGAGAACATCGTGTGTGGCTTCGCGCGCCTGGGAGGGCACGCCGTGGGTGTCGTCGGAAACCAGCCGGGAGCGCTCGCGGGCGTGCTCGACATCGACGCGTCGGTGAAGGCCGCCAGGTTCGTCCGGACGTGCGACGCCTTCAACGTCCCGCTCGTGACCTTCGTCGACGTGCCCGGCTTCCTTCCGGGCACGGCGCAGGAGTGGGGCGGGATCATCCGGCACGGCGCGAAGCTCCTCTACGCGTACGCGGAGGCGACCGTGCCGAAGCTCACGGTCATCACGCGCAAGGCATACGGTGGCGCGTACGACGTCATGTCGTCGAAGCACATCAGGGCCGACTTCAACGTCGCCTGGCCGACGGCGGAGGTCGCGGTGATGGGGCCCGAGGGTGCCGTCAACATCGTCTTCCGGAACGAGCTCTCGGAGTCGGAGGAGCCGGATGCTCGTCGCGAGGAGCTCATCGCCGACTACAAGGAGCGCTTCGCGAATCCCTACACGGCGGCCGAACGTGGCTACGTGGACGACGTGATCGAGCCGCGGCGGACGCGGCCCGTGCTCGTCTCGGCACTCGAGACTGCGCTCTCGAAGCGCGAGCCCGGACCGAAGCGAAAGCACGGGAACATCCCGCTCTGAGCCGGGTGTCGGTTGTAGCGGCGGTGGCGGCGGAGCTACGCGCTCATCGTCACGGTGCCTGACGACACCATGGGCGGGCTGCTCGCCAGGTCCGGCATGTTCTCGCGGATCCAGTCCGCTGCGACCCTCGTGGACTCCTCGGTGCCTGCCGCGTCGTCGCAGACGGTGATCGAGACCGTCGCATCGTCGAGGCGCAGGAGGTAGTAGGCGCGGAATCCGGTGACTCCACTGATCACGGAACGGATCTCGTCCGACCGTGCGGCCAGCTGGTCGGCGAGGTCGGTGTTGCCGGGGTAGTAGCGCATCGTCGCGTGCATCGTTGGCCTCTCCTTTCGACTCGTGAACGCGAGGAGACTAACGGGGTTCGGTGCGAAAGGAGGCGGTGCTTCGACGTGCCGCTTCGTCCGTGCGCGCGGCCGTCGGCGGCCCGTCAGCCCGAGCCCGCGAGGGCGGCAAGACGTTGCCTGCGCTCGTCGCCGGCGGCGAATGACGCGTCGTCGGACTCGAGGAGAGGGATTGCGAGGCGTGCCTGCTCACGCGCGTCGTCGACGCGGCCGACAGCCGCGTATTCCTCCGCGAGCTCCTCGTGGAACCACCCGTCCGGCTTCCCTTCGCCGGTCGCCCACCCGACTGCCTGTTCCAGCAGCGGGACCGCCTCGTCAGCGCGGCCGAGCGCTCGCAGCGTCTTGCCGACTGCGTAGCGTGCGATCTCGATCGGGCCTCGCTTCTCCGGTTCGCGCTCGCGTGCCTCGAGCGCCCGCTCGAATGCGTCGAGCGCGAGCTCGTGTTTGCCTGCGTCGTAGTACTCCCAGCCGAGGTTGTTCAGCAGTGGGCCGGCCCAGTACGACGCGGCTTCGTGCTCTTCGCCGAGATCGATCCCGCGCAGCGTCCATGCGACGAAGGCTTCACTGTCGGGCGCTGCGAGCGCCGCCATGTGTGCGGCGTCGGCGGCGATGAAGTACTCCTCGGCTCCGAGCGACGCTTCGAACGCAGTCTCGAAGAGTGGACGTGCGGCTTCCTTGTCTCCGCTCGAGCGGCGCAGCCGTCCGCGCTCGAGGTCGATGCGAGCGCGAGCGTTCGTGCTGTTGCCTGCCAGGCTGGAGGCCTCGTCGAGGAGGCGGTCGCCATCGTCGTACTCGTCGCGCAGCCCGGCAACGCGGGCGATTTGCGTCAGGACCTCGGCGCGACCCGGGTCCGTGCCCTCGGCGTCGAGCTGCGAGCGGAAGCGTTCTTCCGTCGCATCGAGGTCGTCGAAGTCCCAGAGCTGTCTCAGGCGATCGCCCATGCCGCGAAGGGTATTCGTCGCCACCGAATACGCTTTCGTCAGTGGAGCTCACGGTCGTTCCGTCGGTCGACGCGCTGTTGTCCGGCGCGCTGCTCGAGGCGATCCTCGACGCCGGAGTCGTCGAGTCGGGGTCGCGGCGCTACGACGACGCCTGGCGGCAGGCGTCTCTCCTGGAGGGCGTCGACCGCGACGACCCCGAGGTGGGTTACGCGCCCTCGCCCCGAAGCACCCGGGGCGCGACCCGCGCGTAGTCGAGCCCCGAGACCCACGTCGCGATGAGCGCGATCAGGAGCGCCCACCAGGCGACGTCGGTGTTCCACGCACCGCCCGCGGCGAGTCCTGCGATTGCCGCCGCGAGCGCCTGCGCCCAGGTCTTCGCCCGCCCGAGGTCGCGGGCGCCGAGGACGACCCCACGCTCGACCGCAGCGAGGCGCAGCCCGGAGACGAGAATCTCACGGACGACGATCAGCGCGACCATCCACCCAGGCGCGACTCCCTCGCCCACGAGCATGACGAGTGCGGCGAGCACGAGGACCTTGTCCGCCACCGGATCGAGCAGCTTGCCGAGTGTCGAGCTCGTGCCTCGGCGGCGCGCGAGCCAGCCGTCGATCTGATCCGTCGCCATCGCGGCGACGAAGACGGCCGTCGCCCAGTAGTCGTGGTTCGGAAAGTCCCACGCGAAAAGCACGACCACGATCGGAACCGCCGCGATCCGTGCGACCGTCAGCTGGTCCGGGAGGCTCACCGTTGGGGAGAATACGCGTCCCATGGGGGCCGCCTTCGCGAAGATTCTCGTTGCCAACCGCGGCGAGATCGCCGTGCGCATATTCCGCACGCTCCGCGAGCTCGGGATCGGCACGGTGGCCGTCTACTCGGAGGTCGATCGCGACCGGCTGCACGTGGCGATGGCCGACGAGGCGTACCTTCTCGGGCCTGGACCCTCGACCGAGTCGTATCTGCGCGCCGACCGGATCGTCGAGGTCGCGCGGCGTGCGGGTGCAGACGCGATTCATCCGGGCTACGGCTTCCTCGCTGAGAACGCCCAGTTCGCTCGCCTCGTCGAGGAGTCCGGGCTCGTCTGGATCGGTCCCCCGCCCGAGGCGATCGAGGCGATGGGCTCGAAGATCGCGGCGCGAGAGCGCATGCGCGCGGCGGGAGTGCCGGTCGTGCCCGGTACCACGGAGCCGGCGGCGAGCGTCGCTGACGTGCTCGAGGCCGCGCGGGAGGTGGGATACCCGATCGCGGTCAAGGCGTCGGCCGGAGGAGGCGGAAAGGGATTGCGGGTCGCGCGCTCGGAGGAGGAGGTCGAGCGAGCATTCGAGACTGCACGCCGCGAGGGTGAGGCGTACTTCGCCGACGCCGCGGTGTACGTCGAGCGCTACCTCGCGGATCCGCGACACGTCGAGGTGCAGATCCTGGCCGACTCCCACGGGAACGTCATCCACCTCGGCGAGCGTGACTGCACGATTCAGCGACGCCACCAGAAGCTCGTCGAGGAGACCCCGTCGCCTGCGGTCGACGCCGAGCTCAGACGACGGATCGGCGCGATCGCGATCGACGCGGCACGCGCTGCCGGCTACCGCTCGGCCGGGACCGTCGAGGGATTGCTCGACGCGGACGGCTCCTACTACTTCCTCGAGATGAACACCCGCGTGCAGGTCGAGCACACCGTCACGGAAGCGGTGACCGGCGTCGACATCGTGCGCGAACAGATCCGCGTTGCGGCCGGCGAGCCCCTGTCGCTCACGCAGGACGAGGTCGAGCTGCGCGGCCACGCGATCGAGTGCCGCATCAACGCCGAGGACGTGTCGCGCTCGTTCCTTCCTTCGCCGGGGCGGATCACGAGCTATCGGGAGCCGGCCGGGATCGGAGTGCGGGTCGACTCGGGCGTGCGTGCCGGCGACGAGATCTCCGAGCTGTACGACCCGATGATCGCGAAGCTGATCGTGCATGACGTCGACCGCGAGCACGCGCGCAGGCGCATGCTGCGAGCGCTCGAGGAGTTCGTGATCGAGGGACCCGTGACCCTGCTCGGGTTCCACCGTGCGCTCCTCCAGACTCCGTGCTTCATCGAAGGCGGGACGTGTCGAGGCGTGACCGAGTCGGAGGAGCTTGCACGCCGCGCCGAGGAGCTCGAGCAGTTGTCTCATCAGAGAACGACCCTAGCTTCCCGGTCGGACGGACGGTTCTCACATCCGACAACGCGAGAGCAAGTCGTGGCAGTCGAGATCGACGGCCGCAGGCATGAGGTCCGAGTTCGCACGGGAGGAGCCGCCCTGGGTCGAGCTCGCGCGCCGGCACCGCGAGCGGAGCAAGAGGCTGACTGCGGAGGCGAGCGGCGCGGTCACGAGCCCGATGCAGGGCACCGTGCTGTCGGTCGCCGTGGCGGAGGGCGCCTCCGTGTCGGCGGGCGACCTGATCTGCGTCATCGAGGCAATGAAGATGGAGAACGAGATCGTCTCGCATGGCGACGGGGTGGTTGCCGAGCTCCGTGTGGCGGCAGGCGAGCAGGTCGCGAACGGCCAGGTCATCTGTGTCCTCGTGACCGACTGACCGCGGCCCGGCCGGCGCTGCGTCGAATCGGACGCGACGTTACGCGTGCAGTTGGTACGCGTTGTCCGTGATCCAGACGACAGTAGGCTCGATGTCGTCGGGCGGCTTGCCGACCGCGACGAACGTGCCGAACACGACACGCACCCACGCGCGTGCGAGGAGGGCGCCGGGTGCGGAGATGGTCCCCTCCCATGACGCCTTCGGCTCGAGAGTCCGGGGCAGCTCCGGCTCGTAGCGCGTCGCAGCGCGTACCGCGGGCAGCGTGCCGCGGCGGTTTCGCTGGTCGAGCTCCTGCTTGTCTCCGGTCTCGAAGAGCTGCAAGCCGAACGCACCGTCTGGCATGGAGCCCGGGGTGATCTTCCAGCCGACCTCAGTCCGATTCTCGACGCCGATGCGGGCATTCCAACCCGCCTTCGTGACCTCGAGCGACTCGACCGTGAAAACCAGATCGTCGCCGGCCGCCCCGTACGTCTCCTCCCAGTCGAGCTTGGCCGTCTGGGGACCGCGCTGCCACGCCCGGGGTGACGTCCGAGTCGGATCCCCGCAGCTGCTGTGCGTTCGACGCCAGGACGAAGCCTGCGAACGTCGCGCCCAGCGCTAGAAGCACGATGATCGTCGTTCTGCTCACGCCTGCGAGATGCTCTCACACGGCGCCCGCGGGCCTGCAAGGGTCGAGGCGATAGACTCGCGCGCGCTTTGGACCTCCACGAGTACCAGGGGAAGGAGCTCTTCCGCCGCCACGGCATTCCCGTCTCGGATGGGCGGCTCGCGACGTCTCCTGCCGAAGCTCGTGCGGCCGCGGAGGAGCTCGGCGTACCCGGTCGTCGTCAAGGCCCAGGTGCTCATCGGCGGACGCGGGAAGGCGGGCGGGATCAAGCTTGCGAGCACCGCCGACGAGGTCGAGGAGCGCGCGGGCGAGATCCTCGGGATGGACATTCGCGGTCACGTGGTGACGAAGCTCTGGATCGAGCGCGCGTCTGACATCGCGCGCGAGTACTACCTCTCGCTCACGTTCGACCGGAGCGCGAAGAAGCCGCTCTTCATGTTCACGACGCAGGGTGGGATGGAGATCGAGGAGGTTGCAGCGACGAGCCCGGAGGCGCTCGTGCGACTCCACGTCGACCCGCTCGAGGGTTGTCACCCCTGGCATGCGAGAAGGCTCGTCTCGACGGGGGAGTCTCGGACCCCGGTGAGCAGAAGCAGATCACGGCGACCGCGTCGAAGCTCTACGACGTTTTCGTCGTCAACGGAGGCGATGCTCTGCGAGATCAACCCGCTGATCGTCACGCCCGAGGGCGAGGTGCGGGCGCTCGATGCGAAGTTCACCGTCGACGACAACGCGCTCTATCGACATTCGGACATCGCGGAGATGCGCGACGTCTCGGCCTCGGATCCGCTCGAGGCGCTCGCACGCGAGAAGGGCGTCACGTACGTGAAGCTCGACGGCTCGGTCGGCGTGCTCGGAAACGGTGCGGGACTGACGATGGCGACGGTCGACGTCGTCACGTTCGCGGGTGGGCGGCCGGCGAACTTCTGCGACCTCGGCGGCGGCGGAGACGCACAGGGCGTCGTCGACGCGCTCGAGGTGATCACGCGCGACGAGCAGGTGCGCTCGATCTTCTTCAACATCTTCGGCGGCATCACTCGTTGCGACGAGGTCGCCCGCGGAGTCCTGCAGGCAGTGCGGCAGATGGGGCTCGAGCTCCCGATCGTCGTTCGCCTCGACGGCACGAATGCCGAGGAGGGCCGTCGCATCCTTGCGCGACGCCGCACTCTCGAACCTCTCGACGGAGGCGACGATGCTCGACGGGGCGCGACGTGCGGTGGAGCTGGCCGCCTGATGGCGATTCTCGTCGACACGGACACGCGTCTCGTCGTGCAGGGGCTCACCGGGTCCGAGGGCCGGTTCCACGGTCTCCGCAACCGCTCGCACGGCACGAACGTCGTGGCGGGAGTCACGCCAGGGAAGGGCGGTCAGGATGTCGACGGGATCCCGGTGTTCGACTCCGTCGCCGGCGCGGTCGACGAGACAGGTGCGAACACCGCGATGGTCTTCGTCCCGGCACCGTTCGCGGCCGACGCCATGTACGAGTCGATCGCCGCAGGGATCCGAACCGTCGATCTGCATCACGGAGGGCCTCCCGGCGCACGAGATGCTTCGGCTGCACGCGTTCGTCGAGAGCCGCGACGTGAGGATCATCGGCCCGAACTGCCCGGGCGCGCTGTCGCCCGGCAAGGCGAACGTCGGGATCATCCCGGCCGAGATCTTCCGCGAGGGCTCGGTCGGGCTCGTCTCTCGCTCTGGCACGCTCACGTACCAGATCGGTCACGAGCTCACGCAGCTGGGCCTCGGGTGCTCGACGATCGTCGGGATCGGGGGAGATCCAGTCGTCGGTTCCTCATTCATCGACGTGCTCGAGCTCTTCCAGGCGGATCCACAGACCGAGCAGGTCGTGATCGTGGGCGAGATCGGTGGCGACGAGGAGGAGAAGGCAGCGGCGTTCATCGAGTCGGAGATGTCGAAGCCCGTCGTCGGCTACATCGCGGGCTTCACCGCGCCTCCGGGGAAGACGATGGGGCACGCCGGCGCGATCATCTCGGGGTCGGCGGGAACGGCGCAGGCGAAGAAGGAAGCGCTCGAGGCGCGGGGCGTGCGCGTGGGGACGACACCGACCGAGGCCGCGCAGATCGTCGCCGAGATCGCGCGCGCGTAGCGCGGGCATCCGGCCGGACCACACAACGCGGATACAGTCGTCGCATGGAGCTTCGCAACCGCGATCGCGACGCCGAGCCGTTCACGACCAAGGACGGCTCGACGATTCGCGAGTATCTCCACACCGCTGCCCAGAGCCTCGCGGAGGCCACGTTCGAGCCCGCTCAGGCGACGCAGCGCCACTTCCATGCACGCAGCGAGGAGATCTACCTCATCGTCGAGGGCGGCGGTGAGCTCGAGGTCGACGGCGACACGCGATCGGTCGGCGTCGGCGACGCCATCCTGATTCCGCCGGGGAGCTGGCATCAGTTGACGGCCGCCGGCGAGGGCGCGCGCCTGCTCTGCTGCTGCGTGCCGCCCTACTCCGACGACGACACGTACTTCGCGTAGGCGGGCTCGATCGTGCGCAGAGCCTGACGGCGACACGTTCGCGGTCGCGTGTGTGGCGTCCACTAGATGGTTGATGCCACGAGACCGCCATCTCCGGAGCGTGAGCTGACCGCTCCAGGGCGCGACGGGAGAGCGGTGACGATGCTGGACGCCTCGGTGCCGCTCTCCCGTCGCGAAAGCGCACGCCCGGCGTAAGGCCGTGCAGCGGCCTTACGCCGGGCGGAAGCGGCCTGGACGCGTCAGATCGCGTATCCGGACGCGTGAGATCGTCGCATCAACCGTCTAGGCTCGTGTGGTGGCCGATGCCCCGATCTCGCTCGCGCGCGGCGCTCCTGCGCCCGAGCTGATCCCCGCCGAGGAGCTCGCCGAGTGCGCCTACGCCGTTGCGCAGCGTGACGGCGCCAAGGTGTTCTCGTACGGGCCGGGCGGAGGGTACGCACCGTTACGGGAGTGGGTCGCAGAGCGCCACGGCGTGAGCCCCGGGCGGGTCGTCCTCACGGTCGGAGGTCTCCAGGGCTTCGTCTTCTACGCGGCCGAGCAGCTCGCGCGAAGACCAGGTCGCGTTCTCGTCGAGGCGCCGAGCTACGACCGCCCATTGAAGATCCTCGCCCGCGAGGGAGCCGAGATCGTCGCCGTGCCGATGGACGACGAGGGCCTCGAGCCCGATGCGCTCGAGGCGGAGCTGCGCGGCCGCAGCGAGCGGCCGTCGTTCCTCTACACGATCCCCACGTTCCAGAACCCGAGCGGAAGAACGCTCTCGACAGACCGGCGCGACCGGATCGTCGAGATCGCCCGCGAAGTACGAGCTCGCAGTGCTCGAGGACGATCCCTACGGGCTCGTCCGCTTCGAGGGCACCACGCCGCCGAGCCTGCTCGAGCTCGAGGGCGGCGACCTCGTGACATACACGTCCTCGTTCTCGAAGACCGTTGCTCCCGGCGTCCGTACCGGCTACTTCGTGCTCCCGGAAGCACACGCGGCCCCATTCGAGGAGCGCGCGGTCTCGACGTACATCACTCCGCCGTTCCTGCCGCAGGCGATCGTGGCGGAATTCGTCTCGCGCGGTCGCTTCGAGCCGAACCTCGAGCACGTCCGCGGCGAGCTGCGCGCGCGGCGGGACGCGATGCTCGGGGCTCTCAGCTCGCACGCGCCGAGCGGATCGTCCTGGAGCACTCCCGAGGGCGGCTACTTCGTCTGGCTCGAGCTGGACGGAGCGGAGACGACGCCGCTGGCCAGTGCGGCCGAGCGGGAGGGCGTGACCTTCGTCGCGGGGCGAGGGTTCTTCGCACCCGCGTCCCCGGACGGCGAGACGAGCGCGCGCCTCGCCTTCAGCTACGAGACGCCCGACCGCATCACGGAGGGCATCGAGCGCATCATGCGTCTCCTAGATGGTTGATGCCACGAGACCGCCCTCTCTGGAGCGTGAGCTGACCGCTCCAGGGCGCGACGGGAGAGCGGTGGCGATGCTGGACGCCTCGGTGCCGCTCTCCCGTCGCGAAAGCGCACGCCCGGCGCAAAGGCCGTGTAGCGGCCTTCGCCGGGCGGAAGCGGCCTGGACGCGTCAGATCGCGTATCCGGACGCGTGAGATCGTGGCTTCACCCATCTAGGCTGAGGCGCGCCGCTTCCGGCGCTCGCGGAGCTGCTCGAAGAGGTAACCGGCCGCGAAGCCGATGCCCACGCAGAGGAGGATCAGGACGAGGAGCGAGATCTGCGCCGAGAAGAACACGAAGCTGACCTCGACCTGCTTGCGGTTGAGGAAGATGATCAGGAGCGCGTAGACCGCGAGCACGCCGAAGACGATCAGCCTCCAGGGCGTGTCCTTCTCGGGAGTGGACCGCGACGAACCCTGCGTGCTCACGCAGGTGAGTCTAGGCGGCTCGTCCGACCGTGCCGGGCTCGAGGATGCGCGGAACGAGGCGCGGCTGCGGCGGCGGGGCGAGCGCGCCGCTCGTCGCGGTTCGGAACGTGGGGCAGGGCACGTTTCCGGCGAGCGCGCACAGCCCCTCCTGTCTGAAGTAACAGTCGTTGCAGGTGACCGGTTTTCGCTTTTTCGCCGCCATAGTCGCGAGTGGCCGCCCCTCTCGACCAGCCAGCATTCTCGCGAGGGGGCTCCGGGGCGACAACCCCCCACCGGACGAATAGCCCGCAAATTGCGCCTGTTGTCAACCGGGACGAAGTGCCTGCAAATTCAACACTTTATCCCGCTCGTTGCCAGCTCCCGCAACGCCTGTTGAAAACTGTCAACAGGGATGACCCGGACACCGTCAGCGCTCTCGCGCGCTCCCGCGGCGTTCTCGCCGGGGACGAGGAAGTAATCCACACCTGCCCGGCGCACGCCGATCGTCTTCTGCTCGATGCCGCCGATGGGCAGCACGCTGCCGTCAAGCGCGAGCTCCCCGGTGGCCGCGATGCGGCAGCCGTGCGTGACGTTGCGCCCCAGCTGACGCGCGATCTCGAGTGCGAACGGGAGCCCCGCGGAGGGTCCGCCGACGCGACCGAGGTCGATGTCGACGTCGATCGGCAGCTCGATCTTTGCGTCCTGCTCCACGAGGATCCCGATGATCGCCCGTGACGCATCCTCGGGGCTCGGGACGGTGCGAACGGTGACGTCCATCGGTTTGCCGTCCCGGCGGATGGTCAGACGAACTTCGTCGCCCGGCTTCTTCGTTCCGATTGCGTCGCGCAGCTGCACCGGCGTTCGCACCGGTGTGCCGTCGACGCCGACGATGACGTCGTCGCGTTCGAGGACGTCGGCTGCCGGAACGTCGCCGGAGATGGTCGTCACGCGGATGCCGTTCGGCGAAGCCGTGACGTCGTAGCCGAGCGCACGGAGCGCCACCACGGCCGCGATCTGCTCGGAGCGGCGCATGTCCTCGGCGTTCTGGCGATCACGGTCCGCGTCGGTCGTGCCCGGTGGTGCGATGAGGTCCTGACGGACGAGCGTCGACCCATCGGGGCGTGTGAACGGCAGAAGCTGCTCGAGTCGTCGAAGTCGGCGCACAAAGACGTCCACGTAGTACACGTCACCCTTCGAGGTGTTGTGGCCTCCCTGCACTTCGACGCGGTCGGCCAGTGGCTTCGCGTTGTCCGGAACGAAGAGGAAGTCGTCGCCGGGCAACCACCAGAGCACGAGTGCCGTGATGAGCCCCAGCAGGCCGAGGACGACCGCGACTCCTGAGAGTCGCTTCAAGCGACTGGATGGTTGATGCCACGAGACCGCCATCTCCGGAGCGTGAGCTGACCGCTCCAGGGCGCGACGGGAGAGCGGTGGCGATGCTGGACGCCTCGGTGCCGCTCTCCCGTCGCGAAAGCGCACGCCCGGCGCAAGGCCGTGCAGCGGCCTTCGCCCGGGCGAGAGCGGCCTGGACGCGTCAGATCGCGTATCCGGACGCGTGAGATCGTGGCTTCAACCATCTAGAGGCTCCGGGCTGCAGCGCCGTCGACGAAGAGCACGGTGCCGCTCACGTATCCGGCGCGCTCCGAGCACAGGAAGGCGACGACGTCCCCGATCTCGCGCGGCCTCCCGAGCCGCCGCAGCGGGATGGCCGCCAGATCGTCCTCTGTCGGGCCGTCGGGATGCACCTCTCTGATCCGGTCCGTGTCGATGCTCCCCGGGGCGATGCAGTTCACCGTTACGCCCTCGGGGCCGAGCTCGCGCGCGAGCGACTTCGACCAGCCCACGATTCCCGGCCGGATTGCATTCGAGAGCACGAGGTTGTCGATCGGCTCGCGAACGGTGGACGAGGTCACGTTGACGATCCGTCCACACGCGCTCGCGCGAAGGTGGGGCAGGCAGAGCGCGGTGAGGCGGACGATCGAGACGAGCAACAGTTCCACAGCGCCGCGTACCTCCTCCTCGCCGAGGTCGGCTGCGGTCGCACGTGGCGGCCCCCCCGAGTTGTTGACGAGGATGTCGACGCCGGCGTACGTGTCGACAGCCGTCCGGACGAGGCGCTCGAGGTCGTCTTCGCTGGTGACGTCGCCGGCGACCGCCAGGCCACCGAGCCGCTCAGCCTCTCGCTGGAGGAGCTCGAGGCGCCGCGCGAACATCACGACGTTCGCGCCTTCGGCCGCAAGCGCCTCTGCGATACCGAGCCCGATGCCCGACGAGGCGCCACAGACGATCGCCGTCCGGCCCCTGAGCCCGAGATCCATCGCTATTTCCTCTTCAGTACGCCGACGACCTCGCGTACCGCGGCCGCGGACGCCTTCAGCATCCTCTTCTCGTCGGCGCTCAGCCGGAGCTTCACGATCTCCTCGACACCCGCCGCTCCGAGCTTCACCGGAACGCCCATGTACAGCCCGTCGATGCCGTACTCGCCCTCGAGGTACGCCGTGCACGGGAGAACGCGCTTCTCGTCGAGGCAGATCGAATCGACCATCTGCGCCGCGGCAGCCCCGGGCGCGTACCAGGCAGACGTGCCGAGCAGCGACACGAGCTCGCCTCCGCCGAACTTCGTCCGCTCGACGAGCTTGGCGATCCGGCGCTTCGGGAGCAGCTCGGGAAGGGGCACGCCGCCGACGTTCGTCGCGGACACGACCGGCACCATCTGGTCGCCGTGTCCGCCCAGCACGACGGCCGTCACGTCCTTCACGGACACGTCGAGCTCCTGGGCGATGAACGTCGAGAAGCGCGCCGTGTCGAGGATGCCCGCCATGCCCACGACGCGGTGCTTCTTGAAGCGGGACGTCGCCTTCGCCACGTGGCACATCGCGTCGAGGGGGTTCGAGACGACGACGACGATCGCGCCGGGCGAGTGCTTCACGGCTTCCCTCGTCACGGAGCCGACGATCGACTCGTTCGTCGTGACGAGGTCGTCGCGGCTCATCCCCGGCGAGCGCGGCCTGCCGGCCGTGATGACGACGACATCTGAGCCTGCCGTCGCCTCGTAGCCGTTCGAGCCGACCATCGCAGGCTCGTACCCGAGGACGGCACTCGCCTGGTTGATGTCGAGCGCCTTTCCCTGCGGGAAGTTCGGGATGATGTCGACGAGAACGACGTCGGCGTAGTCGCGGCGCGCGAGCTCCTGCGCGCAGGTCGCGCCGACGTTTCCCGCACCGACGACGGTGATCTTCTTTCGCATGAGTTACGCCTCCAGCCTTTCGATGATTGCGTCTGCGTACTCGGACGTGCCGACCGCAGTCGGATCGTCGCGCCTCGGTTTGAGGTCGTAGGTCACGCGCTCGCCGGCTGCGATCACCGCGGCGACCGCGTCCTCGAGGCGCCGAGCAGCGTCACGCTCGCCAAGGTGTTCGAGCATGAGCTTCCCGGAGAGGATCATCGCCGTGGGGTTCACCTTGTTCTGGCCCTTGTACTTCGGCGCCGATCCGTGCGTCGCCTCGAAGACGGAGGCATGCTCGCCGATGTTTGCCCCCGGCGCGACGCCGAGCCCGCCGACGAGGCCGGCCGTGAGATCGCTGATGATGTCGCCGTAGAGATTGGGGAGGACGAGGACGTCGAACTCCTCCGGTCGCTGGACGAGCTGCATCGTGAGCGCATCGACGAGCACCTCGCGCGCCTCGATGTCGGGGTAGTCGGAGGCGACGTCACGGAAGACCGCAAGGAACAGGCCGTCGGTGAACTTCATGATGTTCGCCTTCGTCACGCCTGCGACCTGGCGGCGTCCGTTCGCGCGCGCGTACTCGAAGGCGAAGCGGACGATTCGCTCCGACGCAGCAGCGCTGATCGGCTTCACCGAGATTCCCGATCCGGGTGCGATCTGCCTCGGCTGGAGCGCGTTGAGCGTCTCGATCACGTGCTCGGCGGACTCGCTCCACGCCTCGTACTCGATCCCGGCATAGAGGTCCTCCGTGTTCTCGCGCACCACGACGAGGTCGACACCCTCGTAGCGGGAGCGCACGCCGGGGTACGACTTGCACGGGCGCAGGCAGGCGTACAGCTCGAGCTCGTGGCGCAGCGCGACGTTGACCGAGCGGAAGCCGGTCCCGATCGGCGTCGTGATCGGCCCCTTGAGGGCGACGCCGTTCTGCCTGATCGACGCGAGCGTCTCCTCGGGGAGCGGGGTTCCCGCCTCCTCCATGACGTCGACGCCCGCCTGGCATACGTCCCACTCGAGGTCGACGCCCGTCGCCTCGAGGACGCGCCTGGTCGCCTCGGTGAGCTCCGGCCCGGTCCCGTCGCCGGGAATGAGGGTGACGCGGTGGGCCATGCGCGCGGCGATAGTACCTGCGCACCTGCCGAATCTCGCTCAGGTAGCGTCCCTCCGAGATGAGTGAAGTCGCGGACTTCAAGCCGGGACTCGAGGGTGTCGTCGCGGTCGAGACGGAGATCGCCGAGCCCGATCGCGAGGGTGGTGTCCTCCGCTACCGCGGCATCGACATCGAGGAGCTCGTCGGTCGCTACCCATACGAGAACGTCTGGGGCCTGCTCGTCGACAACGACCTGGCGTCGGTGATGCCTGCGCCGGAGCCGCATGTGCCTTCGGGCCTGACGGGGAACGCACCCGCCGACCTCCAGGCCGAGACGGCGCGCCTCGCGGGCCAGTGGCGGCTCGGAAAGCTCAACGAGATCTCCGACGAGCAGGCCCGCACCGACCTCGGGCGTCTCTCCTCGCAGATGATGGGCATCGTCGCCCGCTCCGCACGGTTCGCCGACGGCGAGACACACGACGTCCCGGACGAGACCGTCGAGAAGGGCCAGACCGCGGCCGAGAAGTTCCTCCTCCGCTGGCGCGGCGAGGCAGACCCGAGGGCTGTCAAGGCGATCGACACGTACTGGATCTGCACCGCCGAGCATGGTCTCAACGCGTCGACGTTCACGGCGCGCGTGACGGCCTCGACCGGCGCTGACTGCGGCGCTGCGCTCTCGTCCGCCGTCGGCGCGCTCTCCGGGCCGCTTCACGGTGGCGCACCTGCGTACGTCAAGCCGATGCTCGAAGAGGTCACAGCGATGGGGGACCCCGAGAAGTGGGTGAGCGACACGCTCGACGAGGGCAAGCGCATCATGGGCTTCGGCCACCGCATCTATCGCGCCGAGGATCCTCGCTCGCGGATCCTCAAGCGCACCGCGCGCGAGCTCGGGTCGCCGCAGATCGAGATCGCCGAGCAGCTCGAGGAGGCCGCGCTCGCGGAGCTCGAGCGTCGGCATCCGGAGCGGCCGCTCAGGACGAACGTCGAGTACTACTCGGCGCTCGTCCTCGACGTCGCAGAGATTCCGCCGCCGCTCGCGCCCGCGATGTTCGCGTGCTCACGCGTAGCGGGGTGGTCTGCTCACATCCTCGAGCAGAAGCGCACAGGCCGGCTGTTCCGGCCCTCCGCGCGGTATGTGGGGCCGGAGCCCCGGTCACTCTCGGCGGTGTCATGACCCTCGCCGAGGCGGCTGCCGAGGCGGACGCTCTCGCACTGGCAGGTGACGAGCGCTCGCTCGCGCAGCTCCGCACGCAGTGGGACGACGAGATCGAGGCAGCCGCGCGCGATGCGGACTACCGCGTGCGCGCTCTCGCATACCGTGCCATCGCGCAGTTCAGGTTCCGGCAGAAGCTCGAGCTCCTCCGCCGCGGGCTCGAGGACGAGAGCCCCGCCGCGCGCGGCTCTGCGCTCATCGCGCTCGAAGGACTCTCGCGCACGCATCCGGGCGACGTGAACGCCTTCCGCCCGCTGCTCCACGAGCTCGCCGCACGCGATCCCAACGTCGCAGTCCGGCGGTTGGCGCTCGTGTGCCTGAAGAACGGCACGCCGCAGCGCGACACGCTGCAGCTGCTCGAGGGGATCGCCGAGTCCGACGAGGAGGACGCTGATCTCCGCAAGACCGCGCGTGTGGTGCAGTCGTCACTCAAGAAGAAGGCGATTGCGAAGTGAGCGCTCCGCTGGTTGCGGTCGTCATGGGCTCGCGCTCGGACTGGGAGGTGATGGAGCACGCAGTGGAGACGTTGCGCATGCTCGAGATCCCGCACGAGGTGCGCGTGCTCTCGGCCCACCGAACGCCCGACGCGCTCGAGGCGTTCCTCGCCGACGTCGAGGCGCGGGGGGCCCAGGTCTTCATCGCGGCTGCGGGCGGTGCGGCGCATCTCGCCGGCGTCGTCGCTTCGAAGACGCTCAGGCCCGTCCTCGGCGTCCCGATGGGAACGCAGCTGGGCGGTCTCGACTCGCTCCTCTCGATCGTCCAGATGCCGGCCGGCATCCCGGTCGGGACGCTCGCGATCGGCCGCGCCGGCGCGGTCAACGCGGCGCTCCTCGCGGCGGAGATCCTTGCGCTGCGGGACGAGGAGCTCGTGGCACGGCTCAGCGGGCATCGCGAGGAGCAGGCACGGGCCGTCCTCGAGGTCGGCGACCCGAGCGACTAGGTTCGCGACGCGGTCCGGCTACGCGTCGACCTAGGCTCTTGCGTCCGGCTCGTGCGTACGCCGCCGGGCGTGCGGGTGAGCGCGGAAATAGACGTCTCGCCGCCGTTTGTCCGACACGTGCGTGTAGCGCTCCGTCGTGCCGAGGTCCGCGTGTCCGAGCATCTCCTGTACCGAGCGCAGGTCCGCGCCGCCCTCGAGAAGGTGGGTCGCGAACGAGTGGCGCAGGAGGTGCGGGTGGACGCGGCCTGGCTCCAGCCCGGCGCGCTCGGCGAGCTTGCGGAGGATCGAGGAAGGCTCCAGCTCGCGTCAACGCGCCGCCGCGTGCGTTGAGGAAGAGCTCGGGCCGGTAGCGACGGTCGAGATGCGGACGGCCCAGGGCGAGGTAGCGGCGCACCGCCTCGGCCGCGGGGCGGCCGAGCGGGACGAGACGCTCCTTCCCGCCCTTGCCCGACGACGCGGACGAGGCGCTCCTCGAGTGCGACGCCGTTCTTCTCCAGCCCGACCGCCTCGGAGACCCGCAAGCCAGCTCCGTACAGGAGCTCGACGAGCGCGCGGTCGCGCAGCGCTCGTGGCGTCGTCCCGGTCGCGGCGTCGATGAGACGTTCCGTCTCGGCAGGCGAGAGCGCCCGTGGGAGCGTGCGTGCCCTGCGCGGTAGCTGGATCGAGGTAGCTGGGTTGTCGGGTCGCGAGCCGATGAGGACGAGATGGCGGAAGTACGCACGCACGGCGGAGACGCGCCGGGCAATGGTCGACGGCGCGAGGCCGTCGGCACGCATCGAGGCGAGCCAGCACTCGAGCTCCTCGGTCGTCGTGCTCTCGACGGGCTTGTCGGCGAACGCGCGCAGCGCGTCGAGGTCTCGACGGTAGGCGTCGACGGTGCGCGGCGATCGCCGGGCCTGGAGAGTCAGCAGGAAGCGTTCGACGTCGGGGTCGGGGGCACTCACGGCGCCCGACCGGATTCGGCGAGGGGGCGCGGGCTCCTTTCCGGCGGTATCGTCCCGACCTGGGGGGCCGGGCTGCAGCGATCCTCGTTGCGCTACTCGTCGGGCCGTCGCGCTACCGGGCGCTCCTCGGCGAGTGCGGGCGCCGACTCGGTCGTTGCCTACCCCTCGTCGCAGTCGATCGCGGCGACGGGGCCGCTCCCGCGGGCGGGCGCGCGCACTCGCCTACAACACCGCGATCGGCGAGCGCGAGAGCGCGACGGTCGTCGTGCAGGGGTGCGAAGCGAGTCGCCGCGGACGTCGCGACGCCACCCGCAGCGCCGGCTCGCCGTCCACTTCTTCTTCGCCCACTTCGTCGCGGTCAAGGGACGTCCGGTCGCGGATGTGCTCGTGCCATGGGACGGGGCCGAGCGCGCGACCGAGCGGAGTAACCAGCCCGTCCTCGTTCAGGTCGACGTCCCGCAAGGGACGCGACCGGGAGGCTACGCGGGAGCCCTCACAGTCACGGCGGACGGTCGGCGCACGACGGTGCCGCTCACGGTCAGGGTCTTCCCGGTGACCCTACCCGCGGCCGGGACGCGGGTGGGAAACCTCCTGACGTCGTTCAACCTGAGCCCCAAGTCGTACGTCGCCAAGGCCGCGCAGCTGTACGGCTTGTCGAGCACCGAGCAACGACTCGCGACGAACAACGCTCTCTTCGAGTTCCTCGGTGCGTACCGCATCTCGCCGGGGTTGTGGGGGTTCGGCGAGCCGAGGAGCCCGGCCGGGTACGAGTCGAGCCCGAAGTGGTGGCGGAACTCGGCCGGGAACTTCCTCGGGCAGCACCGCGCGTCGCAGGGTTTCTCGGCATTGCGAATCCCGATCTCGAGCAACCGCGCGGCAGGGCAGCACTACATCGCGCAGCTCAGCCCGTTCCAGCCCGAGAGCTGGTGCGAGTACCTGCGCCGCGTGCACACGTTCTGGTCCGAGAACGAGGTTCTCGGTCCCTCGTCGCTCGCTTACGTGTTCGGCTACGACGAGCCGGGGCTCTCTGGTCAGCGAGTCGTTGCGCGCCAGGCGAAGGTCGTACACGACTGCTTCCCTGGCGGGAGGCAGCTGATGACCGGGAACCCGTCGAAGGCGAACGCGTTCCTCTGGGACGGCAAGGGCGGAGACGACCTCGACATCTGGACGGTGCTCTCACGTCGTTACTACGGCCGCTGGACCAGCTCTGGTGACACCAAGGCAGGTGGGTCGCGGGCTCGGGAGCGGCTGGACATGATCCAGAAGGTGCGTTCCCGCGGAAAGATGGTGTGGGCGTACACGTACACGGGAACACCCGGGACACCGGGCTTCGCCGCGACCGAGCCACTGTCGAACCCGCGGATGCTCGTGCTGTGGACTGCTCTCGAGGGGATCGACGGTGTGCTCTACGCCCAGGGCGCGACGGGCTACACGGCCAGCTCGAACCCGCTCGAGTCGATCGGGAACGGCGACGAGGCGCTTCTCTATCCGGGGCCCGCCGGGCCGATGCCCAGCGCCCGCCTCGAGCAGATCCGCGACGGGATCGAGGACTGGGCGCTGTTCAACATCGTCCGGAAGCGGCACGGAGCCCGCGCAGTGCGGGAGATCCTCGGTCGAGCCGGGCTGTTCAGCGCGACACGCGGGCAGGTCCGCCTCGCGTGCGCAGTCGGGTGCGAGCTGAAGTCCAAGACGGCCTATGCGTGGCCGCGCTGGTCGCGAGACGCCTCGACTCCGCGCAGGATCGAGGATGCGAGGCTCGCTGCGCTGAAGATCGTCCGCTAGGGCACCTTCCTCACGAGCGGGGATGCGCGCGGTCGTACACGCGCCGAAGGCGACGCGCGTCGACGTGGCTGTAGATCTGTGTCGTCGAGAGCGATGCGTGGCCGAGCAGTTCCTGGATTACGCGCAGATCGGCTCCGCCCTCGAGGAGGTGCGTCGCGAAGGCGTGCCGGAGGCGATGGGGGTGGCGCAGAAGCCTTCGCACAGTGCTCGTGTCGAGCCGCCGGCCCCGAACCGACAGGAACACCGCGTCATTCGCTCCGGCCGCCAGTCCCGGGCGACCGTCACGGAGATAGCACGCGAGGTGGTGCGCCGCCTCCTCGCCGAGCGGCAAGACGCGCTCCTTCCCGCCCTTGCCGCGGACGTGCAAGGTCTCGCGGTCGAAGTCGACATCTGCGAGATCGAGAGCGACGGCCTCGGCGCTTCGCAGGCCGGCCGAGTACATCAGCTCGAGGAGTGCACGATTGCGGAGCGCGAGCGGGGAGTCGCCCTCGACGACCTCGAGAAGTGCCTCGATCTCGGCGGCCTTCGGCACGTCCGGCAGCCGGCGGGCTCGGCTCGGAGCGAGTGACCCATCCGGAACCATGGCCGGACCGAACGTGTAGCGCAGGCAGGATCGGACCGCGGCAAGACGTCGCGAGATCGAGGTCGCGGCGAGCCGGCTGCGGCCGCGGCCCAGGTCGGCCACCCAGTCGGCCAGGACGCCCGCGTCCACGTCGGCCAACGACCCGTCGCGACGGTCGAGCCAGTCCACGAACGAGCGCAGATCCGATGCGTACGCGCGTTTCGTAGCTGCCGAGAGCCCACCGTGCTCGAGGAAGCGATCGATGGCCGCCTGCGTCTCCATCCGGACCGTGTTCGCCGCCGTGCTGGTCTCGCCTGCCGCAAAGCGGCGCTGGGTCAGGCGGTCGCGAGCACCCGCCGCAGAGGCTGCGTCGTGCAGTGCGCCGAGCCGCCGCCCTTGACGATCTCGGAGAGGTCCGGGTCGAGCACCTCGAGGCCCTCCGCGCGGAGCCGCTCGTTCACGCTAGCGTGTCCGCGGGGGGACACGACGCGGCCCTCGCCGAGCGCCAGGACGTTGGCCTGGATCTCCATCGCCTCGTGGTAGGTCACCGGGACGAGCCGGATCCCGCGATCCGTGACGAGCCGCACGAAGTCGGAGGGCAGCGCCTCCGGGAAGGCCAGGGCGAGGCCGTCTGCGACCATCGAGAAGAGGACGTCGAGGTGGCAGAAGTGGTCGTCGAAGGGGACGATCACGCACTCCCAGCCCTCGTCTGAGAACCACTCCGCCAGCTGGCTCGCTCCCGGCTCGTCGGTGCGGACGCCGGAGCAACCGACGACGAGCAGGCCCGGCCGCAGGACGCAGACGTCGCCTCCCTCCACGGACCCTGTCGTGATGTACCGCCACGGCGGAGTGCCGCTCGCCTTGTAGAACTCCTTGAGCCAGAAGAACTCGCCCCAGCGCGGTGGCTTGCGCATCTGCATGATTGCCGGCCCCCACGGCGTCATCTGCGACGAGTCGCGCGTGTAGACCATGTACGGGTGCTCGGGTCGAGCCTCGAGTGTGTGCACGTTGACCCCAGCGGAGCCGAGGACGGCCACGAGCTCGGCGTGCTGACGCTGCACGAGGTCGCGATCGAGCGTCTCGCCCGACGCGAGCGATCGCCGGCCGGCCGTGTTCACCGGGAGCCACTCGAAGTAGGTCGGAGGGCAGACGAGGACGTCGAGCAGCGTGCTCGTCTCGGAGTCGATCGCGAATCCGCCGCTCACGAGGCTTCGGCCTCCACTGCACTGGCTTCGACCTGCGACTCGCCGGCCGCGGTCAGCGCGACCAGCGAGCCGTGCGATCCGTTGCGTCGTACCTCGATCAGCCCCGCCGCGATCGCGTCTTCCCAGGCGGAGTGCCTCGGGCAGTGCGTTCCCCAGGCCTCCTGTGCATCTTTGTACGTGCGCTGGCGAGCCGAGACCCACTCCAAGAGCTCGTGGACGGACGAGGTTGCGGCGCCGTCTGCCATCGTTCGGATGCTAATCGGGCGCCGGGTTACTTCTTGCACGCGGCTGCGATGTCGAGGCGGCCGATCACGGGCTGGAGGACGTAGCAGCCGAAGCTCTTGGACACGAAGTCGGCGCGGGCACCGTTCAGGAAAGGAGCCCACGGCGGGTCGTCGCGCATCATCTCGACGTCGAGGTCGGCCCACGCATTGCGCCGCGAGGCGCCGCCCGTGCGGTCGATGCGCTCGATCGCGGCGTTGTACCTCGGGCGGTCGAAGTAGGCGACGTTCGAGTTGCCGCTGGGCGCGATGTTTCTCCCGTCCAGCAGCGGGACGAAGTACGTGCTGCCGTCGGCGTAGTCGACGGACCAGCGGCCGGTAAGGACGTCGAAGGGCTCGCCGCGGTTGGCGGCGTGTTGGAACATCGCCCCCGCCGTCGGGAAGTACTTGATCTCGACGTCGATACCGAGCCGCTTCATGTTGAACTGGAAGATCTGGGCCCAGATCGAGAAGAACGCGGGGGCCGTGGTCGTGTACACGACGAGCCGGTCGGGCTTGAACCTCGCCTTGGCGAGCAATGCGCGCGCCTTCGCGAGGCTCGCCTCCGTAACGCCGTCCATCGGGTAGATGCTCGCTGCTCGGGTCATTGCCGGCGGCAGGATCTGGTCGGTGCGCTTCCCGCCGAGGAAGCCCGACGCACGAACGAGTGCCGGCCGGTCGATCGCCCAGTTGATCGCCTGCTTCAGCGGTATTTGCCCCTTGCCCTTGAAGGCGCGGCGGTCGTGGTTGAACGCGAAGTATCCCGTCGCGAGCGTCGCGTTGAAGAAGAAGCGGCCGTTCGGCTTGTTGACCCCATACGTCGCGGCGATCTGCTTGTACGCCGGGTCCGAGAGGAACTCGCACCAGTCGAGCTCGTCCTGTTGAATCGCCTGCAGGCATGCTCCCTGGCCGACGCCGGGCGTCCACACGACCCGGTCGACGTTCGCTGGTCGGGGGCCGCGGTAGAAGCGATTCCGCTCGAGCACGAGCTGCCGGTTCGGCACGTGGGAGGCGATGTAGTACGGCCCCGAGCCGAGCGGGTCGTCGATCTCACGGGCGGGGTGCCGACGGCGACGGGACAGAACAGGGGCATCGTGAGGCGCGAGACGAGATCGGGGAGCGGCCGAGTCGTACGGATCCGAAGCGTGTACGGGCCGAGTGCCTGGACGCCCGAGATGGTCTGCGCCTCGCCGTCGATCACGGCGTCGGCACCGACGATCTCGTGCAGGTACGCCGTGACGGGTGACCCCAGCTCCGGATTTGCATTGCGGTTGATCGCTGCGACGAAGTTTGTCGCGGTGACCGGTCGGCCATTGTCGAAGCGGTAGGTCCGCCTGAGCTCGATGGTCTGCGTCTTCCCGTCAGCTGAAACCTTCGGGAAGCCTGTTGCGACCTCTGGGACCGGGATCGTGCCTGCAGGCGCGGGCTTGTCCGGGTAGTTGTAGAGCTCCGCACAGGTCGCGTACTCGAGCATCCACTCCTCGGGGTCGTATCCGAGTGCGGGATCGACGGTGCTGACGTCGAAGATCGAGCTCAGCCGCAGGGTTCCGCCCTTCTTCTGAGCCGGGCCGGCGGACCCGGTCGCGGCGACGAGTCCTGCCCCAGCAACGAGCACGATGAGTGGAAGCCAGAGCCGCCGCGTCATCTACCGTTTGCAGGCGGCGACGATGTCCAACAGGTAGACGGGGTGGAGGACGTGGCAGCCGAAGCTTCTCGACACGAAGTCGCGGTTCGTGGCGTTCATGAACGGAGCCCAGGGCGGATCGTCGCGCATCATCGCGACGGCAAGGTCGCCCCAGGCCCGCCTCCGGGCCTCCCCGCTGAGCCGGCCGATGCGAGCGATCTCGCTGTTGTAACCGGGCCTGTCGAAGTAGGCGACGTTCTGGTTGCCGGTGTCCCGGAGTCTTCCGTTCAGGCTGCCGAAGAACACGAATGGGTCGGCGTAGTCGGCGAACCAGCCGGCGAGCACGACGTCGTACGGCTCTCCCCGGGTTCCGACCTTCGGCCCCATCGCTCCGAAGGACTGGAAGTACTTGATCTGGACGTCGATGCCGAGCCGTTTGAGGTTGAGCTGAAAGATCTGTGCCCACAAGGCCGGCGGTGCGAAGCTCGGCGCGTAGAGGACAAGCCGCTTCGGCTTGAGCTGCACACTCGCGAAGAGCGCGCGCGCTCTCGCCAGGCCTCGGGTCGTGACTCCGCCGAGCGGGTAGATGCTCGCGTCGCGGGCGAGCGCAGCGGGAAGGAGCTGGTCCGTGCGCTTTCCGCTGAGATAGCCCGCAGCCTGCACGAGCGCGCGCCTGTTGATCGCCCAGTTGATCGCCTTCGCCAGCGGGATCTGGCCCGGTCCTCGAAAGGCCGGCCGATCGTGGTTGAAGGCGAAGTAGTAGAGCCCGAGCGTCGGGCCGACGAAGAACTGCCCGTTCTTCCGGTTGATGCCGTACTTCGCGGCGATGCGGGCATACGCTGACGGTGGGATCCCGTCGGCGCAGTAGTCCGTCTCGTTCGCCTCGACGGCATCTCTGCAGGCTTCCGGCCCGACGCCGATAGACAGAATGACGCGGTCGAGCTTCGGAGCGCGTGGTCCGCGGTAGAACGGGTTGCGCTCGAGCACGACCTGGCGGTTCGGCACGTGCGAGGCGATGTAGTACGGGCCCGAGCCGAGCGGGATCGGTGATCTCGGTCGGCGTCGCCTCGGCGCTGACCGGACAGAAGAACGGCATCGTCAGACGTGCGGCGAGGTCGCCCGACCGGTGTCGTCGTCCGGATCTGGATGGTGTACCGACCGAGTGCCCTGACCCCCTTGAGTGCGCGCGCGTTGCCTGCGATGACGGCGGCTGCGCCGCGAATCTCGCGCAGGTAGTCCACCGCGGGTGAACCGAGAGCCGGATTCGCATCGCGGTTGAAGGCGGCTACAAAGTTGGTCGACGTGACTGGCTCGCCCGTATGGAATCGGTAGCTGTGCTTCAGCTCGATCGTTTGCGTCCTGCCATCCGCCGAGACCCTCGGGAGACCCTCGGCGACCTCGGGGACGACAGTCGTACCCTCCGGCGCAGGTCGATCCGGGTAGCTGTAGAGCTGCGCGCAGGTGGCGTACTCGAACTCCCACGTCAGCACGCCGTAGGCAAGCGCGGGATCCAACGAGTCGGGATCTATGGCACTGCTGATCCGAAGTGTCCCGCCCTGCTTCTGCGCAGGCGCGGAGAGGCCGCCGGTTGCGAGCAGACCGGCTACGAGTACGAGGCCTGCCAGGGCAAGACACACGCGGTACCCCACCTCGGCCTCCTTTCCGCGCCGATGTACGGCGTTCGATGAGAGAGTAGAGCTCAGGAGCGCGGCTCGCCCGGGCTCGTCCACACCGCGCCGTAGGCGGCGACGATCCCGCCGGGCGTCTGACCGACCTCGATCGTCCGGGGATCGCCACCGGAAGGGTCGACGCGCGAGACCGTTCCGTCGCCGCTGTTAGCGACCCACACAGCGCCCTCGCCGACCGAGATCCCACTCGGGCCCTTTCCCACGGAGAACGTCTGGGTCACGGCCGCGGATTGCGGGTCGAGCTTCGAGAGCGTCTGACCCGAGCTCGTCGCGAACCAGACGGCGTCCGGGCCGAGCGCGACGGACGCGGTCTCACCGAACCCCTCAGAGCCGAGCGAAGCGGAGCCGAGCTCGTCGCCGGTGAGTGGGTCGAGCTTCGTAGACGCCGGACGCCGCCGGCGACCCAGACGCCGCCGCTCTCGGCGGCGAGCGACAGGGCGTCGACCCCCTCGGTCAGCTTCTTCGGCTCGCCGCCGCGTGGATCGATGCGCCAGATTCCTCCGACGGCAGGGTCGATCGCCCACACGGCACCGTCACCGACGGCGAGTGGGTTCAGGCGGAAGAGCACGGGTGCCTGGGCCTGTCCGCCGAACGGAATCGTGCGCCGGAGATCGCCGACATCGGGCTCGAGCTCGAGCACGACCTGCCTCGTACCGCGGAGCACCGCGACCCACACCGCTCCCTCGCCCGCGGCGAGGCCGAACGGGACCGCGCCGGCCCCCACCGCGATCCCGAAGGTCTTCACCTCGCGTGTGCGCGGGTCGATCCGTCGGAGCGTGCTTCCGTTCGGGTCGACCACCCACACGTAGCCCTCGCCGGCCGCGATCAGGTTGGACTTGAAGCCGAGGTCGACGGCGTGCACGACCTCGTTCGAAGACGGGTCGATGACCGCGACCGAGGTGGGGCCGACGTCGACAGACCCACCGCCCTGCGTGAGGACGACGACGGCGGCAATCGCGATCACGAGCACGAGCGCCGCCAACGCTGCGATCAGCCACTTCCGGCGGGACGGTGTGGTCTCCTCGGTCCGGAGCGGGGGGAACTGTGCCGGCAGCCCGTCGACCACGAGCTGCGAGATCGGCTCGGGCTCGGTGAAGTCCTTGAGCTGGTAGACGCCGAGGCTCCGCAAGCCCGATTGGTCATGGTCGGACAGGAGCGCACGGGCGGAGGACGACAGGAGCACCTGCCCTCCGTGCGCGGAAGCGCAGATCCGCGCGGCGCGGGCTACCGCGAGTCCGACGTAACGGTCGCCCGTGACCTCCGGATCACCGGAGTGGATGCCCATTCGCACCTTCACGTCGGCTCCATCCGGCCATTCGTGGGCGGCGAGCGCCAGTTGCGCGGCTGACGCCGCCTGCACCGCCTCCCGGGCTCGTGCGAAAGCGACGAAGAACGACTCGGTCTGGCGATCGACGACGACTCCGTCGTGCTCGGCAAAGGCCTGCTCGAGGAGACGACGGTGCTCCGCGACCACGTCCTGGTAGGTCCCGCCCAGGCGATGCTGGAGCTGCGTCGAGCCCTCGACGTCCGTGAAGAGGAGGGTGACCGTGCCGCGCGGAAGTTCGCTCACGCGGCGATTGTCATGGCGAAATCCGCTGTTGGCAACGCGCAGTGCGCGGTGTGCCGAGACACGTCGGGCACGATTAGGAGGTGCCAGGACGTCGCTTCGACTCATTCACCTCCGACGAGAGGCCCGAGCGGCCGTCCGACCCTGCCGTACGCAAGGCGAACCTGCGTCGGATCATTCGGCTCTTCCGGCCCTACCGCGCGCGGCTCGCGGCGGTGTGTGCGCTCATCGTGTTCTCGGCTGCCATCGGCGTCGTCTCGCCGTTCCTGCTCCGCGAGGTGCTCGATGTCGCCATTCCGGATGAGAACGTCCGGCTGCTGACGGCCCTTGTCGCCGGAATGGTCGGAATCTCGATCGCGACCGGCGTGATCGGCGTGTACCAGACTCTGCTCTCGAATCAGGTGGGGCAGAGCGTTATGCACGACCTGCGGACAAAGGTCTACCGCCACCTGCAGCGGCTCTCGCTCGCCTTCTTCACACGAACACGGACGGGCGAGGTGCAGAGCAGGATCGCCAACGACATCGGCGGGATCGAGACCGTCGTCACGTCGACCGCGACGTCCGTCCTCTCGAACGTCACGACCGTGCTGGCCACGATCGTCGCGATGGTGCTGCTCGATTGGCGGCTCGCGGCCTTCGCGCTCGCGCTCCTGCCACTGTTCGTCTGGCTCACGAAGCGGGTCGGAGCACAACGAAAGAAGGTGACCGCCGAGAGGCAGGTCTCGCTCGCAGACGTCTCCTCGATCGTGCAGGAGTCCCTCTCCGTCTCCGGGATCCTGCTCGGCAAGACGATGGGCCGTACCGACGACCTCGCCGAGCGGTTCGAGGGCGAATCGAGGCGGCTCGCCGACCTCGAGGTGCGCAGCCGCATGACGGGCCGCTGGATGATGGCCTCGATCCAGATGACGTTCGCGATCATGCCCGCGCTCGTCTACTGGTTTGCGGGGTTCTCGATCGCGAACGGCTCGCAGGCGATCACCATCGGAACGCTCGTCGCGTTCACGACCCTCCAGACCAGGCTCTTCTTCCCGATCGGCGGGCTGCTCAACGTCCAGGTCGAGGTGCAGAGCTCGCTCGCGCTCTTCGACCGCATCTTCGAGTACCTCGACCACGAGGTCGACATCGTCGAGGGTGACCGCGAGCTTCGCGGCCCCTCGGGCGAGGTCGGCCTCGACTCCGTCTGGTTCCGGTACGACGACGCGGCGTGGACGCTCGAGGACGTGTCGTTCACGGTCCTGCCGGGCACGAAGACCGCGCTCGTCGGCGAGACCGGCTCTGGGAAGACGACGTGCGCGTACCTCGTCGCGCGTCTGTACGACGCGACGCGCGGCACGGTCTCGATCGACGGAGTCGACGTTCGCGACCTGACGTTCGACTCGCTCACGAGCACCGTCGGCGTCGTCTCGCAGGAGACCTATCTCTTCCATGCGACGGTGCGCGAGAACCTCCGCTTCGCGAAGCCCGATGCGTCCGACGAGGAGATCGAGGAGGCCGCGCAGGGCGGCGCAGATCCACGAGCTCATCGCGACGCTGCCCGAGGGCTACGACACGATGGTCGGCGAGCGCGGCTACCGCTTCTCCGGCGGCGAGAAGCAGCGGATGGCGATCGCGCGAACAATTCTCCGGAATCCGCCGGTCCTCGTTCTCGACGAGGCCGACGTCGTCGCTCGACACGCAGACCGAGCGTCTCGTCCAGGAGGCGCTCGAGCGGCTCTCCGAGGGCCGGACGACGATCTCGATCGCCCATCGTCTCTCGACCGTGCGCGACGCGGATCAGATCGTGGTGCTCGACCGAGGCCGGGTCGTCGAGAGTCGGAACGCTACGACGAGCTCCTCGACCGCGGCGGCCGCTTCGCGGCAGCTCGTCGCGGGAGACGCAGCCGCTGCGAGGCCGAGCGCCGAATTTCCATCAAGCTCTAGAGGTAGCGATTGCGCTGGGCGAGCGCAGCGGGCGGTCGCGACGAAGCCCCCGTCGGCGGGAGGTAGCCAGGTCGCGATCCGGTGACTAGAGGAGCCGACGGCGCCGAGGGCGCCGCGCGTGCTCGTCGGCGCTCACGGGGTCTCCAGCGAGATCTCCGCCGGTAGCTCCGACACGCGCTCGACCGGCTCGAGCTCGACGCGAGTTCGCGCGTCGAAGTAGACGTATGCCGTCACGAGACGCGACGAATGGCATCGCGAGCGCATACACGACGCCTGCGACGAGGTTGAGGAAGGCGAGCGGCGTGTCGGTCAGGACGATGAGAATCGCGCCGAGGAGCGGCCCGGAGAGCAGTGCGAGTGCGCCGCTCACGCCCACGAGCGAGGCGACGCGTATCCAGCGACTGCGAACCAGCGCGCCACTCCGGCGAAGCGAGGCGAACGGCCGGCGATCCTCGAGCTCGACCACGGGCGCCAGGAGCGCCCAGCGGATGGCGAGCCAGAGTCGCGACCGGGATGAGGAAGACCGTCGCCGTGAGCACGACCCAGGCGACGACGTAGATCGCGATCGCACCGAGGAGCGGTCGGATGCGCCGGAGCGCGAGCCGGTACGCGCCCAGTGCCCCGATCGGTCGCGCCGGCGTCGATCTCGACGAGGGCGCACGCGGTCGCGGCCTGCACGAGCGCGAGGCCGAGGAGCGTGAAGGCCGTTCCGATGACGGCCGCGAAGAACGCCCAGCTGCCCGCCGCCTCACCCGTGACCGCGCCCAGGAGGTCGACCGTCTGCAGGAGCAGCCACTGCAGGAACGTGATGACGAACGCGATCGGGATGAGTAGGACGCCCAGCCCGAGGAGGAGGCCGGGCCGCTTGACGTACATGCGAGCCGACGCGGAGAGGATCTGTCCCCACGAGCGGCGCCGGGCGACGCGCGTCGGCGCGACGGGCGTCCAGGTCGCCCGCACCGCGGCGAAGATCGCGAGCCCTAGGATCGCGGCGATGACGAGCAGCGTCGGCACGGGGTTACGCAGGAGCTGGGCGAGAGCTCTCGATCCACGCTCGACCGCGGCGCAGAAGAAGTCGGTCGTCCCCGTCCCGAAGACGCCGGCGGCGGGTATCGCGTAGCTCCGTCGTGTCCAGCTCTCGGACCACGAGATCGGCTTCGTCCACTGCGTCTTCAGGTTGGGGCCGGTCGGGCCGTTGAAGAACGCCTTCTGCAGCTCCCCCCAGCGCCCCTCGAACGCGATCCACGGGTACGCGGACTCGGCCGCGGCGCGATCGCTCGGGATCGTCTCCACCCGCGGCGAGAGCTCGCGGTGCGGACCCTGCGTGTCGTCGCATCCCACACCCGCCTCCGCCGAGCTCCCGAGCCAGAGCGCCGCTGAGTACTTGTTCGCGTGCGAGCCGGCCGCCGGGTAGACGACCGGCCGGGTGCCGTCGACGACCTCGAGCTTGTCGTCGTTCCACGACGAGCGCGTCGCGCCCTCGTGGGCGCTGTATCCGACCTCGACGGGATCGCGGCCGAGCGCTTCTGCTGCGTCGTTCGCGTCGAAGACGAGCTGGATCATCTCCCAGTCGCCCTCGTGCGTGTTGTTGAAGTCGTTGAACGGGTAGAAGAACCAGTACTGGAGGGAGACCTTGCCCGGGCGCTCGGGCTCGGTGACGACGTGGGCGTAGACGACCGGCTTGCTTCCCGCGGTGAGTCGCTTCGCCCAGATGGCGTAGTCGCAGCCGGGTTCGAGCGCGTTGCCCGGGAAGTCGAGGTGGTACTCGAAGCGGTCGACGAGATCCTTCGCCGACGGAGCGATCTTCACGAGGTCGGTCGGGTTCCACGGGCCGCGAAGCGCGACCGTCGGCTCGTCGAGCAGGAGGTCGATGTCCGTCGGGACGAACGGCTCGCCGTGCCCGCACTCCTCCGTCTGCTCGACGATCCGGACGATCGGTGCGTACCGCTCGGCGAGTGCCCGCTCGTCGGCGAGATCCGCGGTCGCTGCAGGCGCTGCGACGAGGGCGCCGAGCACGGTGACCCCGACGAGTGCGAGCCGGAGCGATCCGAGGCATGCAGCGCATTCTCAGGCTACGCGCGGACGCTCTCGCCCGGTACGGGCTCGGACACGAACAGGTCGAGCCCGAGCGCTCGGGAGAGGAAGCGCGCCGCGAGCTGGCCGCGAACGCTGTTACCTGCTGCGTCGAGCAGCGGTGAGAACGTCCGAGGCCGCCTAGCCCAGGGCGGATCACGAGCCGATCCGTGGACCATGATGACACTGCGGGCAGGCTACGCTGCCTTCGTGGCTTCGAGCGCGACGACCCGGCCCGAAGCGACGCCTCGCGTGTTCTGTTCGGCGATCTCGCGGGAGCGCGACGAGCCGCTCGAGGCCACCGCGAGTCGAATCGACAACTGGATCCTCGTCGAGTACCGAGGGCCGTGGCATCGGGACGTCATCGGGCAGAGCTTGCTCTCGGAGGAGCTGAAGGCACATCTCCGCGCTCAGCTCGCCGAGCTACCGCATTCGCGCCTCCTCTTCGTCAGGAAGCCGGAGCGGCGAGCGCGGACGGGCCGGATGGTGTTCTTCGGAACGTCGAAGCAGGGGGACGAGCGGCTGCTCGAGCTCGAGGTCGACCATCAGGACGACCTGCGCGAGTTCGACTTCGTCGCGGCGCTCGCGGGCGCACCTTCCGAGGCATCGCCGGTGGAGGAACCGCTGTTCGTGGTCTGCACGCACGGCAAGCGTGACGCGTGCTGCGCGCGGCACGGCCGGCCACTCTACGACGCCCTCCGCGCTGCGACGGAGTCCGACCGTGTGTGGCAATCGACCCACGTCGGCGGCGACCGCTTCGCAGGCAACGTCGTCGTTCTCCCGCAGGGCCTCTACTACGGGCGCGTGTTGCCCGAGGATGTCGACGGTCTGCTCGCAGCGCACGCCGCGGGGTCACTCGATCTCGACCGATTCCGAGGACGCAGCCGCGTACTCGTTCGCCGTGCAGGCGGCCGAGCACCGAATCCGCGAGGACACGGGTCTCCTCGGGATCGGGGATCTCGACCTCGTCGCTGTCGAGGCGCGAGGGGACGTGCGCTCGGTTCGTTTTCGAGCACCTAACGGAGCCAGCTACGAGGTCGACGTCGGTGTGACCGTCGCTGACGATCCCGCGTATCTGACCTGCGGGTCGGCGGAGGAGCGGCGCGCGCGCCGCTGCCTCGTGTCGGCCCCCCGCGTGCTCAGCCCCTGATCCGAAGGAAACCCTCGCGAACCAGTCGTCGCACGAGGACGAGACGGCCCGCGACGTCGATCTCGCCGGGGAGGTCGGAGATACGGAAGGGTTCTTCGCTCTCGAAGCATGCGACGAGCTCGGGCTCGGCGTGCGCCGGGAACCGGACCTCCTTGCCCTCGAACACGAGAGCGACGCCATCGTCGGTCGCCTCGAGATCGGAGATCACCGTCGCGCGTCGTTCGAGCGGTGTCCCGGCGTCGAGGCGCTCGAGCGCGCGGAGCTGCGCCAGCCCGTCGTCTCTGATCGGCCTCCGCGAGTCGAGGAACTTCCTACGCCGCCGACGCTCGATCGCGCGAGGCTCGAGGTGCTCGGCGAGGAGATCGGCCAGCTCGACGCCCCCTTCGCCCTCGCCCGCACCTCGCCTGAACGCGAGCGTGTCCTCGCACTCGGCGAGCGCGTCCTTGAACGTGTCGAGCCACGTGTACTGCGTGATGCCGATGGTCAGGTGGAGCGAGTCCGTCGAAGACGTCCTCGCCTCGTGCAGCCAGCCCCGCGGAAGGTAGAGCGTGTCGCCGGCTCGAAGCACGAGATCGTCGACGGGCTCGCCGTGGTCCCCGAGGTTCGGCGAGTAGCGCTGCTGCTTCAGCGGGAGCTCGAGGAGCGGGTCGTAGACGAGCCAGCGCTTCTCGCCGGCGACCTGTAGGACGAGGACGTCGTGCGTGTCGTGGTGCACGGCGAACCCCTGCGAGTCGCGGGGCGTGTAGTACGCGTTCGCCTGCACGGCGTGCCCGAGCGCGTCCTCGAGGAGCCGGCAGAAGACGGCGAGCGGGTGCCAGTTCACGTGCAGCGCCTGCAGGACGATTGTCGCGCCCGCCTCCCAGTGCGCGAGCGCTCGTGGAAGGTCGACCGTCTCCTTGAACGGCGGACGCCACGAGACGTCGTGCGTGTACGCAGCCGAGCCCGAGCTGTCCGCCTTCGCGAACGAGCCGGAACGCCGGGTAGCGGATGGCCGTCGAGCAGATGAGCCGCTCGACGTCGGCTTCCGAGAGCAGGTCGTCGAAACGGCCCGGCTCGTCGCGCGCGACGACGAGCGGGCGGCGCTCCCAGTGCTCCGCGAGGAAGGTCTCCGCGTCGACGGGCTCGAGGCAGCGCGCGAGCGCTGCCTCGGCGGCCCTACGAAGCGTCCGTGTCGTCTGCGTCGGCGTCGGTGTCGTCCGCGTCGGCATCCGTGTCGTCTGCGTCGGCGTCCGTGTCGTCTGCGTCGGCCGTGTCGTCTCCGTCCGAATCGGCCTCGTACTCGAGGTGGTCGTCCGCGGCGATGGTCCGGATCTCGTCGTCGCCCAAAGTCGTCATGAGCTCTCCTCGTTCGAAGTGACGACGGCACGCTAGCGGGCCGAGGCGCCGACGGGTCGTCGGAAGAATCGTCTCGTCGCTCACGTGCGGGCCGCCCCGGGTACCCGGGGCGGAGACGGACGGGATCGCGACCAGTCGGGCCAGCTCGTCCTTCAGCTGTGCTCACGGATCCGACCTCCCTCCGCTTGCATCCGGCTGCGGCAAGCCCAATCAGTCGGCCGCACGGATGGGAGGGTCGCGGAGGCCCGTAGCCGCGTAGCATGAGGCCTCGTGATCGCGATCGTTCCCGACCGGGACGAGCTCGCCCAGCACGGGATTTCCGTTCGCGGGCACGTCTTCTGGCACCCGACCACCTCGCAGCTCTACGAGCACGCGCTCGCGCGCGGCGACGCGCGGCTCGCCGAGGGCGGAGCGCTCGTCGTCGACACCGGCAAGCACACCGGCCGCTCGCCGAAGGACAAGTTCGTCGTCCGCGAGCCGGGCTCCGAGGACGCGCATCTGGTGGGGCGACTGTCAACGCCGAGATCTCCGAGGACGCGCTTCGAGCGGCTGCGCGACAAGGTCACGTCGCGCGGCTGGGCGAGGGCGACGTCTACGTCATCGACGCGTTCGCCGGCGCGGATCCCGTCCACCGCATCGCCGTGCGCGTGATCAGCGGAGAGCCCGTGGCACGCGCTCTTCGCGAAGACGCTCTTCATCGACCCGACCGACGACGGAGCTCGAGGAGATGGAGCCGGAGGCGCTCGTCCTGCACGCGCCCTCGGTTGCGGCCGATCCCGGAGGAGGACGAGACGCGCTCGGAGACGTTCGTATGCCTCCACCCGACCGCGGACCGAGGTCCTCATCGGCGGCACGTTCTACGCGGGCGAGATCAAGAAGTCGATCTTCACGGTCATGAACGACCGGCTCCCGCTCGAGGGTGTCTTCCCGATGCACTGCTCGGCGAACGTCGACGACGACGGTCGGGTGGCGGTGTTCTTCGGTCTCTCGGGAACGGGTAAGACGACGCTCTCGGCCGATCCGCAGCGCCACCTCATCGGAGACGACGAGCACGGCTGGGCGGACGACCGGCGTCTTCAACTTCGAGGGCGGCTGCTACGCGAAGGTCATCCGGCTCTCGGCCGAGGCCGAGCCGCAGATCTATCGCGACCACCCGCGCGTTCGGGACGGTGCTCGAGAACGTCGTCATGGACGAGCGCGGGCGATCCTCGATCTCGACGACGACACGAAGACGGAGAACACGCGCGCCGCGTACAAGCTCGAGCAGATCGCGAACGCGCTGCCCGCGAAGCGCGCGGGACAGCCGAGCTCGGTCGTCTTCCTCACGGCGGACGCGTTCGGGATCCTTCCGCCGATCGCGCGGCTCGAGCCGCGATCAGGCGATGTACTGGTTCCTCTCCGGCTTCACCGCGAAGCTCGCAGGGACGGAGATCGGGGTGACGGAGCCGCAGCCGACGTTCTCGGCGTGCTTCGGCGCGCCGTTCCTTCCGCAGCCACCGTCGGTCTACGCGCGGATGCTCGGCGAGAAGCTCGACGCGCATCCCCACGTGCGACGTCTGGCTCGTCAACACGGGCTGGACCGGGGGGCCCGTACGGCGAGGGTCGCCGCATGCCGATCCAGGCGACGCGCACGCTCCTCGATGCGGCGCTCTCGGGTGGTCTCGACGCCGTCGAGTACCGGGTCGATCCGACCTTCGGCCTCGAGGTTCCCGTCGAGGTGCCAGGCGTCGACTCCGCACTCCTCGATCCGCGCTCGACGTGGGCAGACGCC
The DNA here is from genome assembly GCA_963709715.1 of uncultured Gaiellaceae bacterium. GTDB lineage: Bacteria > Actinomycetota > Thermoleophilia > Gaiellales > Gaiellaceae > GMQP-bins7. The sequence continues at coordinate 130,668 of CAVPXQ010000013.1, forward strand.
ACCGCGTACGACGCGAAGGCGGCGGAGCTGGCCGCGATGTTTCTGCCGAACTTCGCGAAGTTCGAGGACGTCGAGCCTGCTGCTGCAGCGGCCACGCGCGCCGCTCGATCGAGCCGTGAGCGGCCGGCTTCCCGTCGGCGCGTCTAGCGAGAATGCGCACCCAACTGCGACGCGCCCGGGCAGGCGGCGCAGAAAGGATCGCGAGATGGAGGGAAGATGTGAAGCGGCCGAGCCCAGCACTCGTCGTCGCGATGGTCGCGCTCTTCGTCGCGCTCGGAGGCACCGCAGGAGCCGTCGTCACTGCCGCCGTACCTCTGGCCAAGCGTGCATTGCGTCGCGGACAACTCGAAGAAGCTGAACGGTTGACCGCAGACCAGATCGCGTCGGCCGCTGTTCACGTGGCGGTCAAGGAGTCGCCCGCGAGGGCCGAGGCCGGCGAGCTCGGCCGCGAGTCTCGTGAGCATCAAGACCGTCGACGGCACGATCGCACCGAACGACGAGCGGCGAGTTCACGGTCACCTGCGACTCGGGTCAGCGCGTCGCGGGAGGCGGCTTCGCCTCCGACGGCTCTGTCTTCGCGTTCGACTCGTATCCGGTGAACGCGAGCGCCTGGCGTCTCTTCCTCGCCAATGCCGACGAGACGAGCGGAGCGAACGTCACGCTCTACGCGACCTGCCTGCGCTGACGTCCGAGACGGTGCCGGGGACCTGGAGACAGGCCCCGGCACTTCTTACCCAGGATTCACACTTGCGCCGCTATAAGGGCGGCGTGGCCCGCCCGACGACGAGGAGGCTCGCCGTCCTCCTCTCGGGGGCGCTGCTCGTCACCGGTCTCGTGGCGTCGTTCGGGCGAGCAACAGTCCCTCGTGCGGCCCTCATGCCTGCGCTCGCCCGGGCAGTCGACGCGGAGCCCGGCACCCAGCTTCGCTCGAGCCGACTAGCACGCGAGGCAGCGACGTTCCGCGGCGGCCCCACGGCCACCTCGACCGGTGAGACCGTCGACGTCCTTGTGTCGGACGCCGTTCCGCTCGAGACCGCAACTCCCGAGCGCTGGGCGGAGTTCCTCGTCGGGTTGACGCACGGGCCCGAGATCGCCCAGCTGACCGCGTACATCGTCAGCTTCGACGAGATGCAGGAGATCTGCGGGACGCGGGCGCTCGGCTGCTACGCGCGCAATCAGCTCGTCGCGCCCGCCGAGCTGGCATTCGACACGTCACCGGAGGAGATCGTCCGGCACGAATACGGCCACCACATCGCGTATCACCGGGTCAACTCGCCCTGGGCGGCGATCGACTGGGGCCCGAAGCGATGGGCGAGCGCGGCGAACGTGTGCGCTCGTGTCACGCGCGGGGAGGCTTTTCCGGGCAACCAGGGCTCGAACTATGCGCGCAACCCGGGCGAGGCCTGGGCCGAGGTGTATCGCCTCATGGACGAGCGCAAGGCGGGGATTACGACCGCGACCTGGCCCATCATCGCACCGAGCTTCTATCCCGACGACCAGGCGCTTGCTGCGGCCGAGCAGGACGTCCTCCAGCCGTGGACGCCCGGTCGAACGACGGATTCACGCGTGTCTTCGGCAAGAAGACCGCGAAGGTGTGGTGGATCCCGCTCGCGACACCCCTCGACGGCGACCTGCGCGTGAACGCCGTCTTGCCCAACAAGGGCGGCGTTGACGTCGCGCTGGTCGGCGCCGACCGAAAGACCGTCGTGCAGCGTGCTCAGTGGGTGAGTCAACGGGTGAAGCGGCTAGCGAGCTCGATCTGCGGTCAGCGGTCGCTCTTCGTGCGGGTCACCCAGAAAGGAGCGCTCGGGCGCGTTCGCGTGTCGGTGGCGGCACCGTGAGGCACGCGTTGGCAGTCATCAGCGTCGTCGTGCTCGTGGGTGGCGCGTCGGCGACCGGCGGTCGCCCCGCACCGGCCCAGCCGCTCTCCGTCCGCGCCTCGGTGGCACGGTCGGTCCAGCCACGGTCGGTCGCACAGGCTGAGCTGGCGGCGGCGTGGTGCGGTTCCGCCGCGCAGTCGGACCGCGTTCCGAATGTCGTTGCGGGCAATCCGATCCACTGGATCTACCTGATCCCCTCGGACGGCCCGGACGACCTCGCGCGGGTCGCCGGAGCAATGCAGTCCGACGCGGACGAGATCGACGGCTGGTGGCGTGGACAGGATCCGACGCGCGTCCCGCGGAACGACGTCGCGCGCTTCTCGTGCGGTGACCAGCTCGACATCAGCACCGCGCGCTCAACGCGCTCGAGCGCCCAGCTCACGCCGTTGGGCGGGCGGTTCGCCGCGATCGCGGACACGGTCGCGCGCGCAGGTTTCACGTCGACGCAGACCAAGTACCTCGTCTTCTACGACGGCCCGATCGACGACGACAACGTGTGCGGCCAGGGCGGGAGCGACGGGACCGGTTTCGGCGTCGCGGTTGTCTACTACCGCTCGTGCGTGGGGGTCTCGACGGCCGCGGTCGCCGCTCACGAGTTCCTGCACACGATCGGCGCCGTTCCGAGCGGTGCTCCACACGAATGCACCGGCGACGACAACGGGCACACGTGCGACGACGCGCGTGACCTGATGTACCCGGCGATTGGCGGCGACCCGCTGTCCGCGAAGATCCTCGACCCGGGTCGCGACGACTACTACGGACACCCGAGTAGCTGGCTGGACACGCAGGACTCGGCATGGCTCATCCGCCTCGACAGTCAGACGCCCCTGGCGTTGACGATCTCGGGCCCGGGCTCGGTCAAGTCCGACGTGCCTGGCCTCCAGTGCGCCGCCAGCTGTACCACGACCTGGAACACGGGACAGCGGCTCACGCTCACGGGAGTGCCTCGCGCGGGCTCCAAGCTCGTCCGCTGGAGCGGCGCGTGCTCGGGCAAGGGTCTCTGCAACGCCGCGGTCACAGCGGGAGCGACCGTCTCGGCGCTGTTCGCACCGGCCAGGTTCCGCCTGAGTGTCAGCGTCGCCGGTCAGGGAACGGTCCGCAGCTCCCGGGCGGGTATCACCTGCCGGCCGCGTTGCACCGCGAGCTTTCCGTCGTTCACCCCTGTCCGCCTGACGGCGATCGCCGTGAAGGGCTGGACACTGCGCTCCTGGAGCGGAGCGTGCAAGGGCGCCGAGAAGACCTGCACCGTGCCGATGACGGCGGCGTCGGCGGCCCGCGCGGTCTTCGCGAGAAGCTGACGGACATCCGCGGGGCCACGCCGCCTCGAGTCTTGAGGCGATCTTGAGCGCGTTCGCCGACCGTTCGTGCGGATGGATTCCGCACCCCGATCCCCGACGGCAAGACCACGCAAGAGGTCCTCTCGGCGACGAGCGATCGCTCGTGGCCTCCTCGTTCTGGCTCTGATCGTTCTCGGTGCTCCGATCGTCGGGCTGTTCCTCATCCTCTGGGCGATCCACTCGGTCGCGCACGAGTTCGAGTCGACGAAGACGAGGCCACCCACCGCCGAAGAGCAGACGACGCTGCGAGAGGCCGGCAGAGTCGCCCTTTCCAGGGGCGATGTGAACGCCGGCGTCGTGGTGATGAGCCCGGACGGGAGCGGCCTACGGAAGCTCACGGACGGGACCTCGCCGTCCTGGTCGCCCGACGGGACCCGGATCGTGTTCGAAGTTTTCGCACCCCGACCGAGGAGCCAGTACTGGGGCACCTTCATCTCCGTCATGCGTGCCGATGGCACGGGCGTGCGACGGCTCGCGGCCGGTCGTTCACCCGACTGGTCTCCGGACGGCAGGCACATCGCCTTCGAGCGCAGCGAAATCTGGATCATGCAAGCGAGTGGTCGAGCGGCACGCCGGCTCCGTCGTGGATCCGCTCCCGCGTGGTCACCGGACGGCTCGCGCCTTGCGTTCGTGTACCGCGACGGCATCTGGGTCGCGGACGTCGACAGCGTGGAGGCGAAGCGGTTGTCCACGGGGTGGGACCCATCCTGGTCGCCGAGCGGCGACGGGATCCTCTTCACCATTCCGCAGGAGACGGAGTCCCTGTTCGGCGAGACGAGCACGGAGCTCGCCGTCGTTCCGTCCGAAGGGGGATCCGTACGGCGCCTCGTTCGAGGCGTCTTCTTCCCGCCGGACACGGAGGACGGCGTATGGTCGCCTGACGGCGACTGGCTCCTCTTCCGCTGCAACGTCGACGAGCTGTGCGTGACCCGCTCCGACTGGAGCCACGACTGGCTGCACGTCGGGGATCCCGGGCTCGGCGGTGAGCTTGACGCAGACTGGCGCTGAGTGGTCGCTGCTCGCGCGACGGAACGCGGCCTTTGTGTAGCGTCCTTCGCGATGGAGGTCATGCACGACGTCGTCGTCGTCGGGGCCGGTTGCGCCGGCATGCGTGCAGCCATCGAGGCCTTCGACACCGGGGCCAACGTCGGCGTCGTCTCGAAGCTGCATCCGACGCGGAGCCACTCGGGCGCCGCCGAGGGAGGCATCAACGCGGCGCTCGGCAACGCCGCCGAGGACAGCCCCGAGAAGCACGCCTTCGACACGGTCAAGGGCTCGGACTACCTCGGCGACCAGGACGCGATCGAGATCCTCGCGTCCGAGGCGCCGGGCGACATCTACCAGCTCGAGCACTGGGGTTGCGTCTTCTCGCGAAACGATGAAGGGAAGCTCGCGCAGCGGCCGTTCGGCGCCGCGGGCTCTCCGCGCACCGTGTACTCCGCGGACATCACGGGCCACGTCCTCATTCACGTGCTCTACGAGCAGCTCGTGAAGCGGCAGGAGCAGGGCCCGATGCAGGTCTACGAGGAGTTCTTCGCGTGGCGCCTCGTGATCCAGGACGGGCGCTGTGTCGGCGTCGTCTGCTGGGACCTCGTCCACGGTGGGCTGCACCTCGTCACGGGGAGGTCGATCGTCCTCGCGACGGGAGGCATGGGGCGGATCTACCGCGCGACCACGAATGCGTACGCGTGCAACGGCGACGGCATGGCGATGGCGCTCCACGCGGGGCTTCCGCTGAAGGACATGGAGTTCATGCAGTTCCATCCGACGACGCTCTACCCGAGCGGTGTCCTGATAACCGAGGGCTGTCGCGGCGAGGGCGGCTTCCTCATCAACCGCGACGGGGAGCGCTTCATGGCCAGATACGCACCGAACGCGCTCGAGCTCGCCTCGCGCGACGTCGTCTCGCGCTCGGAGACCACCGAGATCGAGGGCGGGCGCGGCGTGAACGGCTCGGTGCTGCTCGACCTCCGTCACCTCGGCGCGGAGCGGATCCTCACCCGGCTGCCCGGCTCGCGCGAGCTCGCGATGACGTTCGCGGGCGTCGACCCGATCTACGACCCGATCCCCGTGCGACCGGGTGCCCACTACCACATGGGCGGCGTTGCGACCGACAACTGGGGCGCGACCGAGGTTCCCGGCCTCTACGCCGCCGGAGAGGCCGCGTGTGTGTCCGTGCACGGAGCGAACCGACTCGGCGGGAACTCGCTCATGGAGACGATCACGTTCGGCCGGCGCGCCGGTCGGGCCGCTGCCGAGCAGTCCTTCGTATCGTACAACGGCAAGCCCATCTCGGACGCACCGCTGGCCGACGCCGAGCGCGATCTGCGCGTGTTACTCGATCGCTCCGACGGCGAACGGCCCTGGAAGATCCGTGACGAGCTCGGGGCATCGATGCTCGAGAACTTCGGCGTGTTCCGCTACGCCGAGCGCATGGAGCGGCAGCTCGACGTGATCGAGGGGCTCCGCGAGCGGTATCGGAGCGTCGTCGTCGAGGACAAGGGCGACGTCTTCAACACCGACCTGACGCAGGCGCTCGAGCTGGGCTCGATGCTCGACCTCGCCTGGGTGATGGTGCAAGCCGGGCTCGCTCGCGAGGAGAGCCGCGGCGCGCACTCCCGGCCAGCAGACTTCCCCGAGCGCGACGACGAGCGGTTCCTCCACCATTCGATCACGCGCTGGGTGGACGGCGCGCCGGAGCTCTCGACCGAGGAGGTCCGCATGACGAAGTACCAGCCCGAAGTGAGGACGTACTGAACGTGCTACCTCCGACCACATCCAGCGTCCGCATGCGGCTGCAAAGCTTCGCCATGCATCGTCCTCGGTCGCATCCGTACCTTCGAGGTACGAACGCTTCCTGCGTCCTTGCCTTGCTCGCTTTTCGCGCGCCTGCGGACGCAGCGTGTGATCGGAGGCAGCACTGATGCAGGTCGCCCTCAAGATCTGGCGCTTCGACGCGATGAAGGGCGAGCGCGCTCTTCGCGAGTACGAGATCGACGCGCCCGAGGAGGCCACGCTCCTCGACTGCCTCGACATCGTCAAGGACCAGCTCGACGGCTCGCTCGCGTATCGCAAGAGCTGCCGCATGATGATCTGCGGCTCGTGCGGGATGCGCATGGACGGGGCCGCCGTTCTCGCCTGCAAGACCCGGATGTACGAGATCGCCCAGGCCGGCCAGGTCCCGGTGATCTCGGCGATGGGGAACCTTCCGATCGTCAAGGACCTCGTCGTCGACATGGGGCCGTTCTGGGGAAAGATCCACGCTGTCCGCCCGTGGCTCGAGCCCGGCTACTCCGATCCGGGCGAGCGGGAGCACGTCGTCTCGCAGGAGCGGATGGACGTGATCCACAAGGAGTCGCTCTGCATCATGTGCGGCTGCTGCGTCTCGGAGTGCAACTCGATGGAGTCCGACCCGGACTTCCTCGGCCCGGCGGCGCTCGCAAAGGGGATGCGCTTCGTCGGCGACCCGCGCGATCAGGCGACGGTCGAGCGGCTGCAGGCGTACTCCGAAGAGCACGGGATCTGGGACTGCACGCGGTGCTACTTCTGCCAGGAGCGCTGCCCGAAGGGTGTCGATCCTCGCGATGCGATCGCGAAGCTCGGTGCCGAGGCGATGAAGCACGGGATCGAGTCGGACATGGGCGCGAAGCATGCGAAGTGGTTCGTCACCTCGGCGAAGACGACGGGCTGGCTGCGCGAGACCGAGCTCGTCCCGAAGACGCAGGGAGTCGCGAAGTCCATGAAGGAGGTCAAGTTCGCGATGGGCCTCCTCCGGCACGGCAAGGTGCCGCCGCCGTTCCCTCCGCACGTCGCGAAGCACGTGGACGAGGCGCGCGCCCTCTACGACCTCGTCAAGACGCAGGAACGAGACGGGGCGGCTGGGATCGCCCAGGTGGAGAAGGCGCTCGGCCACCTCGAGCACGCCGGCGACGGCGGCGAGGCTGCCGCGCGCGGGCCGTACGGCGAGGGGTCGTTCGCGAAGCCGTTCCTTCCGGGGGAGGACCCGGCGCCGTGAGGACGGTCGCCTACTACAAGGGCTGCCTTGCGTCGCTGTCGGCGAAGGAGCTCGACACGTCGACCCAGGCACTCGCGCCGAAGGTCGGCCTCGAGCTGATCGAGCTCGAAGCGGTCACGTGCTGCGGGGCCGGTGACATCCACGAAGCCGAGCCGGACTACTACCTCCACCTGAACGCGCGGATCCTCGCGTACGCGGAGGCGACCGGCTCCGACACGCTCATGACGATCTGCAACGTCTGCACGCTCAACCTGCGTCAGGCGAACCACGCGCTCCAGGGCGACACTGCACTGCTCGAGCGTGTGAACGACAACCTCGTCACGGTCGGCGCGCCACCGTACTCGGGTGGCGTGGACGTCCTGCACTTCCTCTGGCTGATCTCCGCCGGCGAGGGCTACGACCTCCTGCAGACCGCTGCGCACAAGGGGCTCAAGGGTCTCAAGGTCGCGCCGTTCTACGGCTGCCAGATCCTGCGCCCGTCGAAGCTGCTCGGGTTCGAGGACCCGGACCGGCCGGAGTCGCTCGAGCGGATCATCACGGCGTGCGGCGGCGAGCCGATCGACTATCCGGCGAAGACCAAGTGCTGCGGCTTCCCGATCATCCAGGCGCGCGAGGACGTCGCGCTCGCGGAGCTCATCCAGCCGATCGAGCAGGCGAAGGAAGCCGGCGCGGACGCGATGGTGACTCCGTGCCCGCTCTGCCATCTCTCGCTCGACGCCTGGCAGTCGAAGCTGCTGAAGCAGACGGGCAAGGACTTCCAGATGCCGATCCTCCACCTCTCGCAGCTCGTCGGCGTCGCCGCCGGCCTCGACGCCTCCGAGCTGAAGTTCAAGCGGCACGTCGTCTCGGTCGCGCCCGTGACCGAGAAGCTCTCGGTCTGATCGGTCAGCGACCAGCTCCAGCCAGCAGGGGGCCGAGCTCGTGATCTGGGTCGTGCTCGCCGTCGCTGTCGCCACCGTTGTCGCACTCGCATGGGGGTGGTTCGAGGCCGGATGGCTGCGGCGCAGGGTCGTGGAGGTCGAGCTCGCCGGCCTACCGCCCGAGCTGGACGGCGTGCGTATTGCACACCTCTCCGACCTCCACCTCGGAGTTCCGTCACGCGCCCGGCGCGCGGTTCGCGACGCCGTCGCCTGGCTCGACGAGCGACGGCCCGATCTCGTGTGCATCAGCGGGGACCTCCTCTCGAGGCGCTCGGGGATGCCCGAGCTCGAGGACGTGCTTCGCGAGCTCGGCCGCTGTTACGTGGTCCTCGGCAACCACGACTTCGCCGACAGCCGCGACCCTTTCTCGCAGCGCGTCGACCCCGAGACGATCCGTGCGCTGGCGGAGGTGGTGCTCCTCTCAGACGAAGCAGTCACGCTCGAGCTCCGTGGAGAGCGCGTCCAGCTCGTAGGCGTCGATCCTCAGACATACGCGCGTCGGGAGGCGCAGCCCCACGAGCTCGCCGACGACAGCGCGCGCCTCCGGATCCTGCTCTGCCACTTCCCGGGCATCGTCCGCCGGATCCCTGATGTCTTCGACCTCGTCCTCTCCGGCCACTTTCACGCAGGTCAGATAGTGCTGCCGTACCCGGGTGGCCGGCTGCGGCTCGCGCACCTCGGAGCACGCGACGTCGAGGGTCTTTACGTTCACGGGTCGACGACGCTTCACGTGTCTCCGGGACTCGGCACCACCTTCGTACCGTTCCGATTCTTCGCGAGGCCGGAGGTCACCGAGCTGGTTGTACGATCGGCGTGATGGAGGCACCCGTGATCTCCGGCGACGTCCTCGCCCGCTATGCCGAAGACGCGGCGAAGGAGGTCGAAGGAGTGGCGGGTCTCACCCGAGATGCGGCCGAAGTGTCGAGCGTCGCCGAGAACATCGATGTCGTGGTTCATGTCGAGCTCGAGTGGGGAGCCAGCGCAGAGTCGGTCGCGCGTTCGGTGCAGAAGCGCGTCTCCGAATATCTGGAGCGCATGGCGAACTCGAGCATCGGATCGGTGGACGTCGTCGTCGAACGCGTCGGAGCGCCTCCCGCGAAGCAATGACGTCGCGACTTGCGGGCCTCACCGGTGCGACGCTCGAGACCGCACCGACCGTCTGTCAGAGCTGCGTGTGGTGGCAGACACGCGGCAATCGCGAGCCCGAGAAGCAGAAGTGGATGGAGCGCGTCGAGGACGAGTGGGGCGCCTGGGGCACGGTCTACCGCGACGACGACGGGCGGGTTCTCGGTTCGATGCAGTACGGGCCGTCAAGCCTCTTCCCGCGCGCCGCGGCCCTCCCGGCAGGCCCGCCGTCCGATGACGCCGTGCTCGTCACGTGCGCGTATCTGGTGACCGAGACGCAGCCATGGGTCGAGCAGTCGCTGTTCCTCGCCGCGATCGGCGAGACGCGCGACAAGGGAGTGCGAGCTCTGGAGGCGTTCGCGTACCGCTATCGGGAGGGGACGCCGCCGGCCGAGCGCTTCCTCGTTCACCGAACGGTCTTTCCGCGCGACTTCCTCGCGGACTTCGGATTCCGCACGCTGCGCTCGGCAGGACGCATCGAGCTCGCGCGACTCGAACTCGGTGGTCTTCAGCTCGCCGAGGAGGGCCGCCGCGAGAGGGTGCTCCGCGCGGTGCAGGAGGCGTTCCAGCCCGCGCCGGCGCCGGCACCTCCAGGGGGCGGTTAGCCCGCGCTCTGCCCCGTGCGGCTGGGTAGCGGAGCCGTTGCGACCAGATCCGCAATCTGGATCGCGTTGAGCGCGGCCCCTTTGCGAAGGTTGTCGCAGACGAGGAAGAGAGCGAGGCCGTTCTCGGACGCCTGATCTGCCCGGATTCGCCCGACGAGCACCTCGTCGATGCCGATGGCATCGCCGTGTGCGGGCACGTTCACGAGGCGCACTCCGGGTGCCCGTTCGAGGATGCGTTCCGCGTCGGCCGGTGAAATCGGCTCCTCCGTCTCGATCCATACGGACTCGGCATGGCCGACGACCACGGGGACGCGGACGCAGGTCGCGCTCACCGGGAGCTCAGGAAGCCCGAGGATCTTGCGTGTCTCCGCCCGAAGCTTGACCTCCTCGTCGAACTCCCGGCCGTCGAAGTCCCAGTCCATGCGGAGCTCGTGGTCGTCGGCGTCCTCTGCGCGAAGGTCGTCGATCGCGTCCGAGCCGGCGCCGGAGACGGACTGGTAGGTGGACACGCGCACGCTCCGGAGGCCGGCCGCGTCGTGTAGCGGTGCGAGCACCATCGTCAGCGGGATCGTGCAGCAGTTGGGGTTCGCGACGATTCCCGTGTGCTCGAGCGCCTGCTCGCCGTTCACTTCCGGGACGACGAGCGGGACCCCGTCCTCGAGCCGGAAGGCCGACGACTTGTCGATGCACAGGGCGCCTGCCTCCGCGGCGATCGGTACGAGCTCGCGACTCGCCGCCGTCCCGACCGAGAAGAAGCAGACGTCGAGGTCTCCGGCCCCCAGCGCGTCGGTGGTCGCCTCCTCGATCTCGAAGTCACCGAGGAACCCGCCCGCGGAGCGCCACGACGCGAAGGTCCGGATGTTGGTGTGCCCTCGATCGACCAGGTACTCGAGCGTTACGCGACCTACTGCGCCCGTCGCGCCGACGATTCCGATGCGGAGCTCCGGGCCGATCATCTCCGCGCCCAGTGTAGGGGTCCGTACGGAAATGTCCCCAAAAAAACACTGAACCGGCTGACCCGAAGGCCCGCCGGTTCAGTGGGGGCAATCTAGAACGGCCGTTCACCGGGTGCAACCCCCTCCCAAACGAGAAAAGCGCAATTTGCGCAAGAAACGTCAGCGGGTCACATCGCGCGCCGGCCCGCGAGGGCACGGCCGAGTGTCACCTCGTCTGCGTACTCGAGATCGCCGCCGACGGGGAGCCCGCTCGCGAGCCTCGTGACCTCTACCTTCCCGCGGAGCCTGTCCGCGAGGTAGGCCGCCGTGGCCTCCCCCGTCATCGTGGGGTTGGTCGCGAGCACGACCTCCGTCACGCCGTTTTGCTCGACACGCCCCAGGAGCCCGTCGATCCGCAGATCGGCGGGCTCGACCCCGTCGAGAGGCGAGAGCGCCCCTCCGAGGACGTGATAGAGACCGTGGAACTCACCCGTTCGCTCCATCGAGACGAGGTCGACCGGTTGCTCGACGACGCAGATGACCGAGCGATCGCGCCGGCCGTCCGAACAGACCGCGCAGAGCTCTTCTTCGGTGAGATTCCCGCACTCGCGGCAGAAGCGAACGCGCGACTTCACGTCTTCGATCGCGCGTGCGAGCTCGAGCGCCTCCTCGGGCCGGGTCGAGAGGATGTGGAACGCCAGCCGCTGTGCCGTACGGCGACCGATGCCCGGGAGCTTCGTCAGCTGCGTGACGAGATTCTCGACGGCGGGGCTCAGCACGGCGAGAGCCTAGCCGTCCATTCCGGACACTCACCCAGGGGCATGCCACGCTTGCTGCCCTGGAAGCTGGACGTAACGTATGGTCGATGGAGGACAAGCCTCAGCTCGAGTCCCAACCGGATACTGGATTGGACGTCGTTGGGAAGCAACGGCGCCACGTTGGTCTCCTGGTTGCATCGAGCGGAGGTCACCTCCTGCAACTGGTACAGCTGCGAGGCCGACTGCCGCGTGCCGAATGGCATTGGGTGACGTTTGACACGGCTGACGCGCGGACACTGCTGGCTGATGAGAGCATCACCTTTGCGTTCCACCCGACGAATCGCAACATCATCAACCTCATGTGGAACACAGTCCTTGCGGTGAGAATGGTCAGCAGGTTGCGCCCGGCGCTGGTCGTGACCACCGGCGCCGGAGTGGCAGTCCCCTTTTGCTGGGTCGGCCGGCTCTTCGGCGCCCGAGTCGTGTACATCGAGAGCTTTGCGCGGACATCGGAACCGTCCCTCACCGGAAGACTTGTCCATCCGATAGCCACCCGCTTCTTCGTACAGTGGCCCGATCTCGTATCTCGCTATCGGAATGCCGAGTTCCTGGGGTCTCTGTTCTAGACCATGGCACGAGCAGAGAGCCACGAGACAATCGAGTCGAACGTCACCTACGCCGTCGTAACCCCAGCTCGGGATGAGGCAGAAGCCCTTCCTCGCCTCGCCGAGAGTCTTCGACGTCAAGTACAGCGACCTGATCGCTGGGTGATCGTCGAAAACGGTTCTACGGACGGTACTCTCGACGTGGCGACTCAGCTGGCTGCCGAGCACCACTGGATCACAGTGCTCACGACCGAGGGTGACCGCACTCCGGTCCGCGGAGCTCCGATCGTCCGCGCGTTCACGAGGGGCGTCGGTGCTCTGGATCCGCATCCCGACGTCGTCGTCCTCGTGGACGCCGACGTATCCATGCAGCCCGACTACTTCGCGCGACTCTTGCGCGTCTTCACAGAAGACCCACGCGTCGGAATTGCCAGCGGTACGGCCGTCGAGCGGGCGGACAACAGATGGCGGCGGCGATACGTCACCGGGGGGAACGTCTGGGGAGCCACGCGTGCGTATCGCTGGAATTGTTTCCTCGACGTCAGCCCCATCGAGCAACGCCACGGGTGGGATGGGATAGACCAGCTCAAGGCGAGAAGTCGGGGCTGGGAGACGCGAGTGCTCCTCGATCTCCCATTCCTGCATCACCGCGTCGAAGGCGTTCGCGACGGGGCTCGGTCGAGGCACTGGCGTGCACTGGGCGAGACGTCGTACTACATGGGGTATCGCTCCTGGTACCTCGTCGTACGAGCAGCCTTCCACGCGCTGCGCGAGCCGGCCGCACTCCACATGGTGCGGGGCTACGCGGTGTCTGCCGCTCGGCGGGACCCGCAGTGTGCCGATCCCGCTATGCGGGCGATCCTTCATCAAGACCAGAGTCTTGCGAGGATCGTACGGAGAGCGAGCGAGGCGCTCGGCCGCACGCGCGCGAGAGCTACGCGCGCCTGGGTCCCATGATCTTCGTGACAGTAGGAACGAGTAGCTTTCCGTTCGATCGCCTCGTCCGAGCGGCCGATGAGCTAGCAGATCTCGACGACATCGTGGTCCAGCGCGGCGCGTCACGAATCGATCCTTCCAGGGCTCGGACCGTCGATTTCCTGAGCTTTGACGAATTGGTGGGGTACGTTCGGGCGGCGCGGGTCGTGATCACCCACGCGGGCGTCGGCTCGATAATGGTCGCGCTCGGCAACGGCAAGCGACCGTACGTCGTGCCGCGCCGCCGAGAGTTCGGGGAAGCCGTTGACGACCACCAGTTCCAGCTCGCGCGCGAACTCGGACGTACCGGCCGAGTGACCGTCGTCGAGGATCTGCAGAACGTGCGCGAAGTCCTTGCCTCGACTGTTCTGACGGATCCGGACCCGTGGGATGCATCGGCCAGCCCCCTCGTCGAGGAGATAGCAGCGTACGCCGCGTCAGTCCTTCGACCCGACTAGATTTGGCTCTGTCAGAGCGCGTCTAGCGCGCCGCCGCAGCGATGGTCTGCGCCCGGGACCGAAAGCTGGTCAGCCATGCTTCGAGCATGAGCACTGCGAATACGAGTCTGGCCGTGTCTTCCGCTTGCGTGCGCCGAAACTCGTCAACGAGCGCAACGACGGTCTGACGGTCGAGCAACTCCGCATACGCGGGATCGGGCGCCAAGAGACGCGCCCCTGCCTCACCGTCGAGTTGTGCGAGAAGCCAGGTCTTGACCGCATAGCGGAAGAACCCGACCTTTCGCTTGTGCACAGTCTGGGAAGGGAGAAACCGTGCGCCCGCGCCCTTGAGCACGCGTTTGGTCACACCACGGTGCACCTTGAAGGACGAGGGAACTTTCGCTGACCACTCGACGAGCCGATGATCGAGGAACGGCACTCTCACTTCGAGCGAGTGGGCCATGGACGTCTTGTCGAAATAGAGAAGCATGTCGTCCACCAAGGCAAGCTTGGCGTCCAGATACAGCACTTGTCCCAGCACATCGGCCTCGACCCCGTTCCGTGCTCGTTCGACGGCGCAGTACGCGGTCTTCGTGTCGACTGCCGCTAGCGGCGAGCGATAGAGCGCAGCGCGAAGGGCAGGGTCGATGCGACCGCTCATCGCGATGAGCCGCCCGGAGGCGTCTGTGGCAGCCAGGGCGCTCGCTGCACGCTGAATCCGCGCCGACCGCCATGGCACCCGAGAAACGAAGCGCCGAGTGACGTCAGGTAGGGCGACAAGTGGCCTCATTGCCGCTGCCGCCCGATGCTTCCTGTAGCCGCCGAACAACTCATCTGCTCCCTGACCCGCGAGCGCGACCGTGACGTGCTGCGAGGCGAGCTTGCTCAGGAGATCAAAGCCGAGAGCGGACAGGTCGGCTACGGGCTCGTCAAGATGCCACACGAGTTCGTCGAGGTCGAGGATGTCTTCGGAGACGGAGAGCTCGAGCTCGTGGTGCTTGCAACCGAAGGCGTCGGCGACGCGGCGCGCGTCTCCAAGCTCGCTCGAAGGGTCCTCTCGGAACCCGACTGAGAACGTGACGACTGGATCGCTGGACGCTTCCGCCATGAGGGCCACGACCAGGCTCGAATCGAGGCCGCCGGACAGCATCGCGCCGAGCGGAACGTCGCTCATGAGTCGATCGCGAACCGCGGCGCGGAGCAGCTCGATCAGCTCGTCCGCACAGTCGTCGAGGGTGCGACCATGGGACTCGGGCAGCGGCTCGGGGAACGCCCAGTACGTCGATTCACGAGGGCCGCGCTCGTCGATCTCGAGAATTGCTCCCGGCCCAAGCTTGCGAACGCTCGCGAGCAGCGTTCTTGGTCCGGGCACGTACCCAAGGGTCATGAACAGGTCGACGGCTTCGAGGTCGAGGTCGGTGCTCACGAGCCCGCTCACGAGCACGGCTTTTATCTCCGATGCGAAGACGACGAGGTCGCCGGCTTGCGCCCAATAGAGCGGTTTCACCCCGAGACGGTCTCGGGCGAGCACAGCCTGCCTCCGCTGTTCGTCCCAAATCGCGATTGCGAACTTTCCTCTGAGATGCTCCGGGTAGCGCGGCCCATGCGCCTCGTACAGGTGGGGCAGGACTTCGGTATCGCAACGGCTGGCCAGCACGTGATCGTCTCGAGCGAGCTCGTTCCTCAGCTCCACGTGGTTGTAGAGCTCGCCGTTCTGGATCGCCACGATCGCCCCGTTCTCGCTGAACACCGGCTGATGACCTCCTGCCACGTCCACGATCGAGAGACGTCGGACACCGAGTGCGATCCCAGGCGCCGAGTACGTGCCGCGGTCGTCAGGCCCGCGGTGCGTCATCGAGTCCGTCATCGCGTCGAGCACGGAAGCCGACACCACCTCGCGGGGGGTCCCGCCGATTTGAACGACACCGCAGATCCCACACATCCCAAGCTCAGGGTAGTCTGAGTTCGAGCTGTGGGCGTCGACTCGTACAGCACTGGCGGCGCGGCGGAGCCGTCGGACACGCGCTCGCTAGCGTCGACTTGCCCCCGAGCCGAACGTGCCAATCATCAGAGAGCGGGGATGGAGGCTCGGAAGCCTGTCCGAAGGTGTGAGGGCTGAACGCGTCGGCTTCGGGCTCGCCCGTTAGCGACGCTCAGTGCCGTGTGCTCATGGACGATCTCGCAGTCATCATCATCTCGACGAACGAGGCGCACTGGCTCGAGCCCTGCTTGACGACGCTTCTTGCAGGCGTCGGTGACATCAGTGTCGATGTCGTCGTCATGGACAACGGATCGACAGACGAGACCGCGGAACTCGTGGGTCGGGAGTTCCCTGAGGTGCGCGTAGTTCGGTGCGAGAACTACGGGTTCGGCCATGCGAACAATCGGGGATACGTCACGACCCATGCTCGATATGTGCTGTTCCTCAACCCTGACACGGAGGTCAGGCACGGAACATTCGAGGAGCTGGTCGCTCGACTCGACTTGTCACCCACAGTGGGTCTCGCGGGCGTGAAACAAGTGACTCCGGACGGCGCGCTGTTCCCAACGATCCGACGGTTCCCTAACGCCGTACGAGCACTTTGGCAGGCGTTGGGCTCGGAGCGTTACCCATTCCGTGCGTCATGGCTCGGCGAGCGAGAACTCGATCTCGGCCGCTACGAGGCCGAGTTCGAGTGTGATTGGACGTCCGGATCGTTCAACATCGTGCGGCGGGAGGCTCTCGAAGGCGCCGGACTGTTCGACGAGCGCTTCTTCCTCTTCTCGGACGAGACAGATCTCTGCCTTCGCATCCGCAAGGCTGGATGGCGGGTTATGCACGTTCCGACCATGACCATTCTCCATCACGCCAACAAGGCAGGCGCGAATCCACGGCTGGAGGCCCAGGGCGCATTCTCGCGGCGGCTCTACGGCCGCAAGCACTTCTCTCCTGCGCATCGCGCTGCCTATCTGGCCGCGCTCACTCTCGGGTACGCACTGCGGTCCGCGCTGACGTCCAAGCAGCGAAGACAGGCGTCTCGCGCAGCCCTTGCGACCCTCTGGGGGTTGAGGCCTCCGCCATTCGGAGCACCTCCGAGCGTCGCCTTACCGCGCTGATCGCATAGTCCCGAGAGAGGCATCTCGCAAGGTTCATCGAATGCAAGAGGCTGCCGATGAACGCAGCAGTGAGCTCACGCCCAGCGGAGTCGAGCGCCCTACCAGACGTGGACGCGATCAGCCCCGAGCTGGCACTCGTCGACCCGGAGCTCGCGCTCGCTGCGCGCTCCGCCCTGGTCGAGCCCTCGAGGGAGCAGACCCTCAGACCGCTCGGTGCCTTTGGGACGGATTCTCCGACGGCGGACGGCTCGCAGCGCGGTCGGTGGCGAGCAGCCCGTCCACGCACGTCGAGTCGCGTTCTCATCGGGGTCGCAGCGGCTACGGTCGCCGTCCTCGTCTTCTTCGACGTCCGCGTGCGGCTGGACAACCCGCCGGCGTCGGCCGAGGAAGCGATTCAGACCGATCGCGCAGTGGATGGGAGCGCACCAGTCTCGAGCGGTGGCGCGGCGCGAGAGCCCACTGCAGGCCCGGGGGGCACCCCAGTCCCAGCCGTCCAGCCGCAGCGGTTCGCGTGGGAGCCGTCCGCGAAAGCGGACGGGTACCATGTCGAGCTCTTCCGCGCTGGCAGGAGGGTGTTCGCGGCCGACGCGTCGACGCCTGCGATCACGATCCCGGTTCGCTGGAAGCTCGACGGTCGGCAGCAGAAGCTCGTCGCCGGCGAGTACGTCTGGTACGTCTGGCCACGCGTCGGCGGTCGCCGCGCTTCGAGCGCGATCGTGCAGGCGCGAGTGACGGTCGGGCAGCGCTAGTTGTAGTTCCCAGACAAGTTGTTGACGCCGTGAAGCGTTACTGAGCCCTCCTAGGGTGCGGCTTGTCAAAGAGTCGCGGCCCAAAGGAGGGCTCTAATGGATCTTCATGCAAATGCGGTCCTGACGGTTCGGCAGCGTCAGCGTGTCTGCGACCTGGTTGCGACCGGCCGGACGATCACCGCGGCCGCGCTCGTCGTCGGCTGCTCGCGGCAGACCGCGTCCAAGTGGGTCAACCGCCGGCGTCGAGGCGAGCCGCTTGCTGACCGCTCGAGCCGTCCTGTGCACTCGCCCAGGCGTACGCCCGCATCGGTCGAGGAGGCGATCCTGCGCGCACGAGCCGAGCTTCGCGAGGGACCGCACGTCATCGGCTGGGCGCTCGGCCTCGCGGCCTCGACGGTGCACGCTGTCCTCCGTCGTCACGGTCGCTCGCGGCTCGTGGTGCGTGCCACGCGCGAGCAGGTCGTTCGCTACGAACGTGCAGCGCCCGGCGAGCTCGTGCACGTCGACATCAAGAAGCTGAGCCGGATCGTCAGGCCCGGGCATCGCGTGACCGACGATCGCTCGAAGCGAGCCTACGGTGCTGGCTGGCAGTACCTGTACGTCGCGATCGACGACAACTCGCGTCTCGGCTTCGCCGCCGTCCATCCCGATGAGACGACCGATTCCGCCGTGCGCTCTCTCGATCAGCTTGTGGCCTTCTATCGCTCGCACGGGATCGAGGTCGAGGAGTACTGACCGACAACGGCGCCTGCTTCAAGCGCCGCTGGGCGGAGGCGTGCGCGGCGCACGGCATCGTCGTTAAGAAGACCCGCGCCTATCGCCCGCAGACCAACGGCAAGGCGGAGCGCTTCATCCGCACCTTGCTCGAGCGCTGGGCGTACGCCTACGCGTACGAGCACGAATCGGAGCGTCTCGCGGCCTTAGCTCCCGCACTCGACTTCTACAATCGCTTCCGTCCCCACCGCGCTCTTGGAGGCCTTGCGCCGCTGCAGCGCGTCAACAACCTCCCTGGGACATACAGCTAGTCGCTCGGGTGGGGCCCGGTCGAGTCCTCGGACGGCGTCACTGGCGCGAGGGTTTCGTTCGGCTCAACTGAGCCAAACTCGCGCTAGACCAATTGGGAGTACCCCCCAATCGGGGGTCTAGGCCCTTCTAGCGTGGCGCCGACGACACGGGGGCTGTGTCAGCTGTCGCCGCCAAGCGCACGGTGCCTTTCGTCGCATCCGTCCTCCTCCTCGTCGCGATCTGCGTCGCAGGTCCCGCGGGCGGAGCACAACGCGATCGCGTCCGGCCCGACCGCCCCCGTGAACCCGCACGTGACGTCCGCGACGCCCACGAGCGTCGCGATCGCGTGGGGCGCGTCCACGGACAACGTCGCGATCTCCGGGTACGAGGTTTCCGAAGCGGGCCGGAGGGTGACCGTCACGAGCGCCTCTTACGTCCTCCGCAATCTGGCGTGCGGGACCGGCATCGCCGTCTCGATCCGAGCCGTCGACGCCGCTGGTAACCGATCGCCCAAGGCGTCCATGGTCACCGCCTCGGCGGCGTGTCTCGATTCCGCCCCGCCGAGCGCTCCGACCGGGTTCAGACAGTCAGCGACGTCGGATGGCGCGGTCGTCCTCACGTGGCAAGCGGCGACTGACGATGTCGGCGTCGTCGAGTACGGCGTGTATCGCGAGCTGTCGCGCGTCGCGTCGACGTCCGAGCCGTCGGCCACGTTGACCGGGCTCTCCTGCGGCTCGGTCGACGTCGTCGACGTCGATGCCGTCGATGCCGCTGGGAACCACTCGCCTCGCGAGACAGTGTACGTCCAGACCGCTCCGTGTCCGCCCGTCAAGCCGATCTCCGTCGCGCGAGCGTCCATCCAGCCGATGTCCGCCACGAGCGCGCAGTCGGATTCGGGATGGACGCGCTGCGCAGGCGAAGGCGAGCGCTGCGCGTTCTCCGGTACGGCGGACGTTCGCTACGGCGCGAATGGGACCTGGACGATCTCGCGCTCGTTCACCGACGGCGTGAACTGCACGAATGCTGTCTTCGGGGATCCGCTCTACGGAGTCGTCAAGAGCTGTGAGCAACGCGCCTCGAGCTCGACTCCGCCGTCGACTCCTCCGACCACGCCCCCGTCCACGCCACCGTCCACGCCACCGACCACGACGCCGTCTCCTGCGCCGACGTCCTGGACGTTCTGCGCGACGGAGGGCGGGCCCTGCTCGTTCTCGGGTACGCGAGAGGTCCGCTACGGCGGAACGGGAAGTGGACGGCCACGCGCACGTTCACGGACGGCGTGAACTGCACGAACGCCGTGTTCGGCGATCCGATCTACGGGACGGTCAAGAGCTGCGAGTCGAGGGCCCCGGCCGCGTCGACGCCCCCAGCGCCTCCCACGCCTCCGGCTCCCGCGCCTGATACGACGCAGCCTGCGAAGCCCATCCTCAGTCTCGGCGCCGTGACCCAGAACAGCGCTCCGCTGAGCTGGCAGGCAGGCTCGGACAACGTGGGCGTGGATCACTACGACGTGTTCCTGAACGGGAGCCTCGTCACCCACACCACCGCAACCGGCTACACGTACACGAACTTGAGCTGTAACACGCAGTACGTCCTCGGGCTCCAGGTCGTCGACGCTGCCGGGAATACGTCCGTGCTCGCCGAAGCCCTCTGGCCCGTCAAGACGTCGGCGTGCTCGACGCCGCCGCCGCCGCCGAGCACTCCTGCCGACACCACGCGTCCCGCGAAGCCGATCCTCTCGCTCGGTACCGTGACAGGGTCGACTGCGGCTCTGAGCTGGCGGGCAGGCTCGGACAACGTCGGAGTCGACCACTACAACGTGTGGCTCGACTCGTCGGTCGTCGCGACAACCACGAACCTGAGCTATGTGTACACCGCGCTTCGCTGTGGAACCAACTACGTGCTCGGCCTCGAGGTCGAGGACGCGGCCGCAAACAAGTCTGTCCTCGCGGAGGCGCGGTGGCCGATTCGGACCTCCGCCTGCCCCTCGACGCCGACGCCGTCGACGGACATCGCTCCTCCGACGGCGCCGACCAATCTCGGCATCACAAGCGCAGCGAGGACGAGCGTGCGACTCGCATGGGACCCGTCGACCGACAACGTCGGTGTCGCCGGCTACGACGCCGAGAAGAACGGCACGCCCGCTGCAACGGTCACGGCCCCGGCTGCCACGATCGCGAGCCTCTCGTGCGGCACCGCGTACCAGTTCGGCGTCGAGGCATTCGACGCCGCGGGTAACCAGTCGCCGACGACGTCCGTGATCGGGTCGACGTCCGCGTGCGCCGACTCGCAAGCGCCAACTGCTCCCGACCAATGTCGTCGTGACGTCGCGCACCGCGACAAGCATCGCGCTCTCGTGGTCGGCGGCATCCGACAACGTGGGTGTCGCCGGATACGGCCTGTATCAGGGCGGAAACCGGTCGGCACGACCACCACGACTACCGGCATCCTCTCCGGGCTGACATGCAACACGAACTACACGCTGGCCGTGGACACGTACGACGCCGCGGGCAATCGGTCGGTGCAGTCGGGGACGGTGATGGTTCGACGACGGCATGCCCCGACACGACGCCTCCGTCCGCTCCGACCGGACTCTCCCGTCGAATGTCACGCAGACGGGTCTCGCCCTGTCATGGAACGCCTCGTCGGACAATGTCGGCGTCACCGGATACGACGTCTACCGGGGCGGAACGAAGGTAGCGACCGTCAACTCGCTCTCTTCGAACCAGAGTGGCTTGGTGTGCGGAACCTCCTACGTGTTCGTCGTGCGCGCGCTCGATGCCGCCGGAAATGCGTCTCAGCAGGCTCAGGCGACGTTCTCAACTGCCGCGTGCTCGTCCGCTCCCCCTCCGCCGAGCTCACCGCCCGCCGGTGTGGTCGAGTTGCCGTCGAGCGTCTCTGCAGCACAGTTCCAGAGTTCGGTCTCGAGCGCTCCGGCTGGCCCGATCACGGTGCGTCCTCAGGCCGGGCTCCAGTCGTTCACCGTGACTGGCGACGTTGTGCTGAATCGGGCGCAGGTGACGATCGAGCGCGGCTCATTCCGTGTCATTCAGTTCCAGTCCGGCTCATCGGGCTCCACGCTCCAGGACTGCTCGGCGCGGGCTGCCCACATCGATGGGGCGAGCAACATCACCTGGCAACGTTGTTCGTTCGACGGACAGGGGCTCGTGGGTCAGAACTTCATCTTCCGCGCGCCTGGATTCAGATTCCTGAACAACACCTTCGCCAACTATCACGTTACGGCCGATGAGTCTCAGCACTCAGAGGCGCTCTATGTCGGAGCGGACTCATCCGGCGGCTTGATCGAAGGCAACTACTTCCACGACAACGGTACGACGGCCCACATCTTCTTCACCTGGTGGGACGGGTCCGCAGGCGTCGATCATCCCCGCAACGTCTGCGTCAAGAACAACCGCTTTGAGCGGTCCCGGAACGGATACACCTCCGTTGGAGTTCGGGAGGAGATCCCGGCGTCCGCCAACATCGACATCGATCCCACGAGCAACACGTGGGATACGCCGATGCTCATCGGCAACGAGTACGGAACCTCTCCAGAGTTCGTGGCCTCCTGCTAGTAAGCAGAGTGGGGACATCAAGCCTGTGATGGATGACCCTGCAGGAACGCCCTAGCCGTGGCAGCGCTGTGAGTGCCATGGTATTTCATTACCATTGTTCGTCTGGGACTCCATTCGAGGAGGTTGCGCGTGGTTGGCTCTAGGGGGAGGCGATTGCGCGGTGGCAAGGGGCGTGGTCTGCAAGGCATGTTCGTGGCACTCGTCCTCGTCGGCGGGTTTATGGCGATCGCTCGATCGCACGTCGCTGCAGCTGAGCCGGCCAGCACCCGACTGAAGATGGTTGCTGAGACCAAGTCGACGATTACGCTCGCATGGACCCCCATCCGCGGAGCCGGTTATCGATTCTCGGCGCAGAAACAACCGATGTCGAAGACTCGGAACTGGAAGCGATCGCGCGTGACGTTCGCGAAGGGGAGTTCATGGTTCAAGGTGGAGGCGATTGGGCTAAGTGAGCGCAGGCAGTTTGACGTCTTTGTGCTGCGTTCCAACCACGAGAATGTCGTCGAGCTTCCGGCGACCGTTACTGCTTCGGACTTTCAGGACGCCGTTGCGAGCGCGCCCCCGGGTCCGCTCACGGTTCGTCCGCGGGCTAGAATCTCAGCGTTTACCGTGAACGGGGATGTTGCCTTGGATCGGGCACAGGTCACGATCGAGCACGGTGCGTTTCAACAGATCGAGTTCGACCCGGGGTCGTCGGGGTCGTGGCTTCTCGATTCGACCGTCCTTGCCGCACACATCTACGGAGCGGACGATGTCACCTGGCTACGCAGTACTTTCGACGGCCAGGGGGTGGTCGCTCAGAACTTCATACTTCCGCGTCCCTCCGATAACGGCGTGCTCAACTTCAGGATCTTCGACAGCGCTTTGTTGAACTATCACGTCCGGGCGGACGAGAGCCTCCACTCGGAAGCGCTCTACATCGGTGCGCTCTCGGAAGGTCTCATTCAAGGAAACACCTTCACAGACAACGGCACAACGGCGCACATCTTCTTCACCTGGTTTGGCGGGGAGGCTGAAGCCGATTACCCTCGAAACATCTGCGTGACGGGCAACCGCTTCCAGCGATCGCATAACCCGGCATTCGCGATTACCGTACGTCCAGGGATACCCGTATCCGCCAACATCCGCGTGGATCCCAAAAGCAATCGGAGCGACACGCCACATCTGATCGGGAACGAGTTCGGAGTCATGTCGACGTTCGTGAGGCCCTGCCCGTAGGAAGGTCGCCGCGGCGATCCGTCGATGGTTGCGCTACCCAACGCGCTGCTTTCGCAAGCGCCGCACGATGCGATTCGATGTGCCCCGGCGTTAGCCTGGAAGCAGGCCGCCGAGGTCGCCGAGCCCGCCGGACATGAGGCCCGCCATCTTGGACTCCATGAGCGCTCTTGCGGAGCGGAGTGCCTCGTTCACCGCTGCGAGCACGAGGTCGGCGAGGAGCTCGGGATCGTCGGGATCGATTGCACGCGGGTCGATGGTGATCGAGACGACCTCGCCCGCGCCGTTTGCCTTCACGGTCACCATCCCTCCGCCGGCGGAAGCCTCGACGATCTCGCGCGCCGCCTCTTCCTGCGCCTTCGCCAGCTCCTCCTGCATCCGCTGTGCCTCCTGCAGCATCTTGTTCATGTCGAAGTTCATGCGTCCTCTGCCTCCACCTCTTCGGCGTCGAATGTCTCCTTGAGTGCTGCGATGAACAGGTCCTCACCGGCGGGCTCGTCGTCCGTCTCCTCGATCTCGGCGTCGTGCGGATCTCCGGACTCGAGGACGACGGTGAGCCTGCGCCCGGTCACCTCGTACAGCGCGTCGCGCAGAAGGCCGATGTTCTGAGGCTCCGCGACCTGCCGGCGATGGAAGTCGGCGCCGGCGGGAAACTCGAGTGTCAGCGTGTCGTCGGCGAGGTCGGTCGGCCGCGCCTCGGTGAGCAGGCTGGCAATCGGAATCGACCGCTCCCGCACGGCGTCGAGGATCCCGCGCTCCCACGCATCGGACACCTGCTCGAGTGCGACCGGCGGTGCGTCTTGACCCTCGGGAGGAGGCGGTGCGGGCGTGCTGGCCTGGTGGACGTCGACCCGCGGCGGCGGCGCGGGAGCCGGAGCCGCGTACGCGGGCAACGAGGGCGCCCGCGCCTCCAGCAGCTCGACGCGATGCGCGAGGGACTCGCGCGAGAGGTCGGAGCCGGGTCGCGTCACCTTCACGAGCGCGAGCTCGAGGGGGAGGCGCGGATCCGCGCCCTGCCGGATGTCGTCGACCGCGACGGCGAGCAGGTCGATGAGCCGGAGCACTGTGGGTTCGGGGAGCTGATTCGCCTGCTGCCGAAGGAGCTCCTTCGTCTCCTCGGTGACCGGCAGCGAATCCGGAACATGGCCCATGTGCTGTACGAGCAGCAAGTGGCGGAGGTGCTCGAGCAGGTCGGTGACGACCCGCCCGAGGTCCTGGCCCTGCTCGGCCAGCTCCTCCAGGAAGAGCAGTGCGCCGGCCGTGTCGTGATCGACGACCATGTCGCACAGCCGCAGGAGTGACTCCTCGTCGACCGCGCCCACGAGCTGGAGCACGGACTGGGCGTCGATGGAGTTGTTCGTCGCCGCCGCGAGCTGGTCGAGCGTCGACACTGCGTCGCGGAACGAGCCGCGCGCGGCACGGGCGATCAGAGACAGTGCGGAGTCCTGCGCCTGGATGCCTTCGCCCTCGGCGACCCGACGGAGCAGCGTCACGACGTCGGGGAGCCGTGGTCGCTGGAAGACGAACGTCTGGCACCTCGAGCGCACGGTCGGGATCACGCTGGCGAGGTCAGTGGTACAGAAGACGAAGAGGAGGTGCGGAGGCGGCTCCTCGATGAGCTTGAGGAGGGCGTTCCAGGCTTCGCGGGTGAGCTGGTGTGCCTCGTCGAGGATGTAGACCTTGAAGCGGCCCTGCACCGGCTGCAGCACCACTCGCTCTCGGAGCTCGCGGATGTCGTCGATCCCGCGCTGGGAGGCGGCGTCCATCTCGACGACGTCGAGTGACGTCCCGCTCGCGATCGTGAGGCAGACGGGGCAGGTCTTGTCCGGCGACGACGAGGGCCCGGGCGTCCCGGCGCAGTTCAATGCCTTCGCGAGGATGCGCGCCATCGACGTCTTGCCCGTTCCACGAGGGCCGGCGAAGAGGTACGCCTGGCGCACCTGGTCGTGCTCGATGGCATTCTGGAGCGTCCGGACGACCGCCTCCTGCCCGACGACCTCGTCGAAGCCTTGCGGGCGGTACTTCCGGTAGAGCGCTGTCATCGGAGGGATTCAACCAAAGCCCGGCGGCGCACTCCGTTGTCGAGATCGGCCTCACCGGAGGTACCCGTGTCGCCTGCTCGGATCGGGCGGAGCCGCGGCACCTGAGAGGGAGTCCTTAGCGCTGCTTCCTTCCGGACCTGACGCGGTTCGGACGCTCCCAGTGCGCGGGACCCGATCGTCAACGCCGCGTGCGCAGACCCTGTCCCGACGAACCGTCCCTCGAACGGCGTTCGGCCCCGCATCGAGCGGATTTCGGGTTCAGGGAACCGCTGACTCCCCACCTAGCGCCGTCGGGCAGCCGGAGAGTACCACCCCGCTGGTGGTAACACGACGCGGCGCCGGTCGCGCTCGTGGGTTCGACGCGTAAGCTGAAAGCTCGCGATGCTCCAAGCTGACAGAACTGCATTCATCGAGCAGATGGACGTCACGGAGAGCGACAAGCGCGCTCAGAAGTACGCGCGCCGGTTGCGCGAGGCCGAGCTCGACGTCCTCCGCCTCACGTGGGACATGAGGGCGTCCTCGGACGCCATCAAGGCGCTCGATCAAGCTCAGGCAACCGACGGCCGCCCCGGGGCTTCGGCGCGCCGCGTCGGCAGCCGCTCTCCCGGCGATGTGGAGCGAGAGAGGAGCACGCTGAAGGCACGGATCGAAACGGCCTCGAAGGAGCTCGCACGCAAGCAGGAGCGGCTACGGCGCTTGCAAGCCGAGGCTCCGGTCCGTCCGGACCGCCAGCTCGGGCGGATCTACCGCCTCCACTCCGCGGAGCACCATGTCGAGTGCTCGACGGAGCGGTTCGCTCGCCTTTGCGACCTCCAGCTGCACGTGCCCGTCTGGGTCGCGACGAAACAAGGGCGGCGCTGGTGGTGGTACCTCGATCGCTTCTGGTGGGACGACGAAGGACTCACCTCCGAGGACGTCAAGATGATCGTCCTCGAGACGGATCTGGACAGGCGGGAGTACCACGACGCGCTCGAGCAGGCCAGGGCCGAGGCGTTCGACCGCGTGCGCTCTCCGGACCTGGGGCGGCCGCTCCTCGAGTCGGTCCGGTTCGAGGTGTGGCGCCGCGACGAAGCTCGCTGTGTCGACTGCGGCACGGCGCTGAGTCTGGAGTTCGACTACATCCTTCCGATCGAAGCGGGAGGGTCCGACGCGGCTCCCAACGTCGAGCTTCGCTGCCGAACCTGTCGAATGCGGCGCGCGCACAACATGTCGCAAGCGGTCATCGGCCGTGCGCGGCTCGAGATGGCGGACCCCCAGGCGTCCGAGCTGATACCTGTGGCCGTCAGGCAGGAGGTCTGGGAGCGAGACAAGGGTCGCTGCTCGGACTGCGGAACGGAAATCGAGGTCGACTTCGACTACATCGTCCCGCCTGGCAAGGGCGGAACGGCCATCGCGGCCAACGTCGAGCTCCGCTGTAGACCGTGCCGCGAGCGACGCGCGGTCGGGAAGTCGCCGACCGCGCGGTCCGACCGGTGATCGAGGCGACGCTCTACACGGACGCGGGCTGTCCGTGGGCGTACTCTGCGAATCCGGCTCTGCGCGTTCTCGAGTGGCGCTTCCGCGAGCAGCTCTCGTGGAGGCTCGTGATGATCGGTCTGCGCGAGGCGGCGAGCGATGCCGCGATCCGCAGCTACGACGGCGCTCGCTCGCTTGCTCGCTGGCACGTCTTCGGAGACAGGTACGGGATGCCCATTGCCACCGCGCCGAAGACACGGGCGTCTGGCACCGGCCGGGGGTGTCGCGCAGTCGTTGCGGCCGGCCTGCTCGACCCCGGCTCGGAGTGGCGCGTCTTTCGCGCGCTCCAGATCGGGAACTTCACGGGCACGCTCTACCTCGACGACGCCGCCAGCATCGGCGCTGCGCTGGGTGGCCTCGAAGGGATCGCGGCAGACCGGATCGTGGGGATGATCGACGATCCTGAGGTTCTCACCGAGTACGAGCGTCAGCTGGCCGAGGCCAGGTCCGCGGCAGGCACTCCCGCCGAGGTCCAGGACAAGACCACGATCTCGGATGGGGCCGTCCGCTTCACTGCTCCCTCGGTCGTCTTCCGGCGGGGTGGAGACGCGGCCATCGCGGGTGGCTGGCAGCCACTCCTCTCCTACGACACCGTGCTCGCGAACTTCGCGCCCGAGCTGGCGCGCACGCCGCCGCCCGAGTCGCCCGAGC
>CAVPXQ010000014.1:0-43886 GCA_963709715.1 uncultured Gaiellaceae bacterium
TTCCGGATAGGCGTCGAACCTGCGACCCGCGGATTAGAAGTCCGCCGCTCTGTCCACTGAGCTACGGGCGCGCGCTCGTGAGGGTAGTCGGCGTGACGGTCGCACGCCTTCAGTCACCACGGGCCGAGCCGCGCGCTATACAAGTCGTGGTGGGCCGAACGCGAGGAGACCGAGTGCGGACGCTTGCACTGCTCGTGGCGGGAGTCGTTCTTGCGAGCGCGACCATGGCCGCCCCCGGAGCGCAGGGACAGGGTGCGCCGAGC
Source organism: uncultured Gaiellaceae bacterium (assembly GCA_963709715.1). GTDB lineage: Bacteria > Actinomycetota > Thermoleophilia > Gaiellales > Gaiellaceae > GMQP-bins7. The sequence continues at coordinate 264 of CAVPXQ010000014.1, forward strand.
TGCGCCTTCAGTGGGCGTGCCTTCTTCTGGACCGGCACGGCGGATCGGATGCGGCTCGCGAACGCGCTCGCCGCCACGAAGTCACCGTGCGTGGAGTACTGGCTGTCCATCGCACCGCTCGCAGCGAACAAGCGGGGCCTACGCGAACTCCGAGGACGACCAGATCCGCGCGCTCGGAATCCATCCGGTGGCGGAGTTCACGACCGGCGAGCTGACGGGCTGGGCGAACTGGGTGAACGAGCCCGGGATGGGCCGCACGTGGTTCCAGGCGGGAGTCGAGTTCCGCCGCGCGATGGAGGCGGCCGGCTATGACGTCACGGCGGGCGAGACCTGGCTCATCAACGAGTTCGACCGCACGACCACGCGAGACGCGCCGCGCGGGCCGATCCCGACCACGACTGGCCGCCCGTTCGCCGCGAAGGACATGCGCGATCTCATGCGCGGCCTGTACGACGGCGCTCCGGGAATGCCGAAGGCGCCGGGATCGCCGAGCTCGGAATCCACTTCCGCCACCAGAACATCCCGAACGTCAAGCGCGTACCGGGCGGACCTGAAGCGCTGGCTCGTCGACCGGGCCTTCTGGCCGATGCCGACCGGTACCTGCGGTGGTTCGCGGTCGAGAGCTACGCCGACTCCGGCTGTGGGCACCGGCGGGATCGACGCTGCGACGCGCGCGCCCGTCACCTCGAGGCGTACGTCTTCCACCTGCTCGAGCTCGCTCGCACCGGCCCTCCTGCGACCCAGACCGCCAAGCGTTTCTTCGAGCGGAAGCTGCTCCCGCTCGCGAACGGTGGCTGGCGGGCGCGCGGCGGCGAGCAGTTCGCCTTCGTGACCGGCCACGGGAACACGATCCTCGACGACGTCCAGATGCGTCAGTTCGTCTCGGAGCAGGTGTACGCGATCCGCCGCTACGCCGGAGCGCATCACGGCCGACGGCTCCGGCCGGTCGCCTCGGCTTCTCCTGGCAGCCGTGCAACCGCTCGGCCGCGACCGAGCCGGACTGTCGCCCTCCCGATCCGGACTTCAGTCGCTCGGTGGACCTGCTCGCCGCCCGGATCGCCGAGGCGGTTCGCTTCGCCTACGGTGAGGGCCCTGCGACACCGTCCGCTGCGTGCACACCCACCGGAGGCACGATCGACTGGTGCCGGGGGAGCCTTCCGGGTGCACGGTTCACCGAGGCGTGGACGGGCTTCAAGTGGTGAGCGCTAGCGAGCAGTGAGGACGAGCGGCGCGCACGCGACGCCGGTCGCCTCGCGCACCGGGCTGCCCCTTCGCGTCCTTCATCGCGACCGTGAGGCGCGTCGCGGTCACCGTCACCTGGGCGTAGCTGTACGTGTCGAGCGCGGCGCAGCGCATGCCCATCCCGTTCGGCGGCGCGGCTTGAAGAAGAGCGCGCCGATCGCCGTTCCCGCGCCCTTCTGTGCCGAGGATAGCCGTCGATCTCCTTCGCGAACGTGTTCGTCGCGACCGGGCCGGTGACGACCTCCCAGATGCCCGAGCTCTCGGGCGTGCCGCCAAGCGTCCTGTAGCGCACCTCGTTCACGAGGTTCCCGTGCGTGTCGGTCGTGAGGAAGACGACGTTCCTCACGTTCGCCTGCAGGAACCGCAGGAGCCGCTCGCGCTCGGCCGCGTAGCCCTCCCAGCGGTCGTACGGAAGCGCGTAGTACTGCTGGATCGGGACCTCGTTGACGATCACCTTCCAGGTCGCCGTCGACGCCTTGATCGCCTTCGTGAACGCGGCGTACTGGCGCGCGCCGAGCATCGTCCGGGCCGGATCGTTGATCGCCGCGAGACACGCCGGCGGCGACCGGGTTCCGGAGACCGGGCGCGAGCGTCGCGAACGCGTCGCGCACCGCCTGCGGCGCGGTCGGCGCGAGGTCGCCGTTGCACGCGGTCGTCGCCTTCGCGCTGCGGAACGAGCGCTCGTCGAGGAAGAAGAGCTCGAGGTTCTTCCCCCAGCGGAACGTCCGGTAGAGGCCGGTCGCCGCGGACGGCTTCGCGACGGGCGCGTAGTCGGTGAACGCCTTCACGCCGGCGGCGTAGATCGCGTCGCCGTTCTCGGCGACGCGAGAAGTCGTTGATGAACTCGTGGTCGTCCCAGTGGCTGTAGAGGCCCGCTGAAGCGCGGAGCTGCCTGCAGCGCTGGAAGTGCGAGCCCGAGCTTGTACTTCCCCCACTTCTCCGCGACCGTGCGCGCGACCGGAGCGCCGCCGACCTCGCTGTCCGAGTAGATCGTGTCGCCGAGGTTGATGTTGAAGTCGTTGCTTCTCGGCCGCCATGCGCCCGTAGACCTCGAAGCGGTTGAAGCCGGGCTTGCCGTTCGGGCCCGGCCGTCGCATCGGCGTCGCCCGTAGATCGCGAAGCGCACACGCGCGCTCGGCGGTCGGTGGAGGTGCCGTCTCGAACGTGCCCGATCGGACTCGCCGCGTTGCCCTGAGCGGAACTGCGTAGCTGTACGTCGTGGCCGGCTCGAGCCCGCGGACGACGCACCTGGACCGCGAGGTCGTTCGCGCGCTGGCGCGCGTCGCAGCCTCGAGAGCTGTGCTCCGCGGATCGGGTCGGCACGCAGATCGCAGCACGACGTCCCGCGCCTCGGCGCACGGGTCCACACGACGGCGGACGTCGACGTGATCTCCCCCGCCGCGACGCCGTACTGGAACGCCGGGCGTCGCGGCTTCGGCGGAGAGCGCTGCGACGCCGAGCGTCGCGGCGGCAGCGAGCACGACGAGACGGCGCATCGCGCTCGACCCTACGCGGCGACCGGTGGAGGGTCAACGTCCTCGCGTCGCTCCTCGTCGGCGAGGAAGCGGAAGAACCAGTAGGCGAAGACGGCGAAGAACACGCCGCCTGCTCGAGCGCCATGAGCATCCCGGCGAGCTGCTGGTCCTCGAGCGGCGTCGAGCCCCCAGACGCGATGGTGCGCCGTCGACGTAGAAGTCGTAGATCGCGTTCGGGACGAGCGCCATGACGAGCCCGATCGGGCTGCCGAGCACGAACGCCGCGAAGACGTAGCCGGCGCGCGCGCCCGAGCCGAGCCGATGCGGCTCGTCCTGGAAGACGCACCACCACATCGCGAGGCCGGTGACGAAGTACATCGCGTGCTCGAGGTGGAGGAGCGTGCTCGGGTTCTCGAGCGCCGCGTCGTAGATCCACGGCAGGTGCCAGACCATGTAGTTCGCGAGCCAGAGCGGGAGCGCGACCGCCGGATGCGTGAGCGCGCGGACGACGCCCGGCCGCGCGATCGCCGCGGCGAGCGCGGGCGGGATCCCGAGCACGACGAGGAGCGGCGCCCACTCGGCGAGGACGACGTTCTGGAGCAGGTGCATCGTCAGCAGGTAGTGCATCCCGAGCGTGTGGATCGGCGTCACGCTGACGGCGAGCAGCAGCGCCATCGCGCCGACGAAGCAGGCGATTCGCCAGGCCGAGGCGCGGGAACCGACGCAGCGACGAGGAGGTACGCGCCGGTCAGCCCGAGGACGACGAGCGCCTCCGCGTTCCACGACCACGCGTACGGATCCACGGCGCTACGCTAGATCGGACGCGGGTGTAGCTCAGTTGGTAGAGCGCCAGCCTTCCAAGCTGGATGTCGCCGGTTCGAGCCCGGTCGCCCGCTTCTCTCGCGCGCAGGAACCGCCGCCGAACGCGCCGAACCGCCTCCTGAAAGCGCAATCGGGAGGTGCAGGACGATGGATCAGCCACTCGGGACGCGTCTCGCGGCCGAGGCGGTCGGGACGTTCCTCTTCTTCTTCCTCGGCTTCAGCGGGATCGCGATCGCAACCGACTTCGGCCTCGATCAGATCGGGCCGCTCGGCATCGCCTTCGGGTTCGGTCTCGGGCTCGCGCTCGCGATCACGGCCTTCGGGCACATCTCCGGCGGCCACTTCAACCCGGCGGTGAGCGCAGGGCTCGCGATCGCCGGGAAGTTCCCCAGCCGCGACGTGGTTCCGTACTGGATCGCGCAGCTCGTCGGTGGGTTCGGTGCCGTGCTCGTCATGGCGATCGTCTACTCGAAGGCGGTCACGAACTCCCTGGACACGAATCCGGGCGTCGGCATCGACGACTGGGCCGCATTCGTGCTCGAAATCATCGCGACTGGACTCTTCGTGATGGTCATCCTTACCGTCGCTACCGACGAGCGCGCGGCCTGGAAGGGCGTCATGGCGCCGTTGCTGATCGGCCTCTTCATCTTCACCGCCGCGACGACGGTCGGCCCCGCTTCGGGCGGGTCGTTCAACCCCGCACGTTCGCTCGACCCCGTCCTCTACAACCAGGACTGGGGGAACGTCTGGATCTACATCGTCGGCCCGCTCGCCGGCGGCGTGCTCGGCGGCGCGATCTGGACGTACCTCGTCGCCGGCCGCAAGCCTGCGGTCGCATAGGCGCGGGTCGATCGATCGTCGCGAGGGCGCCGCACGGCGCCCTCGCCGCGTCAGCGGCCGCTCGCGGAGAAGTGCTGGTAGTCCGTCGCGCCGGACCAGCGGCCGCCCCAACCCCAGCCGACGCAGTCGAACGCCCGCACGAGCGCGCCGCCCTCGAACGCCATACCAGCGACGGCGCCGCGATCGATCGACGTACGGCCGGCTCGCGGCGTGCGACGTCGAGCCCGCCCGAGACGTACGGGTTCTCGATCGGGTTGACGTCGATCGCCCTGCCGTACGCGTGCTCGGACCAGCGCGTCGTTCCGTCGACGTAGCGACAGTTGAACGCAGACGTGTTGTCGGCCTCGATCGAACGGAAGTCCGACGCGCCGTACGCATCGACCGGAACCATCCGGCGGATCGGGAAGCGCGCGGCGTAGAGCTGGCGGAACGCGCGCACGACGTCCCGCGCGACGTCGCGATGCGACGACGAGCCGCCCCGTGTGCGCGCGACCGTCGAAGCCCCAGTGCGTCATGGTCAGCAGCCGCAGGTCGCGGAGCGGGACCGGGCAACCGGTCGCCACGACACGCCCGTCATCCGGCTCGCCCGCGCCGCGTCGATTCGCTCGATCGACCCGCGGTAGCCCGCAGGGCGAGAGCTCGGCGAGCGGCGCGAGTACGAGAGCGAGAGACCACCACGAAGGCGACGACGGCGAGCCTCACGAAGTCGGGGCGGCAGATTCGAACTGTCGGACCTCTCGCTCCCAAAGCGAGCGCTCTACCAGGCTGAGCTACGCCCCGAGGCATCAAAGTGTAGGTGGATAGCCTGCGGGCCCATGGTCGACGCCCCCACGCTGCTGCCCGAGGGGCGCCCCGACGACAAGACGCGACTCGGCTACACGATGGTCGCCGTCGCGGCGACGCTGTTCGCGGTCAACGGCAGCGTCTCGAAGGTCGTCCTCGACTCGGGGCTCTCCTCGCTCGAGCTCGCGCAGATCCGCAACACGTGCGCCGCCGTCCTGTTCTTCGTACTTCTACTCGCGGTCGCGCGGGCCCGGTTGAAGGTCGGTCGACGCGAGCTCCTCGTCCTGATCGCCTTCGGCCTCTTCGGGATCGCGCTCCTGCAGTGGCTCTACTTCGTCTCGATCGACAGGCTCCCGGTCGGCGTCGCTCTCCTGATCGAGTTCACCGCGCCGCTCTTCGTGGCCCTCTTCGCGCGGTTCGTCTACCACGAACACGTCAGACGCCGCATCTGGGTCTCGGTCGCGCTGTGTCTCACGGGGCTCGCCCTCGTCGTCGAGCTCTGGTCGGGCATGTCATTCAGCACGGTTGGCGTGACCGCGGCGTTCGCGGCAGCGCTCGGGCTGACGGTCTACCTCCTCATCGGAGAGCGGGAGCGCCGACATCGCGACGCCGCCTCGCTGTCCTTCTACGGGTTCCTCTTCGCCGCGCTGCTGTGGGCGGTGGTCAACCCGCTGTGGACGTTTCCGTGGAGCGTCCTCGACGAGACCGTGTCGCTCCAGGGCAATCTCTCGGAGTACTCGGCACCGGTCTGGCTCCTGGTCGGCTTCATCGTGATCATCGGGACGATGGTGACGTTCTCGTTGCTCACGGGGTCGCTTCGGCACATCGGCGCAACGCGCGCGTCCATCGTCGCGACCCTCGAGCCCGTGATCGCGACTGTCGTCGCCTGGGCGTGGCTCGGCGAAAGCTTCGGAGTCACACAGCTCGTCGGCGGCGCCGTCGTCATCGCCGGAATCCTCCTCGCGCAGTCCGCTCGCTAGCCTGTCCCGATGGTCGAGCGCGTCCTCCTCGCCTCTCCGCGCGGCTACTGCGCAGGAGTCGAGCGTGCCGTGGAGACGGTGGAGCTCGCGCTCGAGCACTACGGCGCGCCGGTCTACGTGCGCAAGCAGATCGTCCACAACATCCACGTCGTGCGCGATCTCGAGGCGCGCGGTGCGATCTTCGTCGACGAGGAGACGGAGGTGCCGGAAGGAGCGACCGTCGTGTACTCGGCTCACGGTGTCGCGCCGTCGGTCTTTGCGAACTCCGCGAAGCTCGGCCACAACGTCATCGACGCCGTCTGCCCGCTGGTGACCAAGGTGCACGTGCAGGCGCGGCGCTACGCGGACGAGGGGTACACGATCGTGCTCATCGGCCACGAGGCGCACGAGGAGGTCGTGGGGACGATGGGCGAGGCGCCCGACGCAACCGTGCTCGTGCAGACCGTCGGCGAGGCCGAGGCGCTCGATCTACCGCCAGACACGAAGCTCGCCTACGTGACGCAGACGACGCTGTCGGTCGACGAGACCGCGGAGATCATCACCACGCTCAGGCGCCGGTTCCCGGACATCAGGTCGCCGCGCAAGGAGGACATCTGTTACGCGACCTCAAATCGCCAGTGGGCGGTGAAGGAGATGCTCCCGGAGATCGACCTCCTCCTCGTCATCGGCTCGCGCAACTCCTCGAACTCGAACAGGCTGGTGGAGACCGCGCGGGCGGCAGGCACACCCGCGCACCTCATCGACGACGAGACCGAGATCGACGAAACCTGGCTCGACGGCGTGCGAACGATCGGCATCACGTCCGGGGCGTCGGCGCCCGAGAAGCTCGTGAGCCGCGTGTGCGACTGGTTTCGAGCCCGCGGCGTGAGCGATTTCGAGTCGTACCGGATCGTCGAGGAGGACGTGACGTTCCGGCTCCCGGTCGAGCTCCGCCGCGAGCTCGAGCTCGCGTCCCAGTCCTAGCCTCTAAGCCTTCTCGAACAAGACTTCAGCCCCGCCCGCCTCGATCGAGACGGCGAGCGTCTCGCGGGCGATCCAGTCGCGATGCTCGAGCAGGTCCGCGTCCGACTCGGGGATCGAGAGCCGGATCCGGTCGGTCAGCTCGAGCCCAGCGTCCCTGCGCATCGAGTTCACGCCGTGGATGAGGTCGTACACGCGCCCGGCACGCAGGAGCTCGTCGTCGAGGTGGAGGTCGAGGGCGACTGTGAGACCGTCCGACGCCGCGACGGCCCAGCCCTCCTTGCCCTGCCGCTCGACGAGCACCTCGTCGCGGCCGAGATCGTGCCCCGCGACCCGGAATCCTCCGTCGGCCAGCTCCTCGAAGTCGCCGGCCTGGAGCGCGGCTCGTACGGCCCCGAGCTCCTTGCCGAGCTTAGGCCCGAGCACAGGAAGGTTCGGTTTCACGCGCAGCTCGCTCGCCTCGACGTCACCGAAGGAGACATCGCGCACGCGGAGCTCGTCGGCGACCTCGTCCGCGTGACTCTCGGCGAGAGGCGCGCCCTCGACGACGAGCGCGCGCAACGGCTGCCGGAGCTTGACGCCCGACGTGGCACGCGCCTGTCGACCGAGCTCGACGACGCGACGAAGCTCGGCGATCTCGGCGAGCAACGCGTGATCGGCCTCGACGGCCTCCGGCCAGCCGGCCAGGTGCACCGACTCCGGTGCATCGGCGATCGGCCGCGTCAGCACGCGCCACAGATGATCCGTGAGGAACGGCATGAGCGGTGCAACGACGCGCAGCCCCTGGACGAGTGCGAACCAGAGCGTCCGCAGCGCCGTCGGGTCGCCGTCCCAGAAGCGCCGCCGCGAACGGCGGATGTACCAGTTCGAGACGTCGTCGACGAACGCCTCGTACGCGCGGACGACGTCGACCGTCAGCCAGCTCTCGTACCCGGCTGTCGCCTCGGCGACGAGCGCGCCCGTCCGCTCGACGAGCCAGCGGTCGAGCGGCTCGAGCTCCACTGCGGGTGGCCCTGCCTCGAGGTCGTCCCACGCGGGCGTCCAACCCTCGATGTTCGCGTAGTCGACGAGGAACTTGCAGGAGTTCCAGAGGGTGAGCAGCTTGCGCTGGATCTCGTGGCCGGGGCCGAAGCCGAAGAGGAGGTTCTGGTTCGGCGGCTGCGCGCAGTACTGCCAGCGCATGACGTCCGCGCCCATGCGCGCGAACGCATCCGGCGCGTCGATCGTGTTCCCCCACGAGCTGTGCATCTCGCGGCCGTGCTCGTCGAGCATCTTCTCGTAGCCGAGGACGCGCTCGAACGGCGCTCGGCCGACGAGGACGACCGACATGAAGAGCTGCGAGTAGAACCAGAGCCGGATCTGCTCGCGCATCTCCGAAACCCAGTCGGCGGGAAACCATTCGTCCCAGTAGGCGTGATCGGGCAGGTCAGCGGTCGTGAGCCCCTTCGCCGCACCGGTGCCGTATCCCTCGGGTACCCGCTGCTGACTCTCCCAGCCGAGCGTCGAGAACGGCACGATGCCGGCGTCCAGCCAGACGTCGCCGACCTCGGGAATGCGCTCGACCGCTTCGTCGCACTGCACACAGCGGATGCGGACCTCGTCGATCCATGGCCGCCGGAGCTCCTCGAGCTGATCGAGCCCTCCGGTCGCACGTTCCTCGAGCTCGGCGCGCGAGCCGATCACGTTCAGATGCCCGCACGTACACGGGTAGATCGGGAGCGGGAGGCCGTAGTAGCGACGGCGCGAGATGTTCCAGTCGCCGAGGTTCCGAAGCCAGTCGTCCATGAGCTTTCCCATGTAGGCAGGGGTCCACTCGACCTCCGCGTTCGCCGCCAGAAGCCGCGGCCGGAGCTCGTCGGCCGCGATGAACCAGTCGTCCGAGATCCGGAAGATGAGGGGCGTGTGGCAGCGCCAGCAGAAGGGGTACGAGTGCTCGTACGTCTCTGCGCGCGCGAGGAGCCCGCGATCGCCGAGGTCCGAGACGATCTGCTCGGCGGCCTCGACCGTCGAGATGCCGTGCAGCCACCCGTACTCCTCGTAGAAGTGCCCCGACTCGTCGACCGGCGTGAGCACGGGCAGGTCGTGGACGCGCGAGAGGTCGAAGTCCTCACCCCCGCAGCCGGGCGCGATGTGGACGATGCCCGTCCCCGTTGCGAGATCGACCTCGTCCCACGGGATGACGCGATGGTCGACCGCCGAGCCCGGACCGAGCGTGTCGAATGGTCCCGTGTAGCGAAGCCCGACGAGCTCCTCGCCCCGAACGCGCCGCGTGAACGTCTCATCGGGGGCCAGCGCAACGGCGACCCAGTCGCCGTTCTCGAGAAGCCCGTACTCGGCGTCCGGGTTCACGGCGGCCGCAACGTTGGCGGGGAGCGTCCAGGGCGTCGTCGTCCACACAACGAGCGCCTCGTGGTCGCGGTCGCGGAGCGGAAAGCGAACGTACAGCGACGGGTCGATGCGATCCTCGTAGCTCCCGTGGAGCTCGTGCGCCGAGATGGAGGTCCCGCAGCGGGGACACCACTCGGTCGACCGATGTCCGAGAACGAGCCAGCCGCGCTCGTGGACGATCTTCAGGAACTTCCAGATGTACTCGATGTTCGTGTCCGAGAACGTGAAGTAGTCGCGCCCCCAGTCCATCCACTGACCGAGCCGGACCGACCCCTCGGTGAGGGCCTGCGAAGAGCGCACGACGACGTCGCGGCAACGGCGAGCGAACTCGGCCAGTCCGAACTCCTCGATCTCGCGCTTCGAGTTGAGTCCGAGCTCACGCTCGACGCCGACCTCGATCCACAGTCCCTGGCAGTCGAAGCCGTTCTGGTAGCGCTGGTGGAAGCCGCGCATGGCCTTGTAGCGCTGGAAGACGTCCTTGAGCGTCCGCCCCCATGCCGTGTGGACGCCGAGCGCCATCCGGTTCGCGGTGACGGGGCCGTCGACGAAGCTGAACCGCGGGCCGGAGGCGTTCTGTGCGCGAAGTGTGGCGAACGTCTGCTCGCGCTCCCAGGTCTCGAGCAGCTCGAGCTCGAGCGCGTTGTGATCTGGCTTGTCCGGGAGCGATGTGAAGATCTCATTCACGTGGAGCCAGTCTAGGGAAGGGTTTCGGCGTTCCCGTCGTTCAAACTCCGGCATTCGCAAATGACACGTATGAAAGGAAGCAATGAGTCTCATGGCACTTGACGTCACCGAGGCGACCTTCGAGCAGGAGGTTCTGAAGTCGGAGACACCGGTCATCGTCGACTTCTGGGCCGAGTGGTGTGGCCCCTGCCACGCCGTCGCTCCCGTCCTCGAGAAGATCGCCGAGGAGCGCAAGGACGAGGTCAAGCTCGTGAAGGTCAACATCGACGAGGAGCAGAGCCTGTCCCTGCGCTATGGCGTCATGTCGATCCCGACGATGATCCTGTTCAGGGACGGCGAGCCGGCCGCCGCGGCCGTCGGCGCACAGCCCAAGTCGATGCTCGAGCGCTCGCTCGGCTTCGCCGCCTGACCGCAACTCGCCCCGACGGCACTTCCATCACGGGGCGTAACCTGATAGGAACCTCAGTGCAGTTTTCGTTCGAGGCTTCCCCCTCCCCCTCCCCTAACCGAAGGGCCGGTTCGTCCGGCCCTCGGCTTCGCGTGCGTCTACAGCTCCTTCGACGCCCACGACGCGGAGCGCCGGGGCGATCCAGCGGAAGGCCAGCTCTCCGTCATCCGGCAACGCGGCAGCGCGTCGAACCACCGCAGCTCCGAGACGTCGTCGGCCGGCTGCGGCTCGCCGCTCGTCGATCCGTGCCTCCCAGACGAGGTTCAGCGCCGTGGGAGCATCCTCGCCGTCGCCGTAGCGGTCGCTGAAGGCACCGACGAAATCTCCGACCTCGACCTCGAGGCCCGTCTCTTCGCGCACCTCGCGATGGAGCCGTCGATCGGCATCCTCGTCCTCGTCGAGGAAGCCGCCGATCGTGTCCCACAGCCCTTCGTCGGGCTCGAAGGCTCCGCCGGCGAGCGAGAAGCACGCGTCCCTCCTCGTCGACGACGAGCACGGCGACCGCCGGGAGCGGGTTCGCGTAGCGCGACGAATCCGCACGCGGGACATCGACCCGTCGAGCCGCGGTGGTCAGCTCCGCCCGGCAACGCGGGCAGAAGCGCCATCCGGCCAGGATCGCCACGCGGGTACCGTACTGCCGTGTCTCCCCGACACGTCCCGGCGTCGGTGACCGAGCTCGCGCGTGTCGGGCTCTTCGCCGACCTCACGGGCGAGACGCTGACGAAGCTCGCCGACCGCATGCAGCGCGAGGAGGTCACGTCCGGGACGGTGCTGATCCGCGAGGGCGAGCCCGGCGACCGCTTCTTCGTCCTCCTCTCGGGGATCGCGGGCGTCTCGCAGTCGACGCTCGGCGAGCGGCGGATCCTGAAGGCCGGGCGAGTTCTTCGGCGAGGTCGCGCTCGCGATGCACGTCCCGCGCACCGCGACCGTCACCGCGATGACGCCCGTGCGTCGTCGCGAGCTGCGACGAGACGACCTTCGACGAGCTCGTGCGCCCGCTCTTCGCCGACGACGGACTAGGTCGCCAAGCTCGTCGAGCACGGCATCGGCGAAACGCGGCCACGCCTCCTTCGCCCAGTCGCCGAACTCGCGCGTCGTGAGCGCCGCGCAGACGACGCCCGCCTCCGGGTCGACCCAGAGGAACGTGCCCGAGCCGCCGAAGTGGCCGAACGTCCGCGACGAGGTGCGCGTCCCCATCCACGTACGGCGGCCGCGTGTTGAGCTGGACGCCGAGGCCCCAGTCGAGCGGGTCGAAGCGACCGTTGTCCGGCAGCACGCCGGAGAGGCCCGGGAACTGGACGCTCACCATCTCGTCGCGCGTCTCGTCCGCGACGAGCCGGGGCGCGAGGAGCTCGCGCCCGAGTCGCGAGCACGTCGTCGAGCGACGCGTGCATCCCCGAGCCGGGATCGCCGCTCGGATCGAGCTCCGATCCCGAGCGGTCGGCAGACGGCCTCGCGCACGTACTCGGCGAACGACATCTCGGCGCGCTCCGCCATGTGCGCGGCCAGCACGCGGAACGCCGTCGTTCGAGTAGATGCGCCTGTGCCCCGGGCGTCGCGATCGGCTCGCTCGCCCTCGAACGGCAGACCGCGAGGTGTGCGCGAGCAGGTGGCGAACCGTCGAGCCCGGCGGTCCGGCGGGCTCGTCGAGGTCGACGACGCCCTCCTCGGCCGCGACGAGGGCCGCGAGCGCCGCGACCGGCTTCGAGACCGACGCGAGGCGCACGGAGCGCGTGCGTCGTCGCCGAGCGTGCGACACGTCGCCCGTGGGATCGACGACCCCAGCGGCGGCGAACTCGACGGGCCAGCTCGTCGATCTGGCGAAGTGCCTGCACGCGCGGCGATACTAGTCGGCTCATGGAGCGACGCAACATCCCGGGAACGGGCGCGTACGAGCCGATCGTCGGCTACTCGCGCGCCGTCGTCGCCGGCGACCGCGTGCACGTCTCCGGCACTGCGGCCAACCCCGCGGACGGCTCGCCTCCGCCCGAGGACATCTACGACCAGACGCGCGTCTGCCTCGAGCTCATCGGTACCGCGCTCGAGAGCGCAGGCACGAGCCTCGAGCACGTCGTGCGCACGCGCGTCTACCTGACGGATGCCGACGACTTCGACGGCTTCGCGCGCGCGCACGCGGAGGTCTTCGGCGACGTGCGGCCGGCCAACACGACCGTGCTCGCCGGCCTCTTCGACCCGCGCTGGAAGGTCGAGATCGAGGTCGAGGCGGTCCTTCCGTGACGGCGAAGCAGGCCTTCCCGTCGTCGATCACCGGCAACGGCTCGGAGCCGGCCGGCAGCGTCCTCGACCACAGGTTCGGCACGGGCGACCCGTACACGCTCGGCGTCGAGGAGGAGTACCAGCTCCTCGACGCGGAGACGTTCGACCTCGTCCAGCACATCGACACGATGCTCGCGGCGGTGACGGGCCACGAGCTCGAGACACGGATCAACGCGGAGCTCATGCAGTCCGTGCTCGAGATCGCGACGCCCGGTCTGCCGCAACGCCGGCGACGTCATGCGCTGGCTGACGACGCTGCGCGGCTACGTCACCGAGATCGCGCACGAGCAGGCGACGCGCGTCGGCTCGGCCGGGACGCACCCGTTCAGCCTCTTCGAGCGCCAGCGCATCACGGCGAAGGACCGCTACCGCGCGCTCATCGACCAGCTCCAGTACGTCGCGCGCCGCGAGCTCATCTTCGGGATGCACGTGCACGTCGCCGTCGACGACCCGGAGAAGGCGATCCAGGTCGTCAACGGCCTGCTCCCGCACCTCGCGCCGCTGCTCGCGCTGTCGGCGAGCTCGCCGTTCTGGCGCGGCGAGGCGACCGGGCTCGCCTCGAGCCGGCAGATGGTCTTCTCGGCGTTCCCGCGCTCGGGGCCGCCGCCCCGCTTTCCGCGACTACGAGGACTACGCGTCTGTCGTCGGGCCAGCTCGAGCGCTCGGGCTGCATCGCCGACTACACGCACATCTGGTGGGACATCCGGCTCCACCCGCGCCTCGGGACGATCGAGATCCGCATCTGCGACGCCGTGACTCGCGTCGAGGACGCCGTCGCGATCGCCGCGTACTGCCAGGCGCTCGTGAAGCTGCTCTGCGAGCAGTACGAGGCGGGCGAGGAGATCCCGTCGTACCACCGCATCCTCACGAGCGAGAACAAGTGGCTCGCGGCGCGCTACGGGCTCGAGGCGCCCGTGATGGACCTCGCGAGCGGGAGCCGGAACCGCATCCCGGTGGCGCGGCTGATCCGCCGGACGGTGAACGAGCTGCGGCCGCACGCCACCGAGCTCGGCTCCGAGCGGGAGCTCGAAGGGATCCTCGAGATCCTCGGACGCGGCTCGTCCTCCGATCGGCAGCTGCGGATCTACAACGCGAACCGCGACATCGTCGAGGTCGCGCGCGAGATCGCCGACGCGACGGAGACCCTGCCCCTCCCCGTGCCGGTCGAGGCGTAATGCTCGAGGCCGGGAGCGCCGTACCGGACGTCCACGTCTGGGCGGCGCCGCGCGAGGACGCGATCCCGCTCCGCCGGGTGCTCGGTGCCGGCTACGCGCTTCTCTGCTTCTACGTGTGGGACTGGTCGCCGACCTGAACAAGCGAGATGCACCTCCTGCGGGACAGGAGTGACGACCTCGCAGCGGCGGGAGTACGTGCGCTCGGGATCTCGCGGGACTCGCCGTGGTCACATCGCGCCTGGTCGCAGACCCTCGGAGTCGAGATCCCCCTCCTCTCGGACTGGAACGGAGAGGCGACGAGAGCGTTCGACGTCGCCTTCGAGCCGCACGGGATGACCGACGTCCCGGTCCGATCCGCGTTCCTCATTTGCGACGCTGAGACGATCGAGGCGGCGTGGCTGCTCGGCGGCGAGCTGCCCGACATCGACGCGGTGGTCGCGGCGGCGACCTAGAGGCGAACGACGCCGAGGTCGAGGAAGATCGCGAGGTCCGCGGCGATGAGAGCCGCGAGGGGCGCCCCGACCCGCACCGCCCACGCGCCGGCCGTTCTGGTCGAGAGGACACGCCAGGCCGTCAGCCCGGCGACGACGCTCGCCGCGAGGACGTAGAGCGCCAGCGCCCACGACGTGTCGCTGTCCGCGCCGGATGCGACCCCGTGGCCGAGCGCGAGCAACCAGACCGCGAAGTTCAGGTAGTGCGTCCGCCTCCAGACGGAGTACGGGATCCGCGGACGGAGCAGATTGGCAAGGGCGAGCGCCGCGAGTAGCTCCGCAGCGACGACACCGAGTGCCGTCGGGAGCGGTCGGTACGGCGCGGTGCCCGGAACGACGAGGTTCCAGGCCGAGAACGGCAGGTACGAGTCGACGAGCAGCGCCAGCGCGTGGACTCCGATGAACGACCAGGTGAGCAAGCTCGCGAAGCGATGGACGTCCTCGACCGCAAAGCGCGGCCATGCACGGAGCCGAGCGCGTCCAGACATGACCAGCCCGAGGACGATGGTCGCCGTGAGGAGCGTGAACGCCACCATCCCGCTCGCGCGCACGACGTACCAGGTGACGCTCATGCCGCGACGCGCTCGCGCCGGACTGCCAGACGCCAGGTGTCGTTCTCTATGACCCTGGCGCCCACGAGGAAGCGGCCGGGAAGGCCGTGTTCGTCAAGCCAGTCGGGCGCGTCGGCCGAGAGAAGGAAGGCCGCCTTGGCGGCAACGTCGGCAGCGAGGCACGACGACGCGGCGACGGTGACCTCGTCCCAGCGCGACCGCGACGGCCGCCCGGTCCTGGGGTCGATGAGGTGGTGCTGCTCGGCTCCTCCCCGACGCCAGCGCCTCGCCGTTCTCCCGCTCGTCGCGAGACCTCCCGCGCCGAGCCGGATCGGGCCGCCACGAGGGAGCGAGATCACGAGCTCGTGGTTCGTCGCGAGGTCGCCGCCCATCGAGACGAAGCTCGACGGAGGGAGCAGCCGGAGGGCTTCGTCCACGACGAGCCCCTTGACCACGCCGTTGAGGTCGAGCACGGTCCCAGGCGGTCGTCGGAGCAGACGGCCGACGAGCGCGACCGTCCTCCAGCTCGTGGGTTCCGTCGCTCCCGGTGGACGCAGATCGGGCACCAGCAGCGCGAAGTCTCGGTCGTAGCCGGCCGCAAGAAGCGCAGCGCCGATCGTCGGATCGACGAGATCACTGGTCGCACGCGCCGCAGCCAGCGCTGCGCGTACGGCGCGCGCGAACGTGTCGGAGACGAGCACGGTCTCGGCCGGGCTCGCGTTCACGCGATGCAGCTCGCTTCCGTCACGGAATCTGCTGAAGATGGCGTCCCACTCGAGCACGAGCTCGCGAACGGCCTCAGAGGAGCTCGCACCGGTGCCGCCGACGACGACGTCAACGCCCATCGCGCGGAACGACCTACGAGACATGGGTCTGCGCCTGGGGTGCAACTTTGCCCGAGGGCGCGATCCCGCCGAACGAGTCGAAGCCCCCGAAGTCATCGTCTTCCTCGAAGAAGCCGTCGTCGTCTGACGACATACCGTTCCGGTCGAAGGTGCCTCCGCCGGAAAGCGTCCCGTTGGCGCCGGAGACCGACGATCCAGGGTGACTCGCCCATGCCAGCCCGGCGATCGCAACGAACGCGGCGGCAGCGCCGAAGGCGAGCTTCCGCTTCGCATCGACTGCTCGCCGCCTGGCCTCGGCGATCCGCGATCCGCTCTGTTCGCTCATGCGGACAGGGGAGCAGTGGGACGTGAACGGTGCCTGAGAGGAGCCGCAGAGCTCCCTAAGAAAGCAGCGTCGTTACGGGACGACGACGAGCTTCGTCCCGGCGCCCTCCGCCTGACGGCGCCACGCGTCGGCGACGGAGTCGAGCGGCACTCGTTCCACGTCGAGCCGAATCTCACCGGCGACCGCGTGCTCTACGAGGCGCCGGTACTGCTCTGCGAGCTGGTCGCGAGGAACGAGGTAGTTCGTATGGCCGAGGATCGACAGGCTCTTGAAGCGCACCGCGGCAGACGCGAGCTCGGCCGTCGCGCCCGCCGCCTGGCCGAGGTTGACGATGGTGGCGTGCGGCACAGCTGCCTGGACCGCCGCCGCCGCCGGCTCGCCCCACAGCGGGTCGAAGACGTAGCTCGGACCCTCGCCGTCGAACGCCTGCTTGAACGCCGACACGAGGTCGTCGGGCTCGTCGAGGCGGATCGTCGCATCGGCGCCGACCTGCGTGGCCCGCTCGAGCCCTGCGGCGCTGCGACCGGCCGCGACGACCCGCGCTGCGCCGAGCAGCCTCGCGGCCTGTACGGCGACCAGACCGACGGAGCCCGACGCCCCGAGCACGAGGACGTTCTCCCCACCGGTGAGCGGCGCTCGCCATGCGAACGGCAGCCATCCGGCGAGGCCCGCGATGCCGAGCGCCGCGGCAAGCGCCGGATCGGCGCCGTCGGGCACGTCGATCGCGTGCGCGTCGCCCACCGCCGCGTGCTCGGCCATCGCACCGTTTGCCGTCCGCCCTAGCTCGCCGCCGAAGATCCACACGACCCTGCCGTCAGACGTGCGACCGACGCCCTCACATCCCGGCACGTAGGGCAGCGGCGGGTGCCCGGTCGCAAGGGCGCCGCGAGACACTGCGACGTCGATCGGGTTGATCGGCGCCGCGAGCACCTCGATCGTCTCCCCCGACGGCACGACGACCTCTCCCAGCTCTGCGCCGACACCGACCTCGCGTACGACCGCGGCCCTCACGAGCGCAAAGCCCCTAGTCCACCTCGACGATCGCTTCGATCTCGACCGTGAAGCCGAAGGGCAGGCTGCCCACACCGATCGCCGACCGAGCGTGCCCCTCACCGAACACCTCGACAAACAGATCCGAGCATCCGTTGATCACCTTCGAGTGCTCGACGAACTCGGGCGTCGCGTTCACCATCCCCAGCAGCTTCACGACCCGGCGCACCCGGTCGAGACTGCCGAGCTCGGCCCGAAGCACCGCGAGCAGGTTCAGTCCGACGGCGCGCGCGTGCTGCGCCGCCTGCTCGGCTGTGACGTCCGCTCCGACCTTGCCCGTCGGAACGTGGCCGTCGGGCATGCGCGGAACGGTGCCCGAGAGGAACACGAGGTTGCCGGTTCGCACGGCGTTCACGTAGCTCGCAGCCGGCGACGGCACGGGCGGCAGCTCGAGCCCGAGATCCCCGATGCGCTGCTCGATCGACACCGCGCCCCGGCCCGGCCGCTCTTACATCCCCATTGCGTGGTACCCGGCGTCGACGTACAGCGTCGTGCCGGAGATGTTCGCGGCCTCCTCCGAGAGGAGGTACGCGGCTGCGGCGCCGCAGTCGTCGGACTCGATCTGCCGGTGGAGCGGTGCTCGCTCCTCGAACATCGACTGCATCGTCGTGAACCCCGCGATCGAGCGGGCGGCGAGCGTGCGCACCGGCCCGGCGGAGATCGCGTTGACGCGGATGTTCTTGAAGCCGAGGTCCCAGGCGAGGTAGCGGACGCTGGCGTCGAGCGTCGCCTTCGCGACGCCCATGACGTTGTAGTGCGGCACGGCGCGCTCGCCACCGAGGTAGGTCATCGTCACGATCGAGCCGCCGCCTGCGCGCCTCCATGAGCGGCTCGGCCGCGCGTGCAGCACGCGACGAAGGAGTACGCGCTGATGTCGACCGCCATCCAGAAGCGGTCGCGTGGCGTGTCGACGAAGCGGCCTTCGAGATCCTCGGCCGCCGCGAACGCGACGGAGTGGACGAGGACGTCGAGCCCGCCGCCGAAGACCTCCGCGACCTCGGAGAAGACGCGCTCGAGATCGTCGTCCGAGCGCACGTCGCACTCGGTCACGAGCGGGCTCGCCACGGTCGCGGCGAGGTCGCGGACGTTCTTCTCGATGCGCTCGCCCTGGTACGTGAACGCGACCGTGGCTCCCTCGTCGGCGAGCCGCTTCGCAATCGCCCACGCGATCGAGCGCTGGTTCGCGACGCCGAGCACGAGCGCCTGCTTCCCTTCGAACCTGCCGGCCATCCAGCGATCCTAGACGGCTAACCTCCTGCGGCGATGGCGGGAACACGCGTGGCGGTGATCACCGGAGCGTCGTCTGGAATCGGGGAGGCGACTGCGCGCGAGCTCGCGCGGCTCGGATGGCATTGTGTGCTGCTCGCGCGACGGGCCGACCGGCTCGAGGCGCTCGCGAACGAGATCGGCGGCGAGTGGGAGGCGTGTGACGTTCGCGAGAGGGCGCAGGTCGACGAGGTCGGAGCACGGGTGCTCGAGCGGCACCCGGCAGTCACGCTCCTCGTCAACAACGCGGGAGTCCCTGGCCGCGGGACGTTCGTCTCGACCTCTCCGGAGACGATCGAGCGGGTGATCGAGACGAACTACCTCGGTGGTGTGTGGTGCACGCGGGCATTCGTGCCCGGGTTGCGCGAAGCAGCCGCTACGGGAGCCGCACATGTCGTGAACGTCGTCTCCGTCGCAGGGACGATCGCATTCGCACCCGCCGGCCCGTACGCGGCTGCCAAGCACGCGCAGCTCGCCTTCTCGCGCTCGCTCACCGCAACGCTGCGCGCGGAAGGAATCCGGGTGCACACGCTGCTGCCCGGGTTCGTCGAGACGGAGGGCTTCACCCCTCGCTCGAACCTGCGCAGCGGGCTCATGCGTCGATTCGTGCTCGACTCCGACGACGTGGCGCGGGCGATCGTGAAGGCGATCGAGAAGGGGCGCAACGAGATGACCGTCCCCTGGTTCCCCTATCGCCCGGTCTCGGTCTTCCAGGCGCTCTTCCCCGGCGTCCTCGCGCGGCTCGTCGGGAGCTACGGCTACCGCCCCGGCACCCAGGACTGACGAGCTAGGGACCCGACTTTCGGGCGACGTACCAGCCCACCTCGATCTCGTACGGAGACGCCGGAGCCGGACCGCGAATCCGCACACGCTCCTCCTCGTCGAAGCCCGCCAGCTCGAGTCGCCGCTCGAGGTCGACGCTCTCACGAGTCACTTCGGAGGTCACCAGGACGAGGTCGTTCGCGTCCAGGAAGCCACGGATGTCCCCGTCCGGAAGAAGCCGCTGGTGCGTCGGGTCACGTTGCCGCTCGAAGCGATCCATCTCCAGGGTCACGAGCGGGTCGAGCGAGCCGAGCTGATCGGCGACGAAGACCTTGCCGCCCGGCCGCGTGACGCGGGCGAGCTCGGAGACCGCCAGCTCGGGTCGGCGAACGTGGTGCAGCACGCGGTGACAGCACGCGCAGTCGAACTCCGCGTAGCCGAACGGCAGCTCGGTGACGTTGCCCGCCACGAAGCGGACGTTGGCGGGGGCGCTCGCGCGCCCCGCCTCGAGGTACTCCTCGTTCGTGTCCACGCCGACGACCTCCGCGACCAGCGGAGCGAGCGCGAACGCCAACGAGCCTGTGCCGCAGCCTGCGTCGAGCGCTGCCTCGCTTCCGGTGAACGGCCCGAGCAGCCGATGCGTCCGCTCGGCGAGGTACTCGGCGCGCTCCTCCTGGAGGGCGAGGCGCAGCGCGAGCGTCACCCCGACCGCTCCATCTCCGCAAGCGAGCGGGCGAGCGCAAGTGCCTCCTCGCGCGTCGTGATCGTCCCCGCTGCCCGCTCCTCGTCGATGACGGCGAGGATACGCCCGATCGCCGGCCCGGGCTCGAGCCCCAGCTCGTCGCCTCGGACGAGCGGAGCCGGAGGGTCGGCGCGTCGGGCGGCTTCGACGATGCCGGTGAGCTCGGGCGCACCGACGTACGCAAGCGCATCGAGTGCCCAGGGCTCCGTCTCCCGGCGGAAGCGGTGGATTGCGCGGGGCGACGCGTCTGCAGGCATGCGTGCGCGTCGCAGCGCGTTCGCGTAGCGCCTGACCTCGTTCGAGATCGGGAGCCGCGCGAGGCTGTCCCCGAAGACCACGACGAGCCGGAACTCCGGGCCGTCGAGCGCGTCGATGCGAAGGTCGAGCGCCCCGCCGAGCGGATCGAGGAGCCCCAGCTCGTCGAGCCGGCGGTAGCCACGGGCGGAGAGCCGCGTGAGCTCCGCGAGAGTGCGTTCGCCTGCGGGCTCCGTCACGAGGGCGCTCGCTGCGCGCACGAGAGCCTCCGTGCGCTCGTCCATCCGGAAGTCGAGCTCGTCCTCGAACCGGACCGCACGAAGCAGCCGCAGCGGATCGTCGACGAACACGCTGTCCGTGACCGCACGGACGATGCCGGCGCTGAGGTCTGCGCGTCCGTCGTGCGGGTCGTAGGCCTTTCCCGTCGAGACCTGCTCCGCAATGGCGTTGAACGTGAAGTCGCGTGAGCCGAGGTCTGCGTCGATCCCGTCACCCAGGGGCGTGAAGTCGACGGTCTCGTCGATTCCGTCCGCGACGACGCGCCATGCCCCGTGCCTCTCTGAGAGCGGGAAGACGGCGCCCCCGAAGCGGTCCGCAAAGCGGTGAGCGGCGGCACGTGGATCCGCGCACGCCACGTCGAGATCGAGGACCGGACGGAGCAGGAGCTCGTCGCGGACGGCACCGCCGACGATCCATGCGTCCTCGCCGGTCAGGATCTCCTGGACACGCTCATCCATCGACGGCGACCCGCCGCGCGCGACCGGAGCGCGTGTTCAGTCCCGTCGCTATCTCGTAGCCGATCGTTCCCGCCACCCGAGCGTGCTCCTCGATCAGGACGCCGTCGCCGACGAGCGTGACGGGCGTACCGACCGCGAGCTCGCCGTCGAGCACGACTGCCAACGCATCCATGGAGATCGTGCCCACGACGGAGCGCCGGTGGCCTTCGACGAGCACCTCCGTCCCCGTCATGTCGCGCCGGAACCCGTCCGCGTAGCCGACCGGGACGATCCCGATCCAGGTCGGCCGGTCGGCGACGAACCTCCTCCCGTAGCCCGTGCTCTCCCCCGGATCGAGCAGCTTCACGAGCGCGAGGTACGACTCCCAGCGCAGAGCGGGCTCGATCCCCTCCGCCTCGGGCTCGGTCCCGAACGGGGAGATGCCATAGAGGGCGATGCCGCAGCGCACGGCGTCGAATCGCGCTTCCGCGTACCGGAGGGTGGCAGCGCTGTTCGCGATGTGGCGCGTCAACGCGCCGAGCTGGGCGGTCGCCTCCCGGAAGCGGTCCACCTGGAGCTGCGTGAAGGCGGGATCGGACTCCGCCGACGCGAGATGGCTCATGACGCCGACGACGTCGCGGGTCGGAGACGGCAGCTCGGAGAGCCCCCACCGCCCCATCCCGGTGTCGACCTTGACATGGACGCGCACCCCTTCCGGGATCGTGTCCGTCGGCGGCGACGAGCTCGAGCCGTGCGACCTTCGCCTCGCCGATCTCCCGCTCCGATACCGGGCCCATGACGACGATGCGGGCGTTCCGGAGAGCCGCGCGCAGGTGCAGTGCCTCCGGCAGCGTCGCCACGCAAAGCGCACTGGCTCCGGCTTCGAGTGCGGCCTTCGAGACGTCGACGGCGCCGTGGCCGTAGCCCTCCGCCTTCACGACCGCCCACAGCTCGGCTCCCCCGGCTGCGTCGAGGAGCCTGGCGGCGTTCCGTCGGATCGCGCCGAGATCGAGGGTGAAGCACGATCGCTCCACGCAGCCATTCTCTACCCGATCCACTGGATCTGCGTCTCGTGCCCGAACTGACGCGGCGTCAGCGATCCAGCACGGTGGGCAGAGCGGCGAGCAGGTCGCTGGCCACGAGCCCCGACCGGTGCGGCACCGCTCCCGCAGCAAGACCATGGACAACTGCCCCGGCCGCCGCGGCAGTTGCTGCATCGAGCCCTTTCGAGAGGAACGACGCAACGACTCCGGTGAGAACGTCGCCCGTTCCGGCGGTAGCGAGCGAAGGAGGCCCGAGGTCGCAGACGATCGCGCCGCCGCCGGGAGGCGCGACGATCGTGTCGGCTCCCTTGAGCAGCACGACCGCCGAGAATCGAGACGCAGCCTCACGGGCCGCCGCGAGGCGATGGTCCTGCACCGTGTCGTCTGCGAGAAGTCTCCCCAGCTCGCCGGCGTGTGGCGTGAGCACGGTCGGAGCGTCGCGCGCGAACGGCTCGAGCCCGAAGAGCGCATCCGCGTCCACCACGGCCGGAAGAGCGATCTGTTCCAGAAGCGCGCGCACGAGTGCCTGCCGCTCGGGACCGCGCCCGAGCCCGGGGCCGACGGCGAGGGCCGTCGCGCGCTGTGCGGCCGCGGCGATGACGTCGAGCGCATCGTCGTTCCGCCACGGGACCTTTACGGGCTCGAGGGCCAGCACCTCGACGGCCGAGAGCGAGTCCTCGGGCACGGCGAGGGTGACGTAACCGGCGTCGGCACGAAGTGCTGCCATCGCCGCGAGGCAGGCCGCTCCCGTCATCCCCGGTTGCCCTCCCACGACGAGAACGGATCCCGATGAGTACTTCGTGTCCGCAGCCCCGCGCCGCGGGACGGCCGCGAGGAGCGCGGGAGTCGCTCGCCGAATCTCGGTCGCGACGTCGTCGAGACCGATGTCCGCGACGACGACATCCCCGGCGTGGAACCGGCCCGGCGCGACCGCGAGACCGACCTTGTGCGCGTGGAAGGTCACGGTGAGGTCGGCGCGGACCGCAGCGCCCGCGATCTCTCCGGTCGACGCGTCCACTCCTGACGGAAGATCGACGGACACGACTGCCGCCGGCGAGGCGTTGATCCGCTCGATGAGCTCCGCGGCGTCCGGTCGAGGCGCTCCGTGGAATCCGGTTCCGAAGAGCGCGTCGACGATCGACGTCGTAGCCGTCGAGCCCGTCCGTCGTCTCGTCGGCGACGTGTCCGGCTTCGCGGAGGATGCGGGCGGCGACCCGGCCGTCGCCGCCGTTCGAGCCACCGCCGCAGACGCAGGCGAAGCGCCGCGCAGCCGGGAACGCGAGCATCGCCTCGCGCGCGACGGCCGCTCCGGCTCGCTCCATGAGCTCGGGAATCGAGCTCGGGTAGTCGGGGTAGCGCTCCTCGGCAGCCCGCATCTCCGCGGCCGAGTAGAGGGGTTCGAAGCGAGCCGGGTCCGACAGGTTGGACACCGTGCTAGTCGCGAGGAGAGACGACTGCAATCGCGGCCGCGATCTCGCGCGAATGCGTCATCGAGAGGTCGATCGCCCCCGCCTCGACGCGCTCGGCGAACGCCGCCGTCCTGCCGGACAGGCGCACGCCCGGCTTCGGACGCCCGACGATCTCGATCTCCTTCCACGTGAACCGGACGCCGCAGCCGAGCGCCTTTCCGACCGCCTCCTTGCCCGCGAACCGCCCCGCGTAGCTCTGGGCCGGCCGAGCCCGCGAGTCGCAGTACTCGCGCTCGGCCTCGGTGAAGCAGCGCTCGCGGAAGCCCGGACGGGTCGAGCGCGCGCTCGATGCGCTCGATCTCGATGATGTCGACGCCCACCTTCACGCGCGTCCAGCCGCCGGTCAGGTCCTCCTCGAGCAGGGCCGGGAAGTGCGCGAGCGACGAGACGACGATGTCCGGCGCCGGGTCCGCGAGCTCGAGCGTCTCCGGACGGAACTTCCCCGTCCGCACGAGCGCCGTCTTCATCCCGAAGAGCCGGGCGCCTCGAACGTCGGCCTCGACGTCGTCGGTGACGAGCCATGTGCGCTCAGGCTCGGCCCCGAGCGCGTCGAGCGCGGCGGCGAAGTACGACGGGCTCGGCTTGCCGAGCACGGTCGCCTCGACGCCGGTCGCGTACTCGAGACCGGCGACGAACGCGCCCGAGTCGAGCATCGGCCCGCGGCTCGTCTGCCACCACTTGTTCTTGTGCAGGCAGTACAGCGACGCGCCCATCTGGATCTCCGCGAACGCGCGCGCGAGGTTCATGTAGCTGAACACCTGATTCGGCTCGAGCGTCTCGTCGCAGCCCCCGATGAGGACTGCTTCGGCGTGGTCGCCGACGAGCTCGATGCCCTCGAGGTCAGGGACGATGGCGGGCATCACGAGTGCGAGCACGCGCTTGCCCGCGAGCTCGCGTACGGCGGCGCCCGGGGTCGTCTGCAGCTCGTCGGGCTCGAGCACGAATCCCATCTCGCGCAGCTCCTCGGCCAGACGCTCGCGCGGACGGGTCGAGTTGTTCGTGACGAAACGCAGCGCAGTGCCCGGCGCGACGAAGCTCGGAAACGGCATCGGACGCGCCCGGAATCGGATCTCCGGAGACGTGCAGCACGCCGTCGATGTCGAGCAGAATGCACGCCATGGAGCGTGAGTCTACGAGCCGTAGGCTCGACGGAGGCGTCAAGTAGCGGAGGTGGCGGCTTCGCCGGCACCGGAGCGGATCCGCGTCACGCGCTCCGTCCTCCTGCCCCTCTCGGAGATCGAATTACGCGTCTCGCGATCGAGTGGACCGGGCGGTCAGCATGCACAGAAGTCGTCGACGCGGGTGGAGGCCCTGTTCGACGTGGAGTCCTCGAGCGCTCTCACGGACGCGCAGAAGCGGCGGGTCGTCGCACGCGCCGGGGCCGTGCTCCGAGCCGTCGCCCAGGACGAGCGCAGTCAGGCACGCAACCGCGAGCTCGCGATCGAGCGGCTCGTCGAGAAGCTCCGCGCCGCACTGGCCGTACCGCGCCGGCGTGTGGCGACGACACCGACGGCTGCCGCGCGCGAGCGGCGGCTCGAGGGTAAGCGACGCCGGTCGCGGGACGAAGGCGCTCCGAAGACAACCCGCAGCGGAATAGACTCGAAAGTGGTGGACGTGCTCCGGCTTGCAACGCTGCTTCCTGAGCTCCCCCGCTCCAGAACACGACTTCTCGACAATCTCGGCCGCGTCCGGCGCGAGGTGGGCCCGATCACGATGGAGCTGTCCGACGCGCTCGCCGACCATATGAACATCCGGCGGGGCGAGGTCCACGAGGTCGTGTCGTTCTACTCGTTCCTGCAGGTGCCGACGGACGCTGCGCGCGTGTGCACCGGACCGGTCTGCGACTGTTTCGGCGCACGCGAGCTCCTCGCTTCGACGCCGGGGGCGATCGAGGTCGCGTGCCTCGGTCACTGCGACCTCGCGCCGGCGATGACCCGAGGCGACGAGATCGTCCCGACGGTGTCGCACTCGACCAACGAGGGCCCTGTAGTCGGGACTCGGCAAGGGCGACGCGACGCTCGCGGACTACGAGGCGCATGGCGGGCTTTCGCGTCCTTCGCGCTCTGCCTTCGCTCGAGCGGATCGTCGAGGAGCTCAAGGCCTCAGGGCTCACGGGATACGGCGGTGCGGGCTTCCCGACCGGGACGAAGTGGGAAGCCGTCTCGCGCGAGCCCGGCCCGCGGTACGTCGTCGTCAACGCCGACGAGGGCGAGCCGGGGACGATCAAGGACCGCTACGTCATGGAGCTCCGCCCGCACCTCATGGTCGAGGCGGTGGTCGTCGCGATGCGGACGCTGGACGTGACCGAGGGATACGTCTACCTCCGCGAGGAGTACGCGACCGCTCGCGCCCGGCTACAGCAGGCGATCGACGAGTTCCGGGTCGCCGGCCTGCTGGACGGGCTCGCGCTCGAGCTCGTCGTCGGCGCCGGCGCCTACATCGCCGGCGAGGAGACCGCGATGCTCGAGTCGATGGAAGGCCGCCGAGCGATGCCTCGTCTCAAGCCTCCGTTCCCGAGCCAGGTCGGCTACCTCGGGCGCCCGACGCTCATCCAGAACGTGGAGACGCTCGCGCACGTCCCGGCGATCCTGCAAAGAGGCGGCGAATGGTGGGCGGCCCTTGGGACGCGTGGCGCACGAGGCACGCGCCTGTGGTCGGTCACCGGGCGCAGTGGCAAAGCCCGGATGCTACGAGGCGCCGAACGGCGTGACGACGCGTGAGCTCGTCGACGGATACGCGGGAGGATTCACGGAGGAGGTGGGCGCGGTCGTACCCGGCGGCGCCGCGAGCGGGATCCTTCCTCCGTCCGCGCTCGACGCGCCCCTCACGAGAGACGGCCTCGCTGAGTTCGGGGCCGGTCCGGGATCCGCGGCCGTGCAGGTCTTCCCCACGTCGTACTCGCCGCTTCGCCTGCTCGCGGAGACGATGCGCTTCTTCGCCGAGGAGTCGTGCCAGAAGTGCACGCCGTGCCGGATCGGAAACCGCGCCCTCCACCACGTCGCCGAGGAGCTCGAAAACGGCCGCGCGGCGATGTCGCGCGAGAAGGTCGACGAGTGGCTTCTCGCGATGGAGAAGACCTCGATCTGCGGGCTCGGCCAGGCGTCACCCTTCCCTGTTCGCAACGCGATGACGCACTGGCCCGAATTGTTCGCGCCGCTCTCGACAAGTTAGGATCGGCACAACGTGAGGTTGGCCATCGCCGTTCTCGGCGCGGCACTTCTGCTGGTCGCTGCGCCCGCTCCTGCGGAGTACACAGCGATGTCTCCGCCGCAGAAGGTCACGAGCAAGGACGGCGGACTGACGGTCGTGGTTCCTAAAGGCGCGCTCAAGAAGAGCGTGAAGGTGCGGATCCGGGTGCTCACACCCGCGCAGTATCCGCCCGAGCTGAAAGGCGCGACGTTCAGGCCCGGGACGAAGCTCTACGCCCTCGAGCCCGCCGGACTGAAGTTTCTGAAGCCCGTGACGATCACACGGCGCATCAACGCGAAGGTGGCCGGGTTCGACGTTGATGGCGGAGCCCCGATGATCTCTCTCGCCGTGACGGACGGTCGTGGGAAGTCGGAGATGCTCTCGAAGCTGACGCTCCGGGTGAACGGAGACACGATCGCCGTCAGCGGCACGACCCGACACTTCTCGTCCGTCGTGGCATTCGACGAAGCCGTACGGGCAAGCATCGTCCCGCTCTCGATCGACGCCTTCGTGGGGGACACGTGGGGCGCCGAGGTCCGCGAGGAGTTCGATAACCGCCGCCGGCGCGACCCTGTGGAACGCTCAGACGATGCATCCTCCGCGATGGTTCGCAGG
This sequence comes from uncultured Gaiellaceae bacterium, assembly GCA_963709715.1. Taxonomy (GTDB): domain Bacteria; phylum Actinomycetota; class Thermoleophilia; order Gaiellales; family Gaiellaceae; genus GMQP-bins7. Next base: position 27,657 of record CAVPXQ010000014.1, read on the forward strand.
TGGAGCCGTCGGCCAGCCCATCTCACTCCAGCCGGGCTTCGTGTGCGACAGGGTCGGAACCGGCGACTACAACGTGGCGGTCACATACGAGTTTCGAACCCTGGCGGAACGAGTCTTCTTCTTCACGTCGACGCCCACACAGGAGACGGTCTATCTGGAAGCACCTGCTCGGTGCCGTGCGGGGACACCGACGCCCTTGCAACTCGCTCTCGCCTGCGTCGTCGTGGCGCACACCCCGCTTGGGTCCTTTCCGTCGTTCACGCGCTGGCTTCTCCAGTTCGCTGCGGCGAACCTGCCTGCGAACGCCCAGGCGTCGCTCACCGTCGGTGGCGTCAACAACGGTCAGACGATGTCGCAGCAGGTCAATTCGTCGACGGGGAAGGTCGAGCTCGTCGGGGGCATCAGCTCCTTCGGAGCCAAGAACGTTCAGAAGCTCGAAGTCGGCGGGATCGACCTGACGCAGCAACTCATCGGGAAGGTCGGTGCGGCACCGACCGTCACCGCTGCTCAGGGCACGATCGCCGGACAGTGCCCGCAGTAGCAGCCCGCCGACGCGGATAGCATCACCCCCGTGGTCGAGTTCACGCTCGACGGGCGTTCCGTCTCCGCCAACGAGGACGAGCTCCTCGTCCACGCGGCAGCACGCCATGGCACCTTCATCCCGACGCTCTGCCACGACGACAAGCTCGACCCGTACGGCGGCTGCCGCATGTGCGTCGTCGACGTTGAGGGCGCGCCGCGGCCGCTGCCCGCGTGCGCGACCCGTGTCAGCGAGGGCATGGTCGTGGCCACGAACGGCGCCGTCGTCGGCTTCCAGCGGACGCTCACCGAGATGCTCCTCTCCGAGCACCTGAACGCGTCACCCGGCGGTCGGCCGAACGAGCTCCTCGACCTCGCGAACGACCTGGACGTCAACGCGCCGCTCGTGCTCCCGGACGCCAAGCGGGCCGAGTACGACGACCGCAACAAGCTCATGGGCTACGACCCGGACGCGTGCATCCTCTGCGCGCGCTGCGTCCGCTACACGCAGGAGGTCATGCAGTGCTCCGCCCTCTCGCTGGAGGGCCGCGGCGGGCACGCACGCATCGTCCCGACGTGGGAGCTCTCATGGCTCGACACGGAGTGCGAGCTCTGCGGCGGCTGTCTCTCCGTCTGCCCGACGGGCGCGATCTACGAGAAGTTCGAAGAGGGTACGTCACAGCCGGAGCGCACCCTCGATCCGGTCCGGACGACGTGCACCTTCTGCGGCGTCGGCTGCCAGATCGACCTCAACCTCGATCCCGAGACCAAGCACATCGTGAAGGTGACCTCGAAGGACGAGTACCTCCCGAACGAGGGGAACCTCTGCGTCAAGGGCCGCTTCGCCTTCAACTTCGTGCACCACCCCGACCGGCTCACGCAACCCCTCGTCCGCGGCGAGGACGGCGAGCTCCACCCGACGACGTGGGAGCACGCGCTCGAGACGGCTGCCACGGGTCTCCGAAAGGTCATCGCCGAGCACGGCCCCCAGTCGCTCGGGTTCCTCTCCTCCGCTCGGCTGACGAACGAGGAGAACTACCTCATCCAGAAGCTCGCACGCACGGTGGTAGGAACGAACTCCGTCCACTCGTGCGAGTCGACCTGACACGCTCCGACTCTTTACGGCCTGGTCAGGTCGTTGGGCAGAGGAGCAAGCTCGAACTCGATCCCGGAGATCGAGAACGCCCGCTTCGTCTTCGTGATCGGGTCGAACACGACCGAGGCGCACCCCGTGCTCGCCCTCCGGATCAAGAAGGCCGTACGCAACGGCGGAACGCTCGTCGTCGCCGACCCCCGCAAGATCTGGCTGACGAAGATCGCGAAGCGGCACTTGCAACTTCGCCCCGGCACGGACGTGTGGCTGCTCAACGCGATGATGCACACGATCCTCACCGAGGGTCTGCAGGACGAGGACTACATCCGCGACTACACGGACGACTTCGACGCTGTCCGCGAGGTCGTCATGCACTACTCGCCCGAAGACGCCGAGAAGATCACGGGCGTCGCCGCCGAGGACATCCGCGCGACCGCCCGTGAGTACGCCAGCGAGCGCCACGCAGCCGTCTTCTACACGCTCGGGATCACCGAGCACGCGTGCGGCGTCGACAACATCTGGTCGCTCTCGAACCTCGTCCTGATGACGGGGCACCTCGGCTATGAATCGACCGGCCTCAACGCCCTCCGCGGCCAGAACAACGTCCAGGGGCTCAACGACTCCGGCGCGAACCCCATGTACCTCCCCGGCTACCAGGCCATCGACGACCCCGAGATCCGTCGGAAGTTCTCGGAGGCATGGGGGACCGAGGTGCCGGAGACACCCGGCTACCGCCTCGACCAGATGATGAGCGGCCTCCACGACGGCCGTGTACGCGCGCTCTACCTCATCGGCGAGAACCCGATGCAGACCGAGCCGAACGTACACCACGTCGAGCTTGGCATCGAGAAGCTCGACTTCATGGTCTCGCAGGACATCTTCCTCAACGACATGAGCGCGAAGTACGCCGACGTCGTCCTCCCTGCGTCGAGCTTCGCCGAGAAGGACGGCACCTTCACGAACACCGAGCGGCGCGTCTCACGCGTGCGCGAGGCCGCACCGCTTCCGGGCGAGGCGCGAGGCGACCGCGAGATCGTCATCCTCATGGCCAAGGCGCTCGGTGGAAACTGGCCCGAGTACCCGGACGCAGAGTCCGTCTGGAACGAGCTCGCCGACCTCGCTCCGAACTGGTACGGCCTCCGCTACGACCGCATCGAGGAGAACGGCATCCAGTGGCCCGTCCCCGAGATGGGCCATCCGGGAACGCAATTCCTTCACGCGCCCGCGCCGGCGCGCCCACCCGGGCGCGGGAAGTTCTTCCCGGTCGAGTACCAGGAGCCCATCGAGCAGCCGGACTCCGAGTACCCGCTCGTCCTCTCGACCGGACGCACGCTCTACCACTACAACTCGGCGACGATGACGATGCGCGAGTCCGGGATCACGGACAAGCAGGAGGACCCCTTCTTCGAGATCTCCGCCGACGATGCGGCTGCCCTCGGCCTCGTAGAGGGCGACTGGGCGAGGCTCGTATCGCGCCGCGGCGACCTCCAGGCGCGCACTCACATCACCGACCGCGTCTTCCCGGGGCTCGTGTGGATGGCGCTCCACTTCGCGGAGCAGAAGGTCAACTGGCTGACGCACGACGTCGGCGACCCGCTCATCGGCACGCCCGAGTACAAGGTGAGCGCCGTGCGGGTAGAACGCGCGGCGTGACGACGGCCGCGCCGACCTCGCTCAGCAAGGAGGCCGTCGCGCCGCATCTCCGCGGGCGCTTCGGCAAGCCGTTCCTCTACGAGCCGGAGTGCGAGTCGACGCAGTTCCTCCTGCTCGACTCCGGGCTGCAGGAGGGCGCCGTTGCGGCGACCGATCATCAGACGAGCGGGAAGGGCCGCCACGGTCGGAAGTGGCTGGCGCCGCCTGGCAGCTCCATTCTCGCGTCGGTCATGTTGCATCCGCCCGCCGAGCGGCACCTCCCCGAGCTCTCGCTCGTGGCCGCGCTCGCGGCGGCGGAGGCGATCGAGGGAGCGACGGGCCTCACGGCTCAGATCAAGTGGCCGAACGACGTGATGCTGAACCGCCGCAAGGTCGCCGGGATCCTCTCCGAGCTCGCCGACGCCACGGTCGTTGTGGGCATCGGCATCAACGTCAACCAGACGCGGGACGAGCTCCCGCTCGACGCACCGACGCCGCCCGGCTCACTGCGCTCGCTGACCGGCACGACGTACGACCGCGCGCCGCTGCTCGGCTCCCTGCTCTTCCGGCTCGAGCGCATCTACGACGGTTGGCGACACGGCGGGCTCGACGACCTCTACGGCGAGATCGGAGCGCGCGACTTCCTCCGGGGCCGGCAGATCACCGTCGACGGCGAGCCTGCGACCGCGCTCCAGATCCTCCGCGACGGGCGGCTCGAGATCGAGATCGGGCATGGCGAGAGGCGCGTCGTCGAGTCGGGTCAGGTCCTGTTCGAGCGCTAGCGCTAGCCGCGGTTGGCCAGCATCGTGATCAGGATGTACAGGATGACTGCGAGCGGCACGATGAACGACGTGAGCCGTCGCCAGAGCGGTTTCGGCGTCGACTCCTCCACCTCGTCGTCGTCTGCCGGCTCGAGCTCTTGCGGGAGGCCGATGGTGCCGGGCGTCAGACTGGGGCCGGCGACGTTCGGCTCGACCTGCTCGACCTCGGCCGCAGGCATGGGGTTCGCGTAGACGTCCTCCTCCCGGGCAGGGCTGTCAACCTCGATCGTGCTCTGCTCGAGGTCGAACAGGCTCGGCCAGCGGCCGCACGTCCGACACGAGTTCGCGACCGGCTCGTTGACCGTGCCGCACTGCGAGCAGCGCCAGGGAGCGTCGGGCATCCGCAGAGAGTACGCCGTCGAGGGTTACGACGAGGTCGTGAGCGGAATCGCCATCTCGTGGATCCGCGAGCCGTCCTCGGCGGATCTCTCGAACACGATCAGTGCCGCGACGTCGTCGAAGTCGCCGGTCGTGAAGGCGAAGGTGCCGCGCGTTCCCGTGCCCGAGGTTGCAGTGACGAAGTTCGTGTCCACGACCTTCCCGTTCGTGTCCTTCACCTCATACTCGAAGGTCGCCTCGAACGTGTTGGCGGTCCCCGACACCTGCAGCGGGCTCGACACCTCCGCGAATGGGAGAGGCGACTCGACGAGGATCAGCGGCGTCTGCTGCTCGAAGTCGGCGCGCGTGTAGCGCTTGTCGACCTCGACCGACTCGATCGTGTCGAACTGGGTCAGCGTGTACACGATCTGCGCGAGAGCCTCGGATGAGTACGGCCCGGCGGGCTGAATGCGCGCGACACCGTCCGCGATCGTCAGCGTCGGTCCGCCGCCGGAAACGGCAGTCGTTGCACCGAGCGCGTCCTTCTCTTCCGCGGTCGGCCCGTCGAAAAGGGCGTCGAGTGTCGCCGACTCGACCTGGTCGCCCTCGACCTCCCGCGCAACCGGCCAGACCATGCCGTCGCGCAGGAAGTAGACGTGCGCCGGCGTCGTCGCGTCGTCCTGGCCTCCGCCACACCCCGCGACGATGACCAGCACGAGTGCCGCGAGCAGGAGCCGCGCCATGCTCAGAGCGTAGCCCCGTCGTGCCTCGGGTCTCGGACGACCTCCGCGACCCGTCGTCGAAGGTCGGCGTGGTCGAGCTCGACCCCGAGACCGAGCCGACGGGCCGTCTCCTCCTCGAGCCCCTGGAAGAGGTCGATCGTCTCCCACAGCCCTCGGGCGACCTCGTGAACGCCATACCCGGGGACGGCGGTTTCGAGTGCGGCGAGCGCGCCGGGATCAGCCCAGCGCTCGACGAAGCGGGTGCCGTGCCACGTGTCGACCGACTGATCGACGGCCTCCGCGTGCCATCTCAGGAGCGTCACCAGGTTCGAGAGCAAGAGCCGGTCGAGGCAGCCGAGGGCCGTGTAGACCTCGCCTCGCCGGAGCTTCTTCGCAGCCCAGAGCGCGTGGAACCAGAAGTCGCTCGCCAGCTCGGTAAACGCAGCCTCGTCGGGCGGCGGCAACGGCTCCGGTGCGACGATTTCACCGAGCTCCGCCGCCATGCCGAGCTCGTCGTGGAGTACGCGATAGCCCCGTGAGAGCAGCAGTTGCGCCCCGCGAGCGGCCGCGAGCTCTCGCCAGGCGGAGGCGGGAAGGAGGACGAAGTCGACGTCCTCGCCGCCCTCGTACAGCACACGGCGCTCGACGCTGCCGGCGACTGCTGCGTCTTCCAGAAAGGTCAGCACGGGGCTCCCGAACTCGGCCACCCACGTCGCATCCTCGGCCACGACGGCCGGGTCGTCGAGGAACAGGCCGACGTCGAGATCCGACCAGCGGTCCGCGGGCGTGGCGAGCCGTGCCCGCGAGCCGACGACCACCGCCGCCTGCACGTCCGGACGTTCACGCGCCCAGTCGGCAATCGTCGCCTCGATGAGATCCACGGGCGTGTTCACGTTGAGCAGGAGCGTCTCGTCGACATCGACCGAGACCTGGTTGATACCGCGGAGCGAGAGCTCGCCGTGAGCTACGCGCGCTTCGAGGTCCGGGAGCGTGGTCTTCGCGTATGCGCCCGGAAGCGGACCGGTCTGGGGCACGGCCGCGGCCGATAGCAGCTCGCGGAGGAGCTCCGGCGTCACGAGCGGGCAGTCGACCGGGAGCACGAGGCACGCGTCGTGCCGCGCAGCTCGGAGCCCCGCGACCACGCCGAAGATCGGCGCGCGCTCTTCGGCGCCGTCATCGAGCACGGGGAACGGAAGCGCGAGAGCGTCCTCCGCCCTCCCCACCGCGAGCACCTCGTCACAGACCTCGCCGAGGGTCCGGTAGGCGCGCTCGGCGAGTGTCTCGCCTCGGAACGGCGCGAGCGCTTTCGGCGAGCCGAAGCGTTCGGACGCCCCTCCGACGAGGAGGATCGCGGTCGCGGCTAGACGATCCGCCACGGCTCGGTGTAGACGGTCACGCGGCCGTCACGCACCCAGCCGCAGAGGGTGACGCCTCGATCCTCCGCGAGCTCCACTGCAAGTGACGACGGCGCTCCGACCGCGACAAGGACGGGACAGCCCGCGACCGCCGCCTTCTGGACAAGCTCGAACGAGAGACGACCGCTGACGCAAAGAGCATTGCCCGTGAGCGGGAGCAGCTGGTGCGTGAATGCCCAGCCCACGACCTTGTCCATCGCGTTGTGACGCCCGACGTCCTCCCGAACGCAGAGGAGCTCGCCCGTGCCGTCGAAGAGCCCGGTCGCGTGCAGTCCTCCGGTGGCCGCGAAGGCCCGCTGCGCTTCGCGGAGACGGCCCGGAAGCGACGCCACGAGGTCGACCGAGAGCTCCAACCCGCTCTCGATGCGCGGTGCGGTCACCTGCACCGCCTCGATCGCGCCCTTCCCGCAGACGCCACACGAGGACGACGTGTAGAAATGCCTGCGAAGCCGCTCCGGGTCGAAACCGGCCGCTTCGACCTCGACCGCGTTCGCGGCAAGGTCGTCGGGTACGCGGGCAAGGACGGGATCCATGCCCTCCGTGACGCAGAAGCCGAGCGCCAGCTCCTCGTCGTGACCCGGGGTTCGCATCGTCACCGCAACCGGCTCGCCCCCGATACGAATCTCGAGCGGCTCCTCGACGGCCACGAGATCGTGGTCGTCCACAACGTCGGGCAGCCGCCGGGTCGCAACGCGCCGCGTCGAGTACGGAGGCGCCTCGGCCATCGGGGTCAGCGTACTCGGAGAGCGCCGAAGCGCTCTCCGAGTACGACAGCTCAGCTGGCGTTCGCGCAGACGCCGAACACGGTGATCGACCAGTTCTGCGCGGTCGCCGTCATCTCGCGCGCGTTCGCCCGGAATACGTTGTCGTTGTCCGGGAACGCCTGTTGGACGGCGAGCTGCGTGAGGATGGGGTTGAGACGCACGCCTCCCCCCAGCAATCGCTTCCCGCTCGGGCAGGCGATGGTCATCGTCTTCGCGTTGGTCGAGTTGTTGTCGGACGTCGCCTCGACTCGCTCGATGGCGGTCAGACCAGGAGGTCCTGCAGGCCCGGCCGGGCCTGCCGGCCCCTGGGGCCCGGTCGGCCCCGCGGGAATCTGGCCGGGAGCGAAGTCCGCGCGGAGGAGCGAGCGGTTCCTCACCTTCGCGGACGTCACCGCCGAGTTCTTCAACTGCGCGGTGCCAACGCTGTTGCTGGGGATTTTCAGCACGGCTGCGTAGCTCGTCCCGCCCAGCGCGAGGGCGAGCGCGACGCACGAGATCACGAGCGCAGGCGAAGGACGCCGTACGGAGATCCTCATCGGTTACCTCCCGTTGGTCGTCGTGCTTGTGAGCCGACGACCGTAGCGACGGCGTATGACGGTTCCGTGAAGCTTGTGTCTACGGCGCGTTAGTCATCTCACGCCGCCCGACGCCCGTCGCCTCCCCGACACTGGCACCATCAGCCCACATGTCGACCCGCTTTCCGATTCGCTTCACAGGTCTCAATCGCGCAATGGGCATCCTCGGGCTCACGCCGAGCGGGTCCTGGGTCGCGGTCGACGACGAAACCATCCGCGTCCGGATGGGCTGGGCGTTCAAGCTCGACGCGCTGCGTGTCAACGTCCGCGACGCGCGGACGGACGACGAGCGGGCCTGGAGCTGGGGTGTTCACGGCTGGCGCGGACGCTGGCTTGTGAACGGCTCCTCGTCCGGGCTCGTGCGCATCGACTTCAATCCGTCGGTTCGCGCGCGGATGGGGCCGATTCCGCTCACCGTCCGTGAGCTGCGCGTGGCCGTCGAGGACCCCGACGGCCTGGTCGCCGCGCTGACTACTCGACGATGACGGTCTTCGGTCGGGAGGGCGGCTTCACTCCACCGTCACGGTCTTGGCGAGATTTCTCGGCTGATCCACGTTCAGGCCGCGGAGTCGGGCGATGCGATAGGCCAGCAGCTGCAAGGGCAGGATCGCGAGCACGACCTGGAGAAACGCCGGCGTCTTGGGGACGAAGATGACGTCGTCAGCGTGGTGCTGGATGTCCTCGTTGCCGTCCGTGGCGATTGCGATGACGTGCGCACCGCGGGCGCGTACCTCCTGGATGTTCGAGACGATCTTGTCGTAGACGTGGATGTTCGTCGCGACGACGACGACCGGCGTCTCCTCGTCCAGCAGCGCGATCGGCCCGTGCTTCATCTCGCCCGCCGAGTACGCCTCGGTCGGGATGTACGAGATCTCCTTGAGCTTGAGCGCGCCCTCCAGCGCGACGGGCAGCCCGATGTGGCGCCCGAGATAGAGGAAGAAGTGCGCGTCGTGGTAGCGCTGCGCGATCTCGTCGATCGGGTGGTCGCCGTCGAGGAACTGCTGGATCTTGGCAGGCAGCTTGTAGACGAAGTCGAGGATGAACTCGATCTCGCCGGGCGGCAGCGTCTCGCGGATCTGCGCGAGCTTGAGCGCGACGAGGTAGAGGAGCGCCACCTGCGCGGTGAAGGTCTTCGACGCGGCAACGCCCATCTCGAGGCCTGCGCGTGTGTAGAGCACCGAGTCGACCTCACGCGTGACCTGCGAGCCCATCATGTTCGTGATCGCAACCGTGCGCGCTCCGCGCTCCTTCGCGAGCTTGAGCGCCTCGATCGTGTCGCGCGTCTCCCCGGACTGCGTGATCCCGATGACGAGATCGTGCTCGTTGATGACGGGGTTGCGGTAGATCCACTCGCTCGCGATGTCGAACTCGACGGGAACGCGCGCCCACTCCTCGATCACGTACCGCCCCACGACGCACGCGTGGTACGCCGTGCCGCATGCCAGGAGGACGATCCGACGGAGCTCTTTGACGTCCTTGCCCGACATGTTGAGACCCTCGAGGACGAGGGTTCCATGGCGAACACGGTCGCCGATCGTCTCGGCCACGGCCTCGGGCTGCTCGTAGATCTCCTTGAGCATGAAGGTCTCGAAGCCGGCTTTTTCGGCACCCTCGTCGTCCCAGTCGAGCTCGACCGGTTCGTGCTCGACCGGGCTCCCGTCAGCGTTCTGGAAGATCGCGCCTTCGGGACGCAGCTCGACGATCTCCTCGTCGGCCGGGAACTGCACCGTGTGCGTCTCACGAAGGAATGCGGCTGCATTCGAGGCCAGGAACATCTCGCCCTCGCCGATCCCGACCACGAGCGGCACGCCATGCTTCCGCGCCCCGACGAGGAGCCCCGGGTGGTCGTGGTGGATCGCGACGAACGCGAAGTGCCCCTCGAGCTCCGCGAAGGCCTTGCGCACCGCCTCGACAAGGTCTCCCTCGTAGTAGCGCTCGATGAGGTGCGTCACTGCCTCGGCGTCGGTCTCCGAGCTGAACGTATGGCCGTCCTCCACGAGACTCTCGATGAGCTCGCGGTAGTTCTCGACGATGCCGTTGAGGACGATCGCGGCCCGGGACGGGTCACAGCCGGCGAGCGGGTGGGCGTTCTGCTCGGTCACGCCGCCGTGCGTCGCCCAGCGCGTGTGCCCGAGGCCCGTGGTCGCTGCCGACCCGTTCGACGTAGCGCGCTCCTTCAGGTTCCCGAGCGGCCCCACGGCGCGGACGTAGTCGAGCCCGTCGGCCTCGAGAAGCGCGATCCCGGCCGAGTCGTAGCCCCGGTACTCGAGGCGCTCCAGCCCCTGGAGCAGGAGCGACTTGCACTCACGTGATCCGACGTATCCGATGATTCCGCACATGGCCTAGAGCCTCATTAAACGCATAAGAGCCCGGCGGCGCCCTCCGTCGGGCTCAGCCGAGCTCTCGTTCCACGAGCGCGGCGATGCTAGCACACAACTTCTCTGCATCTGCCGCATTTTCCGCCTCGGCCAGGACGCGAACGACGGGCTCGGTGCCCGAGGGCCGCACGAGGACGCGCCCCCCGTCCCCGAGGTCGGCATTGACGCGGTCGACCTCGGCGAGAACGCCTGCCGAAAGCTCGCGCGTCGGCACACGAACGTTGCGCAACACCTGCGGGTAGCGGCGCATGACCGAGACTGCATCGTGGAGGCCCCGGCCGCGCGCGGCGCCACAGAGCAGGATGGCCGCAGCGAGGCCGTCGCCCGTCACGTGGTGGCCGAGCCAGACGAGGTGGCCCGACTGCTCGCCGCCGAGAAGGCCGCCCTCGCGCTTCAGCGCCTCGAGCACGTAGCGATCGCCAACAGGTGTCGTGACGACCTTGACGTTCCGTTCCGCCATGAGCCGGTGGAAACCCAGGTTCGTCATCACCGTTACCGCGACGAGATCGACACCGAGATGGAGCGCGAGCACGGCGAGTATCTGGTCACCGTCGACCGGCTCACCTCGCTCGTCGACTGCGAGCATGCGGTCGCCGTCGCCGTCGAAAGCGACTCCGAGATCGAGCGCCTCGCTCCTCACGAGCTCTTGCAGCGCCGTGAGGTCGGTCGCGCCGCAGCCGATGTTGATGTTCGACCCGTCGGGCGCGACGCCGATCGCATGGACTTCCGCACCGAGCGTCTCGAAGACGCCGGGCGCCAGCGCCGCGAACGCCCCGTTCGCGCAGTCGACGCCGACGCGGAGCCCGGACAGGTCCGACCCGAAGTGCTCGAGGACGTGCGCGCTGTACCCCTCGCCGACGCCGTCGAGAGGCTCGACCGCGCCGCCACCGGGTGCGGGCGCGTCGAAGAGTGCCTCGATCTCCTCCTCCTGCTCGTCCACGAGTTTGGCACCGCGCTCGAAGAGCTTGACGCCGTTGTATTCCGGCGGGTTGTGCGACGCGGAGACGACGACGCCGAGGCCGTCAGCGGCCAGGGCGACGGCGGGTGTCGGGAGGACGCCGCCGAGCACTGCCATGCCACCAGCCGACGCGATCCCACGCGCCACCGCTTCTTCGAGCTCGGGCCCGGACCCGCGCGTGTCGCGTCCCACGAGCACGCGACCTGCACCGGCCCAGAGCGTCGCTGCCTTGCCGATCGTCTCGACGAGATCGACGGTCAAGTCGTCGCCGACAACGCCTCGTACCCCATCCGTTCCGAAGTACCGCCGCACGGCGGCCGAACCTACCTCTTCGAGAACTGCGGGGCCTTGCGGGCCTTGTGCAGGCCGGCCTTCTTGCGCTCGACGATGCGAGCGTCGCGGGTGAGGAAACCCTGCCGCTTCAGCGGAATCCGCACCTCGGGGTCCGCCTCGACCAGCGCACGGGCGATGCCGTGCCGGATCGCGCCGGCCTGGCCCGAGATGCCGCCGCCATGCACGCGGACGCGAAGGTCGTACGTGGACGACGCCTCGGCGACCTCGAGCGGCGCGAGCACCATCTTGCGGTGCACCGGGCGGGGGAAGTACTCGTCGATCGTGCGCCCGTTGATCCAGGTCTTGCCGTCGCCCGGCCGCAGGATCACGCGCGCGATCGACGTCTTGCGCTTGCCGGTGCCGAGGTACTGCGCGATCTCGGTCACGAGGGCTCCAACGGCTTCGGCGCCTGTGCGGCGTGCGGATGATCGGGCCCGGCGTAGACCTTCAGCTTGTTCAGCTGCGCCGACGCGAGCTTGTTCTTCGGAAGCATTCCCTTGACGGCCTTGCGGATGACCTCGGTCGGCCGGCGCTCGAGCTGCTCGCGGAGCGTCCGCTGCTTGAGCCCACCGGGGTAGCCGGAATGGCGGTAGTAGATCTTCGTGTCGAGCTTCGAGCCCGTCACCGCGACCTTCTCCGCGTTCACGACGACCACGAAGTCGCCGGTGTCGACGTGAGGGGTGTACACCGGCTTCCCCTTCCCTCGGAGCATGTCCGCGATCTGGGTCGCGAGACGTCCGAGGGTCTTCCCCTCGGCGTCCACGAGGTACCACTCGCGCTGGATCTCTCCGGGCTTGGCCGTGTACGTCTTCATCACAGAAAGAGGGCGGACTCGCCGTCCGCCGGCGGCCGATTGTAGCAACGAATGGCCCCTATCCGACCGCCTCGGGAGCGACCGTAGGAGCGCGCCGCGCGAAGAGGATCGCGGATGCAGGAACGACGACCGCGAGCGTCGCACCGACCGCCACTGCGACGACTCCCCACTCCGTATACGCGGCACCCCCGAGAAGCGCGAGCGCGGCAGCGAGGAGCCCTGCGGACAGATCGGTGAAGCCGACGAGCTTCCCGCGCTCGACCGGCGTCGCGTGCGTCACGAGCTCGGCGGTCGCGGAGATGTACGACAGGTTCCAGCCGAGCCCGAGCAGGAACAGCGATACGGAGGTCCATGCGATCGACTGGACGAAGGCGAGCAACACTGTCGAGACGGCCATGATGGCCAGCCCCCACAGCAGCGTCGGCCGTCGGCCGGCCCGGTCGACGAGCGCGCCGATGACGAGGACGAGCGCGTACATCCCCACGATGTGCAAGCTGATCACGGTGAAGACGTCTGCCTGCTCGTGGTGGTGGCCGACGACGATGTACCCCGTCAGATTCATGACGCCCGCCATCACGGCGAAGCTCGCGAGCGCGGCGATCACCGCTGACGGGACGCCGGGCCGACGCAGGATCTCACCGAGCGGCGCCGCCGGGGCAGCGGGCGAGTCCTCCTCCTGCTCCGCCTGGAGCGCGAGCGCGATCGTGCGTGGATCTGGTCGGATGTTGAGAGCGAGGATCAGCCCGACGAGCGCCATCGCCGAGGCGACGAACCACGGAATGACGAGCGTGTCGAGCTCGAAGTCCTTGCCGGCGAACAGCGGGCGGAACACGAGCGGGCCGAGAGCGGCGCCGAAGAGGGCGCCGAAGAGGACGTACGAGATCGCGCGAGCTTTCTTCTCGGGGGGTACATGTCGGCAGCGGCCGTGCGCGCGAGGAGCACGCCGCCGTTCATCGCACCCACCCCGACGAAGCCGAGGATGACGAGCGGGGCGCTGTCCACGAGACAGCCCACTGCTGTCAGCGCGCAGCCGGCCGATCCGGTCACGAATCCACCGGCGATCACCGGAACGCGCCCGACGCGATCCATGAGGCGACCCGCGGGAAGCGCAGCGAGTGCGCCGGCCGTCAGGAAGATGGCGGGCCCCAGACCGAGGATCGACTCGATCCCGGTGACGAGGACGAGCGTGATCGTCGCGACCGCGACCGCCAGCTGGATGACGCCCGACAGCGTCACCAGACACAGGCTCAGGAGGATCGTGTTCCTCCGAACCGGATAGGCGGTCATCGGCGCGAGCCTACCCTCGGATGTCCTCCTCGCCGCGCTCGTTTCGGCGCTCGGGCCGGCCACTGTCGCGCGCTTAACGTCCAGCCTCGCATCCCCCGTTTGGGCGGTTCTGCGCGCGATGGGTTGACGCGCGCGCAGAACGCGTCTTTCATGCGCTTAGTCACTCCTTCGAGGGACATCAGTAGGGGGAGGACGCATCAGGTGAAGTAAGTCGGGCGAAGGCCGTCGCGGAAGCGGCGGCCTTCTCTTCGCGCGTCGTAGGTCGCCGTCGCAGGCGGACCGGAGACCGCTCCTGAAACACTCGGCGCCGCCGTGAGACGGATGCCTCACGTACACGCCGCCGAGCGCAGAGTGCGCGATCGCGGCCGACTGCGATGACGCGGCGGCCGCGCGCGAGCTCGCGGACGAACGCAGTCGCTCGCCGTCGATCTCGTCGCGCGTCGGCCGGCGGTTGCTCGTCGCCGTGCCCGGATGCGTCGGCACGACGTTCCAGAGGAGCACGTCGTCCTCGAGCTCGAGCTCGGCGAGCACGCGGTGGACGATCGTCGCCGTCGCCTCGGCCGGGCCTGATCCCGTCAGCTGGCGCTCGGACGTGAACGGGATCCCCGAGACGCGCGCACCGCGGTAGCCGGGCGCCTCGCCGACGAGCAGGACCGGCGCGTCGGCCCGGTCCTCCAGGTAGCCGACGAGGCGCTCGCGAAGGAGCTCGCCACGCGGTCCTTCCGCGTACTGGTTGAACGTGCGACCGATGCTGACGACGGCCAGCTCGTCCACGAATGCGGCAGGCGCTACGATGGCCCGAGCGTAACGGGGAGCTCGGGACAGCCGGGCTGAGAGGGCGGACGAGAGCGCCGCCGACCCGCAGAACCTGATCTGGGTAATGCCAGCGGAGGAAGGCGTGTCGGAAGAGGTCGTGGTGGTGGTGTCGGGCGGTGAAGCCGCCGGATCCGCGCGCGGCGCTGGCCGTGCCGATCGGGGCGCCCGTCGTCGCGGCCGACCGCGGGCTCGAGCACGCGCTCGCGCTCGGCCTCGACGTGACCGTCGCGGTCGGCGACTTCGACTCGGCGTCGCCCGAGGCGGTCGCGGAGGCGGAGGCGGCGGGCGTCCGCATCGAGCGGCATCCCGCCGAGAAGGACGCGACCGACCTCGAGCTCGCGCTCGACGTCGCGATCGACGATGAGCCGCGCAGCGCATCCTCGTGCTCGCCGGGACCGGGCGGCCGGCTCGACCACGAGCTCGCGACGCTCCTCCTCCTCGCATCGGAGCGCTACGCCGCGGCGCAGGTCGACGCACTCGTCGGCGACGCTCACGTCCACGTCGTCCGCGGCGAGCGCGAGCTCGAGGGTGCGCCGGGCGAGCTCATCACGCTCCTCGCGGTCAACGGCGCCGGCGGAGGGCGTCACGACCGACGGGCTCGCGTACCCGCTGCGCGGCGAGACGCTCGAGCCCGGCTCGAGCCGCGGCGTCTCGAACGTCTTCGTCGGCACAGTCGCCCGCGTCACGCGTCGAGCGCGGCGTGCTCCTCGCGATCCGACCGGGGAGCGAGCAAGTGAGACGCGCGAGCGGCCTGCATCCGTCGCTGCTCGCCGCCGCGTGCTGCCTCGCAGGCTGTGGCGGGGCGACGAGCGCGCCGACCGAGGTCGTGCTCGTCACGCACGACTCGTTCGCGATCTCGCCGGACGGTGAAGAAGGCGTTCGAGAACGAGAGCGGCCTCAAGCTCCGGATCCTCAAGGCGGGCGACGCGGGCGAGGTCGTCACGCGCGCGCTCCTCACCGCGGGCAACCCGGAGGGCGATGTGCTGTTCGGCGTCGACAACAACCTGCTCCAGCGCGCGCTCGACGGCGACGTCTTCGAGCCGTACGAGTCGCCCGAGCTCGCGAACGTCGATCCGGCGCTCTGGCTCGACCCGGAGAACCGCGCGACGCCGATCGACCACGGCGACGTCTGCCTCAACTACGACAAGGCGTGGTTCGCCGACCACGGCGTCGAGCCGCCGCGAGAGTCTCGAAGACCTGCTGCTCGCGCGCCATCGCGGGCAACTCGTGGTGGAGAACCCGGCGACGTCGACACCCGGGCTCGCCTTCATGCTCGCGACCATCGCGAAGTTCGGCGACCGCTGGCAGAGCTTCTGGCGCGGACTGCGCGCGAACGGCGTGCTCGTCGTCGACGGCTGGGAGGACGCGTACTACTCGCGCTTCTCGGGCTCGGCGGGAAGCAAGGGGAACAGGCCCGTCGTCGTGTCCTACGCCTCGAGCCCTCCGGCGGAGGTGATCTTCGCGAAGCCGCGCCCGAGGACAGCGCCGACCGGCGTCGTCGAGTCGAGCTGCTACCGACAGGTCGAGTTCGCCGGCGTCCTGCGCGGCGCGCAGAACGAGGACGGCGCGCGCGAGCTGATCGACTTCATGCTCTCGAAGCGGTTCCAGGAGGACATCCCGCTGCAGATGTTCGTCTTCCCGGCGCGAACGGATGCGGCGCTCCCGCCGGCGTTCCGCGAGTTCGCCGTCGTGCCCGAACTACCGCTCGAGCTCCGCCCGACGTCGTCGACGAGGACCGCGAGCAACTGGGTGGACGAGTGGACGGACATCGTCGTGCGGTGAGCC